>NZ_JBYMDH010000004.1:0-507767 GCF_057774105.1 Pseudovibrio sp. SCP20 | reverse complement strand
GGCGGGGCGCCCCCACCCGATCCCATCCCGAACTCGGAAGTGAAACGCCCCTGCGCCAATGGTACTTCGTCTTAAGACGCGGGAGAGTAGGGCGCCGCCGGGCATGAATAAAGCACACACAATCTCTCAAAATAAAACAGAACATACCTTATTACCGCGGGGTGGAGCAGCCCGGTAGCTCGTCAGGCTCATAACCTGAAGGTCGCAGGTTCAAATCCTGCCCCCGCAACCAAAATATCAAACCCGCTATCGCAAAGATGGCGGGTTTTTTGTTGTCCAGATTTTGAAACAGAAACCGGCAACTAACCGGCCTAGGCCGGGAAATTCTGCTCTCCATCAAAGTACTTCCAGATATGTGAGGCCACCGGACCCGAATGGTGGTTGCCGCGCTTGGCAAGGCAGATTGGCAGGCTGATCTCGCCAAGAGTTGGCAGGGTCTTCAGAACGCCCTCAGAAAGCTCCTGAGCAATCATATGATGGGGGAGGCGGCCCTACCCAATCAACTCCTCCTTCTCCCCGTCAAACAAGCACACGCGTTCCATATCAACGGAAAACACCATGCTCTCTCCAGGGTAACATGCGAACAAGGGGGATACTCTGGCTTTGGCGGGGTGGCCGGATAGGCGGAGGAGGCAGAGGGTGTCGGCGCCGGTGGGTTCTAGGAGTTCGACGTCGCATTCGATCTGTGGGGTATTTGGGGCTGCGAAGGCGTTGTGGGTGATCATTTCGGGGCGCAGGCCGAGGATGACTTTTGTGTTTTCGCGCAGCTCCAGTTGCTTTGAAACTGGCAGCGGGAGGAAGTAGTCCTTGGGCTCACCTTTCAGGACAGCTGGGAGAATGACACCGAGCTGGTCGTGCTGCTTCACCAGATCCACTTTGACAAAGTTCATGGGCGGTGCGCCGACGAAGCCGGCGACGTACATGTTGGCGGGTTTGCTGTAGATCTCTTGCGGTGTGCCGATTTGCTGGATCACGCCGTCTTTCATGATGGCGATGCGGTCTGCCAGCGTCATGGCCTCGATCTGGTCATGGGTCACATAGACCATGGTGGCCTTGAGGGTCTGATGGAGTTTCTTGATCTCCGTGCGCAGTTCGCCGCGCAGTTTGGCGTCCAGATTGGAAAGCGGTTCGTCAAACAGGAAGATCTTGGGGCGGCGCACCAAAGCTCGGCCCATGGCGACCCGTTGGCGCTGGCCGCCTGAAAGTTGGGCTGGTTTGCGGGCAAGCAGATGCTCGATTTGCAGCATGCTGGCCACCTCGCGCACGGCGGCTTTGCGCTCAGCCTTGCTGATCCTGCGCATTTCCAAGCCAAACGCGATGTTGCGTTCCACCGTCATGTTTGGATAGAGCGCATAGCTTTGGAACACCATGGCGATGTCGCGGTTTTTGGGGTGAACGTCGTTGACCACCTCACCATCCAGCCGGATTTCACCGTCTGCAATAGGTTCCAGACCGGCGATGATGTTGAGCAGCGTGGACTTACCGCAGCCGGAGGACCCGAGCAGGACGAGGAACTCGCCGTCTTTCACATCAAGGGAGATGTCTTTCAAAACCTCAGTGGAGCCAAAGGACTTGGACGCATGTTCGATGGATATGGTTGCCATAAATGAGCCTCTAGCCTTTGACTGCGCCGGCGGTGAGCCCGCGCACGAAGAACCTGCCAGCGATGATGTAGACAACAAGGGTCGGCGCTGCGGCGATGAGGGCGGCGGCCATGTCCACGTTGTACTGCTTTACGCTGGTGGTGGAGTTGATGAGATTGTTGAGCGCGACTGTCACCGGCTGCGCTCCGCCGGAGGTGAAGCTGGCCCCGAAGAGGAACTCATTCCACACCTGCGTGAACTGCCAGATCACTGAGACAACGATGATCGGCACGGAAAGCGGCAGCATGATGTGCCAGAAAATGCGGAAGAACCCTGCCCCATCCATAGTGGCAGCGCGCACCAGCTCTTGCGGAACGGACACATAATAGTTGCGGAAGAACAGTGTGGTGAAGCTGATGCCGTAGATGGTGTGCACCACGATCAGGCCGGTGATAGAGTTGGCAATGCCCAGAAACCCAAGGGTTTGGGCCATGGGCAAAATCACGATCTGGAACGGGATGAAGCAGCCGAACAGCATCAGGGCGAAGATGATGTTGGCACCGCGGAAACGGAAGAGCGACAGGGCGTAGCCGCTCAAAGCACCGATCAGGGTGGAGATCACCACCGATGGCACGGACATGATCACCGAGTTGAGGAAGTATGGCCGCAGGCCCTCACAGCGCACGCCGATGCAGGCGCTGGACCAGGCCTCGCGCCAGGCGGTGAAGTTGAGCTCGTGGGGCAAGTCCAACAGAGCGCCTGCGCGGATTTCGGCCAGATCTTTCAGGGAGGTGGAGAGCACCACATAAATCGGGCCCAGATAGAGCACGGCGGCGGCGAGCAGCAAGGTCCAGATGAAGAGACGGCCAAGCAGGTAGCGTTTGCCACTGGCGCCGGGGAGTGTTTTGGGTTCAGCCATGGCGCTTTGCCCTCAACTCAGAATAAAGATAGGGCACGATGATTGCGGCCACAGTGGCCAGCATCATCATGGCAGAGGCTGCGCCAAGACCGATCTGGTTGCGGCGGAAGGCCATCTCGTACATGAAGTTGGCGGGCAGCGTGGAAGAATAGCCCGGACCACCATTTGTCAGCGCCACCACAAGATCAAAGCTCTTGATGGACAGGTGCGCGAGAATGACGAAGGCGGAGAGAAATACAGGCCGCAGGGATGGCAGGATGATGCCGAAGTAGATACGGGTGGTGCTGGCACCGTCAAGATGGGCCGCGCGGATGATGTCCTCATCGACTGTGCGCAGGGCGGACAGGAACAGGGCCATCACGAAGCCTGAAGCTTGCCAGACGGCGGCGAGGACGACCACATAGATCGCCATATCCCGGTTGACGATCCAGTCGAACTGGAAGCTCTCCCACCCCAGCTGTTGCATGTAGCTTTCGATGCCAAGAGACGGGTTCAGGATCCATTTCCACGCTGTGCCGGTGACGATGAAGCTGATCGCCATGGGGTAGAGATAGATGGTGCGCAGCGCCCCTTCAGCACGGATGCGCTGGTCCAGCAGCACAGCCAAAACACAGCCGATGGTGATGGCAAACAGGATGTAAAGACTGCCGAAAATCAGCAGGTTATGGAAAGCCACGTTCCAGCGGTCCATAGCCAGCAGGCGCACATATTGCTGGATGCCCTGAAAATCGAAGGTGGGCAGCATGCGAGAATTGGTGAGCGAGATGAAGCCCGTCCACGCGATGAACCCATACACGAAGAACACGATGAGCAGGAACGGCGGACCAACGACCAGCTGCGGCAAATATCGCTGCAGTCTGTCAAGAACAGACATCTGCTTGCGCTGCTGGGGGTTGGACATGGGGCTCTCTTTGCTCAGTGCTGGTTTGGGTGTCAGTGTCTACGCTTTACTCTGACTGCCCTTGGGAAATCAATCTGCTAGGATTACGGTCTCGGCAAGCTTTTCGACAGCTTCCTGTGAAGACATGTTGGTGTTGAAGTGCTCTGTCACCACATCCAGAAAGGCACCGCGCACCGCTCCGGACTGCACAAGCTCATGGGCGATGGAGCCGACAACGGTGTTACGCGCTTCGTTGAGCACCAGATCCTCACTGGATTTCATGGCGCACTCGTCAAAGCCCTCCAAACTCACACCCAGTCTGGCGGGAATGGAGCCTTTCAGTAGGTTGAACTCCTTCTGCACATCCTCATCCAGCAACATGGAGGCCATCAGCTGCTGGCCCTTCTGCTGTTCTTCATCAGAGACCTTAAACATGGCGAAGCTGTCGGAGTTGATGATGTAGCCGCCACTGGAGGGAGCCGAAACACAGACGAAGTCTTCCCCGTACTTGAGACCTGCGGTCAAAAACTCCGCCTTGGCCCAGTCGCCCATAATCTGCATGGCCGCCTCACCGCGCATAACCATGGCGGTGGCAAGGTTCCACTCACGACCCGGAGCGCCCGGGTCCACATAGGTGCTGAGCTTGCGCATTTGGTCGAATATCTTGATCATGGTGTCTGAGTGCAAGGCTTCCTGATCCAGATCCAGATAGACCTGCTTGTAAAATTCAGCCCCGCCGATACCCAGCAGCACCACCTCAAACAAAGTCACGTCCTGCCAGGGTTGACCACCATGGGCGAGCGGAATGAAGCCTGCGGCTTTGATCTTTTCAGCGGTCTCGTTGAACTCATCCCACGTTTGCGGAGGTGTGACGCCGACCTTGTCGAGCACCTTGGGATTGGCCCAGATCCAGTCCACGCGGTGAATGTTCAGCGGTACAGCCACATACTCGCCTTGATACTGCAAAGACTCTTTCAGGAGTTCTGGCAGCAGCGCGTCCCATTTTTGCTCGTCTGCCACTGCGTTGAGGCCTTCCAGCGCGCCAACAGCGGCCCATTCCTTGATGTTCTGTCCTTTGACCTGCGCCACCGAGGGCGGCACACCGGCGAGCACGCGGGCACGCAGAACGGCGGCCATGGCATCACCGCCGCCGCCAGCCACGGGCGCGTCATCCCATACGCCGCCGCGGGCTTCAAAGGCGTGTTTCAGCGACAACGCGGCGCGCGCCTCCCCGCCTGAAGTCCAGAAATGCAGAACTTCAGCTGTGGGTGCGGCCTGCGCGGTTATGCTACTGAGTAAAACAGCAAGTGCGACCAAGCTGAGACGCTGGCTGCCCATTACACTCTCCCGATGGATGGTCAGAGGACGCTTCTAGCAAACTCTTTCTTCAATTTATCTCGTATAAACACACAATCCAATGAACTTGCACGTGCAAGACAACCTGACGCATACACATTCCTCTCGCCGCGGCCAAATGTTTTGTTATACAGCACTGGGCCAGAGTGAGCTGGTTGGGATTGAAATGGGTACACCGAGGTATGATGCTCTCGAACAAAACACTGCTGATTGTTGACGATGATGAGGAAATCGCCAGCCTGACGGCAGACTTCCTGAAAGATCGTGGGTACACCGTGTTCACCGCAAACTCAGCGGAAGAAGCCATGGAGCTTCTGGACACCAACCACATTGATCTGATGGTTCTGGACATCATGCTGCCGGGAGAAAACGGGCTGACCTTGTGCCAGCGCGTGCGCCAGACCTCCAAGATGCCGATCATCATCATCTCCGCTATCACAGGTGATACAGAACGCATTGTCGGGCTGGAACTGGGTGCAGATGACTATCTGGAAAAGCCGTTTAACCCCAGAGAGTTACAGGCACGTATCTTTGCTATATTCCGCCGCACGGAAGACGTTGAAACAGCAGCAGCGCCCAAAGCGCAGCGCTTTGAGTTCAGCGGTTGGAAGCTGGATGAAGCAACCCGCCACCTGACAGCGCCGGACGGTGTGCTGGTGCATCTCAGCTCCTCTGAGTTCGATGCCTTGCTGACCTTTGTGAAGTCACCGCAAAAGCCGATTTCCCGCGATACACTGGGACGCGTGCTGCGCGGGGCCAAGGTGGATTCCCATGATCGCAGCATCGATATTCTGATCAGCCGCCTGCGCAAAAAGCTGGCGCAAACTGATCCAAATACCGACTTCATCACCACAGTGCGCCATCAGGGCTATCTGTTTTCTCAAAGCGTAACGCGAGTGTAATGTGAGAGCACCGGAAAGAGCGTGGCCGTGTCAGGACTGATCCTGAGCATCCTTCCCAGATCACTTGAACGCCGTATGGTTGTGGTTCTCATCACCGCCGTGCTGTCGATCTTTGTGGTTCTGGGGCTCACGCTTAATGCCTACAACAGCAGAGAGCTGGCGCTCGCCAACTCCTTTGAGGCCGGTGCCGAACTGAGCCGATACATTCGCACGTCTTTGCTGGGAAGCACCGCGCCAGCACCCTTTGCCGGCACCTATCTGCAGGTGGTTGAAGCTGGCAAACCAGCGCTTTCTGGCGATACCTCGTCTCTTCCGTTGACCATTGAAGCGGGCGGTCTCAGGCTCGCAGCCGAACTGGTGTTTACAGGCACGTTGCCACGGGCGGACCTGATCACGTGCGACCAGCAAACCCCAGCCTATCAGCTTGATAATCTGGGCGCTTTTGCGCAGGCTGTCACGCGGCAGGACAAGGCTGTTCAGCTCTACCTGACCTTGCCAGAGGGACAAGGCAGTCGCCTGATCACTTTCCCAAAACTGTGGCAGGACCGGATGACCGAGCCCGTACTTTTCATCATCGCAGCCCTTTGCATCACGCTGGTGTTCGTTCTCGCGCGCAGCCTCGTGCATTACACAGCTGCCCCGTTCCGGTCCCTCGCCAAGTATGAGCGCGCAGAGCTGAAACCGTGGGATACAGAGGAAGCTGTTGCCCTGCAGGATACGCTGGTGCGAGAGCAGGAAGCCCGGGCACAGCTGCTGGAGGAGCAAAAGCGGATGCTGGCCTCCATCAGCCATGACCTGCGCACGCCAGCTACCCGTTTGCGCTTGCGGCTGGAGCAGATCGAATCCACATCACTGCGCAATCGCATGTTGCATGATGTGGAGGAGATGACCCGTCTTATCGCTGCTTCCCTTGATTTTCTGCGGTTTAACGCCCTGCTGGAAGAGCCACAGCAGCTCTCCCTCGCCGCGCTGCTTCAGTCGCTTTGTGATGATTACATGGACACGGGCAACGATGTTGTCTTCGTGCCGCAACGCCACAAAATGACGGACCAGAGCCGCAACATTTTCGGTGGCGGCGGAGAGGTTGAACTGGAAGTGGAAGGCCGCGCCGTCATGAATGGTCAGCCCACCGCGTTGCGCCGTGCCTTCAGCAATCTCATAGATAATGCGCTCAAATATGGCGGTGCAGCCACTGTAGAAATGCAGAGTCTTGAGAATGATCAGCTGCTTGTTTCCATCAGCGATCCCGGCCCCGGCATCCCGTCTCATCTGCATGAAAAGGTGTTTGAACCATTCTTCCGCAATGACAGTGTGGAACGCACCCGTTCTTCCAGCGTAGGCCTCGGCCTGTCCATCGTCAAACAGATCATCAATGCCCATGGCGGCGAGATCAGCCTTGGCGAAACGGCAGAAGGCAAGTTCTGCATCTTCGTAAAACTGCCCCGTGAACTTTAAAGAATCACAGCCTGCGTAGTTTTCCTCATCTCACCCTTCATTTTGGGGAAAGATCTGCAAAAACAACCTGTAATGTAACAAGTTGAAACATCAGGTTTGCCGAGTGACCAGTTTCATGATTTCCCTAGGACATCATTTAGAAATCCGCCTTTAAAAGCGGAGGATGCTATCACTGCATTTGGGCAGTGGGGCCGGACTATAATGGAGTACAGGATGAAAGCGCTATTCATTGGCCAGTCCTACATCGACGTCACCTTTTTGTCAGAGACCATGCCGGAAGGCGACGAAAAGGCGATCGCGCAGGATTATGCAGTCAGCTTCGGCGGCAACGCCGTTACCGCAGCTTTTGTTTGCGCAAAGCTGGGCATCGCGCCAGACCTGCTGTGCTCCATGGCAGACGACTGGCTCTCTCGCATGTTCCGCGATATGGCCGCGAAGTACTCCATTCCTATACATAGCTGCAAGGTGAAGGAAAGCTCTCTCTCCTTCATCATGCCAAAGGATGGCAAACGTGCGATCGTTCGTTGTCGCGACAACGACTTCCTGCATCCGTTCCCAGATCTCAACCTTGCTGGCTGTCAGGCACTGCATGTTGATGGCCACATCCCACACGCTGCTCTGCACTACGCCAAACTGTGCCGCAAGCACGGCATTCTGACCTCTCTGGACGGTGGTGCGGTTCGCGAGAACACCGAGGAACTGCTCGACTACATCGACGTTGCGATTGTCTCTGAACTGTTCTGCGAGCAGCTTGGTAAATCTCCTGAAGACACGCTGGAATACCTGCGCGCCAAAGGCGTGAAAGTGGGCGGTGTGACACAGGGCGAGCAAGGTCTGCTGTGGTACGAAGACAAATGCCCGATCAAACGCCAGCCAGCGCTGAAGGTACCAAAAGACCGCGTCATCGACACCAACGGTGCCGGTGATACCTTCCACGGTGCTTATGTTTACGCGTATCTGGCTGATCCTAAAGGCAGCTGGGAAGATCACTTCAAAACCGCCCGTGCAGCTTCTGCGCACGCCATTCAGTTCCTCGGCAACGAAGCATCTTTGCCAACCGTTCTGGATCTGGACAACGTGCAGAAGAACTTTCCTGCAGGCGATGAGTGATATGAGCGCTGATCAACCTGTAAAAACGGCTCTGGTGGGCTTTGGCGTTTCCGGCCAGAGCTTCCACGCGCCGCTGCTGACCTTTGTTGACGGCATTGAGCTTGCGGCCGTTGTTTCCAGCAAGCCGGATCTCGTGAAGAGCAAATTGCCGGACTCTACGCCCTACACCTCGTTCGAAGAGGTGCTGGAGCTGCCGGAGATCGAGCTTGTCGTTCTCAGCCTGCCCAACACGCTGCACTACGACCATGCCAAAAAGGCGCTGCTCGCTGGCAAGCATGTGGTGGTTGAAAAGCCATTCACCATCACCAGCGCAGAAGCAAAAGAGCTGATTGAGATTGCGGAGCAGAAAGACCTGAAGCTCTCCGTCTATCACAACCGCCGCTTCGACTGTGACTTCCTGACACTGCAGGACTTGATGGAAACAGGCCGTCTCGGCAAAGTGCACTCATATTTGTACAACTACAATCGCTACCGCCCGGACATCAAAGGCCGCTGGCGCGAACAGGATATCCCCGGTGCAGGCATTCTGTATGATCTGGGCGCCCATGGTATCGATCAGGCGCTCTGCCTGTTTGGCACGCCAAAGTCGGTTCAGGCGAAACTGCGTGTTCAGCGCAAAGATGCAGCTGCAGTGGATCACTTCCACCTCGTGCTTGGTTATGATGACTGTGACGTCATCCTGCACGGCAACTGCCTCAGCACCGAGCAAGGCCCGCGTTTTCAGGTGAGCGGGGATAAAGCCACCTACATCACCTATGGCATGGACCCGCAAGAGGACATGCTGAAGGCCGGTGGCGGACCAGCCCGTTCTGACTGGGGTGTTGAAGCGGAAGACGATTGGGGCACTCTTTATGACGAGGCAGGTGAAGGTACACCTGTACCAAGCCAGAAAGGTGGCTATGAGCGCTTCTACGCTGGTATGCGGGATGCGATCCGCCACGGTACCGCTGTACCCGTCTCCCCTCACGATGCCATGCAGACCATCCGCATCATTGAGGCCGCTTACCTGAGCGACAAAGAAGTCAGAACAGTCTTGCTCTGAAGACCGAAACTCGGCTTGTGGCAGGCACGCGCTGCCACAGGTTCCTTCCCTCAGCGTTCAGCACATAAGCGCGCAACAAAAAGCGCTTTGAACGCAAATTTCACATAGCAACGCACTAAAAAACGGCGGACCAAATCCGGTACTCTGAAGACGTCTTCAGGTACGGATGCAGTCGGTTTCCGTCTGCTACAATCTGATTTTAGGCAGTTTGCGGGCAAAGCAGCGTGAAAAACTTGGCCTGTAATGTATCAAGCTGTTGTTACAAACCTGTTGCAAATGCGTAAGGGCACGCTCTGATCCGCATGTAATTCCAAGATATATATTAGTATAGAACTCAAACTAATCTTTCTTACAGATCTAATAGATTAGACCTGAGTTTTATAAGTAAGTCATTCTCTATGTAATGAGAAATATTTCCCTTTGTAACAATTCGTAACACCTCGTAACACTAGTCTTTTTACGTATTGTTGCGCGGCCTCGCCCAAATGATCCTCGCGTAAAAATCGCCTCTTGTCCTTTCAAGACTTAGTCGAAGCTTAAGAAGGCGCGCATTCACCTAATATAATCGGGAGATAAAACGGTGAAGGATCCAAAAAACAAATTTTCCATCAATTTGCCTTTGAAGGGCATTGTTCAGGCTGTCACCGACCTGCCCGATCCGGTGTTTGCCGAAAAGATGATGGGAGATGGCGTTGCCATCGACCCGATCGACAATGTTCTTTACGCCCCATTTGCTGGTCAGATAACTCAAATTCATAATTCACATCATGCAGTTACGTTGCAGCAAGGCGACGTTGAACTGCTGATGCACATCGGCCTCGACACTGTCGCTCTGAAAGGCCGTGGCTTCGAATTGCACGTCGCTGAGGGAGATCAGGTCGAGCAAGGTCAGCCACTTATCACCTTCGACGCCGACGTCATCGCCCGCGAATGTGTTTCCGTCCAGTCCGCAGTTGTTATCACCAGCGGTCAGGAAATCACCCCAGTTACTCCCCTTGGCAGCGTCCAGACAGACCTCAATCAGGTCGTCTTCACCGTCCCAAGCAGCAACGGCCCTCAAGGCACATCTGCCCCTGTGCAGGAAACTGCCGCGGAGCCAACCGGCCCTGCGATCACAGGCTCCATCAAGATCCCGAATGCCACCGGCCTCCATGCCCGTCCAGCCGCCCGTCTGGCTGTTGAAGTGCGCAAAGCCGATGCAAAAGTGACCTTCACCGTCAACGGCAAAACCTGTAGCGGTTCCTCTGTTACCGGCATCATGTCCCTGAAGACAAAGCTGGGTGACACGCTGGAGATCGAAGCTGTTGGACCGGATGCGCAGCAAGTGGTGGCTGATGTTATCGCCGCTGTGAAGGCCGGTCTAGGTGAAGAGATCATCAGCTTCTCTGAAGCCCCACAGCAAGAGGTTGAGGAAGAGGCTCCACTGCTTCAGGTTAAGTCTGGCGAAGAAGGCGTTCTCATTGGCTTCACCGCATCTCCGGGCCGCGCTATCGGCAAATTGGTCAAGCACAACAAGGCTCTACCGGAAGTCACCCGCGAAAGCATCGGCGCTGCTGAAGAGCGTGCAGCCTTCAAAGCCTCCGTCAAATCTTCCATTGCAGACCTGCAAAGCATCATCGATCGCCTGACCAAAAACGGTCAGGAAGAGCTGGCAGAAGTCTTCAACGCCCACATCGAGTTACTCTCCGACCCGGAACTCTCCGAAAAGCCATTGGCCGACATCGCCAAAGGGCAAGGTGCGGCGTGGAGCTGGAAGCTGGCGTATGAAGCGCAAGCAGAAACCCTTGCCAAGATGGACGACCCTCTGCTGGCAGGCCGCGCTGCCGACGTGCGCGACATTGGCCTGCGCGTTCTGAAGAAGCTTCTCGGCGTAGATGATGGTGGCGAAATCCTCGAAGAAGGCACAATCCTCCTTCAGGAAGACATCACACCATCCGAAATCGTTGCACTGGATCTGACCAAGATTGTCGGCCTGTGCACCACTCACGGCGGCTCTTCCTCTCACGCAGCTATCATCGCCCGCTCCAACGACCTGCCTTATCTTGTCAACGTTGAAGACGCCATGAAGGATCTGGCTGACGGCACCGTTCTGCTTCTGGATGCCAAACGCGGCAAGATCAAAGTGGCCCCGACTGATGCAGAGCAAGCGGCCTTCACCAAGAAGATCGAAAATGCTGCCAAGCAAGCTGAAGAATACCAGCGCGACGCTCATAAACCAGCTATCACCAAAGACGGTTTTCAGGTCGAAATCGCAGCCAACATCGGCAGCGTAGAAGACGCTGAAAAGGCTGTTGCAGCCGGTGCGGAAGCTATTGGCCTACTGCGTTCCGAGTTCCTCTACATGGAGCGTCTCAACGAGCCAACCGAAGAAGAGCAAGCCGAAAAAGTAGGCGCAATTCTTGAGGTTATGGGAAAAGAGCGTCCTGTCATCATCCGCACACTGGATGTGGGCGGCGACAAGCCTCTGCCATATCTGCCAATGCCGCATGAAGAAAACCCGTTCCTCGGTGTTCGCGGTGTTCGCATCGGCATCGAGCGCCCAAGCATCCTGCGCCGTCAGGTCCGCGCGATCCTCTCTCAGACACACAAGGGCCACGCTCGCATCATGTACCCAATGATCAGCGCCCTGGACGAGCTACGTGCCGTCAACGCGCTGGTGCGTGAAGAGCAGAAAAACCTTGGTGTTGAGCATGTTGAAGTCGGCATCATGATCGAAGTGCCTTCCGCCGCCCTCATGGCAGACAAGTTGGCACAGGAAGTGGACTTCTTCTCCATCGGCACCAACGACCTCACTCAATACGTCATGGCCATCGACCGCGGCCACCCAGGCCTCGCAGCCCGTGCAGATGCCTTGCACCCAGCCGTTCTGCGCATGATCGAACTCACCGTTAGAGCAGCGGAAGATGCAGGCAAATGGGTCGGCGTATGTGGCGGTCTCGCCAGTCAGATCGAAGCCGTGCCGATCCTCATCGGCCTCGGCGTCAAAGAACTCTCCGTCAGCGTACCTGCTCTGCCGGAAGTGAAACACACAGTTCGCACTGTATCCATGGAGGAGTCCCGCAAGCTCGCACAAGCGGCTTTGGACTGCGCGGATACCAGTGATGTGAAAGATCTCCTCAAGTCACACCAGTGATGCAGGAGTAAATGTGGGAGTTGGCGTTCCAGACGGGAATGCCTAACAAAATCAGGGGGCATGGCGTGTTCGCACACCGTGCAACTCTGGGGGAAAAACAATGAGTACATTCTCAAACGCATTTGGTGCCTTACAAAAGGTTGGTAAGTCCCTGATGCTACCAGTGTCGGTTCTTCCAGCTGCTGGTATCCTTCTCGGCGTCGGCGCTGCTGACCTGCCGTTCATTCCGGAATTCATCAACCATCTGATGGCGCAGGCTGGTGGTTCGATCTTCGGCAACCTGCCAATCATCTTTGCAGTTGCTGTTGCACTAGGCTTTGCGAAAAACGACGGTGTAGCCGGCCTTGCTGCTGTGGTTGGTTACGGTGTTCTTCTGGCGACAATGGGCGTTGTAGCAGAAACACTTGCCATCGAAACCAAGCCGATCCTCGGCATTACCTCCATCGACACCGGCGTGTTCGGCGGCATCCTCGTAGGCGCGCTGGCTGCGTTCATGTTCAACAAGTTCTTCCGCATCAAGTTGCCGGATTATCTCGGCTTCTTCGCTGGTAAGCGCTTTGTTCCGATCATCACAGCATTCGCCTGTATTTTCCTCGGCGTTATCCTGTCCTTCGTCTGGCCTCCAATCGGCGGCGCCATCAACGCGTTCTCCCGTTGGGCAGCTGAAGAAAACCCTGAAGTTGCGTTCTTCATCTACGGTGTGATTGAACGTGCGCTGATCCCATTCGGCCTGCACCACATCTGGAACGTTCCATTCTTCTTCGAAGCTGGTTCCTACATCGATCCGGCAACCGGTCAGGCTGTCACCGGCGAAATCCAGCGCTACCTTGCTGGTGATCCAACTGCTGGTAACATGGCTGGTGGCTACCTCTTCAAAATGTGGGGTCTGCCTGCTGCTGCACTGGCAATCTGGCACTGCGCGAAGCCTGAAAACCGCACCATGGTTGGCGGTATCATGATCTCCGCAGCGTTGACTTCGTTCCTGACAGGTATCACCGAGCCAATCGAATTCGCGTTCCTGTTCGTTGCGCCAGTTCTTTACATCGCGCACGCAATTCTGGCAGGTGTTGGCTACTCTTTGATGATCATGCTCGGCATTAAACACGGCATGACCTTCTCACACGGCTTCATCGACTACGTTCTGCTCTACCCACTCTCCTCCAACGGCTGGATGCTGGTCGTGTTTGGTCTGGGTTATGCGGCTCTGTACTACGCTGTGTTCCGTGTTCTCATCGTAGCTCTGAACCTGAAAACACCTGGCCGTGAAGCTGCAACTGAAGCATCCGCTGCTGTTGCCGCCGGTGATGAAGACGCAATGTCCGCAGCACTGGTTAAAGCTTTTGGCGGTGCAGACAACATCACCAATCTGGACGCCTGCATCACCCGCCTGCGTGTCAGCACGGCTGATGTTTCCAAGGTTGACGATGCTGCCCTGAAAGCCCTCGGCGCCCGTGGTGTGATCCGCGTTGGCAACGGTGCGCAGGCGATCTTCGGTACTGCCTCTGAGAACCTGAAAACCGATATGGAGATCTACCTGCAAGGCGGCGGAGCTCCCGCAAAACCAGCAGCAGAACAAGCTCTCGATGCAGCCGCGATCTTTAGTCAGCTTGGCGGCAAGGATAACGTGGTAGCTGTTGAAGCTGTGGCAAACACCCGTGTGCGCGTTGAACTGCGCGACATCGCTGGTGTGTCCATGCCGGACCTGTCCCAGGCAGGTGTTCAGGTCATGAAAGCCGGAGACAAAGCGCTCCACCTCATCGTTGGCGAAAAGTACACCACCCTCGCCAAGGATCTCTCTGCTCAGATCTAACTGACAGAGACCCAAGGTGCCTTTGGAGGTTTACCCTCCTCCCGAACCTTCAGAGGCACCGCCACCAAAAGCAGCACTCCCCACCCGGCGAGTGCTGCTTTTTATTTGGTTCGAAGGAAAACCAATAAAGGGCAGGGGGCTTATTTAAAGCCTATGATTTCCTCACCGCCTCCTCACCAACAACGGCCCGAACGTCGCCACATACACCACAAATGCAAGTATCCATGCCAGGGCCGAAACATCATAGAGCCTTGCCGCGATCTCTGGCATCTGTCCTGCGGTGAAGCGGAGGAGGATGGAGAGGGTCATGGCGCAGTAGAGGAAGGTCGTGCCTTTGCTTGCTTTAAGATCCTGACCGGTGTGGCCGAGGGTGGCGCGGGTCATGACGGCGAGGGTCATCATACCCATGACACCAGCCATGAGTAGGTGTTGGGAGCCGGTGACATCAAACAAGTCTGGGAGGAGGATTGCAAAGCCCAGAAGCAGCAGCCCGGTAGGCATGAACAGATACGCCACATGGAGCACCAGAACCAGAGGTTCTTTGAAGGTGTATTGCCCTTTCCAGCGAGCCAGACGGGCAAAGTGGAGGCTGCCTGCAATCACAAGCGCCACACCTGCAAGCCAATGATCTTCCAGTGCTGTCCAGATCAGAAGCCCTGCCAAAAGGAACAGTAGAGAGATCTTGTCGAACTTCTGCATAGGACCAACAGGGAGATCTTTGCTGCCTTGCTTCACAAGCCAGTTGCGGGTGAAGGATGGGATGATACGTCCGCCGATCAGACCAACCATCAGCACCATGGTGGAAATGCCAAGGCGCATACCATAGCCGTTTGCAGCGTACCCATCGCTCCAGGCTTCCCAGTGGAACAGCAGGTTCGCGATGATGAGCAGGGCCATCAAAGCAAGCACGATCAGGTTTCGCCAGTTCTTTCCTGCCATAATCTCGCGCAAACAAGCCGCTGCGAGCATCAAGGGCATGGAGATATCCAGCACGACGATCAGGCCCGCTGGCAGATAGGCCCCGAACAGGATCGCCACACGGCCAATCACCCATAAGCTAAAGAGCAAAATCAACGGCTTGCCGACAATTGGCATCCGCCCGGTCCAGTTGGGAATTGCGGTCAGCAAGAACCCTGCCACCACCGCGTTCAGATAGCCAAACAGAAACTCATGGGCATGCCATGAGACCGGACCAAACGCGACTGGGAGTTCAATATGCCCGGATATCATTGGAATCCAGAGCAGCATAATCACAACTGCCCAAATGGCACTGGCGAGGAAAAATGGTCTGAACCCGTAACTGAAAAGCGCAGGGCCCTGCCAGGATCTGACTTGTTCCATTGTAGTCGACATGAGGCGCTCTTTTGGCTCTTGATGATATGCTTTATGCACATTCAGTGATCTACGCGTTAGCGTTGCCATCAGCTTCACCAATCCAAACTAGCATGTCCTTGACTATTATTAAGTGCACTCTGCATTTGCGGGGGATGAAGGTTTCGGTACGTCATACGTCCCGGAGCTCTGCGATTTTTGCAGTAAGAAATTTAGATGCACCAAAAGCACCACATGGCCTCCCATGCAGTGTTGGAACTTAAATCTCCCGAAGATCGGGAGGAGCAAGGCGGCAGGCAACACCTGCGCTACTTGTTAGATATGAGTCTTCGGCATTGGCTACGCGCCTTGCCCGGGCATTTTGGTATGGCCAACATCGCCTCTTATCCTGAAAGACACGATAGCCGGTTTCCCGGAAGGACAATGGCTGTATCTGAGCAGGTTTCCTTGCTCTGATAGGTCCATTGCCCCTGACATGTGCTGCTCTGACCAGCAAATGCCACTGCGTGATGCCCTTCAGGCTTGGGCCCTTCCTCTCAGACCATGCAGTCACGCCTGAAAATCGGTGCCACCGGACCTTTGCAAGATGCGTTACCCCTCACAAAAGCCCCACCCAGCCCACGACACACCGACGGACGGCCCGCCAGCTGCCCGTCACGTGGGCATGCAATGAGTATAAGAGCACTTTCCTGCAAGGGGGATAAGTTTTTCCGTGCGCTTTCTTGCTCACTGCAGTGTTTAAACTCAAAGGGCAAGTAAGGGCCACTACCGGACATTCGAGTGTTTCCATCATGAGTTGAGGTAACATCGAGTCATCAATGCAGCAGGGCTTTATTGGTATGCTCGACTCAACTCGATATCTTGGTAGCCACTAATCGTACTAGCTCATTGCGGACATCGAACAAGTCGCAGGTCTTCGCTAACGCATCAATTTGCTGTGTATCAAAGCAGATGCCTGCGCGGGTAAAAGACACTTGAGTCCAAAAGCTATTTAAATCTAGATAGATGCAAAATAGCTAGGGGTTGATTGCAGATAATACTCAATCGTCGAGATTAACAACAACGCCTCACAGACACTACACAATAGCTTCCTTACAAATTAGCCAAAGCATAAGGGCAGCTGAAAACCCTAAAGATTTCTTTTCTATAGCAAAGTGTTCCGGATATGCGAGCAAGCTGTCTAGTTTAGATTGAACTAAAGGGTCTTTATTTCAATAGTCACTACACGGATCATACTATCCACAAATGCAACTCTTTGAATGTCTTTACGCAACTCCTCCAGCAATTTTGAAGTTCCAATCACAACAAGGATTGTAGGCATCGAGTATGCTCGAACACGGTCAATCAAACTGAAGAAGATGTGGCGGCGGTAAAGGTGAACTAGTTCTATAGCAAGTGGTTGCTCGTGATTTGGCTCAACAGAATCGATCAAGAAGTCAGGACGAATCCGACTATCTCTTGCTACGAACCATTTATCGCGTCTAATCCTTAGGTCCGCTAAATTTCTATCTTGGTGCAACCAGTCCTCCAGGCGACCTATCAAACTAGCCTCCCGCTCAAAACCAGAACTCTTAGTTTCAGGATGCCAACGAGCTATGTGATCTGCGAGGCGGTCTATTAGACGTTGAGGGCTGAAAATACTGAAGGGATTTTCACTCTCAGCATCCGAAATCTCCGCTTCCTCCACCTCGAAAAAGTCTGAAAGTACACCTAGGGTGTGTAATTTCTTCACTGTCTCATAGCTACGAAGAGAGCTGCGAAGTCGTACAATGATACTTCCTTTGAACACCCCAATAATCTCCCCATCAGGCACAAGCGACCTAAGAGCAGTTAAAACACGTTCTTTATCTTCTTCGCTTGGTTGGATACCAATGAAGCGAATTTCCCAAGTAGCGATTGGTGTAGTCGGGAATGCTGTCGCTCTATCGTAAAGAATTTCAGCAAGTAGCAATTGATCTTGGTCCGAGAGAGGCCTGTTCTTTCCTCGCCCTCCCCTCCTGACTGAAATCTTTCGATAGAGTTGCGCGAAGAGGTCTGATTCTGAACGTCTACGTGAAAGTTCATCCCAAATGTACTCCAAGCCAAAACGAGTATCATACCAAGTACCTACATCTGCATCAGGAACAAGCTGTGCTGCGACACGAGCAAGGGATTTGGGCAGGGGATCACTCCCGTCAAAATCTGGTATTCCACCAGTGCTATTCGCGCTGATGGATAAAAACTGATTTCGTATTTTTTGCACATATTCAAGTGCTTGTCGGCTCTCATCTGGGAAAGAACATGAGCCTGCTCCTAAAAGACCAATGGATTCTTGTTCAGTGTTAAGATCTAGAAAAATATTTCGGTCAAAGAAACGACGTGCACCACTTTTGTGAATGTTTGCTTGCAAATCGAGCTGGTAGATTGGGACGATGCTTACACCAGCCTCTTCGCAATTTGTGCGGTGCAACTTTGGTACCATTTCAAGCTCAAGAGTCGCTTTGTAAGTTCGCAAATCGATTAGTTGCTTTACCCGCTCTGTTGCATTAGTTGAGTTCGTAAACAGAAAAATCAGGTCTAAATCGCTATTTTGTGGATCAAACTGATCACCGCTTTCGTAAATGACGCTTCCAAATAAATACACATCGCAGTTCAGATCCTTCTTCAGATCATTAGTCCAAGACTTACAGAGATCTATTGCTAACGCAGCTTCTGGTGCCCAATCGACTCTAGCCATTTTGAAATTTCTTCTGAGAATAAGAGGGTCAAATAAAGTTCAAGTCTGAGATATTTACAACTTTAAGTAGATAAAATCTAGCGCCATATTCATGGTTTCTCGTTGGTTTCTGATCAACTCAAGCACTCAAATCGCGTGTGGTGACGACTGTCGCGTTCATTGGCTTAGATGTAAACCAATCCTAACTCGGCATAGACTTAGTAACATTGAAACAATGCGGTTAAAGGCAGTGTACGCAGAAAACAAGGGAGATGGTTGATGACAGAGTTCCAGTTCTCCTACGCTTCACATTGAAGTTTTCGAATGGCAGCTAATGGTCCTAGGCACTAATAGCTACCTCTCGGTTACCGGAGTTTTCGCGCTGCATCGAAAGCCCGCTTAGTCCGCGAGACTATATTTGTGCCTTTATATTGAGATATCTGCTGCCTTCATCAGTCAGTCAGATGGAAAACACTTGAAGTTGAAGGCAAGTCCAAACTCGGGATGTTTAAAGGTAGTACGAATGACCGCAGATGGTCAGCCACAACCTATAACTTACCCGCGTCCCCTACCTCTCAATCCGGTTGCCGATGTTGTATTTCCCGCGTGGTTTTTTCATTGGCAGGCGGTCGACTTCTTCCAGTGTCTTGGCGTCATAGATGACAACAGAGCCATCCTCTTCCCAGATGGAAACCAGTGCGTGCTTGCCGTCCTGTGTGAACTCAACATGGGCAGCGCGGGCGCCTTTTTGAGGGCGCAGGGTTTTCACAATCTCAAGGGTCTGTTTGTCGATGACCTGAATAGCATCTTTGTGCGGGCCAAAGAAAACATCCACCCAGAGATAAGGGGAGTTCTCATGTGTGCGGGTAAAGAAGCCTGACCCGAGCATCTCGATTTGCTTGAGGGTCTCCCACGTTTTCATATCAACGATGGAAACCAGAGGCTCTCTCAGGTGAGGCGTCGCCATGACCGTGCGCTCGCCCATCTTCCATGTGGAGCCAGAACCCAGATGCGGCATGCCTGTTATATCCAGATCTGCAATCTTGTGGCCGATCACCAGATCAACCACCTGTCCACCTTTACCGCTTGGAGAAGCCCCCATCACGTACTCATCAGTCGGGTCGAGATAGAAATCTTCGACGAGGCTTTTGACTGTGATGGTGCGGAGCGGAAACGGATCCTTGTTGGGAGCTGGCCCCTCCACGCGCCAGTCATGGGCAAAGCCATAATGCGGCGGATTGGGACCATAAAACACTTCCCAGATGGAGGGCGTGTCTTTCAGGGCCAACACAAAGCTCTTGCGCTTGGCGGCGAGGTAAACGGCGGACACGCGGCTCGGTGAGCCATCCTTGCCCTTCACCTGCTCCACCTTTTGTGGGCTCAGGTCATCAGCAGAGAGGATCGCAAATGTGTTGGGCAGGTAGTTGGCTACTGCAATCCACTTGCCGTCATGGCTCAGCATAATGTTCCGGCTGTTCAGGCCAGCACGAACACGGCTGACCTCCTGCAACGCGTAGAGATCAAACTTCTGAATCCAGCCATCGCGGGACATGATGTAGACGTACCGGCCATCCGGTGAGAACTTGGGCTGTCCGCGCGTACCAAACGGCGTCTTGAAGCGTGTCAGAACCTCAAAGCTGTCACCATCCAGAACGCTGACAGAGTGATCTGAAGTCTCAACCACCAGCGTCACATTCAGCGGATCTGCCGACCAGAGCGGTTTTTTGACCGGTTCATAGTCGTCGTTCTTAATCAGGCTCGCTGAGATCTGCTCCATCCCCCAGACAGGTGCTGGGGCCAGTGGAGTTTTCAGATAGGCGCTGAGCTCGTCAATCTGCTGGTCATTCAACACATCGCGGAAAGACGGCATCTCGGTCGCTTCCCGCCCGCTCCTGATCGTATCCTGAAGCGCTGTGCCCCGCAGACTGCCCAGAGTTTCAGGAAGTAGAGCCGGACCGATCAGGCCCAAACGGTTCTCTCCGTGGCATTCAACACAATGCTTTTGATAAAGAACAGCAGGGTCAGCAAGGCAAGCAGATGCTGTAAGAACAGCCGACCCAAGTGAAACAAGGAGCCTGATCATTGAATTAACTCAGAAATTTGGAGTGCAATCTACACTAGGGAGTAACGGTCACCATGCCGATCATCTTCTGTGTTTCCCAGTGAGGGCCACACAGATATTGCTGTGAGCCGGCACTTAGAAACGTGAACTCGAAGTTTTCTTCCGGAAACAGCCGGTCAGACTCTTTCTCGCCTGCCTCGTTCAAATGAACTGTATGACTGGTGCGCTTGTCCACGTTCACCCAGCGCACAGTCGTTCCAACAGGCACTGTCAGCTTTTCGGGGCAGAAGCGGTATTTGTACATGGTCACGACAGTCACGCCCTCAGCTTCAGCAGATGGATGCCCGAACATATCGACATAGCGCGCTTCTGCTTTTGCGCAGAGCTCAGCAGCCTTGTCGTCCTTGGCCATCGCTGGTGTCATCATCAGCAAACCCAATGCGACAGCGGAACCTTGAAGAAGTCTTGAGTACATGAGACGCCCCTCTCAAATGCATATCCAAAATAATCTAGGTATTATCGACAAGGATACACTTGGAAAAACTTAGAGCAAGCTCTGCAGCTTAGCGTATCTCTGAAAAGCGGAAGACGGCTTTCGGACAAAGATACGTAAAAACGAAATCCTGGCGGAGGCCCGCGCCTCCAAGAAAAAAGGTGGCCAATTGCTCGGCCACCCTTTGTGTGTTTTAGCGTCCTACCACGTTGATTTGGGCAGTTTCATCATCCAGCGCCAAACTGGTGTTCAGCGTCACGTGGTGGAAACGTGCGGATGAGAAGTCATCGTGGATCGCGAAGCCAACTGTGTAGGTCTTGCCTGCTTCCAGTGGCACATCGCCAGGCTTGTCGCTTGTCAGCGGACGGGAGAAGACCACGGTCCACATGCCAGCGGAAAGCTTGGCAGACGCTGCGATGTCACCGTCGTTCTGAACACGACGCTCAAGCAGGTAACCATTGGTTGCGGAACCGTCAGCATAGACACGCATCAGATCCATGAAGGTACCGTCAGCCAGCAGCTGGTCGATTTCTTCAGCAGACTTCAGCTTGTTCCAACCACCCTGTGCTTTACCGCGGCGACCTTTAACTTCGATCTTTGTGCGGGTTTCGCTCAGGTATTTCTGGATGGACTCTTTCGCCTTCAGCAGTTCAGCAACATCACCGGAAGCAGCGATTGCTTCTGGGCCCGGATCAAATGGCATGTAGGTGTTGTCTGCGTGACATGTTGCCCAGCAACCAACCTGTTCACCCATCTTGATGCCAGTACCGGTGATCATCATGGCAACCTTGATCTGGTTCTCCGGATCCATCTTGCCGCCGTCAACGAATGGTGCAGGTGCATGAGGTGCATCTGGCCATTGCAGACGGAAGTAGACGTTCTCGCCATCATGAGCAGCCTGCATCGTCGCGTTGATCACACCGCGCTTGCCAGGAATTGGCGTAGGCTCAGTGTTTTCAGTGCCCTTGACGATCTTGTTGCCGATGTTTTCCAGCTCTTTCGCGTGACAGGTTGTGCACTGGTCACCACCCTTTGTCAGCGGACGAGCACCACCGTGCTGCTTACCGTTCTGAACGAACTCGAAGGAAGCCTGACCAGGATAGAACAGGGTCATATCCACGCTGTTCACGCCGCTCCAGTCGATGTTTGCACCAACTGTATCGCCTGCATCAGCCGCACTTGCTTCACCGGAAGCTTTTGCGCGTTCTTCAGCAACAGCCGCGTCGACTGCAGCAGCGATCTGCGCCTGCATAGCTTCCTGCTGTGCTTTCTTCGCAGCACTTGCAGCTTCTGCTTCAGCAGCTTCTTTCGCTTCGATACGAGCGAGGCTTTCCATGTATTCTTTAGGAATCTCGCGAACGAAGTTGTGGTTCGGTGCCTCGATCATTTCGAGATATTCGTCAGATGCACGATCACGAACGTTGGAGTGCGCAATACCCTTGTGGCAATCGATACAGGTCTGGCCTGTCTTCATTGCATTCAGGTGCTGCTGACGAGCGCGCGGCTTCTGGAACTCCGGCATCATGGATTCAAAATCATGACAGTTACGGCATTCACGGGAATCCGTCGCTTTCATCCGCTCCCATTCGTTCTTGGCAAGGTGCAGACGTTTGTTCTCGAACTTTTCACGCGTGTTGATCGTTCCCACGAGCTTGCCCCAAACTTCTTTGGAGGCTTTGATCTTGCGGATGATCTTGTGTGTCCAGTCTTTCGGCACGTGACAGTCTGAACAAACTGCACCAACACCGGACCGGTTTACGTCGTGGATCGTGCCCTGGTATTCCTGATAGACGAAGTCATTCATCTCATGGCATGAGACGCAAAATTCTTTTGTGTTTGTCGCTTCCATGGCGGTGTTGAAACCACCCCAGAAGATAATGCCGACGACAAAGGCCGCCAGAAGGCCACCTACCGGCATTCCCCATAGGAAATACCTGCGCCAGATCGGCTTTTTCTTTTCCGTATCGTTGGACTGGGTCATTTCCAGGCTCCATTTTGGATTTTCTGTCGACCCATCCTTGCCGGGTCGTATGCGGTCGGCTTTCAAGATACGGGGAGCAAATCCGTCATCTCCGGCTGGTGCGCAGCCGTTCAGTCGCGATGCCGCTGATAAAAAAGAAGGGCGGGCGTGGCGCCCGCCCCTCCAAAAGATCATTAGATCTTATTAAGTTACGTGGTTCGAACGGATGTAAACGTTGAACTTGCCGGTTGGAGCGTAAAGGCCCTTAATCCGGGTTTTCTCTTCGAGTGTTTCAGCATCGAAGACAACGATTTCACCGTTTGGCTCCAGAGAGTCGCCCATGTTCCAGTTGGATACCCAAACTTCAGTACCATCTGCGTTGAACTCGAAGTGAACAGCGGCATTGCCTTCTGTTTCGGTGATGGTGATTGTTTTCACAATCTCACCGGTTTCTTTCGAGATCACCTGAACAGCCTGCTGAATTTCAGGATCTGGGTGTTTGGTCTGGTCAGCCCATACGTACTTGGAGTTAGGGTGTGTACGGATGAAGAGGCCTGGGCCGTCTGTTTCAACTTCGTAACACTTCTTCCAAGCTTCATCTGGACGGCCTGCTGGATCGTTACCCCATACAGATACAGTACCTACGCCGAGGTGGGTTGTACCTGCAACAGGACCACACTTAGGATCGTTCCAGTTAGCACCTGGGCCTGGGTGTGGAAGAGCAGCAACGTCGATCATAGCTTCGAGCTTGCGATCTTTGGTGTCCACTACAACCATTTTGTTCGATGCGTTTGCAGCGATCTGGAAGTAACGACCTGTTGGATCGAAGAAGCCATCGTGCAGGAACTTAGCGGAGTCGATTTTTTCGATACGAAGGTTATCGATATCGGTGTAATCAACCTGCCACATCTGGCCAAGTTCTTTAACCGCAACCAGCCATGTTGGCTCATTAGGTGTGGTGTAGATAGCAGCAACGCGGCTTTCTTCTACGTAGTCACCGTCAGTGTTGTAACCGCGGGTGGAAACCACTTTCAGAGGTTCCATGGTTACAGCGTCAACAATAGCGAAGTGTGGAGGCCAGTAAGCACCACCAATTACGTATTTGCCGTCACCGGAAATCGCAACGTCGCGAGCGTCGTACGCAACAGTAACTTCAGAAACAAGCATCTTGTCTGGGGTCTGCCAGAGGTCGATCTTGGTCATCTTACCGTCACGGCCCATGGTGTACCAGAAGCGACCTGGCTGCTCTGGTTCTTCCAGTTTATGGTGCTCAGATGCTTTGATCACGTGCACCGCATAACCGGTTGGAATGTGGACCAGAACTTCTTTGGTGTCGCCGTCGATGACAGCCACTTTACCAGCGTCACGCTCGATGACGACGAAGAAGTTTTCCCAGTTGCGGCCATGCATAGGCTTTGTAGGGTAGTCTTTTTCTTCGACATAAACCTTGCGGGTCTGCTTCATCTGGGTGAGCGACATTTCAGGCGGCTTTGGCGGATCCAACATGATGTAGGTCGCCATGTCCTTGATTTCTTGCTCGGTCAGAATTTCCGAGAAGTTGTTCATGCCCCCTTCGGTGCCCCAGGCAATGATCTTCTCAAGGCGTTCCTGACCCAGCTGAAGGGTACCACCTTCAGTCACGGTGCCGTCTTTGCCCGTTTTTTTCCAATGAGGTTCCAGGTTTTTACCTGTTGCACCCTTACGGAGAACGCCGTGACAACCTGCGCACTGCTCAAAATAGAGCTGCTTAGAGCGCTCAAAAGCTTCTTCGCTCAGTGTCGGACCTTCTGCAAAGGCGGGCGCAGCTGCACTACCGAGCAGCATCGCAAAGCCGGCCGCTAACGCGTAACCTGACCCACGTCTCTTTTTTTGTAACATTCTCAAACTCCAATGCTGGTGAGACCATGTCACAGTGAATTGATCAGCCGTCACGCTCCTTGACTAATGTTAAGCAAGAAAACTTAGAGCCCCTTTCTGAAACATCACACCTCCCAAAATCGCAGAAAACTCCCCATTCCAGCGACATTGCGACAGAACGTCTCAATCTGGAGTTTCATGCACATATTTTGAAAAGCTAAAAGAGACTAGGCGTAGGTAGGCGTGTGAGGGGAGGAGTTGAGATGTTGAGGTAACCTATTGAATATACGTAATATATATAATGCGGTGACCGACTGAACGTGTGGACTCAGCTAGCTGCTAACTGATTCTAAAGCCGAGTGAGGGACTCAGAATTAATCAGTCCTCTATTCCTCCAGCCTTTCCAGATCGAACACCAGATAAAGCAGGTTTTTGCACCAGTGCATGACGGTTTGGCGTTCTTTTGGGTCGGTGGTGAGGGCGATGATGTTGAGGCAGGAGACGCTAATGAGGTTTTGCAGGTAGGCGAGGCGCTGCGGGTTTTCTGGTAAAGAGCGACCGAACTTTTCCTGGATGCGGATGAAGCGGGAGAGGATCTGGTTGACGTGAGCTTCTTCCAGCTCTGACAGCTCTTTTGAGGAATTCATGGAGCGACGCAGTTGCCAGTGGCCTGCAGAGTTGGCGTCATAGCTGATTGCCATCTGCTCAAACATGTCATCGATGTAATCGCGGATAGGTTCGCTGCCATCATAGCGCGCATCCAGCTCATCCAATCCGTTTAGAGCATTCTCCAGCCAACGGCGGAACAGCTCGTAGAAGATCGATTGCTTGTTGGGAAAGAAGTTATAAAGCGAGCCAACACTGATATCGGCACGACGCGCTATTTCATTGGTGTTGATCTTATCGACCTGACCTTCGCTCAGCATGTCCAGAGTGGTCTGCAGGATCAGTTCAATCTTTTCACGAGAGCGTTGTTGCTTGGCCTTCTTTCGCAAAGCGAGGGATTGTTCGTTCAGGGATGGCATGGAAATGGCTGTCCTTTGTTAATCTCGCTTTACTGTGTTCTGCCCAACAAGATTTCCAGAGGCAAGCCCCTTGGAAAAGAATTAGCAGATATACTCACTGAATATCTTGACTTATAAAGTCATATTATCTATTGGAGTAAAAATCGAGTTATTGCTCAACTTTTTGATTTGAGAAATTGAAGTTGTTGCAATCGCTGAAAATTTTGAAAAATCAAATGATTAAGCTCCAACCAATTTAAGCGTCAAGCCAGAAGCCAGACACCATTGGGGCGGTTATCAGTGGAATAGGTGTTTGAAACATGGGCATCCACTACAAGTCTGCGCTTCTGTCTGGCTCCTCCATCAGCCTGCTGCTGCTTACCGGAATTGCAGCTGCGCAAGAGGCCAGTTCTTCCAATCAGGATCTGGATGAAGTTGTTGTCTACGGCTCGACAGTTGCCGAAGACGCATTAGCG
Organism: Pseudovibrio sp. SCP20; assembly: GCF_057774105.1. Lineage (NCBI taxonomy): Bacteria > Pseudomonadati > Pseudomonadota > Alphaproteobacteria > Hyphomicrobiales > Stappiaceae > Pseudovibrio > Pseudovibrio sp. SCP20. The sequence goes on along the minus strand of NZ_JBYMDH010000004.1, from coordinate 481,698 downwards.
CCAACGCTCGGCTATGTTCCGACAGAAACAGCAAGCGCAGGCCGCATTGGCTTGCCTATTGAAGAAACGCCACGTTCTGTTTCAGTTGTATCCTCCCAGCAGATGGAAGATCAGGGCGCAGAGTCTATTGTAGATGCGATTTCCTATAGTGCGGGTGTCATGCCTGCAATTTACGGTTTTGACCTTCGGTACGATAACTACACAGTCCGTGGTTTTGAAAGCGGTGTCGGCGGTGTGAACTATAGAGATGGTTTGCCGTTGCGCATCTTTGCGTGGGGTGGGTGGAACATTGAGCCGTTTGGTGTTGAGCGCGTTGAAGTGTTGCGCGGCCCTTCTTCTGATCTGATCGGTGCCAACCAACCCGGTGGTCTGGTCAATACTGTTACCAAGCGCCCACTGGAGGACTTTGAGGCCAAAATACAAGCTTCTTATGGCAACCATAACCGAAAGCAGATTGCTGCAGATGTGACAGGTTCTTTGTCAGAGGACTCACCCATCAGCTATCGTTTGGTTGGTGTGGGGCGGCTCTCTGATACGCAGGTAGATGAAGTTAAAGATGATCGTCTTTACTTCGCACCGTCGCTCACGGCCAAAATTGGTGACAACACCAAGCTAACATTGCTGGCGCAGTATCAAAAAGACATTCAAGGTGCCAGCTGGCAGATCTTGCCAAGTATGGGTACTTTGAAGAGTAACCAGCAGGACGGTGATTTCGACTACAGCACCTTTGCGGGTGATCCTGACCGCAAAGGTTTGAACCGCGATCAGCACTACGTTGGCTACGAGTTGGACCATGATTTTGGAGGTGGTGTCGAGCTCTATCACCGTGCTCGTTTGGCCTACAACAAAATTAATTATGATAGCGCTTACAACGGCGGCGCGCTTGATTTCGATAGCTTAACCCTCAGTCCAACCGCTGTTCCGGGTATTGATACCGCGGTTCTTATCGCCCATGAAGTGGATGAAACCGCTTGGCAGGGCTCCGTTGATACAGCGCTCAAGTGGGATAAGGAGTTTGGCGCCGTTACAACTCAGTTTGTAGCTGGCGTAGATCTTTATAAAGGTCAGTCAGAAGCTGATCTGGGTGGTGGTTATGCTGGTGAGAAAAATCTAAAGACTGGTGATATCAGCCATGATCTCGGCCTCATTCTCAAGGCTGGTGGAACCACTGGTGATCCTGCAAGAGACAATCCATTTTATGCTTATGTTGATGGACTGCTGGCACCACAAACCGGTTATCAGGATCAGAAGGTTTCGCAGGCTGGTGTGTATGCTGCCGCGAACTCGAAGATCTTTGATAAGTTTCGCCTAGATCTGAGCTTGCGTCATGACTGGCTGTCAACTGAAACCAAAGCTAAGCTGGCTTCCCCTGGTGCGATAGCTGCGGAGGAGAGCACATACAATACCGCTCTCACAGGCCGTATTGGTGCTTCTTATGTCAGTGATCTAGGACTGATCCCGTTTGTCAGCTATGGCACATCTTTTGATGTTCCACCGGCGGGTGTAACCACAGACGGAAAAGTCTTCGACCCAACCACTGCAGAGCAGTTTGAAGTTGGGCTGAAGTATGCACCAGAATCCTTCAATGGGTTCTTCAGCGTCACTGGTTTTCACATCACTAAAGACAATCTGGTGGTTTCTGATCCGGATAACTCAGCAAACCGGGCGCAGGTGGGTGAAGTCAGGTCTCAGGGCATCGAGTTAGAAGGCGCAATTGAGCTGTTCAGTGGCTTATCTGCGCTCGCCAGCTACACTTACCTGGATACAGAAATCACGAAGGATCTGACCGGCAAACTGGCAGGTAAACAGCTGGAGCGTACACCAGAACATTCCGGTTCTCTCTGGCTGAAATACGATTTTGCTGATCAGGGCAACTGGTTGGATGGCCTCAGCATTGCAGCTGGTGCTCGTTATCTGGGAAACCGCTACGCGGATGCAAAGAACACAGTGCAGCTGGATGCCGTAACTTTGTTCGATGCGGGTGTGAGCTATGAGTACAACAATCTGAAGCTCTCCTTCACCGGGCGCAACCTTGCTGACAAGTCTTACATCAGTCATTGCGGAACAGCCTCATTGGCAGATCCATCACTTGGGCTTGCCATTCCAACTATGGATTCCATGAATTGTACTTATGGTCGGGGCCGTGAGCTGCGGCTTCAGTTGACGAGTACTTTCTAGACTTTCCTAAACAGAAAATGAGTTGATGCCACGGGCTTTGCAGTCCGTGGCTGGTTTTGTGAGAGAGACATGCATTCCATCCACGCATGCATCAAACAGTTAGAACGGGTTTTGCTAGGCGGCGCACTGTGTCTGGCAATGCTTTTCGTGAGTGCTCAGCAGTCAGAGGCCACTGACTTTCCCGCGGTGTTCCAACACCAGTACGGGACAACGACAGTAACCTCTCCGCCCAAGCGGATCGTATCTGTCAGTTTCATCGGGCATGACTTTTTGCTGGCTCTGGGCGTGAAGCCTGTGGCGTTGCGGCGTTGGTATGGCAACTATCCCAATGGAGTTTGGCCGTGGGCCCAGCCTGCTTTGGGGGATGCCAAACCAACGGTCATGTGGGGAGAGATCAATGTGGAGCAGATCGCTGCGTTGAAGCCTGATCTGATCCTAGGCCTGTGGTCCGATATGACGCGTACTCAATACAAGATCCTCTCACAGATTGCACCGGTTCTTGTCCCAGAAGAGCATTATGGTGATTACGGTACACCCTGGCAGCAGATGACGCGTACGATTGCGAAGGCTGTTGGGCGTGCTGAAAAAGGGGAGCAAGTGGTGCGGGATCTGGATGCCCGCTTTGCTGCTATCAAACAGAACCATCCGGACTGGTTGGACAAATCCGCAGTGGTGGTTTGGCCGGGAGATATTGGCGCTTACCCATCGTCAGACCTTCGTGGGCGTTTTTTGAGCGATCTTGGTTTCATCGTATCCGAAAAGGTCGAAGCACTTGTTCGCAGTGATCTGTTTTATGTGCGTGTTTCACCGGAAGATCTGGACCCTATCGATACAGATGTTCTGATCTGGCTCGATTTTGGCTCAGGCGCGTCGCAGATCAATACCCTACGTCTGCGCCCGACCATGCGGGCTTATAGAGAAGGGCGTGAGGTCGTTGCGACACCGATGATTGCTGCCGCGCTTTCGCATTCCTCTCCACTCAGCCTGAACTTTGCTCTGGACCAGCTGGAACCGCTGATTGCCGCCGCCATTGATGGAGATCCGGCGACACCAGTGACCACCTCTGTTGAGGCTGGCATCACGCAAGCACAGCAAATGGAGGGGCAGTGATGTTTGTTGATGTTGCTCAGCGTATGGGTGCTGTAGACAATCTCAGGGTTTCGGGTAAATCTCGTGGTGGCTGGTCACTTGCGCTTGTGATCCTTTTGGTCGTTCTCTCGGTGATTTCGCTCGGTGCTGGTGTGCGGTCCATTCCGCTATCTGCAATCACCGATGCTTTGTGGGCGACGAACCTAAACAACCCAGACCACATTGTGATCATGGAAATGCGGGTGCCGCGCTTGATTGGCGCGTTGCTGATTGGAGCGTCTTTGGCCATGGCTGGGGCGATCATGCAGATTGTGACACGCAATCCGCTGGCGGATCCGGGATTGTTTGGCGTGAATGCCGGGGCATCCATGGCCGTGGTGCTATCCATTTGGGGTGCAGGCATTTCTGCGGCGGGCCTGTTCATCTGGCCTGCGATGGCCGGTGCCTTCGTGGTGAGCCTCGCCGTATATGCTCTTGCCAATCTTGGGCAGGGCGGTGCCAGCCCTTTGCGGATGGCTTTGGCAGGGGCTGCTGTCAGCTCGTTTCTTTTGGCACTTGTCCGTGGAGTTCTGCTGGTAAGTCAGCAAACATTGGAAACCTACCGCTTCTGGGTGGTTGGCTCGCTGCAGGGCGTGAAGCCCGAAGTGCTACTGCAGCTCTGGCCCTTCTTTGCTGCCGGCTTTGTTTCCTGTCTCATCCTCGGTCGTTGGCTGAATGCTCTTTCTCTTGGTGAAGATCTGGCGAAGTCACTTGGAACCAAAATGGGTTTAGTCAAAGGCCTCAGCCTGTTTGCGGTAGTCTGTCTGTCAGGTGGTTCTGTTGCTCTGGCTGGGCCCGTCGCATTTGTGGGGCTCGTCGTGCCTCATGTAGCACGCCGGTTCAGTGGTGCAGACAGTGCCTGGCTGCTGCTGTTTTCCGCCTTACTGGGAGCTCTGTTTGTGCTGGCCGGCGATATTCTTGGCCGCGTTCTTCTTGAAGGTCGCGAGCTGCAAATCGGTGTCACTGTGGCATTAGTGGGCGGTCCGTTCTTTGTCTATCTCCTCAGAAAAACAAGGATGATGTCTCCATGAAGTTGCTTGGCCATCATCTCGTCGTTCCGCTACCGGGCGGCGCGCTTCTTATGCGCAAGCGCAGCGCTGCTGTCGGCTGCGTGTTGCTGGCATTTACGTTGATCGCGATGTTCGCGGCCCATTGGCTCGGTGTTTATCCAATCGCTGCGGATCGGATCTTGCCGCTTATGTTCAGTGGTGAGAACAGCGTTGATCAGCTCATCCTGCTGGATGTGCGCATGCCGCGTATTCTTGTGGGCGTTTTTGTTGGCGGCCTTATGGGCATGTCCGGCGCGATTTTCCAGGCGTTGATGCGTAACCCGCTAGCCTCACCGGATGTGCTTGGGTTCAACGCTGGCGCCGCCTTTGGTGCACTTCTGACAATCTTCCTGTTTGGCTCTGCTGCCTATGTGTTCTGGGGAGCCGTGGTCGGAGGTGTGCTGACAGCTGTGCTGGTTGTTGCCTTGTCCTGGCAACGTGGGCTTGATCTCTTTCGCCTGATCATGGTGGGCATTGGCATTGGCTTTACATTGCTGGCTTGTGCTGACTTCCTCATGTCGCAGCTGGATATTCAGCGTGCATCCGATATGGCCAAGTGGCTTGTTGGCAGCCTAGGGCAAATCCAGCGGGAGGATATCGCTCCGGTTGCGATTGCGTTTGTGGTGCTGGGTTCTCTGAGCATTGTGCTGCAATACTCATTGGACAGGCTCGCTTTTGATGAAGACCTGGCAACGGGCCTCGGTTTGAAGGTGAACAGCCTTCGCTTGCTGTTGGTCGCCGTTGCCGTGGTGATGACTGCCACCGCAGTGGCCGTTGCTGGGCCAATTCCATTTGTAGCGTTCGTTTCAGGGCCAATCGCACGGCAACTGTCCAAAACACCATCTTCAGCACTCATCCTGGCCGCGGGTATTGGCATTCTGGTCACGCTGCTGTCGGACACAGCTGCCCGGACACTGGTTGCCTCATTCCAGATGCCAACCGGTGTGCTTACTGCCTTGATTGGTGCTCCTTATCTCATTTGGTTGCTTGCACGGCAGGCGAAACGGAATCTTATCTAATGCTTCAGACTCAAGAAAATGCGCCGTTGGAAGCCAAAGATCTCGGGCTTTCGTTTGGCTCTCACGTTGTCCTGAAAGACTTCAATCTGGCAATCCCAAGGGGAAAGATCTCTGTGGTGATCGGCCCCAATGCTTGCGGAAAGTCCACGCTGCTCCGCTCGCTGGCACGATTGGAGAAGCCAACAGAAGGCACTTTGCTATTGGATGGAAAATCTATCCATAAACAGCCCACACGCGGTGTTGCCAAGCGTCTTGGCATCCTGCCTCAGATGCCTGTTGCGCCAGAAGGGATCACGGTGGGAGATCTGGTCAGTCGCGGTCGTACGCCTCACCAGTCTGTCTGGCGGCAATGGTCCCGTCAGGATGAAGAGGCGATCCAGAAAGCCATGGAGATGACCAAGGTCACCGAGCTGCGCGACAAGCCTTTCAGCTCTCTTTCGGGAGGACAGCGCCAGCGTGTCTGGATTGCTATGGCGTTGGCGCAGGAAACTGATTTGCTGCTGTTGGATGAGCCGACCACCTTTCTGGATCTCGCTCATCAGATCGAGCTGCTGGAGCTTCTCAAACAATGCAATGAAGAGCAGCAAATGACAATTGTCGCTGTACTGCACGATATCAACCTTGCCGCACGCTACGCGCACAATCTGGTGGTCATGAAGGATGGCCGGATTGAAGCGCAGGGCAGCGCAGGCAAGACAATCACCAAAGACATCATGAAATCTACCTTCGGACTGGATTGTTATGTGATGCCGGATCCGGTGAAGGGGACTCCACTGGTTGTTCCAGTTTGATGCCAAAAAAACAATTTCAATAAGTTAGACGAGCACTTTGATGACAACCACCGCAGTAGAACTCCATAAAATTGAAAGCCTCATTCCTGGCATCGAGTTTGATAAAGCCATTGAGCTTTTTGGCGCGGAAGCCAAGCTTCACAATCTGACGCTAGAGGAAATCACCGGCAAGCATTACCGCGTGAACTCTCCACTTGGGATGGTTGAGTTTGTAAAGGTGGATGCGCAGGCAAAGATGACGATCTCCGCTCCATCTCAGGATGCGTTGCATCTGGTGAAGGAAAGCATTGAACATCTGATCGGACACATCGACATCAATATTCCGCCTCAGATGGTTTGGAGTGGAGATTTTACCGCTGGTGTACACCCGCCAAACTTTTTGGAAGTTCGCGTTGTCCGCACAGCTGCGTTCAGCTCTAACTTCATCCGGGTGACTGTCTCAGCAAAGGGCATTGAGCGCTTTTTTGAAGGTGGTTTGCACTTCCGTCTGCTCTTCCCCAAGAACCCAAGCTTTGAGGCGCACTGGCCATACTGGGATGACAAAGGTCGCACAGTCTGGCCTGAGGGTGACTATGAGCTGATGCGTCCGGTTTATACGGTGCGCCAGTTCGACAAAGCAGTGCAGAGCATAGACTTTGATGTCTTCCTCCATGAAGGTGGCCCAACTGCAGATTGGGCAGCTCGAGTTATTGAGGGAGACACAGTGGGCTTGCTTGGCCCGGGTGGTGGCTGGATTCCGGAAGCAAACTATCTACTGCTGGCAGGGGATGAAACGGCTATCCCGGCGATCTCCCGTATTCTTGAAAGCTCTCCGAAAGGCACAAAAGGTGCCGTGGTGATCAGCGTTTCCAAAAAGGGAATGGAAACACCCATCCCGCTGCCAGAGGGCATGAGCCTTGAGTGGGTTTATCGTGATGCTGTTGGGCATGATGGATTGTTTGAAGCAGCAAAGCAGATCGAAATTCCGAATGTACAAGAGGCATTCTGTTGGTTTGCAGCCGAAAAGAAAACGGCCAAGAAAGCCCGCAAACACTTCCGCAATGAAGTCGGCTTCAAGGCGGACAACTGCTACATCGCTGGGTTCTGGGAAGAGGCGTAATTCCTCTTAAAACCCAAGCAGTTTTGCACCTTGATAGAAGATGAAGGACACCGCCCAGGCATAGGTGAGTGACAGGATCAGGGAAAAGCTTGTGAAGCGCCAGCTTTTCCCTTCTGCATGAACTGTAGCGATGGTTGTCAGGCAAGGCGTGTAAAGCAGGCAGAACAGGCAAAAGCTGTAGGCTTCTAGCGGTGTGACGCTCATCGTAATGGCTTGAGAAACACCGCTGGTAGAAAGAGCGTAGATGGTGGAAAGCGACCCGATCACAATCTCTTTTGCGATGAAGCCGAAGATCAATGCCAGGGTGAGATAAGGGTTGATGCCGATTGGCTCCATAATCGGTTGAAGCAGAACCCCAAGCTGACCGCCATAGGTGTTCAGCCCTTCTGCACCAACAGGAAGGTTCGTCAGCAACCACACAAGAATGCAACCGATGACGATGAAGCGCGACGCTCTTCTGATAAACTCGCGTACCTCACCCCAACCGCGTAAAAGCACCTGCTTCACCGTTGGAATTCGGTAAGGCGGTATTTCCAGTAAAAACGGTTCCTTGCTTTTAAACTGGCGCGAAAAACTGAAGATCGCTGCAGTCGAAAAAGCTGCGAGAAAGCTGATCACATAAAAGGAAAAGAGAACGAGTGCCCCCTTGGAGCTGGGGAAGGTGGCGCTGATGATGAAGACGAACACTGCAAGCCGTGCTGAGCACAGCGAAAACGGAATAACGAGCATAGCCAGCAACCGTAGTGAGCGCGTCCGCATCACGCGTGTCCCCATCAAGGCAGGAACATTGCAGCCGAACCCCATCATCTGCATAACGAACGCCCTGCCATCCAATCCGACACGCCGCATCAAGGCATCCATCAAAAAAGCTGCCCGGGCCAGATAACCGCTGTCTTCCACGGCTGCCATGCAGAAGAAGAACAGCACGAGCAAAGGCACAAAAGAGGCGACTGTAGACAGACCAAGCCAAATGCCGTTGATCAGGAAGCTGTTCAGCCAGGCAGGTGCCCATGCCAGCCCCGGCTCCAACAACGTTGCCTGTACCCAATCCGCACCGCTGCTCACTAGGTCTTGCGAGGGCAAGCCGATCTCCCAGATGACCGAGAATATGACCAGCATGCTGAGGAAGAACATGGGCAAGCCCAACAAAGGATGCAGGAACAGCTTATCCAGCTTCTCCGTGAGTGTCTTCGGCCATATTTGGGGAAGAGTGACACACCCTTTCAGGGCGTCATCAAGTGTTTCCTCGGTCATCAGTGTTTTGAAAAGAGAGTCATAGTCTGCCAGAACCGGCTTACTCGCAAACTCTGAGCTGAGGCTTTCTGACACCTGCTTCATAGCACCTTCAAAGCCCGTGCCATACTTGGCGCTGATAAGAGCCACTGGCATCTTGAGAGAGTCCTGAAGTTTCTCCAAGTCAAACGTGATGCCAAGCTTGTGTGCCTCATCGCACATGTTGAGCATGACAACAGCAGGCAGGCCCAATGCTTTAACCTGCAACGGCATCAGGATTTGACGCTCGATCTGCGCGGCATTGATGACGATGATCACCAGATCGACGGGAAACTTGGTCAAGAAGCGGTTCACGACCGCTTCGTCTTCAGATCCACCTTCCAGATTGTAAATCCCTGGCAGATCAACATATTCCACTTTTCGCCCATCCAAAGGAACACGTGCGCGCATCACGTTCACGGTGATGCCCGGCCAGTTCCCGACTGATGCCCGTGCGTTGGTGATGCGATTGAACAGCATGGATTTACCCGTGTTGGGCTGCCCGATAAGCGCAATCCGAGGCGTGCTTTGGGCTCCTGTCTCAGGCCGGGGATTCATCGCCTTTGATCTCCTCCACAACAACGCACCGCGCTTCAGAACGGCGGATGGCCACCTGTGTTGCCTGATTAACCCGCAGCAACATGGGGCCACCCAACCAGGCCAGTCGAATAACACTCACCTCTTTGCCGATATTGATGCCAAGAGCATTCAGGCGAACCACCAGTGCGCGGCCATCAGCTGTCTCTTCACTCTCGATTGTGCGCACAACAGCTCGTTCACCCTTGAGAAGTTGATCGAGACTGCGTGTTCGGGATGCGTTGCTCATGATCTGCTTGTGAGGTGTTGAAATGAAGTTGAGGTTTAAACTCATGAATACACAAGCCGATCCCGGAAATGTGGTTATGGGTTTCTTGCCTGACCTGATCCAACTTGAAGCAATGTTCTCAAGGACTGCCTAACCTAGGGATATGCCCTAATGGCATGCCTGATATCTGTTTAAACCCAAGGATCTACCTGCGATTAAGTTGCATGTGCAGATTGATAATATGAGTGTAATGCACTAGTTAAAAATAATTAATTGGTTAGCCAGAGCGACTCGTTCGAGCCAGGCCGTTGAGCGCTAGGTAGAAAATGGCTAACGACAGCAACGCCCTTATTGCAGGGCAGGGGCGTACATCCTCCCAATTTGAGCAAGGCGAGCGCACCGCACGCTCAGTTATTGTTGTTCTTGCGGGGCTTTATGTAGCGCAGGCCATTCCGGTCTATCTGGTTGCTGCAGCCATGCCTGCCATCTTCAGGGCTCAAGGCATCAGTCTGGTCAGCATCGGTTCCATGGCACTTTTGATGCTGCCTTGGGTCATCAAGTTCCTCTGGGCGCCTGTGGTTGACAGATACTACGTCGCAGCTTTGGGAAAGCGCCGCAGCTGGATTATCCCGATGCAGCTCGTCTCCGTTGGCATCATCACCTATCTCTCCACGCTCAACGTCGCAGAGCACTTGCACATCCTGTTCCCGTTGCTGATGGTTCTGGCGCTGTCTTCCTCCACGCAGGACATCGCGACAGACGGCTTTGCAGTGGAGCATTTGGCACCAAAAGACCAGCCACTGGGCAATGCGGTCCAAGGCGGCAGTGTCGCTGCTGGCGTCCTGATCGGCGGTTCTCTTTCACTATTCCTGCATGATCTGTGGGGTTGGAGCGCCGCACTCGAGACGGCTGCCGCTCTCTCCTTCCTGACATTGCTGCCGCTGCTCTTCTTCAGAGAAAACCCACGCAAAGGCAAAACGGCGGAAGGCGAGGGCAAGTCACGACCGTCCATCATCAGGTTCGTAAAACGCCACAGCACCTTAATGCTGCTGTTCTTCGCCTTGCTGTTCCGCCTGCCAGAAGGTCTGGTGAAAGGCGTCGAGCAAGCATTCCTCGTAGATTTCGGCTTCACACTCTCTCAAATCGGTATGGTCAGCGGCGGAGCGGCAGCTTGTGTTGGCCTTGGTGGTTCAGCCATTGCGGTGGTGTTGATCAAACGTGCAGGACTGATGCAGTTCCTATGGCTCATCGGCGGCCTGCGAACCTTGTGTTTCCTCGGCTACGCAACAGTTGCATTGCTGGATTACCGCGGTGTTGTTGTTCTGGTTGGCCTGTCAGCGGCCAACACCTTTATCCGCTACATGGAAATCGTCGGCCTCTACAGCGCCTTCATGCGGGTCAGCTCACTCAAACAGGCTGGAACGGACTTCACCATCCTAAGCTGCGCAAACCTGCTCGTTTACATGTTGGGCAGTGTTGCCGCGGGCATGATCGCTCAGCATTCCGGCTACGGCATTCTCTTCTCGCTCGCCACAGTCTGCTCTGTCGCAGGCATTCTGGCCAGCATGCACTTCTTCAAAAAAGCATCCATCGGCAAGGGGCAACAAATTGCCGAAGGTGCTGAACTCTCAACTACATCTACCGTAAATACTTAGGGGGCAAAATGAAAAGCGTCGCAATGGGGAACAAAGGTTCCCTCGCGCGGGTGCTGCTATGTACCGTCGCGCCATTAGCAATGTTTCAAACAGCATCCACCGCAACCGCACAAGAGGCCATCGAAGACGACACCGACCTCACCGTCGTCGTAACCGCCAGCCGCACCGAGGAGTCCATTTCTTCTATTCCGGGTACCGTGCAGGTGATCTCCGGTGAGGAACTGCAGCAAATGGTTGCGGCGAATGGTGATATCACCACGGCTTTAGGACGCTACATTCCGGGCCTGAACGTCAGCAATGATACACTGAGCGGGTTGGGAGAGACCTTCCGAGGGCGATCATTGCAGGTGTTGGTGAATGGCAGTCCGCGCACCTCTTCTCTTCGCAAAGTAAACCGTGTTCTCAGCCTGATTGATGCAGACAGCATTGAGCGTATCGAGATCATTAATGGTGCAAGCGCTGTTTATGGTGATGGCGGGACTGGTGGTGTCATCAATGTGATCACCAAAGGTGCAGACAAGGAAGGCTTCAGCGGCTCTTTCTCGACAACGATCTCGGCGAGTGAGCGTGACATCAAAGACAGTGCACATGTGCTTACAAGTGCTGAGGCTGGATATCGGAAAGATGGCAAAAGCATTCAATTGAACGGCCAGTTCAAAAACACGGGTGACCTGTTTGCTGGAGATGGAACGCGTATTCCTGAAGACCCTGCAACGGGGCAGGGCGGTGGCTCAGGGATTGAGCAATACAACATCTCTGGCCGTGTTGGTTTTGAAGCTGACCGTTTTGATGTTTCCATCTATGCCAACGTGTTGAAGATGGAGCAGGATATCGAGTTTTATTCTGACTTTACATCAGATCCTGTATCTCAGGACACTAGTGCGCCATACATGGGCTTAAGCCCGATGGAAGATGCAAAAAATCTTACGGCGACGGTGAACATCTATGATGTAGGTTTCCTCGGTGATGCAAATGTCGAGCTCTTCTATAATGACACAGAACGTCGTTCTGCATTGGTACCCTTGAGTGCCGCTAACCCGTTTACATATAGCCCGGATCCCGATCGTTCACAAAACTCCGTGTTCATGAAGCAGGTCGGGATTCGCACAACATTTGATCGTGATCTCAGTGACTTCTACGAGGGCTTGGAGTTCAGCTACGGCGGTGACTTTACATATGAGGACGTAACGCAGAAGCTGCCGAACGGTCGGGACATTATGGGTCCGATGGAACAGAACTCATTTGCTGTTTTCGGCCAGTTGAAAGTGCCTGTAGGCGAAATGTTCGAGTTACGCGGTGGATTGCGCTATCAGCGTTACGATCTGAGCGTTGGTGATTATACACGTCCTTCTGGAACATATTATTACCGGGGCGCTTTGATTAACGTGGCTGAAGCATATGTCAAAGGCGGTGATACCGTTTATGATGCAACAGTGTTTAATCTGGGAGGTGTAATGCATCTCACCGATGATTTCGATCTTTTCGCTGGCTTCTCTCAAGGTTTCTCTGTTCCTGATGTCGGTGGTTTCACCCGTCGTTCTTTTGATGATACAAATCCAGCTCGAACAGAGTTTGATTTTTCTGATCTGAAACCAGAAGCAGCGATTGTGAACAACTATGAGGTTGGAGGTCGCTTTAACAATGGTAAAGTGTCAGTTGCAACCTCAGTGTTTCTTTCAACGACTGACAAAGGACTGACCTTCAATCCTGCTGCGAGCGCGCTTAGACAGAGAAAAGAACGTATTTGGGGCGCTGAGTTAAACACAACAGCTGAGATTAACAGCTATTGGAGCCTCGGAATGATCCTTTCTTATAAGGAAGGTATCTATGACTATGATGAGGACGGTGATCTTGATGATGCCTTGCCAAACAACCGTATTGGCTCTCCCTTCCAGGCAACACTGTACTCCGATTACCGCTTCGACAACGGTTTAAGCTTTCATGGTGAGGCAATATACGGCTCTGGCCGAGACGTCGACGATGGCAACCCAAATTCTGAAGATTTGAAACTCAAACAAACCTTCACCGTCAATGCTGGCGCAAAGTACGATGCTGACTTTGGGACCATAAAACTTGGCGTAGAAAATGTGTTCGACACCAAGCAAAACAACGTCACCGCAAGCTCCGGCCGCAACCGCAACGTCCTAGCAGAAGGCCGCCGCTTCTTCTTGCAGTACTCTAAGACATTTTAAAATTGGAGATTTACGGGCGGAGATGGTCTCTGCCCGTAAACAACACCCAAGCGGTGTTGCACCTCTAAGTCTACACTTTCCTCAATTCAAAAATTAAACGTTTATATTTCATTTGAATTTCTGATATATCTCAGGCGTTGGGTGATTCTCACGAGGTCACTCAGCGAGTGGCAGGTGAATGAGTTGGGGCGTGTTGGATGTTGGAGTTGGGGACTTGCTATTATCCGGAGCAATGGCCAGAGGAGCTATGGGCGGATGATGCGCGTAGGATGGTTGAGTTGGGACTCACATGGGTGCGCGTTGCGGAGTTCTCATGGGCTCTTGTCGAGCGGGAAGAGGGTGTGTTTGACTGGGCGTGGTTGGATAAAGCCGTCAACATCCTCGGCGAAGCGGGTTTGCAGGTTGTTATGTGCACACCAACAGCAGCGCCTCCCAGATGGTTGATTGATAAGCATCCTGAAATTCTGCCGGTTGACGAAAACGGAGTGACACGCAAGTTTGGTGCACGGCGTCATTACTGTTTTTCCAGCCCGGTCTACCTTGAGTACGCGGCAAAAATCGCAGAAGCTTTCGCTAAGAGATATAGCAAGAACCAGTTTGTCAAAGCCTGGCAGATTGATAATGAATACGGCGACCACGACACGATCTATAGCTATTCGCCCGCAGCAAAACAGGCTTTCAATTGCTGGCTCAAGCAGCAGTATGGCTCGATCGAAGCCCTGAATGAAGCTTGGGGAACGTGCTTCTGGGGTATGCGTTACACCTCATTTGAGCAGGTGGAGTTACCCAATAATCTCGTTGAAGAGCCGAGCCCAACCCATCTGCTAGACTTCTATCGCTTCTCTTCTGATCAGGTGGTGAAGTTCAATCGTACTCAGGTGGATGTGCTGCGAAAGCATGTCGGCAATGTTCCGATTACCCATAACTTCATGGGGCACAACACCGACTACGATCACTATGCTGTTGGCAATGATATCGACTTCGCATCCTGGGATAGTTACCCCATGGGCGCACTCGTCAACGCACTTAAGGATGATGCTGAAAAAGCACGTCTTTTGAGGGTAGGGCTACCAGATCAACCGGCTTTCAATCATGATCTTTATCGCCATGTGGGCAAAGGAAAAGCCTGGGTAATGGAGCAGCAGCCGGGGCCGGTGAACTGGGCAAAACACAATCAATCGCCGCAGGATGGCATGATCCGCCTCTGGACATGGCTGGCCTATGCTCATGGCATTGATGTTGTTTGTTACTTCCGCTGGCGCCAATCTAAGTTCGCGCAGGAGCAGTTCCATACAGGTCTATTGTTGCCCAATAATGAACCTGATCAAGCGTTTTGGGAAGTGGCTCAGGTTGCAAAAGAATGCGCATCACTGCCTGAGACAGGAGCCAGACAAAAGGCACAGGTTGCCCTTGTGCTGGATTATACGTCTCGTTGGGCAGCTCATACTTTGCCTCAGGGAGCTGATTACTCCAGTGCGAAAGTGGCGATGGAATGGTACGCATCGTTTTCTCAGATCGGCGTTGATGTTGATATCATTGGCTCGCACTCTGATCTCGCGGGATATAAACTGATCATCCTGCCTGACGTGATCATCGATGATCCCGAGTTTGCGTCGCGCCTGAAGGAGGCTGAAGCCAGAGTTTATCTGGGGCCAAGAACGGGCAGTAAAACAAAACATATGCACGTGGCTGAGCCTCTGCCGCCTGGGAGCTTCAAAACTCTCATCGATCTGGATGTGGTGCGTGTGGAGTCCCTTCCACCTTACAATCAGGATCAGATCTTCTTTGATGGCCATTGGGGTGAAGTTACCAACTGGCGTGAAAGTGTGAAGAGTTCAGAGACTGTTTTGGCCAACTTTCAGTCTGATTATCGCGACGGCCAACCGGCTTTGGTTGGTAACGCGAAATGCATCTATGCCGCCGCGCATTTTGATGGTGCGTTTCAGAAAAGGCTCGCTGAGTATCTGGTGAAATGGGCTGGTGTGGAGCCTCACGCCGGGGCGCAGGAGGGCTTGCGCATCACACAGCGTGGGCATCTTAAGTTTGCGTTCAATTTCACCAGTGAAGTCAGAAAGATCGAGCTTGGAAGCTCAGTTAAGACGTTTGTGGGAGGAGAGCAGATACCACCGTTTGGCGTGGTGATCTGGTTGGATGAACCAGATGGGTGAGTAAGGCGATCAAAACATAAGTAGCTTTACATATAAAATTAAACGTTTATATTTTGAGTGACCTTGCTCAGCTTCGGGGGGAGATCCATGGCAGGGGTGAATATCAAACAGCTTTATAAGAGCTTCGGCACAACGCAGGTGTTGACCGGGATTGATCTGGACATCCGTGATGGCGAGTTCGTGAGTTTCCTCGGCCCGTCTGGCTGCGGAAAGACCACACTGCTGCGGTCCATTGCTGGTCTGGAGGAAGTTTCCGGCGGATCAGTGTGGTTGGGAGAGCGAAACATCACGCAACTGCCTCCTGCCAAGCGGGATATTGCGATGGTTTTTCAAAACTATGCGCTCTATCCGCATATGAACGTCTACAAAAACCTTTCTTTCGGTCTGTCTTTAAACGGCGTACCCAAAGCAGAGATCGAAGAACGCGTTCAAACCGCAGCTCGCATCCTGCAAATCTCGGATTTACTGAAGCGCCGTCCCAAGCAGCTCTCGGGCGGCCAGCGACAGCGTGTTGCTATTGGGCGTGCAATCGTACGTGATCCCAAGCTGTTCTTGCTGGATGAGCCACTCTCCAATCTCGATGCTGGCCTGCGTGTCAGCATGCGCGTGGAGCTTGCCAACCTGCACCGTCGACTTGGTGCGACGATGATCTACGTCACGCATGATCAGGTTGAGGCCATGACGCTCTCCAGTCGCGTGGTTGTTCTCAGCAAAGGCGTTGTCGCACAGTTTGGCACTCCGCTTGAGCTGTTTTATGCCCCACAAAACCTGTTTGTTGCCGGTTTCATCGGTTCGCCCAAGATGAACATGATGAAAGTAAACGCCAGTGCGATCAATGAGATGAGCATTGCGCTCACCTCTGAAAGCATGTCTGGATCTATTCCGTTTCAGCTAAGTGCTCCCGTGCAACACATTCCCGGCCAGCTCCACACATTCGGCATTCGTCCGGAAAATGTGGAGCTGGTTGAGGAAGCAGAAGCCCATATGAGCGGCAATGTGGAATTGGTTGAGCGATTGGGAACAGAAAGCCAGGTTCACGTTCGATTAGATACCGGGCAGGGGCTTACGGTTGTCACGAGGGGAACGCATCCGGTCAACATGGGCGACAGAGTCCATCTCAAATTTCCAGCAGAGCACTGCCATCTTTTCAATCCTGAGGGGGAGGCCTATCCGCGTCAGTTGGATGGGGAAACACGTTCACTGATTGAACGTCAGGAAACCGCAGCACTTTGCATTGCATAGAAGGAGGAGAGGAATGAAAAAGCATCTGAAACAACTGGCGATGGTGACGGCAGTTGCCTCGATGGCTTTGGGAGGAGCCAGTGCTGTATCTGCAGAAGAGGTGCTCCGGTTTGCAACATGGAACAGCAGCGAGAACCTTGGCATTCTGCAGGAAATCTCCAAGCGGTTTGAAGCGGCCAACCCCGGTGTAAAAGTGCAGGTGGAATCCTATGGTGACGGCTATGATAAAAAGCTGATCGCCGCATTCGGTGCCGGAAACCCGCCCGATGTCATGTACATGTGGAACTACCCCAAATACTACTCGTCCCTGATGCCTCTCGATGAGTTGATGGCGCGCGATGCTGAGGAGATGGACCTTGAAGATATCCCGGCAGGCCTGATCAACATCACCCGTGTGGAAGGCAAGGCCTACGGTATTCCGGCAGGCTTCACCACTCATGTGGTCTACTACAACAAGGATATGTTTGCTGCAGCCGGTGTTGCTGAGCCGGAAGCAGGCTGGACATGGACGGACCTTCGCGCAAAAGCCGCCAAGTTCCGTGATAAAGCCAGCAAAACCTACGGCTTCGCAGTGGAAGCCAAGCCGGATCCTTATGACTACGAGCAGTTCTTCTGGTCCAACGGCACGCGGTTTATCGCCGAAGATGGAAGTACCGTTGACGGATACATGAACAGTCCTGAGGCTGTTGAAGTACTGACCATGTTTGCAGAGATGGCGAAGAACGAGGAAGCTACGGTTCTCGGTATTGGCGATAATACCTCCGGTTCCGCACTGTTCAAAGGCAGCAAACTGGCAATGTTCCAGAGTGCGATGTGGTCCAAAGGCGGTATCGATAAAGCAGGCATCAACTATGGCGTGGCGATGCTGCCAGCATTTGGAGATAAGCCAGTTCATTCGTCCATCGGCGCATCCGCTATGTCGATTGCAAAAGCGACCAAGAATCCAGAACTTGCTTGGAAGTTCGTAAAGTTCTTTGCCTCTCCAGAGGCTGTAAAACTGCGTGAGAACGACCTGCCGATCCGCACGAGTGTTGCTGAGGAGATGGAGCTCACATCTGACCCAATTTTCAAGCCATTTTTCGAAATGCTGGCGCTGTCAGATCGCGAGTCCAACGCGTTCCTCAAGCATAAGAACTGGGGCAAGATCCAGACCAATCTTGAGCGTGCGATTGAAGCGACAATGATCGAAAAAGGCAACGCTAAGAAGCATTTGGATAGTGCGGTTGCGCGTTCCAAGCGTCACCTGAAATAAGAATGTTGGGGGAGGGAGAGATGACTACTCTGGTCGTGCAGGATGAAGTTGCTGAGGAGCGGCATCGCTTCATCGAAAAGCTAACGCCATATCTATTCATCTCTCCCTGGATTCTGGGTTTCCTGTTCTTCACCCTTGGGCCGCTCATCTTTTCATTCATCATGAGCTTTTATGACTGGCCTGTGGTGGGGGAGCGGACGTTCGTTGGACTGCAAAACTACCAGATCATGCTGACTGAAGACCCATTGTTCTGGGACAGTCTTTGGATCACAGTGAAGTTCGGCCTGTTCTTTGTGCCATTCAACGTGATCCTCGGCTTGCTCCTTGCCGTTCTGCTTAATCAGAAAGTCATCGGGACAGGCTTTTTCAGAACAATCTTTTACCTGCCTTCAGTGATCTCCGGTGTCGCGCTCGTCACCATCTGGGCGTGGATCTATAGCCACGAGTACGGCATTTTGAACTTCCTGCTCGGCCTCGCGGGCATTGAAGGCCCAAACTGGCTGGGTGACCCAAACTGGTCATTGTTGGCAATCGTGATTGCGTCCCTCTGGGGGCTTGGCGGAACCATGCTCATCTTGCTGACGGGCCTGCAATCCATCCCGAAAGAGCTGTATGAGGCTGCCAAGATTTCCGGCGTGCCTGCATGGGCGAGGCTGGTTTACATCACCATCCCTATGCTTTCACCCATGCTGCTCTTTACGGTGATCACGTCGATCATCTCAGCCTTCCAGCAGCTGACAATTGCATTGCTGCTGACTGGTGGTGGGCCACTGGAAAGTACCTACTTCTTCGCCATGTACATCTATGACAATGCATTCAAATACTTCGAGATGGGATTTGCCGCTGCCAACTCCTGGGTCATGTTCCTGATCATCCTTGCTCTGTCCATGATGGTTCTGAAGTCATCTTCTGCATGGGTCTATTACGAGGGCGAGATGAAAAAGACGGAGGCCAACGATGATTAGAGCTCTCACATATGGTGCGCTGCTTTTCCTCTCTGCGATGTTCATCATCCCGTTTTACTGGACCTTCATCACCGCAGTAAAAAGCATCGGAGAACTCTACCAGTTTCCGCCTGTCTTCTGGCCAAACGAGGTTATGTGGGAGAACTTCATTACTGCATGGTTCAAACAACCTTTTGATGTTTATCTCAAAAACTCAGTGATCGTGGTGGTTCTCTCGACCATCGGGCAGCTGTTTTCTTGCTCACTGGTTGCTTTCGGCTTTGCACGTTTTCAGTTCAAGGGCCGTGATGCCATCTTCGTCCTGTTGCTCTCAACCATGATGATCCCGTGGGATGTGAAAATGATCCCGCTCTACATGGAGTTCAACATGCTTGGCTGGATCAACACGCTTAAACCACTGATCGTGCCAGCCTACTTTGCTGATGCATTCTTCGTATTCTTGCTGCGCCAATACATCATGACTGTACCCATTGAGATTGATGAAGCCGCGCGCATGGATGGGGCGAACTCCTGGCAGATCTACTGGCGTATCCACTTGCCATTGATGATGCCAGCGCTCGTGCTTGTTGGCACCTTCCATTTCATGAACGCATGGAACGACTATCTGGGCCCACTGATCTATCTAAACGATCAGTCCAAATACACGCTGACGCTGGGCCTTTCCATGTTCAAGGGCCTGCACGAAACAGACATCACCTCGATTGCGGCAATTACGGTCGTCCTCTGCATTCCGCCGTTGATCCTGTTCTTCTTTGCACAGCGCTACATCATGGATGGTTCAATTGGCTCCTCGGTAAAGGGATAATGTATGACGCTATTTGACTTTACCCGAGTACCCTTTTCTCGCCACCAACGCTTCACAACGCTCTCCATGGTGCGTGGGCATGGTGGTGAGCAACAATGCTACCTGCGCTACGTGGCAGGCGGAGATGAGCGACCCAGCCTGGGTCGTTTGTGCAAGCTGGAGTTCTTAAGCGAGGATGGTTTAGAACTGACACCTCGGTTCTCTCTATCTCCATATCGGCTGGATGTTGAATTGTTTGCTGATGAGCAGAAAAGAGGAGACATTAGCTTCTGTATCGGAGATGGAGAAGTGCTCCACTTAAAAGGGCAGGGAGCCTCGGTTCGATTTGCGCTTGAAGGCTCTCGGTACGACTACGCTTTCCAACACCCAGGTGGTGAGCAATGCATTGTCGCAGCAGGAGAAAACCTGCGCTTGACTCCCTTCACCTCAAAAGGCGACGCCATAGTTGAAGGCAACTGGCGGCGTGACCACGCAGACAACGTTGCCTTGACCTTCTCAGGAGAGCAGTTTGAAGGCGGAATATTCCTTCACCGTCGCCTTTGCCCGGCTGTTGCGAAGACTTCGTTTGAGGATGTCCAAGCAGCATCTCAGCGAGCCTTCGACGAATGGCATGGAAAGCAACATCAGAGCGAAGCGGAGAAGTTAGCCACGTACCTTCTATGGGCAAACACAGTCCCGGCGGAGGGTGCCTTGACACATCCAGCCACGTACATGTCCAAGAACCACATGATCAACATCTGGAGCTGGGACAACGCCTTTTCTGCCATAGGTCTTGCTGGCATCAATCCTGAGCTGGCGTTCAGCCAGTTCGCGGTCATTTATGAGTGGCAAGACGAGAGTGGTTTGCTGCCAGACTTTGTGCATGATGCTGGAGCCTCATTCGCATTCACAAAGCCCCCTGTCCATGGCTGGGCCGTCTCCCATATTCTTGAAACCTATCGAGGCAGTTTCACGCCTGATCAAATCGTCTATCTGCGCGAGAAAATGGAGCATCAACTCAGCTACTGGCTCACGCACACACGCGCAATCCCGCAGGAGCTTCCAAGTTACTTTCACGGCAATGATAGCGGCTGGGACAATGCCAGCTTCTTTGATCATGGTGGACCTGTGGTAGGGCCAGACTTGCCCACATTCCTCTGCCTTACTGCAAAGTGTATCGCGCAGCTCTACAGAAAAGCCGAAGCACCAGAGGTTGCCAGTAAGTTTGATCAGATAAGCACGGACCTCAGGGATCTGATGATCAAGCAACTCTGGAATGGCAAAACCTTTGAGTTCCGCAAATCAGCGCAACCAGAGCTGACCCTTCCGGATACCAGCCTTGCCCAGTTTATGCCGCTGTTGCTCGGCAGTGATCTGCCAAGAGAGATTGCAGAGAAACTGCTCGAAAGGTTCAATTCCCTAGGCTTCCTCACTGAATGGGGACCTGCTACAGAACACCCACAGAGCACTTACTATGAAGCAGATGGATATTGGCGTGGCCCCATATGGGCGCCTACCACACTGCTGATCTTCGATGGTTTATGTCAGCAAGGTGAGATCCGACTGGCGCATGAACTGGCAAAGCGGTTTATGAGAACTTGCGAGGCTTCAGGAATGGCAGAAAACTTTGATGCCTTGACTGGAGACGGTCTACGCGACAAAGCATTCGCTTGGACATCCGCTGTCTATCTTCGTTTTCAGGATGTGCTGTCAAAGGCACAACTGACCCCAGCTTGAGTATCCAATGGCGCAAAGACCAACGATCAAAACAATTGCGAAAGAAACAGGGCTCTCAACAGCCACTGTTTCAAAAGCGCTCAATGCTTCTCCCCAGGTGCGCCCGCGTACCCGTGACAAGGTTCTGCAAGCTGCAAAAGAGCTGGGTTATGAGCTGAATATAAGCGGTGTTCAACTGCGCACTGGCAAGACCTATCAGATCGCCATGGTGACGGTCATTGCATCACCGGATGATGATGAATGGGCAGGGGTAGGCTACACGCAATTGATCAGCGGCATCTCCCGAGCAATCGCTCATACGCCCTATCGTGTTGTACAGTATCAGGTAGCCAGTTTTGATGAGAGCTTCGAAGTCATAAAGCGTATCGTCCAGAATAAGAAGGCCGATGGCATTATCATCTCCGGAACACGCGTAAACGATCCCCGCATCAGCTTCATGCAAGAGCAGGAGTTCCCGTTTGTCACCTATGGCACTAGCGATGCCAGCGCACCTCATGCCTATGTGGATACGGACAACCGCCGCATCGTCACGATCTGCGTGGATCGCCTGCTCTCCAAAGGCCATCGCCGGATTGCAATGATCAACGCCAGAGAAGAGCTGAACTACACGCAAAACCGAGTGGAAGCTTACACAGCATCTTTGTCTCGTGCAGGACTGAGTTTCGATCCATCTCTGATTGCTTATGGCCGCCTGACACCTGCATTTGGCCGCGAGCAACTCTTTGAGATGTCTATGTTTGAAGAGCCTCCAACCGCTTACATTTGCGCCAATGAAGCGACGGCAATGGGTGTTCTTTCAGGATTTCAGGTGCGTGGTATGGAACATGGCCGCGATGCGGTCGTGATTGCAACGGATGACCTGAATGTGTCGCAGTATTTCTCACCACCAATTACAACTTGTTATCTCCCGATATCGAAGCCAAGCGAAACGCTGGGCCAGTTCATGCTGGACTTAATTGGCGGTGAGGATCCTAAAAATCTCCAGAAGCTGTTTGTGCCTGACTTGATCGAGCGTGGCGCTGACACGTGCAATCTCGAAAAGCAGCAGGCACAAAATTAGCTCCTGCTATCAGCAATCAGAGCGATGTTTTTAAACCCTCGCTCTGAAAGCGCTTGAGCCCCTCGCCATGCCCGCAAACCAGTCCGGCAACAAAGCACGATGCGCTGGGTGCCGTCGAAGTCGTAGTTGGTGAGCTCTTCTGGAAGAACACGCTGGGCACTTGGACAAACGGGCTCGGGTGCTTCAATGCTGTCTCTCAGCTCAATCACCAGATCATCAGAGTGCAAGCCTTCTGTTGAGATAAACGGAGCATGCCACTCTGGTTCCTTCGCGTTGAGAAATGAGAACCCACCGAACTCAAAGCTCTTAAGATCGATTGTGACGAGGCGGCCCATTGGGTTCGGTGAAAAACCCAACAACACCGCCAGAACCATCTGCGCCTGCATGGCACCAATGCTTCCAACTGCTGGCCCAAGCACACCTGCACTTGAGCAGTTTGCAGTGTTGGTAGGCGGAGCAGGAAAGACCGCCCTCAGCGAAGGCACACCGCCACAAAATCCACCAAGGTACCCATTGGTTCCCAATGCAGATGCCGAGATGAGCGGTTTGTCTTGCTGAGTGCATTCGTCAGAAAGTGTGTAGGACGCTGCGAAGGTGTCAGCCGCATCTACAATGATATCTGCCTGACCAACCAACTCAGAAACATTTCCTGGCTCCAGCGCAAGGTTGCGTGAGTGCAGCTCTACCTCTGGATTGTAGCCATGCAAACGAGCCGCAGCCGCATACGCTTTGCCCTCTCCGACATTGGCTAGAGAATACAGCGGCTGGCGATGCAGATTGCTCTCCTCAACCACATCAGGATCAACAATCGTGATGATGCCAACCCCGGCACCAGCAAGATACTGCAGGACTGGACACCCCAGCCCTCCAGCTCCAACCACCAGCACATGCGAAGCGCGTAGCCGGTCCTGACCTTCTGTATCGACCTCCGGTAAAATCATCTGACGATCATAGCGGGTCATAACCTACAGGCCTCCGCCCACTCCTGTGTTCTGGCAACCGGATCTGGGGCTTGCAGGATATCTGTCACCACAGCAGCACTATCTGCCCCAGCTTCGAACACGCCAGCAAGCCGCTCCGGTGTTAGTCCTCCGATAGCTACGAGAGGTGTTTCTCCAACCATCTGCTTCCAACGACGGATGCGATCCAATCCCTGAGGCGCCCACTTCATTTTCTTCAGCTTGGTTGGATAGACTGGCCCCAGTGCCACATATTCAGGATTATGAGAGAGGGCTCGATCAAGTTCGGCCTCATCATGGGTAGAAAGACCAAAGCGAATGCCCGCTTTTCGAAGAGCGGTAAAGTCTGCGGTATCCATGTCCTCTTGGCCAAGGTGAATGAAGTCACAGCCCAGTTCCAACGCCAGCTCCCAGTAATCATTAATGATCAACTGGGCACAATGGGCTTTACAGAAATCTCGGGCTTTGATGACTTGCCGACGAATCTCAGCTTCTGGCTGATCTTTAATCCTCAGTTGCACAAGCTTTACGCCATGAGGCACCAGTTTCTCAATCCAGTCTACGTCCCCGGTAATCAAGTAAAACCGTTCCATCAGATCAACTCCGCCATGCCAAGGATTGGGGTTGAGGGAACCGCCATATCCCTCGGTTCCATTGGATCGGCGGCATACCCAAGCCGACCTGCTTCAATCGCTTGCGCCATCGCTTTCGCCATCAATGCTGGATCTCCCGCTTTTGCGACAGCAGTGTTGAGCAAGACAGCATCCATACCCAGCTCCATGGCATGCGTTGCATCAGATGGACGACCAATCCCGGCATCGACGATCAGCGGAATATCTGGAAAGTGCGCTCGCATCGCCCGCAAAGCATCTGGATTCCGCAGGCCCTGACCAGATCCAATCGGTGCCCCCCAAGGCATCAGCAGCTCGCAACCAACTTCCAACAGCTTTTCTCCAACCACCAGATCATCTGTGGTGTACGGGAACACTTTGAAACCATCTGCACTCAGGATTTTTGTAGCCTCGACAAGCCCAAATACATCGGGCTGCAAACTATCTGCGTTGCCGATGACTTCCAGCTTGATCCAATCGGTTCCAAACAACTCCCGCGCCATCTGCGCAGTCGTGACAGCCTCTCGCACGCTATGGCATCCGGCGGTGTTTGGCAGGATTTTGCGACCGCAATCCTTGAGTAGCTCCCAGAACCCAGCTCCAGATCCATCCGCAGTTTCTCGCCGCAAGGAGACAGTAATGATCTCTGCCTGACTGGCCTTAATTGCCTTCTTCAACACGGCAGGTGAAGGGTATTGCGCTGTGCCAAGAAGCAGGCGGGAGTTGATTTCTGTTCCGTAGATCTGCATCTCAACCTCCCTGCATTGGAGCCAGAACTTCCAGCTTGTCGCCATCTGAAAGTGGCGTTTCTGGATAGTCCTCACGCGGTACGAAGTTACCATTCAGGGCTGCTGCGATCGCTGGGCTGGTAAACTCCAGATCGGTAAGAGCATCAGCCAAAGTTTTGCCAGCAACCTCGCGCGGTTCTGCATTCACGATGATCTTCATTTGCATGTCTCCGATAAAAGCTGCTCCGCTGCTTGCTGTGCCATTGCCGGAGCCAGCAAAAAGCCATGGCGATAAAGCCCGTTGAGGTGAAGCACACCATCGTTCTCAACAAGGCAAGGAAGGTTGTCAGGGAACGCAGGCCGTAAACCTGCTCCAATCTCCACCACGCTTGCCTCTGCAAAGGCAGGATGAATTGCGAAGGCCGCGCTCATCATCTCGGTGAGAGATCTGAGTGTAGGCGGCCGGTCTGAGTTACTCTCAACCATCGTCCCCCCAATCATGAAGAGGCCATCAGAACGCGGCACCAGATAAAGCGGCATACGCGGATGCAAGAGACGGATGACACGAGACAGCTCAACCTCCGGGCAATGCAAAACAGCCATCTCACCACGAACAGCCCGCAAGTCAGGCAGACCAGCTGCCATCGCCGTGCAGTTGAGATCAACCCGCGAAGGTGCGTCAGTGCCATAGCGGATCTCCACGCCAAGCTCTTCAACTGCCTTTGTCAGATCAACAAGCGCCTGCCTTGGATCAAGATGCGCCTCTTCTTTGAAGAAAAGCCCTCGCTCAAACCGACCTTTCAAAGCAGGTTCAAGCTGAGCGATTATCTGCCCATCAACTTCATCAAAATGAGATGTCCGACGTGCAAACCGTGTCAGTTCTGCCTGATCTCGGGGCGGTGCCATCACAAGCGTTCCATGCCGTGTAACTGGTGTGACCTGAGCCCACCAATCAGCCGCGGTGCATCCAAGTGTGATGACATTCTCTTCCGCATTTTCTCGTTCACAAAAAGGGGCCAGCATACCACCTGCGAACCGGGCAACGCTGTTTTCTCCGGGTTGTTCTGCCCTCTCGAAGATGGTGACAGATCCACCACGCTTTGCCAGTTCATAGGCGGAAGCCAGCCCCGCAAGGCCAGCTCCTGCAATCGTAATCACTGCTCTGCCTCCGCCAATGGAAGGTAAAGCTCACCACCTTCACGGAACTTGGCCGCCATCGCTTCCATGCCTTCCTTTTGAGCTTCTGCGCGGATGTCATGAGAGATCCGCATGGAGCAGAATTTAGGTCCGCACATGGAACAGAAATGCGCCACCTTGTGCGCGTCTTTCGGTAATGTTTCATCATGGAAGTTGCGCGCTGTTTCCGGGTCGAGGGATAGGTTGAACTGATCCTCCCAACGGAACTCAAAGCGCGCACGAGACAAGGCATCATCCCGTCGCTGAGCACCCGGCAATCCCTTGGCCAAATCAGCAGCATGAGCTGCAATCTTGTAGGTGATTACGCCAGTCTTCACGTCATCCCGATCCGGCAACCCCAGATGCTCCTTAGGCGTCACATAGCAAAGCATGGCACAGCCAAACCAACCAATCATCGCGGCGCCGATGCCGGAAGTGATGTGGTCATAACCAGGAGCAATGTCAGTGGTGAGAGGGCCAAGCGTGTAGAACGGAGCTTCATGACAGCATTCCAGCTGCTTATCCATGTTCTCCTTGATCTTATGCATGGCCACATGGCCCGGACCTTCAATCATCACCTGACAATCCTTGGCCCAAGCGATCTTGGTCAGCTCGCCAAGCGTTTCCAGTTCTGCAAACTGTGCTTCATCATTGGCATCCGCAATGGAACCTGGACGTAAACCATCACCAAGGGAGAAGGCCACATCATACTGGCGGCAGATATCGCAGATCTCCGCAAAATGCTCATAAAGGAAGCTTTCCTTGTGATGATGGAGACACCACTTGGCCATGATGGAGCCGCCACGAGAAACAATGCCAGTTACGCGGTTCACAGTCATCGGCACCATGTGCAGACGTACGCCGGCATGAATGGTGAAGTAATCAACCCCTTGCTCAGCCTGCTCGATCAGCGTGTCACGGAAGATCTCCCAAGTCAGGTCTTCAGCAATGCCATTCACCTTCTCCAGTGCCTGATAAAGCGGAACCGTGCCAATCGGCACCGGGCTATTGCGGATGATCCACTCGCGAGTGTTGTGAATGTTCCGACCAGTTGAGAGGTCCATAACCGTATCCGCTCCCCAACGGATCGCCCAGACCATCTTGTCTACCTCTTCCTCCATGGAGGAGGTGACAGCGGACGTGCCCATATTGGCGTTGATCTTGACCAGAAAGTTTCGGCCAATGATCATCGGCTCGCTCTCTGGGTGATTGATGTTGGAGGGGATAATTGCACGACCTGCCGCTACTTCGTCCCGAACAAACTCCGGCGTCACGTAATCAGGAATGCTCGCGCCCCAGTCATTGCCGGACCGCTCTTCTGAGGCCGCTTCCCGCATCTGGTTCTCGCGGATAGCAACAAACTCCATCTCCGGCGTGATGATGCCTGCGCGGGCATAAGCCAGCTGTGTCACAGCCTTGCCGTCCTTGCCACGCAGCGGCTGCGGCTTCACCGGAAATTCGGCAACCAACCGCTCACCCTGCGCGAAACCGTTGTCTTCTGGTTTGATCTCACGACCTTCATAAACTTCCACATCTCCGCGAGCCTTGATCCACTTGCGCCGTACTGTTGGCAGACCTTCGGAAATACTGGTTGTGACAGCAGGATCAGTGTAGGGGCCGGAGCTGTCATAGATTGGCAACGGTGGTTCGCCTGCTGTTGGATGGACGCTGATTTCGCGCATCGGGACACGCACGTCTTCATGCAGATTGCCATTCACGTAGATCTTGCGTGATGCAGGCAAGGAGCCTGTGGTGATGGATGGCTTTGGGCTAGTCATAATGGTGCTCCTCAAGTTCATAACTCGAAAGACACCAGATGAGTTTTGGCTGGGAAACGGCAGGAAGATCTCCTGCTGAGTGGATCGCGGTGGATACAATACCCCTGATAACAGGCCGCGCGACCCGTGCTTCCTACGCCAGTATCAACTGGGTCAGGTTCAAAGGGTCGCGTCGCCGAGTTTGCGCTCTGTCAGCCTCTCAGTCTCCTAGGTGAGACTCCCCTGCATACGTGTTTTTGCTAGACCTATTAGAAGGGCCTGTCAAGGCAGGTTCGGTTCAGGTGAGGTTCAGAAATCTTCTGTAGTTTGGCTTTGGTGAGAGAGGAGTTGTTGGCCCTTATTGGATTTTGAGGTTTGCGCACCTATCTCTCATCTACGAATTTCACTTCTGGATATCGCAACTAATAATATCAACGAATGCCTGAAACCTCTTCTCTCCCGTCTGTTCTTGTCGGCCCTATTCTGCGGCGATTAGAAACCACCCGTTTAACCTTCTGGCTCGCTGTCCGCGCACCGGCAGATGTAAAGCTGGAGCTCCTGCCCCAAGGCGGTGATCCGCAAACCTATGAGCTTTCCAAAAAGCAGGCAGAGGTGAACCTGATTTCAGCAGGCACGCACCTCCATTACCTGTTGATCGATCTTCCGCTCCATCAGCCGCTGCCACAGGATGTCTGGGTCGACTATCGCCTATCTTTGCGCATGGCAGATGATGAGGCAGCAGGCTGGCAAGATCAAACGGCTTGGGCACCTGATCTTTGTTATGAAGGTCAATCGCTTCCCGGCTTCCTTCTCAGCTCCAAAGTGTCTTCGCTTCTGCACGGCTCTTGCCGCAAGCCACATCACGAGTCTGGTGATGGTTTGGTTGCTGCGGACCAGTTTCTGGCAAAGCATATTGCATCGAATGGTGGGACCAAGATCGATCAGGAAAATTGGCCCGCTGCATTGGTGATGAGCGGTGACCAGATTTACTCTGATGACGTTGCTGGCCCAATGCTGCGAGCAATCCATTCGCTCATCGAAAAGCTTGGCATTTCAGAAGAGCAGTTGAGTGGCTTGGAAAGCAAGATCCCCGACGTTGCATCAGATCTGTATAGCCATGGTGATACCTACTATCGGCGTGAAAAGTTTCTGCCTAATCTGGAGAAGAACCGGAAGCTCTGGGTTGTCTTGTTTGGCGGGGTAGAGAAGCCGATTTTTACGGCAGACCATGCTCACAACCATCTGATTACACTTGCTGAATTTTTGGCAATGTATCTGCTTGTCTGGTCTCCCGCTGCTTGGGATCTGGTTGAGACAGATAAACCTGAGGGTCTAACACCTGAAGAAACAGAGCTTTATGAGACAGAGCAGGAAATCCTGAAGGAGTTTGTCTCAGGCCTGAGCCAAGTCCGCAGGCTCTTTGCGCATTTGCCAGTTGCGATGATCTTTGATGATCATGATGTCACGGACGACTGGAATCTCAATCGCGATTGGGAAGAGACCGCCTATGGTCACCCGTTCTCCCGCCGCATCATCGGCAATGCTTTATGCGCCTACATGCTCAATCAGGGCTGGGGCAATAAACCGGAAGCCTTCGCGGGTGGTCTGCTGGATGAGATGACTGAGGTTTTCAAGACACCCGGCACAAGCGCCTACGATGAGTTTCTGGATCACCTCTTTGACTTTGAGAACTGGGACTACCACTGGGAGCTGGATCCGCCACTGTTGGTGCTGGATACCCGCACACGCAGATGGAGATCAGAGCGTGCAGGGTATCTGCCTTCTGGTCTGTTAGATTGGGAGGCCGTCACAGACCTTCAACGATCTTTACGCGGCAAAGATGCCGTTCTGCTTGTGTCCGCTGCGCCGATTTTCGGGGTTAAGCTGATTGAGACCCTTCAGAAGTTACTCACCTTCATGGGCAAGCCACTCATGGTGGACGCTGAATACTGGATGGCTCATCCGGGAACGGCAGATGGCATTTTGAATGTGTTCCGTCACCGGAAAACGCCAGACCGTTTCACGATCCTCTCCGGAGATGTGCATTACTCGTTTGTGTATGACGTAGAACTGCGCGGCCATTCCAGAGGGCCGGACATCTGGCAAATCTGCAGTAGCGGCATCAAGAACGAGTTCCCCGCAAAGCTGCTGGACAAACTCGATCATCTGAACCGTTGGCTCTATGCGCCGCGCTCACCGCTAAACTGGCTCACGAGACGCCGTGGGATGAAAGTGATCCCGCGCAAACCGGTTGGCACACAACACGGTCGCCGCCTGCTGAATGCAAGTGGCATTGGATTAGTTGAGTTTGACGAACATGGTGGGCCCGATCAAATCAGCCAGCTGCTGCCAGATGGTCGGCAGGTTGTGTTCGTACGCCGGGAAGAAGAAGCTCGCTGGGATTAACAGCAAAAAATCTAGAGCCAAAATAATACCTGTGGTCTGCAACTGTCTCAGGTAAATGCTGGAAATTTATTAGAATTACCCAAATTAAGGGCTCTCTCTAATATATCATTGCCATATCGCGAGTTGTTGGTATGCTATTGGTATCAGGGAGAGTCTCGTGTCCAGCATGTCCAGAAAAGTCGGGTTTCCAGAACATTCCAATCCACGAGAATGGCGAGAAACCGAGCAAAGATCTTCACGTTACGCAGGCTTGGAAACATGGGGGACCGATGAGGTTCTCAAAGCATTGCTGGGTGGCCAAGTGCAGGCCCTCAATGCAGTCTGGGCAGCACTGGGAGAACTGGAGACCGCAATTGATGCGGCTGCTCAGCGACTACAGGCAGGCGAGGGGCGGCTCGTTTATGTTGGGGCAGGAACTTCAGGTCGTCTTGGCGTACTGGACGGCATTGAACTCATTCCCACATTCGGTTGGCCAGAAGAGCGTTTGATCTACGGTTTGGCAGGCGGCGAAGCAGGTCTTCTGCGTCCTCAGGAAGGAGCCGAAGACAGCGTAGAAGCAGGCCGAAACTTTATCATAGAACATAAGGTTGGCGTTCAGGACGTTGTATTGGGTCTGGCTGCCAGTGGAACCACGCCATTCACCCGTGCTGCAATCCAGACAGCCCGTGCCTCAGGTGCACTGACCATATCATTAGCCAACAATCCGCAGAGTCCATTGCTGGCAGATGCGGAGCACGAAATTCTTTTAAGAACTGGTGCGGAAGTGCTGGCTGGCTCTACGCGACTATCAGCAGGGACTAGCCAAAAGGCAGCTCTCAACCTGTTCTCCACTGCCCTGATGGTGAGGCTGAACAAGGTATATCGCGGTTACATGGTCGATATGCAGCTGACCAACGATAAACTGGATCAGCGCGCAAAAGACATGGTGGTCTCACTCACGGGTTGTTCGCAGGAAAAAGCTGCAGCATCTCTGCATGAAAGCGGTAGTCAGATTAAGCTGGCTGTACTGTTGGTGCTTGGTGCAACCAAACAACAAGCCACCAATGTATTGGTAGAAACTCAGGGAGATTTGAGAGAATCTCTTCAGGTTCTTGGGTTGCATCAACCCGAATAGCTTTTGCATCAGGTGAGCTATTTCAATCACCTGATGCCTAAAAGAATATTCGCCCGCTGGGGGGCAGGCGAATTGCGATACCGGCAGTTTTTCAAGGCGGTATTCGATCATTTGTTATGGGAGGAATTTATGAAACACTATTTGTCATCGGGCATTGCTGCGTCTTTGCTGCTGGGCTCCGCGTCCTTCGCATTTGCCGCTTCAGAGCTGACAATTGAAAGCTGGCGTAACGATGATTTGAGCATCTGGCAGGAAACCATTCTGCCTGCGTTTATGAAGGCGCATCCCGATATCAAAATCAAGTTCACGCCAACTGCTCCGGTGCAGTACAATGCGGCACTCAATGCAAAGCTGGAAGGTGGCACCGCTGGTGATCTGATCACCTGTCGCCCGTTCGACGGTTCGCTGGACCTTTACAGCAAAGGCTACCTGAAGAACCTTCAGGGCATGGCAACGCTCGACAACTTCCCGGATTCAGCCAAAGGTGCCTGGAGTACGGATGATGGCAGCGCGACTTTCTGCGTGCCAATGGCTGCAGTGATCCACGGCTTCATCTACAACAAGGATGCCTTCGCTGAGATCGGTGTCGAGCCACCAAAAACTCAGGCTGAGTTCATGGCAGTGCTCGACAAAATCAAGGAAGATGACAACTACATTCCAATGGCCATGGGCACACTGGATCAGTGGGAATCCGCTGCCATGGGTTACCAGAACATCGGTCCTATGTACTGGAAGGGTGAAGAGGGCCGCAAAGCCATCGTCGCCGGTACAGGCAAACTGACAGACGAAGGCTGGGTGAAGCCGTTTGAGGTTCTGGCCAGCTGGGGACCATACCTTGGTGACGGCTATGAAGCTCAATCCTATCCGGACAGTCAGACACTCTTTACGCTGGGCCGTGCCGCAATCTATCCATCAGGTTCATGGGAAATCGCAGGCTTCAACCGTGATGCAGACTTCAAACTGGGCGCATTCCGTCCACCTCTGCCAGCAGAAGGTGACAGCTGCTACATATCAGACCACACCGATATCGGCATCGGCCTGAATGCAGCATCTCCAAATGCCGAAGCTGCGATGAAGTTCCTGGAGTGGATGGGTACCAAAGAGTTTGCGGAACTCTATTCCAACGCTGTTCCGGGCTTCTTCTCCTTGTCCAAGCATGAGATCTCCCTGTCTGATCCGCTGGCAGATGAGTTCATCTCATGGCGTAAAGACTGTCAGTCCACCAACCGCTCAGCTGCACAGATCGTTTCTCGCGGTACGCCAAACCTCTGGAACGAAATGTGGGTGGTTTCTGCAAACGTCATCAATGGCAAGCAGTCACCTCAGGATGCAGCCAACCAGCTGCAGAAGGGGCTGAGCTCCTGGTACGAGCCTCAGATGGACTAAGGCATCTCTCCTACCTGAACACAAAACAGCAGATGTGCAGCTCGCCTGCGCATCTGCCTTGCAATGAGAGATGATAGAAGTGGAACAAGACCTTATGGTCAGTGAACGGAAAAAGAAGCCGTTTCGCTGGCACGTACTCGTCTTTCTGGCACCGGCAGTCATCGTCTATACGATGATCATGATCCTGCCGCTGGCTGAAACCCTGCGCTTTTCGTTCTTCCAAAGAGACACGACCACTCAGGTGGTCTCATTTGTCGGGTTGGAGAACTACATCAAGCTGTTCTTCGATCCATATTGGGTCGAACCATTCCTGAACTCGCTTTGGAACAATTGCTATTTCTTCCTGATCCATATGCTGGTGCAGAATCCGATCGGCATTCTGATTGCAGCTTTGCTCTCAATGGTCCACCTGCCGGGCAAAAAGCTCTACCGCACCGCCATCTTCATGCCGACGCTGCTGTCCTTCGTGGTGGTCGGTTTCGTCTGGAAGCTGATGCTGTCTCCGCTCTGGGGCGTGTCGAAAGGCCTGATGAAGTCCGTCGGGCTAGGCAGCTGGTATCTACCGTTCCTTGGCAAGGAAGAAACCGCGCTCACCACACTCTCTCTCATTTCCGTCTGGCAGTTCATTGGCATTCCTATGATGCTGATCTATGCCGCACTGCTTTCTATTCCAGATGAGGTGATTGAAGCCGCTGAATGTGATGGCGTGACCGGCATTTCTCAGTTCTTCAAAATCAAACTGGTCCTTATTCTGCCAACCATCGGCATCATCTCGATCCTCACATTCGTGGGCAACTTCAATGCGTTCGACCTGATCTACACCACGCAAGGACCACTGGCAGGACCAAACTTCTCGACCGATCTGTTGGGAACGATCCTTTACCGAACGTTCTACGGGCAACAACTCCAGCCGGGTGATCCCAACATGGGGGCTGCCATCGCAACGGTGATGTTCTTCATCATCCTGACGGGTGTTGCCATCTACCTCTTCTTCATTCAGCGTAAGCTGACACGCTACGAGATGTGAGGCGCAAATGGCTATTTCTCGTGCAAGACGAAACAGAATGGCAGAACTGGGCGCGCATGTAATCCTGCTCGCCTTTGCAGTGATCGCGCTTTTCCCGGTGCTCCTCATTTTGATCAACTCGCTCAAAGCAAAAAAAGCGATCTTCCGCCAACCGTTGGAGTTCCCAACTTCTGAAACTCTGGATCTGGTTGGTTACACAACAGTGCTGCAGCAAGGCAACTTCCCGCTGTATTTCTGGAACTCGCTTTTTGTGACCGGTGCCAGCCTTTTCTTCATCCTGCTGTTTGGGGCCATGGCTGCTTTCGCGCTCAGTGAATACAAGTTCCGCGGCAACCGCTTACTGGGGCTCTATATGGCTCTGGGCATTATGATCCCAATCCGGCTGGGTACAGTCGGTATTCTCCGCCTCATGGTCACGACGGATCTGGTGAACACCCATTGGGCGCTCATTCTGGTCTACACCGCTCAAGGCCTGCCGCTGGCGATCTTCATCCTCTCAGAGTTCATGTCTACGGTCTCGTCAGATCTCAAATCCGCAGGTCGTATCGATGGTCTCTCCGAATATTCCATCTTCTTCCGCCTTGTCCTACCTCTGGTCAGACCCGCAATGGCGACGGTAGCAGTGTTCTCGATGATCCCGGTCTGGAATGATCTCTGGTTCCCACTCATTCTTGCACCGGCTGAGCACACCAAAACACTCACACTCGGTGCGCAGGTGTTTGTGGGGCAGTTCACCAACAACTGGAATGCAATTCTGGCGGCCATGGCATTGGCGATCATCCCAGTGCTTGTGCTTTACACGATCTTCTCGCGCCAGCTTATCCGGGGCCTAACCTCAGGAGCAGTCAAATGAGTGACAAACCTATTCGCGTCCTCGTGGTAGGCCTTGGAAACATGGGCAAGTCTCACGCTCTGGCGTATGAAGCCAATCCGGGGTTTGAGATCGTTGGCCTGATCAACCGCTCTCCTGTCGAGTTACCAGAAGAGCTGACTCACTACACAATCCAGCATGACTTCGCGCAGGTGCTGGTGGAGGCCAAACCTGACCTCGTCTCCATCTGCACCTACTCTGACAGCCACGCAGAGTATGCCGTCATGGCTATGGAAGCAGGCGCAGATATCTTTGTCGAAAAGCCATTGGCTACCACACTTGAAGATGCCCAAAGCGTTGTTGAAACGGCCCGCAAGCTGGGGCGCAAGCTCGTCGTCGGGTATATCCTGCGTCACCATCCATCCTGGACAACACTCATTGAGCAATCTCGCAAGCTGGGTGGACCTTATGTGTTCCGCATGAACCTGAACCAACAGTCCAGTGGAGCCACCTGGCAAACGCATAAGCAACTGATGCAAACCACATCGCCCATCGTGGACTGCGGCGTTCACTACATCGACGTCATGTGCCAGATCACCGATGCCAAGCCTGTTGAGGTGCGAGGCATGGGCATGAGGTTAAGTGATGAACTGCCGGACGACATGTACAACTACGGCCACCTTCAGGTGCTGTTCGAGGATGGCTCCGTCGGCTGGTAC
Organism: Pseudovibrio sp. SCP20; assembly: GCF_057774105.1. NCBI lineage: Bacteria > Pseudomonadati > Pseudomonadota > Alphaproteobacteria > Hyphomicrobiales > Stappiaceae > Pseudovibrio > Pseudovibrio sp. SCP20. The sequence continues at coordinate 446,608 of NZ_JBYMDH010000004.1, read as the reverse complement.
GAAGCAGGGTGGGGTCCGATGATGTCAGAAACCGCGTTCTTTGTGAAAGATGTCGTGTCAAAGAACGGAAGCGTCTCCATCGTCATGGAAGGCGAAGCGCGCTCTGACGATATCGATATGCATACCAAAACCTCCACCATTCGTGTCCATTACGGCGACACAAACGCCAATGGCGAGTTCACGCGACAGGATGATGTGCTCAGTATGGAAGGCGAACCGGGGCATCAGGCGCTATGCGACAGGGAGCAAGCCTTTGTACTCAAAGCTATCCGCGAAGATCTGGATCTGGAAGACCACATGAATGCAGCAGTGAACTCACTGGCTGTTGTTCTGGCAGCAGATCAAGCAGTGCGAACTGGTAAAGCACAGAAACTGGACTTGTAATATGGCTAATCTAAAAATCTCCTCTCTCTACAAGTCCTTTGGCGCTGAAAATGTGCTGGATGGAATTGATCTGAGTATCAAGTCCGGCGAGTTCCTTGTCTTGCTAGGCCCATCCGGCTGCGGAAAATCCACGCTTTTACGCATCATGGCGGGGCTGGAAGATGAAAGTGCAGGCGATATCGCGATTGACGACAAATCCATCGCCCACTTGCCACCCTCAAAGCGCGAAATCGCGATGGTCTTCCAAACCTATGCTCTTTATCCGCATCTCAGCGTGCGTGGGAACATGGAGCTGGTGCTCAAACAGGCTGGTTACTCGAAGGCAGAAATCAAGGAACGAGTGGCTGAAAGCGCAAGAGCATTAGAGCTGGATGCATTGATGGACAGAAAACCGTCCCAGCTCTCAGGCGGTCAGCGCCAACGTGTTGCAATCGGTCGTGCAATTGTCCGAGACCCGAAGGTTTTTCTCTTTGATGAACCTCTTTCTAATTTGGATGCGGCTTTACGTGGTCAGGTGCGTTTGGAAATTGCCCGCCTTCACCAACGCTTATCCGCCACAATGGTCTACGTAACCCACGATCAGGTGGAGGCCATGACACTGGCAGATCGGATTGTGGTGATGAATGATGGTGAAATCCAGCAAGTCGGGACGCCGCGAGATCTGTATGAGCGACCAGCCAACCTGTTCGTCGCCAGCTTTATCGGCTCCCCCACCATGAACTTCCTGCAACTGGACAAGTTGACGGAGAAGAGCGCTCAACTGAAGGATGGCACAGAGCTTCCTGTTTCCAATAAGGCCTCGGTCATTCCATCGAATGTCACGCTCGGCATCCGCCCATCTCACTGCGCTTTGTACGACAAAGCAGGGGAGGGCTATCTGAAAGCTGAAGTACTGCTTGAGGAGTACCTGGGCGACACCACCTATGTGCATGTTGAGCTGAAAACCGGCGAGCAAATGGTGGTTCGGGAGAACCCGGAGATACAGCGTCAGACTGGTGATGAAGTCTATGTGGAGTTGGGCATATCAGGTGTTCACCTGTTTAACGCAGACACAGGCAAACGAATGGAAGTGAGCATCGTTGAGCAGGAAACTGCTTAGCAGCTGAACTGAGGGGCAGGCTTGGTCCCTCAGTTCTCGTCAATCTGCGGTTTGTAGTCGAACTCGATAAACTGCAGAAACTTGCGCAGAATTTCGGTCTCATAGTTCTTTTTGTAGATGGCACAAAGGTCGGCGGGAATGTCTTCCTTCAGTCGAATAAACCGGACATTCTTGGATTTCTGGCTACGGAAGCAATCGCTGACCAGCGCAATCGCCTGTCCCGAAGCGACTAAAGCCAATAGCGTACTTGGCTCTTGAACCTCAAAAGCAGCCTTAGGATAGAACCCCTGATCTTTGCACCGGGCGATCAAAAATGGCGTTGAATTGGACATACTGCGATCCAATACCGCCATTTCCTCATCTTTTAGCTCTTCCAGTGCGACCACCCTACGGTCCTTCAATGGGTGGGTATTATGGACTGCCAGAATAAGATTTTCTCGCACCAATACTTTGGAGTTTAAAGCTGGCTCATTGAGCGTATCGCCATAGCGACAAATGCCCAGATCGATGGTGCCCCCGTCGAGTGCTTCCTTCTGTTGATTAGGAGCCAGCTCGGTAAAATTTAGAGAACAATCTGGATGCTTGCCCTTGAAATCTGAAAGTAAGTTTGCAAATCCATCGAGGAAGGCACTGCTCACCATTCCAATGCTCAGGGTCGAGTTTTCCGCGCGGCCCTGCCGCTGCGTATTGGTTATGGCGTAATCCAACGTGTTGAAAATCTGTTCGCACTCACGCTTCAGCACGCGCCCTGCTGCTGTGAGAGAAACATTTCGGGAGTCTCGATGAAAGAGTGATAGGCCAAGGGCAACTTCCAACTCTTTGATTTGTATGGACATTGGTGACTTAGAAATATGCAGCTCTTCCGCTGCGCGGCCAAAGTGCCCACTTACTGCAACTTGATGAAAGTAACGCAGCATACGCAAAGTAATGCGCCCGGATGTAATGAGGTCGTGCATGAACTTGTTTTGTTGTTTTTATTATTGTCTAGGTTGTAGCTCTTAAAGTTCTACTATTTTTATTCTATATGTTCTGCAAGAACTATAATCTACGAAATAATCCTTATCTGGCGTGGTTTTCTACGTAATATTTTATAGTTTGTTTCGAAGTTCGAAACGATTGATATATTTAAAAAACTTAATAATTGCCTCTCAGGCAACTAGTTTGCCCTCACCGAAGGGAATTAGTTAAAAGGTGAGGCAAATTATGCAATTGGGTCAGTCCACATTCGCACCTACGCAAGGTGAGTGTGCTGCGCCTGTCGTATGCCTCGCTTCCATGGAGACCGACGGCTCTTACGCACGAACTCCCACCGTACGTACTCTGTCAGCAGCGGTAATTCCCTTTGAGGTATTGGAAGGTTCTACAACCGCAGGCGTTTTACATTGTTTTTCAATAGGAAAGCGTTTGTTGGATGCGGGTGGCCATCTCAACTGTCCACGTGAAGGTGGGTACGGTTAGTCGCCTTTCGGCACCTCAAAATTCTCCCCAACCATAATCAACAACTTACCTCAGAGCCTCTGGGAGGAGCTCATAATGTTCGCAACAGGTTTTCTTGGCATCGCTACACTGATCGTTATTGCTGTATTGGTTTCAACCAATCGCAAAGCGATTAACCTCCGCACCGTAGGTGGTGCGCTGGCTCTCCAGATCGGTATCGGCGCTTTCGTTCTTTACGTTCCAGCTGGCCGTGCCATTCTTCACGCAATGTCAACGGGCATTGCCGGTGTGATCGACAGTGGTCGTTCCGGTGTTAACTTCCTCTTCGGCAACCTCACCAACGGTTCACTTTCCGACACCGTTGGCTTCGTGTTTGCCTTCAACGTGCTTTGCCTCGTTATCTTCTTCTCTGCACTGATCGCTGTTCTGTACCACCTCGGTGTTATGCAGATCGTTATTCGCGTCATCGGTGGTGGCATGGCGAAACTGCTGGGTACCTCCCAGGCCGAATCCATGTCTGCAGTTTCCAACGTGTTCGTGGGCCAGACTGAAGCTCCACTCGTTGTGAAGCCTTACATGCCAAAGATGTCCGACAGTGAGTTCTTCGCCATCATGTGTGGTGGTATGGCTTCTGTTGCAGGTACTGTTCTCGGCGGTTATGCGCTGATGGGCGTTAAGATCGAATTCCTCCTCGCAGCATCCTTCATGGCTGCTCCAGGCGGTCTTCTCTTCGCAAAACTGATCCTGCCAGAAACTGAAGAAACCAACTACACCGTTGAAAAAGACATGAGCTTTGGCGACGAAAAGCCAGAGAACGTGCTCGCTGCTGCTGGTCAGGGCGCAATGAACGGTCTTCAGCTCGCTGGCGCGATCGGTGCAAACCTTGTTGCAATGATCGGTCTGATCACTCTGGTGAACCTGATCCTCGGTGGTGTTGGTGATTTCGCTGGTTTCGATCTGTCTCTGGAAATGATCCTCGGCTGGATCTTCGCTCCAATCGCTTACCTTCTGGGTGTTCCAATGGCTGACATTGGTGTCGCAGGTTCCCTGATCGGTAAAAAGCTGGTTGTGAACGAGTTCGTCGCTTACCTCGACCTGAAGAACTACCTCGTAGACGCCACCGCAGTGGAAATGGGTCTGCCGGTCATTCAGGAAAAGACCAAAGCAATCGTTTCCTTTGCACTCTGCGGCTTCGCGAACATCTCTTCCATGGGTATTCTCATCGGTGGTCTGGGTGTTCTGGCTCCAAACCGCATGAACTTCATCGCGAAGTATGGTCCTCGCACACTGTTGGCTGCAACCTGCTCAAACCTCATGAGCGCAGCAATCGCGGGTATCTTTATCTCATTGGCAATGTAAGAGAGTTTTCTTCCTTAATCTCTGAATTGCCTGTGACGGGGGGAGCTTTGCTCTCCCCGTTTCTATTTGTGTCAGAAAAACAGACTGCGCTACGTTGGGGGTGTACGCTTCTCTGCTTCACAGGAAAGAAGCGTTACTCGTGAACGCCTTCTTCGATAACTTCTCGAGACCCTTGCGGAGGCATTTCCGGAAAAGCTGGAAGCTTTGGATCAATCTCATCCCAGGATGGTGCTCGGCTGGCATACACATTCACCTGAGGCTCAATAACCTCCGGCTGATCAACAGCTGATGCACGCACGAAGATCAGATCTGTCATAGATGAGTTGAGTGAGTACATCGCACTGCCGCAGGTTGGGCAAAAGCCCCGTGTGACCACATTCCCGCTATCAGCAGGTTTGTCGAAAAAGGTGAGCTCCCCAGTCACTTCCACCGCTTCTTTAGGTAGGGCCGCATGGGTGCAATGCCCTGTTCCCGATGACTTACGACAGTCATCACAGTGGCAATGCGCGGCCATCTGCGGCTTCATTCTTGATTTCAGCTGTACATTCCCGCAAAGGCAAGACCCTGTAAATGCGCTTTCCATGATACTATCCTTAGTCTGAGTTGAGAGATGTTTTAGTGACTTGTAAATTGCAAGTTACTATACACAATAGGAGAGAATGGCGGTATGTCAACCGAAAACCGTTCCGGCTGCCCCATCGCGAATACGCTAGATATCGTCGGAGACCGCTGGAGCCTTTTGATCCTGCGGGATATGTTCAACGGAAAAAAGATCTTCTCAGAGTTCCTGAGTTCACCGGAAAAGATCACGACAAGCGTTCTGACCGTTCGCCTGAATCAGCTGGAAGCGGCTGGCATGGTCACCAAAGAGCTCTACCAATCGAATCCCAAACGCTACCAATATCTGCTGTCAGATCGCGGCAAGGATATCTTGCCTGTGCTTCAGGAAATGTGTCGGTGGGCCAACAAGCACATGCCTGAAACATGGATCCCGCCGGAAAGCTTCATGCAGAAGCGCATATAGAAAAAGGCTGGACGTGACATCCAGCCTTTCTCAAATTCTGCTATCTCTTCTTGTCAGAACAGAACTGACGGCAACCAGGTTGCGATCTGAGGGAAGAACCAGACCAGCCCCATCCCGACAATCTGCAGCAGGATATAAGGCAGCACACCCTTGTAGATCATACCCGTTGTGATCTCAGGCGGGGCCGCACCACGAAGGTAGAACAGCGAGAACCCAAATGGCGGTGTCAGGAAGCTGGTCTGCAGGTTGATAGCGATCATTACAGAAAGCCAGATAGGATCAAAACCCATCATGAGCAGGGTAGGGCCAACAATCGGCAGCAGGATCACGGAGATCTCTACGAAATCCATGAAGAAGCCGAGGGCAAAGATCAGCGCCATCACAAACAGCAAGGCACCCATCTCTCCACCCGGCATCGCAGAGATCAGCTCCTCAATGCGAGCGTCACCACCAAGACCTCGGAAAATCAGAGAGAACACGCTCGCTCCGATGATCGTCGCGAAGATCATCGCTGAGATGGACAGAGTGTTGGTCATCACCGGCGCGAGCAACTGAGACCGCCACATACGCATAACGCTCTGAAGCAGACCGCTGATGCCAATGATCAGCAGCATAATAGCAACACCAGCAAGGCCATAATCAGCGACAGTCAACTCGCTGCGTTGCAAGCGGATAGTGGTCATCCCAGCCAGTGCGATCACTGCCAGCAGAGCCACAACACTCGCTCCAAGCAATAAGTTGGATTTGCCGTTGCTCAGCCGGAAACCCGCCAACAGCAAAGCACCCACTGCGCCAACCGCAGCCGCTTCTGTCGGCGTTGCAACACCGCCCAGAATGGAACCCAGAACCGCGATTATCAGCGCTACTGGTGGGATGAGAACAGAAGCAATCCGACGTGCCGATGTCTCGCCCAGTACACGCTTGTCCATGGCAGGCGCAGAGCTTGGCTGAAGGTAGGCGCGGATCAGCAGGTATACGATATAGACGCCCACCAGCATCAGACCAGGAACCAGCGCAGCCGCGAAGGTCTGGCCTACGCTGATGGTCTCTACGGTGAACTTACCTTCTGCAAACTGTGCCTGCTGATAGGCATTGGACATCACTTCAGAAAGGATGATCAGCAAAGTGGATGGGGGAATGATCTGCCCGAGCGTGCCTGCGGTACACACAGTGCCTGCCGCGAGCTTAGGGTCATACCCGTTACGCAGCATGGTCGGCAAAGCGATCAACGCCATTGTCACCACAGTGGCGCCCACGATCCCTGTTGAGGCTGCCAGCAGCCCACCAACGAGCACAACAGAGATACCCAGACCACCGCGCAGTGAGCCGAACAGCTTGCCCATCTCTTCCAGCAAATCTTCTGCAATGCGGCTGCGTTCAAGTACCAACCCCATGAACACAAAGAGTGGGATCGCAATCAGCACGTTGTTGGTCATCGTACCGAAAATGCGCTGTGAAAGCGCACCCAACAGCCCGGTGTCAAACGCGCCGGTCATCGCTCCAAGAATAGCAAAGAGCACGGCCACACCGGCGATGGTGAAGGCCACCGGATAGCCCAGCAGAATCGCAAAGCACAGGCCTGCGAACATGAAGATGTCGAGAAACTCAGTCAAAGCTTTGGCTCCTCAACATCAACGCCGCACAAAAACAGCCCATCCCGCAAAATGCCGGAGATGCCCTGAATGATCAGGAGACCACAAAATGCAGGAATAAGGCTCTTAAGCAGGAAGCTTGCAGGAATACCACCGACTGAAATCGGTCCTTCAAGGATCTTCCAGCTGTTGTAAACAAAGGGCCAGCTGATCCAGAGCAGCAGGCCAACAGTAGGCAGCAAAAAGAACAGAGCACCGATCAGATTGATGATGGCTTTGGCCTTGGGAGACGCCTGCCCGTAAAAGATATCGACGCGTACATGCTTGTCAGCCAAAAGCGTATAGCCAGCGCCAAGCATGAAAACAGAAGCATGCATGTAAAGCACGCCTTCGCCGAGGAAGATGTAGCTGACGCCAAACAGATAACGCAGCAGAACGATCCCAAACTGCAAGAGCAGCATGAGCAACGCAAACCAGCGGATGGTATGGCCAACCAAACGGTTGATTGCGTCGAGTTTCGAAACAACAGAGGTCATCGGTAAAATCCGATCAGGCCAGAGTATTTTCTTGGCTTTCCAGAGCGCATCTCAAAACTATGGGAACCGGTTATCGGCGGATGAGACGCGGCTGAACTGAAGAAAGCAGGAGAACAGCCGGGGCCAGAAGCCCCGACTTTGTGTCGTGCAGAAAATGTCAGCAAACTGGTGTTTGCAAGGTGACAGCTGCTTATCCGTAGTTGATATCCAGAAGGCGCATGTTCATCTGGCCGTTATCTGCCAGAGGTTTGTATTCCTTCATGGATTCACGGTAGGTGAGGAAGCTCTCTGTGATGCGCTTCACCAGCTCATCGTCATTCTCACGCAGTTCGCCGATGACTTCACCAGCAGCGTTGCCCATTGCCAGCAGAACGTCTTCTGGCAGGTTCTTCACCATCACACCTTTTTCAGCAACCAGCTTCTTCAAAGCCTTCGCGTGGTTGGTGGTGTACTCAGTCCAAACATCGTTGTAGAGCGACGAACAAGCGAACGCGACAACCTGCTTCAGATCATCTGGCAGGGCATTGTAAGCCTCGGAGTTGACGGCACATTCTTCTGCCGAGCTTGGCTCGCCTACGCCTGGGAAGTAATAGTTCTTGGCAACCTGATAGAAGCCTAGAGCAGAGTCTGTCCAAGGACCGATAAACTCACCAGCATCCAATGTACCAGTCTGCAGAGCCTGGAACATGTCACGGCCACCCATAGCCTGAACCGCCATACCCATCTTGGTACACATTTCAGAAGCAAGGCCGGTTGTACGGAAGCGCAGACCTTTCAGGTCTTCAGCAGAATTGATCTCGGTGCGGAACCAGCCAGCAGCCTGAGGACCAGAGTTGCCACACAGGAACGGCTTCAGGTTAAAGCGGGCATACATCTCATCATAGAGAGCCTGACCACCACCATGTGCCATCCAGCCGTACTGCTCATCTGCGGTCAAACCGAAAGGTTGAGAACCAAACAGCAGGAAGCCTTTGGACTTGGAGCCCCAATACGCAGGCACTGAGTGGTAAAGTTCTGCAGTCCCCTCCGATACTGCATCAAACACACCACGGCCCGGAACCAGTTCACCAGCGGCATAGAGCTTCACCTCAATGCGACCACCGGAAAGCATGGTGATACGGTCTGCAAGCATCTGCGCTGCAACGCCAGGACCCGGAAGGTTCTTAGGCCACGAGGTGACCATCTTCCACTTGATCTTGTCGGAAGCTACAGCCGGAGCTGCCAGAGCAGAAGCAGCGGCGACGCCAGTTGCTGCAACACCTGCACCCTTAAGAAAATCACGTCTCTTCATAATTTTTCCCCTCAAAAATTAGAATAACAAGGGGCCGCAGAGCACGGTCCCTCATCGGTTTTGTGTAAAGTCTGGAATGCCAAAAATACGCGGCTGAACCAGTTTGCCCGGAAACGGAAATTAAAACTTACCTAGGGCGAGTTTGTCTTACTGAATCAGTTACTTACCTAGTGAAGGTAAGTTCAAACCATTCTCCTTGGCGCAATCAATTGCCAATTGGTAGCCTGCGTCCGCATGGCGCATAACACCTGTCGCAGGGTCATTCCAAAGAACGCGGCCAATGCGCTCGTCTGCACCCGAAGTTCCGTCACAGCAAATCACCATGCCGGAATGCTGGGAAAAGCCCATTCCAACGCCGCCACCGTGGTGCAATGACACCCAGGTTGCGCCGGATGCTGTGTTCAGCAGAGCGTTGAGCAGAGGCCAGTCAGAAACGGCATCAGAGCCATCCATCATAGACTCAGTTTCGCGGTTTGGAGAAGCAACGGATCCAGAATCCAGATGGTCACGACCAATAACTACTGGTGCCTTCAGCTCACCGTTACGAACCATTTCGTTGAACGCAAGGCCAAGGCGGTGACGCTGGCCCAGACCAACCCAGCAAATACGCGCAGGCAAACCCTGGAAGGAAATACGCTCGCGCGCCATATCCAGCCAGTTGTGCAGGTGCGGATCATCTGGGATGAGTTCCTTCACCTTCTGGTCTGTCTTGTAGATGTCCTCAGGATCACCTGAAAGCGCTGCCCAACGGAATGGCCCAACACCTTTACAGAACAACGGGCGAATGTAAGCGGGAACGAAGCCTGGGAAGTCGAAAGCATTTTCCAGGCCTTCCTCAAACGCCATCTGGCGGATGTTGTTGCCGTAATCAACTGTTGGAATACCGCACTCATGGAAGTCCAGCATCGCCTTCACATGCACCTTCATGGAAGCCCGAGCAGCTTTCTCAACGGCTTTAGGATCACTCTCGCGCTTTTCCTTCCACTCTGCCATGGTCCAGCCTTGTGGCAGATAGCCATTGATTGGATCATGAGCGGAAGTCTGGTCAGTCACAATGTCTGGGCGAACACCACGCTCAACAAGCTCAGCGAAGATGTCGGCAGCATTGCCGAGCAAGCCAACAGACTTGGCTTTGCCAGCTGCGGTCCAGCGCTCAATCATCTCCAGCGCTTCATCAAGCGTCTTGGCTTTTTCATCGACGTATTTAGTGCGCAGGCGGAAATCGATGCTGTCTTCGTTACACTCAACGGCCAGACAGCATGCGCCTGCCATCACTGCTGCAAGTGGTTGAGCTCCCCCCATACCGCCGAGACCACCGGTCAGGATCCACTTGCCTTTCAGGTCTCCGCCGTAGTGCTGACGACCCGCCTCAACAAAGGTTTCGTAAGTACCCTGAACAATGCCCTGAGAGCCAATGTAGATCCACGAGCCAGCAGTCATCTGGCCGTACATCGCCAGACCTTTTTTATCCAGCTCGTTAAAGTGATCCCAGTTCGCCCAATGTGGGACGAGGTTGGAGTTGGCGATCAGCACACGCGGTGCATTCTCATGCGTCCGGAACACGCCAACTGGCTTGCCGGATTGAACCAACAGAGTTTCATCGGCTTCCAGTTTCTTCAGCGTGTCGACAATGGTGTCAAAGTCTTTCCATGTCCGTGCAGCGCGGCCGATGCCACCATAAACCACCAGTTCATGCGGGTTCTCAGCCACATCAGGATGCAGATTGTTCATGAGCATGCGCATTGGCGCTTCCGTCAACCAGCTCTTTGCGTTCAGCTCTGGTCCGGTTGGTGGAAAGATATCGCGAGTGTTCTTGCGAGGATCTTGAGTGAGCGTATCGGTCATGGTCGGCTCCGTTAGCGACTTGTACTGGCGCTTGAAAATGCCCCTGCAAGGGCCTGCGCTTCTAACTGAGAAAGAATGGATTTGAGAGTGGCACGTGTTTTGTCGGCGTGCTCTGGAGCGTAAGCCCATGGGCTCTGCTCAAACATGTAAGCCCGCTGTGCAGTCTCCATCTGAATGGCATGGATACCAGTCTCAGGCTTGCCGTAGTGACGAGTGGTCCAGCCACCTTTAAAGCGAGCATTCACTACCGTTTCTACACTGGTATCTGCACGGCAGGCATCAACGGTGATCTTCTCAATCATCGGAGCGCAGGTCTGCCCAACATTGGTACCAATGTTGAACACAGGCAGCTCACCTTCAAACAGAAACGGGATGTTGGAGCGGATGGAATGGCAGTCATAAAGAACGACCACACCAAACTTCTGCCTTACGCGCTCCAGTTCCTCCGCAATCGCATCATGATAAGGCGCGTGGAATTTTGCGCGGCGCTCTTCAACTTCATCTTCTGATGGTTCCTGTCCATCGCGATAGATCGGACGGCCATCAAAGTCTGTCAACGGGCAGAGTGTAGTGGTGTTCTGACCGGGATAGAGCGAAACACCCGCAGGGTCACGATTGGCATCAATCACATAGCGATGCACAGGCGTCTGGATCACACTGGCATTCTCAAGCAAATCATCATACAGGCGGTTGATGTGCCAATCCGTATCGGCCAGTGCTTGCCCGACAGAATTGAACCTGTCCCAGATCGCCAGTGGCACATCAGTACCACCATGCGGCTGAGCCAGCACAATCGGGCTGTCCCCTTTTTTGATCAGTGGTGAGAAGGAGTAGGTCAATCAGGCCTCCTCTAACTTAAAGAACTGAGCTTTGCTGGCTGCATCAAAAATCCGGCCAGAAGCAACAAGCTCTGCAGCTTTCTCAAGATCCGGCGCCATGTAGCGATCATCTTCCAGCTCATCGATCTCTTCGCGCACCGCAGCCACAACATCCTGTAGGATCGGGCTGGTTTTGAGCGGAACACGGAACTCAATGCCCTGTGCAGCCATCAGCAACTCAATACCGATGATTTTGGAAAGGTTGGAGTTCATGTCGATCAAACGCCGTGCAGCATGGGTTGCCATAGAAACATGGTCTTCTTGGTTGGCACTGGTCGGTGTGGAATCTACGGAACATGGCGCAGCCCGCTGCTTGTTCTCGCTGTAAAGCGCCGCAGACGTAACATCCGCGATCATGAAACCAGAGTTGAGGCCCGGATTAGGCGTCAGGAAGGGCGGCAGACCGTAGTTAAGTGCCGGATCAACCAGCGTTGCAATCCGGCGCTGTGCAATCGCCCCGATTTCAGCAATGGCAAGTGCAGTCTGATCAGCTGCAAACGCAACAGGCTCAGCATGGAAATTGCCGCCGGAAACAACAGAACCGTCTTTGAACACCAGTGGGTTATCTGTCACCGCGTTTGCTTCAATCTCCAGCGTATATCCCACTTGAGCAAGCAGCCCTAACACCGCTCCCATCACCTGTGGTTGACAGCGCAGGCAGTAAGGATCCTGCACACGCTCATCATCCTCACGATGGCTTTCGCGAATTGCTGAGCCAGACATCAGCTCGCGAATGGTAGCCGCAGCAGAAATCTGTCCTTTGTGGCCGCGCAGCTCATGGATTTCAGGCCGGAATGGAGCACCTGACCCCATCAGCGCGTCTACGGACATCGCGCCGGTAATCAACGCAGTTTTTGCAAGACGATGGGCCTGGAACAAACAGGCCAAAGCCAGAGCGGTCGACACCTGTGTTCCATTGATCAGCGCAAGGCCTTCCTTTGCCGCCAGCTGAATTGTCGGAATGCCAGCCAGCTGCATCGCTTCTTTGCCAGAAACGCGCACGCCACCAAAGAATGCTTCGCCTTCACCCAGCATCACAGCAGCCACGTGAGAGAGAGGCGCCAGATCACCGGATGCACCAACACTGCCTTGACCCGGAACCACAGGCACAACATTGTGCTCCAGCATCCGCTCAAGGCACTCAATCAGCTCCCAACGAACACCAGAAGCGCCACGACCCAAAGAGGCAAGTTTGAGCACAATCACCAAACGCACGATGTTTTGCGGCAGAACCTCACCAACACCGCAACAGTGCGAAAGAATGAGGTTTCTCTGCAAGGTAGCAGTATCTTCAGCCGGAATTTTAACCGAAGCAAGCTTACCGAAACCCGTGTTTACCCCATACACCGGCGTATCACCCTGTGCTGCGCTCTGAACAATCGCAGCGGCTCGCTCAACACCGTCTTTGCAGGAACGATCCAGCTCGACATTCGTCTCTTCGCGGTAGATCTGGCGAAGCTGAGCGAGGGTAAGTTCTCCCGGCTTTATAACCAGCTTAGGTCTGGAAGAAGTGGAAGGGGAAGTCGTCATGAATGCCTCAGTGCTTAATTTGCTTGTGTTTTTGTGATGTCTTCGCCGAGGAAATACAGGCGGTTCAGTGGGTTGAACCCGATGCGATAAGCCAGTTCGGCTGGCTCTTTCACATCCCAAATCGCAATGTTTGCCTGCTTGCCCGCTTCCAGCGTTCCGCAAACCTCAGATTGTCCTAGCGCCTGCGCCGCATTGCGTGTGATACCGGCCAAAGCTTCCTGCGGTGTCATGCGGAACAAGGTGCAAGCCATATTCATGCAAAGCAGAAGTGAAGTGAGGGGAGAGGAGCCCGGATTAGCATCTGTCGCCAACGCAATTGGAACGCCTGCATCTCGCAGCTCCTGAAGCGGGGGATGCTGCGTTTCGTGCAGAAAATAGAACGCACCCGGCAACAGAACGGCAACGGTGCCCGCTTCCTTCATGGCCTGAATGCCAGCAGCATCCAGATACTCCAGATGATCAGCGGAAAGTGCTTTGTGGCTGGCAGCCATTGCGGTGCCGCCAAGGTTGGAAAGCTGCTCAGAGTGGATCTTGACCGGAAGGCCGAGCTCCTGAGCACGATCAAATACACGGCTCACTTGCTCAGGAGAAAAGGCAATGCCCTCACAAAATGCATCAACCGCATCAGCCAGATTTTCTGCTTTGACAGCCGGAAGCACCTCATCGCACACAAAGCTGATGTAGTCGTCACTACGACCTTCATACTCTGGCGGCAATGCATGTGCGCCGAGGAAGGTGGTTAGCACCTTAACAGGACGCAGCTCGCCAATCTTCCGTGCAACACGCAGCATTTTCAGCTCTGTATCAAGATCCAACCCGTAGCCGGACTTGATCTCCAACATTGTTACGCCTTCAGCAAGCAACGCATCAACCCGTGGCAACGCACCTGCCAGGAGCTCTTCTTCACTGGCGGCACGTGTTGCGGAGACTGTTGAACGGATGCCCCCACCTGCACGGGCGATCTCTTCATAGGTCGCACCATTCAACCGCATCTCAAACTCGCGAGCGCGGGATCCGCCGTAGACGATATGCGTGTGGCAATCGATGAGAGATGGAGTGGCAAGGCGTCCGTTCAGATCTGTCTGAGGCGCGTCTTTCCACTCCTCCGGCAGCTCTTTTGCAGGGCCAATCCAGCTGATGGCATCTGCCTCAATTGCAATGGCAGCATCGTGGATCAGACCATAGCCATCTGCCTGTGCAGACAGAGTTGCAGCTGTCAGGTTGGTGAGTACGGTTCTCCCGCTTGTCATGGACCCTCCCGAGATTCCACGTGAATTCACTTCAGTAAAAATCTACATGGAAATCGCTTAATGTCTATACATAAAAAATATGCAGTGTGAGTAATTTTCGGGCTAACCCAGCAGTATCAATTAAATAAATAGCTAAATTCAGCCATTTTAACCTTTGTCTGGTGATATCTTAGAAAAAGAGGATGGTTGTGTGAGATGCATTTATGTATATGCTTATTATTGCAAAATGATCTGAATTGATCGACGTTTCACATCAAACTATTGAGTGAGCAATGAAAACCATCTTCGCAGGGCAGGCTTTACTCCCCACTGGTCTTATTGAGAACGTGCGTTTGCACTTGAACGTTGACGGCGCCATAAAAACCGTTGAGACCGGCGTGATGCCTGAAGGTGAAGAGGTTTCTGGCAAAAACAGAATGATCTGTCCTGCTCCTGCCAATCTGCACTCCCACGCCTTCCAACGGGCAATGGCAGGCATGACTGAGGTTCGCCAGAAAGGGAAGGATAGTTTCTGGACATGGCGGGAGCTGATGTACCGATTTCTGGGACAACTGCGCCCGGAACAGGTCGAGGCAATCGCCGCGCTGGTTTACATGGAGATGTTAGAGGCTGGGTACGCCAGTGTCGGTGAGTTCCACTACCTTCATCACCAACCAGATGGAACGCCCTACGAAAACCTCGCAGAAATGAGTCTCCGCATCTTCGCAGCAGCCAATCAAACTGGCATTGGCCTCACTCATTTGCCGGTTCTTTACTCTTACGGTGGCGCAGGTGAACAGCCTTTAAGCGGCGGACAATTGCGGTTTGGCAATGATTTGGAACGTCATCTGCAACTCATTGAAGAAGCGTCGAAACCCCTGACAACATCTCTGCCGGCAGATTGCCAGATCGGCATCGCACCGCATTCTCTGCGCGCGACCAATCCGGATCAGTTGCGTGAGATTGCATCCGTCTTTGCTGGCAAGCCAGTGCACATCCACATCTCAGAGCAGATGAAGGAAGTGGAAGCTGTTCAGGAATGGCTTGGGGCACGCCCAATCGAATGGCTGCTGAACAACGTTGATATCCGCAACAACTGGTGCTTCGTGCACGCCACCCACATGACCACAGAAGAAACTGTGGCCATGGCGAAAGCTGGTGCTGTAGCAGGCCTGTGCCCAATCACAGAAGCAAACCTTGGCGATGGCATATTCAACGGGCCGACCTTCATCGAAGCAGGTGGTGTCTATGGTGTTGGTTCTGACAGCAACCTGCGCATCTCACTTTCTGAGGAACTGCGCGTGCTGGAATACAGCCAGCGCCTGCGTGATCAGTCCCGAAACGTTATGTTAAACGGCGAAGGATCTGTCGGTATGGCTATGTATCAGGCCGCAGCCAAAGGCGGAGCTCAGGCTCTGGGTCGCAACACTGGGGAGCTCAAAGAAGGCAGCCTTGCAGATGTCGTTGCGATTGATACAGCACGGGTAGAGTTTACAGGCCTGAGGCCAGACCAATATCTGGATTATTGGATTTTCGCCGGTGATGACCGTGTCGTAACCGATGTCTGGTCCGCCGGACGGCACATGGTGAAGGATGGGCAGCACATCCACCGCGCAGCTATCACCGCTAAATATAGAGAACAGCTTGCAGTTTTGCTGGAAGCAGCCTAACAACGCCCAAATTCATTTTCTTGAAAACGACAGGAAGAGCGCTTGCGATCCTATAAGGAAATCAGAGGCATTTTGCAGGAGAGGATCACCAGCCAGCAATGGCAGCCGGGTGATCTGTTGCCAAGCGAGCAAGCGCTCTCAGAGGAGTTTGGCTGCACCCGCGCAACCGTCAACCGCGCCATGCGGGAGCTTGCTGATGCAGGGCTGGTTGAACGCCGTCGTAAGGCCGGAACTCGAGTCGTCCAGCCCAAGTCTCACCCTGCAACCATCACCATTCCGGTCATCCGGCAGGAGATCGAGAACAAAGGTCAGGCCTACAAGTATCTGCTTCTGGAGCGTTTGGAAGCTTTGCCTCCAGAAGACGCTCGCATCCAGCTTGGGCTAAACCAGAATGAAAAGGCTCTCTTCCTGAAGAGCCTGCACTATGGGGATGGCATTCCTCAGCAGTTGGATGT
This sequence comes from Pseudovibrio sp. SCP20, assembly GCF_057774105.1. Lineage (NCBI taxonomy): Bacteria > Pseudomonadati > Pseudomonadota > Alphaproteobacteria > Hyphomicrobiales > Stappiaceae > Pseudovibrio > Pseudovibrio sp. SCP20. Next base: position 430,279 of record NZ_JBYMDH010000004.1, on the reverse strand, counting down.
GCGTTGGATTAACATCTGTGCACTGCCAGAAGCCTCTGATGAAAGCTTCGCGGATATCGGCCCCAACGAGTGGCTGCTGCAGCGTGTTCCTCATCCAAGCATTGAACACGTCTTCCGTGCCGACAAAGCCACCGCTGAGGAGCAACGACTGCTCCAGCTGGAAGACTGCGAGCCCGTGTTCACCATCGAGCGCCGTACTTGGATTTCAGGGCAGGGCATCACTTACGTGCGGCTAGTACATCCTGGCAGTCGTTATCACATGGCTACGCGTAGCTCGGATGAGCCGATCTTCAGCTAGTCTTCTGCTTCTCTTTTTGCTCCAACTGAGCGAAGTGATCTTCTAGCCGAATTTTGCCATAGCATTTACCGATCATATCCATCCGCATTGCACTTAGGAAAAACTGGATCGGGCCGTACGTCTTCGTTGAGGTAAAGGTCTCCAGCAACCGCTGCAAAGCAATGCTGATCCAATTGGGCAGATGCGTAATCTTGGCTTTCTTGTGTAGGCTTTTGAAGGCAATCTCCGCCAACTCGTTGTGGGTATACTTCACGGGCCCACCCACTTCGGCATAAGCCTGACCGTCCTTGATAATCTCAAAGCAAGCTGCAGCCAGATCAGCGCCATGGATAGGGTTGATCCGATAATCACCCGAGCCAAACATGTAGACCCGTCCGGACTTTGCCATTCCAAAAAACTCCTCCAGATCAGAGAAGTAACCACTTGGTGAAATCACGGTGCTTTTGATTGGTGCAGCCTGAAGAACCTCCACAAAATGCTGCTTTGCACGCACCAGCTGAACATCCAGTAACTTGGTCGCGTTCAGAACATGAATGTAAGCAAATTGAGGGACACTGTTCTCAACTGCCAGATCCAACAGGTTCTTATTGGCCTGATAATCAACGTCGTTGTAACTCAGGCCGTCTTTCTGGCGCGTGATGCCGAGAGCAGAAATGACCAGATCAGCATTATCCATCAATCCATGCAGGCTGTTAGGTTTAGTCGCTTCTCCCTCAAAAAACTCACAGGCTTCAAGGCCCTTTGCACGAGCAGACTGCTCATCGCGGACAAGAGCACGAACGTGCCAGCCCTGTTTTCTGTAGTAGGAAACGAGATAGGAGCCCAGATAGCCAGTTGCGCCTGCAATAACGACACTCTTCATGACAATTCCCTCAAATATTAGGTGCCGCAAAAGGTCGGCTGCCGGGGAAAATGAAAAGGCGCCAATTACCTTTTGGGTGCTTACTCAACCAAGGAGCAGAGGCCGGACGGCATACGCTTGATCGAAGCAAGGTTTGCTTTTATGCAAGGATGAGATCAGGCAGAAATACACCTCTAATGCCCTCAATCCTACTCTCAAAAAATGGGAGCTTTAGCAGCTAAAATCAACCGGTAATTGTGCATAGACGAAAGTGATTGCATGGGGCTCAACGAAAAAAGGGAAGAGCCTTTCAGCTCTCCCCTCTCGTAAATGAGTGGCCCTTTGTTGGCTCTTAGCCTTTGCCCTGCCACGGAATAAGCCAACGCTCCAGATACCGCATGCCCAGCTCAATCGTGTAACCGATAAGCCCGATCACAAAGATGCCGATAACCACCGTATCCGTCTGCAAAAAGTTCTTTGCAATCATGATCATGGAGCCGACGCCCTTATCAGCTGCCACCAGCTCCGCCGCCACAACTGTGCCCCAGCAAACGCCCATGGCTGTACGCAGACCGGTGAAGATCTCTGGCAGTGCATTTGGCAGGATTACATGAAACAGGATCTGTGTACGCGAGGCACCCAGTGAGTAAGCTGCATGCACCTTGGTGATCTTGACGCTGTTCACGCCAGAGCGTGCTGCAATCGTCATGATGAACAGAGATGCAAGGAATAACAGGAAGATCTTGGCAGTCTCATCAATGCCAAACCATAGGATAATCAGCGGGATCAGAGCCAGCGGAGGGATCGGGCGCATAAACTCCACGATGGGATCAAACAAACCGCGAGCAACGGAAGAAAGCCCCATGGCCAGGCCGAGAGGGATGCCGACAAGAGCTCCCAGCAGAACGCCTGCAAGAACGCGGAATACTGAAATGCCAATGTGATCCCAGAACGCCACGTTTCTGAAACCAGCGGAAAGCAGCTTGCTCATTCTCGTGATCGTTGCATCCACTGATGGCCAGTAGAAGCTCTCCAGCATACCCATGGCGCTTGCAATGCCCCAGGCAGCCAGAAGTACAACAACGGTCAGGATCGAGTAGAACCTGCCAGAATTGACGGCGCTGGCATCGCCAAAGCGAACGGTTTTTTGCTGCGTAAAAACATTGTCTTTAAGCCCAAGCCAAACAGATAGGCCGGAGGGCGGCGTGTGATGCTTGCTCATATTGGCCTCCTATGCTGGTTCCAGCTCTTGGTCATTGCCCATAATCTCTTCTTCCATGCCCCAGATGAGAGACAGGATTTCCTCGCGCGTTTTCACAAACTCTGGTGAAGCTTTGATCTGGCGAGGGCTCTCCACCAACCCGAGATCGGCAAACGGAAGCTCGTACTCACGCAAGATACGCCCTGGGCGAGGTGCCATCACAATCAGCCGTTCCCCAAGGAACAACGCCTCCTCAACGGAGTGCGTGATGAGAATGATGGTTTTACGTGTCTCTTTCCAAAGCTTCAGCACAAGGCTCTGCATCTTTTCGCGGGTCAAAGCATCCAGTGCGCCAAGTGGTTCATCCATCAGGATCACTTCCGGGTCATTAGCGAGGCAGCGGGCCAGAGCCACACGTTGCTGCATGCCGCCGGAAAGCTGATAGACCGGCTTTTTGCCAAAGTCCTGCAGGCCAACAATCTGCAGCAGTTCATCCACTTTGCGCTTGGTTTCAGCTGCGGGACGACCAGCCATCTTTGGGCCAAACGCGATGTTCTTCTCCACAGTCATCCATTCAAACAACGCGCCTTGCTGAAACACCATTCCGCGGTCTGGGCCGGGGCCGGTCACATCCACATTCTCGCGGACGATTTTGCCGGAGGTCGGACGAAGAAAGCCTGCAATGATGTTGAGAAGAGTTGTTTTACCGCATCCGGATGGACCAAGAACGGAGATGATCTCACCATCCTTTACATTCAGATTGACGTTGTTGAGAGCATGGACTTGATCACCATTGGGAAGGGTGAAAACCATAGAGATATTGTCGGCAACTATTCCACTCAAAGCGCTTCTCCCGGTTCTTTGGAAAATGCCTGGTTCGCCCGGTCTTGTTCTTGGAAGAATGGCGGGACAAAGCCCGCCATTTTCTGATTGTTTTTACTTGAGGTAGCTTGCGTCGACGAACTGAGAGTAGTCGTCCAGCGCTTCATCCAGACCGCCAGCTGAAACCATCACATCAGCCACACCTTTAGCCGCTGCTTGAATACCGCCACCAAGCCAGTTTTCCTGAAGCTGCTCTTCACTGGTAGGGAAACCGAAGTTCGCGATCATCTTCTTGGCAGGTTCAAGATCCATACCTGCAGCAAGGGCGATCTTGTCGTAAACCGCATCCGGATTACTGTTGTAAGTGGTGTTGGCCTGATTGGTAACTTCCATGAACTTCTTCACCAGATCAGGATGCTCAGCTGCAAAGTCGTTGGTCACGTTCACTACATCGAATGTGTTGATGCCAACGGCTTCCTGTTCAGCACCAGTCATCAGCGGAGTGCCAACAGTTTTCATGCGGTCCAACGCACCGCCAAAAGCGCAGCCCATCACAACATCACCGCGTACAACAGCAACCGCTGCATCAGCAGGGTTCATCTGCACAAGGTTCACTTTGTTGATGTCTACGCCGAGGTGATCCAGCGTACGAATGAGCTTGTAGTGGGTTACGTTGCCGATCGGTGTCGCAACTTTCTTCCCTTCCAGCTCCTTCGCATTTGCTTTGGTAATGCCGGAATCATTGCGCACAATGCAGAGGTCATTTTCAGCGTAAGTGACTGCCACACCTACAAGTTTAATCGGAGCACCAGAGGAAACACCAACAACGAAGGGAACAAAGCCGTTACTGTAAGCAATCTGCACATCGCCGGAAACCATGGCCTGAACCATCTCGTTCCCGTTACCGAAGGCACGCCATTCAACTTCCAGACCAAGCGCTTCGTCATAGGTCTTGTCGATCTGTGCTGCCTGGTTTGCGGTAGGCCATTCCAGAAAATAGGCGACGGTGATTTTATCGAGCGCATGAGCCGTGCTCATTCCAAGGCTCGCCACCAAGCCTGCTGCAAGAGCCAGTTTACCTGCAAGCTTCTTCAATGCCATGTCAATTCCCCCTCCAGTGCGTTGCTAAGTGCTTATTCCTTCTTTGTTTTTTACCGTTCCTTGTCGCTGGAAACTTGTTAATTTGAATTATGTTCAGGATTCAGGACACTATGAAACCGTATCACTCGGTAGTGCCAGTTTGTGAATCCCGATAGAACCAGAGAGTATTTCCGGAGCGGGGTGCAGATATAAATGTCCGCTATCGCAATATTAATTCCCAAATCTCTGCGGAAGACGCTCCTGTATCTCACGTTCTTCTATTTTAGAAGTGTATAAATAAACGAAGAGATCAGTGTTTATGCGCTGATAAGGGGGCTCTCTCGTTTATTTGTGCTGCGATGCAGCAATTTATCTGCTGTCTCTGAGAGTATTTCTATTCCCTTCGGTATTTTGTCGGCATGAATTGAAGAAAAACCGAGGCGGAAATAGTTTTTACCTTGGCTCGGGTCCGCAAAGAATACATTGCCCGGTTCAATCAGAACGCCTTTCTTCAACGCCTCCTGCGCTAGCACAGTCGCATCCAGTTCAGGCGGCCCGCTCACCCAGAAAGAGGACCCTCCAAACGCAGAGACCTGAGCCCAGCCGGGGAAGTGCGTCTCCATGGCTTCACTCAGCGCATTCCAGCGGTTGGAATAGGCATGATGCAGTTTGCTGATCAGAGCATCCTGCGAACCTTGCGCCAGAAACAGCGCAACGCTGCGCTGATTGTTGCCGGGTGGGTGGCGCAACATTAGGCGACGCATGGCGCGGATCTCTTTGATCACCGGCTTCGGCGCCACAATAAACCCAATCCGCAACCCCGGCATAATCGACTTGGAAAGGCTACCCACATAAAGCACGCGCCCTGATGCATCGACAGACCGAAGCGCGGCAGTCGGTTGCCCCCGATAGTTGGTCTCATACTCATAATCGTCTTCAATGATCAGTGCATCAGATTGCGCCGCCCATTCCAGTACCTCCCGCCGACGCTTCATGGTCATCGTGGTGTTGGTGGGAAACTGATGGCTGGGCGTGACGTAGACCAGCTTTGCATCCCCCAGCATGTCCGCGCGAATGCCGTCCTCATCAACGGGAATCGCCCGAATGTCCGAGCTTCGCAACTGCATGATGTTGCGTACATCGGGGTAGCCCGGATCTTCCAATGCAACAGGTGTATCCGGCCTTACAAACAGGTGGGCGATGAGAAACAGTGCGTTCTGGGCTCCCATCGTCACCAGAATCTCGTCAGATTCGGCAATAACCCCGCGGCGGATCAGAATACGCCGCTGAATCTGCTCGATTAGCATAGGATCGTCAGCGGTAAAGCGATCATCAGTCCAGGCATCCAGCCATTTGATGCTCATGGTCTGGCGTACACAATCCCGCCAGGCGCTGATTGGAAACAGTGTCGGATCCACCTGTCCATAGATGAACGGATAGGGGTAGCTGTGCCAGTTCTCAGTCTTCAGAATGTTGAACTGAGTAGAGGGCGTAAGCCGCAATTTTGAGGACCAGTCTACTCGATCACCGGGCACTTGCTCTTTGGGCCTGACCGGATCTGGCAGCTGTCCGAGATTCTCAATAACCTCCGGTGAGACGTAAAAACCGGATCGCTCCCGGGTGATCAGGTAGCCATCTGCAGCCAGTGCCTGATACGCCAACATCACCGTATTGCGTGAAACGCTCAACCGCTTCGCCAAGGCACGCGTTGAAGGAACCGGTGTGTTTTCAGCAAGTTGACCGGAAAGAATAGCAGAGACGAGCATCTCGCGGATCTGGCTTTGCAGCGTTGTACTGTCATCCCGATCAACGGAAAACAAGCTGTATCTCATGGCTGGCCCCTCCCTCCAAATCACGAGCGAAGTATCAGCATGAGTTCATCTGGCTCTATGGTCAAGAACAACTGGACCTATCTGACCTAATATTTCGACGACAAGATATTTCTCACAGTACCTCTGGGGAACTGTTGGTGAATAACTCAGTGTTCTAGGAGAAAGATCGAAATGAGTGTCCTTGCAGAGCCGATTGAACAAGCGAAAACCAATTCTCTTGAGCAACACTGGATGCCGTTTTCCTCAAACCGGGATTTCAAGAATGCTCCACGCCTCATCACTCGTTCAGAGGGAATGTACCTTTGGAATCAGCAGGGTGATCGTCTGGTAGATGGATCTTCTGGTTTGTTCAACGTTCCGGCAGGCCATGCCCGCAAGTCCATTGCGGATGCCGTTCACGCTCAAATGATGCAGAACGGATACACAGCGCCATTCCAACTGGGCCAGCCAACATCCTTTGAGTTTGCGGCCAAACTTACCCAGATCATGCCAGAGCCATTCAACCATGTGTTCTTCGTGAACTCTGGCTCAGAGGCCATCGATACAGCGCTCAAAATGGTCATGGCCTACCACCGTGCCAATGGTGAAGCACAGCGCACCCGCTTTGTCTCCCGAGAGCGGGCTTACCATGGTGTGAACATGGGCGGCGTCTCATTGTCCGGCATGGTGAAAAACCGCGAAACCTTCCCGGTTGTCATGCCAAACATCGTCATGATGCGCCACACATGGAACGAGGAAAATGCCTTCACAAAAGGTCAGCCGGAAACAGGTGCCGAACTGGCAAATGACCTGCAGCGTTTCTGTGAAACCTACGGCGGTTCCACAATCGCAGCTGTGTTCATTGAACCTGTCGCGGGTTCTACCGGAACGCTTGTCCCGCCAAAAGGATATCTGGAGCGCGTCCGTCAGATCTGCGATGAACACGGCATTCTGCTGGTGTTTGATGAAGTGATCACCGGCTTTGGTCGCCTTGGTAAACCATTCGCTGTTGATGCATTCAACGTCATGCCAGACATAATTACCCTGGCAAAGGCTCTCACCAATGGGGCTATCCCGATGGGAGCAGTCGCAGCCTCCGATCAGGTTTATGAGACCATCACCGAAGCTGCTCCGGAAAACGCCATCGAGTTCTTCCACGGCTACACCTATTCAGCCCATCCGGCAGCCTGCGCAGCAGGTCTGGCAACGCTGAAGATCTACGAGGATGAAGGCTTGTTTGAGCGGGCTGCAGAATTGAGCGATTACTTCCTTGATGCGATCTGGTCCCTTCAAGATATCCCGATCGTAAAAGATATCCGGGGGTATGGCCTCATGGGCGGTGTGGAGGTTCACCCACTTCCCGGCAAGCCCGGCATCCGCGGCAACGAGATGCAGAAAAAGCTGTTCTGGAATGGGTGCCACGCCAAGTGGACGGGGGACACAGCCATTCTGGCCCCGGCGTTCATTGCAGAGCGAAGTCATGTCGATGAGATCGTGGATGCAATGAGAAAAACGCTCATGGCCGAATAGATCGAAGAAAGTATTGTTTTGAGAAGAGCACATTTGTGCTCTTCTTTTGTTTTCCAAGTTGGTTGAGGGGAGGCAATCAATGACGAAGCCTATTCCACAAAATGCTCGTGTGGTTATCATCGGTGGCGGTATCGCCGGGTGTTCTGTTGCATATCATCTGGCCAAGCTTGGCTGGAAAGACATCGTGCTGTTGGAGCGCAAACAGCTCACCTGCGGCACCACGTGGCACGCTGCAGGCTTGATCGCGCAGTTGCGCGCATCCAAAAACATGACGCGCCTGGCGAAATACTCGCAGGAGCTTTACGGCGACCTGGAAGCCGAAACAGAAATCGCAACTGGCTTCCGCCGAAATGGTTCAATCACGGTAGCTCTCACGGAGGAGCGCCGCAGCGAGATCTTGCGCTCCGCCGCTATGGCCCGCGCCTTTGGCGTAGAAGTAGAAGAAATCTCCACGTCAGAACTGCTGGACCGCTACCCCTATGTGAATGCCGAAGATGTCACTGCGGCTGTCTATCTGCCAAAGGACGGGCAGGGCGACCCGGGCAACATCGCTCTTGCTCTTGCCAAGGGTGCACGCCAACAGGGAGCCCAGGTCTTTGAAGGTGTCAAAGTCACCAGCATTGAAAAGCGCAATGGCGCCGTCGCTGGTGTCTCATGGCAGCGTGACGGCAGCGATGAGCAAGGCCATATCGCCGCTGACTATGTGGTCAACTGTGCTGGCATGTGGGCGCATGAGTTAGGCCGCATGGCTGGCGTAAACGTGCCGCTCCACGCCTGTGAGCACTTCTACATGGTCACTGACAACATTGCTGGCCTGCCTCAGCTCCCGACCCTGCGTGTACCGGACGAGTGCGCCTACTACAAAGAAGATGCTGGCAAAATCCTTCTGGGAGCTTTTGAACCAATCGCCAAGCCTTGGGGAATGCAAGGCATCTCAGAGGACTTCTGCTTCGATCAGTTGCCAGAAGATATCGAGCACTTCGAACCGATTCTGGAGCAAGCGATCAACCGCTTCCCCGAGCTGGCCGTAACGGGTATCCATACCTTCTTCAATGGTCCAGAAAGCTTCACGCCTGATGATGCCTACCATCTGGGAGAAGCACCTGAGCTTAAGAACTTCTTCGTCTGCGCTGGCTTCAATTCCATCGGCATTCAGTCCGCCGGTGGCGCAGGCATGGCGCTCTCTCATTGGATGGAGCACGGCTATCCGCCATTTGACCTCTCCGACGTTGATATCCGCCGCATGCAACCGTTCATGGGCAACAAGACCTTCCTCTATGAGCGCTCCAAGGAAACGCTTGGACTGCTCTATGCAGACCACTTCCCATTCCGTCAAAAAGCTACGGCTCGCGGTGTCCGCCGCTCACCCTTGCATGAACATCTGAAACAGGCAGGCGCAGCTTTTGGTGAGACGGCTGGATGGGAGCGAGCCAACTGGTTTGCTGATCAAGAACAGGAGCCTACCTACGAGTATTCTTGGAAACGCCAGAACTGGTTCGAAAACTCCAAGCGAGAGCACCTCGCCATCCGCAACAATGTCGGCCTCTATGACATGTCCTCCTTCGGCAAAATCCGTGTTGAAGGCCCGGATGCGGAAAGCCTGCTCAATCATATGTGTGGTGGGGACATGTCGGTACCAGTTGGCAAGATTGTCTACACGCAGTTCCTCAATGAGCGGGGAGGTATTGAAGCTGACCTCACGGTTACACGCCTCTCTGAAACTGCTTATTTGCTCGTAACACCAGCGGCTACTGTGATCCGCGAACTCAGCTGGCTCAACATGCACAAGGCTGGTGCCAATGTGGTGATCACCGACATAACTGCGGGCGAAGCAACGCTGGTGGTGATGGGGCCAAACTCAAGAGAGCTACTCTCCAAGGTCTCCAATCACGACTGGTCCAATGAGAACCACCCCTTCGGCACCATGCAGGAGATTGAACTCGGCATGGGCCTCGCTCGTGCTCACCGTGTCTCCTATGTGGGGGAACTGGGCTGGGAGCTCTACGTCTCAACCGACATGGCGGCGCATGCCTATGAAACTTTGATGGAAGCAGGCGCCGATTTAGACATGGAACTCTGCGGTCTCCATGCAATGGATTCCCTGCGCATCGAAAAAGGTTTCCGACATTTCGGTCATGATATAACCGAAGAAGACCATGTTTTGGAAGCTGGCCTTGGTTTTGCAGTCAGCACCAAGAAGCCATCCTTCATCGGCAGAGATGCTGTTCTACGCAAGAAGGAAGAGGGTCTCTCATCCCGTATGCTGCAGTTCAAACTGAAAGATGCAGAGCCGCTCCTGCATCACAACGAACCTGTGCTGCGGGATGGAGAAATCGTCGGCTATCTCACCTCTGGAAACTATGGCCATACGCTCGGCGGCGCAGTCGGCCTCGGCTACGTGCCGTGTAAAGGCGAAACAATCAAAGATATGCTCGCGTCCACCTACCAAATCGACGTGGAAGGCACTCTTTGTGATGCCGAAGCATCCTTCAAGCCCATGTACGACCCTAAAAGCCTACGCATGCGCGGCCTGAAAGAACTGGAAGACGCATAAAACATGAGAGCATCTCGGATCAAACCTGAGGTGCTCTTCTAACCGGATGTTTGTGACGCAAAGTGTTGTTGTTCAACTGATGCGCAAAAAGAAAAGCCCGGGCAGCGTTACACTGCGCGGGCTTTAAGATTGATGCCCTTCTCAGAGGAGGCGAGAAGGGCACTGCTGGGGGACTTACGCGAGTTCTTGCTCGCGCATATCTTCCGCATTGATGCCTGCGACAGCAACAGGTGCTTTCATGGCGTCTCTGCGGAAAGGCTCTCCAAGTTCCTGATTGAGGATCACCTCAATGAACGTGGTCTCGTTGCGCTCCATCTGGCCTTCAATGGCCTCATCCAGAGTCTTGCTCAGCTCATCCATGCTGAACACCTGAATGCCCTTGAGGCCACAAGCCTCTGCAATCTTGGCGTACTGCACTTCAAGATTAAGCTCAGTGCCAACGAAGTTATCGTCGTACCACAGCGTGGTGTTGCGCTTCTCCGCACCCCACTGATAGTTGCGGAAGATCACCATAGTGATCGGCGGCCAGTCATCACGGCCACACGCCGTCATCTCGTTCATGGAGATACCAAAGGCACCATCGCCTGCGAAACCGACGACGGGCGTATCAGGGCACCCAATCTTCGCGCCTAAAATAGCCGGAAGGCCATAACCGCATGGACCGAACAGACCCGGAGCAAGGTACTTACGCCCTTCGTCAAAGCTCGGATAGGCATTACCAATCGCACAGTTATTGCCAATGTCAGAAGAGATGATCGCTTCCTTCGGCAGTGCAGCCTGAATAGCGCGCCATGCCATGCGAGGAGACATCTTTTCAGGCTCACGGGTACGAGCGCGCTCGTTCCATGTGGTGCCCGGATCATCATCCTCGTGATCCATGGAGGACAGCTCCTGCAACCAGGCTGACTTTGCGTGGTGCACGAGAGCCTCACGTTCTTCACGCCCGTCGTTGCCAGCATGATCAGCCAGTTCTTCCATGATCTGCTCCGCCACCGCGCGGGCATCCCCCTGAATACCGACAGTGACTTTCTTGGTCAGGCCAATCCGGTCAGAGTTGATGTCCACCTGAATGACCTTGGCTTCCTTAGGCCAGTAATCCATGTCATAGCAGGGTAGGGTGGAGAACGGGTTGAGGCGTGTGCCAAGAGCCAGCACCACATCCGCCTTGGAAATCATCTCCATCGCTGCCTTTGAGCCATTGTAGCCAAGCGGCCCAACGGAGAGCGGATGATTGCCGGGGAACGCATCATTATGCTGATAGCCACAACACACCGGCGCGCTCAGCTTCTCCGCCAGAGAGGCAGAGGCCTGAATAGCACCGCTCAACACCACGCCCGCACCGTTCAGGATCACAGGGAACTTGGCATCTGAAAGCAGTTCTGCAGCCTTCTTGATGGATTGCACACCACCACGCGGCTTTTCCATACGCACGATCTGCGGCAGCTCGATATCGATCACCTGTGTCCAGAAATCGCGCGGCACGTTGATCTGAGCTGGGGCACATCCGCGCCAGGCCTTCTCAATCACGCGGTTCAGCACTTCTGCAATACGAGAAGGATCACGAACCTCTTCCTGATAGCAAACCATATCCTCGAAGAGAGCCATCTGCTCAATCTCCTGAAAGCCACCTTGTCCGATGGTCTTGTTGGCTGCCTGCGGGGTAACAAGCAGCAAAGGCGTATGGTTCCAGTAAGCTGTTTTGATAGGTGTCACGAAGTTGGTGATGCCAGGACCGTTCTGAGCAATCGCCATGCTCATCTTGCCGGTGGCGCGGGAGTACCCGTCCGCACTCATGCCCGCGTTGCATTCATGGGCACAATCCCAGAACTTGATACCTGCGGCGGGAAAGAGATCCGAAACCGGCATCATGGCTGAACCAATAATGCCAAAGGCGTTATCAATCCCATGCATTTGCAGCACTTTTACAAAGGCCTCTTCGGTAGTCATCTTCATCGCACGAATCCTCCCCATCACGTCACAGGCTCGGCTGTGATCTGCACATTCTGATATGCAATCAAACCTAGCGTGAGGTGGAGAAGAGCCTTAGGGCCAGATTCCGCTATAGCATTGGCCAGTTGCGTTGAGGAGCTTGAAGATAAAAGGAGAATGCCCTTCGACAGACCTTGAAAAAATGACCTAACTTACGTCAGCATCAAGGGAAACAAGGCTGGCCTTCATTAAACCGCGCAGAGAGTTCCCGATGTAAACTGCATCTGCCTCCTGCAGATCTGAAAGTGTCAGATCAGCCTCTTCCGCATACCCATGCTCCAGCAAACCAGCGCGGAACACACCGGGCAGCAAGCCGTGCTTCAGGGCTGGCGTCAGCAACTTGCCATCCCTGCGGATAAACAGATTGGTGAAACTGCCCTCGGTCAGATACCCGGCTTCATTGAGGAAGATGACCTCGGAGCACCCATATTGGGCGGCATAGTCGGCGCGTGTCTGATCATAAAACCCACGACGGCTGGTTTTGTGAAACAGGAAGCGGTCCTGCGAATGCACGCATTCTTCTGCAATGCAAACACGCCAATCATCACCGCTTGAAGCAGGCATCTCCTGCGCAGTGACTGATAGCTCGCCATCTTCCGCCAGATCAAGCCGCACCCGCATGGAGCGCTCAAAACCTGCAGCATGGTCCCCAAGCACACGCAAAGCTTGCTCCGGATTCCAGTTGAAGCCAAAGTAAGATGCGCTATCCGCCATTCGCTGCATATGCCGTTCCAGCAGTGTATAGCCATCCTCAGGCGTCCAGCCCATGGTTTCAAACAGGGTAAACCGTTCGTCTGAGGCCTTCAAGAAGTTCAGCTTCAACAAGCATTCGTCATATTCAGGAGAAGCACCGGAATCGAACACCACACCGGAGCCCGTTCCCATTTCCGCAGCACCATCCTCATCAATCACAAGGGTACGGATCGCCACGTTGAAGGTGAAATCACCATTTGGCTCAATCATGCCGATGGAGCCCGTATAGATCCCGCGCGGGCTCCTCTCCAAATCGTCAATGATCTCCATGGCCCACAGCTTCGGTGCTCCGGTGATGGAGCCACATGGAAACAGCTCCTCAATGATTTCAGGCAGTTCAGCCCCATCCACCAGCTCGCCAGTCGTGGTCGATGTCATCTGGAACAGGCTGCGGTATTGCTCAACCTCGCAGTGCGAGGGAACACAAACACTGCCTGCTTTTGTGATGCGAGACAGGTCGTTGCGCATCAGATCGAGGATCATTGTGTTCTCGGCGCGCGATTTCTCATCGCTTTGCAGCCATTCCTGAACGCGTGCGTCTTCATCTGTCGTCCGTCCGCGCTGAGCAGTGCCTTTCATGGGCCGCGTAGTCAGCTGCTTGCCTTTGCGCTCCAGGAACAACTCCGGCGAAATGGAAAGAACTTTCTGATCTCCCAGATGCAGAAGCGCCGCATATCCGACGGGCTGCTGAAACAGCAAATTATCAAAGAGCGCCGCTGCACTTCCAGTCTGTTCCAGCATCGCGCGCATGGTCAGGTTGATTTGGTAGATATCCCCCTGTGCCAGGTGCTGCTGCGTTTTTGCAAAAGCGGCATCATAGTCGCTCTTGCTCATGTCAAACTGGTTGATGTGAATAGAAGGGGAGGCCTCGTTGCCTGCAGCTTCCTTGAGCCACTGCGCTTCTTGCGCCCGAGACAAAAGCTCCGGTGCATCATAAACGCCAAACCAGGCAAGTGGCATGTTGCCAGAGCTGGAAAAACGCTGCTTCAGTTTCTCCTCAAAAGCAAAGCCGAACTCATAGGAGAAGAAGCCTGCCAGATGGTGACCTGCTTTGCGTTCTTGCTCCAGCTGCTGAAGAAACTGAGGGACTTCGGTAAGAGTTTGGCAGGTTAACACGCGCTGAGGGGCTTGGAAGAGACGCGCAGGCTCATGACTTAGCCTGTCGACAAGAAGTACCGTTCCAAACGCAAACTGCGCCATGCCTGTCCATTCTTATTTGGGTTACCCTTATTAAGAATGCTCAATACCAGCCCGCCAGACCAAGGCAATCATAAAATTGTCTCCAAGTCCGTTTATTGAGTAGTTTTGCGTAAATTGTGATCGATTTTCTCTCAAATTCCGCAAAATGAAGCCGGAAGAGGCAAAATTGCTGAAGCAAGATAAGCACCCAAAATGCAAAACGGGTCACCAATGGTGACCCGTCAAACTCAAAAATTGAAGTGCTGATTAAGCAACGTCGTGGAAGAAGCGCTCCAGCGTATCGTGAACTTCATTGAGATCACCATCCACCTTGCTTGCTTTCTCTGTTACTTCGAAAACAGAACCTGTTGCTTCGTTCATGGCTTCACTAAGGCTCGCGATGCCTTGAGAAACAGCCATGGTGCCGTCAGAGGCTGCCAGAATATTGGCTGAAATCTCGTTGGTCGCATCACCCTGCTGGGTGATCGCTTCTGCAATTGCGCCAGTGTGAGAGTTCACTTCATCCATGGTGTGAGAGATGGAGCCAATCGCTTCCACTGCTTCACGGGTTCTGCCCTGAATAGCGGAAACCTGAGAGGCAATCTCTTCTGTCGCTTTGGAGGTCTGGTTTGCCAACTCTTTCACTTCAGCCGCCACGACTGCAAAGCCTTTACCGGCTTCACCAGCACGTGCCGCTTCGATGGTCGCGTTCAGCGCCAGCAGGTTGGTCTGCTCTGCAATTGCCTGAATGAGTGTCACAACTTCACCAATGCGGCTTGCAGCTTCTGCAAGGCTGCCAATGGTGTCATTGGTTTCCTGTGCACCACGTGTTGCGGCTTCCACCATCTCATTGGCCTGCGCAATCTGGCGCGCGATCTCGGAAATGGAGGAAGACAGTTCTTCAGATGCAGCAGAAACTGTCTGCACATTGCCGGAAGCCGCATCTGAGGAAGTAACCACCTCAGTTGTATGGCTGGAGCATTTATGCGTCGCGTTTTCCAGGCCTTTGGAAGCGGAAACAATGCTGTGCGTGTTCTGAGAAAGGCTCTTCAGCTGTCCGTCAACCGCATCACGCAGATCGGAAACATGCTTTTCAAAGAAAGCGATACGCTCGGACTGTTCAGCAATCTTCTGCTCATTCTCTGCGATTTCGGTAGCTGGTGTGCTGACGGTCGCAGCAGCTTCACTCACGCCTGTGCTTTCAGCAGGTGCTTCACCCTGCGTGCCAAGAAACGCCATGGTCACGCCAGCAAGCAGAACCAGAATGATCATGTTGCCGGAAAAAGTGCTCTGCTCACTCACCAGAAACTCTGGCATCACGAACAGACTACCGAGCAAATAAATCGCGGAAACTGCAAGGAAACCACCAAGTGCGCCACCATTGCGGGAAGAGCCTAGAACGACGAGCGGTGCAAAGAACAGAATGTTGAAGTCCACTTGCCAGCCTTCAGCATATCCGCCTAGCGCTGCGGCAGAACTTGCGAGGCCAGCCAGAACAGCAAGGCAAACGCCGGATGCAAGTTCTGAAGTGCCGGAGGTCTTATCTTTCAGCCACAGCGCAGTTGGTACAGCAGCGAGCAGGAAAGCAACTCCTGAAAGAATGCTCATGGTACCGGTGTCACCAGCCCAGCTCATCCCAAAGCTCAGGAGAGCAAGAACCCAGCCCAGAGCAATTGGCCAACTGGTTGAACCCATGTCAGATTGGCCTACCTCTTCTTCAAATCCGACTGCAGCACTCATTTCAGGTCTTCCCTTAATAGTATTGATGCAAAGCGCACCCAAATACATCTACCCAATTATTATCACGCGCTCTGACTTTGTAAGTCTCTGGAATCACAAAGGAACACGCACAACCGCAAGCAGCAGGCCAAGATTATCCGCCTGGAAGCTGCTTGACTGAATGAAAAGAGAAACACGCAGGAAAGAGCGAAATCGCCCAGTAATCACCTCAAAAACGAAAACGTTCTCCAGAATGAATTGCGTAAATCATTCCATTCAAATCTTAGTTGTAATTTGTATTAGATTTATGCTTAAGAGAAGCTTAATGGCGCGTTGGTGAGGGGCAAAAAAGCAAACAACACCAAAGCATACGCTTCGGTGTTGCCGCGTTGAAAATAAAATGAAAAATATAAATCGCTAAGTACGTGAAATAGTTGTCTTAGGCTGGTTCGTTCTCTTCAACCTTTTCATCTTCCATCGGGTCATCATAGCAGAAGCGAGTGCAAGCAGAGCTTTCCACGTCATTCAGGATGAACTTGAGAACGGAAGAGAGGTTGTCCAATTGGCTCTCGTCAATGTCACCGAGCAGCGCATGAGCTGCTTTGCGACGGGCTTCAGCCACTTCTACGGCTTTACGTTTACCGCGAACGGTCAGTTCTACCATCACTTCACGACCTCTGCGGCGCAGACGTCGGACCAACCAATCCTTTTCAAGGCGGTCGATCAGGCGAACGGTAGCGGAATGGCTCAAACGAACTTCTTTAGCGACCGTACCGATGGAGATGGCTGGGGAGCGTCTCATAATAAGAAGAGCCGCAACAGCGCTTGTTGAAAGATCTCCGTAAGCATCAACACTCGCATCTTCCAGTGCTGTACTTACTGCGGAAAGTTGGTCTGCAATATGATTTGTTCTCATCATAAATTAAATCTCTAAAATACTGTCCTGACGATTCTGACTTAGCGTCATTAGAGTTAATCCTAAAACTGCAATTTAACAAATGCAAGTTTAATAAAATTGAAAATAATAAGTATTTCGCATTGGTGCAACCTGCAAAATCAATAAAAACCGCCAATTCGGTCCCTGATTATTAGCAGGTTGCAATTATCCATAAATTATTTTTGATCACCTATTGCTGAGGGGATTGCGACGAAAACGGCAATGGGCAGGTCGCACCTGTGCCCCCAAGGCCACAGTATCCATCTGGATTCTTTGCCAAATATTGCTGGTGATATTCCTCAGCATAATAGAACACGTCGAGCCTACCGATTTCCGTGGTTATCGGCGTGTCTTTGCCGATTTCCTTGAGGGCCTGCTGATAGGTCTTGGCTGTTTCTTTAGCCGTCTCAATATCTGCATCGCTCGTCAAATAAAGCGCAGATCTATACTGTGTTCCAACATCATTGCCCTGCCGCATTCCTTGCGTTGGGTCGTGACGTTCCCAAAACACCTTCAGAAGTTGTTCCAGTGAAATCTCTTCTGGATTGTAGACCACTTTTACAATTTCGGTGTGACCGGTCTGACCAGTACACGTTTCATGGTAGGTCGGATTCTTGGTTGTGCCACCTGTAAAGCCAACGGCTGTTACATATACACCCGGCAGTTCCCAGAAGGCGCGTTCCGCACCCCAGTAGCAGCCCATGCCCACATAAATCTCTTTCATCCCGTCAGGATATGGCCCATCCAGATCATGGCCATTCACGAAGTGTTTGCCTGGCGTCATGATAGGAGTGTCCCGGCCAGGCAGCGCATTGCTTGCATCTGGCATTTTAAACTTGTTTGAGAGCATTCTGAGAAACGACATATTCACTTACCTGTAAAGACTCTGCATCACAGCAGGGTTGTGCTGATGCGACGCCGCTTGTCGCCATACCATAGCATAATTAGGCCGATTGGTCCGAATATAACCCACGGCGGCATCAACAAAATGCTTTGAATGATCGGATCCCAGAGGATAGGGCTCACGTACCGTTGGATGGCCGCCTGTGATGCATTGAGCGTTTCAGGTGACAGATCAAACCAGATCAGCCCCAGCGGTGTAGAGGTCCAGCTGGAGACCGCGATGCTCTTAGTGGCATCCACGACAAATGAGACCAGCGCAATGGCCACAAACCATACACCAATAAAACGCAGTAAAAATCCAACCACGTGTTTGCTTCCTTTTCCTGTCAGCATTCAGAGCGCACTCCCTCAGATCCAATTGGATCAAATCCCGAAGTGCCACTCTGGCAAAAAACTTGAGCATGATACGCAACTGCAAATGAACACCGCGCGCTCCAAATCCCATTGGAACCTGCGTGTATCCACAGTACCGCATGCAATCTAAGGTGCAACCTATCAGAACAGGGATAAGGACGGCTCTTAAAATCCAGTCAAAACTGCGTAATAGATTGTGAGTGGACGCCCGCACAGCCTCAGAAAAATGCCTTTGTTTTCATTCTGGTTCCACAGAGTGGGGAAACATCACAAAAAAATCGAAAAGACCTCTTGCGCCCCCCAAGAGTTTTGCATATACCCCCTCTCACGCCGCCGGGCACACCCGGTGAGCAGATTGCGGAGAGGTGGCCGAGTGGTCGAAGGCGCACGCCTGGAACGCGTGTAGGCGGGTAACCGTCTCCAGGGTTCGAATCCCTGTCTCTCCGCCATTACTTCCCCTAGCGCATTGAATGTAAAGAAAAAATTACCATAGCGCTAACTACGCCCCTCAAAATACCCCACATTTTGTGCTGCATGATATCGGCTGCAGACGAACGCCGCTGGACAATGTCTATTTTTTGTCAAAGTGATATAGTTCTCTTGTCACCTGCTGAGGCGCAAGCAAGATCACTGATGAACTCGCGCGCTGAATCTATTGAGTGCTTTGTCTGAAGTTTTGCAGGTTGATGCTTGGAGATGTGCATTCTCTTATCCCTCTAAATATTTTGTGGGG
Organism: Pseudovibrio sp. SCP20; assembly: GCF_057774105.1. NCBI lineage: Bacteria > Pseudomonadati > Pseudomonadota > Alphaproteobacteria > Hyphomicrobiales > Stappiaceae > Pseudovibrio > Pseudovibrio sp. SCP20. The sequence continues at coordinate 411,575 of NZ_JBYMDH010000004.1, read as the reverse complement.
CTCCTTAAAAAACAACCTGACTGATCTGAGACCGACGAGCTCTACTCCAGTTATGTGACTGAAGGCATGCCGAGTATTCAAGTGCGATGAAAAGTAAATGCAATCAGATGCTAACCCAGCTTGCTTGGAGCACATTACAAATGTGATAACGAGACTAAATCTAGATTCTGATAATTACACGATTGTCGGATCTAATTTGCGTCCTAAGATCTATGCAAAATAGTTATTCTATCATAACGTGTGATTAGTATTTTATACGTCTCACGACGTCTTTTCGTTCTAATGAACGAGGATAGTAGATTGACAAGACAACCCGATTTTACGGCTGCGGCCTCTTTGGCAGGCTATATTTTTCAATGCCGCCTAGCTCTTCTTCGAGGACTTCAGTTGGCTAAGAAGAAGTCAAATGGTCAAATATCGATAGAAAAGTTTGATGATGTTTTCTTTGAGGATGGTGACTTAGCTGAGTGCATGATGCAAGCGAAGCATCACATAGTCCCAAAGCCTTTGGCAGACAAAAGTGTTGAGGTCTGGAAAACCATCCGTGTCTGGGCTGAAAGCTGGAAGTCTAGAGGGCTCTCAAATACTTCTACAGCGCTCTTTCTTATAACCACTGGTGTGGCGGAAGAAGGCACAGCTATGGCATTACTCCGTAGTGGCTCCACTGAAAGAGACAGACAAAAAGCGCGTGAACTCTTGTGTGACGCTGCAAAGACATCAACAAACAAAGAGACGTCTCATGGCCGCACTGCTTTTCTTGCCCTTTCACCAATCGAAATGGATTCGCTATTAGCTCGCGTTGAAGTCTTCGACAAACATCCAAATCTTGTCGATATGATGGATGAAGTTGAAGGTGAACTGCGGATTGTAGCACCCACGAATGCCAACTTAGCGTCTCAATATTTGGAAGGGTGGTGGTTGGGTCAAGTTGCTCCAAGGCTGGTTAGTGAAGGCAATGCAACTATCCCAGTACAAAACATTATTATCAAGGCAAGTGAAATTGGCAAGATGTTCGGACCTGAAACTCTTCCTGTCGATGATCCTGAGCGTCTAGGTGTAAAAAGTTATACAGAAGATGACGAGCGGACAATTTTTGTCAAGCAAATGAGAGAAGTCGGCGCCCCCAGTAGTACGATAGAGCGCGGTGTCAAAGATTTCTATCGTGCGTCTGCTCAGCGCTCCCGGTGGGCGAGGGAAAACCTGCTACTTGATGGAGAAGTATCGCAATACAATGAGAAGATACAAGATCTGTGGGCTAGAAAACGGGATGAGGAATTTAGTCTTTCCGACTTAAAATCGGAAGAGAGTAAAAAGTTGGCAGGGCGAAAGCTGCTCTTTTGGGCAACTCAGCAATCGATTGCGTTTCGGAATATCGTGGAGACATGGATAACATCTGGTTCATACCACGGTTTGGCGGATCGCGTCACTGTTGGTTGGCACCCAGATTTTGAAGCTAGATTTTCTGAGGTAGGCGACGGTGACTGCTCTTAAACGATGGGAAGAACGCCCTATCGAAGAGGCGAGTTTGTTTAATCCGGCCTTTATTGGAGCGCTTATTTTTGAGTTCGTAAAACCCTATGAAAAAGCGCATGTTCAGGGAGCTCCGATAACATTCTTGCCTCTAGCTCTTGCTGTCGTACTCCATAAGCCAACGAGGAAAAGATTACCGGGAACTACAGTTACTTCTATGTTTGAGTGGCTTCAAAATAATGAAGATGTGTTGATTGGCCTAGGCCAACGCTCGCGGGGGGTCGCTCCCTATATGCAGGAAGCCTTTAGATTTCTTCTATCGTCGAGCCACCTAGGCCTCAAAGACCGCCATTACATTGGAATAGGCCCAATTAAAGCAAACTTCTCACCAAAATTCTTGGAGAGTTCCACACCTGAAGTCCGTGAGATTGTGTCGAAGATGCAGTTCCTTTCTAGATGGTTTGCAAAATCAGGTTCAGAAACAACAATTTTGGCAGGTTGGGGAGTGCGACCGTGAGTTTTTCAATCAAGGCTTTAGTACTATACAGTCATACAGGTGAAACGCGTGTGTTGCCGTTCAAGACACATGGACTAAATATTATCACGGGGAAGTCAAAAACAGGAAAATCGGCAATTATTGATATCGTCGATTACTGCCTTGGCCGCGGCAGTTACAACGTTGCAGAAGGTACTATCCGAAAAAAAGTTGCTTGGTTTGGATTGCATTTGGTCAAAGGGAGTGATCATGTTTTCGTAGCGAGAGATAATCCTGGACCAGGTGCTTCAACTGGATCTTTAGTGTACTTCCAGCGAGGTCTCGAAGGCGGTTATCCTTCACTAGATCATATTTTCAAAAACACCACTGGCACGAGCCTTAAAAAATTTGCAACTCAGTTTGCAGGGATAGTTGAGAACGAACACCGTCCTTTATCTGGTACTCGTGATCCGCTTAGCGCAAATATTTCTCATGCCTTACTCTATTGCTTTCAAAAACAAAACACTATCGCTAGTCAGGAGCAGCTCTTTCATAGGATGAACGAGCAATGGTTACCCCAAGCATTGAAAGATACCTTTCCTTATTTTGCTGGTGCCGTTGATGAAGAGCATTTTCGTTATCTTGCTGAATTGGATGAACTGTCGAAGCGTCTTCGTCTGCTGGAGGCACAGGAAAGCAAGCGGCGGCAAGCTATTGAGTTAAGCCGCAATCGTGTTGTTCGTATTGTAAATGATGCAAAGAGAATAGGTCTTATTCCTCAGGAATATCAGCCTGTAGATGATACAGTATTCTCCTATCTTAATGATTTGGCTTCGAGGCCTGTAGAGGAACCGGGGTATATTCCTGATTTTGGAGAAACAATTGAAAGATTGAGAGGAGAACAATCATCCCTGCAAGCTCGCCTGACACAGTTAAATCAAGATGTCATCGCTGCTAGGTCGTTTTTAACTGCTCAGACTGATTTCTCTAGCGAAGGCACTGAGCAACGAGCCAGGCTGGAAAGTGTCGGTTTGTACAAAGGTGAGCGTGGCGATCACACTATTTGTCCGATTTGCGATAGCCACCTAACTGTATCTGTCCCTGAGGTATCGCAGATCAATCAATCACTTGAGTATATTGATAGCCTTTTGGACTCTGTTCATCGTGAAAGTCCACACATCCAAGCGCATATCGCTGATCTAGAAAGTCAGATCCAGAATGCGAGTGATGCATTAAAAGAAGTGCAGGTTGAGCTTCGGAGGGTAGTCTCAGAGGATGAGAATGTCCGTACCATTCAAGATCAGCTACTTGCAAAGGCTAGGTTTTCTGGAAAGCTTTCTAACTTTCTTGAAACGATCAATGATGATGACGGGGGGGCTGATCTAGAGGACGAAATCCAAGAACTTCGCAAGGCGATTGCGGCTGTACACGAAAAACTAAATTCCGATGAAACAGCATCTAAAATTGATGCATTTCTGAATCTCATCGGTCAAAAAATGACAGAATATTCTCAAAACCTCGATCTTGAGCACAGTGGAAGTTCACTTCGATTAGACATGAGAAAACTCACCGTGGTTGCTGATACCGAAGATGGACCGATTCCTTTAAGCAGGATGGGTAGTGGAGAAAACTGGGTTGGGTATCATGTGCTAACACACCTTGCACTCCATTGGTGGATGAGGAAGAGGAAGCGCCCTGTTCCAACATTTTTAATATTTGACCAGCCAACCCAGGCTTATTATCCGCCAGATAGAACAGAAGGTGGCCTCGATCAGCTAGAAACCGATGCTGACCGTCGCGCAGTACAGGCTTTGTTTGAGCTTATGGATAAGGCGAGCAAAGAAATAGAAAGTCCGTTTCAGCTGATAGTGCTCGATCATGCTAATCTGAGGCTGGATTGGTTTGAAAATGCTATTGTTGAGGAATGGCGTGGCGATATGGCGCTAGTGCCGCGCGAATGGCCATCGCAATAATCCGTCATCGTTTCTTACAAAATACTAAATTGATAAGCAGCCTGTAGCTCCAATGCTCCGTTTCTTTTTTATAGATAAAGAACCTTCTAAGGTGCTCTACAGTCTTCCCCAAAGTGGTAAAGGGAGCCAAACTTTTATCTAGGCTCCCTTTACCAAAGCTTAGTTGATCACAAGCTCCTGAATAGCTGTAAAGTCCGGAATTCTTTCTCTAGTTCGCTTTTGATACGCGATAGCGCTTTCGACGTTTTTCTTTCCTATCGGATGATTAAGCACTTTTGATACTATATCTGCTATCTGACCAATAGTTTGCTCTCTATCGCAGAGATAAGCCACGCGAGCTAAAAGCTTTGCATCCTCATCGCAAACAGTCGTCCTGATGAACTGCTGATCCATGAGTGTGGCTAACTCGTAAGCAACAAAATGAGACTTTATGACATCACCATCTTCTAATTGAATTGGGGACCCAATACTCAAAAATTTATTAGGCCAAGCGTTTATAAGTTCTTCATTAACAAGTTTTGCGTTGTGAATTAGAGCATTTCTTAAGGTTACCTTTCGAACCCATCGAGCTATTAGATCGGCTTGTCCTTTCCAAATGCCGCCCTTTATCAGAGCATCAATTTTCTTGATCATTTCTCCGTGACTTTTGTTGCGAATATACTTTTTAACAATTTCTTCAGAGAACCAAATTCGCGGATCATGTTCATCAAAAGATTTACCAATATCTCCTGCAGAAAATTCGATGCCAGAGTTCTCCATAATTGCAGGGTTTAGAAAAATAGCTCGCTTAGTGCCACCATAAAGATAGGTTTCGAATGCAGTAACGATATTTGTAATGGCATTTCCTCTAAGTGACCAGAGTACATCATCCTTGGCTGCGATGTAGTCAGAAGGTGATATACTGATACTACTAAAAGGGGTGGAATCATCTCCTGGGTATTCTGAAATATAATTTATGCTTTTTCCCTCAGCCTCAACATCTCTCCACCAACGTTCCGAATATTCTAAAGAAGTGCGGCAAAGCCAAAAATTCCGAATTTCTGATGTTAATCTTCGTTTAAAATATGAAACGCAATAGTTCCTTTTTTTGAGTTCCGCATATTTTTTTGGCCCGATCTTTTGTAAACATTCGCTGTAAATTTTCAGTTCGCACAACTTATAATTGCACTTCAATTTACGCAAACACTATGCAGCTGTAACGCCACTATGGTGCGAGTGTTTATTGATAAACTTTGGGCCCAGAAGAGTTCTAACGTTGGTTAGAATTAACAATTGGTTAGGTGGGCCTCGATTGTAAAATTGAGGTATACCCTAACGTGACGGGCCAATGTTACGCCCAATCGCGTCACCTCAGGGTTGACATTGACTATTTGTGACTTGGTAGCCTCGGGTTTAAACCCTGAGGTGACATATGGCGAAAATAGGTTATGCGCGTGTCAGCACGCATGAACAAGACTTAGAAATACAGGAAAATCGGCTTACCAAAGAAGGCTGCGGTTTGATCCGTTCGGAAAAAGTTTCAGGCGGAAGTCGGGAAAACCGGGATGAGCTGGTAACTATTCTGCAATTCTTACGCCCTGATGATGAACTAGTCGTCACACGTCTTGATCGTTTGGGGCGCGATACTCGCGACGTGCTTAATATCATTCATGAGTGCGAGCAGAAATCAGCTTTTGTTACTGTTCTTGACCCGTTCGTTTCAACAAAAGGGGACATGGGGCAAATTGTAATGACGGTTCTCGGCATGGTCGCGCAGATGGAACGCGGCTTCATTAAGGAACGTCAACGTGAGGGGATTCAACGGGCCAAGCAGCAAGGTAAATACAAAGGCGGCTAGGGGCGCATCGATCGCGACGCAGTATTGGAAATGCGGGCAGAAGGCCAAGGGGCTAGTGCCATTGCTCAGGCAATGGGCTGCTCTAGAATGCAAATCTATAGGATTTTACAGGCAACGAGCTAAATACTGCTTGTACGCTTGTTTGAATAGTGTGTCCCTTTACGGGACAACTACACATCAGGCCTTTTCGATTTGAATAGGCGAGTAGTAACTCAAAGTTGCCATTCAAAGACCTTTTAAATGTTATGCCGCACCTTTAGTTTAGGGGCCATTCGCATATCTAAACTTTCGGTTTACGCCATGCGTCGAACTCGGTAGGTAGCAGATTGTAAACCTGCTCCTTAGTCATCGAATGCATGTCAAAATTCATCTGTAGTTGTTTGGCCACTCTATTTGCAAGTCGCCATGCGCTTCCCGGAGTTTCTCGGCCAATCGCTTTGCGTTTCATCGCACCGCTTTCAGCATCTAGGTACATTTCAACCGCTACCTCCATGAGAGCAGGAGTGGTTACAAAGTCCTTGTCTTGCGTGTAGAGTTGCTCAACTACGTCGGAGTGTTGATACATCGGGCGCGACAAGAAAAAGAACGCGGTAGTGTCACCTAATTGCCTGTGCAGCCAGAAAGAGAAGAAGGCCAAGTGTCTGTAGTAGCGGAATTTACTGTAAGCCATCGGAATGTAGCGATATACGGCTCCGAGTTCATGCGATGATCCCCGCTTGGATGGTTTCAGTAGTTGGTGGAGGTATACAGCAGAAATCCAAGCCCACAGGCCCGCATTCGAATACTGGACCGTGGACAATTCGCTTGGAAGGATCTCGTGAAGGTACAGGCCGAAGTCATATCGGGAGGTGAAGGCCTTGGCGTCATCGATCTCATAGCCTCCCGGCAATTTACGAATCAAGTCGGGTGTCCTGGCGAGCTTATCGACAATAGTGAAGAATTCCTCGGATACTTTCGCTGGTTGAGAAGGCTTTACTTTTTTACGCTCGGTATCTAGCATGGCTTGGAATGCAGCAACCCCTTCAGGATTGAACTCGCAAAGTGCTCTCTTCATTTACAAAATCTCCTCCAGAAGGGTTTTTCCGTTCCGCCACTTCTTGTTGGCGAATGCGCCAACGATCTGCTCTACGAATTCAAGCTTTACCATGTTGTCTGCGTCTTTCAGGTGAGCTGCTTCATCACCGTCCAGCGGCATGCCGAGTCGCTCTTGTATGAAATGTACCCATTTCGCCAGCAAGGTGTCCTCGTCAATGTCGTTGATGCTGTCGTATCTCAGAAGGATGCCAGTTGCGACGTTTCTCAGAATCTCAGGGAACACATGTGCAGCGAACATCGGGTTGTCGCTGAATTTATAGAAGTAATCAGCGTTCACGAATACCTCAAAGTCGCCTTGGCCGTTCCAGTTAACTTGCCAAATTTGATCGCCAATACTTTTAGAGGGTTTTGGATGAAAGATACCTCTATTCTGCTCTCCTGAATCACTGTCTCCGTTACCGGTGTGAAGTCTGACACGCCCACCTGTCGCAGCGAGGATCTTTCCCGGAGTTTCGTTTGAGCGGGAAATCACCTTCAAGCGAAACTCTAGGTTTGCACCATCCGGAATGTCGGTAAGCTTAAGGATATCCTCTGACCTGAACTCAGGAAGGACGTGCCGGTAGATGTTGGCAAGCACAAATGCATCAAGAACGAATTCTTTCGCTTCATCGCTTTGGAGCTTGCAATCCTTCTCGATAGCAGCTCGATCGAATTTTACATGAATTCGAATAGTTTCGCCTTGGCGGTCAAGAAGCTGCAGGGAAAACAGCTCATTCTTTTGCTTGATCCTAACACGACCAGTGAAGTTCTTCGTATCGTTGAATTCAAGCTGAATTGTCATCAAAGCACCTCATTACAGCTTAATTCTTGGTTGAATCAATAGATCCCGGTTTCCATCAAAACCCTTGGCTGAAACGCAGAAGTCAGATTGAAGCAGCTCAACGGTGAAAGTGTTTTTCGACGCCTTTATAATTTTGGCTGCCCCTTTCGGAGAAATGTTGATCGGTATGGTTTTTCCAAACTCGAAGTCGATTTTGCTGTAGTCCCGCCACGACCTGCTTTTCCCGAGAGCTGAGACATATGCGGCCTTAACTGACACTTGGATTGGGAAGGTGATCTCTTCTTCTTCAAATAGTTCAACGATATTCCCCACAGGTAGCAGCTCGAAACCTGGCTCAACGATATCCCGCTCAACCCGGATGGCAGGCTGTTTCCTCACCGAGGGAATATTTTCGGGTTTTTTAGTCTGCTTCGGATTCTGGCTTCGATTTTTCTTTGTGCCAGCGTCTGCAGTTTCAGTGACTGAGAAAATGTCGTCAGCGAAGTTCTCGTGGGTGTTCTCCTCCTCATCTTCCCGAGAGAGGAGCCGGTACATTTGCGCAGGGAGATCCATCGCGAACCTAAGCGCCCAGTCGGATGTAAAGCTCTTTTGCTCGTTGAAGCGGTTCAGAAACCATCTTGTGTGAGCAGGCTCTTCTGCTTCCTTAAGGTAGTCAGACATCACCGGGTCTTCCGCTATCAGGAAACATGCAACACTTTTATCTGGGATGTTTGAGGGCTGTCTCGAGATGATGATCTGGTTCCGGATAAACTGTGCGTTATCGGTCAGCTTATAATCATTCTTCTTGAAGAATACCTCGACCATACCCGTCTGTTCCTGCCCGCCTCGCGTTTTGAAATTCAGGCTGAAACTGAAACCAAGGAGTTGACCCTGCTCGAAGGCCGAAAACATCCTTTCAAGATTGTCATTAGAGAAACTACCCTTGGACACCGCCCCGCGGGTGTCTCCCTGGTCGGTTTGACTTTTGAGCGGCTGATTTCCGGGAAACCAATTTGGGTTTCCCCCGACCCTGAGTTCAAGGACTTCTTGGGCAATGGCAACACGATGTTCGGTATCCAAAACGGCTCTTTTGAGTCGTTCTCCTTGGTCCGCAATAAATGAAATCACATCCGTTAGGTTATCGCTGCAGACGGTAGTTTTCTCGCCTGTATGGCGATCGACGACTTCTACTATAAGGTCACCCTTTAATATTGGCCAATAATAGTCACGCACCACGGCAAGTAAAAGTCCGTGACTGTCGACAGTATTTGGAACATCCGGAATGAAGATCGATAATCCAAACTCATCGCGCTTTAAGGATAATGCCGAGAGAAACTTCTCGATATCGGGATTCTCCTCAATGGGCATGAATTTGTCTTTACCATTCTCTTGAACAGAATGACCGTACCGTCCGTAGCCAAGGTAGCTTTCCCCCTTTACCCGGTGATAGGGGAGGTTCACGAATCCAAGGAGATACCGCTTATCATCGTCACTGCGTTTGGTTACTGCCAGAAATAGTGACATCCCTGAAATTCTAGTAAGAGTGGTTTTTCCTACGCCATGACTGCCACTGGAGCCTTTGCCTTTGCCACTGATGCCATCATTCCACCAAAATCCAACAAAATTTGATCCTGAAAGAGCATTGTTTTTATCTGTTTCTCCGATGAGACCTTTCGTACCTTCATCTTCGATTACAAGACAACGGAGCTCCTTACCAGAAAAGCTGTCAGCAAACTTTCCAAGGTCGTCACTCGAAAGATGACTATCTACGGTCTCTTTGGATTGATTGGTTTGCAGAAAAGGCTCAAGAGTCTTCCACGGGTATGAGGCCAATGAGAAGCGTACACGAACCTGCTCACCAGTAGGGTGAGCTGCATCTAGAGAGTTCTGTACTGCTTCACGAACCAGCGCAGTAGAAGCATCCTGATCGTTGAAAAATTCGTTGAGCTTGGAACTTGAGTTGCTGTGCTCAGGCCCGGCCTTTGGGAAGCTCCACATCACATCTTCCTAAACTTACAGTTTAAAATCACTTTCCGAGGAGCGCTTCTGTGCAAAGCGCCCCTTCAGTGCTTTCATTTCCTCATCGAGCGCTTTCAGAATTTTCCGAACATCACCGTCATCGAAAGAATAGTTATTCTTATTTGACAGATTTCCGATTAAACGCAGATCTTTGATAGCCTTGTTGACACGCTTTTCAGCAAGTTCCTCAAATTTCTGTCGCTTATCTCTTTCAGTCATCAGTTTTCATCCGGTATCTCCATATTATGTAGATTAGAGATATAATGGATGCCATATTTCAATATTGTCAACTACATTTTTTAAATGTAGTGATTATATTTGTTATGAAGAGAGTTATCGCTTGGTTGTGGCCCTTTGTTTATCGCTTGCTTTAAAAGACTTGAAACTGCACATCCGATCTGAAATGCAAGAAATGGCGGCACGGCGTTGCCGACCTGATGGTACTGGGCTGTCCTTCCTCCATAGAAGAAGTAGTTGTCAGGGAAGGTCTGCAGCCTTGCCGCCTCTCTAACTGTTAGGGATCGGCATTGTGACGGGTCAGGATGAATGAAGTAATGCCCATCTTTTGAAATATGGCTAGTGACCGTTGTCGAGGGGCGGCCGTTCACTTGGGTTCGGAATCGGTCTGCGAAATGCCCAGTTTTCCGGTTCTTGTGTGCGGGTTGCAGAAATTCTGGAAACTCTGATAGCTTCGGTGCTCTCTGTTTTTCCGCAGCGAACAAGGAAGAAAAAAGATACCGTCCGAGGTCGCCAGTGATATGGCCTCTGGTTTCATGGTGCAGGACAGCATCCAATTCATCGTCTAATAGCCATTCTTCAAGCCATTCGGGGAAGTTATGATGATCGGAATAGCGCTGTGCTTGGCGATGTGTCGGTAGCTTATTACTCCCTGCAATCCGGCGAGCATTCTCTCGCATAATTTCAGTTACACCTTCTGCTTGGCAGATTTCCATTGCCTTCTCTCGTACAGCATCGGACCACGCTTCGAGTTGATCCCCTCGGCTCAATCCACTCCGAACTCTGGGAAGACCGGACAGCGCTTCCTGAACAGTAGCCCGAATGTCTTTGCGTATAAGTAGAGGTTCAGCACCAAAATCCAGTCGATTTGCGAAGTCCTTCCTGAATCCGACCACGATTACCCTGTGTCTGGCCTGAGGCACACCATGATCTTCTGCTCGAAGAATGAAATCGCGGGCTGGAGGATGGCCTTCTCCATCATAAGGATTTGCAGCTAGTGGGATCAATTTGTACCCGTCGCCAGCTTCGGCCAAGTCATCCAGAACTCGGTGGAAAATCCCGCCGCCATCCACCTTGCTCGATAACATGCCTTTGACGTTCTCCATCACGAAAGCTGCAGGTTCGAGGCGATTTAAAATGTTCACGTATTCCTTGTAGAGATAATGACGGTTGTCGTTCTCTAAAACATAATCAGCCTTACCCTTGTTTCGCACTCTTCCAGCAAGAGAGTAGGCTTGACAGGGCGGGCCGCCTATCAGGATGGTATTTCTTTTATAATCTTTGCGGACCTTGTCGAGAACTACAGCGATCTCATCAAAAACGCCAGGCTCACCCAGAACGAGTTGGCGGACTTCCTGTTCCGCAAGTTTCCATTTTTTCGGATAAAGATCTGACCAATCTGGCAAGTCCTTACCCGAGTTTAAAGCTTCGTAGTATTCGTCTGGAAATGTGTTGCCGAAGCTCCGCAGGAAAGATCGCAGACGTAGAGTGCGCACTGCGTTGATCTCCATCTCCACCGATAGGTGGATTTTCATGCTTATATCACCGTTTCGCCCGGCTTGAGAAAACCCTTCGCCGAGTCCACCTGGACCTGCAAACAGATCGATTATGGCGAATTCACTACTCATTCCTATCCCTTCATTGTATTCTTATTTTATCTTCACGGTCTTGGCAGGCGCTAGGGCAAACACCCCCAGTGCAAAAATAGGAACCTCATGGCAGACACCGTAACTCCTGAAATCCGCTCCAAGATGATGTCGCGCATTCGCAGTCGAGATACCAAGCCAGAGATCTCCTTGCGGAAAGCCCTTCACAGCAGGGGGTTTCGTTATCGCCTAAATTTGCGGAAGTTACCAGGCTCACCAGATATTGTGCTTCCAAAGTGGAAAACCGTCTTGTTCGTCCACGGGTGTTATTGGCATCGGCACGACGGCTGCCCTAAAGCTACCACCCCATCCAGCAACATTGAGTTTTGGCAAAAGAAGTTCCGTGAGAATGTGGAAAGGGATGCGAGAAACATTCGTGATTTACTTGCGGCTAAGTGGCGGGTAGGTGTTATCTGGGAATGTGCCATTGGCCGGGAGCCAGCACACGACCTCATCAATAGCTTGGTGGAGTTTATCGTCAGCAAGCAGCCTCAACAGAAGGGGTTCGATTAGTTAAACACTCTTCCCCCAACACAACAACATTATGCATGGTGAATTCCGCAAAAAGCCCCCTAGGGGGGTGCCTTAGGGGTAAATCGCATTGAGTGCTTACAGTTTTACTATACCCGTGTAATCGACCATGCGGCCTTCATTGAGCTTTATGGCTGCTCTAAAGCCACGGCGACCGGACACGGAAAAGACGATCTTTTCGTCAGTTTGCTCGAACAGCTTCAATAGATTACCTTCTTCATCTTGCAAAAGATCAGCGTCGAAGTCACTATCCGAAAGTCCAATCTCTCGCATAAAGGCTTCATTGTGTTGGGCCGTCTCAACTGCCTGAACGTGGTTTTTACGATCTGCCATGCCCCAGATGTTGCCTGCAACTGATGACAAGGTGATCAGCGCTAAAGCAATTATGATGGGTGCGTTGTTGTCTTGGGCAGCGTTAATGCCAACGCCCATAAAGCCTGCTGTGCCGAAGGCAATGAGCACTAATGAGCCCAGATAGGTGACAAAGAACTTATAAGCGGCTCCTCGGCCAACGCCCATGTACAAATTGCGCCAGCCAAATGCGATCAAGAGAACGCCTATAATAGCCCAGATAACGGGGTTCTTCTTGGCTGCTTTATAAAGGTCCCGACCCAAGCTGGAACCGAAGCCAAAGGTGGCGGCGTTTGCGAGTTTATTGATCATCATATCTGTTATGCCTTTTCAAAAAAGTCTGCCACCCAAAGGCTACTTAGGTGGCAATCGGAATTAGTGTGTCGACGCGTTTCTTTATTGGGGGAATATTTTGATCTTGTTTTGTTCTAATGCTCTTCCGCCCTCATGATGGTCATAACCCTCTTGGTTATCTCTGGGTTGGTTGGATCTGGTGAGTGATAAAGAAGATCTTTGTCGTAGTAATCGATCTTCCAGAAATAGCGTTTGCCTTGAAGGGGGACGCAACCAAAATCATGCTCCCCATGAGGATCATTGTCTTCGTTAAAGTCGTCGAAGTGCTTGACCAGATCGAATAGCCTGAGCTTTTCAATGTCTGATAGAGCGTTGACACCATTCGTAATAACGATCTGACCACCCATGAAGTTCTGGCGAAAGGCATCATCGAGCTGCCTTATGTTGTTGCTCTTCCGCTCCATGATATCAGTCACACTCCAGATAGCTTGCATCCACTGAGGGGTGCAGTATGGCGAGCTGTTTCACGTCACGTGTTATGGATTCAATTTCTGGGTAATCACGCCACTTGAGGGTGAAAGACGTTGGATTGGACTTGCCTTGCACGATGGCCAATTACCACGCATCATCTTCTTCTTCGATATCGCGTGTCAGCACCATGCTGCCAACGCCAATCTTTGACCAATCATCAGGTAGGGAGGCCTCATCGACTTCGGAGCCATTGGGGGAAACTGTTTCGCTCTTCTCGGATTGGGTGGCAGCCTTTGCGTCTTTCACAAGTGAGAGATGGGGTGTTGGCGATTGGGTCTTATGAAGGGTAATCAAGCGATCAAAGATTTCGTCCTTTATTCGTGGAAGGAAGAGCTTACCGCTTGAGAACAAGCGGCCCTTAGGAACTTTCCCTGCCAGTTCCTGTAGTTCAGAGCCTTTGACCTCTAGTGCCTGCAACTCCATCTCTCTGGCACCAGCAAGTGCATCTTCAACCAGCTCAGCTGGGTACCAAGAGCCTCGAGCGGGTTCCGCACCATCCTTGAAAAATACAATCAGGGCTGGGGTATCATCGGAAACCACATGGGGTATCTGTCTGGCTGCATCTGCCATCTTCATATCTCCAGTTTTTGGGAAAGGAAGTAGGTGCAGGACTGTGCCTGCCATCGAGCCATTCAGGGCAAACGGACTGTGATAATACCCGCAAATAAAGCGCCGGAAGTGGCTGACGCTTATCTGAAGCTGTGTATTTGTCAAGTATATACCTTAATGATATCAATAGGTTAGCTTCTTGTTAGATACAGCAGCAGCAAAACATTGAACATTTTAAGCAGGCGCTTTTATTGCCTGTTTAGTTTTTTTGCGATGGCGCCTTTCCTTGGTGTTGCTTGATTTAGCGGCACTGCTTTGCTTCAGCTTTTTACGATGCTTCTTGACATGTTTGAGGTCGATAATCAAACGCCGTTGACCACCCCAAGCAATGTTGACACTCTTGATATGCTTGCCGTTCTTGTCGGTTAAGAGGGCGCCAACTTCAATCAAGTTGGTTCGTATCTGGTCTAGTGCCCGATTTCTGGCCGCATTGCTTTGAGGCAGGAGATTTTCGAATATCTTCTCAAAACCACTCTTGGTCACAATGAGCTTGGCATTTCCTTGATTAACAAAGCCGTCTAGGCGCTTAAGTTTGGCATTGCCACTGATTTCCGCTTGCTTAAAGGAGCCGAAAATACCTGCCTTAAGCTGCTTCTCGATATGTCTCAAAATTTTGAAAGGCTTCAACTCATGCCCAAAAGCGTTTTTCACGATTTCCCTGTATGCCCATTTGCAGGCAGCCGTGATGTCCCGTGTAGAGCATGGAATAAGCCCTGCCTCTACAGCCAACTTTCCTGCGGTTCTGATCAAAGCAACTTTCTTGGCTATGCGGTTCTTTCTGGCTTTGTTAGTGTTGCGAGCTTTCACGAATTTGGAAATATCTGCAGGAATCAGAGAGCTGAGGTTATCTTGATTTCGAGTTAGGTGCTTGATCCAGGCGCGTCCTGCAGTTCCATAAAAGAGTGACGCATTTTGAAGTAGATTCTCTGTATCTTCTCGGGTCTGTGGTGGCTCTTCATCAGATATTGCGAAAGAGGGGTCCCAGATTCCATATTGAGTTTCAGGGATGGCAATCTCAAGCAGACGCACCCGATCACTATCTTGAATAGACACATGCTCAGCAAGTTTCCAAAGGATAGGGGAAGGGCTGGATGAAAGCGCGATGCATCGAAAACTTTCCTGCGCCATTGAACTGGAGACCACATGAGAAACACCTTTGGGTTTGCCACTCGTAAAAATGTGAAGTGTCTCATAGACGACATTCATGCGCTGCTTCAAACTGCCTTTTTTGCTTCGGCATCATCAAGCAGCAAAATATTGTCATTGTGCGCCAATGCTGCCTCATAAAGATGCGTTTCTGTGAGGTTCCAACCAGGATGCTTTTTGGGGTTCCCGAACACAGAAGCAGCAGCTATGAGCATGGTGCTCTTGCCCTTGAAGTCACTGCTTCGAAGTTTAGGATCATCGTCTCCGGCAAGTTGGCGAACTTCAGCAGAGTTCCTGCAAAGGCGGCACAAAGAGCAAACAGCGTTGGTTTTGATTTTGTTACTGGTTTTGCAATGTTCTCAACCCATTCAGCCAATGTGCCGCTTTCTTGTCCAATACCTGTCTCAGCTTCACTTCCCAAGCTTTTGAGTACAAGTAAGCGCTTGTCCTCAAGGCGGACATTTTGCCCATAAAACAGATATGCATGCTGGTCTTTGCAAACAGTCCAACCAATGCGATTGCTGAGTATACCTGCATCGCCTGGGAGCTTAGCGATAAGCTTTTTGATGCTGAACTGCGCAGGGTCTGCCCCATCCGCGCGCAGTTTGCCTATGAGGCGAGTTGGGCTATAGAAATCATCCATCTCGCAGATTGTGTGCGTGAAACCTCGATCGCCTGTCTTGGGTGCGACGACGAGTGCTACATCTTTTCCTGTAGTGAGATCCAAAAGGCGATGAACTAAATTTTTGTCAGGTTCCTGTGTTTTCATAGTACTGAGTCCTATTAGTTTGGCTCAAGGATTGAGGGCACGCGAGGGCTGCGACTGGCGCGACCGATCAATGATCAGTCGCAGCAATCGCGCTAATTGCAGGGTTTGTTGAAAGGGTTGCAGCGGTGGTGCTTCAGTGGCAGCTAGGTGCTTATAGTGTTGGTAAAACCTAAAACACTGTTTGCTTCAAACTGCCCTGTAGAAGCGCCTAAAGGGGTATTCGTTGGCTTCTACCGAGAAACCAAAACAATGAGCTGCCGACAAAGCATGCAGCAATCGACAGCTCAATGTCGTGCATTATGGCTGTTGGAGCCGAAGGCGAGGTTGCAAATGTAGCGCTATCGGATCGCGTCGAAGGCCACGCAACAAGAGCCTATCTCCAACATTATGCTGAAGGAGGTAGCTGGATAGCTCAAACCTTTGAGAGGAGGTTAAGCGGTTCTTCCTAGAACCTTGATAGTCGCGACCTGACACAGCGCTTTGTGTTCGATAGCTTGACTTTGCATAAAATCCTGAACCACCATTCTTGTAAGCATAGCTGAGGACTTTAGCCCAATCACCATCAGAAACCAGCTTTGTTCTAACAGGTCTACGCGCTTGACTATGACAGGGGAAGACTTCCTTGAGTGCCTTTCTGACGAACTTTGCATCGTCAGTAATAACGATACCGTATAGATGAGGCTTCCAGCCTAATGGTGTGTTTTCATGGTAGTTGAAAGAAAAATCTACACCAGCTATGAGGCGCTCATTCCTAATAGATGACCTGGAAATGCGCTTGGAAGATGCCCCAATAAACTTCAGCATATCGAAGCTATCGAGCTCACCTTCCTTTGTAGGGTCATGCTCTGGAATTACGCAGAAGGAAACTAAATCCATTTTTATATACCTCCCAAACGATGTAACTCTTTCATGAGGTTTAAGCGAAAGTTTCGACTGCATATCGGACAGCCGTCCTTACCGCAGCGCTTCATGGAACTACACGGAGGGATCTTCACGCCATGCTTCTCGGATATCCTTTTCAAGGATTTCCGTTGCTTCTTGGCATACGAAAGTGTTTCAAAACCATCAGGGATGTAGGACGGAAGTTTGCTCATGATTTACCTCCGCCCACTTGGTTTATGTACGCGAGAATATCAGCTTCTCTCCATGCGGAGATACGAGCACCGAGCTTTATTGGCTGGGGGATTTCTCCTGCTTTGATCTTTCCGTAAAAAGAACTGCGTGAGATTGGTAGAAGCCCCGTGGGGCCGATGATCTCGAAAATGCGAATGAGCCTGCTAGCAGTTGCTTCACTGCTATGTTTGGGTTTTATGGAGTTCATTTTAGTCCTTTCATATGTTGTTGAACATAGGAGGACTTTTCGCAGAGAATTTACCCGTATTTTCGAATGTCGAAAAACTGAAATTCGATATAGATAAATCTTAGCTCAAAACTTTCAATGAAAAAGGCTACCCTTCAAGCTCTTCCCAGATATGTGTGATCAAATTTCTAACCGCTTCATGTTTGAGATCGTATCCCGCTCTTTGCACGCAATCAGCAATGTTTATGTGTGTTGAGGAGTTAGTTCCTAGACCATTGTAATGGAATTTGTCTTTGGCAATACCAAGTATAATTTTTTGGTAAGTACTCTTTCTTCGCGAGATTATGTAAGCAACGGTTTTTTCGTCGAGTTTATGAAGGTGGCTGAATGGAATATCCAACTCCCAGTCATTTTCCTTAGCCCATTTTAAAAAATTCTGTGGTAGTAAAGGGCTTAAGTTGCTTCCTCTAGCTGTTTCAGGCGAGTATAATGTTCCGTAGACATATTTTCTCCCAAACTGAACTCTACGGCCTCTTCTGGGGTCCAGATGGCATATCGCAACCAGTTTTCGTACCGTTTACTTTCTTGTTTTGATGTTGCGAGCACTTCAGCACAGAGTGGCTGTCTTTCGGAGATACCAAAGGTTTTCCGAAATATCTTATCGATTCCTTCTCGTTTTAGGCGTTCAAGTTCGCCTTCATATCGCTCAACTGTGTCTAACCATTCCAAAACTGCCTCGGAATGCTCTTTAGATCTGAGCAGAATATGATTTTTA
The DNA here is from genome assembly GCF_057774105.1 of Pseudovibrio sp. SCP20. Classification (NCBI taxonomy): domain Bacteria; kingdom Pseudomonadati; phylum Pseudomonadota; class Alphaproteobacteria; order Hyphomicrobiales; family Stappiaceae; genus Pseudovibrio; species Pseudovibrio sp. SCP20. The sequence continues at coordinate 393,757 of NZ_JBYMDH010000004.1, read as the reverse complement.
TTATGTTCTGAGTTTTTCTTATCTGTCAGATCGGGATCAAATTTCTCTGCAATTAGTTGAGCAATGCTTTTTCTATTGGGTTTTGGATTATATTCTTCCTCTACCTCGTAAAAGAACTCTCTAACCTCGCGCGTATAGCCAGGGAATCTTAGCTCCAAGAGATACAGAATTTGGAGTACATCTTCATCTCCTGAAAAATTTATAAAATACTGTCTTTTGTTACGCATATCTAAACACTTATTTCTTATATATGAATACTGCCCAATCCTCCATCATTTCCCGCCTACGCTCAAGAAGGTCGGAGCGTCTATAAGCAGCTTCTACCTTGTTCTTTATGGTATGTGCTAAGGCCATCTCGGCGATTTCGTGCGGATAGTTGGTGGTTTCAGCTGCCCAATCACGGAAGGATGATCTGAAGCCGTGGGCCGTGTAAGGGACTTCCATGCGTTTAAGCATGGTTAGAAACACCATGTTCGACATCGGTTTTTCTAGCTTCTGCCCTAGGAACACAAAGGTACTGCTTGAGCTGTAGGGTTTTGCCTGTTCCAGCACCTCTAGTGCGCGTTCAGGCAAAGGTACACGGTGTTCGCGCTTTGCTTTCATGCGTTCTGAGGGAACCGTCCATAGGCGTTGCTCTTCATCTAACTCAGCCCACTCGCATTTTAGAACTTCGCTTGTGCGGCAGGCTGTTAAGATTAAGAACTCAAAGGCCAGTCGAGCAATAATGCCTCTTGTTTCAGTCGTGCGCAGCTTGGCAACAAATTCTGGAACTTCCTGATACGGCATAGCGGCGTGGTGCTGGTCTTTGGTTGCCTGCTTCGGTAATCCTCTCTCGACTCCGTCAACTGGATTGTCGCCTGTTCTAAAGCCTGCTGTTTTGGCCCAGTCGAAGACAGTCGACATGCGCTGCCTCACACGCCTAGCTGTTTCTGCCTTGAGCAGCCAGATAGGAGAGAGAACTTTCAGGATATCTGCTGTTTGAATGTCATTCACCTGACGTTTGCCGATTGTAGGAAACGCATAGGTCTCAAGAGTGTTGATCCACTGCTGAGCGTGCTTCTCGTTTTTCCAAGTCGATTTCGTTTCCTCAAAGACGGTCTTGGCGGCTTCCTGGAAAGTTGGTACGACAAGGCGCTCTTTGCGCTGCTCTTCTATGGGGTCGCCGCCTTCTCTTGCTATTTTCCGGTATTTGATGGCCAGTTCACGCGCTTCGGGAAGGGATACAATCGATGTGCCACCCAACCCCATATCCCGGCGTCTGCCTTGTATCATCAATCTGAGAAGCCAACGTTTGGCTCCCGACTGCTCCACTACCAAATAGAGACCATTGCCATCTGGGTGGCGGCCTAGTTTAGTGAGTTGACGCACCTATAGCGCGGAGAGTGCTTTCTCCGGGTGCGTGCCCGTTTGCTTTGGCATGGTTGAAGTTACCCCACATTTCAACCCACAAAATAAACACGATTGAATAGGATTGCAATAGACAATACTGTACAGCCAAAATTGAAAAAGCTATTATATCATAAGGTTATATGGTGACCTCTGCATCTTCGTGCACACTAAAAGGCCTTCCTGTCTCTCCACCATTACTTCCCTCGAAAAGCAAAGTAATTCAACGCCAACCGGCGCCGCTTTTCTGCGTTTGTTTTCCTCTCAAAATACACCCATCACCGCCCGCGATGCTGCTCGATTACGTGTACGATCCGGTCCGTCATCACCCGTACCTCGGGCAGATGTCTCCGGTCATCATGCATGGTCACCCATTGGAACTTGGTCAGCTCCTCAATCACCGGCCCGCACCGCCGCAGTTGAGGCGCGGTATCCCCTAGGAAGCACGGCAGAATGGAAACGCCAGCTCCCGCGCACAGCATGTCCAGCAGGGTGTGTTGAGAGCTCACCTGCATCACCATCTCACTGCCATGGTGCTCCAGCAGCCAGCGGGAGGAGTTTGTGGTCGCGAACTCCGGTGCGATGCTGAGCCAACGTTCCATCACCGCCTCATCAGCCCCAACCGCCACATAGGGCGCGAACTCCACGGGCGGCAGACGCTTACTCGCCAGCCCGATCTCCGCCGGAGGAGAGCTACGTAGCCCGATATCAATCTCGCGCTTCTTGATGTTCAGCCGGTCCTCGCTGGTAATGAACACCACCTCGAACTCATCCTCCGGCTTGCACAGCGCACCAATATGCATGCTGAGAAACTTCATCGTCCAGCTGCCGGCAGAAACGCGAACCTGCGGCCTGCGGGATTTTGCGCTCAGCCACTGCTCAAACCCGGCATAGGCACACTGAAACGGCTCCAGCTGCTCCAGAACATCATGCCCGTCCTCGGTCAGCACATACCCGGCCTGCACCCGGTCAAACAGTTTCAGCCCCACATCCTCTTCCAGCTGCTGCATGCGGCGGCTGAGCGTCGCCGGACTGCACGACAGCCTCTGCGCCGCTTCACTCAGCGTACCGCAAGCCGCAAGCACGAGGAATGCATTGAGATTATCCAGCAATCGAACCTTCATTCTTGAAAACTGCTTTTGAAATTTGGCCGCTATCCGGCGGGAAGAACACGAGGAAAGATAGTGCGTACTCCCGAGAAGTGGAAGTCGGTTCTCGGACAAGAGTACGCAGAAAGAAACAATGGAGCGACACCAGGCCTCGAAGAGGCGGTTGCTTCGCGCAGTTCTCCTCAATGAAAAGAAGCCCGAATGTTGATTTTTCCACTCCCCGAACCAGATAAGCACCCCAAGAACCCAACGCGCCAGCAGCTGGAAGATTACTACACCAACTACGCCAGCGCCTGCGCACGGCCCTATTACATCGCATTGGCCTCCATCATGGCTGGCCTCTTCGTGCTCTTCTGCCTCTTCAGCGCATAACACTGGGATGTTTAGAAAATACACAAAAGCAGGGGACACTCAAAAATTGAGTATGTAATATTATTGCAACTTAATGGGGGATGTATTGTAAGAGCTCATACAATGTAGGTATTGGCAAAATGGCAGTAGTTAAGACTGCTTATTGGGTTGTTTATGTCTAATTTTTTATCTGTTCAAGAAGGGTTTCGGGATGATTTAGAGGGGCTGCGGGGTATTGCAGTTCTTCTAGTGGTCTTGTTTCATTTTAATCTTTTTGGATTAACTAACGGCTTTTTCGGAGTGGATCTATTTTTCGTGATCTCCGGTTTTTTGATGACTCAAATTCTCCTAAGTGATAGATTTTATTGGAGAATTGAGAGCGTTAAAAATTACTATTCTAAAAGATTTTGGCGGATAGCCCCCGCTTACTTGATAGCCTTGATAATCGCTCTGATTGTAGCTTTGAGTAATCAATGGGCTCTTATAATTGATAATTTTACACAGTCTCTCCTCAGTGCTCTTGTATTTTCCTACAATTTGTATGCACCAATAGAAACGGGATACTTTGCAGCCGCAGCAATAACTAAGCCCTTTCTGCATCTTTGGTCGCTAGGTGTAGAAGTCCAGTTTTATCTCATTTGGCCTATTGTACTCTTTTTTCTACATAAGCGGCCTTTCTTGCATCAAATTGTTTTAGTGTCCGCCATATCTGGTATTTCATTGGCATATTCTGGCATTGCTCAACTTGAGGGCGACGAAGATGCCTACTTCAGCTTAGTAGCTCGACTCTGGCAATTTGGTGCTGGTGCTTTGGTTGCGCTGGTCTTGAGAAATGGTATCAAGATAGCAAGTTTCGATACACTTCAGTATTTGGGTTTGGGATCTCTACTTTGCGTTATAACGCTTTCATTTGCTTCGCCTTTTGATAGCTGGAATGTAGCCACCGCTTTGCTGGTTACAATTGCTGGCGCAACTTTAATTTTTGTTGGGGGAGCGGGCGATTTACCCAGCAGTGCACTGATGTCGGTAAGACCCATTCGGATGCTTGGTCGGATATCTTACAGTGTATATCTCGTTCATTGGCCACTGGCTGTCGGGATGTACTTCTACTTCTCTGACTACGATGAAAATACCATTCTTCGCTTAGGAGGGGCGAGTCTTTCTATCCTTCTGGGAGCTCTTCTGTATTGGGCCATTGAACAGCGTTTTCGCGTTGGTAGGGATGGGCACCAGACACAGCTTAAAAAACGCCTGTCAGTAGGCGCTTTCGCCATTTTACTGCTTTTTGGTGTTGGCTTACAGTTTGAAAGACTATGGCCTTTGGTCTTCAACGCCCGTCTTATTGAGATTTCGGTTTTGGATCGTGACTTCAGCAAATATGGAGACGAAAGTTGCAACGAGGATCCCCAGTTGCCGTGTGCGTTGGGTGCCCAGAGCAAGCAGCCTGAGTTGATGTTATGGGGAGACTCTCATGCGAGACATTTCGCATTAGGCATAGATCGTGTGTTTACTGAACAGAAACGGGAAGCGATCTCTTTTGCAACAAGTGCTTGCCCTCCAGTAGGTCATTGGCTTGATTTGAGTTCCCATAATGCCGAAGATTGCCGAGTTTCTAATCAAACCGCCATGGCCTACTTGTCTACGAGCCAAAGCCCACGTCAGGTTATACTCGCCGCACGTTGGTTTGCTTATCATCCGGAAAAAGAACAGTTCTCAGATGAGCAAAATGCTAGCGCAAGTAAGTTAGATATTGTTGGAGCATTGGATCAAACGCTGAGTGAGTTGCAGGAACTGGATAAACAGGTGACGATTGCGCTTCAGGCGCCGGAGTATAGGGAAAAAGGCCACCTGCGCTTGTGTCAGGACGCGTTCATCAAGGACGACGGATCAATGAGCGTTGCATGTAAATCTCCAGCTTCAACTCATTTGCTGAAACAGATGAAAATTGACGCGCAGATTTTGGAAGTTGCTTCCAAGTATAACAATGTGCGTGTGGCGGATGTAAAGTCTGTATTCTGTGATGATGATGGTTGTGTACTAGCCAAATCTGATAAGTTTTATTATCGAGACACAAATCACTTGAATCGAATAGGTGCTGAACGTGTTGTCCGCGAAGCGTTTATCGGAATGTAGCGTTCCATAGGGTTGTTTTAGCTACGGTAACAAGTCGATATCCCCATAACACTGGCCTGCGGAGTGCGTTACTCACCGCAGACCAGCAGGGTGCACGCGCAGGCAGACCGCCGGTCGCTGGCAGACCACATGCACGGGGCGGCTGAACAAGGATTGCGAGGCACCGCCCACGGCGCAGCAAGCGCACCGCGAAAGCACCGGCACAGTGAAACGGCACACCTCAGGGGAGATAACCCGAAGCAAGGCGCACCAACGCAGCCGAACAGGGCAGGGGGCTCAGCGCCCCGCGCCCAACCCGTTAATCAAGAAGCGTCAATGTTGTGCTGATTGGTTGTGGGTCGACGACCCGCTGTAAAACCCCACAGGTCTTTCTCAGCGCTTCCAGGCGGTCTCGCAAGGCATAATGCAAAGTGAACAAAGCATCCCGCTCGCTGCTCTGGTTCATCCGCTCACTCAGCACAAGCTGCTGAAAATAAGCCAGATTCTCAAGGTCAGAGACAGCAATGAGTACTTCATCTAGTTCATTGTCGATAGTGTTTTGGGCGCTATGCGCGCATGCGGTATCGTCCATTCCAATCCCCTTACTGACTAGGGTGTTGAAGAACCGCGCAACAGCAAGCTTTCTAGGGCACGCTGGCGAGCGGGAGGCTAGAAACCTGAGTCAGACAGGCGAGCTTATTCCCTCCCGAAGGAGGTGTTGTATTCACCGCCCTCCCGCTCATAGCAAAGGGTTCGCGCACTATAAAATAGGCACAAAAAAACCGCTAGACTACGGGAGCGGGTACCGCTGACATGAGGTTTCTAGGCCTCACATATGAGTGTGAAACACAACTCCACAACCTGTCAACGCCCAATCCCAAAACCTCCCCCACTCATGCATTTCTGCAACGGTGTGTGAGGGACTTCCCTCAACGTTTTGAACGCGCCGCCCCCACGACGTCATCCCGGGCGAAGACCCGGGACCCATCCCACGTCTCCACCAACGCCATACTCGCCAGTCAATAAAGCCCTCACCACAAACACTCGAAAGCTCCCCAATCACAGCGCTCACGCCAAAACCCAAAACGGTCCCCCACGGTGTCATCCCGGGCGAAGACCCGGGACCCAATCCACGTCTCAACCAAAACGCAAAGCGATCCCCCGCGGTGTCATCCCGGCCCCCGAGCCGGGATCCATACCCACCGGCCTCTACCCAAAATGCAAAGAGAGTGACAAATCCTCCCAATGAGGGTTCATCTCCTCAATGGCCTGAATTTTCCAATCCCGCTTCCAACGCTTCACCTGCTTCTCTCTGCGAATAGCCTCATGAGGCTCCTCATAAACCTCATAATAGACAAGCTTGGAAACATCATACTTGGCCGTGAAACCGGGATTCATTTTCGTCTTGTGCTGATGCACGCGCTCAGGCAGATCATTCGTCATGCCCGTATAAAGCGTCCCATGCTTCCGGCTCGCAAGAATGTACATGTAATAAGACATGCAACAAGTATGCAGCCAGTAATCCCCTGCCGCCACTGCACAAACTCACCAGTAAATACAGGGAGTATAGATCCCGGCTCCTTGGCCGGGAAGACACCCGAGGCGACAGCTCTGCTCATCAATGCCACTGCAAAGCCAGCCCCACCTCAAGCCACAGTGCCCTCACACCCCATGCCTCCTCTCAGAGCCCGCAACCCTGCAAACCCCACATCCCCTCCCGGTGTCATCCCGGGCGCAGACCCGGGACCCATACCCCCGGTCTCAGCGGGCAATGTCAGGCAACAGCAACAGGGCACAACCTTCCTCAGCATCTGCCACTTCAGCAAACGCCTTCAGTCAGCAAATGAAGCTCGCATTAGGAAAAGGGGAGATGCACCGGGAGGCCACGTCTCCCTCCCTGCATTACTTAACGCCGCATTTGGTCATAGATCCCGGCTCTTTGGCCGGGAGGACACCCGAGGCGACCGCTCTGCTCATCAGTGCCGTTGCAAAGTCAGCCCCACCTCAAACCACAGTGCCTTCACATCCCATGCCTCCCCTCAAAGCCCGAAACCCTGAAAGCCTCACATCCCCTCCCGGTGTCATCCCGGGCGCAGACCCGGGACCCATACTCCCGGTCTCCGCAGGTAACGTCAGGCAGCAGCAACAGGACGCAACCTTCCTCGGCATCTGCCGTTTAGCAGACGCCTTCAATCATCAAATGAAGCTCGCAATAGGAAAAGGGGAGGTGATCAGGAGATCTCGTCTCCCTCCCTGCATTACTCAACACCGCATGTGGTTATAGATCCCGGCTCTTTGGCCGGGATGACACCCGAGGCGACCGCTCTGCTCATCAGTGCCACTGCAAAACCAGCCCCGCCTCAAGCCACAGTGCCTTCACACCCCATGCTTCCCCTCAGAGCCCGCAACTCTGAAAGGGTTACATCCCCTCCCGGTGTCATCCCGGGCGCAGACCCGGGACCCATACCCCCGGTATCAGCGGGCAACGTCAAGTATCAGCAACAGGGCACAACCTTTCTCAGCATCGGCCACTTCAGCAAACGCCTTCGGTCATCAAATGAAGCTCGCATTATCGGTAAAGGAGATGCTCCGGGAGGCTTCGTCTCCCTCCCTGCATTACTCCACACCGCATGTGGTTATAGATCCCGGCTCCTTGGCCGGGATGACACCAGAGGCGACCACTCTGCTCATCAGTTCCACAGCAAAGCCAGCCCCACCTCAAACCATAGCCCCCTCACACTCCATGCTTCCCCTCAGAGCCCGCAACCCTGAAAGCCCCACATCCCCTCCCGATGTCATCCCGGGCGCAGACCCGGGACCCATACCCCCGGTCTCAGCGGGCAATGTCAGGCAGCAGCAACAGGGCACAACCTTCCCCAGTATCTGCCACTTCAGCAAACGCCTTCAGTCCTCAAATGAAGCTCGCATTATCGGTAAAGGAGGTGCTCCGGGAGGCTTCGTCTCCCTCCCTGCATTACTCAATATCGCATATGGTTATAGATCCCGGCTCCTTGGCCGGGATGACACCAGAGGCGACCGCTCTGCTCATCAGGCCCACTGCGATGCCAGCCTCACCCCATGCCGCAACGCCTTCACACCTCATGCCTCCTCTCAGAGCTCGCAACCCTGAAAGCCCCACATCCCCTCCTGGTGTCATCCCGGGCGCAGACCCGGGACCCATAACCACTAACGTAGTTTCATTTATCGAAAAAATTGGGGAGCGGTACTTATCTAGAATGTGTCTTTCTGACTTCTGCATAATATGATGCAGTAAAATACAGGGAAACTAAGTGAGTTTATTCGGTAATGATAAGGCGACTGTATTTACTGGGTTTGTTTATAGTATTGCTTTCATTTTCAAGTATTTCCAATGCTGAAACATACCGTTGCGTAACAATGTCATCTGTTGGGTTTGAAGCTGATCAGAACTGGCAGCCTGCTAAGTTTGCAGATCGCCCTGTTTACCTAATCAGGAAAATGGATGAAGCGGAACGTGATAATATTCTCATTTTCCCTGATCCTAAGATAAATGGCAGGTTTTCGAAGGAGGGAGAACTCGTCGAGAAAGGATTTTGTGAGATCTCAAAATTGGAGATCAATTGTAACTCCTCTCTTGGTGAACTCTATATGGCACAGGAGAATGGCCGGTTTACTCTAACAAGAGACAGAGGATACATTTTAAACCTAGATGAGGATATTTTTCTAGATATTGGTACTTGTTCTTTGCTTGAGCAAGATCATTAGAGAGAATCTATATTTATGAAGCGGTTTTTGAAAATATCCATTCTCGGATTTATGATTTTGTACACTTCTACGTTTGCGCGTGCTGAGGACTATGTGCGGACCGCCAGAATTGGCTACGCATTATGGGAATGCGCTGCTCTTGGTTCAATCACGAAAGAAGATAGCAAGCAAAGAGAGGTGTTCTTCGAAAAAGGGCATCAAGAATTGACAAAGCTGTTTTCTGGCCTTCTTGAAGGAAAAGTAGCTGAGGAAGATTGGGACCAGATGCCAATTGGTTTGAGGTTAGGGTTAAGTGGAGGGCCATCGCTTGAGTTTAGACTTGGAGTTTTGTGGGCAGGTATCATAGAAAACATGTATGAAAGTACTCTACCAAAACAAGAAAGCTTGAGTTGGGATGATAAAAAAATGCTCCAGAAAAGTGCTGCGCGAAAGAAATTTAAAACGAAGAATTGTGAGTTGTTAGTGCCCTAGAAGGATGAGCTATAGTTGGTCAGGTGTTTTGGGCCCCTTCCCATCCTCCACCATTTCCGCTAGTCTCCACCACACCACCACCAATCCTCAAAGGATTCCCAATGCCGCTGCGCGTGCACATCGCTGAGAAGATCACCGCCCGTGTCCATGATGGTCCGGCGTGTGGGCGATTTATGCGCTTGGCTTGAACAGCTTCCCAATGCATGAGTGAACCGCACCGCAGAGCCCTTGTGCTCGCCCATTTGTGCGCCCTCACTTGAGCTATGAGCGTTTAGGCAGCGGGGCAGGGCGTGGCATCCCACGTGCCGCCTCAACGATGCAGATGGTCAAAATTCCTCAGTTTCCGATGAAAAACGGGAGTATTGAGGAAATCTAAGAGCCTGAAACTCATTCAGCCCCTTTATTGCGCTGCCCGCATTCGTTAAAAGACCTCCACGAATTTTATCTGCCCGGCTGTGACTCGAACTGTGCGCAGCTGCTGGCACATGCAAACCCTTGAGGGATTATGTCCGACCTCGAAACACTCGAAGCCGAGATTAACACCGCGATTGCCGGTGCTGACTCCGAAGCCGCACTGGAAGACGTGCGCGTTGCCGCCCTTGGCAAAAAGGGCAGCGTTTCTGAAAAAATGAAAACGCTTGGCAAGATGAGCCCGGAAGAGCGCAAGGAAATGGGTCCAGCGCTCAACGGCCTGAAGAACCGCGTGGGTGAAGCGATCGCTGCCCGCAAAGAAGTGCTGAAAGAAGAAGCACTGAACGCGCGCCTCGCATCTGAAACCGTTGATGTGAGCCAGCCACTGCGCACCACACCGGCAGAAGAAGGCCGCATCCACCCGATCTCTCAGGTGACTGACGAGCTGATCGCCATCTTCGCCGACATGGGCTTCTCCGTTGCTGAAGGCCCGGACATCGAGACCGATGAGCTGAACTTCACCGCGCTGAACTTCCCGGAAGGCCACCCAGCCCGCGAAATGCACGACACCTTCTTCTTCAACGAGAAGGAAGACGGCGAACGCATGCTGCTGCGCACGCACACATCCCCAGTGCAGATCCGCACCATGCGAAACCAGCAGCCACCAATTCGCGTGATTATGCCGGGTCGCACATACCGTTGTGACAGCGACCAGACTCACACACCAATGTTCCACCAGATGGAAGGCCTCGTGATCGACAAGACCACGCATATCGGCCACCTGAAAGGCACATTGGAAGAGTTCCTGAAGTCCTTCTTCGAAGTGGACGATGTAGAGCTGCGCTTCCGCCCAAGCTTCTTCCCGTTCACCGAACCTTCCATGGAAGTGGACGTGAAGTGCGACCGCTCTGGCGCTGAAGTGAAAATCGGCACCGGCAACGACTGGATGGAAATCCTCGGTTGCGGCATGGTGCATCCAAACGTTCTGCGCAACTGTGGTCTGGACCCAGATGTCTACCAGGGCTTCGCATGGGGCATCGGTATCGACCGTTTGGCCATGCTGAAATACGGCATGAACGATCTGCGCGCCTTCTTCGATGCTGACGTCCGCTGGATTAAGCACTACGGCTTCCGCCCACTGGACATTCCATCCCTGATGGCCGGTCTTTCCAAGTAATTTGGTCCAAACGTAAAGAGCAGAAAAATGAAATTCACCCTTTCCTGGCTCAAGGACCATCTTGAGACCGATGCAAGCCTTGATGAAATTGTTGAGCGCCTGACGCTGATCGGGCTGGAAGTGGAAGAAATCACCAATCCAGCAGATCGCCTCGGCACATTCAAGATCGCCCGCGTTCTGGAAGCTGAGCAGCACCCAAATGCAGACCGTCTGCGCGTGCTGAAAGTGGACACCGGCGAAGGTGACCCGCTGCAGGTCGTCTGCGGCGCACCAAACGCCCGCAAAGGTCTGGTTGGCGTCTTCGCGAAACCGGGCGACTACGTCCCAGGTCTCGATGTAACTCTGTCCGTCGGTAAAATCCGTGACGTGGAAAGCTACGGCATGATGGCCTCCGAGCGCGAGCTGGAGTTATCCGACGAACACGACGGCATCATCGACCTGCCAGAAGACGCACCAGTTGGCGTTCCATATGTTGAATATGCTGGTCTGGATGACCCGGTCATCGAAATCGGCCTGACTCCAAACCGCTCCGACTGTGCAAGCGTGTTCGGTATTGCGCGTGATTTGGCTGCTTCCGGCTTAGGAACGCTAAAAACCCCGCAAAAAACGCAAATCAACGCACATAGCAACGCAAACGACCTAAAAGTTGTTTTGGATCTAGGGGATAGCCCGGAACACTGCCCTGCATTCGGCTACCGTGTGGTCCGTGGCATCAAAAACGGCCCGTCTCCAAAGTGGATGCAGAAGCGTCTGGTTGCTATCGGTCTGCGCCCGATTAATGCCCTCGTGGACATCACCAACTACATGACCTTCGATCAGGGCCGCCCGCTGCATGTCTTTGATGCAGATAAGGTTTCCGGCAACCTGACCATCCGTCATGGTAAAGCTGGCGAGGAACTTGTTGGCCTCGACGGAAAAACTTATGCCGTCGATGAAACCGTTGTGGTCATCTCCGACGACAACGGTCTGGAGTCCCTCGGCGGAATTATGGGTGGAGAATCAACAGGTTGTGACGAAAACACCACCAATGTGGTGATCGAAAGCGCTCTGTGGGACCCGCTCAACATCGCCCGCTCCGGTCGTAAACTGGGAGTATCTACCGACGCACGCTACCGCTTCGAGCGCGGTGTAGACCCGGCGTACATGGTGGAAGGCCTTGAAGTTGCTACGAAAATGGTCATGGACCTGTGTGGCGGCGGCGAAGCATCCGACACCCACGTTGTAGGAGAAGTGCCTCAGGAAGAGCGCATCATCGACTTCCCACTCAGCGAAGTAAAGCGCCTCTCCGGTCTGGAAGTATCCCACAGCGAGATCAAGGCTATCCTCTCCCTGCTGGGCTTCTGGGTCGCTGGCAATGGTGATGTAGTCAAGGTTTCTCCTCCAAGCTGGCGTCCGGACGTACACGGAAAAGCTGATTTGGTAGAAGAGGTTATGCGCATTGTCGGCATCGACAAAGTGCCAACTGCTACCCTGCCGCGCATGGAGCCTGTCTCTCAGAAGGTTCTGACTGTTAGCCAGATCCGCCGCTCCAATGCCCGCCGTGCCCTCGCTGCGCGCGGTATGGACGAAGCCGTTCTGTGGTCCTTCATTCCAAAAGCCCACGCAGAACACTTTGGCGGTGGTAACCCTGTGTTATCATTGGCAAATCCGATTTCCTCCGACATGTCCGACATGCGCCCGTCCCTGCTGCCTGGCCTGCTCACCGCTGCTCAGCGCAACGCCGACCGCGGCTACGCAGACGTCGCCCTGTTCGAAGTCGGCCAAGTCTTTGAAAACGATAGCGAAAAAGGCCAGAAGATGGTCATCGCCGGCATCCGCCGCGGTACCGCCAAACCAACCGGTTCTGGTCGCCACTGGTCTGGAAACGCTGAAAACATTGATGTTTTCGACGCGAAGGCGGATGCGGGTGCGGTACTGCAGTCCATCGGTGCGCAGGTAGGCAACCTGATGGTCTTCACCGACGCCCCATCCTACTACCACCCAGGCCGCTCCGGCGCCCTCAAAATGGGCCCGAAAAACACCCTGGCGTACTTCGGTGAGATCCACCCTAAGACCTTGGAAGCATTGGACATTGAAGGCCCGCTCGTGGCGTTCGAAGTCTTCATCGACGCTGTGCCTCAGCCGAAGAAGAAAGCGACCAAATCCAAGGGTGCGTTGAATGCAGCGGATCTTATGCCGGTAAAACGGGACTTTGCGTTCCTGGTAGACAGCTCTACCCCGGTTGAGAAGCTGCTGAAAGCCGCTAAAGGTGCGGATAAGGCATTGATCACAAACGTGAATCTCTTCGATATCTACGAAGGGCAGGGCGTGCCGGAAGGCCAGCGTTCTCTCGCGATCGATGTAACCCTGCAGCCGACCAAGAAGACCCTCACCGATGAGGATATCGAGGCGGTCTCAAACAAAATTGTTGCGTCCGTTCAAAAGGCTACCGGCGGTACCCTGCGCGGATAACTCCCGCTGAACAACGCTGATAAAACATGAAAAACGCGGATTCCGGAAAAAACAGGAATCCGCGTTTTTTATTGAGAAATCGGGAAAATAGGGCCAGCAGGTAAGGGCATAACTGCGCTGGCCAACGGGAATAACGCTTCACCGCCAAAGCCCAGCCAAACACGCCCTCAGCAACAACCGCCCTAAGCCTCCGCAGCGCCCTCAGAACCCTCCACCTCATCCGGCACAATCGCCTCAGAGATCACGCTCGCACGCCCGCAGAAGCCGCGGCGACGGCGGCGTTGCATGCGTTGACAGTCCTCGTCACTCAGCTCGCTCTCCGGCTTGCAGGACCCCTTGGCCGAGCCAGCAGCGCCCTCAATCTTCAGCGCCAGCCCCTCGTTCAGCGCCGTGGCAACCACCGTGCGCGCGTGAGAAACCAGCCGCGAAAACGTAGGCCGTGAAATCCCCATAAGATCCGCCGCCGCAGCATGTTCCAGCCCTTCGGCATCCGCCAGACGCAACGCCTCCATCCCGTCTTCACTCAGCACAGCAGCGCGAAGCTGGCGCAAAGGCACACCCTGCGGCTTGAAGAACTGAGCACCCGAAGCTCCATGAATGCGGCGTGGTTTTCTTGGTCGTGGCATAACAAACACTCCTTATTATGAGCATATGTTCATTATAGTGCGCCTTTAAACCCAGACTGACAAGTTAGGAAATGAACATATGCTCATTATCTACCCCGCACTGCACCCGGCGAGAAGGGCATAACTCCACACACCCACGGGCATAAACGCCAAAAACGCCCGACACTTCCGCGCCAGACGCTCAAACCCGATAAAAATCTATGCTACATGTTCGCGGTGATAAGTCCGGTGCGAACCTCGTCCTCCACCTCAATCATGGTGTAGTTCTTCAGCAATCCATCACGGTCAAAAAACAGGGCCACTTCCTTGGTGGTCACATCCTGTCCGCTGGCAAGCAGATCAACCACAGGAATGAAGTTCTCAACCTTCGCCTGCGTCCGCACATGCCTGTATTTCCAGATCTCATTGCCGCTGTCGGTGAAGTCCGTTGTGTTCGGATCGCCCAAGGCAACGCGCACATCTTCCTTGGTGGTCTTGCCAGTCTCCAGCTGCCCATCCAATCCCTCACGGGTCAAATGGCGAAGACTTTCATTGCCCACAGAAGCGCAGCCGGAAACGCCAAGGCCAAGCCCCAGAGCGAGGATAACATGCACAATCCGCAAACTTATGCCCCTTTGCGTTGGTTTGCGTTGGTTTGTGAAGGCCAACGCACCGCGAGGTCTTATCCGATGGGAATAGACCTTCGTTCTCTTAATTGAGCGTGGCCTCATATAAGAGCGCTGTAAACCTGAGATAAGACTCGTGTCATATCTATCAAGGGTAATCTGGAGAGGTGATTAATCGAATAATATCAGTGCATTAGAGAGAAGTGCGCTTTGCTGCCACAACAATGCCGGCAAAACAACCTGCACCCAGCATGTGGAAGATCCCATCACAAACGCGCGAGTATAAAACGAGCATAACGCGCCACCCGTCATTTTGCGTTGCTATGTGCAATTTTGCGTTTTTCTGCGTTCCTATGGAAATTGGTAGAGCGGTACCACCCAAACCGACGCCTCCCCCGCAAAAAGGGGAATAAGTGCTCTGAGAAAAAGCCTTGGGCAGCCCATCATTCCCGCCGCCCAAAACCAAACTTATCCCCGCAAGGGCTTACTGGTTCGCGTTAATCAAACCAGTGCGCACTTCGCTGTCAGTCTCCAGCATGGTGTAGTTTTTCAAAACACCACGGCTGTTAAAGAACAGAGCCAGCTCTTTCTTCTGCAGATCCTGACCACCAGCCAGAATGTCGACCACAGGAATAAAGTTCTCAACCTTCGGCTGGGAGCGCACGTGCTGGTACTTCCAGATCTCGTTGCCGCTATCGCTGAAGTCTACAGTGTCCGGGCTGCCAAACAGCTTGGCCACATCATCCTTGGTGGTTTTGCCCTTGGTCAACTTGGTCGCAACAGTCGCTGCTGTCTCTTTACGAATGTTCTCGTTGCCAACAGATGCACAAGCAGCAAGAGACGCTGCCAGCGCAACAGAAATCATGATTTTCGTGAAACGCAAAGTAATCCCCATCAGGCCTGGCGTCAGCTGGCCTGTATTCCAAAACGGCCCCAACACTAACCGGGAATCCGCAACTTATAATGGAAACTCCCCTACCAGATATGCGGGGCACATGCCATTGGTTTTAATCAATGAGCTGATTAAACTTAAGATTGAGCGCGCTGCCGATTATCGACGTTTTCCTGCAGCCACACAACGACCCCTTCGAGCCACCCCTCCGCCGTCATCCCGCACTTGATGCGGGACCCAGCTGAAACCCATCAAGAACAATGCATTGGCTATTTCATGATGTTGTCGCTTCATCTTCATCGTCGCAAACTAGGTCATGACCTATTACGTGTACATGACCGCAAGCCGCAGAAATGGGACGCTTTACACCGGTGTGACCAATGATCTAGTAAGGCGCGTTCATGAGCACCGCGAAAAAGTAGCAACATCCTTCACAGCGCAGTACGGCGTTTCCCAACTGGTGTACTTTGAAGAGTTTGAGCGGATCGGAGACGCAATCGCCCGGGAGAAGAAACTAAAACGCTGGCGACGGGCATGGAAGATCGATCTGATTGAAAACCTCAACCCCACTTGGCAGGACTTATATCTCGAACTAACCCGATAGCCCTCCACCGTCATCCCGCACCAGCGCAGCGCGATGCGGGACCCAGAGTGATGAGGCAATGAGTTTGCGTTTAAGAGTGCAGTATCGCTTTCCACTGAATGCAGTAAGCGCCCAGCTAGGTCCCGCATCAGGTGCGGGATGACGACAGGGTGAGGCCGCCTAAGCCTTCACGCCAAATACTTGCTTTCTCCAATGCTGCTGCTCCAGCGCTGTCGCTCGACAGGCGCTCCCAACCAACCTCGCCAGGAAAAGAACTGCCGCAGTATCCCCCTCCGCCGTCATCCCGCACAAGCGCAGCGCGATGCGGGACCCAAGGCAGTGCTATTCAGATTTCAGGTTAGTTTATGTTTGAGCTCCACGAAGTGCGTTACCCCTTTGCCTTTGTCTCTTTTAAGTAAGCTGCAAAACAACTCAATCTGAGGAAGCACGATGTAAGATCCGAGCCACAAGTTCATAGGCTGCCCAGAACACGCCGCCGCAAATCGTGTAAATCAGAGCAAACCCTAAACCGATGCCTTGGCCCGTTGCTGCATTAAGATGATCGCTTGCGTTTATACCTAGTATGTAGCAGCCTTCCGGGTAGGAGGCAGGAGCGTCTCCTCTTGGGCAGTACTTGGATGCAATGCCTATAAAGATTATGTAGGCCACCCACAAAAGCACAGGCCAGTAGACCGCCAAAAGTAGCCCAATCCTCACTTTTTGCTGCTTCTTAATGAAAGAAACAAGCAGTCCCACAAATGGGCCTATAAGTACGATGAAAAATGAAAACAGGATTATAGCTGCTGCCATTTGCCTTCCTGTAACCTGTCATGCAGTTCAGATGCCCTTAAAGCTATCCGTCATCTTACAAAAAGAGAGTGCTGGCGATAGCAACAAGATTACATGGCAAAGAAATCATAGCGCTTAAACCGCCCTGGGTCCCGCATCGTGTGCGGGATGACGTCTGGGAGATCCCGCCTAAGCCTTCATACCAGATATTCGTTTGCTCCTTCATCAATCAACCATCTGCATAGACAGTATGACGACTGGGGGGCTCTCATCTTGCGCCTTCCCAAGTTGCTGCTCTCGTGCTCTAGCGCATCTGTTCGACAGGTGCTCCCAACCAATCTCTCCAAGAGCTGAACTGCCGCAGTATCCCCCTTCACCGTCATCCCGCACAAGCAAAGCGCGATGCGGGACCCAGGGGTGGAGAGGCAATGAGGTTGCGTTTTGGAGTGCTGTATCACTTTCCACTGAATGCAGTGAGCGCTCAGCTGGGTCCCGCATCGAGTGCAGGATGACGGTTTATGGGGGCGTCTCTCCCCACCAAAACCGTCTCCCCACAGCCACACAACCCTTGCTCGCAGTCCTTGCCCATTGACACCGCATGCATCTGGTTGCATGCTCTTGGGTGAGGCCCAAAACCTCTCCAAACAGCGGTTACCGCTCCCGTTAACTAGCGGATTTTTTGTGCCTTTTTTCCAAAAGTGCGCAAACCCTTTGCTATGAGCGGGAGGGCGGCGAATACAATACTCTCTTCGGAGGGGAATAAGCCCGCCTGTCTGTTTGCAGGTTTTTGGCCTCCCGCTCGCCAGCGAGTCCCAAAAGCTTTCTGTCGTGCGGCCTTCAACACCCTAAACAGAGGGATTGAAAATGGACGACTCCGCATGCGCATGCAGCGCCACAAACACTCTTCAGAATGAAATTGACGAAGTAACCATTGCTGTCTCCGATTTGGAGAACCTCGCTTATATGCAGCAGTTAGTGCTGAGTGAGCGATTAAAACACAGCACGGAACGGGATGCTTTGTTCACTTTGCACTACGCTTTGTGTGACCGCCTTGAAGCACTGAAAAAGACCTGCGGAACATTGGAGCGGGTCGCCTTTCCGCAGCCGATAAGCACAGCAACAGCTTCATGACCCAATCGCTGTAACGGTGCTCGCGGCGCTTTGCGCCCACCCCGCATCACAGCACGCCCTGCTGAGGGCCTCCAACAGCTCGCATGGGGCTGATGAAGCTTATGGGCACCCTGCTGGTCTGCGCTCACCCCGCAGGCCAGTCTCTTGTAAGCTTAAAACTGAGGCGAATCCCGGTGCAAATCACGCATGTGCTCTGCCTGAACGTGAAAGTGATTCATGCCAATCAATCTGAAAATATTAGCAGCTATCGCTAATATATAAGTTTATTGTGGAATAAATAGGATGTTTTAAGCTGCGGCAACTTGCGCATTGCCCACCGGTAAAATCCAGAAAACCCTTGGTATTTCAGGGAGGTTGTAAAGGCAAGCACATCGCGTCGCGGTAGCCCTGTCCCCACCAAGCCCCTGTACCTAAGTAGTTTTTCTTTTTGACTTTCAGGCCAATTCGCCCAAACTCCTGAGTGTGTAATAAGTTCAATGATGAATTTACATTGGGGCTGGGAAAATGCGCTGGTATCAGCTGTATTTGAATATCTTGAAAAGAGATAAGCTGCCTTGGCACATCGAAGATGTATCCATGGCCAACAACCTGCACCTCGTCTAACGACCTTTCGCCTGCAGTGGAGTCGCTCCTGCTGCACGGCCGCATGTCAGCTCGCCATCTGCCTCCTATAGTCCGCCAAAGATGCAGAGAGCAGAAGCCAGCCAAACATGCAGCACTCTCCAAAACAAGTAAATATCAGTCACTCACTCTGAAACCACACCCCCTAAGTGGCCGAAGAACTGTGTCTTGATATAAGCAATACAGTCGGCACCTCCGGTTTGCGCTGCAGGTGTGCCCTGTTTGCTTCAGAATAATGGCGTTTGTCTTAATCCTGTCTTCCAAGTGTTGAGCGCATTGGAGCAGAAGAACGGCACCGGCATGCCTGAGACTTGCTGCGGAGACAATATACAGATCACAGCACAACCAAGATTATGCAGATTAATACTCTGCATTGTCAAGTAATACGCATGTAACTATCAGCGCCTTGTGTATTGCATAAAGGTATATGTTGCTGTGATCTGTATATAAAAACGATTATTTATTCACATATGGATATTGTTACTTATTGTGATGATCGAATATTTGGATATCTAATAGTTGATGAAGATTGGTGAAGAGAAAAAGATTTCCATTAGTAAGTAAATAAACTTCAGGAAATCACTATTTTCTTCACTCCCTGAGAATTCGGAAAGATCCGTTCTTTCCGCCCAATTGGTAAAGAAGTAAGTAAGAGGACGTTCTTATGACTAAGTTTATGCCAGAGCCGTTCAAGATTAAATCTGTTGAACCAATGTACTTCATCGACGATGAGCGTCGTGAAAATGCAATTCAGGAAGCTGGCTTCAACACCTTCCTCATCAAGTCTAAAGACTGCTACATCGATTTGCTGACCGACTCCGGTACCTCCGCAATGTCCGACAAGCAGTGGGCAGGCCTGATGGTCGGCGACGAAGCGTACGCTGGCTCCGAAAACTTCTACAACCTCGAAAAAGTTGTAAAAGAATACTTCGGCTTCAAACACCTGATCCCAACTCACCAGGGCCGCGGTGCAGAAAACATCCTGTCTTCTCTGACCATTAAAGAAGGCGACTACGTACCAGGCAACATGTACTTCACCACCACACGTTTCCACCAGGAGCGTAACGGTGCGAAGTTCGTAGACGTTATCTGCGATGAAGCTCACGATCCGGATCTGGCAGACGTACCGTTCAAAGGTAACGTTTCCATCGAAAAACTGCAGAAACTGATCGACGAAGTCGGTGGCGACAAGATCCCTTACATCTGTCTTGCAGTAACCGTGAACCTCGCTGGTGGTCAGCCAGTGTCCATGGCGAACATCAAAGAAGTATCCGAACTCTGCCACAAGCACGGCATCAAAGTGATGTACGATGCAACCCGTTGTGTAGAAAACGCATACTTCATCAAAGAGCGTGAAGCTGGCTTCGAAGACAAATCCATCAAGGAAATCCTCTTCGAAATGTTCTCCTACGGCGACGGCTGCACCATGTCCGGCAAAAAAGACTGCCTGACAAACAACGGTGGCTTCCTGTGTGTGAACGACGACGAACTGTTTGCTGAAGCAAAAGGCATGGTTGTTCAGTTCGAAGGTATGCCTTCCTACGGTGGTCTCGCAGGCCGCGACATGGAAGCAATGGCAATCGGCATCAAAGAGTCCTGTGAGTTCGACTACATCTCACACCGCGTAAACCAGATCCGCTACCTGGGTGAGCGTCTGGACGCAGCTGGCGTGCCAATGGTTAAGCCTTACGGCGGTCACGCAATCTTCCTCGATGCACGCGCATTCCTGCCGCATCTGGAACAGGACAAGTTCCCAGCACAGGCACTGGCAGCTGCGATCTACCGCACCTCCGGCGTACGCACCATGGAACGCGGTATCGTTTCCGCAGGCCGTAACATCGAGACCGGTGATCACCACCGTCCAAAACTCGAAACCGTTCGTCTGACAATCCCACGCCGCGTATACACCTACGCTCACATGGACTACGTCGCAGACGCAATCATCGAGCTCTACAAAAACCGCGAAAGCATCAAAGGTCTGGAATTCACATTCGAGCCTAAGGTACTGCGCTTCTTCACTGGCCGTTTCGCAGAAGTTTAAGCGATAAGCTATTGAAGTGACTAGAAATAGTCATAGAGTAAACTGCATTGGAGGAGAGCCTGAGTGCTCTCCTCTGTTGTTATCAAAGCACAAGATTTACCCATCGTAAGCCTATGTGCGCTTTTCGGGAAAGCTCTGCCGCGGGGCATATTCAATTCGGCAGATGGTTTCTCTCTTGGTCACGGCAAAACGCCGGAGTTGGGAGGCTCACTATGACCATCGCTTCTGAGCAGGTTCCAGCTGCAGAGACAGTTGAACCGCAAACTACCAAAAAAAGTCAGGGCACTATCCTGGGCGCCAGTGTGATCGCTGCTGGCACCGCCGTCGGCGCGGGCATGTTCTCGCTGCCAGTAGCCAACAGTGGTGTATGGTTCACCGTCTGTCTGGTTCTGATGATCGTCGTTGGTTACATCATGCACACCGCATCGTTGTACATCATGGAAGTCACGCTGCACTTCCCTGAAGGCTCCAACTACGACAGCCTTGCAAAGGGCACCATCGGCAACTTTGGCCGCATCGTAAACGGCCTCTCCGTTGCCTTCCTGTGCTATGTTTTGACCTACGCCTACATCTCAGGCGGTAGCTCAATCATCACATACTCGCTGTCCATCTTCGGTGACGTGAACATGTCATCCGGGGTCGCGAGTTTGATCTTCGCAGTCGTGCTTCTGTCGATTGTGATGATGGGAACTAAAGCGGTTGACCGTGTGAACACCGTTCTCATCGGCGGTATGATCATCACCTTCATGATCAGCCTGAGCTCACTGATCGGCAACTCCTCAACAGCCAACCTGTTCCCGGAGATCTCTCTTGGTGATCGCATGCCATATGCGTTCTATACCATCTCCTTCCTGGTGGCGAGTTTCGGTCTTCAGATCACCGTACCAACTGTTACCAACTACCTGGGGCTGGATGCGAAGCGCACCAGCAAGGCGCTGCTGATCGCAATCTTCCTTGCAGGCTTCTTCTACTTCCTCTGGATGTTCGCAGTATTCGGAAACATCTCCCGTGATGACTTCCCTGCAATCATCGCAGAAGGTGGCAACATCGGTAACATCATCGGTGCTCTGAGCGAGTCTGGCATCAGTGCCAACATCTCTGTCATCCTGCAGATCTTCGGCAACATGGCTGTTGCAACATCCTTCCTGGGTGTGTCCCTCAGCCTGTATGACTACATCTCTGACTTGTTCAAGTTCGACACAGCGACCGTTGCCGGTAAAGCAAAGACAGTCGGCATCGCCTTCGTCCCAACCATCATCCTTGCAATCCTGTTCCCTCACGGGTTCATCGCTGCAATCGGTTATGCGGGCGTGGTTCTGGTGATCTTCTCTCTGCTGGCTCCAATCGTCATGGTGCGCATCTGCCGCGAGCGGAACCCGAACATGTACCAGGTCCCAGGCGGTAACGCCCGTCAGGCAATGGTCTTCGGCTTCGGTATCCTGGTGTTCATCATCACTGCGTTTGAACTGACCGGTAACCTGCCGATCTTCGGCTAAGCGTCTGACTGAAAGGCCGAAATGCTTTTCAGACAAAGACACGCAGAAGCAAAAAACTAGAGCAGTTCAATCGATCTAATGGGAACCGAACTGCTTTAGGCGCTCTGAAAAGATCGCAAGAAACACGACTTTTAGTCGGGGCAAATTTTGATTGCGGGTTTCTGCCAAAGCTCCCGCAATCATTCAGCTGGCCCTTTGCTGCCAGCTGCAGACTTGCCGCAGCTCTTCCCGGCTGCGGCAAGTTTTCTGCTGTTCCGACCCAAACAAAACACCCCAAACCCGCTGGGAGGCAGGTTTGGGGTGTTTTCAAGAAAGATGCGGTTAAGGTCGATTAAGGGCCACGCTAGCAATCAAACCTGTCCAGGTAAGGGAGATATTGCCAACTGTTGTAGTTGTAAAACTCGTCACAAATCGCAGGCTATTGCAGACATCGGGGTGGGGCGGCAGGTACTTAAGCCTTCACAGTTACTTAGTCGTCCAGAGCGTCCATGTTTACCAAAAAACAGGTCATCATCATTGTGCTGCACGCACTATCACCCGGTAGGTTAGGGATACTAGCAAGGGGTACACCTGCCGAAATGAGATCTGCGACTCGGCTGTTCTGATTAACGCTGTGTTTATGGAGAGACTTAATTTTACCCGCAGAAAGTTCGTAGCAATGACCTTGGTGTGCAATGATGATATCTCGACTCATACAAGATTCTCCAAAATTTTTAGTCGCCTAAAGCATCCATGTTCAATAAAAAGCAGGTGCCCATCAAAGAACTGGAGGTGCCGTCACCCGGCAGGTTGGGGATGCTGGCAAGTGGAACCCCTGCTGATATGAGATCTGCTACTCGGCTGTTCTGATTAACGCTGCGTTTATGAAGAGACTTAATTTTACCCGCAGAAAGTTCGTAGCAATGACCTTGGTGTGCAATAATAATATTTTGGCTCACATGAAATCTCCTTATCTTCCTTAATCGTCTAAAGCATCCATATTCAACAAAAAGCAGGTGGCCATTCTTGCGCTGCACACATCATCGCCTGGTAGGTTGGGAATGCTGGCAAGCGGTACACCTGCTGAAACAAGATCAGCAACACGATTGTTGTGGTTGATCTTGCGTTTATGTAAGGAAGTAATCTTACTCCCAGAAAGCTCGTAGTAACGGCCTTGATGCGCGATAATAATATCTCGGCTCATGTGAAATTTTCTCCCTTTCCTTAAAATTGGCAATTCTTGCTCACTCAATTCCTTTAACTAAGTCAATGTTCAGTAATATAGCTTGCTCATTTGCTTTAGTTGGATGGTCAATTTTTGCTATTGTTGCACCATTTGTGACGAGGCTCGCAATATTCTCATTTTCTGCGATTGGGCTTGATGGGAGTGATTTCCAATCTTCCTCAGAAATATGATAATACTCGCCATCTAAAGCGATCAGCATATCTTGGTCGTAATCATCGAATACAAAACCTTTTTCTATGATCTTGCTTTCTTCTTTTTGATGATATTGAAACTCTCTAAATATGGCTTCTATAAATGCTTGTTGATAGTCAATGCCAAGTGAACGAATATAGGCGTCTAGATGTAACGGTACGCTAGCGCCAAGATGTTTTGTGAAATACCATTCTAGCAGATCGTCAGAGCTTAGCTCAGATGTTGCAGCTTCGATGCCTGATAAACCTTTTCTCGCCAGATATTCGCGCTTATCCTCGGCACGTTTTTTGAGTTTCCCAAAGATACCTAAGTCACGCAGTGTATCGGGTAGTGCCCGAACTATGTCAGCGTGCAATAATCCTTTAACTACATCAATTCGTTGATGTTTTTCTATAAATATTTGAAAGGTATCTTCGTTGAGGCCTTGTTCTGACATCCAACTCTTAATGTCCTGAGGTAGAACAATATTGCGGCTCACAAGATACTCGGCAAACTTTCGCTCAAACTCATCCGGTTTCGCTATAACACACGCCCGAGAAGCTTCACGTTCCGCCAAAACCTGTGCTAGTGCTATTTCGATAGCTGTTTTGTACGTATCGGGATCTAATCTTAGCTCTTCTAACAGTTCCTCGTAGGCTAATCCATCTACCGCCGGTTCTATCTGACGTATCATACGCTCCCAAGTGTCAGTATGCGCAAATGCAAACTGTGCTTGATACTCAAATAGTTCTTGTTCAGCGCATTTTGCGATATCTCGAAGCATCTGAAGTGCATCTGTACGTTTTGCTTCGACGCGCCCTGTTTCTAACCAACGACGAAAAGAAACGCATTCTTCTGCGGGTAACTTAGCATCCTGAAAAACACGATCATAAGACCTCTGCGAGAAATGCAGGGACTTTGCGACTTTTAGAAATGTATGTGTAAAGTCATCCTTAATTACCCTTTCAGTCTTGGCTTTACTCAAAGTGGCGCGAATATCGACCATGGCATTTGAAAGGGAGGGGTAACCGAGTTCTGGTGGCCCATGTACGATGGCAACTTCATCGTCGTCTTCGACTTGCCCATCTCTATAGGCTTCAAACACAGAGCCGACACCTACCATTCCGAACTGGTGCAACTCTGCAGCACGCAATGCCCCCATGCTTGATGCACCAAATACTCGCACACCTTGATCAAGTGCATATAGTATTTCTTTGTGCCAGACTGCTGGGATGCGTTCGAAGTATCCGTCAATAATGCCAATCAGGCGTGCACCATCTTTGACCGCTTTATATACATCACCCTGAGAAGCGGGAGCCCTGTAATCCGCATCAAGCATTTTTTTTGCTTCGGAAAGAGGCAGAGTTGGGCCGAGAAAGACAACTGGTTTCATGCCGCTTCTCCAGTGAGAGTTTGTTGCTGTGCTTGTGCTCTGCGACCAGCAACATAACCTGGTGCATCATGAATACCTTCCAAGCCAGGTATGATGACCTTTGCCACCTCAATTCCGGGAGTTCTCCCCTCTAGATCAACAGTAACGACTTCTCTCAGGCCTACCTCACGCAATAGATTGATTTGAATTTCAACATCCGCTTCAAAAGAAGCTGTCTCAAAGGTAGGCGTAGCTCCAAAATGAACAGATGGGGCTGCTGTTGGTTCATTAATCCACGTGAGGTACTTATTCACTCTTGAAGGCTCACGCATGGAAAGATAGACGTCACGATGAGCATCATCGCGGGCTCCGGAAATAAAGGTTAGACGAGTTTGGGCAGCTTCAGTAAGGGCACGAAGCAACGCAATTTCGCGTTTAACGTGACAACCGCTACCTTCACTGTAATAGTGTCTTCCTAGGTGATTGGGGATACGATCCGCTATTATACAGGCAAATGCAGGTAAACCTATATCGCTTGTGACAGACCAGACTCCAACAGCTTGTCCTCCGGCTTCCAACATATCAATTACGCTACGGCAGTCTGGATCTTGAACTGTTGTAAGATCAACCCGATCATTGGGGTTTGATGGACCTCCTCGCAATGCCCAAAGTGCCATGCAATCTCGCTCAACAACTTCGGAAATTGCGTGGTTTACCGCTTCAAACCAAGTATTACCGCTCGCTAAGCCATTTGTACTTATTTGAAAACTGCCGCTTCCACTGGGCAATGGTAATGTGAAGTTCGAGTGTACGGATTCATAAGGTACCCATTTTTCATCATCGCTTGTAAAATCGGTACCAGCTATCCAAAGAGTTGGCATGTGGTCATGAAAGCGACTAGTGCTCTTGGCGGGTAGCTGTTTAACATTGACTACGGCTACATCCTCGGACATTTCGCTAAAGCTCGCGAGGCGTAGTGGCTTTTTGATATGCTCAGCATGCCAAATCTCAATGCCTTCCATTATTCCGGAGATCTTGGCCGCTGATTTGCTCAATCCCTTACCTTGGGATACTGAGACAGAGCGTGCATTAGGCCGATAAGCAGCGAAAACAGGGATGCCTATTCGGTCAAGGCCAGTGATATCTGCAACCCGCGTAATCCCATATCTATCCAAATGAGGTAAAACACGTTCCAGTGTAATTGATGGCGGAACTGCTCTGTGGGTACCCCTTAAGTAAGATTTATCTGCCATATGTCTCAAAGTTACTCTGTCGTTGATTCTACTTAATTGTATACCATTTAAGAAGAATACGTGACGACCAAATTGTATTCGCGACTTTAGTTGATGAGTTTAGGGTGGGTATTGCTGTTATGGCTTGAGTAAAATACTTAATTTTATTAAGCTATTTATTTGGGTGAGGTGATTTTGATTAAATTATTAATAAAATTTAAAAGCAGTGAATGTTGTAGTAAATAGCCTATTGAGGGATGTTCTTGTGGTGATTTGTATAATGTTAATTATCTTCACATAAATGCTCCTCTATTTTTCAAGCAGAAATCGTAATTCGTCTTTATGTCGAGATCCATGTTTCCATCATACAACTGCCTCTCACGCTTCTCAGTTTAACTGCGATTCCAAAGCGCACTTCGGAATGACAACAACAGGTGCAAAAAGCAACACAACCTGACTCGCTGCGAGGCAGGTTCGGAGTGTTTTGTAAATTAATCTCATTCGGATGGTGCAATGCGCTTTGCCTTGAAAACTTTTCTCACCCCCAAGGAACCTCAGATACCACACCAACCACAAAGCTCAGGGCCTGTACAGACTGCCCTGCATCAGTGGTTGAAGGGCTTTCAGTTCTTCTGCCAGAAAGTCGACGAACCGCCGGACTCTGACGGTTCGTCTCAAGTCAGAATGGAGCAAAATCCATAGGTAATAGGCAAGTTGAGGTTCTGTTCCCGGCACTTGCTCGAGCTCGGGATACACATTGGCAAAATACACTGGCATGTTCGACATGCCACAGCCTTGGCGAACCATGCTCAGCAGCATGAGACCATCTCCAGAGGAGTGACGGAGTGAGGCATAGGGGAAAGGAGATTGGCTTACCCAACCAGGTGAGCTGCCCGGACCAGTCCATCCAATCCAGTTCAGCCCAGACCCACCCGTGCCAGCATCTGGCATATTGGCCTTGAGGTACTCTTTGCTTGCAAAAGTACCAATCGCCATCGGGTAGAGCTTGCGGGCAATGGTATCCTCATCAATCTCGTAGGCGACCCGCAGCGAGATGTCTGTTTCAGATCGGCTTATGCTTTCCTGCGCATCTGTCAGGCGCAGTTCCACGTTGATTTCAGGATATGTGCTCGAGAACTTGGCAATGATCGGTGCAATGATATCGTGCGCTAGAACGGGTGGAAGCGAAAACCTGATGGTTCCAGCCTCTGTTTTGTCTAGTCCCTCCACCCGGTGGCGGGCGGTCGTGATGAGTTTTTCTATTTCTTCTGCGACCGGCAGCAACTCCTCGCCTGCATCCGTCACTTCAAAGCCACGACTGGTGCGCGTAAAGAGTTGGACCCCGTAACTCGCCTCCAGAGATTTAATGCCCCGATCGACCGTAACATGATTTGCATTGAGTAAGTCTGCCCCGGCCCGCAAACTGCCTGCACGCGCAACCGCCAGAAAGTATGGCAACATTTCCCAATCTACCAACGCCACAGCACTCAGCTCCCTGTATCACAGATGAAACACTTAGTTTCAAAATAGGCGATTTTTCGTTTCAGAAAAAGAACATAGTTTTTCTTCAGAAGACAAAAGGAGCTTAGACATGGAACGTCGCACATTTATCAAGTCCGCAGCCGCTGCTTTTACAATGGCTTTGCTGACCCCAACCACGCTATTCGCAAGTGATGCTGCCGCACCCAGCAAAAAACACATGAGTATATTGGGAGAGTCGCTCGCTTACGTAGAGCAGGGAGAGGGACGGCCCGTCGTGTTCTTGCATGGCAACCCATCCTCTTCATTCGTGTGGCGCAATATTATCCCTCACGTTGCCAAAACCAATCGTGCCATTGCGCCAGATTTGATGGGGATGGGAGACAGCGGCAAACCAAGCATGGAAGAAACCTACAAAGAATCTTCGCAATACCTGTTCCATTTTCTGGATAATCTTGAGTTGGAGAACGCTGTCCTAGTCGTGCATGACTGGGGGTCTGGCCTCGGTTTTGAGTATGCCCGCACACGTCCGGAGAAGATATCTGGCGTCGTCTTTATGGAAGCCATGACACCGCCGTTTATTCCTTATCCCAGTTATGAGGCTATGGGCGGCTTTGCAGACTTCATGCGCGCTGTAAGAACGCCGGGTGTTGGCGAGGACATGATCATGGAGCAGAACATGCTGCTGGATCAGTTTATGCGACATGGAAGTCCGAACGGAGCCATTTCTGAAGCGGTTATGGCTGAATACAATAGATATTACCCGAACGCACAGTCTCGTAAAATTCTTCTGGATTGGATCCGGGAGATCCCGATTGCCGGCAGCCCGGCCTATGTTTCGCAAGTAGCAGAAGCAAACAATGCCTGGCTTTTAGAAAGTGACCTGCCAAAACTGATGCTGCATGTATCTCCGGGAGCAATTATCTCTATGGAGCAAGCCAAGACACTGCAAAAGTCACTCAAGAATTTGGAAAGCGTGTATCTGGGGCCTGGTGGGCACTTCGTGCAGGAAGATTACCCTGAGGAGATTGGCCGGGCCATTTCTGACTGGATACAGAAGTTGTAGCCGCCGCGTGCTAGCCCTCTTTAAGCAATCTCACTTCATTTCTGTGCACGACTTAACTTGATCGCGGGAAGCTTGACTTCCGGGCCCCACCAACAAAACCAACCTGAAGAGTTCTGCTTTAAACAGAGCTCTTCAGGTGAGCGGGAACAGCGGGTAAGCCCACCAACCCTTCCTCACCAAATATAACCCCCTATATTTCAAGCAGAAATCGCGGGTCGTCTTTATGTTGGGATTCATGTTTCCATCATACAACTATCTCACGCGCTTCTCAGTGTACCTTCAGCGTCACGTCTGTGTCTGATCCCCCCGACTATCCTGAATGCAGATGTGCCAGCTAGTGATGCCCGGAATGATCCAAGAGCAATAAGCGGCATCGTGAAGGTGGGTGAGGGGCGTCGGATTGATTGATGTTCACACCTGACGAAGCACGCATTCTGCCACTCAGCGACATGACAGCACTGCACCTTCGCCTGCATCTGGGAACCTCTGAGTATGAGCCCGTGAGGCGGCAGTGGTTCTATCCATAAAGGAGAGTACACATGCCGCTGAAATCCCTTTCCAAATTAGCTACGCTGGGGCTCGTAATCACGTTCTCTATGCTCACCAGCAGCTTAGCTCAGGCTGAGACCAGTGCGGACACCAGCACAGATCCAAGCCTGTTCAAGGAATGCCCGGTATCGCAGGATGAGCCCAACGCTTTCGCTCTGTGTGCCACCGCCAAATGTTGGACAGTCGACACAGTGGCTTACTGCAAATGTGATGCGCTGAATGAACAGAGCATTTCGCTGCCGTTTCACTATGAAGAGAATGGTGAGAAGAAGGACGTCTGCGATTTGCTGAAGGCCGGTATCGACAACGGCTTCACCGTGAGCACCTATGCCACCCCGCGCCAGATGGAAAGCGACTACGATCCTGAAAGCGAGAAGCTCGGCGAACCCATGGCAATGTACACCTGCCCCAACAGTGAGGATGCCCCTGCTGGCTACTCAGCGCAATGTGATGGCGGCTTCTGCTTCAACAGCACGCAAGGCAAGGATTTTCCGGGGATCGGACCGGTGAAGGAAGACGAGATCATCTGCTCCTGCCCGGCAGTGCCTAGCCCCAAGGCAGGTTTTCAGATTGCTGGCCCATGGCTATGCGCCCCCGGTGACAGCAACAGCGACGGCACCTGCTGTGATAGCTCGTTCCACGATAAGCTTTGCTCGGTCAAATCCGTCAATTCCACTGGAACGGAGCTGATGGTTGGTGCGCCACTGGGTGTAGCCAAGATCCTTTCGAAAAAGCTGGATGGTAAAGAGCCAGCCATCAATCGCTGCGTCTTCAAATAAGCAGCAGGCGTATCAGAGTGAGCTCGATCAGCACTCAGCCAACACCACGATGATGTTGTCGAGCTCCTCCCACATGAAGCCCTCAACTGCATTGGTGGTAGGGTCATAGCCGTGATAATAACACCCCGGTGCTTGCCTGATCGCCGCTTCTGCCAGCGACAACCTTTCTTTCACGGAAAGGCGCGGGGAGGCGATGGGCGCATGGCTCTGCGGATCAACTTCAGTGAACGTGACAGACATCAGGCTCCACTCAGACCCAAGCTGCTCTTCCAATGCCAATGCCTTTTGCCAGGCAACCTGCATACTCTCGATAACAACAGAGCGCGGTTGAGAGGCACTGACAACATTTTCTGCCACACTGGTCGCACTCACATCTGAAACCGCGGTCGTCTGGTCTTCACCGTTGCAGGCTGCCAACAACAAGCAAACGACCAGCCCGCAGTGCTTAAAAAACAAACTCAAAACGTCTAGCTCACATCACTCAATCAAAGAACACCCAGCCACAATAAGCCCCAAACCTTTGGGAAAGCTGGCAAAGCCCTGTCTCCCTGCCTCAGCCACCAAACCCAGTCAACGAACCTGCGATAGAAGGCACAGGTTTTCCGATGTTGCTTTGTGTCGTCACAAGGCCGTCCTGAGGTCTCCACCTATTGATCCCGCTTCGAAATCAGCTCACGGGCGCGGTTGATGTACTCGGTGTTTTCGTGGGCTGGCACGGTCGGGTCATAATGCTCTGCCAACTCTCTGAGAACCTGCTTGTCTTCTTTGACGAAGTCCTGTGCCATCTCCTCGGCCTTGTCTTTGGGAATGCCCAGCTCCTCCCAGGCAGATCGGCCCGCGCGGACGGCGCTATCAAAGGTATCGCGGATGATATGATGGGCGCCGGCTGCGTAAAGCTCGTAGACGTGATGCCGGTTGACTGCCCGCGCCACTATGCGCACCTGCGGATGATGCTTGCGCACGTGGCGGACCAACTCCGTGGCAGCCTCCCGTTGATCAATCGCAACAATAAACAAGCGAGCCTCAGCAATCCCTGCAGCATGCAGTAGATCAGGCCGTGTCGCATCCCCAAAGAACACGCGCAGACCAAAAGCCCGCAGCATCTCCAGCTGAGCAGAGGAGTAATCCAAAACCGTCGTCTTGTAGCCAGCTGTCCGCATCATGTTATTGATGACACCACCAAACCGACCATGCCCGGCGATGATGATCGGCCTCTTTTCAGCAATCTCATCGACAGGCAACTCATCCTTGGAGGCCAGCCGTGGCTGGATCACCCGCGAATACACGATGAACAGCGCCGGTGTCAGAACCATCGATATAGCAACAACCAGCAACAGCTGATCAGCAATCGCCTGCGGCAGAACATGATTGGCCACCGTGAAGGAAATCAGCACAAAGCCAAACTCACCTGCTTGCGCCATGCTGAGACCAAACAACCACTTGGCACTGCCCTTAAGCCGAAACAGATGCGCCAGCACCAAAAGCACGAAGAGCTTGATCGCGATGAGGCCGATTGTGAGCAGCAACGTGACACCCAGATTAGCCAGCAGCAGCTCAAAGTTGATGGCAGCGCCAACCGTGATGAAGAACAGCCCAAGCAACAAACCGCGGAACGGATCGATATCGCTCTCAAGCTCATGCCGATACTCACTGTTTGCAAGCACAACACCGGCCAGAAATGTTCCCAGCGCTGGAGACAGCCCAACCAGAGTCATCAGCAACGCAATGCCGATGACAAACAGCAGCGCAGTCGCCACAAAAACTTCTCGCAGGTTCGCCATGGCAACGTAGCGAAAGATAGGCCGGGTGAGATAAAACCCGCCTGCAATAACAACAGCAATCGCAGCAATCGTAACCAAGGCTGCCTGCCAGCCTTGCAAGTCCTCCACCAGACTTAAGCTGCCACCTTCTTCAGCGCCTGAATGCGCACCATGACTAGCAACATCTCCGGCAACACCAGCAAACTCCGGCATCGCGAGCAGTGGTAGAAGCGCAAGGATTGGAATGACGGCAATGTCCTGAAACAGCAGCACGGAAAAGCTGGCCTGTCCTCCGTCTGACCGCAACAAGCCTTTCTCGCTCAATGTTTGCAACACGATGGCAGTTGAAGACAGCGAAAGCAGTACGCCACTCGCCAACGCTACATTCCAGGAGAGGCCCAGCAACATGGCCGCACCCATAACCAGCACAGTGGTCAGCCCAACCTGCAATCCGCCAAGCCCAAGCAAGCGCTGGCGCATGGACCAAAGCATCTTGGGTTCCAGTTCCAACCCAACCAGAAACAGCATCATCACCACGCCGAACTCGGCAAAATGCTGAACCCCAACCACATCCACATTCAGCCCCGACAGGATCGGGCTTATGGCAACGCCGGCAATCAGATAACCCAGCACTGACCCAAGGCCGAAGCGCGAGGCAATAGGCACAGAGATGACGCCCGCAACCAGAAAGACAAAGGCGAGAATAAGAAAGTCGGTCACGGTCAATACCCTCTGTAGCCGTGGCAGGTGTGTGGTCGAAAGCGCAAACCCAGTGGAACCGTCCTTCCACCCGGATCTACAAAGAGCCGATAGCTCAAACTCTGCGCTGAAGTTCAGCACACATCGACCACTGGATCATGCTTAAGTTTTTATAGGCATGAGCCAAATAAACAAGGTCTCCACTGAAACGCCCGTTGTGATGAAGCACATGTGCTACCGGGCCTCTCGCAGTTCAGCCGGGACTTCAAAGTGCATTTTGGAACGACAGCGGCAAAAGCTCGGGAAAGCATTGCCCGTTAGGAGGCCTCTGCTTCAGCAGTGCTCTCAAATCCCCAAAACCGCATGGCATCAGGGCCGATCTGCTGCAGCACCTGCTCAAAATGAGGCAGATCGACATGGCGGTGCAGGACTTTGGCGACGCCTGCCGGGGTTTTGTCATCTGAGAAGTTGTGAAGCCTGCGCAACGCCTTGGCATCCGCCACCCAATCCTCCATGGTGCCGAACTCCGGGTTAAAGTCGTCACGGCTCCAGCCAGACGTGAAGATCGCGCGCAACACGACAGGCAAGGTATCGGCAAAGGCCAGCACTTGCTCTGCGGTCAAACGGTTCCGAAACGCCAGCAACGTGGCCTGCACGCAGGTGTAGGTGCGGTTGCGCGTCACCAGATCCATCGATTCCATGGCATCCAGAAGGAAGGCTTCGTATTGTTGTGATGCGAGTTGATATTCCTGAGGCATGGGCATGAAAGTACCTCCGAAAAATATGGGTGGTCAGCTGATGCATGAGCTTAACCCACGTTTTCGCGCTGCAAAAGCTTTCGATTTTCGAGTGCAATCTAAATCGATTTAACTTAGGTATTCTACGTATATGTACTATGGTGCTGAGTAAAGGCAGGTGAAACGCTAGAAGAAATAGACATAAGAATAATAAAAGAAATAATTATACTAAATTGTGCAACGCAGAATGAAATGCAAAAAGAATATCCGTTGTGACCATGAGTAAATTTCACATTAGTCAAATTATAAATTCGTATTGACATAGGTCAATTTGCTATCTACGCTTTGATTGTCATTGAGGTGGAGGGACTATGACTTTCGGCTTGGCATTATTCATTTGTGTATTCTTGGCAATCCTTGGGATGGTTGTGGTTTCTGAGTTTGCTTCACGTAACAAACCAGCTGATAGCGTAATCGCTGGAATGGATGCGGACATCAGCAAGGAATAACAGTGACATCTAGCCGGATGTGTGGGTTGTAGGTTTCTAAGGACGGAAGGGGGCCTGCAACAACCCGCAATGACAGGCGGCTAGAGCTAGGGTATAGGGGGACTCTAGCTCTGCCGCCTTTTTCATGTCCGCACTCAGAACGGGCGGAAGAACGCACCAAGCAGGGCAGCGATCAGGACCAGTTCCACGATCAATGGTGGGATGACCTCTTTCACAAAACCATCAGCCATCAAGCCAACCACACGGCCCACCGCCACAACTCCCAGCAAAATCGCAACAGCAACGTAAGCCTGAGGCTGTGCCGTCACAAAACCGGTGATCAGCAGCGCCACGCTTGCCAGAAACAGCCCGCCAATGACGGAGCGAATGGTGCTCAGCCCTGCCACGCCAATCGGCTCAAGCGCAAAATTTTTGGTCATGCGGGAAGGGGCAAACATTGAAACGGTGCCCAGGCCAAGAAGCATAAGTGTCGGGGCGCCAACCATAATTTGATATGCGATTTCCATTGTATCTCTCCATTTAAAAGGATTGGGCGTATCTCCGGGGAATGGAAACGGGGTCTCGCAGATACGCGTAGTAAGAAGGAATGCAGGCAAGCTGCTTCAGGTCATGAGACCAGTTGGTGGACAGCCTGATTGGCGTTGTCCTGAAAACTGTGATTGCCAAGATCAGCAAAAAGAGTGCTTTGATCGACCAGCTTGCCAACAGCACCTTCGCCAGCACTGGCGTAGAAAACACCGCTCTTGAACTTCGGATCCAGAATGCCGTCCACGTAACGCTTGGCGCCATCTTCAACGCCATGCATCATGCCCAGCAGAGGCATCAGAAAACCGCCCACATGCTTGAAGAACAGCCTTTTCAGGAAAGGCATATCGTCAAACCCGTTGGTGCCCGTGGTGCCGCCCGGGCTCATGGTCACAAAGCGAACATGCGGGTGCTGCCGTGCCATGGACGACATCCAGAGTGCGCCAATAAGCTTAACGCTCGCATAGGCATCCATCGGGTCGCTCTTTTCAGTAAACGTGCGCCCATCCGCCATGGCGCGGAACTCATCAACGGACGCGTCTTTCAGCGCTGGGCGGGTAACACCCATCTTTGGAATGCCGCGTGCAGCTTCAGAGCCTGCGTAAAGCACTGTGGACGTGATCAGCTGACGCTCCAGCATCTCATCCACCAGCACCACGTGCCCCAGCATGTTCACGGCATAAATGTTGGTCACACCATGTGTGGTCATGCCATTGGGAGACCGGCCTCCCACACCGCCAGCATTCAGAACCAGCGCATCGACTGGTGCAGTCATCTGGCTGATAGCGTGACGCACAGAGGCGGGGTCCATCACATCCATGAGGATGATCTCGAAGATCTCGCGCTTTGCCTCTGCTTCAAGAGCTGCTTTGGCAGCCTTTGCTTTGGCCTCATTGCGGCAGGCGAGATAGATTTTTTCGATAGTGCTGACCTTTGCAAGCTGCCGAGCCGCCTCACGGCCCAACCCTGCATTCGCACCGGTAATTAAAACGGATTTGATCGGAGACATCTCTAGGTTTCCTGCTGTTCATTTGCTCATGCAGAAAATCTAGTCTGGTTGAATTTTGAAGTGTAGATGGGTAAAACTGGACGCTATGTTCCAAATTTGAACCGCAGGAAACGCTCAGAACCATGCAGGAAAACTATTCATTGAACTGGGATGATCTGAAGTATTTTCTTGCTGTGGCCCGCAGTGGCACCATCCGTGGGGGCGCAACGCTTATCCGCGTCAACCACACAACTCTGGCCCGCAGGCTGGAGGTGCTGGAAGAGCGTGTCGGCAGCCGCCTGTTCGATCGCTCCAAAGCCGGACTGGTGTTGACGGAACTGGGCGAGGCCCTGCTGCCCTACGCCGAGCGTGTGGAAGACGAGATGGCCACCGCCTCCCGCATCATCGTCGGCCGGGATGCCAAACCTCAGGGCACCATCCACGTGACCATGCCCCACGGTCTGGCTATGACGTCTATCATGGATGATCTGGTGCTGTTTGCTGAAAAGTACCCGGACATCGACCTGAATCTGAACTTTACCAACAACGTGGCTGACCTGACACGGCGCGAAGCTGACGTCGGCTTTCGGATTGCTGATGAAGTCACACAGGATGTGGTGGGCCGCAAGCTGGTGCAGATGTCTCAGGCCGCCTACTGCACACGCGAGTACGCCGAGCGGATCAAGGACAACAGCGGTGAAGGCCTGAACTTCATCGGCTGGCATGAGGCAGAGGGGGAAACCACCGCACCGTGGATCCTGAACGGCTGTTACCCCAAAGCAAAACTCAAGCACAGAGTCTCAGAACTGGTGCCGCTCATCTCACTGGCTGCTGCAGGTCTTGGCATGGCCTATCTGGCCTGCAATCTGGGCGACAGACATCCGACACTGATCCGCGCCCCGTTCCAGAAACCAATGCCATACCGCAGCATCTGGCTTCTCCTCCACCGCGACCTGCGCAACACCGCCCGCGTCCGCCTCTTCGTAGACTTCGTCGCCGAACGTATCACCGCCCGCCGCAACGAATTCTGGGTCGCCGGTACGAAAACCGGCAGCTGATCGCAGAGCACGGGCCTATGCAAAGCCCTAAGAAGCCTGCTGTTTCCCGCGAATGAGTTCATGAAACCTTCTCTTAAAAGCGCGGGATATATTTTACCTTTCAGCTTTACCTATACGTTAATATATGATCCTATGCGGCTATCTGCAGAGTATCTCCGATAGTGACTGATGGTATTCGGATAAAGATACGCAAAAACAAGAGCTAAAGCAGATCAAGTGTTTGAACGTACAGATGAACTGTTTTAGCGATGAGTGTTTATGGCAATGAAGCAACTGGAAGACATGATGGCCGAAAGTGAGCAGCGCGTGGAAACAGTAAAAATTCCAAGTGAAGGCGCCACACTGACTGGCAAAGCCTATTGGCCCAAAGGGGATCCCAAGTCCTCTGTCATCATCCACGGCGCCACCGGCGTGCCGCAGCTGTTTTATGCCCGGTTCGCCCGCTGGGTTGCCGAACAAGGCCACCTGTGCCTCACCTACGATTACCGGGATTTCGGCGCATCCAAGCAAACTCACCCGCGCAACTCCTCCGCCACCATGGCAGACTGGGGCCTGCGCGATCAGCAGGCCGCTTTTGATGCTCTTTTGAAGCTGGCGGACACGCCGCAAAAACACGTTATCGGCCACTCCCTCGGCGGCTTCATGCTGCCCTTCCATTCCAATCTGGATAAGGTCGATAAGGTCACCACCGTGGCCTGCGGGCAGGTCTATTGGCGCGATCACCACCTGCCATACTTCTTCATGGTCATCCTGTTCTGGTACCTGCTGGGCCCAATCGCAACACGCCTGAAAGGCTATTTACCGGGCAAGGCCCTCGGCCTTGGAGCTGATGTGCCAGCCGGTGTTTACTGGCAGTGGCGCAAGTGGTGTACGTCTCCCACATTCTATTCCAGTGATATTGGCGGCGTTCTCCCTCAAATGAACCCGAACCCTTACAAGGGTCCGATCAAGATCATCGGCTTCACGGATGATGAAACGGCACCCAAAGCCTCCATCGACCGTATGGAACCGCTGTACAAAGACGCGCAGATCATTCGGCAGACCCTTAATCCGGCAGATTTTGAGCTGAAGGAAGTTGGCCATCTGAAAGCCTTCACCAAGCAGAACGAAGCGCTATGGCCGGAAATTCTGAAGGTTTCCTAAGGCCTTTCCGCCCGTTAACAGAGAGCAAATGAAAAGCACCAGAGCTGAAGGCCGCACCTAACCGGCCTTTAGCCCCAATCTGCTCTACTGGCGAAAAAGCGGGTAACGCCATGCTTCTTCGTCTGATCAAAGTTTTGATTGCCCTTTCTTTCGGTGCGTTTGCCGCCATGGTCTGTTTCAATAACTATCAGGATGCTCCTGCAAATCTGGCATATATTGAAACCGTCATTTCCATGGTGGACACCTTCCCAACCAGTCCCAAATTCCGTGCCGTCTTCCCATTGGAAACAGCCCCCACATTCCTGATCATCATTCTGGCAATCGAAGGCTTCATAGCCTTCCTTTTGATCCTCGGCAGCTTGCGCATGCTTGCCAACATCCGTAAGCCAGCCGCCGCATTCAATCACTCCAAGTCCGTTGTTTCCTTCGGCTTTTGCGTTGCGATCCTGCTGTGGTTCGTGGTCTTCGTTGTTGGCGCTGGAGAGTGGTTCCTGGCCTGGCAATCGCCAATAGGCCGCGGGGCCATTGAGACTTCCTACAACATCAGCATCATCGCATTCCTTGGCCTCATCTTCGTAAATCAGAGAGACGAGGAGACCGGTTAGGACCCGCTAAAATACCCCTCAGATTCACCCTATGAGATGTAGCCTGAGACTATCCAGCTGAGGCAATTGAAGGACTGCTTTTGCCTAGGAATTGTTCCACGTTTGAAACACAGAGCACTTGTGTTGACGGGGAGCAGACATGGATACCAGCTTCGGGAGGAATGTATTTTCAGGTCAACCAGCCGCTTCCAACCGGAAGCCGCACGGGTCCATTCCCGCACGCTTTTTGGACAATGACTACTTGATTGGTCTCGGCCTTGCCCTTCAGAAAAAGAGGGGAGACGAGTACCTGACAGGCAGTGGCAACACCGTTCAACGTAAAATCTGCAATCAGCCGCAACGCGTCACTCTCCAGTACACCAACCGCTCGTTCTATTTCTCTTCTATCTGCGATGGCGTCATCCATGTATTCGATTACCTGCCTCAGGATGAGCGCATGGCGCACTTCAACGAGTACGCCCATGTCGG
Organism: Pseudovibrio sp. SCP20; assembly: GCF_057774105.1. NCBI lineage: Bacteria > Pseudomonadati > Pseudomonadota > Alphaproteobacteria > Hyphomicrobiales > Stappiaceae > Pseudovibrio > Pseudovibrio sp. SCP20. The sequence goes on along the minus strand of NZ_JBYMDH010000004.1, from coordinate 355,396 downwards.
CAAACGTTTCGCCACCATCAAGAAACCGCAGATCTGTGAAGTGCATCGCATCATAGAGGAAACCAACGCCACAAACGCCATCGACCTGCTGCTGGCGGACTACCCCGGCAACCTGACGATGTTGCACCCGCTGAAAACCAATAAGTGGTTCAACAAAGACCGCATAGAATGGTACGCCCGTCAGGGAGGCCGCCACTACCGCATCGAAACCTCAAACACCGGCGCAGCCCTGCATCAATGGACCGACAATCAAATCCTCTTGCGCCTCACACCAGAGCAAATCACCCTGCATTCCCAAATCCGCCTGTACCGCAAAGATGAAGAGAACTAACTTTTCGCAGTCTCTGCTCGGCAGTAATCTGGTGATATTGATTAGAGAAAACTCCCGAGCACCTTCGGATGTTCCAAATGTGAGTGCGAAATTTTGCTGAACGATCTTTTTTATTTCGCCATTGTTGCGGTCATTGTCGTCATAGCTTTCAAAGCCTTTAAACACTCAGGAAGACGCGATCGCTCCAGTGCAGATGGCGGATCTGGCTTCTTTGATGGAGATAGTGGCGACAGTGGTGGAGGTGATGGTGGCGGCGAGTAGAGTCATTGCTGCTCCAAGAAGACACCATCAATTAAACTGACAGCAAGCAGAGATAAGCTTAGTTCTGCTGCTTTTAAAGCAAAAAAGCGGCTCATGAGGCCGCTTCTCAAAATCGTGCTTCATAACTTATGGCCGACACGCATTTCGGTTCCACCTGCAAACCTTATTGCGTGCAAGCTTTGCTTTGTAGCCAACTTCATACATTGCCGCTTGAATTGGCAAGTTGATGTTGGGAGGAAGTACCTTAGGTAGCTTGCTGGTGCGAGCTAAGCGTAAGGGGTCACCATCTCTGATTTCATCAAGGTGCTTTGTGTAGGTGAATGTGTTTTTACATTCCCAATGCCCACTGGGCATACCAGCTACACTTGAACGTTGGTTAACTGGGTATTGTGTGCAGATTTCGGCATCAGAACCTGTGTGTACAACTTCCCATCGCCCTTTCAGCACATGTGTACTTCCTGGGTATACAAGGTATGAACGCCCACTTTTGCTGAAATACTCGTATTGCGTACCTTGCTTCTTGCTCCAGGACTTCGTCGTTGTATCGCTGAAGATGTCTTTATACGCATAGGTTTCCATAGTTTTCTTGGAAGAACTGATCCGTTTAGTAAAGCACTCATCTGACTTGTTGCATGCACTTTGGCTTTGGCAGCCTGTCAGAGCAACTGTAAGTAATGAAAGAAGCAAAAGTATACGCATGGCAAGCAGCCCTAATACAATCTAAAATTGAATCACCCATTTTCTATAACATAAAGAAAAGACAATGATAAATCTCTCAAGAATTAATTTGAGGTGTGATTGTTGTTAAAACTATCAAATGGTCCTGTGCAAGAAGCGTCAGGAAATGGAAGACAAGGAATCAGGTCTCCCACCAAAAGAAAACTGGCGATAATCATGTAATCAGCATATCTGGCTCCCAAACTATGCTTGATTAAAGCGCAATTTACCCCAAATGGGGAGTGTTTAACGATAAACTGACTAGTAATTCTCAATTTTATGCCGCAGTTCTATCGTTAAAAACTGTAGCTGCCTGAGCTGCATGCTACGCAAAACCACTATTCAATTTTTGAGAGTGGTTATTATGCGTGCTCAATCTATTCTGTTCTTTGCTTCTCTAGCTTTGTCTGCACTACCTGCGTCTGCAAGTGATTTTCTACAAAGCACTTACATTGGTATCGCAGGAGGTTCACTGCTAGGCACGAACGACAAAGCGGACTTCCCGGCACAATCTGGAATGCCTGCTTTAACGTTTGAGCTAGAAAGAGGAATTGGCTTCAATGTTAGCCTGTATGCAGGCAAGCGTTTGAATGAGTATCTCAGAGTGCAGGCTGACATCGGCTATCTCCATTCTGAATATGAAAAATTTCAGCAGATAAAGATCAAAGCTGGAGGCGTTTCTGCGTTTTATGCTTCTACATCGCTTTACTTCGATTACAGCCTGACAGAGAACTTTACCCCGTTCCTAGGGATTGGAGCCGGATTGGCATCATTTGATATTGGGGAACTGAAAAATGGTGACAGTGCTTTTAGCATCGGGCAAATTAACATGGAGGTACAGGACACCTTCACCCCATTCCTGAAGCTGAATGGAGGGGCAGCATACAAGCTGACTGATAACCTGTCCGCTATCGGAGAGTATAGCTTCATGAATTCAGCTGACTTCGATTACCGTGGTAAAGATGGGCCTGCCAATTTGCCTAATGCAACAACAAGTTTCCAAAGCCACATCGCTCAGGTTGGCTTGCGTTACAACTTCTGAGCTTAGCTTGGGAGAATAAAAAAGGGAGCTCCAAAGCTCCCTTTAAAACCTGCAATGAGTAACGGGCAAAGCCCCTCAGGACTTCTTCACGAACTCGGTCAGAATAACAATGCGCTGGTCGTTGACGCGGCCCTCGATGTGGGCGGCGTTATCTGGGACAAGGGTGATGTTGCGAACAGCTGTGCCGCGCTTGGCCGTAAAGCCTGCCCCTTTGACCTTCAGGTCTTTGATGAGGGTCACCGTATCGCCAGCTGAAAGCACTGCACCGTGTGTGTCCTTGTGCACGACAGCGTCTTCATCATCTGCAGCTTCCTGCCCGGATTGTGCCCATTCCAGTGTCTCTTCATCCAGATACAAAGTATCCAGCAGATCACGTGCCCAGGCTTCACCGGAAAGCTTGTTCAACAGACGCCATGCAGTCACCTGAACAGCAGGCTCTGTGCTCCAGGCGCTTTCGTTCAGGCAGCGCCAATGGTTGACATCTAGCTCCGCAGTACCGCCCATTTGTGCGGAGCAAGTGCTGCAGACCAAAATGGATTTCTCAGCGCTGTCATCGCTTTCTGGGCCAACTGCAACAGCAGCAAGATCCTCTGTCGCACCGCAAAGCTCGCATTTGTTATCCGCGCGGCTGCGCAGGTCATTCTCAAGTGACATGGCTATCTGCCTTTAGATCTCTTTATTGACGAAAAAGGCGACCAGAGGCCGCCTTTGAATTCTTTGATTGGTAAGAAAGGCTTGCCCGCTCGCCGCAGCTAAAGCTGCTTACACTAGCGTGCCTTCGAAACTCGCAATGATTCACTGGATCATTGCGCCAGGCCTACTGGCCCGACCGTTTCTCAGTCATCCATCTTCAGCGCTTGGATGAACGCTTCCTGAGGGATTTCTACCTTACCGAACTGGCGCATCTTCTTCTTACCCGCCTTCTGCTTATCCAGCAGCTTACGTTTACGAGAAGCATCACCGCCATAACATTTCGCGGTCACGTCTTTACGCAGCGCAGAGAGAGTCTCACGCGCAATCACACGTCCACCAATGGCAGCCTGAATCGGAATTTTGAACATGTGTCGTGGGATCAGCTCTTTCAGAACCTCACACATAGCACGACCACGACGTTCCGCCTGCGAACGGTGCACCAACACGGACAGTGCGTCCACGGGCTCTTCGTTCACAAGGATGGACATCTTCACAAGATCACCAGCACGATATTCGCTGATGGTGTAGTCGAATGAAGCGTACCCCTTGGAGATGGACTTCAGACGGTCATAAAAGTCAAAAACCACCTCGTTGAGCGGCAGGTCATAGGTGACCATAGCGCGGCTACCAACGTAAGACAGGTCAACCTGTATACCACGACGGTCCTGACACAGTTTCAGGATTGGCCCCAGATACTCATCAGGGGTCATGATGTTTGCGCGGATCCAAGGCTCGCGGATCTCTTTGATCTTCACAACATCCGGCATGTCAGCAGGATTGTGCATCTCAAATTGAGAGCCGTCCGTCATCTCCATCTCATAAACAACAGATGGTGCTGTCGCGATGAGTTCTAGATTGAACTCACGGGAGAGACGCTCCTGAATGATCTCAAGGTGCAGCAGACCGAGGAAGCCACAGCGGAAACCAAAACCAAGCGCAGCCGATGTTTCCATCTCATAGGAGAAAGACGCATCATTGAGGCGCAGCTTGCCCATGGCAGAGCGCAGATCTTCAAAGTCGTTTGCATCAACCGGGAACAGGCCACAGAACACAACTGGCTGTGCTGGCTTAAAACCTGGCAGCGCTTCGGTGCAGCCTTTCTTGTCATGGGTGATGGTGTCACCCACGCGGGTATCAGCAACTTCCTTAATGGAAGCCGTCAGAACGCCAATTTCGCCCGGTCCAAGACGGTCTGTTGCCACAAAGGCAGGGGTCATCACACCAACACGGTCAACCGGATAAACAGCGCCAGTACCCATCATCTTGATGGTGTCGCCCTTTTTCAGTTCACCGTCGATCACGCGGATAAGAACCATCACACCCAGATAGGTGTCATACCAGCTGTCCACCAGCATGGCTTTTAGCGGGCCATCCGGGTTGCCGACAGGGGCAGGAAGTTGTTTGACGATCGCTTCCAAAACATCAGGAATACCAAGCCCGGTCTTCGCTGAAATCATCACTGAGTCAGAGGTATCAAGGCCGATCACATCTTCGATCTGCTCTTTGATGCGGTCTGGCTCTGCAGCAGGCAGGTCAACCTTGTTGAGCACGGTCACAATGTCGTGGTCGTTGTCGATAGCCTGATAGACGTTCGCAAGCGTCTGCGCTTCCACACCTTGGGAGGCATCAACCACCAACAGGGAGCCTTCTACCGCAGCGAGGGAGCGAGAAACTTCATAGGCAAAGTCCACGTGACCTGGGGTATCGATCAGGTTCAGCGTGTACTCTTCACCGTCCTCCGCCTTGTAGATCAGGCGAACGGTTTGAGCCTTGATGGTAATGCCGCGTTCCTTCTCGATATCCATGGAATCGAGAACCTGTTCCGTCATCTCACGCTCAGTGAGAGTGCCGGTAGACTGGATGAGGCGATCGGCCAGGGTGGACTTACCGTGGTCGATGTGCGCGACAATCGAGAAATTGCGAATATTGGACAAAGTTTTGGTCGTCATGGGCGCTCAATTACCACTGCTTTGCTCTATGGCAAAGCACATAATAAGCGCCCACGCGCTTTTTTGCTGTTTTCCAGCCAATAAAGTGAATAGCAAACCGCCAAATCTCAGATTTTTGCGGCAATCTGGCTAGAAATGATACTCAAACCCAACCCCAAATAAATGCGCCGTCATGTCTGTCGAAGCATTACCTGAGCTGGAAAGGCTGTCTGTGGTGCTGAGAGAAAAATCAGCAGTTTGGAAGAACCCATATTCCAGCGTTGCACCAAGCTTGGAGTTGATAGCAATCGTCACCCCACCACGCGCCAGCAAAGCGCCGACAGTCGACTGGTTACCCTTGATCGTAAAGTCTTGTCCATCGATGGTTCCATTTATGGTGCCGATCACAGGAAATGCCGCCCCGATGCTGATTCCGGCAAACGGAATAACCTTCTTGGTGAGTGGTGAAAGCGGTGCAGAAAGAATAACGCCGCCCATCACATAGGCGGCGGCGATCGATCCACTGCCTCCGTCCACCCCGGAAAGGTTAGAGATGCTGTTGCTGATATAGCCGGTATCCATCTGCAGCTTTACAAAGTCACCGGCGGTCACTCCACCAAATGCAGCAGCATTCCAACCTATGTTGTATTCGAAAAACTTGGTCCGCCCGGTACCCGGCGTGTAAAGATCACCATCCGGAGCATACGAGGCAAAGCCCTTCGCCCCCGCATATGGCTTGAGTGGAAACATGCCCATCGCAGCTTTTTCGGCAGCTTCTTTCGCGGCTGCTTGCGCAGCCTCAGCTAAATCCGCAGCATAGGAACGGGCAGAGAGTGCTCCTGTCGCCAATAACGCAGAAACTAACATGATTACAGTAGAGGAAAGCTTTCCCATTGCGCACTATCTCCTGAAGTCCTGACGGCAGATTCGCGCAAATAGACAAGTCTTACCAAATAATTAATGATGTAATTCACAGAACATGTAAAATATAGGTACGAATTACAATGATATAACTTGTTTTGGGTTTGTGTTGTTTGGAGTAATTGTCAGTAGTCTTGCAATATAAAAGAAGGCGGCAACCTGCCGCCTCTGTCAACCATGAAAACTATTGAGCCTCTTACTCAAACAGCCCGCTAAAAATCATAGCGAAGGCCTAAGCCGATCATGTGAGAGCCACATCCTCAATCAGTGGGATACTGTAATAAACTCAAGTATTTGTCTGTTATGCTTTCTTGAGGTCTTTTTTGAAGTGTGACAAAGCTAACTCAGCACTTTTCTCTCGAGGAACTTACATGAAACTGCGTCATGCAACCAAATCTGATCTTCCTATGCTTCTGGAAATTCACAATGATGCCGTCAAAACACTGGCAGCCATTTGGACGGATACCCTGGAGACGCTGGAAGATCGAGAGAGTTGGTTTGACAAGCGGATCGCAGGCGGGTTTCCGATCATTGTAGCCGAAGATGAGAATGGAGATGTACTCGGCTATGGCAGTTACGGGCCTTTCCGAGAAAAATCTGGTTACAATAAGACAGTGGAGCATTCTGTCTACGTAACACCGCAATCACGCGGCAAAGGTGCTGGCTCCGTTTTGTTGGAAAAGCTGATCGATCTGGCAAAACAGGATGATTGCCATGTCCTTGTTGGCGCAATTGACAGTGAGAACAAGGGATCAATCCGCCTCCACGAACGCTACGGTTTCAAAACCGCCGGAGAACTCCCCCAAATCGGCTTCAAATTTGGCCGCTGGCTAGACCTCACTCTGATGACCCTCATCTTAAACAAAAATGACGCACCAGCAGCTTAAATGTATGACTAAGAAAAGGGAGCAACATCGCTCCCTTTAACTTACATCAACCTAACGAGTTTGGGGCAAAAAGAGCTCAAGGCCAAGTAAAGTAGAAAGCAAGATTCTTAGCAACTTTAACGTAGTATGCGTTATGACCCGTTTCTTTATCAATGGTTCGCCCTTCTGCATTCCGATAGGTTAGATCTGCAAAAAGCTCGTCGGCACTTGAGTACTTGCCAACATGATTGATCGAAGATAGCCCTACAACATACTCACCATCGGGATTGAGATACACGATGTAGTTAGACTCGGTTTCAAACCCCCGATCTGCCATGTCTTCCATCGTCAGCGTGCCATCACGCATCGCTTGTTGAATCTCAATTGCCATCTTGTCACCGCTTTTCGCGCTGGCATAAATGGCACTCATCACATTTTGGAGTACAGCTGTGCTGTTCGGATCAGTCCACTCTTTTGAAACGTCAAAGAATTTTTGAATGGCTTTAGCCTGGCGGTCTTGTTGAGAAAGATAAGACTGAATAACATTATCCATCGCATCAAGATCAAGCCCGACAAGAACTTCAAATATTTTGCTAATGGCTTTCTTTGCCGGATCATTACTGCTTTCTGCAGCAGATTTTGCATCATGACTTGCTCTGCGCAGTTCATTATCAGGTGTGAAACGAACAATATCTTCAAGTAATCCGATAGCCACTTCATTTTGGGTCATGATAGGGGCAGGATCATTGTTACCAGCAAAATTGGTGAATGAAAAAGAAAGGCGAACGCCACTAGCTTCCATAATAACAACCTCTACAGAATAAAGAAATTTGCTATTGAGGCCAGCACATATGCTGAACCAGCAGACATCATATCTGTAGGTAGCAAAATATAACGCTTACATGCGCTGGTTGATTATTATTTATCTTGCGTTATGGAGTCAAATACTTGTTTTTATTGCGTTTTAATACAATTTTATATATATTTATTTGTTGTTATTAGTAACGCGCATTTCATCTCTTGCACAGTCAGAAGAGCATCATCGCTCCCATATTCCCAACCTCACTCCGTCCGCAGCACAGTCGCGCAGTCATTTGGCAGGTCTGCTACGGAAAGTGGTGGTTTTGGTTTGCGTGGCTTTGGTTTTTCGCCTGGTTTTGGCTTTTTGGGCACCCACGGCTCGTCAGAAAGCCAGTAGGTGAGCTCTTTGCCGCAGCCATCGCCGGCAGGTGGGACTGCCTGGTTCTTGCATTGCTTACTATCGGCAGGGCAGGCCATGCGGACGTGGAAATGGTAGTGGTGCCCCCACCAAGGGCGAACCTTACGTAGCCAGTCGCGGTCACCTGTCTCGAAGTCACACAGTGCTTTTTTGATTGTTGGGTTCACGAAGATACGGGCAACACCGTCATCCTGCGCAGCGCGGCGGATCAGCTTGGCGTGTGCATCGGTCCAGCGATTTGGGTTCACCTTGCGGTCTGCGCCAGGCTTGCTCAGATTACCATTCAACATGGAAATCGCGCTCTCAGTCTCACGTTGTTTGGTGCTGAAACGATAGTCTGGCATCTGGCGCAGCCAGATGTCCGCATCCAGCCCGATCTGGTGAGAAGCATGACCCGTCAGCATCGGCCCGCCACGTGGCTGAGAAAGATCACCCACCAACAAACCGTTCCATCCCAGTGAAGGTGCATCTGCAGCCAGTCGCTTCAGGAAATCGATGAGAACCGGATGCCCCCAGTTGCGGTTGCGGGAAAGGCGCATGACTTGCCAGTTCTCACCATTATAGGGAATGGCAATCGCGCCTGCCACACAGCCTCTTGCATAGCTGCCAAAAGAGAGCGGATGCGTTTTGGCAGGCGTCTTCTTGTGCCCGAAGTGATACTTGGCAGCCCCCGGAAACTCTGGCAGCTTGCCTAAGGCCTCTTTGTAATCTTCAACGGAAATCTGAGGCTTCGTGTCAGGAAGAGGCACAGCCTGCACACTAGCCGCAAATAGGCTTGCGACGATGCTGCCCGTGATTACGGCTGCAGTGCGCTGATAACCTTTCAACCCCAACATGATCCCTCCGCTGTGATCACGCCTTTAACGTGAATCACTTTAACTTATCATTCCGGAAGTTGTAGCAGGGGCAGAAGGATTGTGAAGCCTAAAAGCCGGGGCCGTCCTGCCTTTCTTCCATAATGTCTGCCAGTTTGTCCAACTCGGTATCGTGGGATGAAAGCAGATCATCCGCAATGCGGTTCAGCTGGAGCACCTCACCCGGGCGCACGCTGTAAATGTCGCTGCCAAAGTGCGGCAGGTCCGCATTCAAGCGAATATATTCCACGCCTGGCATATCCTTGAACAACACGTCTGCATACTGTCCGGTGGATGCCGTCTGTCCATGCATATAGCTGGAAAGCAGTGGCGTACCTTCTTCAGGAGAAAGCCAACCGCTGGTGCCCCAGTTCACTGCTTGGGTGAAGCTGTGTTTCTCTTCCACCGGATTGCCGGTGCCGAGGGAGAGGATGATGATGTCTTTCGGATTCCAGCCATGGCGCCGTGCTTCAGCATAGGCCGCAAGCACCGGATCATTCAGGAAGCCAGCCGCATCAATCATGATTTCCTCATCGCCCGTTGTCAGGTTTTCAACCCGGGCAGGTTCAAACCAGGAAGGGGAGGAGGTCGTCGCGCGCACGGCCTGCCAGAAGTAATAGTCATCCCGTCCCGTGGTGTTGTTGCTCATGGAAACAACACGGCGGTTTTTCAGATCATAAGCAGTGAGCAAGATAGCCGTCAGACTGCAGGAAAGGGCACTCCAACCGATATGCTGTTTGATTGCCTGTTCAATCGGGCGCTCCTGAATGCCTTTGTTGAACTGCCCAAACGCGCTGTAAAGGCGACGGGGCAGCCAATGGCGACGGTTGTTGACGTAAAGCTCTCGCGCCTCGACCTCAAAAAACTCCTGCAAGTCACCTAGGCTCATAGCAGGTTGACCAGGTTTGTCGCGGTCAGGATTCGGAGCTGTCAGACCAGCTGCAATCAGGCCACCGCTGGAAGTGCCACAGATCAGGTCGAAGTATTTGCAAAGAGGCGCAGACTTGCCGCGCTCATACAATTTGGTTTCAAGGCCGCGAAGCAAGCGGATTGGAATAAGGCCGCGTGCTCCACCACCATCAATGGATAGAATAATGCGTTTTCTTCTTTTCATAGACAAACCCGATACAGTGATCTTGTGTTTTAATTTGCTCTTATACGTATCGAGTTTGTCCAAAAATGAGGTGAAGAGATGGCACCTCTCAGGGCAGAAACCCAAGCACTTGCGATTGCAGTGAATTAAGGGTTAAGCCGCCTCGCTTACTCGGGTGAGTGCAGCAGCCACCTTCGCAATTCTGCCACCAAGCGCCTTGGCGGTATCTTTGTCCGCCTGTGGAGGAACCACCTCGGGCCCTTCATCAGCATTGGCTTGTGCCATCACACCCAATGTGCTGCCAAGGCGATTGAGATCTTCTTCAGACCCTTTGCTGCTGTTATTGCCGGGCATCAGATCCAGCCCGACCCAGATCATGCCATGCTGTGCTGCAAACACGCTCAGCTGCGTCAGCGTGCCCAGTTTATCGCCACTACGAGAGGCTGAAACAGTGAAAGCACCAGCAATTTTGTCCACCCAGCCACGTTCCATCCAAACCTTAGAGGATGCATCCATAAAGGCTTTAAACGGCGCACTTGCGCTGCCCATATAGGTTGGAGAGCCAAAGATAAGGGCATCCGCTGCGGCCAGCTTTTCCCAGTTCACGTTCTCTAGTTCAGCAACGGACATCAGTTCCGCATCTGCACCTGCATCCAACGCACCTCGCTGCACGGCTTCCGCCAAAACCTGCGTGTGGCCATACCCGCTATGATAGACAACAATCACCTTGCTCATCGCATTTCCTTTTCTGCACTGTTAGATCGACAGAACCGGTTTATTCAGCTACGAAGTATTCGTCTAATGCATGTGGGATATAGTAAGTATGCGTCAGGTGAATTTGCGAGGAGTGGATCTGAACCTTCTCGTCATTCTGGAGAAGCTTCTGGAAACGAAGCACGTCTCGTTGGCAGCAACGCAACTGCATATGAGCCAACCCGCAGTCAGCCGCGCCCTGCAGCGCCTGCGTGAGTTGCTAAATGATCCCCTGCTAGTACGCATTGCCGGAGATTATGAGCTGACAGAAAGAGCCGCCGAAATCCAAAGGCTGCTTCCATCCGCTTTGGCAACTATTCAGGACGTGATCGCAAAACCGGAGTTTGACCCGTCAACGGCGCAAGAGACCATTCGCTTTTCAGGTCCTGAGCTGGAAGTAAACCTCTACGGCCCCCCCCTTCTGAAACGGATGAAGAAGGAAGCTCCGGGTATAAAGTTGGAGCTGAAGAGCGACATCCGCAACCAGTTTGAGCCGCTGGAAAATGGAGAAGCCCACTTTGTCCTCTCGGGTCAGGAGCCAAATGCAGCCACAAGTCAGCTCCACCGCATCTCGCTGGGCCGTTTCAGCTACGTCTGTCTGATGAGCAAGGATCACCCGCTTGCAGGCAAACCAATCTCGCTGGATGACTATCTCGCTCAAGACCATATCTCGGTCATGATCACCGGCTCAGGCCAAAGCATCATTGATGAGAAGCTGGCCGCAATGGGCTGTAAACGAAACGTCGCCGTAAAAATCGGCAGTTTCTTCGCTGCTATGCACTTCTGCGGACAAACCGACCTGCTCTTCCTCGTGCCTTCAATCTTCGACAAGAAAATCTACGAAGGCCACAACACCATAGCCTCCCCAGTGCCTGATTTCCTGAAAGACCACCACCAGGAATTCTTCCTCTACTGGCACGAACGCTACCATCACGATCCCATGATCCAATGGACCCGCACCCTCATGAAAGAAACCACGCGGCAGTATCGGTAGTTGAAGATTGTGTATTGAGAATGTGTCGCCTAGCGCACTCAGAAGCTTTGTCTCCGGCACAAATTGACATGCAAAAACAGACCGTTCTATCGTGAAGCTTCATTTGAGCTGTTGGTCCTCTTATCAAGGGCGGCTAAAATTTTTTTTTAGAAAGACCTATTCATGAAAAAGAACATTTTGATCATTGGTGGAACATCTGGTGTCGGACTTGAGCTGGCAAAGCACTATGCAACTGAAGGGCATACTGTCTGTGTTACCGGGCGCAAGCTGCCTGATCTTGAAGGTGTAACTTTCCAAAACCTCGCAATGACCCATGATCCAGTTCAGCTTGGACAGGATATTGATCGGGTTTTAGATAACTTTGAAACTGTCCATACGCTCGTTTATGCAGCCGGTTTTCTGCAAAGGGGCCATATAGATGAGCTAGAAGATGATGATCTGAGTGCAATGGTGAATGTTGGTTTGCTGGCCCCTATGATGCTGATACAGCGGCTCAAAAAAAGATCTGATTTTCCCCTCAAGATAATGCTGATCACGTCCAGCTCTCAATACACCCCTCGCGAGTTGGAGCCTGCCTATTGCGCAACTAAGTCAGGCTTGGGCATGTTGGGAGCATCGTTAGTGAGGGATCAAAGTCTGGGAAAGGTTCTTGTGGCGGCTCCATCAGGCATTCGAACGTCTTTCTGGGACAACACGAATGAAGACACCACTACGATGTTGGATCCCAAATGGGTTGCTGATCAGATCGTTGAGTGTTCAAGCGGTAGCTTCAAATACAAGTATGCAAAGCTTCTTCGAAATCCTGCTCGAGTTGAGATTGTTGAATGCTTGGGCAATGACATGGCACCAATCATGGATGACAACAAAGAAGCTCACCTCGTCTGATAGCCACCATGGAACACAACATCATCCTCATCAAACCGGATCAGGAAAAGCACGAGTGGTTTACTGAGAGCATTCAGGATGATCTGGTGCAGAATAGCTTTGAGATTGTTGCAGTGGCCTCAAAGCAATTGTCGGAAACTGAGTTCGAGAAGTGCTTTATTTGCAAGAACTCAGAGCATCTGGTGTATATGACCAGTGGCCCTATTACCGCTCTGCTTTTTAAGGGCTGCTCTGCTGTAAGCTTTGGACGCAATTACAAATACAAGATCCGGAAACAGCACTCTACCGGCAAACTCCGCAACATCTTGCACTCAACTGAGCCGGGTAATGAGTTTACCGTTCAGTTTGGGCTCTTTTTTCCAACGTTGAACATTGATGATCACCATCAGTTTGCTGATCAGGGAGTTGTCTTTGACTGTCTGGATCAGGGGCAATCGGAAGAGCTCTCAAAACTAAGCAGCTTCAATCTGATTGCCTCAGATGAAGAACAAGCAGGCTCGGCTCAATTTCGGGCAATATCCAGCTTAAGCAACTGCAGATATGTTGCCGTTCGTGACGCTCTGCTGCCAAACGTCGAGATATTGCGGTTTCGACGCAAGAATGCTTGCTTTTCAGACAATGCATCAGAAGTGAAAGTCCTATTACTGAAGGACTTAAGCAATCATCCAACCTTGATCAAGTTTCTGAAAGAGAAGCATAAAATACAGGGTGTGGTCTGTTGCAAACCAAGCTTTACTCTGCTGGAAACAGAGATGCTTCGCACGGCGACCTTTGAGAATGGTTTGTTCTGTGTCGGAGGCAGCTTTGGGGAGAAAGCCTCTGGTTTCATAAGAGCATCTCAGGAGATTGCCGCACAGCTTGATGCTGCGTTTGATGGCAGCTGATCACTACCCATTTGATACAAACTTCAGCCCCACGATTGCGGCGATGAGGAGGGCGATGAAGAAGAGGCGGAGGAAGGTGACGGGTTCGCCGAAGAGAAAGATGCCGAGGATTGCGATGCCTGAGGCACCGATGCCAGTCCAGACGGCGTAGGCCGTGCCGATGGGGATTGAGGCCATCGCTCTGGTCAGGAAGTAGAGTGACAGGAAAGCCGTGATGACAAAGGCGATTGTGTAGAACGGTCTGGTGAAGCCCTCAGAGAGTTTGAGGCAGATGGCAAAGGCCATTTCAAACATGCCTGCAATGATAAGCCAGATCCACGCCATTCAGTTGCCTCCAACACAACCATGTTTGCTTCCAAACTAGAAAAATACCCTAAAACACAAGCTTATAGCACGCCATCAATGCAAGGGAGATTTACCCTTGCTTTGCTGAGGTTGGTTGTGTCCACCTTCCACCCAGCGACGCGTTGCTTTGGCAATACGGGCGCCATACGCGAAAGCTGTGTCACGGTCGGATTGAGGCGGAGCGACCTCCGGCCCTTCATCCATGTTGGCCTGTGCAGCTGCGCCATAGTACACGCCGAGACGGTTGAGGTCGTCATTGCTGCCGAAGCTGTAATTGTTGCCGGGAGGCATGCCAAGGCTCACCCAGATCATACCATGCTGGGCGGCAAAGGTCGCCATTTGAAGGAAAACGTTGAGCCGGTCACCGCTCATGGAACCGGAAACGCTGAAGCCTCCGGCGATCTTATTGATCCAGCCCTGTTTGTACCAAACGGTGGCAGAGGCATCCATGAAGAATTTGAAGGGAGCGGCAACACCACCCATGTAGGTTGGGGTGCCGAACACGATGGCATCGGCGGCTTCCAGAGTGCTCCAGTCGGTATCTTCATACTCGCTGACAGGCACAAAGGTAACGGTCACACCATTTTCGCGGGCACCACGTGCGATCGCATGTGCCAGCGCTTCGGTGTGTCCGTTGGCGGAAAAGAAGGCGATTGCCACCAGAATGTCTTTTGACATGGGCTGCTACTCTTCAAGACCTGTCAGAATTCTGGTCTATTTGCAGCCAAACGCCTTTCAGCCACTCTAAGAAAGCAGGGGCAGATTTAGATGTGCTCGATTAAAATTCTTCGAGCACACCTTGGAGAACCTAGGATTTCTGGTAGGCACCGCTGGAATAGTGCAGCTCGTAGGAATGGCTGTAGATCTCCAGAATGTTGCCGAACGGATCTTCCATGTAGATCATGCGATAAGGCTTCTCTCCCGGATAGTAATAGCGTGGCTCTTTCATGCGGCGCTTACCACCTGCGGCCTCAATCTTGGCTGCCAGCCCTTCCACATCCGGGTCCTGAACACAGTAATGAAAGATGCCAGTCTTCCAGTATTCGAAGTTGTTCTCCGGGCTTTCATTCTGAGCAAACTCAAAGAGCTCAACGCCGATGCCATCGCTGGTGGATAGGTGAGCAATTTTGAAGCTCTTCCAGCCTTTACCAAACACGTCGGTGCACATCTCGCCAATTGCACTGTCGTCTTCAACGATCTCGCTTGGCTCCATGATGATGTACCAGCCCATCACATCACGATAGAACTTCACCGCAGCTTCCACATCAGGAACAGAAAGACCAATGTGGGAGAAACGTCTTGGATAAGGGGCGGACATAACAGACCTCGCTACGCTAATCTCAACAGGCGGAATGCCTTGAACACGTTGGATGTAGCAAGTCTGTGAGAAAATCAGAAATTATCATTTATTAGTTTTATGATAATTTAATGTTATGTATGTTGGGCTATGCTAAACTCCCAATGGCTCAGAACCTTCGTCAAGTTAACTGAAACCGGCCACTTCACGCAGACAGCCAATCAACTCGGTATGACGCAGCCGGGGGTCAGCCAGCATCTGAAAAAGCTGGAGCTGCAGATCGGAGCGCCTCTGATTACGAAGATCGGCAAGGGCTTTGAGCTAACACGGGAAGGGGAACTTCTGTTGAGCTTCGCGCTCACTGCCGAAAAGCAAGAGGCAGAACTTCGGGAAGCTATCCAGCAGGATGACCCAAACGCCGGTGAAATCCGCATTGCGTGCTCTGGTTCTATGGCGCTCTATCTCTACCCCAAGCTACTGGCACACCAGAACCGCCATCCCGGTTTAACGCTGAAGGTCGAAGTCGCTCCAAACCATCGTAGCCTTCAGCTGTTACAAAGCAACGAGATGGATCTCTGCATAGTCACCCAACAAGCACAGCACTCAGCGTTGGAACAGCAGCACATCGGCAACGAGCCCCTCTGCCTTGTTGTGCCAGCCAATTTTAAAGAAAAAGCAGTCGCATTCGAAGACTTGCAAAAACTGGGTTTCATTGATCACCCGGACGGTCAGCATTATGCAGAGCGCTTGCTAACGCCGAATTTTGAGGAGATGGCATCCGCTACAGATGATCTGCGGGTGACTGGCTACATCAACCAACTCAGTCAGATCCTCGTGCCTGTTGCGAAAGGGCTGGGGTACACAGTCCTGCCCAAAACCGCAGTGCGCAGCTTTGAAGCACAGCAGAAGATCAAAATTTTGGAGCTGAAAGAACCCGTCAGCGATCCGCTATACCTGACGGTGAAGAAGCATCGCCCTCTACCTGCTCGGTATGATTGGTTCCTCCAGGAAATCGCAGAGTTATGCGGGCAAATGAGTGGCAGCTAGGCTTCTGCATCAGAAGCCTAACCACTAAACTAAATCAACGCTGGGCGAGTTCGGCCACTGCTGCGATCATGCGGTCCAGATCTTCAGGACGCGATAGGCGATGATCGCCGTCTTTCACCAAGGTCAGCACCACATCGTCATGGGCCATGCCTTCAACAATGCGCAAAGCATGCTGCCACGGCACAGCGTCATCTTTCTGGCCCTGTAGAATGATGGTCTTGCAGTTGGTGATGATTGGTTCGCCGAGCAACAGGTTCTTTCTGCCGTCTTCGATCAGGTCACGCGTGATGATGTAAGGGCTGTCTTCATACTCGGAAGGGCGCTCGAAGCGGCCTTTCTCCATAATCTCCTGCTTGATCTCATCAGTGAACTCATGCTTCCACATCAGTTCCTCGGTGAAATCAGGAGCAGGCGCAATCAGCACCATGCCAGAGAGGGAGCCTTCCATCTCTTCTGAAGCTTCATGGAGTGCTTTGGCCAGTAGCAAAGCCATCCAGCCGCCCATTGATGAACCGATGACAACGGTTTGGCCTTTACAGAACTGTTTAAACACAGCCACAGCTTCTTCCAACCAAAGGGAGATGGTGCCATCAACAAACTCACCGCCAGATTCGCCGTGACCGGAGTAATCCATGCGGGTGCAGGTCAGGCCCTTCTTTTCAGCCCATTCTGCAAGCACTTCTGCCTTTGTGCCAAGCATGTCGGATTTGAAGCCGGACAGCCACAGAACACCCGGCGCACCGCGTTCATCATGGCGCACTGCAATTTGCCGCGCACTGTCTCCTTTGCCAACGCTGATGAATTGCGGTAAGTCAGCACTCATTCATAACCTCCAAACGCTTATCGGCTTATAGTGGCCGGCAACTGTTTGGAAACCTGATTATCGTGCTTCCGCGCCTGCCTGCCTGTCATTTGGGCGAGCATAGTTGGATGCCGCTCAAAAAACATAGAGAAATGTCCAAAGTGCCAACCATTTTGCAAATTGTCCCCGACCTTCAAACCGGCGGAGCCGAGCGCACCACAGTGGATGTGGCGGAGGCGATCGTCAACGAAGGCTGGAATAGCCTTGTGATCTCGCAGGGTGGACGCATGGTTCCTGAGTTGGAAGCAACCGGCGCCGTGCACTTTGAACTGCCAGTGAAGTCCAAAAACCCATGGACCATGTGGCGCAACTCTTATCTGATTGAGCGCATCTGTCAGCAGAACCGGGTTGATCTGGTGCACGCCAGATCCCGTGCTCCTGCATGGTCCGCTTTGTGGGCAGCACACCGCCTGAACATTCCTTATGTCACCACCTATCACGGCATCTACAAGGAAACGAACAAGTTCAAGGCCTTCTACAATTCCTCGATGACCCGCGCAGACAAAGTGATTGCCAACTCGCGCTTTACTGCAGATCTGGTCGAAAAGCGTGACCCACGCACCAAGGGTAAGACCTCGGTCATCTACCGCGGACCAGATGTGGAATCTTTCAATCCGGACAACATCAGCGATGAGCGCGTGACAGATCTACGCGCCCGCTGGGGTGTTTCCGATAACCGCCGCGTTGTTATGAACCTTGCGCGCCTGACGGAATGGAAAGGCCAGCGGGTTCTGATCGAAGCCACACGCCAGCTGATCGAGCGCGGTGGCTATGACGATGTTCTGGTGGTTCTGGCTGGCGATGATCAGGGTCGCGAAGCTTACCGCCAGTCTCTTGAGTTGCAGATCGCAGAGTCTGAGTTGATCGAACACGTACGCATCGTTGGCCATTGTTCTGATGTACCGGCAGCCCTTGCGATCGCAGATGCCTCTGTCGTGGCCTCAATTGAGGCGGAAGCCTTTGGTCGTGCAGCTGTTGAAGCACAGGCCGCAGGCGTGCCGATTATCGTTTCTAACATCGGCGCTGTCCCGGAAACCGTGCTCGTGCCGCCAATCGTGAAAGCTGAAGAACGCACCGGCTGGCATTTTGAGAATGGTAATGCAGAAGAGCTCTGCGATCTCATGGCGCAGGCACTGGATATGAGTGAAGAAGAGCGGGCAAAACTGACCAAGCGCGCCCATGATCATGTCGAACGATCTTTCACCAAACAGGCTATGTGCTCAGCCACACTAAACGTTTACCGGGAGCTGTTACCAACAGACAGCTAACTGGTTGTAAATGTCGCGTCAGAACCTACAAAACTGGTGTTGACTTACGTGGCATTTTTCCTGATTCTAGCGACGCAGCGAAAATGATGTTCTTGGGAAGTGTTTCTCGACTTGACGAAACAGTTGGAACGAGTCATTGAACTGCAATCAAATATTCGCAAGTTCGGCAGTCTAAAGAGGAGATACTCACATTCGCCGTCCGTTTCGCGCACCGCCACCCACTAAGGAAGGGCCGCGCACCAATAAAGAGATTCGCGTTCGCGAAGTGCAGCTGATCAACGCCGAAGGTGAGAACCTCGGCCCAACTCCAACCGAAGAAGCCCTCGCAATGGCGGTGGAACAAGGTTTGGATCTGGTCGAAATTGCTCCGAACAGTCAACCACCTGTTTGTAAGATTCTGGACTATGGTCGTTACAAGTACCAAGCTCAGAAGAAAGCTGCTGAAGCACGCAAAAAACAGAAGATCGTTGAGATCAAAGAAATCAAGATGCGTCCAAACATCGACACTCATGATTATGAAGTGAAGATGAGAAACATGATGCGTTTCTTTGAGAGCGGAGACAAGGTGAAGGTAACCTTGCGCTTCCGTGGCCGTGAAATGGCTCACCAAGATCTCGGCATGAAGCTTCTGCTTAAGGTGAAGGAAGAGACCCAAGATATCGCTAAGGTCGAATCCCATCCTAAGCTGGAAGGTCGCCAGATGATGATGGTGCTAGCACCTATTTCTCGTTAATAGGCTCAGGTTGAAGCGCTCCAGCTTGGTTTCTGTGTAGCTACTCAACCGAAGCCCCAGAGAATTTTGAGATTACCCGGCACAGCGTGTCGGGTATTTTCATTTGGGGCAACGAAACACGGTTGGAACACATGGACAACGAGCTGGCTACACACCAAAAGCGCATGCAGGCGCTGGTGGAATACACCGCAACCTCCTTTGAAACACCATATCCCACGCCCTTCGGCGGCGCTCTGTATGGCTCAGACGGAACCTTGCTTGCGCAGGCCTACAACAGAATGGTCCGCGAATGTGATCCCAGCAGCCACGGCGAACTCAACGCCATTCGCGAAGCCTGCCAAAAGTACAAAACCCGTAGCTTTCCCGGCAGCATCCTTTATGCGACATCTGAACCTTGCCCAATGTGCATGACAGCAACCATCAGTATCGGCGTGGAAACGCTGGTCTTTGGTGCTTTCACAAATGAGGATGCGATCAACTTCTGGCCGCAGGAGATGGACCTGCGCGCGCGCGATATCGCAGAACACGTCATCATGCGTCCCAAGATCGAGATCATCGAAGGGGTTGAGCGTGACGCCTGTCGGCAGCTCTTCACTGACTGTGCCAGCACCATGATCAAGCTCGGTATTCGCATCTAACGAGCAAACTTCGCGAAACTAAAGATCGGGGAGGGACGTGATGGCAGAAAGCGAACTGGAGCTGCACCATCAGCGCATGAGAGAGCTGATCGCTTTCACGGCGACTTCGCTGGAGACACCCTACCCATCGCCATTTGGCTGCGCTGTCTACTCCGCTGAAGGTGAGCTGCTGGCACAGGCCTATGATTCTGTGATCAAGGATTGTGATCCCACCTGCCACGGTGAGATCAACGCAATCCGGCTTGCCAGTGAGGCCAGTAAAACCCGCAGCTTTCCGGGCGGTATCCTCTACAGCACGTGTGAGCCATGCGCCATGTGTATGGCCGCCACTATCTGGGCCGGTTTTGATAAGCTGGTGTTTGGCGCCTACACCAATGAGGACGCCACAAACTTCTGGCCGCAGGAAATGAGCCTGCGGGCCAAAGACCTAGTAGCAAGCATGGTTCAGCGACCTGAGATAGTAATTTTTGAAGGTGTTGAGCGCCAGGCCTGCCAACAGCTCTTTACGGATTATGGCCGTGCCCTTAAAAGGCTTGGCATCAGGATCTGAAGAGCCGAAAACACCCCGCAACACCATAGTCATGCACACTCTGGCAAGTGCAGGGGTGTAAACTGGTTGAACTCTGGCTATTCAAGCCGAGTTTGACGGGAATCTTCTTGCATTCCCACGCTGGCAGTTTTATAAGGCCGCGTTCAAAGTCGCCCGGCGGTATTCTGCCTCCTATAATTTATAGGAATTAAGACGGAAATACAGGGCATGCCGTGGCGGCTTCTGATGCATCCATTGCAAATTTTTGATCGGTTCGCTGATCATCACAAGAAAGGACGCAAAATGCCCAAGTTGAAGACGAAGTCTGGAGCCAAAAAGCGCTTCAAACTGACCGCGACTGGCAAAGTTAAATGTGCTCAGGCTGGCAAGCGCCACGGCATGATCAAACGCACGAACAAGTTCATCCGTAACGCACGTGGTACCACCACTCTGTGTGATGCAGATGCTCGTATCGTGAAAAAATATCTGCCTTACGGCTAAGCCTTAAAGCTGAGACCAGGAGACAACCATGTCACGTGTAAAAAGAGGCGTTACCGCCCACGCTCGTCATAAAAAAGTTATTAAGGCAGCCAAAGGTTACTACGGCCGTCGTAAGAACACCATCCGCGTTGCTAAGCAGGCAGTCGAGAAAGCGGCACAGTACGCTTACCGCGACCGCAAGGCTCGCAAGCGCAACTTCCGTGCACTCTGGATCCAGCGTATCAACGCTGCGACCCGTGAACACGGCATGACCTACGGCCGCTTCATCGATGGCTTGAACAAAGCTGGCATCGAAGTTGACCGTAAGGTTCTTTCTGACCTGGCAATCAACCAGCCTGACGCATTCAAGGCTCTGGTTGAAAAAGCACAGGCTGCTGTAGCTTAATTGCTAAAGCAGGAAGCAGAAGCTTTTTAAAAGGCAGGTTCCGAGAGGAGCCTGCTTTTTTTGTTGTCCGGCCACATCCCGCTCCCTATCTTGGTTCCTTGATAAATAAGGGGAGAGGGAACATGGTCTCTGGCAAATGCGAATGCGGCAAAGTTCAGTTTCAGGTGGAAGCGGTAAGAGACAGCGTCACAGTCTGTCACTGTAGCCAATGTCGGCGCACAAGCGGCCACGTCTGGGCCTCCACAGTAGCTCCTGAAAGCGCCATCACCTTCACGGTTGATGATGGGCTTGAATGGTACGCTTCCTCAGAGTTTGCAAAGCGAGGTTTCTGCAAGGGATGCGGATCGAGCCTATTTTATAAAATCCATGCGGAAGACTACATCGCTATCGCAGCCGGTTGTCTGGATGAGCCAAACGACTTGCACATCGGCAAGCATATCTTCGTCAAAGACAAAGGTGACTACTACGAGATCACTGATAACGCGCCTCAGATCCAACGGTTCTGATTAGGGGGAATGCTTGCCATTCTGCTCCAGCTCGATAAAACCATGATACCTGCGGTGTTTGAAAGTACCAGTGAAAGTGCCACAACTCTCCAATGAAACAGCTGACAGGATGTTGCCTGACGACTCGGGCCTGTCCATTCACTTGATCACGCAGGCCACTCGAGCCACGTTCACGGACATGTACTTCCATCAAACCTTCCTGTCGTTCATTCACAAGGGAACGAAGAAGGTAATCTGCCCTCACAATGGAGAGTTGGTCGGTTCAGAGGGCGATCTCTTCATCTTTCCTCCCGGTTCTATCATCAGCCTTGAAAACAGGCCGCTTGTAGATGCCGATTATCAGGCAGATGGTGTCAGCATTGCCAACACGCTGATAGATGCAGTGTATGCAGACCAACCGGCAACTCCAACAGCTACAGGTATCCAGCTGGTGCGTGGAAAAGAGCATAAGCCGGAAGACGTGCTTGCCCTCATGAAAGAGACATTGGCAAATACTGCTCTACCAGAAGCCTTAAGGCAGCACCGACTGTTGGAGCCACTCATCTGGCTACGCCATATCGGCGTACACTTGTCAAAGCCCGACACAGACAACCCTCTGAGCCAGGTTCGCAGCCTTATCGAAACCGACTTGAGCTACGCATGGCGCGCGACAGATGTCGCCAGTCATTTTGCGATGAGTGAGGCAACCTTCCGCCGCTGGCTTGCCAAGTCCGGGCACGGCTTTGCAAAAGTTCTGCGCCATACCCGGTTGGAAAAAGGTCTGGCTCTGTTGCAATCCACGCATGAACCTATCTCGAGCATCGCGCTGGATTGCGGATTTACTACTCCCTCTCATTTCTCCGAGGCTTTCAAAAAACGCTTTGGGATTCGCCCAAAAGAGATCAGATCGAGAGAAGGTTGATCGGAATTTGATAGTTTATGAGTGGCTCGTGAAAGCGTAGCTTTTCAAAGCAACCTATAGCTGGAACATGTTCAACGCCCTAAGCCACTGGAGAAAACATGTTCCGGAAACCACTCATAACCGCTCTGGCCATCGCAGCTTCTTTTGCATCTGCCGCTCAAGCGCAAGATTTTAAACTCACCAGCACGTCTATTGCTGAAGGTCAGCAGCTCACGAACCAGTTCGTTTATAACGGGTTCGGATGCACCGGAGGCAACCTCTCACCGCAGCTCAGCTGGTCCAACGCGCCAGAAGGGACCAAAAGCTTCGCTCTTACTGCTTATGATCCGGATGCACCAACAGGTTCAGGATGGTGGCACTGGAATGTGGTGAACATCCCAGCCTCGGCAAACTCTTTTGAAGAAGGCGCGAGCAACAACAAAACTTTGCCTGTTGGCTCAATGGAAATCACTAACGACTACGGTGCTAAGGGCTTTGGCGGTGCCTGTCCACCGGCAGGTGAGGTACACCGCTATATCTTCACCATCCATGCACTTGGCGTGCCGGCGCTGGATCTTCCTGAGAACCCAAGCAACGCGCTGGTTGGCTATATGATTGGTGCGAACACACTGCAGACTTCCAAGATCACTGCCGTCTTCAGCCACTAAATGCTCAACTGTCGATAGTTTGACATTCACAAAATGAAACCTTCGGGAGGCCAACTCCCGAAGGGTAATATCGTTTGGGCTGGAAGGTCAGCTTAGCCAATCACACCATTATCGTCGCGCTTGATCACGATAACGGAAGAGCGAGGAAGCTTACCGCCATCTGGCCAGTTACCGCCTGGGTGCTGAATGCCCACAAACATACTGCGGCGATCAGCAGACCATGTCAGACCAGTCACTTCTGCTCCTTTAGGTCCAGTCATGAAGCGAGCGATCTCACCTGTCACAGGATCTCCAACCAGCATCTGGTTGTTGCCCATGCCAGCAAAGTCACCTTCATTGCTGTCGCTGCCATCTGTCTGGATCCACACAAGCCCGCTCTCGTCAAAGCCCATGCCGTCTGGGGAGTTGAACATGTTGCCTGCATTCACGTTTTCAGAACCAGCCTTAGGTCCTTCATGAACGGTTGGGTTGCCAGCCATCACATAGAGGTCCCAATCAAACGTGTCTGAGGCATGATCCTCATTGTGAGGACGCCAACGCACGATCTGGCCGTACTTGTTGGTTTCACGTGGGTTCGGGCCGTTGACAGAGGTATCGTCACCACCCGCATTTGGCTTCACACCGCGGTTCTTGTTGTTGGTCAGGCAGCAATACGCCTCAACTGCATTGGGATTGGCTGAAATCCATTCAGGACGGTCCATGGTGGTCGCACCAACAGCAGAACCAGCAATACGACTGAAGATCGCGATACTGGCTGCATCCATGCCTGTTGTGTCTGGTGTCAGAGCCAACCATTCGCCCGTCTGATCATCATTGAACTTGGCAACATACAGCGTACCATCATCCAGCAAACCATCAGTTGGCTGACCCGGTGCATAAACACCGTTGGAGACAAAGCGATACATGAACTCACCGCGCTCATCATCCCCCATGTAAACAACAACGCGGCCATCTGGTGCCAAAACAGCCTCTGCATTCTCATGCTTAAAGCGACCTAGTGCAGTGCGTTTGACAGGCGTGGAGTTTGGATTGGTCGGATCAATCTCAACCACCCAGCCAGCACGATGAGGCTCATTTGGGTTTTTCGCGATGTCAAAGCGCTCATCGAACTTATGGTAGTCGTAGTTGTAGCCGGTATCCGTGATGCCATAGCGCTTGTACCCAGCATCAACACCGTCCATGCGCTCCGCAGGAGGTGCATCGGTTGCACCGAAGTAACCGTTGAAGTTCTCTTCGCAAGTCAGATAAGTGCCCCATGGTGTCTTGCCAGAACCACAGTTGTTGAATGTGCCAAGAGACTGTGTACCAGAAGGATCAGCCGCAGTTTGCAGCAGAGGGTGACCTGCAGCCGGTCCGGCAAGCATCATCGGCGTGTTATGCGTGATGCGGCGATTGAACGGGCTGTTCTTCACGATCGCCCAACCACCATCGCCTTCTTCCACTTCAATAACCACAACACCCTGAAGGTGCTGCAGCTTCAGAACATCATCAGCGCTCTTTGGAGCTCCATCTTCATTCTGAGGCAGGTTGATCCGGCGGTTGGCATACTCATGGTTGATCGCCAGCAGCTGCTTGCCCTGATACTGGAAGCTCTCCATGCCGTCGGTGTTTTCACCAAACACTTTGTCAGCACCTGCCGTAGAGCCACCGGTCTCATGATCGAACTCTTCAGCACCATCTACCAGAGCATCGCCCCAGCGAGCCAGGATCTTCCAGTTGTATCCTTCCGGGACATGAACAGTCGCGTCCGTAAATGTCGGAATTGGCTGAAAAGCGAAGCGCGAAACAGACGCCTTCGCCTCAGAAGCGGAAAGACCAAGCACACCTGTGCCCATCACCGCTGCGCCGGAGCCAAATGCGAGCACACCACCCAGAAAACCGCGGCGCGAAATTGCGCGCTCAACAACGCGGTCAAATTCATTCTCTTCAGCACGAGGGAAGTTCAACTCATCCCACTCATCTGCCGTGAGTTCATTCGTCAATTCTTTAGTCATTGGAAATATCCCGTAGAAGAAGGTGAGCGCACACTAAGGCGCCTGCATGACAACTTTACGAAACAATCAATCCTATAAAATACTGCAGATGTAATATGAGTATTGTATTCATGTTATGGGAATTGTAGAGGTGAAATATAGACCTGATGAGTGTCAGTTAGCTAACTTGCTGTGATTTCTATATATTGTTCCATTATTCTAACTTTAGACGAGAAAATACTTCAGAATGTGGCGGAGATGCTTGATTTGATTAAGGTGCTCTATGAAAATTCAGTGAGTTGACGCCCAA
Organism: Pseudovibrio sp. SCP20; assembly: GCF_057774105.1. Lineage (NCBI taxonomy): Bacteria > Pseudomonadati > Pseudomonadota > Alphaproteobacteria > Hyphomicrobiales > Stappiaceae > Pseudovibrio > Pseudovibrio sp. SCP20. The sequence continues at coordinate 330,013 of NZ_JBYMDH010000004.1, read as the reverse complement.
CGCTATGCGGCCCAACAGGAAATTTCAAAACCCTATAAACCGCAGTGTCGATTACCGCAGTTTTCACAGCCATTAAATTTTCTGAGTAAAAACTTGGTGGTCTAAGGCTCAATCACCTTTTGAAGGCAGATGCTCTGGGTGTCCTTGTAACCTTGTGCCTCATAAAAGCTAGCGGCCTGGCTGTTATCTCCACGTACAAGCAGGTTAACTTTCCAGATACCACGGGCTCGCAACCAGTCTTCTGCGGCTTGCGTAATGGCCTTGCCCAGTCCTTTGCCCTGATGGTCAGGATGTGTGCTCACATAATAGAACCAGCCGCGATGCCCATCCTCTCCGCACATGATGCTGGTGGCAATCATGCCGTCCAGTTCTCCGACAAGAATAGTTGAGTGTTCGCCCTCAAGTGCTTTTGCAATATCCCGAACTGGATCATTCCATTCACGAAAGACGCCAGCGGCCTTCCAAAGAGCAATAACCGCGTCCCGATCGGACAGACGCATTTCACGACAAATCATATGCACCGCGCATAGTAATTAGAAAATAGAAGTTTAGTCACAGGATGTTTTGTTATTATCCTTTGTAATCCAGTCACTTGCAATAGGAGGAAGGATTAATAACAAGGTTAATAATCTATAAGTAAAACTATGAAAACCTTTGCGCGATTGAGGGGTTTTTGACATGGCTTTTTTTAAGCGTAACACACAATTGCTTGCTGAAACTGCTGCAAACGACCAAGGAGAAGTAATCGGTCAGTCTGCTGAAGTGGAAATTACAGAACCTAAGAGTTCAATAGATAGTGCACGCTTGTTTGGTGAGCTGGACGCCCTTGCGTTGGATATGGCCTCAGCTGCGGGAGAGCTGGATGCCGTTAACAACACTGCAGGCGCTCTGAAAACAGCCATGGAAAGCCTTCAGGAAGCTTCTGGACGTGTTGTTGAGAGTAACCGGGAAGTGAGCTCTGCCGTTGAGCAGACAGCAGAGCAGACGACCAACGCCCGCGATACCATGTCGAAGTCTCAGGAAGTGGTGACGGACGCGCTCGCCAACATCAACAGCCTGTCGACAACCATCAGCAACATCAATCGCCAACTGGAAGGCCTCCAGGCCTCGTTTGCCAACGTACGTCAGTTCTCCAGTTCCATTGACGCCATCGCCCGACAGACCAATCTTCTGGCTCTCAATGCGACAATTGAGGCAGCTCGCGCAGGCGAGGCCGGCAAAGGCTTTGCCGTGGTTGCCAGCGAAGTTAAGGCGCTTGCGACGCAAACCACAGTCGCGACTGAACAAATTGACCAAACAATCCTTCAGCTCGGCAAAGAAGCAGATACTCTGGTGGATCTCGGTAAGGGCGCACTTGATACAGTAGCGACTGCTGAAAACGGCACACAGTCCATCAACGATCTCTTCCATGAGCTGGAAGCAATGGTTGATAACATCTCCGCCAACACAGAATCCATCCGCATCGCCTGCGCAAACAATGACGCTGATACGGACGAACTGCTGCGCAATCGTGATGAAATGGTCGGCGTGGTCTCCGCCAATGCAGAGAGCATTGAGCAGGTTTCCGGCCAGATGCTCGGAACATCACAAACAGCCGATGCCCTGCTTGCCGAAGTTGCCGTCGAACATGGCGACAATCTCAATCAGCAGATGATCGAGTACGCCAAGGATGCTGCTGCAAAGACCATGGATGCTTTTGAAGGCGAAGTGGATGCAGGCCGTATCTCAATCAACGATCTTTTCGACTTCAACTACACCCCGATTGATGGCTCAAACCCCGTCCAGTTCATGGCATCCTTCACGCAAATGACTGACCGGGTGTTGCCTGACATTCAGGAGCCAGTCAAAGATCTTGATCCACATATCATTTTCTGCGCTGCACTGGATAAAAACGCTTATCTGCCAACGCACAGCAAAGAGTATTCCAAGCCTCAGGGCAATGACCCGGTCTGGAACGCCGCCAACTGCCGTAATCGCAGAATGTTCGATGACCGTGCTGGCCTGAATGCAAGCAAGAACACCAAAGAATACAGCCTACAAACCTATCGTCGGGACATGGGCGGCGGAAAGATCATGATGATCAAACTCGTCTCAGCCCCCATCTGGATCAAAGGCCGCCACTGGGGCAACACCCTCATCGCTTTCAATGCGTGATGTTGTTCTATAAAAGCACATGGCTGTCGAAAACGGCAGCCATGAAAGCACTGCGCATAAGCCAGAAAGATTATTGCGAAAGAACACCTTGCGCTTCAAGAGCATGGCTGAGTTGTGAACTCATTGCATGATCAGGATCTGTGGTCCGTTGAAGCACCATGCATTTGTTCTGACATTGATCTACCCGCAATGCGAAGCCTTTTGTGGTGAGCACATTGATGCACTCTGTTATTGCATCGAAACCATTGAGTTTGGGATGAAACTCGACAACTAACATTCGGATATTGGTCAGGTTTAAAGCTGGTAGCAGTTCAATTTCTGCTCCTTCGATATCCATCATCAAAAAGCTTGGTTTAAACTCTGCGATTAGCCTGTTGACATCGACTGTTTTTTGAAGAATTTTTTGGCTTTCTTTGCGTTCTAGAACAGATGATCCGATGATACGTTTTCCAACATAAAACTCTGATTGCTTATTATCAGTGAGAGCTGCGATACCACTTACAGTTATGGGAGAAACGTCGTTTAAAGAATGATTAGTCTCTATGACATTTATAAGGTTTGGGTTTGCCTCAACGCACATGACATTGCTGGAACCGCAAATCTTAGAAGCTGTTGCCGATAGAAAACCTATACAGGCTCCTAACTCCAGAATACGGTCTTCTGGTTTTAGCAATTGTGTCAGGAGGTTATGTTCTTCATTTTCATAGATACCTCGAACAATCTGGTCTTTTACATATAAGTCAATTTCAGGTTGAGAAACATCCAGTTTGATATTGCGTAATGTTTTATAGCGCCTGCGCATTTTATACGTATGTTCAAGGCCTTTCAAAAAATGCATTTCAGGGCTCCATTGACCAGTTGCAGAAATAAGCTAAGCAACTATGTTTTCTTGACTGAGTGAGTTCTTAAGGTGTGGTATGTTTTTCAAGTATTCCAGAAGAGCTGATGAACAATAAGCCTGTTGACTTCTATATACATCACTCACATTTGTGAATTTCATTGATCCTTCATACATAGGTGAATGGTGGAGAATATCTTCCAATCCACTATAGTAAGCTTTGTATTCTAGACCATCTGCGTAATAGGCCTGTCGTGTAAGCTCTTCTTCAACACGAAACTTAAAGTCCTGAAAGAACTTGAAGTGCAGCATTGCTCCCCAATCATCGGCAAGGCTGGTTCTGATATCTAGTTCATGTGTGCCCCATAATTTGGAATATACAGGGTTCCATCTGATAAGCGGTACTTTCATAAGTTGAGGACATTGCTTTTTCAGGAAGCGCTTAAGCCGCCTTTCAAAGTAATTTCGGAAAGGGAGCTTTTGGTGAACTCGTGCAGGTGCAAGATATAGACTTCGCAATAAACCTAGTGGAAAGATCTCTCGCCTTTTAGGAGGAATCCCAAATAGGCGTCCTCTAATGCCTCCTCGAATTTCAAAACGTGGTCCTTTCAGTTCTGGTGAAACCTGTGTCGCCCATGTTGAAGTCGTGTCGAAGTAAGGACATGTAGAAAGAAATGGATCTCCTTGTCTGTAGTCAACATCAACCAGAGGCTTGTCAGAGTACATGTCGATCAGCGGAGCTATTACGCCCTCTGCACCAACACTGTCCCAATAAGCTGTCAGGCCAGTCAGTTTGGTTTCTGGCCATCCTGGATAAACGAACTGCTCGTCTGTATCCGCCAGAATAGTCCAGCGATCGGTGCAATACTCATTTAAAATGGCGAGGAGCCAGTTTCGTTTGAACTGCTTATAGAGCTTGCTGGTGTGAAACCGAGTAACGTCTGGCTGTGTTTCCAGAAAAGCTGCTGTATCGTCTGTGGAGTCATTATCGACAACGAAGATATGACTTGCCCCAATACTCCGGTAATGCTCCAGAAAAAAGGGTAATCGCAACATCTCATTTCGGGCTCTTGTGATAACGATGATGCCGTCTTCAGGCAAACTGATTTTGGGAAACTCATCAAAATCAAAAAGATCGCAAACACTCGTCACTACACCTGCCCACCAATTGAGTGATTGGGCCATTAAAAACAAAAGCCCCACACTTGTTCCTCTTGTTGAGAGGGGAGTGTAGGGCTGTGTTATGAGAGCGTCTTCCCTTGAATTGGGAGGGGCTTACAGTTCGCCGCGGATCACGTAGCGGAGCAGGTCGACCACTTGATCGGGATCTTCGGCCACGGCCAAGGCTGCGGCGTCTACTTCCTTCAGTGGGTGCGTCAGTGCCGGATCGTGCAGCACGATGATGCTTTTGCCCAAAGCTGAAGCAAAGCCTGCGTCAAACGCAGCATTCCATTGGCGGTACTTGTCACCAAAGCGCACCACAACGATATCTGCCTCAGAGAGCAGCGTCCGGGTGCGGATGGCATTGATCTTCGCACCCTTGTGGTCCCGCCAGAAATTGCTGTCTTCAGCCCCCAAAATCTCGACCCCGCAATCATCGCTGGCTTCGTGATCAGTCACGGCACTGTCGAAATGAACAGGCAGGCCTGCATCTGCCGCACCATGTTCAATTCGCTCTCTCCAATCGGTGTGGATTTCACCTGAAAGATAAACACGCCACGTTTTCATCGGCTCGCCTTCCCCTAAGAATCTGCATTTGCCTGCAAATTTTAGGAGGGGTTGTAGCTTGGTTCAAGGTCAAGCAGCTTGTTGGTGACTTCTTTTCGGACACGATCACGTTGACGCTCCAAGGAGAACAGCCGGTTTTGTGCAAGCAGCAAATCAGCTCGTGCCAGATAGGAGTCTGTTCGTGCAGCGTCTGCGGCTTTGCGACATGCCTTTCCTTCTTTGCCTGACTTGCAGTCTTCACCGCGTGCTTCTTCTTCCAGCCGATCAATGCGACGCTGGATTTCCCAAACGGATTCCTGAGCGTCGCTGGCAGCTTCATTGGCTGCATAAAGCTGATTACCCAGAGAATAGCCAACTTTGAAGCTCTCTTCAGTCGCAATCGGGCAGACACCACGGTAGTTCTTGCCCTCACGGCCCTGTTCAAAGCCGGAAATCGGCGTGCAATAGCTTTGAAGCCCGATGGTACGACCCGCCATGTAAGCGCTTACGTCTGGTGTGACGCCATACTTGCTGCAAGCCTTGGTGTGCTCGTTCAGTGTATCGGAGGTGTAGCCAGCGCGGCCATCAACGACTCCGATGCCCTGCCAATCCCCGATCTTGCAATCTTCTTCAGAAAGAGAGGCACACCCGCTCAGTGCCAATCCAAGTCCCACAACAGCTAAAACTACCCGCATCCCCAACATGCCTTCTAAACGGTCCATCCGATCTGGTAGTGCCCTGCACATCTGAATGGACAAAATTGGAATCTATGAAAACCCACATAGGAGACTTAACCTGAACGCTTGCTGAATACAAATGTTCGCGATATGTTCTATTTATGGAATCATATAGCTCTCGATTCGAGAGACAACCCTTTTTCAGTAGGTATTGGATAGTCAGATGACAAAGACCATTGAGTTTAAAGGACGTTGTTTATGCGGTGCAGTTGCCTTTGAAGGTGAGGCACCGGACGAACCAATCAGCACCTGTCATTGCAAGCAATGCCGGCAGTGGGGGAGTGGCCCGTTTGATGCCTACAGCCTGCCTCTGAAGAACCTGCAGTTCACTGCGGGGGAAGATGCCGTCAAGTACTACGAATCCTCTGATTTTGCCCGCCGCGGCTTCTGCTCAAAATGCGGCTCAAACCTGTTCTGGCATGCAGATCGCCACCCACAATGGAAAGATCGCATCTCGATTGCAGTGGGCGCCTTGGAACAGCCAACTGGCTTGAGTGCAGGCAACCACATTTTCTGTGCTGCCAAGGCAGATTACTATGAAATTGAGGATGGTCGCCCGCAGTATGCCCATGAGGATTAAGGGGCTAATTAATCCATATCGGATTGTCTTGGCGGATACGTGAAATGTATGGGGGAAATAGGTATGTCTGATCTGAAGGTCTATAAAGGGAAGTGCCTCTGTGGTGAGGTTTCATTCAAAGCAGAAGCGCCCAAAAAAGAGGTTGGCCTATGCCATTGCACCATGTGTCGCCGCTGGAACAGTGGCCCGTTCCATGCTCTGGCGATTCCATTTGATGCTTTGACAGTTGAGAGCGGCGAAGAGAACATCTCCTATTACCGCTCATCTGATTATGCAAGGCGCGCCTTTTGCAGCAACTGTGGCAGCAGCCTGTTTTATCACGGAGACAAAATCCCCGAGATTGCTCATGAAGTTTACTTCAGCGCTGGGCTGCTGGAAGAGCCGACAGGTCTGAAAATGGCAGGTCATATCTTCTGTGCCAGCAAAGGCGATTACTACGAGATAGAAGGAGACCTGCCTCAACACGAAACAGTCTAGTAAAACCGGTGCAAGGTGAGCGGCTGGATCAGAGCTTGTCCCTAATAGGCTCTAGCTCCATCCGTTCTCCCACATATAGTCCAGTGCTTCACGATAAGTCGGGAACTTGAATTTGTATCCCAGTGCCCCTTTGAGCTTCGCATTGCTTGCGCGCTTCACCTCGCCATAAAACGAGATTGCCATTGGCGAAAGGTCTGCGTCTTCAAAAGCAATTGCTGGCGGTGGTTCAACACCCATCAGACGGGCGGCATACTCCACCACATCTTCAGGTGGGCAAGGCGCATCATCAGAAACGTTGAAGATACCGGATGCATTGTCCTCAAACGCATGCTGAACTGCACCCGCGATATCACTCACGTGAATGCGGTTAAAGACCTGACCTTCCTTGATAATACGGCGCGCTTTGCCCTTGTCCAGATTGCACAGAGCGTTCTGTCCACGGCCATAGATACCCGCAAGGCGTAGAATGCTGACCGGGATGCCGCTTTCTTCAGAAAATGCAAGCCATTCCTTCTCTGCTTCAAGGCGCAGCTTGGAGCGTTTGGAGGTTGGATTACACTCAGCTGTTTCTGTAACCCATCGGCCCTCATGGTCACCATAAACGCCGATAGTGGAAAGATAGCAGATTGCCGTTGGCTTCGATTCTGCTACAGCATCGCGTGCTGCGTTCAGTAAAGGATCGCCATCATCGGTTGGGGCAGCTGAAACCAGAATGTGCGTTGCAGACGAAATCGCCTCTAGCAACTCATCACTTGCTGTTTCGCCATCAAAAAGGATCGGATGAATTCCTTTGGATTGCAGGTCCGCCATTTTTTCCTCGGAGCGGGTTGTCCCGCCAATCCAGGAAAACTCGGTTCCGTACATTTTCACAAAATGGCGAGCTGAGTATCCAGCTCCCAAAATCAACAAGCGCATTCCAAGCCCCCCGGCATACGTCTACAGCTTCAGATAGTTCCTGCGCACTTCATAAAGCATCACAGCCGTTGCTACAGCCAAATTCATTGAATCGGCTTGCCCCGCCTGCGGAATTTTCACCAGATCAGAGCAAGTGTCGGCCAGCTTATCACTTAGGCCCGCTTGCTCATTGCCCATCATCAAAATGACTGGTTCTTTATATTCTACAGCACGATAGTCCTTTTCGCCCCGCAAATGCGTGCCAACCACAGGGCCCGGCCAGCTCTTGCGAAACTCAACGAACTCATCCGCAGTACAACGCACAATTGGCATGTGGAACAGAGAGCCCATCGTCGCACGTACGGTCTCAACAGCAAACGGGTCGGTCGTATCGTCAATCAAGATAACACCTGTTGCGCCAACTGCATCACCAGTGCGGATAATGGTACCCAGGTTACCCGGATCGCGCACGCGGTCCAGCGCGATCCATGTGGTTGCGCTTTTCGGGTCGATATCGCTTAGCTTCAGTGTCTGCTGCTCATAAACGCCAACAACCATCTGCGGGTTATCGCGGCGGGTGATAGCGCCAAGAACTGCCGTGTTAACCTCAAGGATCAAAGCACCCCGGGCTTTTGCTTTTGCAGCTGCCTCAAGCGCAATTTTGTTTTCGCGAGCTTCTGGCCCAAGCGCCAGATAACGCACGCCCCAGCCAGCTTCCAGAGCGTCTGTTGCCAGTTTCAGACCTTCGGCAACAAACAGCCCGCTCTGCCGGCGATGCTTCCGCTGTGCGACGAGACCTTTGATTTCCTTCACAATCGGATTGGAGTGTGAAGTGATCTGCTTAACAGCACCGGGACGTTGGTTTTGCTTGAATTCCATCAGTTATGCTCCCTCAGCCTTGGTATTGTCAGGTGCGCTCCACCGGCTGAAGAGGGAGGTTGAGAGCAATCGTGGTCCATTAAGTTCGCGAATAGCCAGCTCACCTGATTCAATCGTTCCCGGCAGGCCATCAAGGCATTCGCGCATCAATTCATGAGAAGACAGGAAGCTGGCGCGAATGGCGTAGCTCGACATCAGCAGGAACTGTGCATCTGGTGACAGCAGCTTGCGCACACAAGCCAGCATATGCGGCACGTTCTCAAAGAAGTCCCAGATTTCACCGTTCGGTCCGCGGCCATACTTTGGTGGGTCGAGGATAATGCCGTCATAGGTGTTCCCGCGGCGCACTTCCCGCTCCACAAACTTCATAGCGTCATCGCAGATCCAGCGGATCGGCTTGTCTTCAAGGCCGGAAAGCTCTTGGTTTTCGCGAGCCCAGCCAATCGCCTTTTTGGAAGCGTCCACGTGAGTGACATGCGCGCCAAGGGCAGCAGGCAGCAGCGATGCCAGTCCGGTGTATCCAAACAGGTTGAGGATCTTCAGCTGGCGGTCAGCTTTCTTGATCTGCTGACCAACCCAATCCCAGTGGGCTGCCTGTTCAGGGAACACGCCAACATGGCGGAAAGACATGAACTGGCCGTTGAAGGTGGCCGGTCCGTACTTCATCTGCCAGATTTCATCGACTTGCTTGGCAAATTTCCAGCGACCAGGGCCTTCTTCTTCAACATCGCCGGTAAAGATCGCATCAGCGCGCTTCCATTCGCTCTCTGGCAGGCGTGGTGCGCCCATCGCCTGAGCTTCTGGGCGAATGACCGTGTAGCGACCATAACGCTCCAGCTTCTGACCATGCCCCATGTCCAGCAGAGCGTAGTCTTCCCAGCCATTCATCTCCACCATCACCGGCAAAACGCTGGCAGGCGTCTCGAAGCGGGCGGAGGTTGGCTTGTGTTCACGCACAATCGGCTCAACGGCAACAGGTGCCGGAGCTGAACGTGGTTGCTCACGTCGATTTGAACGGTTTGCAGCCGTGTTCTCTTTCTGGCCACCACGAGCGTCGCGGGCAGGGCGTGTGTCGCGTCCGTCTCGATGATCGCGTTTCGCGGCAAAGCTGCGCTTCGGACCATTGTCCTTCCGCGAACCGCCTTTTTTGGATTGCGCATTGCGGGCCCGTGGAGCGCCGCCTTTTGGTGATTTACTCAAGGATGTTGCCTTTGATTTTCTGCGCACAAACGCAAGGCAAGGCCTCACGCTGAATTCGTTTATTTAATGAAAAGGCATTAAGGCGATGACGCCCTCTGGTCAACGCTTTAGCGCAAAACAAGCTCTTTACCGTTAAGTGAGTATCCACAGCGGGGAAACTCCAGCATATCTCAGGACTGATAAAACGTCATTGTCTTCTGAAAAGAAGTTTTGAGCATCCATGACAATTTTAACACGAGAGGTACTTGTCTTTTCACTCGATTTAAGTCCAATCTACATGACGTGGAATGCAAAAGTGACCTTAAGGCGCGGAGCCTACCTAAAGGAAGCACTGAAAAGAACGAGGGGGCCAATCCATGGAAATGTCTGGAGAGCAGCAAATACCTGCGAGTCAGGAAAAGGTTTGGGAAGCTCTCAACGATCCTGAGTTGCTGAAAAAGTGTATCCCCGGTTGCGATAGTCTGGAAAAAACCTCTGACACCGAAATGACTGCAACGGTCACAGCCAAGGTTGGCCCGGTGAAAGCGAAGTTTAAAGGAGAAGTGACGCTCTCTGATCTGAACCCGCCAAACTCCTACAAGATCTCTGGTGAAGGCAAAGGCGGCGTTGCAGGTTTTGCGAAGGGCTCAGCAGATGTAACCCTCTCAGAGAGTGGGGATGGCACTCTTCTGAGTTATGAGGTTAATGCAAAGGTTGGTGGCAAACTTGCTCAGCTAGGAAACCGACTGATCGACTCAACAGCCAAAAAAATGGCGGAAGAGTTCTTCTCTAACCTGAATAGAGAACTCGGCGGGACACCTGCGGCGGACAAGGACGAGGCGCTTGAGTCCGTTGAACTGGATCAGGGCTTGATTGAAAAAGCAAAATCAATTGCCAACGAGCACGCCATTGAAGGATCAGTCGAAGCAATCGCCGATGCAGAGCACGCATTGGAAGATGCAGTTAAGGATGTTGAGGAGAAGGTTGAAGTTGCGGCGGGCAAAGGATTTTTAGGTGGTCCGCTGGGTTGGGGCTTGATCGCCCTTATTGTTTTACTTGGACTTTATTGGTTGCTTGGAACGTAAGAATTTGGCGGTCGTGATCAGTCGAGTGCGGAGAGGGCACTTGGTAGACGAACGGCCCCGCCGAATATCAAGGCCTCTGGCCTAAATTACAACCAACTGCGTTGATAGGACGGGAGATCCTGATCAGGGCTGTTGGCTTCATAGTCTGCGGACGCGAAATGCAGGCTTTATTGAGGGAGGAAAACCATGACGACTGTCTCTATGACGGTGAATGGAAAGCAGATTTCTGGTGAGGTCGAAGACCGCACCCTTTTGTCTACATTTCTGCGCGAAAATCAGGGACTAACCGGAACACACGTTGGCTGTGACACCTCACAGTGCGGCGCTTGCCTTGTTCATATGGACGGCAAGGCAGTCAAATCCTGCAGCATGCTTGCTGTGCAGGCATCCGGTTCTGCTGTCACCACCATTGAAGGCATTTCCCAAAACGGCCAGCTGCACATCATGCAGAAAGCCTTCAAGGAAAACCACGGCCTTCAGTGCGGTTTCTGCACTCCTGGCATGATCATGTCCGCAATTGATATGGTCAATCGCCTTGGTACCGATCTGGACGAAAAAACAATCCGCCATGAGCTGGAAGGCAACATCTGTCGCTGCACCGGCTACCACAATATCGTCAAGGCAATCAAAGCCGCTGCTGACGAAATGGCGGAAGTCCTCGAAGCCGCAGAATAATCCAGAATTGACTGCTCTGTAGTCCGGCTTCGCCCTGTTTCAGGTGCGTTGGACGTCCGGGCTCTATGACAGTTGCTGAAGTTAACCTTCCGGGAGGGGATGGAAATGACAGCAGAAGGAATTGGCGCACGAGTGCTGCGCAAGGAAGACAAAAGATTTTTGACAGGAAATGGCCGCTACACGGATGACATGACCATGCCACGCATGGGCTACGCGGCTTTCGTTCGCTCAACACACGCCCACGCACGCATCACGTCCATCAACACAGATGAAGCGATGAAAATGCCCGGTGTTGATGCTGTCTTGAACGGCCATCAGCTGGTGGCAGATGGCATTGGCAACATCATCTGCGGATGGATGATCCATTCCAAAGACGGTTCCCCAATGAACATGGGCGCTTATCGTGCTCTGGAATCCGAAATTGTCCGCTATGTTGGTCAGGCCATCGCAGTTGTGGTTGCTGATACCCAGCAGCAGGCGCGTGATGCAGCTGATGCTGTTGTCGTGGAATATGAAGAGCTGCCAGTTGTCGTCGATAGCCTCGATGCACTGAAAGAGGGAGCACCTCAGCTTCATCCCGAAGCAGCAGGCAACCTTATCTACGATTGGGAAATCGGTGAGGAAGCAGCAACCAACGAAGCATTCGCAAACGCTGCCCACATCACCAAGATGGACATCGACAACAACCGCCTCGTTCCAAACCCAATGGAACCGCGCGCGGCGCTTGCTCATTTCGATCCATCAGAAGAACATTACACGCTCTACACCACATCTCAGAACCCGCATGTAGCGCGCTTGGTGCTCTCCGCGTTCTACAACGTGGCTCCTGAGAACAAACTGCGTGTGATTGCACCTGATGTCGGTGGTGGCTTTGGGTCCAAGATCTTCATCTATCCTGAAGAGATCGCCTGTCTCTGGGCAACAAAGCGTGTTGGCCGTCCGGTGAAATGGACCTCGGATCGCACAGAAGCATTCCTCACAGATGCTCACGGTCGTGATCACCACACCACTGCAGAACTGGCGCTGGATGCAAACAACAAGATCACGGGTTTCCGTGTGAAGACAGTCGCCAATCTCGGCGCATACATGTCGTTGTTCTCGTCTTCCGTTCCAACCTACTTGTACGCAACGCTGCTGTCGGGCCAGTACAACATTCCAAACATCTACGCGAATGTGAAAGCGGTTTACACCAACACCACTCCGGTGGATGCGTACCGCGGTGCAGGTCGTCCAGAAGCTACGTATGTGGTGGAACGCATGATGGAAACCGCTGCGAAAGAAGTTGGCATGGCGCCAGCAGAATTCCGCCGCATCAACTTCGTCCGCGAGTTCCCGCACCAGACACCTGTGATCATGGCCTATGATGCCGGTGACTACGAAGCCTCCCTCGATGCTGCCATGAAGGCCATTGATTATGACGGCTTCGCTCAACGCCGTGCTCAGTCCGAAGCTGCTGGCAAGCTCCGTGGTATGGGCATGTCCTGCTACATTGAGGCATGCGGTATCGCACCGTCTCAGGCCGTTGGCTCTCTCGGTGCTGGCGTTGGTCTTTGGGAATCCGCTGAGGTGCGCGTGAACGCTGTTGGAACCATTGAGGTTCTCACCGGCTCGCACAGTCATGGTCAGGGCCACGAAACCACCTTCGCACAGCTGGTTTCAGACCGCCTTGGTCTGCCAACGGAAAGTATCTCCATCGTGCATGGTGACACCGACAAAGTGCAGATGGGTATGGGCACATACGGCTCCCGCTCCGGCGCAGTCGGCATGTCTGCAATTGCCAAGGCCCTCGACAAAGTTGAAGCCAAAGCGAAGAAGATCGCAGCTCACTTGATGGAAGCCTCTGAAGGCGATATCGAGATTGAGGGCGGTGAACTCAAAGTCGCCGGAACGGACAAGAAGCTCACCTTCACCGAAGTGGCTCTGGCTGCTTACACAGCTCACAACCTGCCAGAAGGCATGGAGCCGGGCCTGAAGGAAGGCGCGTTCTACGATCCAACCAACTTCACATTCCCGGCGGGGTGTTACATCTGTGAGGTAGAAGTAGATCCAGATACCGGCGTTGTTTCCATCGAGAACTTTGTGGCAGCAGATGACTTTGGCACCATCATCAACCCGATGATTGTGGAAGGTCAGGTCCATGGTGGTCTGGTGCAGGGCATTGGTCAGGCCATGCTGGAAAACACCCAGTATGACGACCACGGTCAGCTGCTCACGGCATCTTATATGGACTACACCATGCCACGTGCAGATGATGTTCCATCCTTCAAGCTTGAAACCACAGTCACTGAATGCCCGGGCAACCCGCTCGGCATGAAAGGCTGTGGTGAAGCTGGCGCGATCGGATCACCTCCTGCTGTCATCAACGCCGTAACGGACGCTCTTGGCATCCGCGACATGAATATGCCTGCCTCGCCGAACCGCGTGTGGCAGCTCATTCAGGACAACGGCATGAAGCAGGCAGCGGAGTAAAACGGTGACACAGGCTGGCGCAAAACCGACATTGGATCACAAGTTCATCGCCATTGAACTCAACCAGCGAGCATGGGCTCTTCTTGAAAAAGAAGGCCGCTCGCCTGAGGAAAATGACGAGATGCTCCATGTCGCTCACGCCAGCCTCTGGCACTGGCTTCAGATTGGGACGAAGGTCAATCACCAACGCGGGCTATGGCTCGTGGGTCGTGTCCATGTTCTGCTCGGAAATGGTGAAGCAGCAATGCGTTACGCCCGGCAGACAATGGACATGACCGAAGCTCATCAGGACGACATGGCGGACTTCGACCATGCCTATGCTTCTGAGCTTCTGGCACGTGCCACTCTGCTTTCAGGTGAAGAAGGCGAAGCAGCAGCACTTTTCCGAAAAGCTGCTCGTCTTGGTCAACTGATCCATGGTGAGCAGAACCGCAAGATTTTCTTCTCAGATCTGGAAGCCATTCCGTATCCGAAAGCTGAATTATCCGATTTAAACTCATAGCAACTCTGCCAAAGACCCCATTAGGGGATGGGAGGCTAAAAATGTACGAGACCAAATATCATCGCGCTTCGACCGTGTCGGATGCAGCGGCAATGCTGAAAAACGCAGATGACGGCAAACTGCTTTCTGGCGGTCAGACCCTGATCCCAACCATGAAGCAACGCCTTGCTGCACCAAGTGATTTGATCGATCTACGCCATATCGATGAAATCGCAGGCATCATGAAACAGGCTGACGGTTCTATCCGCATCGGTGCTGCAACTTGCCATGCAGATGTCGCTGCCAACGAAGATGTCAAAGCCGCTCTTCCGGGACTGGCTGATCTGGCATGCACCATCGGCGATCCTCATGTTCGTCACATGGGCACCATTGGCGGCTCCATCGCCAACAACGATCCGGCTGCGGATTATCCCGCGGCTCTGCTGGCACTCGGTGCAACCATCGAGACCAATAAGCGCGAGTTTTCTGCGGAAGACTTCTTCACCGGCATGTTCGAAACAGCGCTGGATGAAGATGAGATCGTGACAGCGGTTGTCTTCCCAACTGCATCCAACACCGCTTACGCCAAGTTCCCGAACCCAGCGTCCCGTTATGCGATGGCAGGTGTGTTCGTGGCAAAGACAAGTGCTGGTGCACGTGTTGCGGTGACTGGCGCTGGGCAGGACGGCGTGTTCCGCATGCAGGATATGGAAAAAGCGTTGGACAGCAACTGGTCGGCTGATGCCGTTGCGGGCATGGGACCATCTGCTGATGACATGCTTTCAGACATTCACGGCACCGCTGCTTACCGCGCCAATCTGGTGACGGTTATGGCAAAACGTGCTGTTGCTGCATCCAGTTAAGCGTTTTGGGAGGAGGGGCCTTGTCCCTTCTCCTCACTTCTCCGTTGTTACATAGCCAGCGTTTTGAGCGCGCTGGAAGGTGATGGCCGCGTATCCGTGTGCCTCGCCCAGATAGGCTAGCAATGCGGAGAGGAAGGTCGTTAGGCCGATCAGCTCAAAGCTTTCTTCCAGAATATAGAAGATCTTATAGCCAAGCGCGTCATAGCCTTCGCTGCCTGCAAACACGGCTCCCAGCATCTCAAAACCAATTGCACCAGACAGATAGATACTGCCTGAAACCACAAACAGAAGAGCAAACCGCCGTGGCAGTCGGGCGAGAAAACGTAGATAAATCAAACCGAGTGCGCCCACCAGAACCACAGCAGGCAACACCCACGCAAAGTAGAGGGCACCACTCAAATCAAACGCAGTTCGCAGCGGATCAATGGTGACTTCATGGATCGCGATGTTCTCATCGATGGACATGTAGAGAAAACCAAGCGCCAATCCCATCCAGTAAAGCCAGTTCTGAGGCTTGGCAGAATGCCGCTCAATCACGCCAATGAGGGCTGTTAGACCGGCAATGCACAGCATCACCATGGAAGAGAACCAGGCGCCGAGGTTGAGTTCCTCGTCCAGCGAGATGTGACGCAGGTCTTTCAGCGGTGTTTCGATGCCAACCGTGTCGACAAACACTTGCTGCACAATGCCAAGCAGAATGACGAGGAACACCATGCCGTAAAGAACGACAGGCACTCTTTTCAAATTGACCGCAGGCATGTGCTTGATCCCCCAATGCTTCCCGATGCAACCAGCTAACTAAATCAGAGGATCTATAAAAAAGAGCTAAGAAAAATTGCCAGCATCAGAGGCGAGTAAATCCCCTCCACCGGCCACAAAAAAGGGCGCTCAAAGCGCCCCTTTCACGTTTCACATAAGAACGCGTTTATACGTGCTGACCGCCGTTGATATGTATTTCAGCGCCAGTCACGTAGGAAGATGGAGCCGAACACAGGAAGTAGATGGTATCAGCCACCTCAGAAGTGCTGCCCAGACGGCGCATCGGAATGGTCTCGACGATCTTCTCAGTGCCAGGTGACAGGATGGAGGTGTCAATCTCACCTGGAGCAATCGCATTGACGCGTACACCATGCGGACCAAAGTCAGCAGCCATTTCGCGTGTCAGAGAAGCGAGAGCTGCCTTGGAGGTCGCATAAGCGGTACCAGCGAACGGGTGAACCCGGCTACCGGCAATGGAGGTGACGTTCACAACAGAACCTCTGGCCGCCTTCAGTTCATCAAACAAACCACGAGCCAGCATAATTGGTGCAAAGAAGTTTACCTGAAACACATTTCGCCATGTTTGCATTGGCGTGGTCAGAGAATCGAGGCGTTGGCCTTCATCATCCTTCGGGCTGATGCCGGCGTTGTTGACCAAGGCGTGCAACATGGAACCGTTGTCCTGAAGGCGCTCTTTAATCTGGGCAACTGCTTTTTCCAGATTTTCCGCGTCACCCAGGTCGACCTCAATATGGTCTTCCGGTCCGGATGGCCAGGGACACTTGTCAGAAAAGGGTTGTCTGGAACAGCTAATGACCCGATAACCCGCCGAAGAAAACTTTTTTACCGTTGCGTGGCCGATTCCGCGGCTCGCACCTGTCAAAACGATTGTCTTGCGGAGATCCTTCGTCGTTTGGTTGGTGTTCATAGGGGCTTTGCTCGTGATAGGACTGCAGGAAACTGGAGTATTATTCTCTAGTTTTAAGAGATCTACAGATTATATAATGCTTTGCAAGCGAAATTGGGAGCCCGAAAGCAACCAACAATGATCATTTGTCACTGCAACGTCATTAATGACAAACAAATAAAACAAGCTGCACGGGAGCTTTGTGAGAATCCGGAGGGTGGTGTCCCCACTCCGGGAGCGGTATTTCGTCACCTCGGGTACAGGCCAAAATGTGGTGGTTGCTTTAAAAGCATCATCGAAGTTGTATATGCTGAGGCTGAACAAGTTAAAGATGACTCTGGACAGTAACTTGGAATTATTCTAAAAAAGGTCAATACCTCAATTTGTCAAGGAGAGAGTGACATGAAGGGTGAACCTAAAGTACTGGAATATCTCAATAAGGCGCTCCGCCACGAGCTGACTGCAGTTAATCAATACTGGCTGCACTACCGTCTCCTTGAAGACTGGGGCTTCACAAAGCTTGCAAAGAAAGAACGCGAAGAGTCCATCGAAGAGATGGAACATGCTGACAAGCTGATCGAGCGCATCATCTTCCTCGAAGGTCATCCGAATCTGCAGACACTTGATCCGCTGCGCATCGGTCAGGACCTCAAGGAATGCCTTGAATGCGATCTGGCTGGCGAATACTCCGCACGTGCTCTGTACAAGGAAGCACGCGAAGTTTGTCGCGAAGAAGGCGACTACGTCACTATGAAACTCTTTGAAGACCTGATGGCAGACGAAGAAGGTCACATCGA
The DNA here is from genome assembly GCF_057774105.1 of Pseudovibrio sp. SCP20. Taxonomy (NCBI): domain Bacteria; kingdom Pseudomonadati; phylum Pseudomonadota; class Alphaproteobacteria; order Hyphomicrobiales; family Stappiaceae; genus Pseudovibrio; species Pseudovibrio sp. SCP20. The sequence continues at coordinate 312,532 of NZ_JBYMDH010000004.1, read as the reverse complement.
CTTCCTCGAAACCCAGCTGGAACTTCTGGAAAAGATCGGCGTCGAGCGCTACGGCCTGCTGCAGGCAACCCCTGCAAACGAAGGCGAATAAGCTTTACACGCATGATTTTGAAAGGCCGGAGAGAGACGCGCTCTCCGGCCTTTTTTTATGGCGTATTCCCGAAAAGTGGGAACCGGTTTTTGGAGAAGAATACGCGACTTACTCTACTTGCGCGGCTTTGCCCGACGCGTCGCTTCTGCATCCAGTGGATTATCCGGCCATGGATGCTTCGGATACTGCCCCTTCATATCAGCCTTTACATCTGCCCATGATCCTTGCCAGAACCCCGGTAGATCCTTGGTGATCTGAATTGGCCGCTGGGCAGGGGAGAGCAGTTGCAACACCAGCTGGATCTTTCCGCCGCAAATGCTTGGATGCTGAGCAAGCCCGAACAACTCCTGCACCCGAACGGAAAGCATCGGCCCCTGTTCGCCATCATAATCAATTGGAATACGCGATCCTGTCGGTACCACAAAGTGTGAGGGTGCCAGATTATCCAGCTCAGTGCTCAACTCCCACGGCACAATAGTGGACAACGCATCACCCAGTGTGCCTGCATCCACTTGCGAGAGAGCAGTTTTACCCGCCAAAAACGGACGCAACCAGCTAAAGTCAGCATCCAGAGCCTTATCGCTCAGATCCGGCCACTCTTTTCCGACGGTTTCACGCAGATAGTTCACTCGCCCGCGATAGCGCTGCTGATCCTTGCTCCATGGCAGACGAGCCGAGCCCTTCCGTGCAATCTGCTCCAGTAGCGCATCGGTGATGGCTTCCGGGTCCGGATCAGAAATCTTCTTCTCGTCCAGCACCAACTTGCCGAGCACACGCTGTCGAACGGCCTTGATGACGCTATCAGGCATAAACTGAACATGCTCTTTTTCGCGAATGTGCGAGGCAAAGCGGGCTTCCAGTTCTTTAAAGGAAAGCGGAGCAGCCAGCAGAATGCGCGCACGAGCAGCTGTGCCGGTAACTTCCGCAATGCTAAGAAACTTCTCTGCATAGAGCGCTTCGCTCTCTTCCAGTTGCGCACCCCGGCCATTGGCAAGACGGAAGCTGCCCCGTGCTCCACGCTGCTGTGCAATGCGGTCCGGATAAGCAAGGCTGAGAATATCGCCTGCATCCTCAAAGTTGGCGCGCTGAGAAGACTGCCCACCAACCAGTTTCACCCAGCGCTTCGCCTGCGCACGAGCTTCCTTACCTCGTTGGCTCTGGTCCTGCATCAACCGGCGCAATCGGTCACGAAGGTCCGTTGATCGACCACCCAATCCATGCTCACCGATGATCACAGCAATCAGAGACGCCAGTTCAGCCTGATCTTCCTGTGCGGCTTGAACCAGCATATGCCCGAGGCGGGGATGCAATGGCAAACCAGCAAGATCACGCCCTGCTTTCGTCAGGCTACCGTCCGCGTCCAGTGCATCCAGTTCTTCCAGCAGTTCCTTGGCTTCAGACCATGCAGCTGCAGGAGGCGGAGTCATGAACCTCAACTGTGCAGGATCAGCAACACCCCAGTTAGCCACATCCAGCACCAAGCCAGAAAGATCACTCTCCAAAATCTCAGGCTTTTCAGCAGCAGGCAGCGCTTTGGTCTGCGCTTCTTCCCAAAGCCGATAGCAGATGCCCGGTTCCACGCGGCCTGCACGGCCTTTGCGTTGCTCAGCAGTCGCGCGGGAGACCTTCACGGTTTCAAGACGGGTCAGCCCCGTTTGTGGGTCATAGCGTGGGACGCGGGAAAGGCCAGAGTCGATAACAATGCGCACGCCTTCAATGGTCAAAGAGGTCTGGGCAATCGCCGTGGTCAGTACCACTTTCCGGCGTCCAGTCTTGGCTGGGCGAACAGCCAGATCCTGCGCTTTACTATCCAGTGCACCGTAAAGCGGAGCTATGTCCACATCCGCGCCAACACGTCCTTCCAGCAAGGACTGCGTGCGCTTGATCTCGCCTTGTCCCGGCAAGAACACAAGGACAGAACCGGTCTCTTCGGCAAGAGCTGACCGAACGGCCCGCGCAATCTGATCTTCCAGCCGGCCACGTGGATCGCGGCCAATATAGTGAGTCTCAACCGGATACTGACGGCCTTCACTCTTCAGGATCGGCGCATCATCCAGCAGCTTGGAAACCTCTGCGGCATCCAGTGTTGCAGACATAGGGACGATCCTCAGATCATCCCGCAAAGCTTCCTGAACATCCAGCGCAAGCGCAAGGCCCAGATCACCATCCATGGAGCGCTCGTGGTACTCATCGAATAGCACAGCAGCCACGCCGGAAAGCTCCGGATCATCAAGGATCATGCGGGTGAAGACACCTTCGGTCACCACCTCAATACGGGTCTTCGCGGAAACCTTGCTGTCCATGCGCACGCGATACCCAACAGTCTCGCCAACGCTCTCACCGAGCGTATGGGCCATGCGTCGTGCAGCAGCACGGGCGGCAAGGCGGCGTGGTTCCAGCACAATGATCTTGCCATCTTCCCGCCAGGGTGCATCCAGCAGAGCTAGAGGTACGCGCGTTGTTTTACCCGCACCTGGCTCAGCAACCAGCACTGCATTGGTGTTTTGCTCAAGAGCTGTGAGCAGATCCGGCAGGATTGCTTCGATTGGCAAAGAGGAAGACGTCATGGGCTCCGCAAAATGTAGGCGTCAAAAAAGCTGAAGCAGCTCCACGGCGTATCGCCGAAAAGTGGATGCCGGTTTTCGGATAAAGATACGCAAAATAAAGACTAAAGCAGTTCACATGTGTCAACTAAATTGCGAACTGCTTTAGTCTTTAATCTATGCAAAGCTGCTTCCAGTCAAATTGGAAATTGGGCCCGGGTCTACTCCACGGTCTTGGTGTCCTTGCGGTGCCAGCTGCGGCCTGTCAGGTCCACCAGATACTCATCAGGCGCACGCGTGTAAGCCGCAAGCCCTTCAAGGGCAGGACTCTTATGCGTGATGATGTAAGTCGGAATGGACTTCATGATGCCTTCATGCGGTGCCTTGGCTTCAAAAGCAGCCCGGAATTCACCACGGTGCAGCCAATGCGAGATCTTCGGCGGAATACCTCCGGCCAGATACACACCACCACGCGCCAGATTGGTGATGGCAAAGTCACCTGCCACGCGGCCAAGGGCAGCACAGAACAGCCGCAGCACCTTCTGTGCAACCTCATCCCCGTCATCTGCTGCCAGAGGCACATCAGATGGCTTCTCATAGGTGCGGTGTACACCGTCAGCCTGCAGAACGGCTTTGGCAAGGCGAACCAATCCAGCGCCACAAACAACCTGCTCAGCGCCAACACGGCCACCAATGCGTTCGATAAATGGCCAGATGCGATACTCTTCCTCGCTCAGCGGGCCCAGTTCCACATGGCCGCCTTCGCCCGGAACCGGAATCCACTTGCCGCAAGACCGGATCATCGCACCAGCGCCGAGACCGGTGCCCGGCCCAACGACAAACTTGGTCGCATTCTGGACAGCTTCACCGCTGCCCACCTGATCAACATCCATTGGTGAGAGGGAAGGCAAGGCAAGCGCCTGTGCTTCAAAGTCGTTGAGAATAACAACCTGCTCCAGCCCAAGCTCCTTTATGAGGGCAGGGGGTTCAATTATCCAGCTGGCGTTGGTCAACGCAATCCGGTCGCTGGATACAGGAGCCGCAACAGCCAGAACGGCAGAGCGTGGAGCAGCATAGCCTTGGTCCAGAACACCAGCACGAATGGCATCCTGAATGGTCGCATGCGCTTTCGTCCCTTCCTGACCGCAAAGTTTGGTCGGCTCATTAGGGCCTTCGATCAGCGCAAAGCGGGCATTCGTGCCGCCGATGTCAGCGACAAGGACCGGATAGGGCAGGTTTCTTGTAAGCGGAGCAGAGTGCAGCATTTATAAGTGTGACTTTATTCTTGGCTGGAAATTTCTGGTGTCTGGGAAGAGGTAGAGAGCCCCGCAAGACGTGCAGAGCGTAAAATGATGTCTGCAGTGCTGCGGTTCAGAGCCATCGGAATATCATAGACAAGCGCCAGACGCATCAGTGCCTTCACGTCCACATCATGCGGCATAGGGGAGAGCGGGTCGACGAAGAAGAACAGACCATCCAGCGCACGCTCGGCAATCATCGCACCAATCTGCTGGTCTCCACCAAGCGGACCACTTTTCATGCGTTCTACATCCAGAGAAGGGCATGCATCCTGAATACGGCCACCCGTTGTACCCGTCGCAAAAAGCTTATAGTCCGCCAGTTTGCTTTCATGCTGTTTGGCAAACGCGACCATTTCATCTTTTTTGGCATCGTGGGCGATAAGGGCGAGAGTTCTACGCTCAGTCATTTTGGCTCCGTCAACACGTCGCTGGAGCGCATCCCGTAGGTGGATCCGTTAATTCGGACTGGGACACGCACAAACAAAAGCTCAGAGCTTGCCTGAAAATGTACGCGGCATGCTCTAAGCCTCTTGGGATTACTTATCCTTTAGCGCGTCTTGACAGGGTTTGAAAGAGACAACTTGCGCCGTTTGTGCCTGTTATTTGAGCGGCGACAAACGGCAGCAGGTCATGCACAGGTTTCCGAAACCTTTCGGAGCCTGAGTGCATTAGTCAAACAGCGAGCACATCACCGTATCTCTGCGGGACTTGGCGCGGATGAACTTGGGTTGGTCATCGACAAGACCAGCAATCTCCAACACAAGCTTCATGCGGATTGCATCACTGAAGCCTTCCTTGGAGCGCACGGGAATCGAAAATGCGCCCGGACCGCCAATGACACAGTCCTCATAATAATGGTCCAGATGCAGCATGGATTGCCAGGAGATGCTCTCTTCCTTCAGCATCAGTGGCAAGCCATTGACCGTAACACCTTGCGCGATCGCAGCATCGCGCGCTTCAGTCACTGCACTACCCTGATTGTTCGGACCATCGCCGGAAATGTCGATGACACGACGCATGCCGTTATACTCATTGGCCGTAACCAGGTTGACCGCTTGCGTCAGAGCCGAGGAAATGGAGGTACGCTGTACACGGCGCAAAGGAGCCTCCGCGATTTTGCCAGCAAACTTGCCAGCCGATGCCTTGTCTGAAATGACGGTCCAGTCCGCAACAACAAAGTGCTCGTCCTTCCCGCCCCACTCCATATAGGCAACAGCAATGCGACCGATGGGGCCGTATTTGATCGCATCAAGCACCTCGTCAGATGTCAGTGCCGCAACATACCCTTCTCTCTGAACGCGCTGTTCCTCCGGGTCCATACTCTGCGAAATGTCCACGGCCAGAACCAGTTCAAGGTCCACTTCCTTGGACATGTCGAAATTCAAAGATGCATGAGTGTTAGAATTAGCCAGGATGGGGGTTGAGAACAAGAAACCACCAAGTGCGAATGCGCCCGCAATCGCTTTGAGGGTCTTTGTGCACATGGGCCGCATTTTCAGCCTCCTTTTTTACAAGGTTCAGGGTGTCCCGGTCACGACCTCCCCACCTCAATTTTTTTATTTTGCTGTAATCGGCACTGAGCTAACGAAAACAGGTTACATCCATAGTATTCCTTAGGTCATCCATGAATGTGGAAGACCATTCACTAGCATTGATATATATAGGGTTGTATTAAGCTGGCTCTGTCGAAAATAACTGTTTGATTTGCCAGTAAACGCAATCTGAAGATTTTGCGGCGACAAATGATCGCCGAGTTAGTGCGTTGAAAATATTTTGTTTATTTCACTAATATTCAGAGTTGATCAAATGTTACATAAAGTTGATTAATTTCTTCATGATCGCTTTGCGATTTGGTCTCTCAGAGTGAGTCGACACCTAAGTAATTTCCGCAAGTACTTGAATCGAAACTATTTGATTTTATTAGTATGGCAAAAACAGTGGTTTAGTTAGCTAGCAGTAAGATTCTGCAAATCGCGACCTTTATTTCCTTGACCTTCCGTTTCACCTAATGCAAATGTGTGTTTGAAATATTTCTCACCTCGTGAAGAAATATTCTTTTCTGATTTGGGGGAGTGCTCAGAAGCTCTGAAACTGGGCATTTCAGACGGAAATTTGGGAATGGATTCTGGAGGAAACTCCAGAAAACCATATAGGAATATAAGAGGCTAGACCATGAAGGCAGACGAATGGACCACATCTTTGGCCATTAGAGCCGCTTGGATGTCTTTCATTGGCCGAAGCACTCAGGGGGAGATTGCTGGCCGCCTTGGGGTTTCTCCTGCAAAGGTTCATCGCCTAATAGCACATGCTCAAAAAGAAGGCTTGATAAAATTTCATATCGAAGCCCGGCCTTCTGAATGCGTTGAATTAGAACAATTTCTCTGTAAGCGAATGAATCTGGAAAATTGCTTTATTGCTCCAGATCTTGGCAGCGGCGACGAAGCCGACTCTTTCACGGCAGTTTCATCTTTTGCTGGCCAATATCTTCATTCACTTTTTACAACAAACCCGCCTAAGCGCATCGGCGTAGGTATGGGCCGGACGCTCCAGTCCACCATCGAGGCTATGCCTCGTGTCCACCTTCCTGAGCTTGAGCTGCTGTCTGTATCCGGCTCGCTCACCCGCCGCCTCTCTGCCAACCCGTATGATGTTGTGCAGCAGCTTTGCGCAAAAACCGGTGGTGAAGGTTTCTACCTTCCTGTTCCGTATATCGCTGAAACTAAAGCAGAAAGAGACACTTTCGTTTCTCAGGGCGCAGTGCAGGAACTGCTCTCCAAAGCGAAGGCTGCTGAGCTGTTCATCATCGGCATCGGGTCTGTAGAGAAGGAAGGTCACCTGGTACAGCGCAAGCTGATTACCTCAGAAGAACGCGAAGAACTGCTGGACAGCGGCGCGTGTTCTGACGTGATGGGCCGCTTTGTCGATATTAACGGCAATGAAGTGTCCTGTTCTCTAAACGAAAAAGCAGTCGGATTGCACTTTGATGAAGTCCGTAAGGCGCATGTCGTCGCAATCGTTGGCGGTTACCGCAAAGCGAAAGCAACACTGGCGGCACTTGCGACCGGTATCATCAAAGATCTGATCATCGACGAGGTATTGGCCAGAGAACTCGCTGGCCTGCTGAAAGAGAACGAGCTCGAAACAACAGCATAAGTTGGAAGCCCGTTCTTTTAAGGAAGAGCCCTTTCCGCTCTAAGGAAAGACTATAATAAGGAAGAAACCGTGAAAACCACAACAATCCTCGGTGCAGTTGCCCTGGCAGCCGTCATGACGACAGGAGCAATGGCAGAAACTTTCAAGCCCGCAGTCGTTTACGACTTCGGCGGTCGTAATGACCGGTCTTTCAATGAAGCTGCTTACAAAGGCGCGTTGCAGTTTGAAGAACGCACAGGCGTAAAGTTCCGCGATTTTGAGATCCAGAATCCATCTCAGCGCGAACAGGCTCTGCGTAACTTCGCTCGTCGCGGCCTAGACCCAATCATCACGATTGGTTTTGCTCAGGCAGCAGCGCTGGAGAAAGTTGCGAAAGAGTTTCCTGACACGCACTTCGCTATCGTTGACGCAGTTGTAGACCTGCCAAACGTACGTTCCATCGTCTTCAAGGAAGGCGAAGGCTCGTTCCTCGTTGGTCTGCTGGCAGCAATGGCAACTGAATCCAACACCATTGGTTTTGTTGGTGGTATGGACATTCCGCTGATCCGCAAGTTTGCATGTGGCTACAAGCAGGGCGCGAAGTACGCAAAGCCTGACATTGAAGTCATTGAAAACATGACTGGAACCACCGGCGCAGCATGGACAGACCCACTCAAGGGTGGTGAGCTTGCACGCTCTCAGTTCGCACGCGGTGCAGACGTTGTGTTCCACGCAGCTGGCCTCACCGGCACTGGTGTTCTTCAGGCAGCAGCTGACGAAGGCAAACTTGGTATCGGCGTAGACTCCAACCAGAACCACCTGCACCCAGGTTCCGTTCTGACATCCATGATCAAGGGCGTAGATGTAGCTGTCGATAAGACACTCACCGACGCACAGGAAGGTAAGTGGACTTCTGGTGTTGAAGTACTCGGCCTCGCTGAGAATGGTGTTTCCTGGTCTTACGATGAGTACAACAAGCCGCTTATCAGTGAAGATATGAAGTCTGCAGTTGAGCAGGCAAAGATGGATATTATTTCTGGCAAAGTAGAAGTTCACGATTACATGGTGGATTCTACCTGCCCGTTCTAATTTAATAGAAGTGCCCGCACTACCTGGTGTGGGCATTTTCGCTTACGGTTGTTCTTCGGGACGACCACTTCTTCGGGGCTTTTACGTTCTGAAGGAAATTATGAGGGACTTGCGCCCCTGTAGCCCACGTAGAGATTTCAGCCTTTGGGAGCGAAGGTTGAGGGGGAAACGAGGAAACTGCATTGGGATCTGTTCGCTGCTTCTCCTGGGGGTGGGGCAAAGCTTTTGAAACGGTGTACTTCGAAAGCAGGGAATAAGATCGATGCGCAAGTTATTGATTTGATAGACCAGAAAGGCCGGGCAACAGTGGCTGAAAGCAATGTACCTGCCATCGAGTTAATTGGCGTAAGTAAGAGTTTTGGGCCTGTTCAAGCGAACAAGGACATTGACCTTGTCGTTGGAAAAGGTTCCATTCACGGGATCATTGGTGAGAACGGAGCGGGTAAGTCCACCTTGATGTCGATCCTCTACGGCTTTTATCACGCCGATAGCGGAACAATTAAAGTCGATGGTAAGGCAACCACTATTCCTGATTCGAAGAGCGCGATTGCGCAGGGCATCGGTATGGTGCACCAGCATTTCATGCTCGTCGATCCATTCACAGTTCTAGAAAACGTTATTCTTGGCGCTGAGGGCGGCGCACTGTTGAAAGACGGTGTCGCAAACGCACGTCGCGAACTTAAGCGTTTGGCAGACGAATATGACATGACAATTGACCCAGACGCAGTCGTGGGTGAATTGCCAGTTGGTTTGCAGCAACGTGTAGAGATCCTGAAGGCTCTTTACCGTGGTGCAGACATTCTCATCCTTGATGAGCCAACAGGTGTGCTCACACCTGCTGAAGCTGATCACCTCTTCCGCATCCTTCGCGTGCTGCGCGATCAGGGCAAAACAGTTCTGCTGATCACCCACAAACTGCGCGAAATCATGGATGTGACCGATACGGTTTCCGTGATGCGTCGTGGTGAAATGGTTGCATCACGCAAAACTGCTGAAACTTCCATGGAAGAACTGGCCGAACTCATGGTTGGCCGCAGTGTTCTCCTCGAAGTTGATAAGCCTGAAGTGGAAGTTGGCAAACCTCTCCTAAAAGTGGAAGGCCTCAACGTACGCGATGAGCGCGGTGTTCTGCGTGTGAAGGACGTATCCTTCGAAGTTCGCGCAGGTGAAGTTCTTGGTATCGCAGGCGTTTCCGGTAACGGTCAGTCAGAGCTTCTTGCAGCTCTCTCCGGCATTACCCGCGCTGAAAGCGGTAAGATGGAACTGGTTGGCGAAAAACTGGACCTCTCCGAAGCACACGATGCAGCAGAGATGCGCCAGCGCGGCATGAGCCACGTGCCGGAAGATCGCCACCGCATGGGCCTGATCAACGCGTTCGCTGAGTACGAAAACTCCATTCTCGGCTACCACCGCGAACCAAAGTACTCAAAAGGTCTGTTCCTCGATAAGGGCGCGATCCGCAAGGAAGCAAACGAACGCATCGAGAAGTACGACATCCGTCCTCCGACCACTGAAATGGCAGCCGCGAAATTCTCAGGCGGTAACCAGCAGAAAATTGTTCTGGCACGCGAAATCGAATGCGACCCGGACGTTCTGCTGATTGGTCAGCCAACCCGTGGTGTTGATATCGGTGCGATTGAGTACATCCATAACCGGATCATGGACATGCGTGCCCAAGGCAAAGCAGTCCTTCTCGTATCCGTAGAACTAGACGAAATTCGCTCTCTCTCAGACCGCATCATTGTCATGTTTGATGGCAACGTGGTCGGTGAGCGTGGGGCCGAAGCAACAGAGCAGGATCTTGGTCTCCTCATGGCTGGTGTCAATCAAGAGGCAGCAGAATGATCATGAACAACCTGTTTCACAATAATATTTGCTTTGACCTGACATTTGGGGGAACACAGAAATGAGTAAGGGGCAACTTCCTCGTTGGGTTGATTATGGTCTGCTACCGGCCCTCAACCTGATCGCGGCATTCATCGTTTCTGGCTTGGTGGTTGTAGTAATTGGCGAAGACCCGTTCGAAGCTGTTAAATGGCTTGTATGGGGCGCTCTGGGTTACGGTGAAGGCATCGGCTACACCCTGTACTACGCAACAAACTTTATCTTTACCGGTCTGGCTGTGGCAGTCGCTTTCCATGCTGGTCTGTTTAACATTGGTGGTGAAGGTCAGGCCTACGTAGGTGGTCTGGGTATCGCTCTGGTCTGTCTTGCTATGGACCGCTTCGTTCCATGGTGGATCACATTCCCGTTTGCGATTGCAGGCGGCGCGCTCTTCGGTGCAGCCTGGGCATTCATCCCAGCGTATCTGCAGGCAAAGCGCGGATCCCACATTGTTATTACGACAATCATGTTCAACTTCATCGCATCCGCGCTGATGGTGTACCTGCTGTCTAACGTCCTGATCCCTCAGGGCACCATGTCTCCTTCCTCCCGTAACTTCGAGGCAGGCGGTCAGCTTCCGCTGCTCAGAAACGTCTTCACAAGCTTCGACTTCGGTCAGTCTCCTGTGAATCTGGCGTTCTTCCTGGCTCTCGCAGTTTGTGTGGTTGTCTGGCTTCTCATCTGGCACACCAAGCTCGGCTACGAAATCCGCAGCTTTGGTAAGAACCCTGATGCAGCGTCTTACGCTGGTATCTCTCCGGTTCGCATCACCGTTGTAACCATGCTGATTTCCGGCGCACTAGCTGGTCTGATGGGCATTAACGTTGTGATGGGTGAGCAGACACGCCTGCTTCTCGACTTCGCTGGTGGTGCTGGCTTCGTTGGTATCGCGGTTGCGCTGATGGGACGAGGACATCCGATCGGGATTATCCTTGCGTCCATGCTCTTCGGTCTGCTCTATCAGGGCGGCGCAGAACTGGCGTTCGAAATCCCAACAATCTCACGCGACATGATCGTGGTCATTCAGGCCCTGGTTATTCTCTTCGCTGGTGCACTTGAGCATATGTTCCGCCCAGCAGTCGTAGCGTTCTTCGATCGCTTCTCTTCACACTCAGCAGAAGCTTAAGGAGACGGACATGTTAGACACAATCATTCTTGTTCTCGACAGTACATTCCGCCTGTCAACTCCTCTTCTGTTTGCGTGCCTTGCTGGCCTGTTCTCAGAGCGTTCCGGTATCGTCGACATTGGTCTGGAAGGTAAGATCCTCGGCGCTGCATTCGCAGCAGCTGCAGCGGCCTACGTTTTCCAGAGCCCATGGATCGGCCTTCTTGCGGGCATCATCGTTTCCGTTCTTCTGGCTCTGGTGCATGGTTATGCATCCATCAGCCAGCGCGGTAACCAGGTGGTGTCTGGCGTGGCGATCAACTTCCTTGCAGCTGGTCTGACCGTATTGCTTGGTCAGGCATGGTTCTCTCAAGGTGGTCGGACTCCGGCGCTGTCTCCAGCAACACGCTTTGAAAGCATTACATTGCCATTCGCCGATACTCTGGCGAACGTCCCTGTGCTCGGCCCGATCTATGCAGATCTGATCTCCGGTCACAACATCCTGGTTTATGCATCCTTCGCTGCCGTACCGTTGACCTGGTGGATCGTGTTCAGAACACGCTTCGGCCTGCGTCTTCGCGCAGTAGGCGAGAACCCTTCCGCTGCTGATACTGCGGGTCTATCAGTAACACTGCTACGTTACCGTGCGACAATCATCTGTGGTATTCTCTGCGGGTTCTCCGGTGCTTACCTGTCTGTTGCGCAGGGCGCTGGTTTTATTAAGGACATGAGTGCGGGTAAGGGCTTTATTGCTCTGGCAGCTCTTATCTTCGCTAAGTGGAAGCCAGTGAACGCCATGTTCACCTGTCTCCTCTTCGGCTTCCTTGATGCATTGGCAATCCGTCTTCAGGGCCAGGAAATTCCTGGAATTGGTGAAGTGCCTGTTCAGGTCTTCCAGGCTCTGCCGTACGTGCTGACTGTGGTTCTTCTTGCCGGCTTCATCGGTCGCGCAATCCCACCGAAGGCATCTGGTATCCCTTACGTTAAAGAGCGTACATAAGGACAATAATAATGAGCGCATTTGACAAGCTTTTCGAAGAAGCAAAGGCGGCGCGAGAAACCGCCTATGCGCCATACTCCAACTTCAAGGTGGGCGCTGCGTTGCTCACCTCTGATGGCAAAGTGGTCTCCGGGTGTAACGTCGAAAACGGCGCCTACCCGGAAGGCACCTGTGCTGAAGGTGGAGCAATCGCGGCAATGATCCGCGGTGGCTCTTCCAAGATTGATGAAGTTGTAGTTCTGGCAGACGCCGCGCTGTGCACACCATGTGGTGGTTGTCGTCAAAAACTTTCGGAATTTGCGAGCAACAAGCAGATCAAGATCCATGTAGCCAACCTCGAAGGTCTGCGTAAAACCTTCACCATGGAAGAACTGCTGCCTGCTGGCTTTGAATTGAATGAACAGATTGAGGATTGATTATGAGCGGATTTGGTAAGGAATCAGCGGAAATTGTACGCGCTGCTCGCCCAGGTGATTACAAAGTTGGGATGATCCTCGGTTCTGGTCTGGGTTCCCTGGCTGAGGAAGTGGAAGACGCAGTACGCGTTCCATACAACCGCCTCACCGGTTTCCCTGTCTCTTCTGTTACTGCGCACGCAAGTGAGCTGGTTGCAGGCACTCTGGAAGGTGTTCCGGTTGTTATTCTGTCCGGTCGTGCACACTACTATGAGAGCGGCAACCCATCCGTCATGCGCACTCCGCTTGAGACCCTCAAAGCACTTGGCTGTGAAACAATTGTTGCAACCAACGCTGCAGGTTCCCTGCGTGAAAACATCAAACCGGGTTCTCCAATGCTGATCAATGACCACATCAACTGGTCTGGTCTGAACCCGCTCATCGGCGAAGAAGACGAGAGTCGTTTCCTCGATCTTTCCGCCGCATACGACCCAGAGCTTCGTGAGCAGCTCAAAAAAGCAGCTGCTGAAGTTGGTGAAGATCTCGAAGAGGGCGTCTACATGTGGTTCTCCGGTCCGTCTTTCGAGACCCCGGCAGAAATTCGCATGTCTCAGGTGCTCGGTGCTGATGCCGTTGGCATGTCCACCGTACCGGAAGTGATTATGTCTCGCTTCCTCGGCATGCGCGTCGCAGCAATCTCCACCATCACCAATATGGGAGCTGGCCTACAAGCCCACGGCCTCTCTCATGATGAAACCAAGGAAATGGCCCCGCTTGGAGCGGCCAAGATCAAAAAGATTTTGCGTGCCTTCCTCAAAAACATGGCTTGAAGGAAACTGGCAAAATGACCGAAGCATCAACAAAAGAAATAGCAAAGCGTGCTCTAGGACTTATCGATCTAACCAACCTGAACGATGACTGCACCGCAGAAGATGTAGCAGCACTTATTGAGCGCTCCTCTACACCTTACGGACACACTGCAGCCATCTGCATCTGGCCTCGCTTTATTAAGCAGGCAGCTGAACTGCTGAAGAACTCTCCGGTTCGCATCGCAACCGTTGTAAACTTCCCGGCTGGCGGTGAAGACACAGCAGCAGTGATCGAAGAAACCAAACAAGCTCTCGCTGACGGCGCGGACGAAATTGACCTCGTCATGCCATATCGCGCATTCGCAGAAGGCCGTCGCGGTTTCGCTGAAGATCAGATTAAACAGGTTCGTGACGCAATTCCTGCTCCAGCACAGCTCAAGGTTATCCTTGAAACCGGTGAGCTGAAGGATCCTCGTCTGATCCACCTGGCTTCTGAAATCTCTATTGCGCAGGGTGCAGACTTCATCAAAACCTCCACAGGCAAGGTGAAAGTCAACGCAACTCTCGAAGCTGCAGAAATCATGCTCAATGTTCTGCGTGAAACTTCCAAGGAAGATCACCGTGTAGTTGGCTTCAAGCCAGCTGGTGGTGTGCGCACTGTAGAAGAAGCAGCTGAATACCTGAAACTGGCTGACGAATTGATGGGCAGCAACTGGGTATCTTCAGCAACGTTCCGTTTCGGCGCAAGTGGCCTGCTCGACGCAGTGCTCGCTGGCATCGAAGGCCGTGATAACGACACTAAAGAGACCTACTGATATGCTTCCTCAAGAAATCGTTCGTAAGAAACGTGAAGGCGAAGTCCTGACTGCAGAAGAAATTCAATTCTTCGTAAAGGGCATCACCGATAACAGCGTAACTGAAGGACAGGTTGCTGCTTTGGCAATGGCTGTGTTCTTCAAAGGTCTCAGCGTTGACGAGCGCGTCGCTCTGACCCTCGGCATGCGCGACAGCGGTGACGTTCTCGACTGGTCCGACATCGAAGCACCAATCGTTGACAAGCACTCCACTGGTGGTGTTGGCGACAACGTGTCTCTGATGCTGGCACCTGCACTGGCTGCAAACGGTGCTGCAGTTCCAATGATCTCCGGTCGTGGCCTCGGCCACACCGGTGGTACTCTGGACAAGCTGGAAACCATTCCTGGCTACTCTGCAAAACCATCCAACGAACTGTTCCGCAAGGTTGTTCGTGAAGTTGGTTGTGCAATCATCGGCCAGACTGGCGACCTCGCACCTGCTGACAAGCGCTTCTACGGTATCCGTGATGTGACTGCGACTGTTGAGAGCATTGATCTCATCACCGCGTCCATCCTCTCCAAGAAACTGGCAGCTGGCCTTGAAACTCTGGTTCTCGACGTTAAGTGGGGCACCGGCGCATTCATGGCGAACTACGAAGACGCAAAAGCTCTGGCTGAAAGCCTCGTTCTTGTTGCAAACGGCGCTGGTCTTAAAACCACCGCATTGCTGACAGATATGAACGAGTCTCTGGCATCTGCAGCTGGTAACGCGATCGAAGTTCAGAACGCTGTAGACTTCCTGAAAGGCACCCACGTCGACAACCGTCTGTGGGATGTGACCGTTGCAATTGGTGCAGAAGGTCTTGCTAACTCAGGTCTTGCTGACTCCGTTGATGACGGTAAAAAGAAGATGGAAGAAGCCTTCACCTCCGGTAAGGCAGCTGAACTCTTCGGCAAGATGGTCGGTGAACTCGGCGGTCCTAACGACTTCATGGAGAAGCCAGAAGCATACCTTGCGAAGGCTCCGATCCAGCGTCCAGTTTACATGCCGGAAGCGTCTCTGGTTACTGGTGTTGATGCACGTGCAGTTGGTCTTGCAGTTGTTGAACTCGGCGGTGGTCGTCGTGCAGCAGCGGACGAAATCGATCCAGCTGTTGGCCTCACAGACATCGCTGGTGTTGGCACATCCGTAGATAGCGAAACTCCAATCGCTATCATCCATGCACACACCGAAGATCAGGTAGAGCGTGCAGAGAAAGTTCTGCGTGATGCTTACACCTTCGGTTCTGCAGCGGACGTCAAAGAGTTCGACACCATCCGTGACCGTATTGCGCCTTAATCAGCGCAGCTATAATTAACTGGCAGGACAGCCTCTCACCTCATTAGAGCAGACATTATCTGACTGAGAGCTGTCCTCCAAAGACTTAAGGAAACGCGAATGCCACGCGCAATTATGTGTGTACTCGACAGCTTCGGTATCGGCGCAGCCGACGACGCTGACAAGTTTGGCGATGTCGGCTCCGACACCCTCGGTCACATTGCCGATGCATGTGCAGAAGGTAAAGGCGATAAAGAAGGTCTGCGCAGCGGTCCTCTGTCTCTGCCTAACATGGATCGTCTTGGACTGGGCGCTGCCGCTCGTGCATCCACTGGCAAAGACGTTAAAGGCCTGGATTTCTCCGGCACTCCAGAATCTCATTGGGGTTTTGCTGCTGAAGTTTCCAACGGCAAAGACACACCATCCGGTCACTGGGAAATCGCTGGCGTACCAGTCACTTTCGACTGGGGCTACTTCCCGGATGAAAACCCATCTTTCCCTGCTGAGCTGGTCGAAAAGATCATCGAAGTGGGTGAACTGCCAGGTGTTCTGTGCCTGACACATGGTTCCGGTACTGTCGTTATTGAAGAGTTCGGTGAAGAGCACGTCAAAACCGGCAAGCCAATCATCTACACCTCTGCGGACAGCGTTCTGCAGATTGCAGCACACGAAGAGAGCTTTGGCCTTGAGCGCCTGCTGGACCTCTGCGTGAAGTGCCGCACGTTGGTGGACGATTACAACATCGGTCGTGTGATTGCCCGTCCATTTGTTGGATCTAAAGAAGCTGGCTTCGAGCGTACTGCAAACCGTCGCGACTATTCTGTTCTTCCTCCGGCGCCAACTGTTCTGGACCGTCTGGAAGACGCTGGTCGTCAGGTGATTGCAGTCGGCAAGATCTCTGACATCTATGCAGCTCAGGGCATCACCAAACTGCTGAAGGGCGCTGGCAACGACCAGCTCTTTGACCGCACTTTGGAAGCAATGGACTTGGCGAAAGACGGAGACCTTGTGTTCTCTAACTTCGTTGACTTCGACATGCTCTACGGCCACCGCCGTGACGTGCCGGGTTATGCCGCAGCTCTGGAACACTTCGATAAGCGTCTGCCAGAGATGATCGAAAAGATGAACGACGGCGACCTGCTGGTCTTGACTGCTGACCATGGTTGTGACCCAACCTGGAAAGGCACAGACCACACCCGCGAGCACGTGCCTGTGCTGGCTCTGGTGAAAGGCGAGCAGGGTTCCGACATCGGAAAACGCCCGACTTTTGCTGATATCGGAGAGTCTGTTGCCAAGCATCTTGGCATTTCAGCTGGCGAAAACGGAAAGAGTTTTCTGTAGATCCAGCCGGAATATTTGAAAATAAGCCGGGCAAGCTCTGTTTGCCCGGTTTAGTGTACCGCGATATATTTCCGAATTGCCTATGATTTGCAAATGGTAAGGATGCAGGGAGAGGCATCCGTCGTGTTACATTAGAGGGGAATGCAGCATGCAGGCTCGCAAGTTTACTGCACAGCAAGATGGAAGCTTAACGCCGGAGATGAAGAAGGCGTTTGAAGAAGATGGCTTCCTAGTTCTTGAAGGATTTGCATCTCCGGAAGAATGCGATCAGCTCAAAGCACGCATGAACCAACTGATTGATGAATTCGACCCGTCATCGGTTGCGTCCGTTTTCGAAACCAATGCCCAATCCCATGCGAAGGACGCTTACTTCCGCGAAAGCGGCGATAAAATCCGTTTCTTCTTTGAGGCTGAGGCATTTGATGAGAATGGTGCTCTGACAAAGGACAAGCATCAGGCGTTGAACAAGGTGGGCCATGCCCTCCATGACTACGATCCTGTGTTTGAACAGTTCTCACGTTCCCCCAAGATGGAACGTGTTGCAAAAGATGTTGGACTGGTAGAGCCATTGCTCGCGCAGTCCATGTACATCTTCAAGCCACCGCACATTGGTGGCGAAGTAAACAACCATCAGGACTCCACCTTCCTCCATACAGCGCCGTTGACCTGCACAGGCTTCTGGTTCGCTTTGGAAGATGCGGATGAAACCAATGGTGGTTTGTATGGCGTTCCAGGCGGCCACAAAGGGCCACTGCGCAAACGCTTCCATTACAACGGCGAAGCCCTCGTGATGGAAACCCTAGACGAAACCCCACTCGAAAAATCTGAGGAAGACGCTGCACCGTTGGTCGCCCCGAAAGGAACCCTCGTCATCCTTCACGGACTGGTGCCGCACAAGTCAGCTCCGAACCGCTCTGACAAATCCCGTCACGCCTATGCAGTTCATATGGTAGACGGTACAGCAAAGTGGTCGGACGATAACTGGATTGTTCGGGCTAAAGACAAGCCAATGCACGGATTTTAAGAAATGAGACCAAAGCAGAATGTGGTGCCACGCGCTGAACTGCACTGTCATATTGAAGGTGCTGCACCTCCAACGCTCGTAAGAAAGCTGGCTCAACGCTATGATGTAGATCTGGGTGATCTGTTCGACACCAACGGAGCCTACAGCTGGCATGATTTTACTACCTTCATTCAGCAGTACGATGTAGCCGCATCCCTGTTCCGTCGCCCTGGCGACTACGCAGAACTCGCTGAAACCTACTACAAAATGCTGGCCGCTGAAGGCGTGATCTACGCGGAAGTGTTCATCTCCCCGGACCACGCTGTCAAAGCTGGCCTGAGCTACCAGTCCTATCTGGAAGGCCTTGTCGCTGGCCTTGAGCGCGCAAAAGCAGACACCGGCATCGAAGGCCGCCTCGTCCCACTTGGCGTACGCCATGAAGGTGCTGAGTCCGTTGAAGGCGCAATCAAAGCCGTCATCGACAACCCACACCCAATGGTCACCGGTTTCGGTCTGGCAGGCGATGAGCGTATCGGCCCTGCGAAGGACTTCGAAAAAGCCTTCGCAATGGCGCGCGAAGCAGGTCTGGGCCTAACCGCACATGCGGGTGAGTTCGGCGGAGCTGAAAGCGTCCGTGATGCACTGGATTACCTGAAGATCACTCGTGTTGGTCACGGTGTCCGCGCTGTAGAAGACGAAGCACTGGTTCAGCGTCTGGTGGATGAGGAAATCACCCTTGAGGTGTGCCCGCACTCTAACATTGCGCTTGGTGTTTACTCCAACCTGCGCTTCCACCCAGTGAACATGCTGCGTCAGGCTGGTGTCCGCATCACCCTGAACTCCGATGATCCGCCATTCTTCCACACCACTCTTGGCCACGAATACGTGGAAACCTCTCGTGTGTTTGGTTGGACCCGCGACATCCAGAAATCTATCACGAAGAACGCGCTGGAAGCAGCCTTCGTGGATGAGGAAACCCGTGCTGTTCTTCTAAAGCGTTTGGACACTTTAACTGAAGAAGCATGAGTTTTTGCTTGAGTTGAGTGTGCATAAGCGGGAAAACTGGCATAGCCGGGTTTCTTATGCTCAAAACCTCAGAGCGTAGCTTGAAAAAAGCCCGTACCTCCATAAAAAGGTGCGGGCTTTATAGTGTAGGCCACGGGGGCAATTTAGGCTTCGGGCTGATATTGCATAAGACCACTCCGGCAAACCAGAAACACGAGTGCTTTCGGGCCTCACATGGCAAAACGACAGGAAACGACGAAGATGGAGATGCAAGCATCGCAGGCTTTGTCCTTGCTCAACGCAAAAGCTGTACGTGAACGTTCACACATGCTTTTAGAGCTGGGATTGCAGGGCGAACTTGAGCACTTTGCCGTCGATCTCTCGCACCTCGCGGAAGCCGCCCGCAGAACGCTGGCAGCAACCGACAACAGCTATCCTGACAGGCAGATCCCGTTTCATGCGCGTTGGCGCCATTTTGAAACCGGCGGTATCGACCGTTGGGCCATGCTGGCCGGTGCGCGCCGCTTTTCAGACGTGCAGGGCATGGGCCGCGCCGCATTTGACCTAGCGATTGTCTCAGCCCTTCTGGATGCCGCTGCAGGCGAAAACTGGAAGTACCGCGAAGCCATCACCGGCGAGACATTCAGGCACTCTGAGGGTCTGGCAATCGGCTCACTGGCCATGTTCTCTGCTGGTTTCTTCTCCGATGAACCGCTGGACCCACTCCGGGCAGATGCCGTCACATTGTTTCGCCTGGACAAAGACGAACTCGCAGAGGGTCTTCAGGTCACAGACAAGAACCAGCTCATCGGGCTGGATGGCAGATTGTCTTTGCTGAACCGTCTGGGAGAGGCCGTTTCTCTCCGTGACGATCTGTTTGGCAAGGAAGATGAGCCACGTCCGGGTGGGCTGTTCGATGTCCTCTATGAAGAAGGGCAAAGCGGACCTCTGGACGCTGAGCGTATTCTGGAAGTGGTTCTGGATGGTTTGGGACCGATCTGGCCCAACCGTGAGCAGATTGATGGTGTGATCCTGGGCGACACTTGGCGCCACTCAAAGGTCACAGCTCAGGATAAAACTGACAATCTGGTGCCTCTTCACAAACTTTCTCAATGGATTGCCTATTCTTTAGTTGAACCTCTCTCGTGGGCTGGTATTGAGATGGCAAACATTGATGGTTTGACTGGCCTTGCTGAGTATCGCAACGGCGGACTGTTTCTGGACACAGGCGTGCTGCGCCTGAAAGACCCACAACAGTCCTTGAACAAGCACGAAGTAAGTAGCGAGCTGGTTGTTGAATGGAGAGCCCTGACGATCGCGCTCCTCGATAAGCTCGCCGATTGGATTCGGGCAGATTTGTCTGTCTCTCGGGACCAGCTTCCACTGGCATGTGTGCTGGAAGGTGGCTCCTGGGCAGCAGGACGACAGATTGCCCTTGAAAAACGAGGTGATGGATCTCCACCCCTGATGATTATCAGTGATGGAACGGTTTTTTGATCTATAACCTGAAGTCAATTGCACCCGGCCATATCGGGTGCCGAACATAAGACACGCACTG
The DNA here is from genome assembly GCF_057774105.1 of Pseudovibrio sp. SCP20. Taxonomy (NCBI): domain Bacteria; kingdom Pseudomonadati; phylum Pseudomonadota; class Alphaproteobacteria; order Hyphomicrobiales; family Stappiaceae; genus Pseudovibrio; species Pseudovibrio sp. SCP20. The sequence continues at coordinate 292,164 of NZ_JBYMDH010000004.1, read as the reverse complement.
CCATGTACATGCTGACAAACGGCAGGTGCACATAAAAGACCCGACAGGGTTGAAAAAGAGGAACACGATGTCCGGCGCAACCGTAATCGCACACCCGCTTGTCCAGCATAAGCTGACCCACATGCGGAGAAAAACAACTCCGACGCAGGACTTCCGCCGCTTGCTGCGCGAAATCTCTCTGTTGCTGTGCTACGAAGTAACACGCGACCTGAAGATGACCACCCAGACCATCGACACACCTGTCGCTGAAATGGAAGCACCTGTTCTGGCTGGTAAAAAGCTCTGCTTCGCATCCATCCTGCGCGCTGGTAACGGCCTGCTGGAAGGTATGCTGGAACTGATCCCGTCCGCTCGTGTTGCACACATCGGTCTCTACCGTGATCCGAAGACTCTGGAAGCAGTTGAATACTACTTCAAGGCACCACAGGAACTGGACGAGCGTCTGGTGATCGTTGTTGACCCAATGCTCGCAACTGCAAACTCCGCGATCTCCGCTGTTGAGCGCCTGAAAAAGCGCGGCGCGAAGAACATGGTGTTCGTATGTCTGCTGGCAGCTCCTGAAGGTGTTGCACGCTTCAACGAAGCGCACCCGGACGTGCCAATCTACACCGCATCCATCGATGAAAAGCTCAACGAGAAGGGCTACATCGTACCGGGTCTGGGCGATGCCGGTGACCGGATGTACGGTACAAAATAAACTTTCTTGGTTTATAAGCGTCAGACCTCAGGTCTGGCGCTTTTTTCTTGTAGGGACACTCAAGAAATACAGACAGAAATACCGGAGACGATACGCACCGCAAAACTGTGTATTCGTCCCTTATGAGGTGCATGCCGTTTAAAGGCGATACGCGGAAGGGGATGATGGAATGCCAAACAATGCTCGTACCCGTCTGAAAGTGTGCTGTATTTCAACATCTGGTGAAGCAGCCACAGCTGTTGCTTGTGGTGCAGATGCCGTTGGCCTTGTCGCGCACATGCCTTCAGGTCCCGGTGTGATCGAGGATGATCTCATTCTCAATATCGCCCGGCAAATCCCCCCTGCCGTCGCCACCTGGCTCCTCACATCCCGCACCACGGCACGGGAAATCGTCGAACATGTGCTGACCTGCGGAACCAACACAGTCCAGATCGTCAGCCCAATCGACCCCGGCGAATATCAGGAGCTACGTCTTGATCTCCCTGCAAGCACGCGCATCGTTCAGGTTGTTCATGTGGAAGACGAATACTCCTTTGAAATTGCACAGGAATATGGCCGCGTTGCTGATGCGGTCCTGCTCGATTCTGGTCGCCCCTCGGAAAATGAACTGGGCGGAACAAGCCGAACCCACAACTGGGACCTGAGCCGTCATATCGTTGAAAAGCTGGACGTGCCTGTCTTCCTTGCTGGAGGTCTCACGCCGCAAAACATCATCGAAGCGATTGAAACTGTGAAGCCATACGGTGTCGATGTCTGCAGCGGTGTCCGCGTCAATGGTCGCCTCAACAGAACCCGCCTAACAGAATTTGCTGCTGCAATCGCCTGTACCTGATGACCAGGTAGATCTCCGGAATTCTTCGGTTTTTAATTAGAATTCTTGCCTTTCTCTTTGGCTCGGCTGTATACCTATGAAAAGTAATGGGCAAAACGCTGAGCGATCTCTGAACACGGCGAAAGACCGGGATGCTATGCTGTCCAAAGGGAGCGGGGGAGCACGTGCAACGATATATCTGGGTCATGGTTGTTGTTGTTTGCGCCGCACTGATCGTACCAAAGGTGCTGGAAGAGCGTTTGCTAGGTGTTGTTGAGGTCCACGAACCTAAGCCTGACGCCCAGCCGACCAAGACAACCAAACGCACGACCCGGATCAGAAAAGCCGCCAATGGCCACTTCATGGCCTCCATCAAGATCAACGGTCATAAGACCGAGGCTTTGATCGATACTGGCGCGAGTCTGCTCGCAATTCCTTACAGCATCGCCCGTAAAGCTGGCATCCGTGTACGCAATGAAGACTTCACTGTTGAGGTGCGCACGGCCAACGGCATCACCTCTGGTGCAACAGCCTCAATTTCAAATCTCTATTTGGGCTCAATTCATATACGCAACGTTAAAAGTCTGATCCTTAAAGATGAAGCGCTCTCGCAGGTGCTTCTAGGGATGTCTGCGTTGAACAGGCTTGGCAAAATCACGCTCGGCAACAAAGAGCTAGTGATTACACCAAGATAAGCAAAAAAATAAATCCTGCTGCGTACGGCCCTTCAAAGGGCGGTATCCTTTTGTCTTGCTTGTACTAATTCTCGTTTCATAGGAGGTTGGTAGTGTAACGGTGACCTGAGGGGAAGGCAGGTCTGCAATTGAAAGGGAAAGCAGTGGCTATTCGTGATTTCGGTGAGCTGGAAAACCGAGAAACTGTGAAGGAAGTGACACTGCACGGCGGAGATCTGACCGCAAGCATCCTCACTTACGGAGCCACAGTACGCAGATTGCAACTGGGAGACCGCGACCTAACGCTCGGCTTCGACAATCTGCGCGACTACGAACTTCACTCCCCACACATGGGCGCCACCGCAGGCCGCTGCGCCAACCGCATTGCAAACGGCTGCTTCTCAATTGGTGATGACGAGTTCCAACTCTCCGTCAACGAAGGCGGACGTCACCATCTCCACGGCGGTCATACAGGGTTTGCCCACCGCATCTGGACCATCGAAGAAGCTAGCGAAGACAGCGTTTTGCTCTCTTTGGAATCCCCGGACGGGGAAGAAGGCTACCCGGGCACTGTCCAGATCACATGCCGCTATACCCTCACCAAAGACAACACGTTGCGCATCGAGTTTTCCGGCTCCACAGACAAGCCGACCCTGCTGAACCCAGCACACCACAGCTACTTCAATCTGGGTGATCATGAAGACGTGACTAAACACCAGATCATGATCCCAGCCCGCTCTTATCTGCCAGTTTCCGATGAGCTGATTCCAACTGGCGAAATCGTTGATGTGGCTGGCACCGCCTACGATTTCCGCGAAATGCGTCAGGTGCAGGATGAGCAGGACAGTCGTTTTGACAACAACTTCTGCCTTCGCCAGTCCCGTCTGGAAAAGCCAGAGCTGTCCGCTGTCGTGTTTGAGCCTGAAACCCAGATTAAGATGGAAGTCTGGTCAACCGAGCCGGGCATTCAGTTTTACGATGGCAGCTCGCTGAACACACCTGTTCCGGGCTTTAACGGCAAAACGTATGGCCCACGTGCTGGCCTGTGCCTTGAGCCGCAATGCTGGCCTGATAGCCCAAACCACGAGGAGTTTGCGTGTTCCACGCTTCAACCTACTGAGCACTACCTGCAAATAACAGAATACCGTTTCATCTGATGTGCTGAGGAGAGTCGCACATCAGGCGTTGTAAAGGACGATAACAGTGAAGACTATCTTTTCGCCTGATCAGCTGTTGCATGCCCCGACCAAAGAAATCTCGGATGGGAAACTGGTACCTGCCAACGAGATCCCCTCTCGCGCCGAAATCGTTCTTGAGCACATCAAGAAAGCGCAGTTCGGAGAGGTTCTTGCTCCCAACGATTTTTCTCTGGACCCAATCCTCAAAGTCCATGACGCGGACTATGTCACGTTCCTGCTGGATTTCTGGCAGCTCTGGCTGGCAGAAGGGCGCACTGAAGAGGAAGTCTTCCCGTTTGTCTGGCCCGTCCATGGCTTGAGGCACGATATCGTCCCCGATCAGATTGATGGCAAGCTCGGTTTCTATTCGTTTGATGCTGGCACCCCCATGGGGGCTCACACATGGACTGCAGCGCGCAAGAGCGCAGAAACGGCTTTGACCGGGGCGGATCTGCTTCTCTCCGGTGATAACTCCGCATTCGCGCTCTGCCGTCCTCCGGGACACCACGCCCACCGCCGCCTCTATGGCGGCTACTGCTTCCTAAACAACGCCGCTATTGCAGCCCAGCATCTGCGCGATCAGGGCGTAGGCAAAGTCACGATTTTCGACGTGGACTACCACCACGGCAATGGAACACAGGCGATTTTCTATGATCGTGCCGACGTCCAGTTCCTATCCATTCACGCAGATCCAAAAGTGGAGTTTCCTTACTATCTGGGCCATGCCAACGAGCGTGGCCTGAAAGAGGGGGCAGGGTACAATCACAACTACCCACTTCCCCATGGAACCTCTTGGGTCGAGTGGGCTGAAGCCATGGAAGATGCTTGCCGAAGCATCGAGAAGTTCGCGCCGGACGTGATCATTGTCTCCCTTGGCATGGATCCCTATGAGAAAGACCCGATCTCCAAGTTCAAACTGAAAACAGATGACTTCTCCAGAATAGGCGCCCGCATTGCCAGACTGGGCAAACCAACACTGTTCGTGATGGAAGGCGGTTATGCTGTCGGTGATTTGGGCACCAATTGCACCAAGGCACTCAGCGGATATCTCGATACTGTGACTGTCGGTTCCTGACAGGCTAACACACTCTGAAACATGCATTTTGTACCGTGGCGGGAGATTATCTTCCCCGCCACTTGTGTCTTGCGGCCGCCTCCCTCTTGAAAGCAGCTCTCATTATGCGTACATCCTTGCGAACTGAAATTTCTTAAAGCGTATTCCCGTAAGGTGGGGAACGGTTTTCGGATAACAACACGCAAGAACATGAGGGATTAAAGCAGCCCAGCCGCTTAACCATCAGGCAGCTGCTTTAAGTGATCAGATAATGCCAGAGCAAAATAGCCCGAAAACAAACCTGTTTTGGTTGTTTTTCAACCCGTTTGGACGAATCTCCAAAGGCGTATACTGGCTCGCAATCGCGCTGATCTTCTGTGTGATGTACATTGCTGTGAGTGTGACAGCAGGCTCGCTGACTTACAACGAAAGTGATGCAGCAGACCTCACACTGGCGCAGGTTTACAACGATATGTTGGCAACAAACCCGCTGTTGTTTCCGCTGATACTCCTTACGAACTTTATGGTGTTTATGCTTGTGATCAAGCGTCTGCAGGATCGTGGAATCACGGGTTTCGTGGCGCTGACCTTGTTCCTGCCTTTCCTCAATCTGCTTGTGCCAATCGTCGTTGGCTTCCTGAAAAGCGAGCAAGGCCCGAACAGATACGGCCCAACTTCCAACAGTCGCCCGATCAAACCCAAAAAGTAAGCGTCTCTGTTGAGATTTTGCGGTGTTATAGGCCAGTGAAATTCACGAAGTGCTGGCAACTCGTGATTGACCATCTGGCACAGCACAGCTAAATCTCGGAGCATGACTGATACGCTTTCTCCTGCGGTACAGATCTGCCGCGACCTTATCCGCTGTCCAAGTGTCACCCCGGCTGAAGGCGGTGCTCTTTCCACGCTCGAAAACCTGCTTGCAGGCGCTGGTTTCGATGTTTCCCGTGTCACCTTCGCCGATGAAGATACACCGGACGTCGAGAACCTGTTTGCCACCATCGGCACAGGCAAACCGCATTTCGTGTTTGCAGGGCATACCGATGTTGTGCCAGTAGGCGACGAAGCCGCATGGACCCATGGCCCGTTCGACGGCACCATCGCAGATGGCATGCTGCACGGTCGTGGAACGGCAGATATGAAAGGCGGCGTTGCAGCGTTTGCAGCCGCCGCTCTGGACTATGTGAAAGCGCATCCAGACGGAATTCCGGGCCAGATCTCCTTCCTCATCACTGGTGACGAAGAAGGCCCTGCCATCAACGGCACTGTGAAACTGCTGGAGTGGGCCAAAGAGCAAGGGCATGAGTTTGATGCCTGTATTGTTGGTGAGCCAACCAACCCGGATGCTCTGGGCGATGCCATCAAAGTGGGCCGCCGCGGCTCCCTGACCGGCACAATCAAGGTCAACGGCACACAGGGCCATGTGGCCTATCAGCATCTGGCAGACAACCCTGTACCGGGTATGCTCAAACTGCTGAGTGCAGTCTCTGAGGTGGAACTGGACAAAGGTAACGAGCGCTTCCAGCCATCCAATCTGGAAATCACCACCGTCGACGTTGGCAACACAGCAACCAACGTTATTCCGGCGCATGTAATGGCGAAGTTCAACATTCGCTTTAACGATCAGTGGTCCGTCAAATCTCTGAGCGAGCACGTCACCAAGCTTCTGAGCGACGCAGCGCCAGAAGGTCTTGATTGGAGCATTGAGTACGCCAAGGAAGCAACGGACAGCTTCCTGACCCATGACGAAGCGCTGATCCAGACCCTGTCCAACTCCATCAAGACAGTCACAGGTCGTACGCCAGAGCTATCTACCGGCGGTGGCACCTCAGATGCACGCTTCATCAAGAACTATTGTGCTGTAGTCGAGTTCGGCCTTGTTGGTCAGACCATGCACAAGGTCGATGAGCACGTCGCAGTGGCAGATATCGAGCAACTCGCCGACATCTACCTCCGCTTCCTGCAAGACTACTTTCAGGCTTGAGTTGATTAGGAACAGGGTGGTGTGATGGCTCTTGGCATTCAGGAAATTCGCCAGTCCTGCATTGCATCCTGGAGGATCATGAAGGGTGAGGCAGAAGCGGCGCAGCAGTTTGATCTGTCTGCAGACGGCTTCTGGCGATCCTTTCTGGTCATCTTCCTGTTGCTGCCCTTTTACTTTCTGTCTCTGATCTCTGAGCAGGCTTTGATGCTTGAGCATCAGGCCGTTATGGGGCCTGAGGCAACAGAAGTTGTTGCAACTGGCGCTCAGTTCTACACCGGCAAAACTATCTCGCTGTTCGTGGATTGGATTGCCTTTCCGATCGTCGTCAGTCTTCTGGCTGGATCACTGGGGTTGGGGCGCAACTACGGCCCCTACATCATCGTCAGAAACTGGAGCACACTGCTTATTCTGTTACCGCAGACGTTCCTCAATCTGTTCTATCTGGCGGGGTTGATCCCATCTGCTCTGCTGATCATGCTGACATTCCCGATTGTCGGCTGGGTGCTGTGGTACCGATTCCAGATCGCCCGCATTGTTGGTGGATGCACATTCTCCATCTCCATCGGCCTTGTCGTGCTGGATCTGGTGCTTTCCATCCTGATCAGCGCCTCGTTTGACCGGTTGTTTACCTGATCAACCCAGTTTTTCGCTTGCCCCTTTAAATTTTCGGTAGCGCTCACCTGAGTTTCCGCGCACACTTGACGTGGAGGAAAATTGGGAGGGACGGATGTCAGACAATCATCTGACTGTACCTGCGGGTGCACAAAACCCGCAGAACAAGCTGGCGAAACCTATAGTTCGTCAGGTTACTTTGGAGGATATAACAAGCTCCCTGAAGCTTGGAATTCTGGACTTTGTGAAAACGCCGGCTATTGGCTTAACCTTCGGCGCATTCTTTATGATTGGCGGAATACTGGTCACATTGCTCTCGTTCTGGGTGGATATGAGCTACATCAGCTACCCGCTGGCCTGCGGCTTCTTGTTGCTTGGCCCATTTGCAGCGCTTGGGCTCTATGAAGTCTCCAGACGGCTGCAGGCAGGGGAAACACCACGTATGAGTGGCCTGTTCACTCTGATGTGGGAGCAACGGCGTGGTGAGATCGCCTGGATGGCCTTTGTGGTGATCTTCATCCAGTTCCTATGGATGTTTAAAGTCCACCTGCTACTGGCACTCTTCTTAGGGATGCAAGGCTACGGCACATTTGTGCAGTTCGCGCAGACGATCTTTGAAACCTCAGACGGGCTCTTGTTCCTTGCGGCGGGCCATCTTGTGGGGGCGTTCTTTGCAGTCCTGCTGTTTGCTGTCAGCGTGGTCTCTTTTCCAATCCTGTTGGATACGGAACTGGACTTTGTCACTGCGATGATCACGAGCGTAAAGGTCGTAACTGGAAGTCCAGTGGTTATGGTTGGGTGGGGACTGCTCATCACGGCAATCCTGATGGTCTCCATGATCCCTGCGTTCATCGGTCTGCTGGTCACACTGCCAGTGCTGGGCCACACCACATGGCACCTTTACAAGCGTGTGGTGACCTTCGAAGACGCAAAATAAATCGGCAAACCGGAGGAGGACGGCCTCCGGTTTCCTTTTTTAAGCTGTCGGGAAAAGTAGCCTAGTCTTCTTCATCCGCCGGCGCTTCATCAGCACCAACGTTCTTCAGGCTATCCTGATAAGCGAGGAAAGACGCTTCATCCTCTTCTGGTGTGCGATAGTCCACCTGAGTGAGGTAAAGCCCTTCAGGAACGGCAACAGGCCCACACGCCTTGCGATCGCATGCTTCCAACGCAGTTTTCAGATCATCCTTGGTCCAGCGGCCTTCGCCTACAAGACGCAGACTACCCACCATAGAACGAACCTGATTGTGCAGGAACGAGCGGGAACTGCATTCCAGAAATACGTGATAGCCTTGGCGATAAACGCAAATGCGCTCCATGGTCTTCCACGGGCTCTTCGCCTGACACCGCGTATGGCGGAACGTCGTGAAATCATGATGCCCCAGCAGCACCTGCGCCGCTTCATTCATAGCTTCCGCATCCAGCTCCGGCTTCACGTACCAGGCCAGACCACGGTCATGCGTCAGAGGCTCAAGGCGGTTGGCAATCTTGTAGCGGTAATGACGGCGGATGGCAGAAAAACGCGCATCAAAGCCAAGCCCGGCCTTCTCACAGTCTAGGATAGCAACGGGGTCTGGCTGCGCATGAAAGTTCAGCGCATTCTTGACGGTTTCTGCTGGCCAGTCCTTGGAAAGATCCAGATGAGCCACCTGACCCGTTGCATGAACACCAGAGTCCGTGCGGCCAGCGCCACCAATGGTCACTGTCTCACCCGTGAAAGACTTGATTGCGCGCTCAATCACACCCTGAACTGTTGGGCCGTTGTCCTGACGCTGCCAGCCAACGAAAGGGCGTCCGTCATAATCAATGGTAATTTTGTAGCGCGGCATTCTTGTTCTTTGCAAAGGTTAAGCGGCAGGCTGTTCAGCCCGTGCACTGTAGCACAGGCAATCGCCCGCAGGATGCATCGGAAATTTCGCGCTGTACTATCAGATTTGAATGAGCAAGGCCAGACCTCGTGACAAGGCTGGAACGGAACCTACTCAAACTCCTGAAACGGCGTAGCATAGGTCACTTCAACAGGAAGCTCCTCACGTCCCGCCTGAGTAAATGGCAGCGCCATGAAGATAGGCCCGGCATACGGCCCTTGCACTTTCTTTGCCAGTTCACTGTCAAAGCCAAAACGGTTGAAGTAGTCGGGCGCACCAAGCACGAGGACAAGATCTTCACCCAGTCCCTGCAACTCATCCAATGCCGTCTGAATAAGCTTGGTGCCAACGCCTTTGTTCTTGGCAGCAGGTTCAACACAAACCGGCGCAAGGCAGCTGATCTTCAGCCGGTGACCTTCACCAGTGCCAGTCACCCGTGAGAATGCAAGGTGACCGAGAAGATTGCCATCAGTATCCGTCGCAATCCGTTCCAGAACCAGAGCACCGCAACCACGAAGCCGCTCAACCAGCCGACCCTCATTGCTTTGCCCGAATGCCCGAACCAGCAGCGAAAGGATCGCAGGCTCATCTTTCTTTTCTGGCCCACGGAGATCAACTTGATCCACTCCAAACTGTTGGACTTCAACCATGTCGCCTCCGTGTGTTTTTGTGTCTCTTAAGAAAAGCCTATCTGATTAAGGTGGGTCAGGAAACCTTGTCTCCAGCACTAAGCTTAGAGCCGCGTAAAAATTCATCGGTAGACATAGCCTTTTTGCCTGCCCGCTGAACCTGAACCAGCTTGATCGCACCAGAACCGCACGCAATGGTCAGCGTGCTTTCTTCTGCAACCAGAACCTCGCCAGCAGTGCCAGAACCTTCAGCAAGGCTGCTGCGCAGGATCTTCACACGCTCAGCGCTCTTGCCGCCCAGTTCCATCTCACACCACGCACCTGGGAAAGGAGAAAGGCCGCGAATATGGTTGTGCACCTGCTCTGCTGGCAGGGACCAGTCAATGCGGGTTTCGCTTTTCTGGATCTTCTTGGCATAGGTCACACCATCCTCAGACTGAGGCGTAGAACCCAAACCACCACGAGACAGCGCAGAAAGCGCGCGCAGCATCAGGTCACCACCAAGGCCAGAAAGGCGATCATGCAGTTCGCCAGCAGTCATATCCTCAGTGATCGCAACGGTTTCAGACATGCATACTGGGCCTGTATCCAGCCCTTCTTCCATCTGCATCACCTGAATGCCAGAAGCTTTATCGCCCGCCATGATCGCACGGTTGATCGGCGCAGCACCGCGCCAGCGTGGCAGCAAAGATGCGTGACCATTCAGACAGCCGTACTCGGTACCTTCTAAAATGGCTTTCGGCAGCAGAAGACCATAGGCCACCACAACCGCCACATCTGCTTCAAAAGAGCGGAACCGTTCCTGTTCCTCTTCGCTCTTCAGAGAAGTTGGCGTGAACACAGGAATGCCAAGGCTTTCAGCAGCTTCGTGCACCGGTGTCTTCTTCAGCTCCATGCCGCGTCCGGCTTTGCGTGGTGGCTGCGAGTAACACGCAACCACATCCCAACCTTGCCCAACAATCTCAATCAGAGTTGGGACGGAAAAATCGGGAGTACCCATGAAGATGACGCGCAATGACATAGCTGACCTGCCTGCTGTAATTTTTGTGTTGCTGCTTTATAGCCTATCTCCGGCAAGTGGAAACCGGTTTTCCTGCAAAGATGCGTGGGAAACAGACCCGTCTGTCGTCAGAAAGAAAGCAATAAAAAAGCGGCCTCCGCTGAAGGCCGCTTAATCTAAATGCATCGCCAGATGGATCAGGCTTGCTTCTGCTGCTTGATCATCTTTTTGACGATCCGGTCACGCTTCAGGCGAGACAGATAGTCAATGAACAAAACGCCGTTCAGGTGGTCCAGCTCGTGCTGAATGCAGGTTGCCAGCAGGCCGCCAGCTTCAATTTCCTGTTTCTCACCTTCGATGTTGAGGAAGGAGACGCGAACCTCGGCAGGTCGCTCAACATCCTCATAAATCCCAGGAATGGAAAGACAGCCTTCCTGATAGGTGTTCTTTTCTTCAGAAGACCAGGTGATCTCAGGATTGATAAAAACCATCGGCTCTTTTTCGACGCTGTCGTCTTCTTCGCTTTCGCGCTCTGCAACATCCAGAACGAACATGCGCTTCATCACACCAATCTGGCTCGCAGCAAGGCCAATGCCCGGCGCGTCATACATGGTCTGTAGCATGTCGTCGGCAAGTGTTCTGATTTCGTCGTTGATGTCTTCAATCGGAGCGCACTTCTCACGAAGGCAGGCTTCCGGGACAAATTTAATCTCGCGAATCGTCATAATTACTTTTGAAGTTGTTCTCGTTGCAAAGCTGTCCGCTCAACATGAGGCCGGCTGACATTGATGTTCTGGCTTCATATCCTCTTATAGGAACTTTGCCAAGTCGTTGACTATAGGCTTTTGGCTAGAGGTTTTTAAGAGGGCTCCCCATCAATTGAAGGATGTGGGTTGCAGTGCATCCAAGAAAGCTGAGAGGTATCGCGGGCTTGCAAAGTGTTCTATGTTTGTTTCATGGAACAGACAGTCTTCACATACGGTGCATTCACCCTCTCATACATTCAGGCAGCCATCATTGGTGGCGGTCTTTTGTTCTTGCTGCTGCTCATCTGGATCATGGGTTTGCGCGCAAAATTGAACAGGGTGCGCGTTACATCGGCGTTGGAGCAAAAGCAGGCTGCGGATACAGAAGCAGCTCTGGCGGAACTGGTGCGCTCTCAAGGCGAGATGACCGGCCGCATGCAAACCATGGCAGAGGTGTTTGGCTCCCGCCAGTCAGACCTGATGCGTGTGGTGAATGACCGTCTGGATGGCCTTGGCAAAACGCTGGGCGCCTCTGTTCTGGAAACCCACCGCCAAACCCATGCCAGCCTGACGGGACTGCAGGAGCGGATGGCTCTGCTCGACAAAGCTAACAAAACCATGGGTGAACTGGCCGGGCAGGTGACAGACCTGCAAATGGTGCTGAATGATAAGCAGTCTCGCGGAGCGTTTGGACAAGGCCGTATGGAAGCCATCATTGACGATGCATTGCCGCCAACCAGCTTTTCGTTTCAGAGCACACTCTCCAACCGATCACGCCCCGACTGCCTGATCCATATGCCAACGGGTGCACCGCCTCTGGTGGTTGATGCCAAGTTCCCATTAGAGGCTTTTGCGGCCATCAAGGATGCGGAGACCAAGCCAGAACTGAAAGATGCAGCCAACCGTTTCCGAAAGGATATCTCCAAACACCTTGAAGATATCGCAGGCAAATACTTGCTACCGGGTGAAACGCAGGACACGGCACTCATGTTCGTGCCCTCTGAAAGCCTCTTCGCCGAAATCCACGAGGGCTTTCCGGATCTGACGCAGAAAGCTCACCGTCTGCGGGTGGTGATCGTCTCTCCATCCCTGCTGGTTCTGGCCGTGCAGGTGATTCAGTCCGTACTGCGCGACGCCCGCATGCGCGAACAAGCCCATCTCATTCAGGCAGAAGTCGGCAAGCTGCTGCTGGACGTTGGTCGGCTGACAGAGCGCGTCTCCAAACTGCAAAACCACTTCGCCCAGACCAACAAGGATCTGGATCAGATCATGATCTCTGGTGATAAGATCAGCAATCGTGCCCGCAAGATTGACGAGATGCAGTTGGGCGGCAAAGCAAGTGAGCCAGTTACATCCTCTGCTTCACAAGCACCGCAAACAACTCATCTGGCTGACGATGAACTGCCATCTCCCTTTCAGTTCGATCGCAGATAAGCTCTAGGAAACCTGCACGAGGTGGTCACGCAGTGCCGCCACAGCAGGACGCCGCCACGCTGCTGAACTCCCTACCATGTAATAGGCGTTCCCCGTCACATGGCGAGCGGAAACCGGTTCTATCAAAGTACCATCCGCCAGATCTTTCTCAATCAGGAGGGAGGGGAGCAGCGCAAGCCCAAGCCCCTGACGTGCTGCCTCCAACACCATAAAGAAGTGCTCAAAGGAGAGGGAGGTATCTCCTGGCAGATAGCTGGAAAGCTTATGCGCCTCCGCCCAATACTCCCAGCTACCAAGGCGAGTGGAATGGATGAGCCGCGGCAAACCAAGTACATCTTGCAGGCTCTCCGGTTGTACATCACCCAGAAGGCTTTGACTGCACACCAAAACCATCTCTTCATCGCAAATGTGATGGCTCTCCAGCGCAGACCAGCTGCCCCGCCCAACAGTAAGCGCCACATCCACGCTGGAAGGGTCCCAGTTGACGGGGTCTTTGTGCCCAGCAGAAAAATCCGCTGGGATCGTGACAAGATCAATGCTGATAGCAGGGTAGGCCTCTGTGAACCCTCTGATCCTCTGCATCAGCCAAAGGTTAGCCAGAGACGGCAAAGTGCCAATGCGCAGCTGACCTGAGACCGAGCCCTTCAACTCATGCTCCAGATCCTCAACCAGCTTCAGCGCATTCTTCGCTTTCTGGCTAAGCAGCAATCCATCCTGCGTCAGCGCCAGTGTCTTCCCCTGTCGGGAAAACAGAACGAGCCCAAGCTGTTCCTCCAGACTCTGAATACGCCGCGAAACAGCACCCTGTGTAATGCCTAGCTCTCTGGCCGCCCGCGTAAAGCTGCCATGACGCGCAGCAGCGTCAAAAACAGGCAGCACAGATAGGATTTGCGAGGTGATCGAAAGATTGTGTCGGCTCATAATATGAGTTTAACTCATGTCTATGTGACTGTCATTGGCCTATTCATGAGATTTTAGGCAGTTTAAAACAACTCCAACATGAGTTTTAGGTATAGAACGTACTTCAGATAGTGCTTCCGCTTCTCTCATCTGAATGCGTAATGAAGTTTGAAAGTAAGGTGAGGCTGATCATGGCGCATCCATTCCATCTGGCATTTCCAATTGATGATCTGGAGCAGACCAAAGCGTTCTACATGGGCGTGCTTGGGTGCAAACAAGGCCGTGAGCTGGAAGGCAAATGGGTCGATTTTGACCTGTTCGGTCACCAGATGTCCGCTCACCTTCGCGATAAATCGCAAATCTCAATCGGAGTCACTGGCGTAGTTGATGGCGATGCTGTCCCTGTTCCTCACTTTGGCGTTGTTTTGCCAATGGATGAATGGTTGGCTTTGGCAGATCGCCTGAAAGCGCATGAAGGTATTGAATGGCTGCTCGAACCTAAGATCAGGTTTCAGGGCCAGCCGGGAGAGCAGGGAACTTTCTTCATCAAAGATCCCTCGGGCAATGCTCTTGAGTTCAAAGCTTTTGCCAGTGACTCTGACATTTTCGCAACCTGAGTAGAACCCCATGGAAATTTTAGAAGCAACACATACAACACAAAACCCTGCTGCATCTGATAAAATCAAAGTCGCTCTCGCTCAGATCGCTCCGGTCTGGCTGAAGCGCGAAGCAACACTGCAAAAAGTGGCAGATGCGGTAGAACTCGCAGGCAAACAAGGCTGCCAGCTCGTCACCTTTGGCGAAGCTCTGGTGCCGGGTTACCCGTTCTGGATTGAGCGCACCGACGGTGCTCGTTTCAACGACCCAAAGCAAAAAGCAATTTACGCCGAGTACCTTGAACAAGGCGTTGTGATCGAAGATGGTCATCTCGATGGCATCTGCGCAATCGCGAAGAAATACAGCATTGCTGTGTATCTTGGTGTGATGGAGCGCGCGGCCAACAGAAGCGGCCACAGCCTCTACTGCACACTAGTTTATATCGATCAGAACGGCGAAATCGGTTCCTCTCACCGCAAGCTGCAGCCAACCTACGAGGAGCGCCTTGCTTGGGCTCCGGGTGATGGCAACGGCCTGCGCGTGCATCCGCTGGGCCGCTTCACTGTTGGTGGCCTCAACTGCTTCGAAAACTGGATGCCTCTGTCCCGCGCTGCTCTGTATGCGCAGGGCGAAGACCTCCACGTTGCTGTCTGGCCGGGCGGACTTCACAACACGGAAGACACAACCCGCTTCGTTGCGAAGGAAAGCAGAAGCTATGTGATTTCAGTATCCGGCCTCATGCGTCCATCAGACTTCCCGGAAGACACGCTGGAGCTCGCTGAAATTCTGGAAAACAGCAATGATTTCCTCGCAAACGGTGGCTCCTGCATCTCCGCACCAGATGGCTCCTGGGTCGTTGAACCTCAGGTCGGCAAAGAAGTGCTGATCACGGCTGAGCTCGATCATGCAGTCGTGCGTGGTGAGCGCCAGAACTTCGATCCAACCGGCCACTACAGCCGCCCGGATGTGACTCGTTTGGTCGTCGATCGCAAACGCCAGCAACTGGCTGATTTCATCGACGCTGAATGAAACTAAGTACTCAGGAATAAAGAGTGAGGCAGGACGTAAAGTAGACCGGTTTTTCTCTCAAAAATTTCAGTGAAGTTGAGAGATGCAACCCGCTACAGACCAACCTGCCTCATAGTAAGATTAAGATCTGGAACGGCAAAACCTCGTCAGTCAAACGACATTTGTTTTTGCGGCCCTGCCGTGCCTCTCTGTGATCTTCACCTTGCATACTGAGTATTAAGCCATGGAAATTTTGGAAGTTACGCATACATCGCAAAACCCATCCGCATCAGACAAAATCAAAGTGGCCCTCGCGCAGATCGCACCGGTTTGGTTGAAGCGAGAAGCGACCTTGCAAAAGGTACTCGATGCGGTGGAATTGGCTGGCAAACAGGGCTGCCAACTCGTGGCCTTTGGCGAAACACTTGTGCCGGGGTACCCCTTCTGGATTGAACGGACAGATGGAGCGCGGTTCAACGACCCAAAGCAAAAAGCCATGTATGCGCGATTTCTGGATCAGGGCGTCGTCATTGAGGAAGGCCACCTCGATGCAGTCTGTGCCATGGCGAAGAAACACAGCATATCCGTCTACCTTGGCGTGATGGAACGGGCCGCCAACAGAAGTGGCCACAGCCTCTACTGCACGCTGGTCTATATTGATCAGAACGGTGATATCGGATCAGTCCACCGCAAGCTGCAACCAAGCTATGCAGAACGCCTTGCATGGGCACCGGGCGATGGCAATGGCTTACGTGTGCATCCCCTAGGTCGGTTCACCGTCGGGGGGCTTAACTGCGCAGAAAACTGGATGCCGCTTTCCCGCGTTGCCCTCTATGCGCAAGGGGAAGATTTGCATGTGGCCGTCTGGCCGGGTGGTTTGCGAAACACGGAAGACCCAACCCGTTTCGTGGCAAAGGAAAGCAGAAGCTACACACTCTCTGTCTCCGGCCTCATGCGGGCTTCAGATTTCCCGGAGGATACGCCGGAACTCGCTGAAATCCTTGAAGGCAGCAGTGAGTTCCTCGCTGACGGCGGCTCCTGCATCGCAGCGCCGGATGGATCATGGATTGTGGAGCCGCAAGTGGGCAGGGAGCTTCTGATCACCGCAGAATTGGATCACGCCATGGTCCGTGCCGAGCGCCAGCTCTTCGACCCAACCGGTCACTACAGCCGACCGGATGTAACCCGATTGGTCGTCGACCGAAAACGTCAGCAGCTTGCTGATTTTGTCGACTCTTAATAAAACGAACTGCGCAATTGATATATGACAGCGCAGTGCCGAAGATCGCTCAGTGATCTTCGGACGAAACACACTTGGAAATGGAGTGCCTTATGAACCTGGTCTTGTCTCTCAAAAACTTCAACGAAGCTGAGTGGATCGACCGGCTCCAAGCACTCCTGCCCAACCGAAAGATCGAAGGCTGGAATGGCGGTGTTTCTGAGCCGGAAAAGGCAGAGTATCTGCTTGCATGGAAGCCGGACCCTGCTGTTTTCGCAGCGCTGCCAAACCTGAAAGTAATCTTCTCATTGGGCGCAGGTGTTGACCATCTCACATCCCTGCCAGAACTGCCGCGGCTCCCACTCGTACGCATCGTTGATCCGGACCTGACCAGTCGCATGACCGAGTGGGTCGTATTCCAAACATTACTCCACCATCGCCAACACCTGACCTACGCGGCTCAACAAGAAGCGGGCGTGTGGCATGGTCACAGGCAATGGGCCGCAAAAGATGTTCGCGTAGGCATTCTTGGGCTTGGTGAGCTGGGTTTGGATTCCGCCAAAGCGCTCAAATCACTCGGTTTCAACGTCGCGGGTTGGTCCCGCACGTCGAAAACGGCTGAAGGCATTGAAAGCTTTGCTGGTGAAGACCAGCTGGAAGCATTCCTGAACCGCACAGATATTCTGGTCAACCTGCTGCCATCCACGCCAGCAACGCATAAACTGATCAACGCAGACCGACTTGCCATGTTATCGCAAAGTGGAGCGCTTGGTGGCCCTGTCTACATCAACGCAGGCCGTGGTGCGACGCAGGACGAAATCGCGATTGATGCAGCTTTGACGTCTGGAACACTCAAAGGCGTAAGTCTCGACGTGTTTGCTGTTGAGCCTCTGCCGGAAGAGAGCCCCCTCTGGAAACAGAATAACTGCATCATCACTCCACACGTAGCCGCCGAAAGCGATCCGCAGGCGCTCTCCGAATACGTGGTAAAGCAAATCAAGGGCTTTGAGAGTGGGGAGGCTTTGGAGAACCTCGTGGATCTGGAAGTCGGCTACTAAGCCGGTCATGTCTTGATGAAACCTTAGCGGGAAAGCCCGAAAACCCAAACAAGTTGAGCGCCTCAATCAATCTAAGGTTTAGCTGCAAGGAGTAGCATCACACACAACTATAACAATAAAGTTGTGATCTGATGCTCTCCATCCTGCGAGGTTTGTTCCAGCGAGAACTGGGCAGTGCGACAATTGAGTTCGGGCTCATCTCTGGCCTCATCGCCCTGGCCATCCTTGCCATGGTGTCTGCTCCTACACTTACCAATTCTGCTTTTATTCCAGCCAGTAACAAGGCACAGATCGGTGAAACGGAGCGTGATCTACAGCTGTGGGAGCTCGTAAAACCAAACAATTAAATTTGTAAATAAATGAGGTTTCAGGAGATAAAAATATCAGTCGTTAAGCTCCTGTTTGGATTTGCTCTTGCAAAACCATAGTACGGTATTTGTGGGGGAGATCACGACATGATTGCAAATGGACTATTGATCATATTTCCATTGCTGCTTGCGGTTGCTGCTTTCTTTGATCTCTTCACCATGACAATCCCGAACAAACTCAACTTGCTTCTTGTCGTTGCATTTGTTGCCATGGCCTTCCTGCTGCAACTGCCTCTCCAACAAGTGGCTATGAGCTTCGCATTAGGCTTCGGCGTCATGGTCATTGGCTTTGGATTGTTCGCTCTGGGTGTGATGGGCGGCGGTGATGTCAAATTTCTAGCCGCAATCTCACTCTGGCTGGGTTTGTCCATGAACATGTTGGACTTCATCCTGCTCACCAGCATCTATGGCGGGGCATTAACGCTGGTCATCCTGGCATTGCGCAAAGTGCCATACTTCCCGCAGTTCATGCACGGGCAAGCTTGGTTGCTGAAGTTGCACGATAAAAAGTCCGGCGTACCCTATGGAATCGCTATCGCAATAGCAGGGATTCAGGTGTACCCGAACACCCTCTGGTTCTCGCAGATTCCAACTTTGTGAGCATATCGCGAGCAATTAATCTAAACAAAGTATTAATGTTTGGAACTAGTGTGTTTTCACTAGGGTTAACCTGTTGCTCTTCATAGATATTCCCAAATTGACTCTATGCACATAAGTAAAAATTACAAATGTAGTGTTGTTACGGAATATTAACTATGTCTTGACAATTTTTGCTCAAATTAGGGTTAACGAATGCTGCTTAGCCAAATCTCTTAGAGGGTGGGTGCCACATGAAGGCCTCCAGATTATTAGTTTTAATTATCGCTTTAAGCGCCGGTGGATTGGCCGCTTGGCTAAACCTGTCTTCTGGTTCCCGGGAGCCGGCACAAACCATCGTTGTGCAGGAACAGGAAATACCTTCTCTGGAAATTCTTGTCGCCGCACAGGATCTCAAAGTCGGCACCGCCCTCACAGAGGGTGATCTGGCCTGGGCCAAATGGCCGGAAGAATCTGTATCTGACGGCGTGATCCTGCGACGCTCCAGCCCTCAGGCGGATGAAGAGTTCCTCGGCCAAATCATCAAAGCTGCAATGTTCAGCGGCGAACCAATCCGCGCAGAACGATTGATCAACACCGACAAAGGCTTCCTTGCTGCGATCCTCCCAAAAGGAAAACGCGCAGTTGCTGTGCCGGTGGATGCGGTCTCCACGGCAGGTGGTTTTATTCTTCCTGGCGATAAGGTCGACGTGCTGATCAGCATGCAGGCCAAGAAACGCGATGAAGGCTTCATCAGCGAAACGCTGCTCGAGAATATCAAGGTGCTCGCCATCGACACCACGACAGCATCAGAGAACAGCGAAAAAGCCATGTCACCGGATCAGACAGCCACGCTGGAACTCTTCCCTCACGAAGCCGAGACAATTGCACGCGCCACTCAAATGGGAACGCTCTCGCTGTCACTGCGCAGCGCTGCGGACTCAAAGGATGGCGTGAAGCAGCCACCACGCGTGAAAGGTGGTGTGAAGTTTGTGAAGTACGGGATTGCCTCCCAGTCTGTTAACGGAAATTAGTAGGTAAACTATGGTTTTTCATCGACACATTCGTCCGGCGAGAAGTTTACCGCAGAAATCCCGTTTCAGCGGAGCTCTCCTAAACCTGTTCATGGCGCTGACACTGACAGTAGCCGCTCCACAACTTGCCGCAGCCCAAACCAACTTCGAAGCCACAGTAGAAGTCACCTCCCAACACAGCGGCAAAGTCCGCCAGCTGAATGTGGGTGAAGGAAGATCTATTGTCCTGAACACAAACGAAGAAGTCCGTGATGTGCTGGTCTCGAACCCAGAAATTGCAGACGCCGTAGTACGCACAAGAAATCGCGTCTTCGTCTTCGGCAACAAAATCGGCCAGGCGTCTTTGGTTTTGTTTGGTAATGGTGGACGGCAGTTGGCATCATTCAATTTGAATGTTCAACCTGATCCATCTGGACTTATCGAGCTCATCCAGCGACTGCTGCCGAACTCTGCAATCAATGCTGATATTGTGAACGAAAGTGTTGTTCTTTCTGGAACGGCTATTTCTGCACTTGAAGCCCAGCAGGCTTACGATATTGCTCTGAAATTTGTTGGCAATGACGACAAGAAGATAGTCAATACAATCGCCGTTGCTGAAAAAGATCAGGTCCAGTTGAAAGTGACGGTAGCTGAAGTTGAGCGCACGACAATCAAACAGTTAGGCGTGAGCCTACAAGGCGCATTGTCTATTGGTGCGTTGGATGTCAAATTTAACACATCGCCTGCATACAACATCAATCCGTCAGTTGTGAATGCTGGTCTTTTTCAAGGACAGCTGCCAATTGGTGGTGGTTCAATTGTACCGACGATCAAGGCACTTGAACGTGATGGAGTGATGAAAACACTCGCTGAACCAACACTGGTTGCAGTCTCTGGTGAGAATGCAAGTTTCCTGGCCGGTGGTGAATTCCCAATTCCAGTTGCTTATGAAGACAACAAAATCAGTTTGGAGTTTAAACCATTCGGTGTTGGGTTGGATTTTACTCCTGTTGTGTTGTCTGAAGGGCGTATCAAACTTCGTATTAAAACCGAGGTTAGTGAGCTGAGTTCCGAAGGCGCGGTTAATTTGGCTGGTGCAATTTCTGTATCTGCTTTGAAAGTACGCCGCGCAGAATCTACGTTGGAGCTGCCATCAGGTGGTACGTTGGTAATGGCCGGCTTGCTGAAGCACAATTATGGTCAGGAAATTGATGGGATACCTGGTTTGAAAGATGTTCCAATTCTTGGAACCATGTTTAAGAGCCGCGATTACATCAATAAACAAACCGAACTGGTAATTTTTGTAACACCTTATGTCGTAAGGCCAGTTGCACGTTCTCAGATCGCTCGCCCGGATGACAACTTCGCAGCGCCGAGTGATCAATCAACGATTTTTCTAAACCAGCTTAGCCGGATTTACAGGTCAACAGATGCACCTGTGAAAGGCAGCTATCACGGTAAAATTGGCTACATTTACGAGTGAGGATGCGTTCAATGAGTGTACATATGTCACCCTCTACAAAGTGTAGCGGTTTTATCAGGAAGACTGTCGTATCTGTAGGTGGTTTACTATTGCTAGCTGCTTGTAACTCAACACCATCTTATGTTGAACAGCATACTGTTGCTGATATTGATTACAGAAAGCGGCATCCGATTGTTATCACCGAAGTGCCTGAAAATTTTGATATTCCAGTTTCTGGTGAAGCTAGAAATCTGAACCGTTCACTGAAGACAGCTGTAGCAGCCTTTGGCCAACAGGCAATCGTTGATGGGAATGGTTTTGTAGAAGTTTTAGTTCCTTCCGGATCCGCAAATGAGGCCGCGGTAAGAGCAATTTCTCCGCAAATCAGAACAGCGTTAAAGCAAGGTGGAATGGAAGCAAACAAGATCGTTATGAGGTCATATTCTGTTTCTGATATGGCTGCATCTGCTCCTGTTCGCCTCTCCTTTATGCGGGTGAAAGGAGCCGTCCGAGATTGCGGAAACTGGCCTACTGGTATGGTCATCAATCATCAGAATCTTGATTACCATAACTTTGGTTGCGCATCGCAGGCAAATCTCGCCGCGGTGGTAGACAATCCTACCGATTTGCTGCGTCCACGTACGCTT
This sequence comes from Pseudovibrio sp. SCP20, assembly GCF_057774105.1. Classification (NCBI taxonomy): domain Bacteria; kingdom Pseudomonadati; phylum Pseudomonadota; class Alphaproteobacteria; order Hyphomicrobiales; family Stappiaceae; genus Pseudovibrio; species Pseudovibrio sp. SCP20. Next base: position 270,632 of record NZ_JBYMDH010000004.1, on the reverse strand, counting down.
GGTCCTAATGACCCAAGCCGTACAAACGTAGTTCTGACCAAAAACCGAGCAGGTGAAGTGACCGCTGGGGATTATGCAACCGGTGTTGGCGCAGCGATATCCTCTGTAGCGCAGAACTAGTGGGATAAAACATGAGTGATTTGGCATATAAGGGGTCTGGTAACGATCCAATGCAAAATTCGTCAGGGCAACTCTCAACCTCTGAGTTTCAGTTCGTAAGCATCCCGAGAATCTCAGTTCAAGCGTTTTGCTTGGATGCGCAGACTGCTGAGACGATCCAAAATGCAAGTCTGGATCGCCGCATGGCCAAGGCGCACACGATGGTGCGACAAGGAGGTATTCCTGCTGCTGTCGAGACTTTCCAAAGTGCAGCAACGCCGAACTTTTTGATCGTAGAGTCTCTTTCTAGTCCTCATGAGGTTATTGAAGAGCTGGATCAGCTTGCAGAAGTTTGTGATGCTGGGACCAATGTGCTGGTTATTGGCCGCGTGAACGATGTGAACCTCTATCGTGCGCTCATTCAGCGTGGTGTTGGCGAGTACATTGTCGGGCCGGTCGACATCGCGCAGATCATCAATACGATTGGTCAGTTTTATTCAGATACTGAAGCTGAGCCGTTTGGTCGAACGATTGCTGTGATCGGTGCAAAAGGTGGGTGTGGTGCCTCTTCTGTTGCGCACAACCTCTCCTGGTCCATTGCCAAAACCCTGGACAATGATGTTGCGATTGCAGATCTGGATTTGCCTTTCGGAACCGCCGGTCTGGACTTCAATCAGGACCCTCTGCAAGGCGTGATGGAAGCTGTTGCTTCACCAGAGCGTCTGGATGACACATTGCTCGATCGTCTGCTTTCAAAGTGCAATGACCGCCTGAGCCTGCTCGCAGCTCCTGCAACGCTTGATCAGACCTATGATTTTGAAACTGACAAGTTCGATCAGGTCATTGAAGTGATGCAAAAAGGCACGCCAACTGTTGTGCTCGATTTGCCTCATACTTGGAACGGCTGGGTGCGTCATATCCTTGCGCATGTTGATGAAGTTCTGATTGTTGCGGAACCCGATTTGGCAAACCTGCGCAACGCTAAGAACCTTGTTGACAGCATTGGTCAGCTGCGCCCGAACGATGCAAAGCCTTATCTGGTCTTGAATAAAGTCGGCATTCCAAAACGCCCTGAGATCAAACCTGACGAGTTCAGCAGTGCGCTGGATGTTGTCTCTTTGGCGTCCATGCCATTTGAGCCAGCGCTGTTTGGTACCGCTTCCAACAACGGTCAGATGATTGCTGAGTTTGATAGCCGGCATGCAGTTGCCGGTCTGTTTGAAGAGATCGCTGCGAAAGTGACTGGCAAGGCCGAGATGAACCAGAAGAGCAAATCTCTCTTCGCATCCCTAATGAAAAAAGTCCGTAAATAGTCCTTGGGCTGATTTAAAGGCGTTAGAATATGTTTGGTAGACGTGGCAACGGTGAATTTGGAAACAAAAAACCAAAGTCTGCTCCTGTAAACCCAGCGGTACAGGCGCAGGCAGCAAAGCCTGTTGTTCAGGAAACGCCGAACAAGATAAAGCCAACCCAACCGGTTATTGAGAAGCAACCTGAGAAGCCGAAGGAAAGTGCTCCCGAGAACAAACGAACTCAGGAGTATTATGCGACCAAGGCCTCCATCTTCAATGCGCTGGTTGAAGCGATTGATCTCTCGCAGCTAAGCCGTCTGGAACAGGACGATGCGCGCGATGAGATCCGCGATGTTGTGAATGACATCATCGCCCTTAAAAACCTCGTCATGTCCATCGCCGAGCAGGAAGATCTACTCGAGGATATCTGTAATGACGTTCTCGGCTATGGTCCGCTGGAACCGTTGCTGGCACGTGATGATATTGCGGATATTATGGTGAACGGCGCAAACACCGTTTACATCGAAACAGATGGCATGGTGGAGCAGACTGGCATTCAGTTCCGCGATAATCGCCAGCTGATGAATATCTGCCAACGCATCGTATCGCAGGTCGGCCGCCGTGTTGATGAATCCAGCCCAATCTGTGACGCCCGCTTGCCGGATGGATCTCGTGTAAACGTGATCGCACCACCTCTGTCCTTGGATGGTCCAGCCCTCACAATTCGTAAGTTTAAGAAAGACAAACTTACACTGGACCAGCTTGTGAACTTTGGCTCCATCTCGCCAGAAGGGGCTGAAATTCTTGAGATTATCGGGCGTGTCCGCTGTAACACCGTTATCTCTGGCGGTACGGGTTCCGGTAAAACCACACTCCTCAACTGTTTAACACGTTACATCGATAGCACTGAACGCATCATCACCTGCGAAGATAGTGCGGAACTTCAGCTTCAGCAGCCGCATGTGGTACGTCTGGAAACCAGACCACCCAACCTGGAAGGCGAGGGGGAGATCACCATGCGTGATCTCGTCAAAAACTGTCTGCGTATGCGTCCTGAACGTATTATCGTGGGTGAGGTACGTGGCCCGGAAGTATTCGATTTGCTCCAGGCCATGAACACCGGCCACGATGGTTCCATGGGCACAATCCACTCCAACTCACCGCGTGAATGCCTGAAACGTATTGAATCCATGATTGCACTGGGCGGCTTCTCTCTGCCATCCAAGACAGTGCGTGAGATCATCGTCGGTTCTATTGATGTGATCGTGCAGGCTGCCCGTCTCAGAGATGGCTCGCGTCGCATCACTCACATCACCGAGGTGGTCGGCATGGAAGGTGATGTCATCACCACGCAGGATCTCTTCACCTACGACATCACTGGTGAAGATGCGAACGGCAAAATTGTAGGTCAGCACCGCTCAACCGGCATCGGCCGCCCACTCTTCTGGGATAGAGCGAGATACTTCAACGAAGAAGAACGCCTGGCCCGCGCCCTCGACGCCTCAGACATCTCAGGAGGACTGCATGGCTAACCTCGATAGCTTCCTCGCGTCTCCTCTGGCTGACTATCTCATAACGGCACTGATAATGATCAGCGTCGTCGGTGTTACCTTCACCTTGCTGGCGCCGCTGTTCTCAAAGGATAAACTGGGCAAGCGAAAAGAAAGCTTGGTCCAGAAAGATATCTCTGGTCTCAAAGGGAGCAATAAAAAGCTGGACATTACGGCACGCAGAAAGTCCGTACAAGATCAGCTCAATGCTATGGAAGCCGCGCAGGCTGCCAAAAAGAAAAACGCTGACAAACCGATTTTTGCAGACTGGATTGGGCAAGCTGGGCTCAACTGGACGAAACCGAGATACTACGCCTACTCGGTAATCTGTGGTGTGCTTTTGTTTTTGGTTAGCATGCTCTCAGGGCAGTCGATCTGGATTTCACTGGCTCTCTTGTTTGTAGGCATATTCGGTCTGCCTCGCTTTTATGTTTCCAGAGCCAGAAAGAAGCGCTTCAATCGTTTCCTTGAAGAGTTTCCAAATGCGGTTGATATCATTGTGCGCGGCATCAAGTCTGGTATGCCGCTAGGTGATTGTATGCACATCGCTGCTTCAGAGGCGAAAGATCCTGTCGGGACGGAGTTTTCCTTGGTCTTGGACAAAATGCAAATGGGGATGCCACTTGCTGAAGCAATTCAGTCTTTGCCTAAAAGAGTCCCTCTTCAGGAAACCAACTTTCTGGCTATTGTTGTAACCATTCAGGCTCAGGCCGGTGGGAGCCTATCGGAAGCTCTGGGCAACCTTTCTAAAACTTTGCGCCAGCGGAAAGAAATGAAAGGGAAGATCCGAGCCGTGAGCCAGGAAGCAAAATCGTCTGCTGCGATTATTGGGTCCCTTCCGTTTATTGTAACCGCCCTGCTATTCGTTCTGAGCCCGGACTACATAAAGTTACTCGTGGATACGGATATAGGTCTGGTTCTGATTGGCATTGGTTTGTTCTGGATGTCGATTGGAATCCTCGTAATGCGCAAAATGATTGACTTCAAAATTTAGGGTAGCGAACATGAATTTGGTATCTTTGGGAGGTAACAACATCTTCATGGTTGTCCTGACGCTTATAGCGGTATCAGGAACTGTGTTCGCTCTTTTATCTCCGCTTTTTGAGAGAGATGATCTCAAAAGCAGAATGAAATCTGTTGCTTTAGAGAGGGATAAAATCCGTTCTCGTGAACGAAATCGTCTCGCTCAGGAAAAAGAAAATCAACGTGTGTCACTGCGCAGTAATCCGAAGGATGGCGTTCGGGAGTTTGTTGATAAATATGACCTGAAGAAGCTGCTATCGAGTGACAATGTTGCCAAGAAGCTCAAAATGGCAGGGTATCGGGGGGTATCACCTCTTTATACTTATCTCTTTTTGCAGATTATTCTCCCTGTAGCTTTTTTTGCAGCCTCATTTTTCTATCTGGTCGTTATCCTCCAACTGGATATCCCTTTTGCTGGTGTAGTCGCTTGTAGCTTGGGTGTGGCTGCGATTGGATTCTATGGCCCGAGTATTATCGTACAGAACAAAGTGATGAAGAGACAGGAATCCATCAGGCTAGCTTGGCCAGATGCGATGGACCTGATGTTGATTTGTGTTGAATCTGGAATGTCTATCGAAGCTGCCTTCAAAAAAGTAGCAGAAGAAGTCGGTCCACAATCGACAGCGTTGGCGGAAGAGCTGATCTTGGCGAATGCCGAGTTGTCTTACCTTGATGAACGCAGAAAAGCTTATCAAAACTTAGCGGAAAGAACCGGATTGGATGGCGTCAAAAACGTAGTTGTAGCGCTTTCCCAGGCGGAGAAATACGGTACACCAATCGGTTACGCTCTGCGCGTTCTATCTGAGGAAAGTAGACAAGAACGTATGCAGGAAGCTGAGAGAAAAGCTGCAGCTCTTCCGCCAAAGCTTACCGTACCAATGATGCTGTTCTTTCTGCCTGTATTGTTCATCGTATTGATTGCACCAGCAGTCATCAAAGTCTCAGCCCACTTCTAACTCAAGCCTTCCCGAGCATTGTCTTCAGGTACGCCACGTTTTCGGCGGCCTGGCGGGGGTCGATATCGGATTGAGCGACGCGGACGGCTTCATCGAAGCGGCCTTGGAGGCCGAGGGTGAGGGCGAGGTTTTGGCGGACCTGGCTACCGGCGCGGCCTGTGTCGAGAGCAGAGCGCAGCGCGGTCTCGGCGTTACGTAGGTCTCCGGCCAGCAGATAAGACATTCCCAGATTGTTCAGCACAGACGGCTCGTTCGGGGAGATCTTGAGCGCCTGCTGATAGGTGGCGCGCGCCTGCTTGGTTTCTCCCAGTTGATCCAAGATAGCAGCTTTGGCTGAGAGCATTTTCCAATTTGGCTGAGCAGGGTCAAAAGCGTTGTCGATGACATTCAGCGCTTCCTGCAACTTTCCGTTTTCTGCAAGCACTTTGCCGTAACTGGCTGCAATGGTTTTGTTCTCAGCATTGGCGATAACACCACGGCGTAAGATTGCTTCTGCTTGCTGACCTTGACCATCAATCCTGAGTGCTGCTGCATAGTTTAGGATCGTGCGTGGGTTCTTCTGATCCTTAGAATAAGCTCCGCCCCAATAGGCAAGCGCCTTCTGCATTTCCTGTGAACCCGGCTTTAACTGCTGACTTTGAGAAACAGAAGCTTGCGCTCGAGGTTTGTTCGTTGCACAGCCAGAAAGCGCAATCCCGCAAGCCAACAGCAATGAGACAGCTGTCGCACTTTTGAAAATGCCGGTAGACATCTTGGTTTTGTGTGTGCGGTCAAATACGGCCATGGAACCCTCAGCAACGAAGCAATTCAAATATTGTTTGAAAATGAAATATTAACCCTAATTTCTGGTTAACTCTCATGGCGTGCTCTCCCTGTAAGGCAGGGGAGGGAGCCGCTCTCTGTCTTGCACAGAACCGGTAACGTGGTTAGGTTGCCTCAACGCTGCCCATTCAGGACAGATCATAGATTTCTCACATCTTAAAAATGGAGCTCCCGGTGCACGGTCCGTTAATTTCTGCAGAAGAAACAGTCAATCCAATTCCAGTGGTCGCACTCTCGACCAGCGAGTTGGAAGCGCACCTCGAAGCTGCAGGTCCAGTGGCGCAGGCTTGGGCAAAAGCGCAGGAGTTCGAAGCTGCATTTGGTGATACGCTTGTTATGCCGAATGAAGCTGGTGAAATCGCAACCATTCTGTTTGGCTATGGCAGCGGTCAGAAGGACGCGTTGGAAACAGGGGCAATGCTGAACAAGAAGTTGCCTGCTGGTGCTTTTGAACTTTCCAAAGGCTTCGAGGATCATGCCGGTATTGCGCTTGGCTTCTCTCTGGCAGCTTACCGGTTTGATGCCTACAAAAAGGTGCCTGCTGCTAAAGCGCAACTGGTTATTTCTGAAGCTGGCATTCTTGAAGAGTTGGCACCCGTTTTGGCAGGGACGCGCCTCGCGAAAGATCTCATCAATACACCCGCCAATGATATGGGGCCGGAAGAGCTAGCCGCAGCTGCTTCTCAGTTGTTTGAGGACCATGGCGGAGCCGCAAAGATCATCATGGGTGATGTTCTGGAGAACGAGTTCCCGCTGGTGCACGCTGTTGGTAATGGCAGTGACAGAGCGCCTCGCCTGATTGACGCCACTTGGGGGAAGGACACCGACCCTAAAATTACTCTGGTTGGTAAAGGTGTGATCTTCGACAGTGGCGGTCTGGATGTAAAACCAGCTGCTGGCATGATCCTCATGAAAAAAGACATGGGTGGTGCAGCCAATGTGCTGGGCCTTGCAGCCATGATCATGAAAGCAGAACTGCCGATCCGTTTGCGCGTGATTGTACCTGCTGTCGAAAACGCAATCTCAGGCCGCGCCTTCCGTCCATCCGATATTTTCACAAGCCGCAAAGGCCTGTCTGTTGAGATCGGCAACACCGATGCAGAAGGCCGCCTTGTACTGGCAGATGCGCTGGCATTGGCAGATGAGGAAAGCCCAGAACTGATCATCGACATGGCAACGCTGACCGGCGCAGCGCGTGTCGCCCTTGGGCCAGACCTGCCTCCTTACTACACCGATGATGAAGAGCTGGCAGAGACCATCGCAGTTCACAGTGAGGCGGTGAACGATCCGCTATGGCGTATGCCATTGTGGAAGCCATACAAGAAGTACATCACTTCCAAAACGGCTGATCTGGCAAACATCAACACCAGCGGTGTGGGCTTTGCAGGCTCCGTAACAGCAGCTTTGTTCCTGCAGAGATTCGTTGAGAATGCCGGAAGCTGGGTGCATTTTGATATCTACGGTTGGACACCAATCGAAAAGGATTTCAGAACCCATGGCGGCGAAGCTCAGGCAATCCGGGCACTTTTTGATATGCTGAAGACCCGCTTCGGCTAAGGTCTATACGGATTACACCGTCAAAAATACCCAATACCTCAATCTGGTAAGGGTCCCGAAATAATTTGCAGGCTAGGTTTTAGCCTGCAATAGGGATTAGGACGAATAAATATGCCCGTAGAGATCCGCCCGTCGCAGGCGCTTAAGCTATGGCATGATGTAGTGTTGGAATTGGTGCGCGCGGCAGATCAGGATTTGACTGCTCGTCAAATGTCTATTCTTTTAACTGTATATCTTGAGCCTCCACCCCATACCGTGCGCGGATTGGCGCAAAAGCTTGGGGTAACAAAACCTGCCATCACGCGTGCTCTGGATACTCTGGGCGCAAACAAGCTGCTTTCCAGAAAGCGTGATGAAAATGATCGCCGCAACGTTGTTGTTACCCGCACCGTTGCTGGTGCGCTGTATCTGGAGCAACTGGGCGATCTCGTCTCTGAAAAAGCGCAGGATCTTCCGCGATAATCGGGATGCATGTCCTCTGATAGTCAGGTATGACTACAGGACTCTGTTTGGAAGGGGCTCTTCATGACTGCTCAACTCGACCGCCGTTTACATCCGGTACGACCAGACCTCGCCTCCGCCGCCTATCGCGGTCAGGTGGACGCTGAGCGTTTTGTTGACGGAACTGGGTTCTCAGTAACAGTAGATAAGGTTGAGCTGCGCGCACGACCAGAGCTTTCTTGCGGGATCGACACAGAAGTGAACTTTGGCGAAACCTTCCAGGTTTTCGAGAGCACATCAGAGGGTTGGTCCTGGGGCCAGCTTGCGACTGATGGATACGTCGGCTGGCTGCCAACCAGCGCACTTGGCACTAATGAAACGGCAACCCACAGAGTTGCTGCCCTACGCACCTACAGATATCCGGAAGCTGAGATGAAACGCCCTGTTCTGGGGCAGATTTCGATGGGGTCTCTCCTACGCGTTGTTGGGCATGAAACGACACGGGGGCTGGAGTTCGCCAAGCTGGCAGATGGCTCCTTCGTGGTGAACAAGCATCTGGTCAAGCGCGATCATAAGGCCACCGATTGGGTAGAAGCCGCTGAAGCGATGCTCGGGACGCCTTACCTTTGGGGTGGACGCTCTTCGCTCGGGCTTGATTGTTCTGGATTGATTCAGCTCTCCTTGCAAACCGGCGGTGTAAAAGCTCCCCGAGATGCAGACATGCAGGAAGCCATGCTTGGTGAGCATCTGGATCTCTCAAACGGCCTACCCGCCTTGCAACGTGGAGATCTCATGTTCTGGAAAGGGCATGTCGGTGTTATGGCTAATCCTGAAACCCTGTTGCATGCCAACGGCTTCACCATGACCGTCGCCTATGAGAACTTGCAGGCCGCATTGAAACGCATCGGTGAGAATGAGTTTGGCGCACTGACCTCGGTAAAACGGTTGGTCTGAAAGCCGTTTACTCACGCTTAACCATAAAGCGCATTATCGGCATATCTGACCCGTCAAAACGCGCAAATTAGGTTTTCGTTCACTAAAATTATCGCACAAATAACTGGTAAAATTTAACAGTTATTCGGTGGGGTTTGCCGTGTTTTGGAAGCTGCAAGAACAGGTCTCAGATCGTTTGCCTAAGATTGCCTCTGGTGCAATCTTGACTGCGATGATTGCGGGCATCTCCGCAACTTCAATCGCACCAGCCTATGCAGATGTGGAAGTGGTTGCTGATCAGGCGAAAGTCTTTCGTCTTGAAGAGCCCGCTGAAACCATCATCCTCGGCAACCCGAGCATCGCAGACGTCACAGTCCACGATCGCCTGACAATCGTCATCACCGGCAAATCATACGGCACCACCAACCTCGTCGTGCTCAACGATGCGTCAGAGCCTGTCGTTGAAGAGCTGATCACCGTAACCGCCGAAATGGCCGGCTACGTCGCCATCCAACGCAACAACAGCCGCTTCACCTACTCCTGCAACCCCGACTGCCACGAAGTCCTGCGCTTGGGTGATAATAAGAAGAAGATTGAGGAAGTTGTTAGCACCATCAGTATGCGTAATGACTTGGCAGAAAACGGAATTGTTACAAGTAATACAGAATAGCAACTGGGCTATATATTATGTCCGACTGTAAGAAAGAGTATAGTTTTGTTTTGCAACGCCTGATCAAAAGTAAAATTTTGATTGGCAAATTTGCAAAAAATGCGCGTGGTGTTACCGCCGTTGAGTTTGCGATCATTGCGCCATTCTTGTTGGGAATGGTCATGGCTATTTTAGAGCTCGGCTTATCTTTCTTAGTAGAAGTCGTTTTGGACAACGCTGTCGCGGAAGCTTCCCGTCACATTAGGACTGGCCAGGTTTTTTATGATGCGGAATATGATCTGGGCAAGTTTAAGAAACATGTCTTAGATAACGGGGCTGGCCTTCTAAACGCTGTAGACGAGAAAATTTTCATCAGTGTGCAGCACCGCGATAACTTTGAGAAGCTTCCCAAACCAGAACCATTATTGGACAAAGACAATAATGTTGTTATGCAAGAAATATGGGATCCTGGTACGCGGAATGATGTGGTCTTGGTTCAGGTTGTATGTGCGTGGCCAATGGTAAGCGCAGTTATGCTGGATTATTTTGGAGTAACTGCAGGTGGTGAGAGGCTCTTGGTTGCAACCGAAATTTTCAGAAATGAGCCGTTCTAATGATATGCAATTTCCATAAGCTACTATACGAAAGAAGGTGTTTTTCGCGAGCCGGAAAGCGTAAAGCTCAATGTCTTGTTGCGGATCAATCAGGACTTGCCGCACTTGAGTTTGCGCTGATGCTGCCACTCGTCATGGTCTTGTTTCTTGGAATGGTTGAGATGGTCACTGCACTATCTCACGATCGAAGAGTTAGTAAGACAGCCTTTTCAGTTGCTGATCTCGTAGCGCGCTCTACAGATGTCTCCTCTAGTATGGGAGATATCGAGATCGCAATTGCTCACCAAATGAAACCCTTTGATGCTAATGGAGTTGGAGTAAGGGTAGGGATGGTGCGCATTGTAAAGGATACACCTGAGGTTATTTGGAGCTGGAGTAACCCATACAGTTCACCTTGGACAAAAGGGAATGAGCCTACTGGTATCCCATTTTCACAAGGAATGCTGGTAAATGGCCAAACCTATGTTGTTACTGAAGCCTCATTGGAGCACAGTTTAATCCTAGGTGATGCATTCGATAACATAGCGCGGTTGGTAACTTCCTCAGATAAGACACTTGCAGCTATCACGCTTCGCGATACTTTTATCCTTCATCCAAGAAAAGTTTCTTGCGTGGAATATAAGGACAGCTGCACTTAGTAAACTCTACGAGTAACTACGTAAGATTTAGCGCTGTAATCTAAAGATTGATGTGTCATAACTTCGCAGATCGCCAAAATCTGCTGTTTTGTGATCTTTACCGATAGATTTGTTAGCTCAAATGTTGAATAAGCCCCCCCAAGCTTGGCGAAGAATTTAACGCACGTATCGCTGAACAGTCACAGAGCTGCGATAGTATGGCAGAGTCCTCCCCTCATGAGCCCTATCGCAATACTCATGAGCTCGGACAGGAGTGATACGTGGAAAATGAAAAGAGGCTATCAATGGCTACTAATCGGACCTATGACCAAATCCAGGTCGGTGATTCCGTCACTCGCTCCCGCATCTGTACAGCAAATGACCTTTACGTATTTGCGCACGCGTCTGGCAACATCAATCCTCTGCACCTGCCAAATGCACAGTGGGAAGGCATTGAGAAGAAAGATGGCCCATCCGCACCGTTCATGTGGGGCGCTACTCTGATCTCAGCTGTCGTCGGCAACTACCTCCCAGGTCCAGGCTGCGTCTACCGTGATCAGACCCTGTCCTTCCACAACAAGGTGAAAGTGGATCAGGTTCTCGACGTTACCGTCACCGTGCTCGAAAAGCTGCCAAACAACATCATCCGTCTTGCAACAAGCGTGAAGGTTGATGATGGCACTCTGGTTGCTGAAGGTGAAGCCCAGGTAGAAGCACCAACAAAGTCCATCTCTTACGATGCAGAAGAGCTGCCAGGCCTGCTGATGAAGCGCCACCAGCACTTTGATCGTCTCGTTGCAACAGCGTCCCAGCTGCCAGCGATCCCGACTTCTGTTGTCTGCCCAGACGATGCAAACTCCCTCGGCGGTGCAGTCATGGCAGCTCAGGCTGGCCTGATCATTCCAATCCTCTGTGGTCCTGAAAAGCGTATTCAGGCAGCTGCTGACAAGATTGGCGCTGACATCTCCGGTTACGAGCTGATTGATACGCCTGATGAAGGTTCTGCAGCTGCAAAAGCTGTTGCGCTGGTTCACGAAGGCCGCGTTCGCTCCGTCATGAAGGGGCACCTGCACACGGACGACCTGCTGCGCCACGTTGTGAAGCGCGAAGGTGGTCTGCGCACTAAGCGTCGCCTGTCCCACGCATTCGTCATGGACGTTCCAGGCCGTGAAACACCGCTGATCGTATCTGACGCGGCTATCAACATTGCACCAGACCTGATGGCCAAAGTGGACATCACTCAGAACGCGATCGATGTTGCACGTTCTATCGGCATTCAGCCTCCAAAAGTTGGTATCCTGTCCGCTCTGGAAACCGTTAACCCGGCGATCCCATCCACCATCGACGCAGCTGTGCTGTCCAAGATGGCTGACCGTGGTCAGATCAAAGGCGGTATCGTTGACGGCCCTCTGGCAATGGATAACGCGATTGACCTTGAAGCTGCCCGCACCAAAGGCATTGAGTCCGTTGTTGCAGGCCGCGCAGAAGTGCTGATCGTGCCAAACCTTGAAGCTGGCAACATGGTTGTGAAAGAGCTGACCTTCCTCGCACATGCGGAAACAGCTGGTCTCGTAACTGGTGCTCGCGTTCCGATCATCCTCACCAGCCGCGCAGACAATGATCGTGCGCGCCTCGTATCCTGTGCTCTGGCTTCCATGTACGATTACTACCTGCGTACTGGCGAAGCATTCAACGGTGAGCAGGATCTGGCAGAAGCTGCAGAGTAATTCGGGATAGCTGAGAATATAATAATGACAATCGAAACAATTCTTGTTCTGAACGCTGGTTCATCCTCCATCAAGTTCCAGCTGTTCAAAGGCGAAGAAAGTGTGCTTTCCGGCCAGATCGACGGTCTGGGTGCTTCCGCTTGGATTAAGGGCAAATCTGCTGAAGGCGTAACGATCATGGATCGTGCGCTTTCTGAAGAAGAAGCTCAGAACCACAACACCGCACTGCAGGTGATCCTTGCTCTGCTGAAAGAGTTTGATCCAAACCTCGAAGTGGACGCAATCGGCCACCGCGTAGTTCATGGTTCTTCCAAGTATTCTGCACCTGTACTGGTGACTGAAGAAGTTGCTGCAGAACTGGAAACCTTCAACCCACTCGCACCTCTGCATAACCCGCATAACCTTGCTGGTATCGCTGGCGCGAAAGCGGCATTCCCGGGCAAGCCAAACGTTGCGTGTTTCGACACCGCGTTCCACCGCACCCAGGAGTTCAAGAACGAAGCCTACGCGATCCCAACCAAGTACTACGATGAAGGCATTCGTCGGTATGGCATGCATGGCCAGTCCTTCCACTACATCGCGGAAGAGCTGCACAACGTTGCACCAGAAGTAGCCAACGGCAAAGTCGTTGTGGCTCACCTCGGCAACGGTGCATCCATGTGTGCGATCGAAAACGGCAAGTCCGTCACCACCACCATGGGCTTTACCCCGGTTGATGGTCTGGCAATGGGCACCCGCTCTGGTCTGATCGATCCGGGCGTCATCTTCTACCTGATTGAAAACAAAGGCATGTCCGCAAAAGAAGTTGCGAACCTGCTGAACAAGGAATCCGGCATGAAGGGCCTCTCCGGCATCTCGCAGGACATGCGCGATCTGGAAAACTCCGACAGCCCGGACGCAAAACGCGCGCTCGACTACTACGACAACCGCATCAAGCGTGAGCTTGGCGCTCTGGTTGCAGTCATGGGCGGTCTGGATGCGATCGTCTTCACCGGTGGTATCGGTGAAAACTCATCCCAGACACGTGCAGGAGTTTGTAAGGGTCTTGAGTTCCTCGGCGTAGAAATCGATGAGGAAGCAAACAAGGCTCGTGCGAAGGAAGCAATCACAATTTCTAAAGCCTCTTCCAAGGTTAAGGTCATGGCGATCCCAACCAACGAAGAAGCAATGATTGCACGTCAGACTCGCGCAATCTGCGAGGCATAATCGACCCAAAAGTGGTGTTGATCACAGCGTTTTAGCCGCCCTTTTCATATACGAAAAGGGCGGCTTCTTTTTTGCTTGCCTATACGTACAAGAGCAGACGGGATAGTTGCCCAATCATGTTTACAGTGGTTGAATTATCAAATTAAGTTATATATTGAGGCGTGCATCTCAATTATACATAACTTCAAAAAATCTGGCATTCCTATGATCATTGCTGCAACCACATTGGCACTTCCGGCATCTCTGCAAGCCGCTGAGTTGCGTCTGGTGGAATACCATCAACGAAACCTGGCGTACATTATCGTTCCCAAGACAGATAAGAAACTGCAGGCCCTCGTGCTCTTTCATGATTGGGGTGGATTGACCGAAGAGGCGATCCTTCAGGCTGCGAAAATCGCAGAAGAAGGCTACGCAGTGTTCCTTCCGGACCTGTTTGGTGGCAAGGCCCCAAAGACCAGAGAAGAAGCCCAGCCGCTTGTTGAGCAGATCCTGAAGATGGATCACAAGCAAGAGCTGATGGCGAACGTTCACTCAGGTCTTCAACTGTTGGAAAACGTTGAGGAGGTGGAGCCGGTTGATGTGTCCATTTGTGGGTTCGGCATGGGCGAGCAAGTTGCCAGTTACATCTCAAAAAGTGATATGAAGCCAGCGCTGCCACTTCTGGCTGAGGCTTAAGGCTCCCGCCTTACAACTGCCATTTTGTAGTCCCACGCATTGCATCCTCACGTCTGAACCAATACTACAAGACCAAGATATTTATTGCTTCGAGAGGAGGGGCGCATGTCCTCACCAGTTACTGCTGTCGTGTTTGATATCGGCAATGTTCTGATCGCTTGGGATCCGGAGAACCTTTACAAGGATCTCATCCCGGATGCTTCAGAGCGCGAACATTTTCTGAATGAAGTTTGCCCTTACGACTGGAATCTAGAGCAGGACAGAGGTCGCCCTTGGAGCGAAGCCATTGATGAGCGTCTGGCAAAGTTCCCGCATTATGAAGAGTGGATCAAAGCCTACTACGAGCGTTGGGAAGAAATGCTCGATGGCGCGATCGAAGCCAACGTTGCGCTTTTGAACGAGCTGAAGGAAAAGGGCGTCTCCTTGTATGCCATCACAAACTTCTCCAGCGAGAAGTTCGAGGACGCAAAACGTCTGTTCCCGTTCCTGGCTGACAGCTTCATCGATACCGTGATTTCTGGTGATGAGCAGCTTCTGAAGCCCGATGCGGCGATCTACAACGTGCTGCTGGAAAGAAACCAGCTCGAAGCCTCCAACCTTGTCTTCATCGATGACACACTCAAAAACGTTGAGGCTGCTCAGAACGTCGGCATGAAAGCGCTCCACTTCTCCGAAGCAGAAAAACTCCGCTCAGAACTGAAACAGCTCGGCCTGCCGGTATAAGAACAATGACGTCATCCCGGGCGAAGCGTAGCTGAGACCCGGGATCCAGAGCATCTTGCTTAAACAGCAGCGATCGTTGCACTAGATCCCGCATCCTATGCGGGATGACGGCGGTGGGCTTAGTCGATAAGCAGCTGACTTTCGCCTAAAAAACTTATCCCCCTCACCAAAAACCTCCTTAAGCTTGATCTCGTGCCCACGCATTCGGGCAGGAGTGGACCGTCCATTCCGTGGCGTGGGCGGGGTTGGGCTACCGGCAGGAGGTAACGTATCGTGTCGGGAGGTCCGGTGAAGCGCCATACCCTATTGAGACCACAGTGGTAGTAGGGAGCTTGGGGTCGTTCCGAAGGGCGTCCGGTGGTGACAGGAAACTGTCAAAGGCATGGAAGTGCATCTGTGATGTGCAAACGTGCCTGTCGCGTCTGTTCGAGAGGGAGCCCGCGTGTTCATGAGAAAAGGCCCGGGCGAGGCGAACAGCCAATGCCGAAGAAACATTTCTAACAAGTAGCGCAGGCAGAGCCTGTTCGCCTTGCTCCCCCCGTTGAAACGGGATCCTCAAACACAAACACCGCACGGAGAGCCATGCGGTGATATTGGTGTTACTAATCAGCTCAAGCGTATCTTTGAAAAGTGGACACCGGTTTTCAAAGATACGCAAGAACAAAAGCTAAAGCAGATCAAGCGCTTCAGCTTAAACGCGAACTGCTTTAGCGCTGAGTGAGGATTTAGATCTGGTGGCCGCAGTGGCCTTCTTCAAACGCCCAGATGCCCAAGCCTTCACCTTCCTCCAAAATAGCGTAGGCAACGTGGATATCCACGCTGGCAGGAATGTCCACGCTGAAGAGTGGTGGGTCAGCATCAATGTCCTCACAAGTGCAGCCCAGCTTCTCAAGCTTGGCCCACTGCTTGGAGAACTCGTCTGGCTGTGTCGTCTCTTCCACCATGATGCGGTAGGTGGAGTGACCGGAAGCCTTGGCCACCTTGTCAAAGACCAGCTGCCCTTTTTCACGATTTGCCAGCAGCTCATCACCATTGGCCACGCCGCAAGCGAAGAACGGAGTGTTCTCCAGCTTATAGCGATTGCCACCGAGCGAGCGTACCCACACAGTTTCACTTTCAATGCCGTGCCAGTCATGCGGATCCAGCGGGAAAACCAGTTTGTGCAGATTGCTGTTCTTATTCATGGGGCCTCACAAAATCTAAGCGCAATATACTCATGCGTTCAGGCGAAGCAACCGACATCTTGAGGGAATGTGTTCATAGCGTAACCGCGCTGCAATTTAGGTTAAGTCCAGCTGCAGAACAGAGGAATTTTGAAGGAAGTAGCCATGAAAAAAGCCGGAGCATTTGCCCCGGCTTTGATCGATCAAAACTGATCAGAATTCTTAGTCGCGTAGAAGATCGTTCACAGAAGTCTTCGCACGGGTCTGTGCATCAACGCGCTTCACGATAACCGCACAGCCCAGGTTTGGACCTGGAGTGCCGTCTGGAAGCGGCTTGCCTGGCATAGAGCCCGGAACAACAACAGAGTAGGCAGGCACTTCACCGTAGAAGATTTCACCGGTTGAGCGGTCTACAATTTTGGTGGTTGCGGAGATGAACACGCCCATGGAGAGCACGGCACCTTCACGAACGATAACGCCTTCAACAACCTCAGAACGAGCACCGATGAAGCAGTTGTCTTCAATGATAACCGGGCCAGCCTGAAGCGGCTCAAGAACACCACCGATGCCAACGCCGCCGGAAAGGTGAACGTTTTTACCGATCTGCGCACAGGAACCAACAGTCACCCATGTATCAACCATTGTGCCTTCATCAACAAACGCACCAAGGTTTACGAAGGAAGGCATCAGAACAGCGGACTTGCCGACGAATGCGGAGCGACGAACGATGGAACCAGGAACAGCACGGAAACCAGCTTCTTCAAAATCGATTGCGCCCCAGCCATCGAACTTGGAAGGAACTTTATCCCACCAAGGAGCGTCGTCTGGACCACCTTTGATGATCTGCATTGGGTTCAGGCGGAAAGAGAGCAGAACTGCTTTCTTGGCCCACTGATTGACCACCCAGTCGCCAGAGGTTTTATCCGCAACGCGCAGCTTGCCGTGATCCATAAGGTTCAGTGCGGTGTTAACTGCATCACGCACGTCACCAGTGGTGTCGGTGCTGATGTTATCACGGTCATCAAATGCAGCGTTGATGGTGGCCTCTAGGGCCGCAAGATCAATCTGGCTCATTGGCGGCAGACTCTCACAATTAATGGGTTACGAATTAGAGCTACCGAGGGGTACGCAAGCACCAACCAGAAGTCAATACTCTCAGACTTCCGGTTGTCTCATCTATCGATTTAGGTTGTTTCAGGTGCCTTGAATGGCTGCTGGGATTGTTCCATGAGCCATTTATGGAAAGAAGCAACCGGACGGGTCAGCGGACGGTTCGCATTTCGCACAAACCAATAGCCGCTTTCCAGCGACAGGCGAGGCCAGTCAGGAACAACAAGATGGCCTGCTGCCACTTCCTGTTCAACAAAGCGGGTGTCGATTGCAATCGCGCCCATACCAGCAACAGCCGCCTGAATAGCCATGTTCCGGCTTTCAAACATCGCACCGGACGTCTGATCAGGATGCGGCAGACCAGTGCCATTGAGCCAGCGAGGCCAGTCTTCACGTCTGGAGGAGGTGTGCAGCAGCTTCAGCTTATCTAGCAACTTGATGTCCGGGTTCGGATCACCGTTACTCAACTGAGGAGCAAAGGCAACAACCAGATCTTCCTGCCAGAGCTGATGTCGCTCTACATGGGGCCAGGCCCCATCCCCCAGTCGGATTGCGCAATCATAGGACTCTCGATCAAGGTCCACGACGCGCATACTGGTCGAGATCAGCAGCTCAATATCCGGATGTTTCTCCTGAAAGTCCGGCAGGCGCGGAATAAGCCAGCGCGTCGCAACTGTAGAAAGGGTAGAAATGCGCAGTTCAGTACGGCTTCTACGCCGGAACGCCTCCACCGCATGCTCAATCTGGTCAAAGGAGTTGCCAAGATTGGAAGAAAGGCGCTGGCCTTCTTCAGTCAGCGCAAGGCCGCGGCCATCACGAATAACCAGAGCGGCGCCAAGCTCGTTCTCCAATGATCGGAGCAAGTGCGTCAGGGCTGATGGTGTAACGCCAAGATCCTCTGCGGCACGAGCTGCTCGGCCGTGTTTAGCCAGCAGTGAAAATGCATGTAGCGCGCGCAGTGAAACCATGACGAATGCCCTTCCTTATGAGTTCTTGAATTAATCTCAATAAAGGGAAAAAAGGCATTCGTCTAGCCAGTCGTGATATTTTTTCTGTTTGCGCCTTATTATGCGCAAAATTTGCAATTTTTGGTCAAAACTGCCCTTACTGGAGTTTAAGATGCAAATCGGAAGCACTATCGTGTTTAGAGGCATTTAGCCTAATTCTTGAGTTCCCCTAGGATATTGTGCAGGAACCCATCCAGGTGGTCCGTCACAAAGTCCACATGCGGTTCTGATCCACTGGAAAGCTCCCAATCTTCGCGGAAAACCTCGCGTGTTCCGTCAGGCACAACAAGCACAGTGCGCATGCCGAGGGAGTTTGGAACCACCAGATTACGGGAAAGATCCTCAAACATGGCAGCTTTCTTAGGAAGAATGCCATTCTTGACCAAGAAGCGCTGGTAAGTCTCTTCCGCGGGCTTCGGGATCAGATCCGCTTCCATGATGCCGAAGATGTCTTCGAAGTGATGCGTAATGCCCAGTCGGTTCGCCACAGACTCCGCATGCTTCCGCGTCCCGTTGGTCAGGATGTAGCACTTGCCCGGCAACTGGTTGATTGCATCAGCAAGCGTCGGGTTTGGCTGCAGTACGGAGTGGTCAATGTCGTGAACATACTCAAGGAATTCATCAGGCTCGATGTTGTGTTCCAGCATCAAGCCACGAAGGGTGGTCCCGTACTCTTTGTAATAGGAAATCTGCAGCTCTCTGGCTTGCTCAGCAGGTTTTCCAGTGAGCTTTTGAACAAACTCAGACATCCTCTGATCGATCTGATCGAACAGGTTTGAGTGGTGAGGATAGAGAGTATTGTCCAGATCAAAAATCCAGCTTTCAACGCTGGCAAATGGGGAATTGGTCATGCTTATCCGTTCAGCTATCAGCAATGCCGATAAGTGTTGTTTGATACCAAGCAAAACAGGAAAGAATAAGGATAGCAAGAGAGGCGACCATTATTCGCCTCTCTCTATCGATGTTTAAGGTACGATAAGAGTACCTGCACCGTGGTCGGTGAAGAGTTCCAGAAGAACCGCGTGAGCGACTTTACCGTCAACAATCACCACGCCTTCCACGCCCTGATCGAGGGCTTCAAGGCAGGTCTCAACTTTTGGGATCATACCGCCGGAGATGGTGCCGTCTTCGATAAGAGCACGGGCACCGGCGCGTGTCAGCTGCTTGATCAGCTTGCCGTCTTTATCCAGAACGCCCGGCACATCGGTAAGGAACAACAGACGTTTGGCGTTCAAGGAACCCGCAATCGCACCGGCAAAGGTGTCAGCGTTGATGTTGTAGGTCGCACCATCACGCCCCGGAGCTACAGGAGCAACAACAGGAATAAGATCACGCTCAAGGATCAGCTCAAGCACTTTGGCATTCACGGCCTCAGGCTCACCAACGAAGCCAAGATCAAGAATTTCTTCAATCTTGGAATCTGGATCACGATGTTTGCGGTGCAGCTTACGGGCAGTGACCATGTCACCATCCTTGCCGCAAAGACCAATAGCACGGCCACCTTCACGGTTGATGTCCGCAACAATGCCTTTGTTGATGGAGCCTGCCAGAACCATCTCAACCACTTCAACGGTTGCCTGGTCAGTAACACGCAGGCCGCCTTTAAACTCGCTCTTGATGTTCAGTCGATCCAGCATGGAGCCGATCTGAGGGCCGCCACCATGAACAACAACAGGATGCACACCAGACTGGCGCAGCAGAGTAATGTCTCGGGCAAAAGCGCGGGAAAGGGAGTCATCTCCCATGGCATTGCCGCCGTACTTTACAACAACACGTCGGTCATCATAGCGCTGCATATAAGGAAGAGCTTGGGCGATGACGTGCGCACGATTACTGGATTCCGAGAAACTCATAGCGATTGGTACACCTGGAGAAAACAAAGGATTGATACGCAAATCACACGGACTGCGTGTGAAGTATATAACCGCATTATGATCACGTCACAAATGTTCAGTCATCCCCGCCTGCGTGGATTTACTCAAGTAAAAGAGGAAATTGTCTAATGCCTCTCACGCAGATAATCCGCAAAACCATCTTCTCCGGCAGGTGCAGAGAATAAGTAGCCCTGCGCATTAGTGCAGCCGCTGCTCTCCAAGAGCTTCATTTGCTCTTCGGTTTCAACACCCTCAGCAGTTACTTCCATATCGAGCAGATGAGCAAGCTCGATGAGGTGAGCGCAGGCGGTGCTGTGAACGGCGGAGTTCGGCACACCAGACATAAAGCTGCGGTCGATCTTGATCCGGTCAACTGGACAATCCAGCAGATGCTTCATGGAGGCAAAGCCGGTGCCGAAGTCATCAAACGCCACGGAGATACCCAGTTCCTGCAGCTGACGCATGTTCTCAATGGCATGCGGTGCACGGTCTAGATCAATCCGTTCTGTCACTTCAAGCTCTAAGAAATGCCCGGGGGTGCCAGTGTCCTGTAAAATCTTCTGAATACGGGAGACAATGTACTGATCAACAAACATCCGCCCGCAGATGTTCACGGAGATCTTGAAGTTTGGATCAACCAGATTGCTCCACCCGCTGCGCGCCTTGCAGGCTTCACGGATCACCCAATAGCCCACGTCCTTGCCAAGGCAGCTCCGGCACAATGTGGTGATGAAACGGGAAGGGGGCAGAAGGCCACTCTCAGGATGCTCCCACCTGATCAGAGCTTCAGCACCTACAAGTTTGCGGTCAGTTACACGCACGATCGGTTGATAATGCAACACAAACTCATCACGCAGATAAGCGGAGATCAAGGAACGTTCCAACGGGTTCGGACCAAACTGCCGGGCCTTGTACCACTTCTTGAAGTTCAGACCTGCCAGCAACAATGTCGGCAGAGTATGAATGAAACGCCACGTATAAGTCAGTGCATTGGTAATTGCATGCTCAGGTACGAGCGCCCAATGGTGACGGAGGGATGGAGTTGCGCACATACCTCATCCCCTTTTCTTCGCAGCAGCACTGTGATTGTGATCTTGTTTGTCTTTTCCAGACATTCGACGACCTCCCCTTCGACGACGGTCTGTCTATATTCGGGGGGTAAATTGACCCAAGGTCAAGAAGAGGTTAAGGGCGCTTGGGGAAAAGGCAGCAAAACGTGAGAACAAGGGATTTTCAACAAATTGCAGGATGGACAAGGGCAGTCGGATATGTTTGCAGAACCGCCGTCCAAGATAGAAAAGATGCAGAGAATTATGAGCCCTGCACCTTGAAATCGTTAGCCGTAGCTGACCAGCTGAGCGATCTCAGCACGCAGATCATCCATGCCAAGGCCTTTTTCTGAAGAGGTAGCAATGACTTCCGGATGTGCAGCAGGACGTTTGGCAAGCACTTTAAGCGTTTCTTCTTTCATGCGCTGAAGCTGTCCCGGTTTCAGTTTATCGGCTTTGGTAAGCACAACCTGATAAGGAACCGCAGCCTTGTCCAGAATCGCCATAGCATCAAGATCGTTCTTCTTGATGCCGTGACGTGAGTCGATCAGTGAAAAAACACGACGCAAGGTGCTTCGGCCACGCAGGTAATCAAAAATGAGTGAGGTCCACGCATCCACCATACCTTTCGGCGCTTCCGCGTAACCGTAGCCAGGCATGTCGACAATCTTGAGAATGGAGTGCTCAGCACCAAAGAAGTTCAGCATCTGCGTACGGCCCGGCGTGTTGGACGTACGAGCCAACGCCTTCTTGCCGGTGAGCTTGTTGATCAGGCTGGATTTACCAACGTTGGAACGACCGGCAAAAGCGATCTCAATGCCATCAAGCACTGGAAGCTGATGCATCTCTTTCACACTGGTAATGAATTCCCAAGGACGCGCAAACAGAAGGCGTCCCGCCTCCAGTTGTTCTGCTGAATATTCTTTTTCTGAGCTCATGCCCTGCCTTTTAACCTGCAATCTCGATTTGGTCGAGTGGTGTTTTGCAATGCTTTGCCTTTATGTCCGGCACACCAGAACTCTGCCAATACCAACGGTTCATTCAACGAAAAAACGCGGCCCTAAGACCGCGTTTTCAATCTCTGTCATCTGAGAAAGCTTACTTGCTTTCTTCCTTAGGCTTGCGCTTGAAAGTCGCTTTCAAGTTGTCAAACAACTCAAGCTTTACGCCCTGACGACGCATGATAACACCTTGCTGCAAAACAGAGAGGGTGTTGTTCCATGCCCAGTAGATCACAAGACCTGCTGGGAAGGTCGCCAACATGAAGGTGAAGATCACTGGCATCCAGTTGAAGATCATCTGCTGTGCAGGCTCAGCTGGTGCCGGGTTCATCTTCATCTGCAGGAACATGGTGATGCCCATGATCAGAGGCCATACACCAATCATCAGGAATGTTGGTGGGTCCCAAGGGATCAGACCAAACAGGTTGAAGATGGTGGTTGGGTCTGGGGCAGAAAGATCCTGAATCCATCCGAAGAATGGCGCATGGCGCATCTCGATGGTGACGAACAGAACCTTATAGAGCGAGAAGAAGACCGGGATCTGGATCAGCATTGGCAAACAACCTGCCAACGGGTTGATCTTCTCAGTCTTATACAGCTCCATCATGGCCTGCTGCTGCTTCTGCTTGTCGTCCTTATACTTCTCGCGGATTTCAGTCATCTTCGGCTGAACAAGCTTCATACGGCTCATGGAGACGTAGGATTTGTTAGCCAGCGGGAAGAAGATTGCTTTCACAATCACGGTCACGAGCAGGATCGCAATACCGAAGTTGCCAACCAGAGAGTAGAGCCAGTCAATGGTCCAGAACATCGGCTTGGTTAGGAAGTAGAACCAGCCCCAGTCGATCATCAGGTCGAAATTCAGAATATCGTAGGAGTTCTGATAGCCATCAATCAGACTGGTAATCTTCGCACCTGCATAGAGCAGGGAAGAGTTGGTGATCTTCGCGCCGTCAACAACCTGTGTTGCGCTGCCGAGGTAGTCACTCTGGAAGTTCTGAGTACGTGCGTTGTAAGAGAAGTTCGGCTGGAACTCTGTGCCCGGAGTTGGGATCAGAGTTGCCGCCCAGTACTTATCGGTAAAGCCGAGCCAGCCCATGTTGGCGCGACCTGGGCGAATGCTGCCGTCATCAATCAGATCAGAGTAGTTGATTTCCTGCAGGCCTTCGTCGCCAATCACGCCAATAAGGCCTTCGTGCAGAACGAAGAAGCCAGCGGTTTCAGGCTCACCGTTACGTGCGATTAGGCCATATGGGTACAGCTGAACGTTCTGACCGGAGTTGTTTTGTACTTCTTGATCGACAGTGAACATGTAGTTCTCGTCGACAGAGAAGGTACGCTTGAACACCAGACCTTCGCCATTGTCCCAGCTCAGGACGATTGGAGAAGATGGGGTCAGGTTGCCGGAAGTCTCTGCAGTCCAGACAGTTTCAGCGTTTGGAAGCTTGATCTGAACGCCCGGGTCTGCAACCCAGCCATGTTCTGCATAGTAAGGAGCAGGGCTGCCTTTTGGTGAGAACAGAACAACGGTTTCGCTGTCCTTGGCGATGGTCTGACGGTAGCCCTTCAGGCGAAGGTCATCCAGCTTCGCGCCCTTCAGGTTTACGGAACCGGAGAGGCTAGGGGTATCAATGGTCAGACGAGGAGATGCAGCCAGTGCCTGTTCGCGACTGACGAATGATTGCGCAGCGGTTCCGCTTTCGGTTCCTGGGGCAGTCACCTGGCCGGATGCACCTTCAGGCAGTGCAACGGGTGAGCTGGAACCGGCTTGTTGTGCATCGTTTGCCAGCTGCGCCTGTTGCGCTTCCTGCTGAGCTTCTAACTGTGGTCCGGCAATAAAATATTGCCAGCCCAATAGCACAACCAGCGACAGGACGATCGCTACGATCATATTGCGATTATCGTTCATCGACTGGATCACTCATTTTCAAAAGGGTGGAATAAACATTCATCACTGGTCAGTCCGCCTGCACTTTATCATGTGGAGGTTTAGAATTTGCCAGCGAATTCGGTTTTGATCGGATAGGGCGAGATTTGCGAGGCTTGAACGCATTCTTCACACTGCCTTTGAGATCTTTCAGAAGATCCTCGAAGGGCTGGGAAAGTGCTGCTCTCCGGCCAACCAGTACATAGTCGGCGCCAGTCTGGGCAATATCCAAATCGAGAGATGCGACAGCGGCTCGTAGTCGGCGCTTAATACGACTGCGCTCAACTGAATTCCCGGTTTTCTTGGTGACCGTGTAACCCATCCGAGGGGCGCCATCACTGCGGGTTTTAGCCGCTTGAAGCACAAAAGCACGCCGAGCTGTCCTTCCGCCTTTTGCAACGGTAAGAAACTCGGAGCGCTTTTTGAGTGTTTTCATGTTTTTGCGGCGGAACTTGTGTTCAATGTTTATGAAGTGAATGCCGCCGCGCAACGTCGCGATTAAGCGCTAAGACGCTTACGACCCTTAGCACGACGACGTGCCAGAACCTGGCGGCCATTTTTGGTTGCCATACGTGCCCGGAAGCCGTGGCGACGCTTGCGAACAAGGTTGCTCGGTTGGAAAGTACGCTTCATTTTATTACCCTAGCAGAGCCATTGGCTCCAACTTAAACGTTAATTTGGATTGTGCGTCTTGTCCCCGAAGTCACCGCGACTTTATTCAAGTTACAGGACCTTGCGCATGGGACACGCACTCCTATTCGTCGGCGCTTATATTAGCGTGAGCCCTTCAAGTCAATAATTGCTGTGCTGGAATCTGCGATATCCTGACTCTTTATTCCCTCACGCGAGCGTGTACAGGTGTTACCCCCCATTCAAAACCCAGTGAAACTACGGGCAATGCACGAACCTGTGATAACACCGGAGGTCTTTCTGATTGTATGAAAATTCTAACGCATCAATTCGTTAGGCAGTTGGCCTGCAAAAAACATAGTAACCTATTCGGTTTAGATTGGCTAAGAACACAGAGGTTTCGGTTCTTATCGGTCTGAACTCTGAAACCACCTAAGGAAAAGCACATGGGAATCACGGAACACAACGATAACAAGTCATCAGCTGAGGGAGCCCTCGGCTTCATCAAACGCTGGGGACTGCTATTTGTTATCCTTGCCGTGTCCGCCTATGGCATCTCTCAGGGTTGGCATCAGCAGATCACAATCAGCAACCTGATCAAAAATCAGCAGTTGCTGGCAAATTATCTCGCTGAGTATCCGGTCCTAACCCCACTCATCTATTTCGTGGTCTACACGCTTGCAGTTGCGCTGTCCTTCCCGGGCGCATCCCTGCTGACCATTGCTGGTGGTTTCCTGTTTGGTTGGTTCTTTGGTGGATTGCTCACTGTTGTCGCGGCAACCATTGGTGCCGCACTGCTCTTCATCGCAGCAAAAACCTCTGTTGGTGCGACACTAAAAGAAAGAGCAGGGCCGTTCCTTGATAAAATGTCTGAAGGGTTCCGCAAGAACGCGTTCAGCTACCTTCTCTTCCTGCGTCTGACGCCAGTCTTCCCATTCTGGCTGGTCAACATCGCTCCGGCACTGTTCCATGTTCCGCTCACTACATACCTCATCGCGACATTCGTGGGCATTATCCCGGGCACCTTCGCATATGCCTTCGTTGGTGCAGGTCTGGACAGTGTGATCCTTGCGCAGGAACAGGCAAACCCAGGTTGTTCTGCAGCGGGTACATGCGAAGTGGAGATCTCCGCACTGATCACACCTGAGTTGATCTGGGCATTTGCAGCGCTTGGCTTGGTTGCGCTCATCCCACCAGTCATTCAGCGCTTCCGCGGCAAATAATTCTCAGACAAGATCAATTTCGAAATCACGGACTTTCTCGATGACCAATAACAATAATGCAAAAACTTTGACCCCGGACATCTGTGTAATTGGCGCCGGTTCGGGCGGCCTCTCCGTCGCCGCTGCCGCAGCAGCCTTCGGCGTGGATGTTGTTCTGATCGAAAAAGGTAAAATGGGTGGTGACTGCCTCAACTACGGCTGTGTTCCATCCAAAGCAATCATCGCAGCAGGCAAAGCGGCGGCGACTTTCCGTTCCTCCGAAAAGTTCGGCGTAGGCGCACATGAACCTGAGATCGACTTCTCTAGAGTGAATGACCACGTCCACGATGTCATCGCGACCATTGCCCCCCATGACTCTGTAGAGCGCTTTGAAGGGCTGGGTGTGAATGTTATTCAAGGAGCGGGTGAGTTTATCTCTGCCGATACCGTAAAAGTCGGCGAGCAACTCATAAAAGCGCGTCGCTATGTGGTTGCCACTGGGTCCAGTGCGGCAGTTCCTCCGATCCCGGGCATCGAAAACACGCCATACCTCACCAACGAAAACCTGTTTGAGCTGACAGAGTGTCCTGAGCACCTCATTATTATTGGTGCAGGTCCAATCGGCATGGAAATGGCTCAGGCACATCGACGCCTCGGAAGCCGCGTAACCGTCATCGAAGCTCTGCGCCCATTGGCTGTGACAGATCCGGATCACGCTGCTCAAGTCATTCGTAAAATGGAAGCTGAGGGCGTTGAGATCCTTGCCGACACCAAGGTCAATGCTGTTGAACGCACTGATAAAGGTGTCAAAGTCTCCATTAAGGTAGACGATGAGGCCGAAGGTACTGTTGAAGGTACACATCTTCTGATAGCGGCTGGTCGTGCTCCAAATGTCTCTTCCTTAGGTCTGGAAGCTGCTGGCATTGAGTACACTCGCAAGGGTATCAAGACAGATGATGGCCTGCGGACAACCAACCGTAAGGTTTATGCGATTGGTGATGTCGCAGGTGGTGCACAATTCACCCACGCCGCAGGTGCACATGCATCTCTGGTTATCCGTTCCATCCTGTTCCGCATGCCAATCAACCACAACAGCATCACCATGCCTGCTGTGACCTACACTGAGCCGGAAATCGGTCAGGTTGGTCTCTCTGAGCAGCAAGCGCGTGAGCAGTATGGTGACAAGCTTAAAGTCCTTACAGCCGAGTTCTCAGGAAACGACAGAGCGCTGGCAGAAGGCAAGGGCGAAGGTCAGGTCAAGCTTCTGGCAAATGGCAAGGGCCAGCTTGTTGGTGCATCCATTGTTGGTCCTGGTGCTGGTGAGCAGATCGGTCTGCTGGCTCTCATGATCTCACAGAAGCTGAAAGTCGGCGCGCTCCTCGGTGTTGTGTTCCCGTACCCAACACTAAATGAAGCAATTCGCAGGGCTGCACTTACGTATTATGCGGATGCCCCTAAAAATCCTTGGGTTCGCAGAATTCTGGCGCTTCTGAGAAAGTTCGGATGACGCACTTGTGATCGGCTGTGAGAGAAGTGTGTTGCTTGGCACACGTCATCTGCTAAAAATGAGTAAGGCATAGCGCGTAACAACAATCTGCGCTGCACGATCATTGTGTACCAACTCATCAGGTAGGTGGATGGCTCAAAATAATGGGAGAGTGACCTCTGAAACAGAGGTCACGCCGAAAAAGCTGAACTCGGATGAATCTCCGAAAGGCAAACGCCGCAAGTTATTCCGCGGTGGCATGGGCCTCTCTGGCAAACTTCTGGTGCTGACGATCCTGTTCGTCATGCTCAGCGAAGTTCTTATTTTTGTCCCTTCAATTGCAAATTATCGAAACACCTGGCTTCGTGACCGTCTGGCGGTTGGTGGTGTAGCGGCAACCTTGCTGTCTGAAAGTGAGACCCTGTCTCCTCAGGTTCAGCATGAGCTGCTTGAAGCAACCGGCGCGCAGGCCATTTCTCTGGCGGTCGGCGAACGCCGCAATTT
Source organism: Pseudovibrio sp. SCP20 (assembly GCF_057774105.1). Classification (NCBI taxonomy): domain Bacteria; kingdom Pseudomonadati; phylum Pseudomonadota; class Alphaproteobacteria; order Hyphomicrobiales; family Stappiaceae; genus Pseudovibrio; species Pseudovibrio sp. SCP20. The sequence continues at coordinate 242,795 of NZ_JBYMDH010000004.1, read as the reverse complement.
GATCGCGATGGACAGTTCTCAAATGAACATCACCAAGACGATCGATATGACACGGGATTCCCCTTGGGATGCCATTGGATGTAGCCTGCAGTTCCTGACCGGAACTCGAACAGGCCAGATCCGTGTGATTGGCGACATCGATATGCGCTCCGGCGGACGCGTGGATATGGTCTTCCCGGCGTCCCTGCTACGTGACGACTTGCAGAAATACGCTCTGAACATTCTGCAGCTGTCTCTCATCATCTCCTGTTTGACGGCAGCGCTTGTTTATCTGTCCATCCGCTCCTTGCTGCTGCGCCCTTTGCAGCGTTTGACCGGTTCAATGATGCGCTTTGCTGAATCTCCGGAAAATGCACGAGAGATCATCAAGCCAAGCGGACGCTCTGACGAGCTGGGTGAAGCTGAGATTCAGCTACAATCCATGCAGAAGTCTCTGAACCAGACACTGAACCAGCAGCGCCGTATGGCTGCATTGGGTTTGGCAGTCTCCAAGATCAACCACGACATGCGCAACTTGCTGGCATCTGCACAGCTGTTCCTGGAGCGTCTGGAAATGCTTCCGGATCCAACTGTGCAGCGTGTAGCTCCGAAAATTCTGGCTACCCTTGATCGGGCCGCTAGCTACACCAGCGCAGTGTTGTCCTATGGCAAGGTTCAGGAGGCTGCGCCAGAACTACGTGTTATCCGTCTCGCATCCGTCCTGCGCGATGTGGAGGAGGTTCTTGGCCTCTCCAGTTATTCCAAAGGCATTGAGATGCATGTGAATGTGCCGGAGACACAGGAGCTGGAAGCTGATCCGGAACAGATCTTCCGCGTCCTCCTCAACCTCTGCCGAAACTCGGTGCAGGCAATGGAAGCATCCAAAGGTGCATCTGAAGTCGTGTGCCGGATCGAGATCCACTCTGAAGTAGAAGAGGATATGCTCTCTATCTATGTGTCAGATACAGGACCGGGCATTCCTGCCAAGGCACAGGAGGGCCTGTTCAAAGCCTTCCAGACTTCAGGCAAGGTCGGGGGCACTGGACTGGGTCTGGCGATCGCAGCAGAGATCGTTGTGGCCCATGGCGGAAAGATCACATTAGAAAAAGATGTGACCACTGGGGCCTGCTTTAAAATACAGCTTCCATACAAACATGGCGTGCAAGCTGCTGAAAAAGTTACGAGACTATTCCCGGCTGACAGCAGCAAGGGTTAAATTCTGGAAAAGCTGCACCCTGCAAGTGCAGCTTTTCTCACGTTTAGGGTGCAATGCCCTACGTCTTTGTTCTGATAGTCAGAAATTGTTATCCCCAAAACGCAAATTCCCTTCAAAAAACTTCTCTAAAGCGCTTGCCAAGGTCGGGGAAGGCGGCTACATAGACCCCCGTTCCGCAGGGAACACGGCCTGCACCGGTAGCTCAGCTGGATAGAGCACCAGACTACGAATCTGGGGGTCGGGGGTTCGAATCCTCCCCGGTGCGCCATTTACTCTCTTCTAAAGAGTAGATGGTTTGGATAGCACTAGGCCAACATATAATTCTTGTTCGCAAGAAACCGCGCACCGGTAGCTCAGCTGGATAGAGCACCAGACTACGAATCTGGGGGTCGGGGGTTCGAATCCTCCCCGGTGCGCCATTTTTCTCTCTCCCGAAAAATTAGACCGCTTCATCCAACAGGCGAACTGTACGTATTAAAATGCTTTTGTCTTCAATCGCTTGAGGCAAGCGTTTCTTCACCGCGTTCTCCTTGTGGAAGATTTTCCAAAAAGAATCTGATGGCATTCTCACCCATCACGGCTGCAATCTGGTCTTCAGAGAAGCCGAGGTTCAAAAGTTCCTGTGTCACTACTGCAAATTCTGAAGCATCAAAAGCCGTTGTAACAGAGCCATCGAAGTCAGAACCCAGGGCGACGTGATCGATACCAGCGATAGAGACAGCGTATGCGATAGATTTAGCAACGCCTTTGGGGCTGATGTCGCAGGCGGCTGCTGCCCAAAAACCGATGCCAATCAATCCATTCTTAGCCGCGACAGCTCTCACCTGATCATCAGTAAGGTTCCTCGGAGTGTTACAAGCACCTTTCACACCGGTATGTGAAACAATGACAGGCCGTGTACTCATCGCCAACACATCCGCAATGACTGCCGGAGAGGAATGGGCGAGATCAATGATCATCTCCTTCTCTTCCATAAGGCGCACCACGTCTTTGCCAAAGTCCGTCAGCCCTCCCTTAGAGAGACCATGCAGCGAGCCTCCTAGCTTGTTATCGAAGAAGTGATGCAGACCCATGAGGCGCAGCCCGCCATCATAGAGCAGGTTTACATTGTTGAGGTCGCCGTCCAGCGCGTGACCACCCTCAGTGCCTAAAATGCCAGCCATAACTTTGGAGCCATTGTCACGGGCTTTCAGAACAGCTTCCAGTTCTTCCCTGTTGTGAATGACTTTGACTTTATCTGGATGACTTTTCTCTAAAGCATAAAGGCGTGCGGCTTGGAGGAGAGCTCGTCGGGAGAGTTCATTCAAAGCGTCTGTTGGCCAACCTTGTACAAGGCCCAGAAGCGTAATGTTGTCAAAGGCGTCTGAGCTGTTGTTCTTATAGTTTTGTCCCCGAGGAGACTTGGTAACGCTCGTGAACACCTGCACACCAACATTACCTCTGTCGAAGCGAGGAAGATCAGAGTGCCCGGTTTCAGAGGCTTTGGTGATGTCTCTGCCCCACAAAAGAACATCATTATGCAGATCAGCAACCCGAAGTTTGGAATGCAAAACCTGAGCGTCTTCATCTATGGAATAAGGCTGGTGAGCAGTGACGATGTTTCGTGAGTTGTCGACATACTCAGCAACATAGCCAGATCGAATGATGCCGTAGCCTGCAGCGGCAATAACAACAATAGCTCCTAAACCAACCTTTAAATAAGAGACACCCATAATACGCACCCAATATGTTTGCAGTCACTGACTGGGAAATATCGGTTTACCTTAAGGTAAATTGCGTATTTGTCCAGCCAGGCTAACTCAGATCTGCGGTGCTGAAAGTGCAGGCGGCATGCTTATCTTCTTGTAGGCTGACAGTTCATCTGCGTAGTATGAATGCAAATTTCATCGGTTCTATAAATAGTTAAAGGCGAGAGGCGTCATCATGAACGCTCAACAACTAGTCGAGATTATCCGCTCACGCACATCGGCCTCACTAAAGCAGATGAAAGCTCCTGGACCGAGCAGAGAAGAGATGAAGCTTATAGTTGAAGCCGCCGCAGCAGCGCCTGACCACGGCCACCTGCATCCCTTCCGAATTTTGGAAATCCCGACAGATGCTCGCAATGATCTGGGAGAGCTTTTTGCAAAAGCTGTCGAAGAAACGCAGGCAACACCAACCGAAGAAGCGCTGACCCGCGCAAGGGAAAAGGCGCATAAAGGGCCAGTGCTTCTCGTTTTAGTAGGGTGTTTTCACGGTTCCGATGAGACTCGCATTCCCAAATATGAGCAAATGCTATCTGCCGGAACAGCTTTGCAGAACATGGTGCTGGTTGCACACGCGATGGGCTATGCATCGCGGATCACCAGTGGTGACAGCGCACGTTCTCCTGCATTCCATAAAGGATTGGGCCTCTCAGAAAATGAGGAGTTCCTCTGCTTCATCTCGCTTGGCAAAGTTGATGAGACACGACCAGCCAAGGGAAGACAAGAACCTCAGGAACTCCATTCAACCTGGATGCCGATGTAAGGCTCTTATTTTGCCTTCGGGCGGAATGCCACGATCACGTCTGGATCCGTTTCAATGCGGCCTGCGCCAATCAGATCCAGACAATAAGGAACAGCCTGAAACACAGCATCAAGACAGGTTTTGATGCTGGCTGGCTTGCCCGGCAGGTTAATGATCAGGCACTTGCCGCGAATACCAGCAGTCTGGCGGGAAAGAATTGCAGTTGGAACCTCTTTCAGAGACAACTGACGCATCAGTTCACCAAAGCCACGCAGCTCTTTCTCCATAACCAGTTCCATGGCCTCAGGCGTGAGGTCGCGGGGAGAGGGGCCAGTGCCGCCGGTGGTGAGGATCAGGTCAACACCATCTTCGTCAGCCAGCTGCTTCAAAGTCGTACTGACGCTTTCGATTCCATCTGGAATGATCTTATGGATCGGCTCCCATGGGCTGGTAACAGCATTCTCAAGGTAAGCCAGAATAGCTGGGCCACTTTTATCTTCGTAGGTGCCGTCACTGGCGCGATCAGAGATGGTAACAGCTGCAATCTTCATGGATATCTCTCATAAACACAGGTGATTTCCTGCGAGAGTAAGGGGGGAAATGCTTGCATTCAAACATTTATTAGCCTCTGATTTCCTTGTCCTCTTATTCTTTGTCTTGCGCAGAAAACACAGCTGTTGTCTGAAGGGTTTTGCGAGTGCTCCCGTGTTTCTCACTGTATATTTTGATAGACTGACGCTTCTTTGTTTAAACGTTACTATCCCGTCATTACTGAAGTTTTTAGGATGTAGTCTACGTAATCCGGGGGGAGAAGCTGCAACAGATTGAGATGCATTTTACCCGTAACAGTAATGGTCTCTTGCAGGTCAGGCACTAACTTTGGGTAAAGTCAGGTGCAGTTATTCTTGGACACTCTCAGCTTACAACATCAATGCACCGGGATGTTTCGGACATGTATTTTGCAACTGTGCCAAATAGAACAGTTAAGGATAAGTACGTAGAATAGCTTGGTGATCTGACTTTTTGAAATGCACTCAAACAGCTGCAAGGCTGTCAAAGCGTAAGGATGCCGCTGAATGCGTAAGGTGCAAGTTGCTGCATTAAATGAACTGGAAGATCGTAAACCTGCTCATGCACTTGTTGGTGAGGTAGACCTCGTCATTGTTAGGTTTGATGAGGATATTTCCGTCCTGTATGGCCGCTGTTTGCACCGTGGCGCTTTGCTCTCAGATGGGTATGTCAGAGGACGAAACCTGATCTGTGGTCTTCATAACTGGGATTACCGATTAAACTCAGGTGTTAGTGCCTACGACAACAAAGAGTGCCTGCAAAAGTTCACCCACTTCGTGGAAGATGATGCTGTCTACGTCGATGAAGACGAAGTCAAAGCCTGGGCAAAAGACAACCCTCAGCCATACTTCCGCAAATCGTATCTTGGTGAGTATGCCGACTTTCACGGCACCGAAGAAGAACCTCACAACAAGCTAATCCAGAACTATGCACGCGCCGGTTTGAAACAGACAGGCCACCATGGTGCTATCGAAGCCATGGGCGTACCAACCACTGAGCTGCCTCAGTGGGAAGACATTCAGATCCTGACTGCCCAGCTGCACAGACCTCCGCGCTTGGATGAGGAGCCTGTAGGTACTGATGTGGTCATCGGCCCGAAAGCGCAAAAGCCGCTGCGCCTGCAAATTCCGCTCTTCGTTTCGGATATGAGCTTTGGTGCACTTTCTGAACCAGCCAAAATCGCCCTTGCTCGTGGTGCTGAAAGTGTTGGCACAGGTATCTGCTCCGGTGAGGGCGGAATGCTGCCGGAAGAACAGGCTGAAAACTCCCGTTACTTCTACGAACTCGCCTCGGCACGCTTCGGCTTCTCATGGGAGCAGCTGGAACGAGTACAGGCCTTCCACTTCAAAGGCGGACAGGCTGCCAAAACCGGCACAGGCGGACACCTGCCTGCGGCGAAGGTAACTGAAAAAATCGCTGCGGTGAGGGGATTGAACCCTGGAGAAGGTGCAATCTCTCCAGCCCGCTTTCCTGAATGGATGAAGCCTGCAGACTTCCGCAATTTTGCAGATGAGGTACGCGACAGAACGGGCGGTATCCCAATCGGCTTCAAGCTCTCTGCGCAGCATATCGAAAAAGACATCGATGCCGCGCTGGAAGTGGGCGTGGACTACATTATCCTTGATGGACGAGGCGGCGGTACGGGTGCGTCTCCGTTGGTGTTCCGTGATAACATCTCAGTTCCAACCATCCCGGCTCTCGCAAGAGCACGTCGGCATTTGGACCGAAGTGGTCAGCGGGATGTAACGCTCGTCATCACAGGCGGCCTGCGTAAGCCCGAAGACTTTGTAAAAGCAATGGCTTTGGGAGCAGACGCAGTAGCTTTGGCAAACGCTCCGATGCAAGCAATTGGCTGTATTGCCATGCGCGCATGCCACACCAACAACTGCCCGGTTGGCATTGCGACCCAGAAAGATCACCTCGTCGCCCGGCTGGAAGTCGAAAAATCCGCCAAGCGCTTGGAGAAGTTCTTCTCAGCCTCAGTGGAACTGATGAAAGTCCTCGCCCGCGCATGCGGGCACGCTCATATCTCAGATTTCTCAGTCAACGATATCACCAGTTGGAAGAAAGAAATGTCAGAGCTCGCTGGCATCAGTTGGGCAGGGCATGGTCCAAATGAGTGAAAGAGACGTTAATCGCAGAACAAGATCAGTAGGTTGCAGATATGGTTGTTGCTGAAAGTATTATTCTGATTGCACAAATTTACTGCGTGATTGGTCTGATCGTGGCCTTCGCTTTCATAACCATCGGGCTAGGGCGTATTGAGCTGGCGGCTCGTGGAGCCTTTCTGTTTCGTCTGCAAATTATCCCGGGTCTTATCCTGCTCTGGCCAATCGTCATTGTTCGCTGGGTAGCGCTGGAGCGCTCAGGCGAGAAGATCCTGCTGGATAAGGAAGAAGCCGAACTGCACAAAGATCAGGAGGGCAAAAAGTAATGCAACGCGCCTACCGCAAAGCCCACCGCACCATATGGTTTGTCCTAGCTTTTCTCATTCCAATCATTCTTGGGCTCGCACTTTTGATGCGCCCCACCGGAACGCATGAAGAACCACCCGTTCCACTCGATGATGCTGCTAAATCGGTTCTGGAGGCAAACCAGTGAGTGTTAAATATGTGCCAGTGATCTGGAACCGAACGAAGTTTGTCTACGATGCTGTCGTGCTGGCAACCGTTGGGGCTTATCTGGGAATCTACATTTACGTCGCACCCATGTTCCAAACGGTGACAAGGCCGATTGATTGGGACATCTACAAAGCACAGGCCTTTGGAACTTGTGTCTTTTTCCTGCTCACATTCATCCTATGCATCGGCCCAATGGCTCGCCTGGATAAGCGATTCCTGCCGTTGCTCTATAACCGCAGACATCTGGGTGTGATCACCTGTGTTCTGGCCTACTTCCATGTCGACAATATCCTTGGTTGGTACAATGCATTCTCACCAATCAACCGCTATGTTTCAGTCTTCATGGTCAACACAAGCTTTGACCGTTTCCTCGGATTTCCTTTTGAAATACTCGGCGTATTTGCTCTTCTGATCCTGACAATCCTCGCCGTTACCAGTCATGATTTCTGGCTCCACTTTCTAAAGCCAACCCTATGGAAGTTCCTCCATATGGGCATCTATCTGGCATATGCGTTGATCGTGGCTCATGTCGCTCTTGGAGCACTCCAAAGTGCCGCTGGTCCGTTCATGACCACCGCAGTTGGTGCATCTGTTGCTTTGGTTGTCTCGCTTCATCTGCTCGCGGCTCGCAAAGAGCATCTCATAGACACGCAGCAAAATGACGTCGATGACACCGGCAAATGGATGGATGCTGGTGATCCAAAAGATGTGCCGGACAAACGGGCACGGATTATCTCAATCACAGATGATGAACGTGTGGCTATTTTCAGAAACGGCAAGAAGCTCTCAGCGATCTCCAATGTCTGTGCCCACCAGAATGGACCTCTTGGAGAAGGTAAGATCGTATATGGCTGTGTGACATGCCCATGGCATGGCTATCAGTATCGTTTGGAAGATGGGAAATCGCCTCCTCCATTCACGGAGAAGATCTCCACTTATCGGCTCAAGCTGGAAAATGGTCGCCTCTGGCTGAACATTGAGGCACTGCCTCCGGGCACGTATATCGAACCTGTCGTATCCCCGATGGTTGCGGAGGGAAGCTAATGGCCAAGAAGAAACCTGATCCCTTCTTTATCGGTTGGGCGAAGAAACCGCCTAAGAGCCTTCAAGGCTTCCTGTTCCTGATTTCGGCTGTGTTGGTCGGCGCTGCTGCAGGTGTTGCGCTGGGCATTGGCTCGTCTGTGCCTGATCCCGGCGATGCCCGTTTTGCTTGGGGCGCGGGCTATCAAACCTTTACAGGGTATGTCGATGCCAAACCCTATCCGTTACTGCGCCTTCCAGCCGGTGAGGACGGCCGCGATAAACCGCATGCCATGCTGATTTCAGGCGTTGGTAAACGGGGGATGCAGCAGCTTGCGGGCCCGCTGGATGGTCAGCCTGTCGATGCTGGCGGCATTCTGCTCAAACGTGGTGATCTGGATATGCTGCAGGTTGGCGGCAAGGTCTCCTTGCGTGCAGCTGAAAATCCGGTGCCCAACTTCACTCCAGCACCGGCTGAGCACCTGGGCAAATGGCGGCTCACAGGCGAGATCTGTGATGGCAAGTGCTACAACGGTGCAATGCGCCCGGGCGTGGGCTTAGCTCACAAAGCCTGCGCCAACCTCTGTATCATTGGCGGTATTCCTCCGGTCTTCGTCACCACCACACCTCTGCTGGGCAGCGAGTTTTTCCTTCTGGCAGATGAAAACGGTGAGCCTCTGAGTTCTGAGGTTGAAGACTGGGTTGCTCTGCTGATCTCACTGGAAGGCGAAGTGGAGCGCCGCGATGATCTCATGATCTTCAAGGTGAACTTAGATAGTGCCAAACAGCTCTGATCCGTGAGATAAAGGCTAACGGCGGCAATGCAGAGTGCCGCCCAAAATACAGCGTACCCAAAGGTTGAAGTGGCGCAACAATTCATAGACTGCTAAAAACACCAAGTTTGCAGTGCAACACAAATTGTATTGCGTCCTCCTCCCGAGGTGCTCTTGTCTGCCGCGTGTTCCCAAGCATGTGCGTGAAGCAGCACCGTTGCTAAGCACAATCTGGTGATCCAATGATACAGTTTTTTGCCTATCCAGAATCCGTCTTCTGCGCGAAAGTTCGCATTGCGCTGGACATGAAGGAACTGGATTACGCCGAAGTGCCGCCGCCTGATGGGTATGGATCAATAGCATATAAAAAGATTGTTCCGGCAGGCTCCATTCCGGGCCTGAAGGATGAAAGCGCAGCGCTGTCAGATTCAAATGCGATCCTTGAATACTTAGAAGAAACTGCACCTTCTCCAGCCTTGCTACCTGAACACCCTGTTGAACGCGCGCAGGTGCGAGCGCTCATGGGGTTACACGACACCCGTATTGAACCTTCCGTTCGTGCCTTCTATGCACCGATCAAAGCCGGGAAGTCGCCGAGCGATGAGATCTACAGGCAACTGATTGAAGACATGAGTGCTGCATTCGAGCGTCTGGAAGATATGATCGAGGCAGCGCCATACGCGGTTGGCCATCATGTCACTTTGGCCGAATGCGCTTTTGCAACCACCTTCTCTCAGGCACAGCAGCTCGCGTTTCTGTTTGGTGGTGAGCTGAAGTTGAAGCCCAAGTGCCAGCGTTGGTGGCAGGCAATGCAGTCTCTGTCTCATGCGGCCTCCTCGATTGATATCAATCGGAAGGCCATGCAGGACTGGGTGGCGAAGTTCATCCAGGTAGATGCATAGGGAATGCTGAAACCAAAAGAAAAGGCGCCGCAAATGCAGCGCCTTTTTTGCTTGTATGTGCAGCTTCTTACTGCGCCAGTCCCCATTTCTGGGCTGTTGCATCAAGGAAGCCATTCATCTTCTTAATCTTGATCCAGTTGTTGATGTAGTTGATCCAGACTTGATCATCCTGTGGCATCAGCATCGCGATTGGTGTCGGGTTTCTGCTCTTAGCAACTGGCACGTTGGTGATCTGCTTGAACTTTGCTTTCAGCGTTGCACCTTCAATGTTGGAAGTGATGAACACATCAGCACGGCCAGAGAGCACTTCCTGATATCCGCGAGCAGGGGCCTCAACAACCTTGATGGTTGCATTTGGGAACCATTCCTTGCTCAACTTCTCAAAGGTGGTGCCAAGAGTAGTCGCGACGGTCACGTCTTTCTGGTTGATGCTGTCCCAACTGTTGAACTGTTCAACTTTGTTGCTGGTCGTAAACGGCAGAATCTCAACGGAGATGTAGCTCTCAGAGTAACCAGCCACCTTCATGCGGCTCGGAGAGATGGAGGCAGAACCAGTCAGGTTGTACTTGCCAGCTACGATGCCGTTCACCAGCGTTTTCCAATCGGTTGGAACAAAGGTGAGCTTCACGCCAAGATCAGTGGCCAGCTCATTCATGATGTCGATATCATAGCCCTTGTACCCATTGCTGGCAGGATCACGGACAGACATTGGGTTCCAGTCGCCGGTTGTTCCAACCTTCAGCTCGCCAGAGTCGAGAATTTCATTGAGCGCGGATTGCGCAAATGCGGAGCCGGAGAACAACGTGCCCACGGCAAAAAGTAAAGTAAGAAATGAGCGTAGCATCTTCATGAGAGTTCCTTGAAACGCAGTTGGAATCTGGCCCACTGCAAAACTAGTCATTTTAGCGCCAACTACAATGCCGTTTTGGTAAGAAAAATGACTTCAACTAATTGTGTGCGGTAAGTCCCTATAAGATTTGTATAAGAGCGCACGACACTCTAGGTTTTGTGTCCGGCAATTTATCTGTGTTGAGGCAGATACATGAGCTGCTTGCATCTTTGGCTTCTGGCAGCAGCTCTTTATACATTGGAAGGTGGATACCTTGAAATTCCGAAATGCAGCAGTGCTCGCCGCATTGGCAGTTGTTTTGGCGGGCTGTTCTGGAGATCAATGGGGCTGGTATGTGGTCTCACCGGAAACGGAGACGGGCAGAGTCAATCTCGGTTTCATGATTGCAGGGCTGCAAGAAACAATCAGTGTTTCACTTACAGCAATCGCTATATCTATGCTCGTTGGCCTCTTTGTTGCTCTGCCGGGGCTTTCAGATAACAAGTTTGGCCTTGCCTTCAACCGAACCTACGTTGAAGTTGTCCGTTCAGTGCCAAGCCTTGTGCTGATCTTCTGGGTCTATTATGGTCTGCCGGTTGTCGCGAACATTTCGATCAATGTCTTCTGGGCAGGCGTATTAGCGCTCGCTTTGTCGGACAGTGCATTTCAGGCAGAGATTTTTAGAGCGGGCATTCAGTCCGTTGATAAAGGGCAGATCGAAGCTGGTCACTCGCTCGGTCTGAGTTATTTCCAACGCCTTCGCTTCATCATTCTTCCGCAAGCCATCCGCCGCATGCTGCCGCCTTTGGGCAATCAGCTGGTGTATATGCTGAAGATGTCCAGTCTCGTGTCCGTTATTGGTCTGCAAGATCTGACAAGACGCGCAAATGAGCTCGTGGTCACAGAGTACAGACCACTGGAGATCTACACAGTTCTGGTGCTGGAGTATCTGGTTCTGATCCTGATTGTATCTCAGGGAGTACGTTGGCTGGAGCGACGCTTTAAAGCGGAGCGGATCTGACAAGCAGCCCGAAAATCAGTCTTCGTCCGGAGACCAGTTTGCCAGCAATGCCTTCAGTTCTGGCTCATCAACAGCATGAACAGCATCGCGCACGGAGAACCATTTCCGTGTGCGTTCATCCTTTTCGGGCCAATCGTCAAGCATTTCCGTGACTTCCAATGGAAATACTTTTACGCGGCATGGAATAGGTTCTTTGGTTACGCGCAGCTTAGGATAATGATAGATACCTGCAGCTTGTTCGGTAAGCTTACCCCGAATACCTGCTTCTTCAAAGGCTTCCTGCTCTGCAGCTTCCCCGCCATTTAAATCCTTCATAGGCCAGCCTTTAGGGAGAACCCAGCGCTTGGTCTCGCGGGAAGTAATCAGAAGAATTTGCAGTTTACCTTTTTTATTCTTTTTGAAAGGCAGCGCAGCAAACTGGCGTTTTGGTTCTGGCCAAGTTTGCGCCTCTGTCTTTCTTAGGGCGCTCTTCATGGGTATCTTCCTTACAGTGATCCGGCCTTTTCCATTCTTGTTTGACACGGGTCTTTGGCCGTGAGCGGATCTTTCCTTTGTTACGCTAAGAAGTTGGATCTGCCCCTGATGATCAATTGTACTGCTTATTAAAATTCAGCGCTATTGCAAGATGTCGCTGTCAAATCGGCTCAGCCGAGCCAGATTTATTTCCTTTTTTGCATATTTAGAATATTTGTTCCGATTTTTCCAGATAATACTTTTTACCTAGACTTCATGGTGAGACTGTTGCTAAAAATACTTTAAACTTGAAATATTAAAAAATGGAATCGACGCTCGGTTTCTATTAGATGCCAATCCGAGCGCGATCACAAAAAGATAATAGGGGGCCTGACAGTGGAACTGGATGCAGTAAGCATTGAGCAAAGAGACTCAGCTGATCCACTTGCTCATTTGCAGCAGTTATTCTCAATTCCGGATGGGATTATCTATCTGGACGGCAATTCTCTGGGCGCTCTACCCCAAAATGTGTCTTCAGTTCTCACCAACGCAGTTGAAGAGCAATGGGGCAAGAGCCTCATCAAAGGCTGGAACTGTCATAACTGGATTGATCTGCCTAGCAGAGTAGGCAACCGGATTGCAAAACTGGTTGGCGCTGAAGAAGGCACTCTAATTTGTGCCGACAGCACATCTTTGAATGTCTTCAAAGTCCTCGCAACAGCTATGAAGCTGCGTCCGGGCAGAAAAGTCATTCTTTCAGACACAGGCAACTTCCCAACAGACCTTTATATGGCGCAAGGCCTAAAAGAGCTGATTGGCGGTGATATCGAGCTTCGTCTGGTCGCACCGGAAGAAGTTGAAACTGCTCTGGATGAAACCGTTGCAGTTATGATGTTGACGGAAGTTGACTACAGAACCGGTCGCAAGCACGACATGAAAGCGCTCACCGAAAAGGCGCATTCAGTTGGTGTGCTGGCGATGTGGGACCTGTGCCACTCTGCAGGTGCATTTCCCGTTCATCTCAAGGAAGCCAATGTCGATTTTGCTGTTGGGTGTTCCTACAAGTATTTGAATGGCGGACCCGGCGCGCCAGCATTTGTCTATGTCGCGCCAAAACATCAGGCCACTTCTGGTAATCCGCTAACAGGTTGGATGGGCCATGATGCCCCCTTCGCCTTTGATCTGGGCTACACGCCCTCTGCAAAAACAGATCAGATGCGGGTCGGTACACCACAAGTGCTTGCCATGACCGCGTTGAATGCCTCTCTGGATGTGTTTGATCATACCAACTTGGAAGCATTGCAGGCCAAGTCCATCGAGCTGAGTGAGCTATTTATTTCAGAGGTCAAACGCCGTTGTCCTAACCTGGAGCTTGCCTCACCGATTGATCCGATGAAGCGCGGGTCGCAGGTCTCTTTCCGACACGAACAAGGTTATGCGGTAATGCAAGCGCTTATTGATCGCGGTGTGATCGGAGACTTCCGCGCACCAAACATCATTCGCTTCGGGTTTGCGCCGTTGTACCTCTCATTCGCAGACGTCTTTAAAGCAGCTGAAATTCTGGAAGAAATTATTGCAGGTGATCTCTGGGACAAGCCGGAGTACCACCAGAAAAGCAAGGTTACATAAGCATGGTTGAGAGCATTAATCGCGAAATGGAGCATCACGGGGCTGAGCTCTCTTTCAAAGAAAACATGTCCTATGGTGACTACCTGCGCCTGTCAGATGTCTTGGGAGCTCAAGCACCTTTGACAGATGCACATGATGAGCTGCTGTTCATCATTCAGCATCAGACCGCCGAACTCTGGATGAAACTGGCAATTCGGGAAATGTCAGAGGCGTGCAACTGTCTGGCTCAGGATGAGTTTGCTCAGGTCTCAAAGCTTATGGCTCGCGTAAACAAGATCTTCTCTCAATTGAATGGTGCTTGGGATATCCTGCGCACCATGACGCCGAGCGACTACACCACCTTCCGCGACAGCCTTGGCAAATCATCTGGCTTCCAGAGCTATCAGTATCGGGCGATCGAGTTTGTGGTTGGAAACAAGAACCCGGCGCTGATGAAACCGCATGAGCATATGCCTGAAGTCTCAAAGTGGCTTCATCAGATTTATGAGGCTCCTGGCATCTATGATCAGATGGTGCGTGCACTGGCACGTGCTGGCTTCGAAATCTCGGATGAAGTGCTCAAAAGAGACGTTACGAAACCTTATACAACCGATGCGTCTGTTCAGAAGGCTTGGGAAATAATATATCGCAATCCGCGTGATAATTGGCATTTCTACGATCTAGCAGAGAAGCTAATCGACTTTGAAGATTTTTTTCGGCGATGGCGATTCAATCATCTCACAACCGTAGAGCGTATTATTGGAAGCAAAATGGGCACCGGAGGCACCTCTGGAGCGCCATACCTGAAAAAAATGTTGGATACTGTGTTGTTTCCAGAACTTTGGCAGGTGCGCAGCGATCTGTAAGATTGCTGCGAAAATTACCTAATTTGTGAAATTATTTTGTTCTAAAAACCATTGAAACTGCGCATATAAGTGGAATTATCTATATGTTTCAGGCAATATATGCGCAGTCGAAGCTGTTTTCTTGCAACTTATGGGAAGGTTGTAAGGGAATGGAATCTGGAAAGTTTCACTCAACTTGTCCAGACAGAACCACAATAATCGAGTGTTATGGCTGCAAAAGGCGCGGACTTCTGCCTTGAAATAATATGCTACTAAGGGCATTAGGTAGGAGCTTGACAACAATAAAACGCCAGTCCTTTGCAGTCTGGGGGGATAATAATGCTGGAAATCGAACAGCTGTCGAAGCAATTCGGCGGTTTTAGAGCCGTAAATAATTGCTCGTTTTCGGTTCAAAAAGGCACAATCACAGGTTTAGTTGGCCCGAATGGCGCTGGCAAAACCACAATGTTCAATCTCATTGCCGGTGCCTTTCAGCCAACTGCTGGAAAAATTCGTTTTTTGGGAGAAGATGTAACCAGCCTCAGCTCTGATCAGCTGTTTCATAAAGGCTTGGTACGCACCTTCCAGATTCCGCACGAGTTTCATCGTCTGTCTGCATTGGAAAATCTCATGCTGGTTCCACCTTCACAGAAGGGGGAAAGCTTGTTCCAGAACTGGCTCAGCTATGGCAGCGTAAAAAAGCAAGAAGAAGAAGTGCGCCAGAAAGCTCTGGAAACTCTTGAGTTTCTGGAACTGTCTCACGTTGCAAATGAGCGTGCTGGCAATCTGTCGGGGGGACAGAAGAAGCTTCTTGAGCTTGGCCGCACCATGATGACTGATGCAAAGCTTGTTCTGCTGGATGAGCCAGCTGCAGGCGTCAACCGTACTTTG
This sequence comes from Pseudovibrio sp. SCP20, assembly GCF_057774105.1. NCBI lineage: Bacteria > Pseudomonadati > Pseudomonadota > Alphaproteobacteria > Hyphomicrobiales > Stappiaceae > Pseudovibrio > Pseudovibrio sp. SCP20. Next base: position 227,580 of record NZ_JBYMDH010000004.1, on the reverse strand, counting down.
CTGCGCCGTTTGGAAGACAAAATCCTAATCCTGAACAAAGAACGTGGTTACACCTTCATTCTGATTGAGCACGATATGGAGATGATCGAGAAGCTTTGCGATCCGGTCATCTGTATGGCCGAAGGCTCTGTTCTCATCGAAGGTGACTTCCAGACCGTTCGTTCAGATGCGCGTGTGCTGGAAGCCTACCTGGGAGAAACGGTTGGGGAGGCTGCACTCTAATGACTTCTCAAGCAATTGCAGAGCAACCAATGTCCAAGAACTTCGCGCAACAAAAATACTCCGGCAAGCCAATCCTCACCATGACAGGCGTTCGTGGTGGTTACGGTGATGCAGACATCCTGCAGGGTGTCGATATGCAGGTGACCGAGCAGGAAATCGTCGTGATTGTTGGCCCGAACGGCGCAGGCAAGTCGACCGCGATGAAAGCGATCTTCGGTCTGCTGAAAGTTCGTGGAGGTTCTATCGTTGTCAACGGAACCGACATTGCAGGCTGGAAGCCAAACCGCATCGTTCAGCACGGTGTCTGCTACGTTCCTCAGGTGAACAACATCTTTCGTGAGATGACCATTCACGAAAACCTCGAAATGGGTGCCTTCCTTAGGAAAGGCGACATTTCTGAAAGCTTGGAAAGGGTCTACACCCTGTTCCCGGATCTCAAAGAGCGTCGCAACGCATTGGCTGGCAACCTGTCCGGCGGTCAGCGCCAGATGGTTGCGATGGGCCGCGCACTGATGCTCGACCCGTCTTTGCTTCTTTTGGATGAGCCAACCGCTGGCCTTTCTCCAAAGTACATGGAGCAGATTTTTGAGATCACCCGCAACCTGCGTGATGCAGGTCTTTCGATCTTGCTTGTAGAGCAGCATGCCAAGCAGGCGCTTGCATTTGCTGACAAAGGCTATGTTCTCGCCGCTGGTAGCAACCGGCACGAGGGCACCGGTCAGGAACTGCTTGCAGATCGTGAAGTCGCTGAAATGTTCCTCGGTGGGTAATAAGGGAAAATCCAATGTCATTCATGGAATTCGTCAATTTTTACCTCATGCCGGGGATCGTGCTGGGCTCTATCTACGCTCTGGGCGCGGTCGGCATCACGCTTGTTTTCGGCATCTTGAGATTTGCACACCTCGCGCACGGTGACCTTGCAACTCTTGGTGCTTTCGCAGCTTTGGGTGTGGTGACCATCTTTGGTGTGAGCCCTTGGGTTGCTCTACCGGTTGCGATGATCGTTTGTGCCATCATGGCCATCGGTATCGATAAAGTGTTTTATGACTACCTCTCCGAACGTCCGAAGATCATCGTCGTGATGTCGTCACTCGGTATCGCATTGATGCTGCGTGCTGTTGTTCAGGTGATCTGGGGTGTTGATACAGAAACCTACACACGCGGCATCGTTCGTCCGGAAGATTACTGGGGCATCCGCATCCGTGATCGTGAGATCTACACCATCATTGCGATGTTCGTGATTGTTGGCGTGCTTTGGGCATTCCTGCAGAAGACTAAGTGGGGCAAGGCCATGCGTGCCATGTCGGACAACCCGGATCTTGCCCTGCTTTCCGGCGTCGACAACCGTAAGATCACAATGCTGACCTGGGGCATTGTCGGCATCCTGTGTGCAGCTTCCGGGTTCTTCCTCGGCATCAACACAGAGCTGAAGCCTCTCATGGGCTGGACAATGCTTCTGCCAATGTTCGCAGCTGCAATTCTTGGCGGCGTGGGCCGCGTAGAAGGTGCTGTTATTGGCGGCCTCATCGTGGGTATCGCCGAAGAAACATCCGTTCTGTTTATCCCAGGAGAGTACAAAGCCGCCATGGCATTTGCGATCCTTCTGCTCATCCTTCTTGTGCGGCCAACCGGTCTGCTCAAGGGTAAAGTTCTGTAGGAGGGAGAAGAACCATGGAACTCATCGGTCTGCTTAACTATGCGGTGTTCATGGCGATCTTTATCGGCATTTACTCCCTTCTCGCTCTTGGTCTTAACATTCAGTGGGGCTTTTCAGGCCTCTTCAATGCCGGTATCGCTGGTTTCTTCGCGGTTGGTGCCTACACATCAGCACTGTTGACAGCACCTGAGTCCTCCGTGCATCTGGGGGGCTTCCAGTTACCTGTCGTAGTCGGTTGGATCGGGGCGATGATCGCTGCTGGTGCAATCGCATGGCCAATTGGCAAGGTGTGCTTGCGCTTCCGTTCCGACTATCTGGCAATCGCGACCATCGGTGTGGCTGAGATCATCCGTCTCGTCGTCAAATCCGAAGGCTGGATGACTGGCGGTGCGCGTGGCGTTAACAAGATCCCACGTCCATTCGGTGATCTATCTTACTTGTACTCGCAGTTGGCCTATCTCGCGCTGGTTCTGGCAATTGTTGCAGTTGTGTACTGGGCGATTGAACGCCAGATCTCTGCCCCTTGGGGCCGTATGATGCGCGGTATTCGCGACAACGAAGATGCCGCAACGGCGATGGGTAAGGATATCAAAGCCCGCCGACTGGAGGCGTTCATCTTCGGTGCTGCTGTGATGGGCCTTGGTGGTGCGCTCTTTGCTCACTTTAACCGTTCCATAACCCCAGAAGCCATCGATCCGATGATCGCCACATTCCTGATCTGGATTATGTTGATCCTCGGCGGTTCAGGAAACAACCGTGGTGCGCTTCTTGGTGTTGCCGTTGTCTGGATCATCTGGTCTGCCTCTGAGTTTGTAACGGACCAGCTGCCAACCGAATACGCCATCAAGGCAAAGTATATGCGCGTATTCATCATTGGCTTGCTTCTGCAGTTGGTCCTTCGGTTCAGACCGGAAGGTATCTTGCCGGAACCTCAGGGAACCGCAGATAGACCAGAAGTCAAAACCTTTCAAAAACAAGAAAGTGCAGCGAAGTAACGCCAGCACTCATAGAAAATCAATTTTAACGCCCTGACCAATCCGGAAACCGTTTAAAACAGGGCTCTTTGGAGGTGAACTGATGCTTAAGAAAATCGCATTGGCAGCAGGCTTGTTCAGCGCTACTGCACTTGCATCCAACGCTGTTCAGGCTGATGTGAAAGTCGGTCTTCTGGGAGGTATTTCTGGCCCGATCGCAGCAATGGCTCCACCAATGCTGGACTCTGCGAAATTGGCTATTCAGCAGGTAAACGAGCAGGGCGGTATTCTGGGTGGCCAGAAGCTGGAAGCTGTTGTTGGTGATAGTGCATGTAACCCACAGAACGGTGTTGATGCAGCAACCAAACTCGTAAACATCGAACAGGTGGCTGGCCTGATCGGCCCACACTGCTCCGGTTCTGTTCTGGCCGTTGCAAACTCCGTAACCGTTCCAGCCGGAATCACTCTGATCACACCATCCGGTACTTCCCCTGAAATCACAGGTCTGGAAGATAAAGGTCAGGTGTTCCGTACTGTACCGTCAGATGACTTCCAGGGACGTTCCCTTGCACGTACTCTGCTGAACCTCGGCACCAAAAAAGTAGCTGTTGCATACCTGAACAACGACTACGGCAGTGGTCTGGCAAACGCATTCAAGGTTGAGTTTGAAGCAAACGGCGGCGAAATCGCTGGCTACGCAGCTCACGAAGAAGGTAAGGCGTCTTACCGTTCTAACCTCGCTGAGCTTTCCCGTGGTGGTGCTGATACACTCGTTATCTTCGATTACGGTGATGGCACTGGCCTGACCATTCTGCGTCAGGCGCTGGAAAACGGCTTCTTCACCAACTTCGTTGGCGGCGACGGCATGAAGTCTGACGCAATCATCCGCGAACTGGGTGCTGAAAACCTGACAACCTTCATCGCATCTTCTCCAGTCGGCGAGAAGTCCAACAGCCTTGAAATCTTCAACGAAGCTTACAAGTCCGTTGGTGGCAACCCAGATGCAATCTTCGTATCCAACTCATACGATGCTGCATTCCTGATGGCGCTGGCTCTGGAAAAGGCTGGTGGTGACGCTGCTAAGGTTTCCGAAGCAATGTCTGCAGTGTCCAACGGTCAGGGCGAAGCAGTTCTCCCAGGTGAATGGAAGAAAGCAGTTGAGCTGATCGCAGCAGGCAAAGACATCGACTACAAAGGCGCATCTGGCGACCTGAACTTCGATAATGCTGGCGACGTTCCTGGTTCCTATGGCCTGTTCAAGGTCGAAGGCGACGCGTTCGCTCTGCAGCAGGCTCTGAACTAAGCTTCAGCACAGTCTAAAGGAAAGAGCCGGCCTCATCTCAGGCCGGCTTTTTTCATGGACAATTGCTCACTTAGTGAGAATCAACTTGCCAAGTTTCGTGATCGACAATCGGTAGAGATCCTCGCGGTGGGAGATTGTGATCTCACGCTCATCTCCAAAGAGTGCCTTGCTATCTACAGTGCGCTCATGTGGCTGATTTTGAGAGCTTTCCTGAGTTTTTTCCATGTCAGTCATTCGCCTCAGCCTTTCCCCAATTTTGGCTAGAGTGGACAGTCGCGATACCCTCAAGAGCTAGGGGGGCTCTATCGCGTTTAATTCTTGACTTTATTATTCATGTTTTATTACAAGTGCAATGCCTGCTCGTTAAATCCTGGAGATCGCGTCCTTCAGTATTCCGTCTTGGGGCAGGTTTAGTATCGATGCGCAAGCCAGCTGTTTCTCTCTCCCTCAACAGCCAGCCAGCCCACGATATCCTTGATATCTGCGACTGATTTGCATTTGCAACTAGGTTTGAATTTTTGGGTTGGGGTCCTATGAATAAGTTGGTTAAGCTGTTTTCTCTCGCTCTTGCTCCCTTGTGGATAACGCAGATAACTGCGGTTGAGGCAGCAAACACGACAAGTAATCCGGTGATCGCTCTGCAGTTGAACAAAGCGGAGACCACACAAAGCGGATGCCGTGTAAGCCTTCTTGTACGCAATCACCTGCAAGATGAGATCAAGCAGCTGGCTTTGGATCTGGTAGTGTTTGATAGTACTGGCGGAATCTCTGATTTCCTCAGCATGAAGACGGGGCGCCTACCTTCCGGAAAAACCCGCGTTCAGCAGTATGATCTTCCATCCAGCAGTTGTGCAGACATCTCCTCGCTGCTTATCAATGACGTCAGCCAGTGTGAGGGAACGGAAAATGTCTCTCCAGCTAGATGCTTAGACTCATTGAATGTATCTTCCCGCGCTGCGATAGAACTAACACTCTGAACCGCTGCAGAACCGAACTAGAAAAACTACGAGAATTCCAGAATGAATGCCATGATTGAAAACCTGGGCCTGACCGCAGCAGTAAGTCCGTTTATGGATCTGCTCGCAAAAGGTGGCGTCGTCGTTGGATTGCTGCTGGTTATCAGTGTACTTGCTCTGACAATTGTTTTCGCAAAGCTCTGGCAGTTCTGGGTGGCTGGCGTTGGTCGCCATCGCAAAGCAGAACAGGCCGTTGCTTTCTGGCGCGTTGGCAAGCGGGACCAAGCCTACAAGATCGTGGTGACTGATCGTTCTCCGGTTTCAGACGTACTGGCCCACGCTATGCGCGGTCTTATGAAGCCGCAGGTGCCAGAAGAAAAGGTGCGAGAAGACGTAGAGCGCGTCTGCTTTACGCATTTGGGAGATCTTCGCAGCTATTTGCGCGCATTGGATATGATTGCTCAGATCGCACCGCTGCTCGGCTTATTTGGTACTGTGCTTGGTATGATTGGTGCCTTCCAGGCTATGGCAGATGCAGGTTCTCAGGTTGATCCATCCACTCTGGCAGGTGGCATCTGGGTAGCGCTTCTGACGACTGCTGTTGGCCTCGCCGTTGCAATCCCGGCCTCCGTGATGCTGTCCCTCTTCGAAGGCCGCATTGAACGAGAGCAGGGAGCTATGGAGAAAATCGTCACTGAGCTCTTCACTGGGGCTGTGACATCAATTGCGACACAAACAGAAGAAGTAGAGCGCGTAGGCAAAGAGCCACGTTTTGAGGTGGTCCACGATGCGCCTTAGTGAGGCTCCCAAACGCAGTCGTGCTCCAGGTCTCACGTCACTGATTGATGTGATCTTCCTACTCCTGATGTTCTTTATGCTCGCATCCACATTCTCGATTTATCAGAAGCTGGACGTGACATCAGGCGCTGAAGGGGTTGGCCAAATGGAGCAGTCTCCTATCCTCCTGCAGGTTTTCGGAGAAGGGCAGCTGTCAGTGAATGGTGATCGGGTAAAGGTCGAAGTGTTGATCGCAACACTTGAAGAAGCTGGCATTGAAAAGAACCGGCCTGTTGCGATTATTCCAGCCAAAGACTCCACGGTGCAGGATGTTGTGAGTGCGCTCGAGATGCTCAAGACAGCAGGCTGGTCCGCTACGATTGTCGGCAATTGAATTCAGAATATTGCGAAACAAGAAGTTTAAAGAATGCGTCTGAAGACAAAACCACAAAAGAGGACATTGGAGAACACGATCCCCTTGATCAATATCGTGTTTTTGATGCTCATTTTCTTCCTCTTTGCAGGTTCTATCGATAGGGACGATGCAAAAAATGTCAGCCCTGCAGAAACGCAGGAGCAATCCAGTCGTGAACTCATCGCCGGAGCACTTATTATCGCGCCTGATGGTACGATGACCCAAAACGAACAGCCAGTTCAGGTTGAGAATCTAATCCCACTTGAGGGAAGTGAAGAACCTTTGATGGTTGTCGCCGATAAAGCACTCTCCGGCCAAACGCTGGCAAGAACTCTCGCTGCGCTTAAGAAGCAAGGCTTTTCTGATGTCACACTTGTCACTGTGAGGGCATCACAATGAAGCGCGGGATACGGAGAAAAATCGGTGGTTCTGCTTTAACCACAGCCTTGCTGGTTTCAGTGAGCGTTCACGCAGCTGGCTTTGCATGGTTCTATGCTCGAGCCCCTGAAGTTCAGGTTGCTTCAACGCGATCAACGTCACTTTCAGTTGTTGGTTCAATTGAGGATCTGATTGCTGGCACTAAAGAGGTCGTTGAACCGATCGAGCCAGATCAACCGGATGAGATTGAGCCGCGTGAGTTCGAAACTGAAACACCCGTTGAGCAAGTCAAAGAAGTTGAGCCTGTAGAGCCAATTGAGGTTACTAAAGCAGAGATCACGCCAGTCCAACCCGTGGAGCCGATTGTTCCTCAAGCTGTAAAGCCTGAGGTCGTGCCGGTTACAGAAGGCGTTACGATTAAGGCTGATGTTGAGCCAATCAAACCCAAGGAAGAGCTGGAACCTCTTGAGCGCCAGGTTCAACCAGAACAAATCCGGCCGGCTGAAGTTCAGGAAGTAAAGCCTCTCGAAGTTGCTAAGATCCAACCTCTTGAACAGTCAAAGCCAGTAGAACAGGTAAAGGAAGTTGAGCCTGTAAAGCTGGAGGAGCTTGAAAAAGTCGTTCAGCCGGATGAGGTAAAACCGTCCGAGCCAGAGAAGTTGGAAGAAGCTAAGCAGGAAGAGCCTGAAGAGCTAAAGCCAGTTGAAAAGAAACCTGCAGAACCAGTTGAAGACAAGAAAGAGCTAGAGGCAAAGCCTGTCGAAACTGAGGTTGCAGCAGTAACAGTTCCGGTTCCACGCGCGGCACCGCCACGTCCAAAGCAGGTGCAGAAAGTCAAACCCAAGAAAACTGCGAAAAAGGCTCCAACAAAAGCTAAGAAAGGGCCGGCCAAGAAAGCTGGTAATGCGGATGTCAACTCAGTTCGCGGCTCCAAGGTTGCCCGCAAAGGTTCCAACTCTGCAAAGAAGGGTAACAACATTGCCGGCTCCGGTGATAGTGCAGGTAATGCGGCGACAAGCAACTACTGGGGCAAGGTTCAGAAGAAGATTCAACGTGCAGCTGACCGAAGGTATCCACGTCGAGAGAAGAACCGGAAAAAGTCAGGTGTTGTTCGTGTGAGTTTTGTTGTTCATCGTGATGGTGCTGTGACAGGGATCAAGTTAACTCGTTCAAGCGGAAACAAGCGTTTTGATCAGGCTGCTTTAAAAGCTGTGAAAGCAGCAGCTCCCTTCCCATCATTCCCATCTTCGATGAGAAGCGGGACGGTATCCAGAACAGCTCCAATTGTGTTCAGAGCGCAATAACAAAAAAGGCAGCGAGTTATCGCTGCCTGATCATCTCGTCTATGGGGTCGCGCTTATTCAGCTGCGGCCATATTTTTTGGCAGAAGCGGGTCTTCAATCTGCAGCAGATGGCGAATGCTCGCACGGTTATCTGCAAGGTCTGCAATCGTGCACTTGTCGAGCACACCAAGGAATGCTTCCAGCGCTTCATGCAAAACAGAGTTGAAGCCACAGTGGTTGACGAGCGGGCAGTCCTGACGGCCACTGTCAAAGCACTCAGCAAGAAGGAATGACTCTTCAGTTGCACGCACCACCTGTCCAACGCTGATCTGTTCAGCAGGACGTGGCAACACGATACCACCGTTGCGTCCCCGGATGGTTTTCATCAGGTCAGCATCAACGAGCACCTTCATGATTTTGAAAAGGTGGGTTTCCGACATGGAAAACGAAGCTGCGATCTCCGCAACCTTGCTTGGCTTGTCAGGATTTGCCGCACAATACATCAGGGCACGTACAGCATAGTTGGTTTGTTGAGTGAGTCTCATAGTATTAGCTATGCGTCTTCCGGCGTCTGTCGTCAATCAAAATATGCATCTCTAACTCAAGAATAAACCATTCCCAGTTTAGAGTCATTAAAAACTTTGCCGGAGCAGAAAAGAAACCCGACGCTGCCTTTTCGCAAATGCACGCGCAAAATATACCTAAATCGTGCAGCTCCTTCAATAATCACAAAGCAAATATCTGGAGTGCCAAACTCGTCATTTATTCAGCAAGCTAATGGTGATACAGCTCAATGCAGAGAGTGAACACGACGGACGTGATTGAGTTCCAATGAAGATTTCAAAACAAAGCCTTGAGGAGCAGGCCGCAGATTTTCTGAGGCAGCAGATTTTGGCAGGTCATTATGTCTCAGGCGATAAGCTTACGGAAAGTACGCTTGCCAAGGATCTGGAGCTTTCACGCACAACTGTTCGCATGGCGTTGAACACTCTCGCAAGTGAAGGCCTTGTCTCACAGAAGCCATACGCAGGTTGGAGCGTTACCACGCTCACTGATCATGATATCTGGGAAATCTACCATCTGCGTGTCGCTCTGGAGAGCCAGGCAGCGCAAATGGCGGCAGAAACGATCACACCTGAAAAAGCTGTCCGCCTGCGTAAAGAGCTGGATGTCTTTAAAGAGATTTGTCAGCAAGATGGTGTCTCCATTACCGAAGTCACATTCTACGATTTCGAGCTTCATAAGCTGATCATCGAACTCAGTGAAAGCGCGCGGCTCGCGCACATGTATAAGAGCGTGATCAACCAGCTCTCAATTTACATCCGCATCACTCACTTCGATTTCGATATCGAAGACAGCGCGAACACTCACATCGGTTTGGTAGAAGCAATCTGTGCAGGTGAGCCAGATAGAGCCCGCAAGCTTGCGATTGAGAACATCAGCACCTTCACAGAAATGGGTCACAAGCTGAAACATGAACACACCAAGCAGATGGATGAAGACTAAACTCGTTTGTTGGAATGTTTGAAGCAATAAAAAAGGGCGGCCCGGAGGTCGCCCTTTTGCTTTGCCTGAGGAGGATGCTTATTCCGCTGGAACAGCATCTGCTGTTTGGCGGGACTGCCGGAGAATATCTTCGCCACTTGTTAAAGCGAAGTCCTCACGCATCCACTTGATAAATCCGTAAACCATATAGCCGATGATAAACATCAGTGGGATAGAGGTTACGATGGCACATGTTTTGATGGTGTTCAGTGGGGCATCAATGAACATCATCGCAAGTGGAACAGCAGCCAGCATCACACACCAGAACAGGCGCAGCATTGGAGATGGCTCTTCGTTTTCTTTAAGACCCTTTGTGGAAGTTGCAGCCATGGTGAATGCAGCAGAGTCCAGAGTGGTTGCCAGGAAGAGAACGGAAACCAATGCGAACAGAACGATGAAGATCGCGCTGAATGGCAGTGAGTTCATAACCTGAACGATTGCCTGGTTGCCTTCGCCGGAAGCCACGAGACCAGCAACATCAACAAGACCGTTCACGTTTGCAGACTGAGACAGACCGCCAAGGATACCGAAGAAGAAGAAGCAACCTGCACTACCGCTCAGCAGCATGTTCGTGATGACACCACGGATGCTACGTCCCTTGGAGATCTTGGTCACGAAAATGGATACGAATGGAGTGTAGGTGATCCAGTAGAGCCAGTAGAAGATGGTCCAACCTTCTGGGAAACCACCGTTTTCAACTGGATCGGTGTAAAGGCTCATACGCACGAAGTCCTGCAGCATGATGCCAAGACCATTCACGGTAGACTTCGCGATGAACATGGTTGGGCCGATCAGGAACACAGCAATACAGAAGCCGATTGCCAGGTAAGTGTTCATGGAGCTGATACGCGCCATGCCCTTCTGAATACCCACGTAAGAGCTCAGAGAGAAGAACGCAGAGATAATCAGGATCAGAACCAGGTTCACGTTGAAGGTTGGCTCAATACCGATCAGAGAAGACAGGATCTCAGAAACCATCGGCACGGATACACCAAGGGTGATGGAAAGTGCGCCGAAGATGGTGAAGATGAAGATCACGTCAATCACGCGGCTGATTGCACGCCAAAGCGGAGTGATCGGCTTGTTGCCACGGATAGCAGTACAAACAGCGGAAAGGCTGAGGCCAGGGTTTTTACGAACGTGGAAGTGGTAAGCCACTGGCAGGGATACGATGCAATACGCTGCCCAGGCACTGAAGCCCCAATGGAACAGATTGTATGCAGTGCCCAGCTCATAAGCTGCTGTTGTACCAGTCTGAACACCCAGAGGAGGGGCGTTGAAGTAGTATGCCCATTCTGTGAATGCCCAGTAGACGGTTGCGGAACCCAAACCCGCACAGATCATCATGGAGACCCAGGCGAACGTGCTGTATTCTGGTTTTCCTTCGCCCAGACGGATGTTGCCGTACTTGCTCAGGCCAAGTGCAGCAAGAAAGATGACAGATCCAAATACAAGCACCAGCACTGGCGTGCCAAAGATCGTGTTGAATGTGCTGAATAGATAGTTGGCGATTTCGTTGCCCTTGTCAGGGAAGACGGTTAGGCCTGCAACAATAGCAACGACAAAGCTCAGACTTATCGAAAGTAGAAAGGTGTCTAATCTTTTCCCAGTGTTAGACATTTGTTTTTCCTCCATCTTCAAGCGTAGGCCGGTTGGGCGTTCACTTGATATTTTTTGATTAGGTCTTCGTTCAGCTCGATCCCAAGGCCTGGGCGATCAGGAACAACAAGCTGCCCCTCAGCGAAGACCACTGGCTCTTTGGCCAGCCCGTTACCCGCCACCAGCGGGCTATTGCTCTGGGAGTATTCCATCAGGTTTCCATGCTCACATGAGGCAAGGAAATGCACAGAAGCGGCGAGCAAAATGTCTGTGCTGAACCCATGAGGAATGAGTTGGACACCGCGCATCTGCGCCATGTCATAAATCTTGCGCATCTCGGTGATGCCACCGCAACGCGTGATGTCTGGCTGGATGATGTCTGGCTCACAGCGCTCCAGCATGTCGTGGAACTCGCGGCAAGTGGTCAAAGCTTCACCACCTGCGATTTTTTGAGAAGCCTGACGTCCGAGCTTTACGTAACCACGCTCGTCATCCGCCATGACAGGTTCTTCAATCCAATGCAGGTTGAATGGTTCCAGACGTTTGCACATCTGCAAAGCGTGAGAAGCTGTGCGCCATTTGGTGGCAAGGTCGATCTGCAATTCAATGTCCGGACCTATGGCTTCACGGACAACACGAACGATTTCGTAATCGACATCTGGATCATCGCCCAGAACACCACCACCGAACTTCAGGCTCTTGAAGCCCTTGGCCACCAGATCCTGTGCGATCTTGCGGTTGTCTTCTGGGTTATCTGCCGGGATGAAAGTGCCGTAAGCCGGAATACGGTCACGATACTTCGCTCCCAGCAGAATATGCAGTGGCACACCATAATGCTTGGCGGCGATGTCCCACAGTGCAATATCGATAGCGCTCATGGCATGAATGCCAGCCCCGCGGCGGCCAACATAGTTGCTGGACCAGTACATCTTGTTCCACAAACGGCTGATTTCCAATGGATTTTCGCCAATCAGCAGGGACTTGAGACCAGTGCAGTACAAGTTGGACTGCGGGGCTTCAATGAGTGCTGCAATCACGGATGGCGAGCTGTCTGACTCCCCAAGCCCCACAAGACCTGTGTCTGTGTGGATGCGTACGATCAGTGCATCTTCGCCCCACTCGCAGTTTTGTGCGAGCAATGGAATACGAAGATGGATGACCTCAACATCAGTGATCTTCATTTTGTTCTCCCTGATGCGCTGGCTTTTTTTGCAAAGGCCTGCGCGTTGTTTTGATTATTCTGCGGGGATTGAAAGCAGCCGCTCGACGCGCTGATCTTTCTGAATGAGCGAGCAGTAGGCGTAGCCAAAGTCTTCAATGGCTGTCTTTTCGCCGTTGATCACGCCAGCAAGTGTTTTCAGGATTTCTTCTGAGATATTCTCGAGGCTGTCTTCACCGCGCATGATGCCGGTTGCATCAATGTCGATGTCTTCATTGATCAGCTGACTGTTACCACTCACGCGGATGACAGGAACGATGGGGTTGTTAAAGCCAGCACCACCTGTGGTCCAAAGGATTACCTGACAGCCAAGTGCTGCAAAGTGCATCGCTGAACCACCACAAAGCATTGTAGTTTCGGACAGGTACATGCCTGGCACCTCAGGCTTTTCCAGCTTCTTGGCATTGATGCGCAAGATGTCCTGAATTGGCTTGGAACCAGTTTTCGCAAGAGCGCCGAGGGATTTCTCTTCGATGGTTGTCAAACCGCCGATGCTATTGCCAACACTCATGGTTTCAACCTGAGTGCCTTCCACGTGCCAGCGCTTCTCTTCATCACTGATCAGTTGCTCAATCTTCTCAAACACCTCAGGCGTAACCGCACGCTCTTTGAGAATGTGCTCACAACCCAGCAACTCCAGAAGTTCACCGGCAACAGCAGAAGCACCCATGTCAATCAGCTTGTCTGCTGCAAGACCAACACTTGGGTTAGAAGCAATGCCAGAGCTCGTGTCTGAGCCACCGCACTTGATGCCGACGAACAGCTTGCTGATCGGAGCATCCACCATCTCGGTTGCATTTGCGTGATCGACAATCGCAGCAATGCGCTTCAACCCTTCGCGAATGGTTGAAACGGTGCCGCTTTCTTTAATGCAAGTCAGGGTCTCCACTGGACGCCCGGTAGCGCGGATTGGCCCAGCCACCAGATCAGGAGCGATGCTGCCGCAACCCATATTAATCACCAGCGCCCCGGCGATGTTTGGGTTGGTTGCAGCGTTGATCATGGTGCCAATCATCTCTTCGTTGCCACCATACATGCAGGTATTGTAGTTGGTAACGACGACACTACCGGGCGTCTTTTCGGAGATTGCGCGGGCGATGCCCTCGGCGCATTCATCTGCTGCGATAATCATGATGAGGTTGCGGATGCCGACAGACCCATCTGCTCGCTGATAGCCTCTGAACGTCTGCATCAGTCCACCTCAATTCCCATCTGGGTGATGATTTCGCTGATCATCACCTCTGGAATATCCAGATTTAAGCTTCGAATATTTTGAACGTGAGCAAGTTGTCCTTGTGGGACAGGCTTGATCGCCTTGCCAACCGCGACGCCACCTTTAATCAGGTGGTCCTCTGGTTTCATGGGGCGCAGTGCGACTTTGTTGCCAAAGGGAATAGCTTGCAGAAGTTCCAGCTCTCCCAGGCTTTCGTTCTGTTCGGAGATCACCAGAACTGTTTCGCCCTTGCCGGCATCTTCCAGCAGGGTTGCAACATTGTCTGCAGCATTAAGGCGTAGTGCCTTTATCATAATGTACTCCGTCGATTGTCCTACAATCGACTATTACATAAAATGCACTTTAAGTCTTGAGAAAAATCAATATTGTCTGACAATCTTGTCGCAGGTGGTGTGATGCCTATTAGATTCAATAGGTTAAAGCCCACAAGATTTCTCTGTTATCTTCGATTTTGAAGTTGTTTTTGTTTTTGTAGGTAAAAGAAAACACCCGCAGTTACGCAAAACCACGGGTGTTTCAAAGCAAAAAAGCACGATGCAATAGGGTGAGCCTTGCATCGTGCTTGCTACTGAAACTCAAAGGGTAGTGTGTAGGTTCACCTATAAAGGAGAGACATCCACGTAGACTTGATAGTCAAAGATCAAAGCATCCTTCAGCTTCAAAACTGCTGAGAAGGGGATTTGAAGCGTGCTTTTGTCGTGCCGGATGTAATGCACCTCACCAGTGCATATGACTGTATCCTCAAAAGTCCAGCTGTCTTTAAGTGTATGAGACATAGCTGCAATGGACTTAAAGAACGCTGCATTCGCATCAACGACGGCTGCATACCCAACAATCTCATCGAAGTTGCCAAGCTGGAAGCGGACGTCTGGTGATAGAAACGCTCCAACTGCGTCTGCATTCAATGAATCGACAGCTTTATAGAGTTGCTCTGCAAAGTCTCGAGCGTTCAGGGAAGTTTCGCTAACAATAGTCATGGGGCGTCCTTTCATTATATCTCAGGGGAGCGGGGATTATCTGTTGTGTTGGGAGTTTGAACTGGGGAGCGATGGCAGTTGAAGATGCCCATTTGTTAAGGCAAGGCCGACAAACAGAACCGCAATGGCGACAAAGATGACTGGGCTGATTGGCTCTGCGAACACTAGAGCAGCAACAAGAACGCCAGATATCGTCGCGAAGTAGCCGACCTGACTGAAACCGACGCTGTCTGTCCTGTCTTGAATGAAGAAGGTCAGCGCATAGCTGCCAGCAGTGAGCAAACCGATGCCCAACACAATCCACCAAACAGCGGCCATAGGTCCGGCAGCCGCGGCAGGATCATTGATCAAAAGCAAAGCTGGCAACAGCAACAGCACTTGGGAGAACATGGTGCCACTGGCAACGCCTATAGATGTAGTATCTCGTGGATAGGCCTTGTTGCGATAGATATTGGCAATCGCCAGCGACAATGGCATTGCAGCGCCAAACAGGATCCATATCGGATCGAACTGTCCTTCCTGTACGCTACTAAAAGTCACGAGGCTGATACCAGCAAGCCCGATAGTGATGCCCAGCAAACGCTGGGGGGCGATCAGCTTCCGCTCTAGCAGAGATGTCAGGCCGGCAGTGATCAAAGGTGACAAAGTAACCAGAACAGTCAGCAACCAGGCAGGAATATACTTCAACACCCAATAAGCTATCAGCGTTGGCACCGTGATCCCGAGGAAGCCATTCAGGATGTAGTACTTAATGTGTTTGAGTCTGAAGGAAAGCCGCTCTCGCTTCAATCGAAGAAGAAGATATAGAAACAAACCTGCCAATAGAAGTTGCGCTAAGGTTGCGCTCAACGCAGTCACGCCAGCCTGGGTGACAAGCTTCGCGCTGGCATAGTTCACACCCACCAGTACACCGATCAGGATGATGTAACCAGTTGGGTTCTTTTGTTTATCAGTCTGTGAAGAAATCGCGTTACCTGTCATTAGGCCGCTCCTTTCTGATAGACGCCGACATGTTCACGACCATGAGGCTTGCTTAGGTCGACTTGCGGGCCTATCGAAACAATGCCGTTAGGATTCAAATGAAGATGGCTGCGGAAGTAGTGTTCCCGCATGCGTTGGAAGTTCACCGTCCCTGCGATACCCGGGATCTGATAAAGCTCTCGCAGATAGGGACTGAGATTGGTGAAATCTGAAAGGCGCTTCAGATCAGTTTTGAAATGCGTGACATACACCGCATCAAAGCGAATGAGCGTGACAAACAGTTTCCAGTCGACCTCAGTCAATCTTGCGCCGAGCAAGTATCTCTGTCGTTCCAAACGCTGATCAAGAACATTAAGAGCGTCAAACAGATCACGAACGGCTTCATCATAAGCTGCCTGAGTTGAGGCAAATCCCGCCTTGTAAACTCCTGAATTCACATGTGTTTGGATGTAATCGGCAAGCTGATCAATTTGGCCTGTCAGCTCGGCAGGATAAAAGTCAGCAGATGAGCCTGCGAAAGCACCAAAGGATCTGTTCAACATCCGCATAATGTCAGCAGAGTTATTGCTGACAATCTGGCCCGTTTTCTTGTCAATCAGAAGCGGAACGCTGATAGGACCAGTGTAGTTCGGATTAGCCCGTAAATAGGCTTCATAAAGAAATGTATCCTTTGGGACACCGGCGGTTTCATCAAACAAAGCTGGGTCAATCCGCCAGCCTGTATCATCCCGGAACGGATGCATCTCGCTGACAGATATAACATTTTCTAGTCCCATCAGAGCACGCATCACCATCACACGATGACACCAAGGGCACGCGTGAGAGGTGTAAAGATGATAGCGGTTTACCTCTGCTGGAAATGGAGCCGTGCTATCAGCCTCAATCCAGTTGCGGATGTCGCTGCCGAGCTGAGGGTGTTGTCCATCACTGCTCTTGGGTTTCTCCCGCAACTGCCCATCAATGAGCATCATAGTCATAACTGTGTCCTCTGCTTCTTTAGAGAACCTAGGACGTTTCCTGATTTGTGATAATCTGCTATTCGAGAAACTATTTGGTGAGAAAAAGAGAACGCTGAGGCTCAAACGAATGGATCAGATAAGCGCTTTACCTGTCTTCGTGATGGTCGTGGAACATCAAGGCTTTGCAGCCGCCGCACGTGAGCTAGGTGTTTCTAAATCGGCTGTCAGTAAGAGAATTACCCTTTTAGAAGAGCACCTTGGCGCACGTCTTCTCAATCGTTCAACCCGCAATGTCAGCCTGACGGAAGCAGGAGAACTCTATTATGCTCGTGCTGTCGATGCCCTGGAAGCCGCGAAGGAAGCTGAAAATGCTGTGGCCCAAATGCAGGGCAAGCCAAAGGGGCGGCTTAAAATCAATGTTCCCATGACCTTTGGCCGACTTCACATCGCGCCACTGATACCTAAGTTTCTGAAATTAAATCCAGAAATCAGCGTCGATATGATTATGGATGACCGAACAGTTGATCTGGTCGACGGCGGCTTTGATCTCGCCATCCGGGGAGGGCGCTTAAAGGATTCATCCCTCATAGCGCGAAAAATAGCTCCATGCCTCAATGTGTTAGCCGCATCTCCTCAGTACCTTGAGGAACATGGAACACCAGCAACGCCGCAAGACCTACAGGCCCACAACTGCCTGCACTATGCCTATTTTAGCGACCAGCATGAATGGACATTGGAAGGCCCAGAAAGGCAAATAAGAGTAGAAACTTCAGGTAATTACCAGGTCAACAATGGAGATGCTCTCACAACAGCAGTCCTCGGTGGCTGCGGTATCGGTCGCCTGACAACCTTCGTGGCAGGAGAGTACATAAGATCCGGAGCCCTGACCCAAGTCCTGCCTAACTACACTCTCCCAACCCAAACCATGTACGCCGTCTACCCCAACCGCAAATACCTCCCCACCAAAACCCGCGTCTTCATAGACTTCATCTCTGAACAAATCGGCAGCGACCGACCTTACTGGGATGAGGGAATCTTTGAAAAATAGCTGATGTACAATAGCAAATCTCAAGTACGAAAAAAGGCCTCTCGTTATGAGAGGCCTTTTGTGGTTGGGGTTCCATGATGTCAGGACGGTGGGATATCTGGGAGGGATGGTAATCTCCCTTATGGATTTACAACCACATAAACGGTTTTACCGTCTTCGGTGATGGCCTGATAATACGTGCCGCCGCAGTTGTAGTAGCCGTTGTATGGAGTACAGCCTGCGATGTTGTGGCGGCGGTTAACCCGGCGGGATGTGCGGCGTGCAGTCCGGCGAGCGGCGTTTTGTGAGGCAGTCTGTGCATTTGCTTCGCTCACTTTGAAGGAGATTGGTGAGATGGACTTGGTGCCAGGCTGAGACGGTCTTGGGTTATAATCAACTGTGTAACCAACGGAGAGGGCGACTGCTGCGATTGTCAGGGCTTTAACGTTCATTTTTCTTCTTCTTTTTGTTTGGGTGGTCCCGAGAGGCTCTCTGCGCTTTGGGGTTCTCTGCAAAGAACCTCTCGTTTGGGACCGTGGGTTTTGATGAAGAGAACGGGTTGCTCAGATTGCCAGTTAGGCTGCTCTCTTCTGTGATACTCCCGAGCGGAACCAGTCCGGATCCATGTCTGCTTGATCGGTTTGCTTTCCGTCTTCGGGAGAAACTTGATTGTTTTGAGTTTGTTAGCCTGCTTGCTCTTAGTGAGCAGATCCTGCCAGACCAATTCCCATCGCCAGGCCAAGCCATGCTTTGACACGTAGGCCAACTGCCTTGATAACGCCGAGGGCTGAGATCACGTGGGATGTAAAACCGCCTGCCATGTCACCTTTCAGGTCTGTTGTGTAGGCTTGCACAATGCATCCGCTGCCAGGAACCAGATACTTCTGGTGTTCGGGGTAGACCAGATCGAGGTGAGCGACGACTTGACCACGTTTTGCGCGTTCTCCCGGTTCCATCAGTCTTCCGGAAGGAGCCATCTGACCGGCGGAGATTGACTTCTGGATCCGTGTGATCCGTGCTGGCAGAACAGTGTGATACATTGCGATGTTGAAGTTGCTCTCACAAGCGATCTCAGCAGCCATGCCTTCGTAAAGTTCAGTGCGGGACACCTGGGAGAAACCTGCAACCACTCGGGAGCCTTCCTTCTGGGTCCGGTCCGGAATGATCACCATCGCCGGGGCCATCGCGGCCTGAGCAGCTCGTGCTCCAACATGCAGGGTAACTTGCTCAACCACGCCATCTACCAGACTGTAAACTCGTGTCTTTTTCAGTTCGATCTCGGCCTGCTCAAGAGTAGCCTTTGCGCTGGCCAGTTGAGATGGCAGTGTGGAGTACGCCTGCACTTTTGCCGCTTCCAGTTTTGCCTTTGCTGCTTTCACATCAGCAACGCTGGTGTCTCGCTGAGAGATGGCACGTTCCAATCGGGCACGCTGGAAGGCTGCGGAGTTTTTCATCTTGAGCTCTTCGTGATCAGCCAGTGTCATTTCAGCCTGATTGAGGCCAGTCTTGGCGGCATCCAAGGCTGCATCTGCTGTTTCCACTTCCAGATGCGCTGCTTTGATGGCGCTTTTGATTTCGTCAATCTTGCGGTTTGCATGATCAACCTTGGCCTGTTCCATCGCACTTTCCGTGCTGAACAGAGGGTCACCAACTTTGACGCGGTCGCCACCAGTTACGAAGACTTCGGTGACTGTTCCGCCGTTTTCAGCAACAACCGGAACCGTTTTGAAGGGCACGATGCCTGTGAACGACTTTGGGTAGTAGTAGAACACCGCAAAGAAGACGGCGAGAGCCATGAACACCCATAAAACCAAGGCATAATGCACGTTGTACAGGGTGACCGGGATCCCCTTCCAGCGCAGGTACCAGACCCGCAGGACGAAGGGAAAAGAAGTAACAAGAAGCTCAATCATTTTTCCGCCTCCTGCATCTTCGGGTTCCACCACAGCATGAAATCACGTGCGATTGCTGTGAGGATCAGCGCAGTTGGAAGCAAAATGCTGAAGTGAGACAAGGCTGGCATCACTTCATAAGCAAGGGCCACGGTCAGCATCACCGGCACTGTGGTGCGAAGCGGTGTTCCTTTTGCTTTGTGCTCCGCATAGCGGTCAAAGCGGGAGTAAAGATGCACGACCAAAAGAAAGGCCAGAAAGAAAACGACAATGCTGACAATGGAGTAACTGTCAGATTCTCCTGGTGGAACCCACCAGCGTGGTTCACCACCTGCCGCTGAGGCCTCAGTGGTGAATGCGCCCATTACCATGACGCTTGAAAGGATGATCGACTTCACGGTGAATGTCCTTTGCTTCGTTTAGAAAGCTACCGTCCTAGGCAGCACCGTTTGTTGATGTTCGTAAATTAACGTATGAGCAAAGGACGTTCTTTAGAGTTCTGGTCATCGGTTTTTGATTTCTGGACATTTGAGAGGCTAATCGACGCAAAGAACGTCGAAGCGCCCCTCTCAAACAGAGTGGAAGTCGCCATGACACGCATCAGCGCCTATCGATTGCGCCATGCAGCTCAGGTTTATGGGCAAGAACCCGCCGCCGCTTTGGGCTTTGATAAAATTCTCGAAGCTGTCGGCGTTGCACCCGACGTTTTGACGGATGCCAATGGACGGGTTGATCTGCAGCGCGAAGCTGCGGCACTGGAAACAGCCTGCGATGCCTTGCAAGATCCAACCTTCGCCGCACGCGCCGGTTTAGCCTCTCCGGGGGCAAAGACATTGCTGGCATACTTGGCGCAGGCCAGTGACAATGTGGGGCAAGTGTTTCGGTTCGCGCAGCGCTTTTATGCGCTGGAAGATCCTGACCTGAGTTTTGAGCTGGATGGCGATGAACATCACCCGACCATATGCCTGAAGAGTGATATCATCGGCGCCCATCAGTTTCCAAGACACCGGGAGTTTCTGGTGTTTGGCCTGCTCAAACGCACGGAACAGATTGCTGGTCCCGGTTTCGGGCAGATGTCTGTGCTGCTGGAGTGTGATGACACCGATCACTGCGCAACACTGGCAGAACTGGCCGGATGCGAAGTCTCTTCAGCACAAAAGGCCAGTGGCATTCAGTTGCCAGAAGGTGGTTTCGACTTTCCAATAGCCACCTCAGATGCCGCTCTGCGCGATCACCTTCTCAAACATGGCGAAGAACGGCTCAGCCAGATGCCGAAGAGCCGAACCGGTATGTCTGCCAAAGTGATCAAGCTCGTCCGCTCCCGTTTGCCCGGCAACTTGCCAAGTGGGGATGAGGTGGCCGAAGAACTGTGCGTGACCCGCAGAACGCTGACACGCAAGCTTTCCGAAGAGGGTACCAACTTCAAGTCGCTGGTTGAAACAGCGCGCTGCGATCTGGCCAAGCGCCTGCTGGTTGGAACCGACAGCATCGCTCAAGTCGCCTTTCTCCTCGACTTCGCCGATCAAGCCGCCTTCTCCGTCGCCTTCAAACGCTGGACCGGCGCAACCCCCGCGGTGTTTCGGAAGTCGAAGTTGTAGCACGCGCTTGTTCCTTACCCCAACTTTGCCCTGTCATGGGGATGGCTGTAGTCAACCTCTGGTCCAACCGGTACTATGCCTGTTGGGTTTATTGTTGCGTGGCTGGTGTAGTAGTGGGCTTTGATGTGGTGGAGATTGACGGTTTCGGCGATACCCGGTTGTTGGTAGAGATCTCGAAGGTAACCGGATAAGTTCGGGTAATCCTGTATCCGCCGCAGATTGCATTTGAAGTGTCCCACATAGACAGGATCAAAACGTACCAGCGTTGTAAACAATCGCCAGTCAGCCTCGGTTATTGCTGCGCCAGTCAAGTACCGATGTTTCGCAAGCTTACTTTCGAGCCAGTCCAGCGTCTCGAACAAAGGATACAAAGCTTCTTCATAGGCGGCTTGTGTTGTTGCAAACCCGGCTTTGTAAACGCCATTGTTGACTGTGGTGTAGATACGGTCATTCAATGCATCGATTTCGGTTCTCAGAGCTTTAGGATAGTAATCGCCTGATTTCGCTCCGACACCATCAAAAGCTGAGTTGAACATCCGAATAATCTCGGAGGATTCGTTGGAGACAATCGTATTGTTCTCTTTGTCCCAAAGGACAGGGACTGTCACACGGCCTGAGTAGTCTGATTGAGCTGCAGTATAGACCTGATACATGAACTCGGCATGGTTGATGATATCCGGTTGAACGCCTTCCCCTTCTTCGAAGGTCCATCCATTCTCGGCCATATGCCAATGGACGACGGACAATGAAATCATATCCTCAAGGCCTTTGAGGCTCCGAAAGATTAGAGTTCTGTGAGCCCATGGGCACGCGAGTGAAACATAGAGGTGATAACGACCCGCTTCTGCTCTGAACCCACCGGTCCCATTGGGGCCAGATTGACCATCTGCGGTGACCCAGTTTCGAAACTGAGATGCTTTGCGCTCAAATCGCCCACCCGCTTTAGAGGTGTCATACCAACGATCAACCCAGCGTCCATCCTGAAGCAAACCCATGATTTAAACCTCTTTCCAGTTGAAAAACCAAAGCGTAGCGCACACAAAACCGGAACTCAGTCCGGACCGTACACGTACTGTTTGAGAGATAAAATCAGAAATACCAAAAGGACGCCAATCACGCTTTTGCGTGCGGCTGATGAGCTCCAGAACGAAGAACTACCCCAAATACTCCTTCAAGGCCGGTGGAGGATTGTCCAGGAGTTGTGTGGTTTCGGCAGGGGGATGGACGGTGCCGCCTGCAACCAGCATGGCTTGGTTGGTTATGCGGCGGGCATCTTGTGGATCGTGGCTGACCATCAGGAGGGTGGTGCCTGTCTCTGCTGCTAGCTCTGCAACCAGATCCAGCATTTCGGCCTTTAAGGCTGGGCCAAGTGCGGCGAAGGGTTCATCAAGCAAGAGTAAGTCGCGGTGTTGCACGAGTACGCGGGCAAGCGCAACGCGGCTTTGTTGGCCGCCAGACAGTTCAGCGGGTTTGCGCGTTCCCATCCCGGCAAGGCCAACCCGCTCCAGCGCAGCAGCGACCTGAGCGTGCTCTGTTTTTGAGAGTTTGCCGCTTGGACGCAGACCAAGTGCTGCGTTCTGCTCAGCTGTGAGGTGAGGAAAGAGGTTGCCATCCTGAAACAACATCGCGATTGGGCGTTTGCCCGGGGCCAGTTCTGTCAGATCCTGCCCCTTCCATGAGACGTGCCCCATAGAGATCTGGCGGAAACCGGCAATCGCTTCCAGCAGGGTCGATTTGCCTGCGCCTGATGGGCCAATCACGGCAACACTGCTGCCAGCTTCTATGCTGACATCTGCGTGCAGCTGAAAGGCGCCATTGGCGATTACGCAAGACTCAAGCTTCAGCATGCCAGCGTCCTCCTCGGTCTAAGAGCCAGAATAAAGACATGGACAACACCAGCAACAACAGGGCTCCACCTGCCGCCGCTTCCATCTTGTAAGCCCCCATGAGGCGATAGATCTGCAAAGGCAGAGTTGCAATCTCCGGGTCAGCGAAAAGAGCAATCACACCCAGATCGCCCATGGAAAGCGCGGCAGCAAGGCCAGCAGCAAAGCCAATCTGTGGCCTCATGCGCGGAATAAAGACACGCGTGAAGAACACCCAGCCTTCCATGTTCAAAGATAACGCCAGACGTCCATGACGGGACACAGTATCTTTCGCAGCCGGAACCAGAATGCGCAGGGCGAACGGCAGGGCCATGGCTGCATTGACCAGCGCGGTGACAGGTAATGCAAGATCTGTTGGGTTTGCCCAAGGGCGGATGATGATGAACAGCCCTGTACCGATCACCAGTGGAGAGGCTGCAAGGCCAAGGATGCCTGCAAGTTCCACCGTGCCGGGCTTTCTAACAGCAATTGCTGCAGCCATCGGTAATGCAAGCAGCAACAGAATGAAGGTGCTGACTGAGGCCACTCCAACCGAGATCAATGCAGATTTGATCACCAAGAACGGCAGAGAAAGAAGACCTGTGACACCAGAAAGCGCAACAGCGCTGAGTGGCAGAAGCAGGAAGACAGCAGCAAGTATGATCCAGAAGCTATCGATGACAGGCGTACCGCCATCCCAGCGTTGAATGGCTCTGTCCAATCCCGCACCAAAGCCTTCGCCTCGTGAAAGCTTCAGAGCTGCAAAGGCTGCTGCCGCTGTCAGCGCCAATTGCAGGGCAGAGAGCAGAGCGGCGCGCCCAAGGTCAAAATCATAGGTAAAGGCCTGATAAATCGCCAGCTCTATCGTTGTCGCGCGGGGACCTCCGCCAAGAGTAAGTGCAACGGCAAAACTGGTGAGACAAATGGCAAAAATTACGGCTAGTGCGCCGGGTAAAATGCGTTTGAGCATGGGAAGCTCGATCAGGCGGAACAAAGACCAGCCGTCGCACCCCAACTGAGCCGCAAGGCGAAAACGCTCCGACGGCACCTCTTGCCACCCCTGCAATATGAGGCGCGTTGCTAGCGGTAGATTGAAGAACACATGAGCCAGTACAACACCATGCAAGCCATAGATACGGATGGGAGATGCGCCGAAGTAAACCAATACCTCTGAGATCCAGCCGGAACGTCCAAAAACCTGCAGTAAGCCAAGAATGGCAACAATAACCGGAAGGATGAACGGGGCGCCTAGCAAGGCGATCAACAGGCTGCGGCCTTTAAACCTGCGGCGTGCCAGCGCGCGTGCAACAGGCACCGCCAACCCCACGCTGATCAAGGCTGAAAGCACGGCTTGGGTGAGCGTAAACTTAAGTGCCGCCCAGTCTGAAGAAGAAAACCCATGCCCGGCTTCAGCACGCAGCGCAACAGCAGCCAGCGTGCCAAGAATGAGTGCCGCGACGAGCAATGCCGCGGCAACTCCGGGAAGCGAGCTTACTGGCTGAGCGCTTCGAGCCATTCCGGCAGAGCCTCACGTCGTGCAGCAACTGCGTCTTCAGGTGCAAGCAGCAAAGCCTTTTCAGGTGTTTGCAAGGTTTCGAAACCTGCTGGAAGACCGCTTGCAGGCGTAACTGCAGGGTACATCCAGTTGGTTGTTGGGATGATGCTCTGGAAAGCGTCAGAAACCATGAAGTTCAGGAACTTATCCGCCAGCTCCGGCTGGTCGGTGCCCGCGAGTTTCGCTGCCACTTCCACCTGCATGTAGTGGCCTTCATCAAACGCCGCGGTGGTTTTGCTGTCATCTTCCTCAGTAATCAGATGATAAGCCGGAGACGTGGTGTAGCTGAGCACCATCTCTGCTTCCCCATCAAGGAAGAGACCATAGGCTTCAGACCAGCCTTTGGTAACAGTCACGATATTATCGGAAAGCCCTGCCCAGATATCCGCAGCTTCATCACCATAAGCAGATTTTACCCAAAGCAGCAGGCCAAGGCCCGGAGTGGAAGAGCGTGGATCTTGAATGAGGATCTTGGTGTCACTCTCGGCCAGCTCGCGGAAACTAGAAGGAACCGTTGCGCCCTTTTTATGCACGAATGCGAAGTAGCCCCAGTCATAAGGCACAAAGGTCTCATCTGCCCAGTCCACCGGCAGTGTGTACTTCGCGTCAACTGAATGCGGTGCAAACAGACTAGTCTTTTTGGCTGTTTCAATCAGGTTGGTATCCAACCCCAGAACAACATCTGCATCCGTGTTGTTGCCTTCAAGACGAAGGCGGGAAAGCAACGCTGCGCCATCTTCAACACCAACAAGGTTCAGATCACACTCGCAGATCGCTTCAAAGGCTTCTTCCACTTTAGGGCCCGGGCCCCAGTCGGAAACGAAGCTGTCATAGGTGTAAACGGTGAGTTCAGGTTTTTCGGCAGCCATTGCCGATGTTGCAGTGAGTAATCCCGCAGCAATTAACAGATGTTTCAAGTCATCCTCCATTGCGGCGAGAGGGCAAGGATGGATGAAACCGGTACCCTTCCCTCCGCCGGTTCTAGCCGGTTCAGGTTCAACGGGTTCACCAATCTGGCATCTCAGCACGACAAAAGCGCGCACCCCGAGGTCAAGCGGTTCTTAACTGGAAAAGAAGAGCAGTGCAACTGTAAGCAGCAAATTGAAGAGCTAACAAAATTGGGGTTAACGAGAACACTTGACCTTCCAGTAACTGGAACGATTATGATGTTCGGCTCTAGGCTGTTTTGTGCTGTTTTATGTCAGCGAAAAGCGGCGTAATGGTGTGGACTTGGAGTGGCGTTGGTGTTTTCGGATGCTGGCGGATGACTTCAGGTTGGACCGGTGATTGGTAGAGCAGGACAGGACCGATGCGTAGTAAGTACGCAGTTGTGGTTGGGTTTGCGGTTGTTGCGAGTGTCTCGGCTGGGCTTGGGATTTTTCTTGGAAGTTCAATGGATTGGACTTCGGGAAGTTCTGGTGCCACGGACAAAGAGATTCTGTATTGGGTTGCGCCTATGGACCCGAACTTCCGGCGCGATGAACCCGGTAAGTCCCCCATGGGTATGGATCTCATCCCTGTTTATGCTGGCGAGGAAGCTCAGCCAAACGGGACTGGAGTGACGCTTTCACCGAGTGTCATCAATACGATTGGTGTCCGTACAGCGATTGCCAGTGTGGAGCCGATTTCTCAGAAAATCGAAAGCGTTGGCTTTGTTGGCTATGATGAGCACCGTTCCAGTCAGGTTCATCTGCGGACCGAAGGATGGATCCAGAAGCTCAATATACGCGCCGTTGGTGATCCCGTTGAAAAGGGTGATCTGCTCTTCACCGTCTACGCGCCGGAAGTGACGGTTGCCAGTGCTGACCTGATCAGGGCAGTGCGAAGAGGTGATCAAGCTGCTGAACAAAACATCCGTATCCAGCTTCAAAACTATGGTATTGATCCAGCACAGATTGATCAGATGGCCCGGGCCAGCAAGCCCGCGGATGTCTTCAAGGTTTTTGCGCCTCAATCCGGTGTGGTGACCACACTGGAAGCTGCGGATGGCATGTATCTGCAGCCAGATTCCATCGCTTTGACGCTTGCAGATCTCTCTTCTGTCTGGCTGATGGTGGATGTGTTTGAGCAAGATATTGCCCGGCTAAGCCCAAACAGTGAAGTGCTGGCCAGCTTTGAACATCTTCCCGGTAAAGTGTTGGATGGACGGATTGACTACATCTATCCGGAGCTGGACTCAGTCACTCGTACTCTGCCTGTTCGCCTGCATTTCGATAACTCAAAGGGCTTTTTACGTCCTAACATGTTTGGCCGTGTCACGATCATTCCTTCCGAAACACGAAATGCGATCACCATTCCCACCAGCGCATTGATCCGCACAGGTATGTCTGAACGGGTAATCCTGCAAACGGAGGAAGGCACCTTTCAGCCACGTATTGTAACACCCGGTTTGACTGGTAGTTTTGGTGAAGGCAGCCGGACGGAGATCCTGCAAGGTCTGCAGCCTGGCGATGAAGTTGTCACTTCAGCGCAGTTCCTGATCGACAGTGAAAGCTCTCTCTCTGCTGGAATGGAACGGATGTCGCTGGCGCAAGGTGCTCCCATCTGGTCTGAAGGGACTGTTACCCGCGTTGACCCGGAGGCCAACACTATCACTATCCGTCACGCGGCGATCAACGAGCTAGACTGGCCAAAGATGGAAACCACTTTTGCGGTTCGTGGCAATCTGGACGAGTTTGATGTGTCTGCGAACAAGCAAATTGAGTTTGCTATCACGCGAGGCTCAGACAAACGCTTCAGCCTTGTCGAGATGCGCGAGAGTGGAGAAAAGCTCTCCAAATCAGCACCAGCTGAACCGGTGGGGGCCGATGACAAATGATTGGCTCCATAATCCGTGCTTCCATCAAGAACCGTGTGATCGTTCTGATGGCTGCGGTGATGTTGACACTTGGCGGTATCTGGGCACTGAAGGAAACACCCGTTGATGCGATCCCGGACCTTTCCGATGTTCAGGTGATCATCAAGACCCCTTATGACGGTCAGGCACCTCAGGTTATTGAAGATCAGGTAACCTATCCAATCGCCACTGCCATGTTGTCCGTGCCGGATGTGATCGATGTGCGCGGGTTCTCGTTTTATGGCGATTCCTACGTTTACGTGGTGTTCAAAGACAGCACCGATCTTTACTGGGCGCGCAGTCGGGTGCTGGAATATCTGGCTCAGGTGGGCGCCAAACTGCCGGATGGTGTAACGCCTGAACTTGGACCGGATGCAACGGGTGTAGGCTGGATCTATCAGTATGCGCTGATCGACCGAACCGGCAATCATGATCTGGCGCAACTCCGATCCTTGCAGGATTGGTGGCTGAAGTTTGAGCTTCAAACCGTCAGTGGGGTTTCTGAAGTGGCAACCATTGGCGGCATGGTCAAGCAGTATCAGGTTGTTGCTGATCCCAATAAACTGCGTGCCTATGGAGTGACACTGCCAGAGCTGATGAGCACGATTGAGAACGCAAACCGTGAGACCAGCGGTAGCGTTATCGAGATGGCAGAGGCAGAGTATATGGTCCGCGCCACTGGTTATATTCAGTCCATTGAAGACCTGAAGCAAATTCCGATCAAAGTGAATGAACGGGGTGCGGCTCTTACGCTTGAGGATGTGGCCGAAATTCGCCTCGGTCCGCAAATGCGTCGAGGCGTGGCAGACTTGAATGGTGAGGGTGACTCTGTCGGAGCCGTCGTGATTATGCGCTGGGGTGAGAATCCGCTGCGCACCATTGAGGGTGTGACGGCTAAACTGAATGAGCTGAAGCCCAACTTGCCGGAAGGTGTTGAGATTGTAACCACTTATGATCGCTCCGGCGTGATTGAACGGGCCATTGATAACCTGACCCAAAAGCTTACCGAAGAGTTTCTGGTGGTGGTTCTGGTCTGTGCGATCTTCCTGCTGCATCTCAGATCATCATTGGTGATCCTGATCTCACTGCCACTTGGTATTCTGACGGCACTGCTCGTGATGCGATTGCAGGGCGTGAACGCCAATATCATGTCACTCGGCGGAATCGCCATTGCGATTGGAGCCATGGTGGATGCGGCGATTGTGATGATCGAAGCCATGCACCGACGGCTAGAGAAGGAACCAGACCCCGACAAGAACCGCTGGAAAGTGGTTGCTGAGTGCTGCTCAGAGGTTGGGCCAGCATTGTTCTACTCGCTTGCGATTATCACCATCAGCTTCCTGCCGGTATTTGTACTGGAAGCGCAGGAAGGACGTTTATTCAAACCGCTGGCTTTCACCAAGACCTATGCCATGGCAGCGGCAACGATTTTGAGTATTACTCTGGTACCAGTGCTGATGGGTTACTTCGTGCGTGGGCGCATTCACCCTGAGGCTAAGAACCCGGTGAACCGTTTCTGCATTGCCCTGTACCGGCCAGCCCTTTCGCTGGTCATCACGTGGCCAAAGACAACAATCGTGTTTGCGCTGGTTCTGGTGGCCTCTATTCTTGTGCCGCTGAACAGGATTGGAACGGAGTTCATGCCGGAGCTGAAGGAAGGTGACTTCCTTTACATGCCCTCGCTTTACACCGGTGTTTCCATCGGCAAGGCACGGGAAGTGCTACAGCAAACTGACCGCATGATCATGCAGGTGCCTGAAGTGCAAACGGTCCATGGCAAGCTGGGGCGCGCTGAAACCGCAACGGACCCAGCGCCCTTGACCATGTTTGAAACCACTATTCAGCTGAAACCGCAGGACCAGTGGCGAGAAGGTATGACACTTGAAAAGATACGGCAGGAACTGGACAAGTCCGTGCAGGTGCCTGGCCTGACCAACGTTTGGATTCAGCCCATCAAGAACCGCATCGATATGCTGGCGACGGGCATGAAAACACCGGTGGGCGTGAAGGTCTCCGGGCCTGACTTGCAGGTCATTCAGGACATCTCAGTAGAGATCGAAGGTCTCGTCAAAGGTGTAGAGGGGACGCTGTCGGCTTATGCGGAACGCCCCAAAGGCGCACGGTTTATCGAGATTGATATCAACCGAAATGCGGCTGCCCGTTATATGCTGAATATCAAGGACGTTCAGGATGTGGTGCAAACTGCAATTGGCGGTATGGATATTTCTGAGAGTGTTGAAGGGCTGGAGCGTTACCCCATCAACGTGCGCTATCCGCAGGATTGGCGCAGTACACCAGAACAACTGGAGAAACTGCCGGTTGTGACGCCGTCTGGCGCTCACATTCCACTTGGTGCTGTATCTGACGTGAAGATCGTCGACGGCCCGGGTATGATCCGTTCCGAAAACGCACGGCCAACAGGGTTTGTGTTCATTGATATCGTGGGCCGTGATCTGGGTGGCTACGTGAGTGAAGCCCAGCAACTGGTTGCCTCGAATGTGAAAGTCCCGGCTGGCTACTCAATCACCTGGTCAGGGCAGTATGAGTACATCGAGCGGGTGCAAGAACGTTTGCAGCTGGTCGCACCAGTTACACTTCTGATTATTACGCTGATGTTGTTCCTTGCCTTCAACCGGGTAGGAGAAGTCGCGATCATTCTCACTTCCCTGCCAATCGCGCTTACCGGCGGCATCTGGTTTGTCTACGCTTTGGGCTTTGACCTGTCAGTTGCAGTATTGGTGGGCTTTATTGCGCTTGCTGGTGTGGCCGTGGAAACAGCCATTGTGA
Organism: Pseudovibrio sp. SCP20; assembly: GCF_057774105.1. NCBI lineage: Bacteria > Pseudomonadati > Pseudomonadota > Alphaproteobacteria > Hyphomicrobiales > Stappiaceae > Pseudovibrio > Pseudovibrio sp. SCP20. The sequence continues at coordinate 197,541 of NZ_JBYMDH010000004.1, read as the reverse complement.
TGCTGCTTTATCTCAACCTCTCCTGGGACAAGCGCATCGAGACGGCTCAGGCGACACATCAGCAGCTGACCACTAAAGACATAATGGAGTCTGTTGTCGAAGGAGCTTTGTTGCGGTTACGCCCCAAAGTGATGACAGTCGCAGCCATCTTCGCAGGCCTGATTCCCATCATGCTTGGCAGTGCTACGGGTTCAGAGATCATGAAGCGGATCGCAGCTCCAATGGTGGGCGGGATGATCACCGCAACGCTGCTTACGCTTTTTGTTATCCCGGCAATCTATGTGCTTTGGAAGAAGGCACGATTGGCTGCCTTGAATAAGAGAATAGAAGCAGCGCCCATCTCTGATGAGCCAATAAAAACAAAGGGTAAGTGAGAGAGTTCCACCTCCCTCACTGAATACTGCTGCCAGGAAAAGGTCGACCTTCAAAGGTGATCAAACTCTTTCCATCTAATTGTAGTTTTCTTGCTTGACCTTCCAGTGACTGGAAGCCTTAGAGTGCGCTCAAGAGACAATGAAATGGTGAAGTTATGTCCCACAGTTCAACACTGAAAATGCAAGTTGAAGGCATGAATTGCGCCTCTTGCGTCGGTCGTGTCGAGAAAGCTCTTAAGAACATCTCGGGTGTTATCAATGCTTCCGTCAATCTGGCGACAGAGAGCGTGCAGGTAAACTATGATGACAGCCTCACACCCAAGGATGTGGCGAATGCGCTAAAAGAGGCTGGCTACCCAGCCGTTTCAGAAAGCATCACATTTGGTGTCTCCAACCTGAACTGCGCTTCCTGCGTTGGCCGCGCTGAAAAGGCGCTGAGAGCTGGTGACGGTGTTCTGGAAGCGAATGTCAACTTGGCCACCGAGAGTGCAACCGTTCGTTATGCCGTGGGCGCAACAACACCAACCACTATTGCTGAACTCGTCACAGCCGTAGGCTATCCAGCCACACTGGAAAAGACGGAGCCGACTGAGACTGCTCACCGTAAAACCGATGAAATCCGTCAGCTCAAAAACAAGACGCTTCTGGCTGCTGTGCTGGCTCTTCCGGTCTTCCTCATTGAGATGGGTAGCCACTTCATCCCAGGCATTCATATGCTTGTTGCGGATACGCTTGGCATGCAGAACAGCTACTATCTGCAGTTTATCCTGACCACGGTTGTGCTGTTCGGGCCAGGCCGTCAATTTTACACCAAAGGCTTTCCATCTCTCTTCAAAGGTGCTCCAGATATGAACTCTCTGGTGGCGCTGGGAACAGCTGCCGCCTATGTATTCTCTCTGGTGTCAACCTTCACACCTCAGGTGCTTCCGGCTGGAACGGTCAACGTTTACTATGAAGCCGCGGCCGTAATTGTCGTGCTCATTCTTCTGGGTCGTTTTCTGGAAGCCCGCGCCAAAGGGCGAACAGGGGAAGCTATTCAAAAACTCATCGGCATGCAGGCCAAAACTGCCCGCGTTGAACGCAATGGCGTGGTAAGCGAAGTTCCTATCGAAGAGATCATCGTTGGAGATGTCATTCAGGTCCGTCCCGGTGAGAAAATTGCGGTCGATGGCACTGTTGTCTCCGGTTCTTCGTTTGTCGATGAGAGCATGATCACCGGTGAACCGATCCCAGTAGAGAAGGCATCTGGTGATGAAGTTGTAGGTGCGACGATCAACGGCACAGGTGCGCTCAGCGTGCAGGCCAGTAAAGTGGGCAATGACACGGTTCTTTCCCAGATCATTCAGATGGTGGAACAGGCGCAAGGCGCAAAGCTGCCAATTCAGGGACTGGTTGATAAAATCACGTCCTGGTTCGTTCCAGCAGTTATCACCATCGCGATCCTAACTGTTGGTGTCTGGTTCCTGTTTGGCCCTGACCCAGCCCTTAGCCTGGCGCTGGTGGCAGGTGTTGCCGTGCTGATCATTGCATGTCCTTGTGCCATGGGCCTTGCAACGCCAACCTCCATCATGGTCGGTACAGGCCGCGCTGCAGAACTCGGAGTTCTGTTCCGCAAAGGTGACGCCCTGCAGATGCTTCAGGAAACCGGCGTGGTTGCATTGGACAAGACCGGTACCCTGACCGCTGGTCATCCGGAACTGACTGACATCATTCTGCGTGATGGCCTTGAAGAGAACGATGTCTTGCGGCTGGTTGCTGCCGTGGAGCAGAACTCAGAACACCCAATCGCAAAAGCAATTGTTCAAGCTGCTGAGGAGCGCGATATCACCTTGCCTAAACCTGAGAGTTTCAACTCCCTGACAGGCTTCGGTGTAAGTGCAGTGGTTCAGGGCCGTGACGTTCTTGTTGGTGCAGATCGCTTGATGGAACGTGAAAACATCTCGCTGGAACAGCTCTCTGTTGAAGGCACAGTTCTTGCAACTCGGGGCAAAACCCCGCTTTATGTTGCACTTGATGGCGAAATTGCTGCAGTGATTGCTGTGGCAGACCCCATCAAACAAACAACACCAGATGCAATCAAAGCCCTGCATGCTTTGGGCCTCAAGGTGGTGATGATCACGGGTGATAACCAGAAAACCGCCAATGCCATTGCAAATGAACTGGGTATCGACAGCGTGGTTGCTGAGGTTCTGCCTGATGGCAAAGTGCGCGCGCTGGAAGATCTGCGCAAGAACGCCGCTGGCAAGCTGGCCTTTGTCGGAGATGGCATCAATGATGCCCCAGCCCTGGCTGCTGCCGATGTAGGCATCGCAATTGGCACAGGCACCGACGTCGCTATTGAGGCAGCTGATGTTGTGCTGATGGCCGGTGATCTGAACGGTGTGGTCAATGCCTTCCATATCAGCCAGCAGACCATGCGCAACATCCGTCAGAACCTGTTCTGGGCCTTCAGCTATAACACCCTGCTGATCCCGGTGGCTGCAGGTGTGCTATACCCATTTGGTGGGCCACTGCTGTCTCCTGTTCTGGCCGCCGGTGCCATGGCACTGTCCAGCGTGTTTGTCTTGACCAACGCTTTGCGGTTACGCTGGATCAAAGCGGCCACCACGCACTGATAAGGGATGAGACTACTATGAATATTGGCGAAGTAGCAGAACGCTCCGGCATCCCGACCAAGACAATTCGTTACTACGAAGACATTGGCTTCCTTCATCCCAAACGGAATGAAAACGGGTACCGCATCTTTGAAGACACCGAGCTTCACAAGCTGACATTCATTGGCCGTGCCCGCTCCCTAGGCTTCAACATCGAAGAGTGCCGGGCCTTACTGGCACTCTATGAAGACAAAGACCGCGGCAGTGCAGATGTGAAAAAAATCGCGCAGCAACACGTACAGGAAATCGAAGACAAAATCGCCGACCTCATCGCAATGCGCGACACCCTAACCCACCTCATCAACGCCTGCGCCGGCGACCACCGCCCCGATTGTCCGATCCTGGATAACCTGAGTGACGGGAAGAGGGAGTAGGGGAGGTAAAAAGAACTGAACATTTTCAGTAATTTACCTCTTTCGAAGTATTAAACTATGCTTGTCTAACTAGTTATAAGTTCGCCGAGTTTAAGTTGATGAAACACAACAAAAACAGCGCAAAGACTGGGGTCTTTGCGCTGTTTTGTGGCTTGGGCGAGAGGAGGGGAGTTACTCGCCAGGCTCAAGCATGTCTTCGTGATCGACGACCTTGCCTTTCACCTTCATCCAGACTGCTGAAGCAACTAGCAGTGCAGTGATGATGCCGCCGATGGTGGAGACCGTCATTGGTAGACCGAAACCAAGTTTGCTGGAGTTCAGAATGAACGTCACAACTACGGTGGTCATGAAGGTTGCAGGAATGGTGCAGATCCAGTGCAGCTTGTTGTGGCGCAGCAGGTAAGCAGCTGCGGTCCACAGCATCAGAGCAGCGGTCGCCTGGTTGGCAACGCCGAAGTAACGCCAGATCACACCGAAATCGACCTGAGTGAGAATAGCGCCGCCAACGAACAATGGCAGAGCCAGCATCAGGCGCTTAGGCAGTTTTGTCTGTGGCATGTTGAACAGTTCTGCAAGGATCAGACGGGCTGAGCGGAATGCGGTATCACCGGAAGTGATCGGCAGGACAATCACACCGAGCACGGCGAGGAAACCGCCAAAAGCACCCAGAAGACCGTTAGACGCCTCATACACGAGGTTTGCAGGGTTACCACCCATGCCTTCGGCAAGGCCTTCAACACCGCCGAAGAATGAAAGCGCAATTGCACACCAGATGATTGCAATAACACCTTCACCAATCATCGCACCGTAGAATACGAAACGACCGTTTTGCTCGTTTTCCATACAACGCGCCATCAGAGGAGACTGTGTGGCGTGGAATCCGGAGATTGCACCACAGGCAATGGTGATGAACAGAGCTGGCCACAGAGGCATGTCATTCGGGTTCAGGTTCTGGAAGAAGTCTCCAGCTTCAACGCCCGGCAGCATGGAATGCTCGCTGGAAACCATCAGAGCAACAGTCAGGCCGATGGACATGAAGAGCAATAGCGCGCCGAAGAATGGGTAGAAGCGACCAATGATCTTGTCGACTGGAACGATGGTCGCGACCAGATAGTAAGCGAAGATACAAACCAGGAAGATGGTGACATCAACGCCAGTCAGGCGACCCAGCAGGCCAGCTGGAGCAGACACGAACACAACACCAACGAGCAGCAGCAGAACAATCGCGAAAATGTTCATGAAGTGCTTTGCGCCGTTGCCAAGGTACTTACCAGCCAGGTTTGGAACAGATTGCCCCTTGTTACGAACGGACAGCATACCGGAGAAGTAATCGTGTACAGCACCTGCGAAGATGCAGCCGAAAACGATCCAGAGCATAGCTGCTGGACCATAAAGAGCACCAAGGACCGGCCCAAAAATTGGGCCAACACCTGCAATGTTCAGCAGCTGAACCAGATAGACTTTCTTGGTGGACATAGGCACATAATCGACACCGTCAGTATGTGCGTGGGCAGGTGTCTGGCGAGACGGCTTAATCCCGAAAACCTTCTCGACAAACATGCCATAGATAAAATAGCCGCCAAACAGCAGGCCAATACTCAAGAGAAACCAGGACATCTTTCTTCCTCCACAAATCTCTGGGAGCGATTAGACTGGTTTCAAGAGGTAGATGCTGAGGTTTCAGCTAAGCGGCAGCAGAGGCCGGGTGAGCGGCATTTAAGACAAATAAGCGGTTAACCGGAATGCAAAAGCTTCACGCAAAATTGAACTGAAGCTTAAGCTAAGTGTATATACGCACTCATGAATATCCGAAATGTTGCTTCAGGCTCTTAAGGTAGCGGCGTGAAACTGGGATCTTGGTTCCGCTGTGCGTCACCACTTCAGCTCCGGTCTCTTGTAGTACAATTTCTGAGATTGCATCCGGTGAGACAAGGTACTGGCGGTGACAACGAGCCAAAGAGGTACGCTGCTCCAACACTTTCAAAGTCAGATGGGTATGCACATAACACTCAGCGGTCGCCACATGGATGCCAGATAAGTCGCTGAAGACATACTCAACAGCATGAACCGGAACAACCTTGAGCTTGTTACCCAGATAGCAAGGCAGGTGCTGCAGCTCCTGCGGGATAATCTCTTCCATCAATTGCGGGCGCAGATCAGAACGCACACGGCCTAGTGTTTTGGCCAGCCGCTCTTCTTCGATGGGCTTCAGTAGGTAATCGAAAGCATGATGCTCAAAGGCTTTGATCGCATACTCGTCATAAGCCGTGGAGAAGACGATACGCGGCATGGTTTCCGGATCCAGCATACCAATCATTTCCATGCCGGAGATCCGTGGCATCTGAATGTCCAGAAACACCAGTTGCGGCTTGTGTTTGTTGATGAAACCGAGCGCATCAATAGCATTGCTGCATTCGCCCGTAACCTCAATGTCATCGGCTTTGGAAAGCAAATCTTTCAGTTCTTCGCGGGCATATGGTTCATCATCAACAATCAGACAGCTAATCATTGGGCCGCCTCCAGAACAGGTGCGGGAAGATGGATGGAAACCCTGGTAAAAGCCTCTTCTTCCCATTCAATATGCAAGCCAAACTCCTCACCCCATTGTTTCTTCAGGCGTTTATCGACCAATGTCACGCCCAGCCCTTCGCGATTTTTGGGTGGAATGTAGAGCCCGGCGTCGTCTTCCACCTGCAGCTCCGCTTGTCCATCAACCAAAGCACCACTTATGCGAACACGGCCACCTTCAACGCTCTGTGAAATGCCATGCTTGATGGCGTTTTCGATAAGGGGCTGAAGAGTGAATGCAGGGATTTTGAGGGATAGCAGTTCGGTGGGAACGTCCACCTCAACTGCTAGCTTGTCAGGAAAGCGCGCTTTCTCAATCGCCAGATAAGCATCCACATGATCCAGCTCTTCGCCCAAAGTGACAAGGCCCGAGGTACGCTTCAGGTTGATGCGCAGAAACTTGGAGAGTTGCAACAGCAGCTCACGCGCCTTCTCTGCATCTCGTTTGGTGATGATCGCAATCGTGTTGAGCGTGTTAAACAGGAAGTGCGGGTTCACCTGTGCCTGCAAAAGCTTCAGCTCTGCACGGGTCAATAGGCTCTGCTTCTCTTCCAGTTCACCATAAAGGATCTGGTTGGATAGTAACTTGGCGATCCCTTCGCCCAGTGTGCGGTTGATGTTGAGGAACAGCTTATTCTTCTGCTCGTAGAGCTTGATTGTTCCAATCACTTCCGTATCGCTGTGCAGCGGGATAACAAGGCATGAGCCCAACTTGCAGCTCGGCGATAGGGAACAACCATAAGGCTCTTCAACCCCATCCGCGTACATCACCTTGTTCTGCTCAATAGCATCCAGCGTCAGCCGGGAGGATATTTCCGTTCCCGGTTTGTGATGGTCAGATCCAATACCGATAAAGGCAAGCAGTTTGGTCCGGTCTGTAATGGCCACCGCACCCACATTGGTCTCGTCCTTGACGATCTGTGCAACTTTGCTGCCAGAGACTTCATTAAGCCCTTTCGCCAACACGCCAACACATCGCTCCGCAATCTTCAGCGCCTGACTCGAAAACGCTGAGGACAGCTTGTCGAACATGGTCTTCTGATCACGCACAATGCTCATGAAGAAGGCTGCACCGAGAGAGTTCACGAGCAGCATGGGCGGAGCAATCTGTTCCACAAGCGCCAAAGCCTGATCAAATGGGCGTGCTACAATCAGGATGATCAGCATCTGCACGACCTCAGCCACAAAGGTGAGCCCAAATACAAACATCGGACGGAACAACAAAGCGCGCTTGTTATGCGTGCGCAGGTAAAAGGCTGTCATGCCAGCCAGCAAACCTTCAGAGGTTGTAGAGATCGTGCAGGCGAGATCCGTGAATCCGCCAAATCCATAGCGATGCAAACCACCTGTGAGCCCAATCAGGAAGCCTGTAACCGGCCCCCCCAACAGACCGCCCAAAACCGCACCCATGGCACGCGTGTTGGCAATGGCACCATCAACCTGCTCACCAAATGTTGTTGCAATCACGCAAAAACCGGAGAACACAAGGTAGATGAGAACCTTGTGCGGTAGGCGAGGAGCGTCTTCAGTGAAGATCTTAAACAGCGGCGTTTTGCTGACCATGTAAACGATCACCAAATACACACACATTTGCTGCAGCAGATGAAGAATAAGTGCCATTTGCGGGCTTTATTATTGTTTGTTGGATGCGCCCCGAAGTGTACCGCGAAGCCCTAAGATTTCAATCCACCTACCAAACCCAGCCCCCAAACGCACGAGTTTTCTAAAATTTTGATATATTTGAGGTATTTTACATACACCCCACCAACCCCACCCAAACGCGCGCAAATGTCGCGAGGGGGAGATGGTAGCGCTAACAGCACAATACTACCAAAGATAAGCACTCAAGTCCGAGGTGGTTTATGTTTGGCTGTAGAAGCTTACGGTTGGTACAACCAAGCTTTTGCAAAGTGGAGCAAGAAGCAACTAACCTGATAAATAAATCAACCTCTCGTTTCCTAAGGCTGAGTACTGCTCAGTACAGTCTCGCCCATGAAAATTCAGTCCTGATACATACATGATCGACAAGTCGTAGAGATTTTGCATATCTATACACGCTCAAATTGTGTGATTGTTGCTTGCTTTCCTAAGAATTGATCTGGAGCTCTCCACCGCGTGCCAGGAGATCTCTTGAAGTGTGAATGGGTATCTTATGACTCTGCAAAAACAGGTTGAGCACAAAGTTATTCCGTCCATGAACTGGGAGAACTGGCAGGAGAGTGTTCAGGGAGGCTCTGGAGATGTGGCTCTTCCTTCTTTAGGGGCTTTGGCGGAAAGATTCCGTGCCCACGTTAAAGGAACGCGCTTTGGCCCAGTCTTTATCGCTACGATTAGTGCCACTGCACATACATTTAGCCGATCCCGACAGCGTGTTGCATTAGATGGTTTGGATGTATTGTTCGTGCAGGTTTACGAGCATACATCAGGGTGTACGACGACATCTGCTCAGCAAAGCTTTAAGCTGAAACCCGATACACTAATCATTCAGGACATGGCAGATTCGTTTTCGGTCGAGCATGGTGAATACAGGCAAATCACTCTCGCTTTGCCACGACAGTTGCTGGTTCCGTATCTGGTGGAGAACCGCACGTATCCGTTTCTCAGCGTCGATACGTCTGATCCAACTGCTGCAGCCGTTGTGAACATGCTGCGGTTGTTTCGGGATCAGGCAGAGCAGATGTCTAAGCAGGATGGTGATCTGATGATCAACTGTCTTGTTGGTTTAACGGCTAATGTGCTGAACCGCTTCCAGAATCCTGCGAGAGAAATTAGTCAGAAAGATCTTTACACTGCGAGGCAACTCAAAGCTCTGGATGTGATCCGGCAGCGGTTTCATGAAGTAGACTTTTCCAGCTCGGAGTTAGCACAACAGCTGAAGATGTCTCGCACTTCTCTTTATCGCTTGCTGGAGCCTATGGGCGGTTTCAATGATTGTGTGCGTGAACAGCGTATGAGACATGCAATCCGTTTGATACGGACATCCAGCCAGGAAACACTCTCGGTTCAGGAGCTAGCGGAAGAATGCGGGTATGCGCATGCCACCAGCTTTACACGCTTTTTCAAAGAGCATTTTGGTACTATTCCCAGCGAGGTGATGGGGGGACTTTCTGCACTTAAAGGTCATCATCTACAATATAGCGAGAGTATCTTTGCGCAATGGCTTAACGCCTCATTTTTCTTCTGATTTTTTGTGTCCCTGAGCCGGAAAGTTCCATTTCTTCTACTATCGATTCGACACCTCTTAAAGAAGCTTACCGTCATAATTTGAGTGATAACCTCGCCATTTGTTTCAACTCACAGCTTAGGCCAAGCCATTTGTTCCAGGCTCTTGCATCATGCTGAGATCTACGAAAAATCTGCCATGCACCGAGCAAGCACAAGCACACATAAGTGTACTAACTGAGACCGATATCTAGGCGCATATCTCTTCATGAGGGAGAGGGAACGTTGTCCGTCTTCTATGCATGAATTGCCCAACTTTGGAGAAATTCTTGGAAAGTAATGTCCCGACGCCTCCAACAGAGTTGCGTTGAATAGCAATCATATCTTCGCGGCTTTTGAGTAGGATCCGTCCCAGCGAACGGTTGGATTCTCCACCCACTCTCATTTTGACTAGAACCTCAGGGATGTAAGCCAGTTTAATCCCCCCTTGAACCAGGTAGCGCAGCATTGCATCATAATCTGCGGAAATGCGAAATCGCGTGTCATAGAGACCCCAGCGTTCAAACACGGAGCGTCTCAAGTAAACGGTGGGGTGAGGGGGCATCCATCCATATTTCAACCGTGCTTGGTCATAGTGGCCAGACTTCCAATACCGGATAACCTGATGTGGGTTAGAGGCAGATATATACTCCAGGTCTCCATAAACGCCGTCGATTTCGGGATCAGACATCGCATCAGCTACTTTCTCTAGGATACGATTGTGTGCGAACACATCATCAGAGTGCATCAAGCCAACAACATCGCTAGAGCTGCGGGAAATGCCGCGATTGATGGCATCATATATTCCTTTGTCACTCTCACTTCGCAAGCATGTGTGATCGTCTGCAAGGCTGCGGAGAATATTAAGTGTGCCATCCGTTGAACCTCCATCCTGAATAACATGTTCCCGATCACTCCATGTCTGAGCTTGCGTGGACAGGATAGCATCTGCAATCGTTTCATGACGGTTGAGTACGGCAGTGATGATAGAAATCTTCATTGTGTGACCACCTGTAATCTTGGGCTTGTCGCAAGTTTATGTGTGGGAGTGAAATGCTGGATCCGATGTAAAATGAGTGCAACGCAGAGGAATGCATAGAAGTTACCGATGGAGAAAAGCCCGGATTCTGAGAGAAGAAAAATTAGCAAGATTGTCCAGAGACCGATGTTGAACAGGTCATATGCTTTTCGCAGGCCAGAAAGCTGAAAGAAGGCGTAAATCAGGAGAGTGAGAACAATGCCGCCTTGTAGAATAAACGTTTCTAGGAATGCATTATCAACCCTGAACGCCCCGCGTGCCTCAGCAGATCTCTGATAGACAACTTCCAGATTGCCAATCGGCTCACCCCAAACTCCAAAAAGGAAATCGCGAATGGGCGTTTCACTGAGATTGGTTTGCACGGCAAGCATCCACCAGGAGAAACGTCCGCTGGTAAGAAAGCTGAGGAGTTCCTCAGAAGATACGGATGCAATGAGTGCCCCGATAAAAACAAAGATGGAAAAAACGGAGAGAAGTAAATAAATCGCCTGATCTCTTTTGACCTGTTCTGCAAATCGAAATGTCGCAAAGATAAGCAAAGCCAGTGAAAAGAGCCGTGTGTTGGTGAGTAAAATGCCAATGATTGAGCTCACCGTCATCACAAAGAAAACCATCCTTATGCTTCTGGCTGCCAGCTGCCTCGTGTAGAGTGCAATAAAAACGATAACTAAGAACAGGGCCTGAGCTAGTTTGCCCGGATGTAAAAAACCGAAGGTCCAACGCGTTCTGCCATAAATGTTTGTTTGCAATGGTAGATCATTGGCAACATGGAAGAAGAAGAAAGTTATCAAAGAGAGAGACAAGGACGCGATGCCGAGAGCAATCAGCCTCTCTTCCGTCAGTCGTTCAGCAAGAACGGCTGCTGATAGAATAAAAGCAACAGGCTCCACGCTGGCGTAAAGCCCATACAATCTAACGTCTGCCCCACTGACGTACTTTGTGAACCATATGCCGACTGAGATCACCGAGGCAAACAGAAGTACACCAACAATTTTGGATATGCTGGTATCTCTGAGACATGATGCATTAAGCAACACGCTGATTGCCGCAAGCCAGATCAAAAGATGGCGCGATGATGAGATTAAGCTTTGCAACTCTCCTGTGATCAGCGGACTGTTTAATGAGATGCTGATGACCGGCAGGAACACCACTACAAGAGCGGCAAAGCTTATGGCCTTAGGGCGTCTTGTTTGCATGATAATTGATGCGATCTCTTTGAGATTGTGGACTTAGAGTTCAATACAATTTTTGGGAGAAGATCACTCCCATGAGTGAACACACCTGCGAAACAGTGCCAGGTTCAAGGCAGTTGAGTTAAGCTGGTACCCAGCCTTGATGCCGCTTTCTGACCCATTGCAATGCTTGTATAAGTTGAAACCAATTGTGTGGGCTTGGTTGAGGGCGCCCCTTCACAGAGGGATCCACGAGTGCACGTGCTATTAACTCGCGCCCATCCTTCGTAATCCGATCACCAAACAGCTCCTGAGCAACACAAATGGCTTCGTCGAAATCATGACCAGTTAATCCTGAGTGATATCGAGAACGTATTTGCCCATAGGAGAAAAGCTCTTTTGCTGCGATCAATAGTTGTTCGTGTAAAGGATCAGGCGTATCGAAGAGACCATGATTTTTTTTGCGTTCTCTTAAGATAACCGTTGTGCTCGCATATGTTAGCCACGCTTTGCTCATTGCTGAATAGAGATCGATGTGAAGCTCACGATCATGACAAGCAACGCGCGTCGCCCGAAAGTTAAGCCGCTGCATGATCTCTGCCTTGATGCCTGACGACACACTCGCTTTTATCTCTTCAATGACAATCGCATGAGCTCGTGTCAGATCTTCTGGAGCAACAAGAATATCGATGTCGTTACCCCAACTTGAAGGCAAGTTCTCATAGTTACGAAGCACAACAAAAACCGCTGTCTTGCGCAGGGAACCGAGAACCCTTGCGAGAAGCGTAGGTGCGAGTATCTCGGTGTCTGACATCAAGGCTTTAATTGGGTTAGTCTCCTGTTCTCCGCAGGATGCCGAAGAAACTCGATGAGTAATGCAGTCATTGGTAAGAGCGCAAAGACACCAATCATTACATAGGTATGCCCTATTAGGCCGGTGATGAGTAAGATTGGCGTTACGACCATAAAAACCAGAAAGCTGTAGGCGTTTAATGACTTCGTTCTGTTGCTCACTCTCCAGCCAACGAAAACCGGTCGCGTTATTGCATGACAGAGAGAGGCAAGAAGCAGCAGAGGCACCAAACTCCAATACTCAGAAAAACGTCCGGCAAAGAGAATCTCGGTGATTTCTCTCGCGAATACAAACGAAAGCAGGAACAGCAAAATTGCCCCTGAGACTGCAACGAGAAGAATGTGCTTATGAAGGCCCATTCTCTGTCCAGATCGAGAAAACTCTGCTGAAAAATGATTGTCGAGCACCTGGCTGACCAAACCAATCGGATTGGTTGCAGAACGGATAGCTTGAAAAGCAGCAAGTCCTCCACCGCCCAAACCTCTATCGACTAGTGAAACAACGATGAAGTTTGCGGCAAAAGAAACTACTGAGTTTCCAAAAGTTGCTAAATGCTTGAAGATTGTTCGATCAGGTAGAGCCCAAGCAATTTTGTGCCGAAAACCTCGCAGCAGCCAAACATAGAATCCAACTGCTGTCAGGCTGATACATGTTTGCAGAACAATCACATGTCCTGCATTTAGTTGCCAATATGAGAGTAAATGGAGCGCAGTAAAGAAGGATGTAAACCGAAAAAGGGTCACTGGCAAAGCAGCTAGAACACTGTGCAATCTAATACAAAGCCAACGACCTACCTCATAGCAACACTGTCCAGCAAAGAAACTGACAGACAAAAACCAAAGCTGCAAACTGGCGTGATCTTTCAAACTATCAAAGGCGTAAGTTGTTAGAGGCGCCAGCAGTGCAAATCCTAAAAGCAGGATTACCAGCAGCACTAAGGCAATCCCGATTTGCTTGGGTGTATCAGCTCCAGAAGCTGAGGATACCGGAAACAAGACCAGGCCAAAAAGAAAGAAAGAAAAACTCTGGTTGAGAGAAAACATCGCTGTGAAGATGCTCAGTTCCTCGCCGCTTAACAAACGAGCAACACACAGAAAAAGGAGAAAATTGAAGCCAGAAGCAAAGATCTGCTCGGTAAGTGACAAAACAGCACGAGAGGCATTCATAGCTTTAGCAATGCCCTCAAGCTTAGAACGGTCTGCTTTATCCCGCGTGTTGCGTCGACACTTGAAAAGTAACGGTAGCGGTGCATTCGTTTGGATATGCGAGCATATTGCTGCTTAATCTCTTCGTCCGTCAGTTCAGGCTTTTGTACGTGAATGACGTTAGGATCACGCAGAGGGGTTGTAAGCAAATCTGGCTTTGGTCCAAGGGCTATAAACAAGCGAGGAATAATGCGTGGCAGGTTGATGTAAGCGCGTTGATATAGAAAGTCATGATAAGACCGCGCGAAAATGACGATCTCATTTCTGGGGCAGAACTTCAGATAGACATGCCCCAACATATGATCCAGCCCATACCAACAAGCCAACAATGAGGCTCGGCTCACACTAAGTGGCTTCACCATACCTGCATTTCTTGTACCTTCGGGCTTCTGGCTGCGTGAGGTCCGTCTCAGCATCGTGGAGATGGATGGGAGGATACCAAATGAGAAGTTTAATCGCGTCACGGAATGGCCCTCAATATCAAGGGTATGAGCCAACTGATCCGCGACCGTTGTCTTCCCGCTTCCATCTGGCCCTAAAACAATGATGTATCGCGCGCGCGCCATTACGAGAGCTTAGTCTTTGCGGTTTTCGTAGCAGTTGGAATCGTGTTGGAACGGATCTCATCGAGCTTAATTGAGATCATCAGTTCATAAAAAGCTCTCAGCAATGCAAAGCGTAATCCCGGGAGCCCATCCAAAAAACCACCTCGCAGAATGTAAAGGTATAGAAATCCGAAGAAAGGCCGGATGGGGAGGCTCATGTAGATCTGTTTGAGCCCTTTTCGCCGAAGTCCCGGATCTTTTGAGAAAATCAATCTCCTCAAAGGATCACTTGCACTATTGTTATTCGGGGTCGCCTTGGTCGTAGCCTCTGCACTTGAGTATCTGTTATGTCTCTCCAGCCAGTGGGAAAGCCCTTTTGCAAAAGGGTAATGCAGCAAATGCTCTTCAAGCCGGTCGGTTGGACGGGAACAGTGGTACTCCTCGTTGATCTCGCGTTCTACATGAACGAAATCAGCATGGCATAATCGGCCAAACCACGTAGGGTAACCAGAGCTTCGACGAATCCAGCGCCCCCCAAACATATCCTTGCGTCTCAAATAGAACATACCGACTGAAGCTGCTTTCTCAGCGAAATTCTCGCGAAGCTCAGCGATGAGTTCTGAAGAAATTCGTTCATCTGCATCCAGGAAGAACACCCATTTGCAGCGGTGCCTCATGGTTTTAAGAGCAAAGTTGCGTTGACTGGCATAGCCTTCGAAAGTGTTCTGAACAAAGACAGCTCCTGCAGATTTTACACGCTCTGAAGTCTGATCTGTGCTGTAGCTGTCCAGAACGATGACCTCCTCAAAGTCTGCCTTTGCAGAAGCGATTGCGCCTTCGACTGTGTCCTCTTCGTTTTTGGTCAGAATGACCACTGATATCGGAAGTTTCTCCTGTGAGGCGCAGCTAGAGGTCATTGTAGATCTCCATCAACTTCGTGGTTGAAGCATCCCAGTCGAACATCAATGAACGGGCTTGCAAACGTTTCCGTTCCTGCTCAGCATTTGCATTGTGAAGACCTAGCCGTAGTACCCGGGATGCCTCACCTTCCAGAGATAGCTCGAAAGCATATTCCGTTTCACCGACTATCTCATCCAGTGCTGAGCCACGTGCTGATAGAACCAGAGAACCGCAGCGGGCAGCTTCAGCAGCTGGGAGGCCAAACCCCTCATAAATAGACGGGATAAGTAGAGCCAGGCAGTTGCTATAAAGACGCCGCAGAACATCATTTGAGACGCCGGTGAGTTGTTGAACTGATTTGATTGAGAGGCCACAGGCTTCAATTTCTGCCCATTCACTGGGAGAGAGCGGCCCTCCACCAACCAGAATGAGTGGTGCGATCAGCCCTTGAGCTTTGGCTTCCTTCATGAAACGCAGCACAAAGGGGAAGTTTTTACAAAATCCTCGAGTGCCCACGTACAAAAAGTAGTCCCGTGGATTAAAGGTGTTCTCACCAACTTCAAAAGAGTTGATTAGTGGTTCGGGATAGAACTCTTCATCAACACCATTGTAGGTCACGTGAACGCAGCCTGGATCTACAAATGGATACGCTTCCAGTAAATCCCGACGGGTCTGCTCAGAAACTACGACAACAGCATCTGCGCGACGACAGGCTTGCTTCTTGAGATAGGCTAAGACCTTATCACGCAAGCTGGTCGGAAATTTCTCATTCATGAAATCATGGATTGTCACCACATTAGCGCGTGCGTTTCGGGAGGTGCGGTAATAGCTTGAATGGAAGATATCGCAGTGTTGTTTTGAACGGGTCAATCGGCGCATTGTTGGCCCGCCATCTTCAGCCTGCTGCGGATGGGTCAATCGCAGACATGAGCGGAAGAAATTTTGGGAGGCACTATCACTCTCAAGAAAGGAGATGTCGAGACTTGAGGCATCAACTCGCTCGATGGTTTTCGCCCAGTATTTGGAGATGCCACCAAAACGCTGAAGTTCGAAAATGATATTGTCAAGCAAGATCATGTGTTTGCTTTAACTCTCCGGTATCTCCAATTAAGGATTGAGCCAGATCTATTCCGTTGTAAGCGAGGTATGTGAGGGCCAGTAAGGCAGCCTCGATGCCACCGCTCTTTTCTTTAAAATCCTCTAGAAAGGCATGAGCTAGTGCAGCTCTGTTTAACTTCTTCATTGACTTGAAACTGCGATGCCGTTGACCGAGCCATAATCCAACCTGATCCGTCAGTTCTGGGGCTTTGCTGTCATAGGCTTCCCAGTCGATCACCAGAAAATCTTCAAGATTTTTGGAAGGGCCGCGTGTGAAGATGTTTTCAGACCCCAGATCTCCATGCGCAGCTCCAACTGCAAACCGCCGCTCGGGGGAAACCTTATCAGCCAGGGCCTTGAGGGATGGTTCTGTGATCCGGCCGAACATTTGCCTCCAGAAAGAGAGTTCTTTTGCGGGTAATTGGGACGGCGTTTCTAGCTTCTTGATGGCCACTAGCAAGTTCTGTGGAACAGGGAAGGTCTTGTCATAAATCTGAAAGCCTTTTGGAGCCGCGCTTACTTGAAGGAGAGCACCCTCATCCCATCTGGAAAATTTGAGGACTTCAGGTACCGAAAGGGCTGTGTGCTCAGCGATTTCGCTTAGATGTTTTGCCTCTCGCTCCAATCCTTGAGAAGCCCGCTTACTCCGAGCCAGCTTGGTAACCGAAATCATTTGGTTTTCGGGTTCAAAATCAAAGATGTAAACACGCTCATTCTGAAACATCTTGTGTAGAAGAAATGCCCGTGTCTGGCTCTGTTTCAAGGTTGGAAGGAGGCTGATCTCAAAATCAGAAAGGAGCTTGAAGCCTACTGGATATAATCGCAGGCTGATCTGGTTAAGTGCGTTCAGCAACCACAAAGCTCTACGTTTTGGCGAGTAGGTTGGATAGATCTGCCGCAATGCCAACAAGGCTTGCCAGCGGCTATCTGAAACGCAGTGAAAATCTAGAACGGGTGCCATCTCAGGCAGCTCTACTCCCGCAACGGATAAGGTCTCTTACAGGAACTGTGGCGCGTGCCGTTCTGCCAAGCATCTCAAACAAGACACCAACGCGTGTTGTGTCCGGCAGTTTTTCTACTTCAACGATATAGTTTGCAAATGGTCCGGCAACGATACGAACCTTCTCTCCGATGACCAGATCATCAATCGGTAACAGCTCGCCTTTGCTGTCGCAGCGAGTCTGCAATCCCTCGATAAGTGCTGCAGGAATTGGTGAAGGTAGCCCATTTCCGAACCCGACCAGTCGCGTCACGCCTTTGGTATTGTTTACCGACTGCCATTTGCCACTGAGTGGATCAAAGTTGACGAACAGGTATCCAGAAAAAAGAGGTCGTAGACCTGTAGTTTTGCCTCTGGAAGCATGCGAAGTTCCGCCTCGTTGAAGGGGCATAAAGCAGGCAATACCCTGCCTAAGTAAATTACGCAACGCCATGTCAAATCCGTTGGGTTTCAGCTGAACAAGAAACCAATGATTGGGATCATTTTCGACAGTAGCAATCATGTCTACCTCAAGAGTGACTAGGGATGTTCGGCAAATTGGTGCATTGAAGTCGGTCGATCAGTTGAGTTGAAGGAACCATAAGTAGGTCTCCATCAACTGATGGAAGCTTCATTTTGGAGCCTGAAAAGCAACGGCTACCGCACCACCACTCAAATGTTGCGTGGCGTTGATTAAGTGATTTGCTGATAAGATATTGTCATGCAAGGGTTTTCACAACTGCATGGTGAGTCGATTAGAAACGTAATCTGAAAATAAATGCCAAGACAATCGTTGAAAAATCACTGCATCCAAAATCATGGACTGAAAAAACGGTAGTAATAAAAGGAATGAGTAGAAATCTGCTAGTTTGGCACTCTCACTTCTGTTCCCGTTGTTCAGTCAAACCTTCAAGTATACAAGCTCGAACTCATCAAAATCCCAGTAAAAACAAGCAATGATGCCAATCACGAGTTATGGCGTAGCCGTGCTTTTTCTCTGCTCTAGTAGATCTTAGTGTCAGCGGTGATGTGATTCGAGGGTGTATTTACGATTACTGCGAGTTGGGTGGGTTTATTCTAGCAATATGTTCCAACTCACAGCTAAGAGAGAGCGATTTGTTTCATGCTCTTGTTTTCTTCCTGATTTTCGAAAGAGTGATTCTCAGCAAACAGCGAGTACATAAAAAGCAATTTGTATCAGGGCGGCTCCTTTGAGGAGGTAAATGCGGCGAATACTACGCATTTCCTTCAATTATTCTGAGGGGTTGTTAAATGAAGTACCAAGACTACATGACCCGGGCTTTCGATATTATGTTCAGCCTGGCGGTCCTAACCATCACTCTGCCAATTCTGGCGAGTACCGCACTGCTTGTGGGAGTTAAACTCGGAAGACCAATAATATTCAAGCAAACACGAACGGGGCAGGCTGGTAGAAATTTCCAGATTTACAAGCTGAGAAGCATGACAGACGAGTGCGATGAGCATGGCGCGTTGCTACCAGACGCTGAGCGTTTAACACGCTTTGGCAAGTTTCTCCGTGCCTGGAGCATTGATGAACTGCCTGGCTTTATTAATGTTTTGAAGGGCGACATGTCGATTGTAGGACCACGCCCTCAGCTTGCAAGCTTCTTAGAGCTCTACTCAGAGCGCCAGTTGCGTCGACATTTGGTGAAGCCAGGCATAACTGGATGGGCCCAGGTCAATGGCAGAAACAGCCTCGACTGGGGATCTCGTTTTGAGCTTGATGTCTGGTATGTCGAGAACAAGAGCTTCTGGCTGGACCTTAAGATCATCTTTCTTACGTTCATAATCGTTTTTAGGCGTGAAGGCATCAACGCAGTAGGCCATGCAACTATGCCTGAATTCCGCGGAGATGAGATCGTCACAGAGCAGTTTGAGTAACTCATTAAACTGCCGAACCAATGAGAAGTCCCGCGGCGCACGCGCCGTGTTCCCACCTTGAATGAGTATCCTCAGTAGTTTGCGTAAGGTCTCGTCGGCGCCGTCTGGTGCTGGCGGAAAGCCAAAGTTCTGAGAAGCAGCGAAAGCATTGTTCTCCAGAACCTGCTGTTTTGATTGCTGCATGCAGGATTGCTTGTCTGAAACTGTTTCAGTTGGAAATTTGACGCTAATTTGGATGTTTTGAAATGAAGCAAAGAAACCTATTGCTCTGCATTGGTGCGAGCTCATTAGCTTTGTCTCTTTGGGTAACGCCGGTGCTTGCACAAGATGTGCCAGATGCAGCAAATGCAATGGTTGAGCACGTCATGGCCGATCCCGTCTCATCGGTTGGCCTCATGCTTCAGTTCGTGAGCACTGCGGAGGACAGTCATCTGCAAATGCTGGGGGATGCCATGCAGTCCAGTCCGCACATTGCAACTCCTCAGTTTGCGCAAGCGATCAGTGAGGCAGTGGCAAGTGATCCGTCGATGGCACATGCAGTTTCCCGCCTTTCTTGGTTTGTTTCTGGTCCGCAGGCCGAGCAAATGGGCGTGGGTTTACACATGGCGTTTCAACCCATGATGAGCACCGGTGACGCTCATGGAATGAACACGCTGGAGCAAGCTATTGTCAATTCCAGCCATTCGATGAAGACAGCATTTAATGCGGTTTCTGCCACGCGCGGATCAGGTGTTGTCGCTGGTGCCCGTCTGCAAGTCGGAGCCAGAACCCGTGATGCTCCCACAACCGGAAAAGGAAGTGGGGGCGGGTTTAGCCTCCCAAGCCCGAATTGATGTTGCTCGGAGTTTACTTCAACCGTTGGTGCATGGATGAGAAGCATACGGCCCATATTGCTAGCAGGCTTGGCTGCTCTCTGTTCGGATGCATCTGTTGCCGAAGAGGGCACTAAAGTGGTGCTGGGTAAGTTTTCAGAATATCGGGTCAGAATGCGGCCAAGGCCTGAATATGATGCTCAGGGGATGAGGTTCCCTGGCTGGCTTATCATGCCCACGCTTACTTCAGGCCTTTATTACGACTCCAATATCTACCAAGAGCAAAACAACATGCAGGGCAGTCTTGTTGGCCTGATCTCGCCCGCTATTGCGGTAAACTCCGATTTCTCCAGACACAGCCTCAATCTCTACCTTTCTGCACGGGAACGTTATGTTTTTGAAGATGCCAATGCCTCAACCCTTTCAGGGCGGGCACTTGCCGACGGTCGCGTCGATGTGCTGAATGACCTTGCATTGAACTTAGGCGGGAGGATTGAGCTGAACCAGGATGAACTGGGAGACAATGATGTTCCGCTCACCTCAAAGACTGGGGTTCGCTATAACGTATATGGCGGATATGCGGGGGCCTCGAAAACCTTCAATCGCGTGACGGTAGGAGCAACAGGCTCAATCAGTCACTATGATTACCACGACGTCGAATCCGTCGATGGAGATGTACTGGATCAGGATAACCGTGATGGTTATCGATATGATCTGATAGCAAAGGTCTCATATGCATACTTCCCCGGCTTGAGCTTTTATGGCAGCGCTGAGTTCAATGAGCGTAACTGGCGCGACACCGGATCAAGCAATCGCGATTCAAGTGGCATCGAACTCTTAGCTGGAATGGAGTTTGATATGCGCGGGACCATTCATGGATCTGCGGGTGTCGGTTATCTCAGTCAGGACTACGAGTTGGAAACTCGTCAGGATATTCAGACATTCGCCTATAACGTTGAACTTCAATGGACACCCATTGCACTGGTGACCGTGAACATCATCGGTCTTCAATCCATTGAAGAAAGTTATGTCTTTGGTTCTGCTGGACAGCTGGAATCTTATGCAGAAATCGCTGTCGACTATGAGTTCTTAAGAAACTGGATCTTCTCACCCGCCTTCATCTACTCGCGCGAAGACTACCTAGGGGTTAATCGCGTTGACAACAGATATAGAGCATTGGTTAAGACGGACTATTTCGTCAATCGCTACATGAAGTTGGGTGCTGCATACGAATACGAGAGGCTTAGTTCTGATCGACCTGGCGTGAGCTACGACAGACATTTGTTAGGGGTCAACTTTAATGCAGAGTACTAACGCGGCAACGTCAACTTCCACGCCTCCTGCGGAGCAACCCAAAGAACTGATCGACTTGCGGGAAGTTCTGCAGTTTATCCAGCGCTATGCCACGCTTATCATCGGCAGTGCGCTGTTTGCAGCAATCGTTGGGGCGGGTATCTCTCTTATAGCCACACCCAAATACACCGCCACCACTTCTATTCTTATCGAAACCCGGGCAGCGAATATTGTGGATGTTGAAGCTGTCCTCAGCGGCTTCGGCTCTGATGATAAAATGCTGCAAAGCCAGATTGAGATAATTGGCTCCAATGCTGTAGCTGAGCGCGTCATCGATAAGCATGGCCTTTGGAACTCTCCTGAGTTCCTGCCGACACCGTCTCTCATCAACGGCATTATAAAGAAGGTAATGGGAGCTGAAGAGAAGGAGACCTTTACAGCTTACGGACGTGATCCTTCTGACCTCTCAAGACGAGTACTCTCCGGTCTGGATGTAAAGCTTCGTCGTAACACAACCGTGGTTGATGTTATGTACGAAGCCCGATCTCCAAGTCTGGCAGCAGAACTGGCGAACGGCTTTGCAAATGCATACCTGATGGATCAGCTTGAAACCAAATACGATGCAACGCGCCGTGTAAATGAATGGCTCAGTATCAGGCTGGCGGAGTTGAGGGAGAGGGTACGCAAGTCTGAGCAGGCCGTTGAGATTTTCCGAAACGAGAACAACCTTCAAGTTGCGGACGGTGCCACCTTCAATGAAAAGCAGATAGCAACTCTCAATCAGCAACTTGTACTAGCCCGCGCAAAAACGGCTGAAGCGCAGGCGAAAGTTAACCAGATAGATAAAGTCCGCAAACAGGGCGGCTCGGCCTCATCTTTTGCAGATGCCGCACAGTCGGCTGTTATTACACAGCTCAGGGCAAAGGCATCTGAGGTTGCGCGGCGAGAAGCTGAGCTGGTGGTGAAGTACGGAAAGAAACACCCGGAAGTCGTCAGTGTTCGCTCACAACTTTCTGATTTCAATCGCCAAATTCGCGAGGAACTGCAGCGCATCGTCAACACAGCGCAAAACGAACTGGCCGTTGCCAGAAGCCGTGAGCTGTCTATCTCAAGCAGCCTTGAACAACTTCGCAATGTAACGAGCTCAGAAAATCAGGCCCTTGTTTATCTGCGTGAGCTTACACGTGAGGCAGAGGCCAATCGAACTCTCTACGAGTCATTCCTGAACCGGTTCAAGGAAACGCAGGAATCTGAGAAAATGGACAACATCACCAGTCGGATCCTAACGCAAGCGACGCCACCGGTCGCGCGCAGTTATCCAAATAAGAAGCTTTTCGTCGTGCTGTCATTTTTACTTGGATTGGTCGTCGGTGTTGTGATTTCCCTTCTTCTGGAACTTTTCGATTACACACTCAAGTCTCATGAAGATGTTGAGGAACGGCTTGGCCTGCCACTGTTTGCAACAGTGCCAATGATTGACCAGCATTCGTCTAGCATCAACAAAGAGGGCGGGATGATCGCTGGCGTTTGGAACAACTTGAAAGCTCGCCTTGGGTTCAAGAGTGCACAGTATCCGGCAAACTCTAAAGCGAGAGCTAAGCTACGTACGCTGCCGGAGGGAATTTGGGAGTACGCCTCGCAAAATCCATTCAGCCAGTATGCTGAAGCAGTGCGGGTATTGCGGTCCCGTGTCCGGTTCTCCAACGTCGATAACTCTCTCAAAACACTGCTGATTACGTCAGCTCTTCCGGGCGAAGGTAAGTCCACTGTGGCTCTGAACTTAGCGCATTATGCAGCAAAAACAGGTGAGCGCGTTCTTTTGATTGACGCAGATATGCGCCACCCTGTTTCAACAGCTGCTTTGGCTGGCTCGACAGAAGCCAATCTTGCGACCGTTCTGACAGGGGAATTCAACATCAAAGATGCAGTTCGGAAAGAGCCGAACTCGTCACTCTATTTCCTGCCAGCTCCAAGACGAAATGATCTCTGGGAAACAGCCGAACTCCTTTCTTCGATGGCAATGCAATCTTTGATAGATGCGGCTTCCAAAACGTTTGATTTGGTGGTGATCGATAGCCCGCCTGTCCTTCCGGTGATCGACAGTCGTGTGCTGTCTCGAATGGTTCAAGGCACCATAATGGTTTCTTTCTGGGACCGAACAGACCGGTTTGCTGTTGAACGTGCAACTGATCTTCTGGAGAAAGCAAACGCGAACATTCTTGGAGTAGTGCTGAACAACTTCAACTCCAACAAAGCAAAGAAGTACAGCTACCAGTCAAGCTACGGCTACGATTACTTCAAATACGAAGCCTACTACGGGTAGTGCCTCATGTTGTCATTACTCAGAAAACACAGAGCCTCGCGCTCGCATGATATCAACCAATCGGCCCGGGTTTTTGAACTACCAGACAACACCCGGGCCTATGTAGTCGGAGATATTCACGGCTCCTTTGAACTACTGAAGGGCGCAATCAGGATGATTGACGAGGATGCTGCTGAATACTCCGGCGACTGCTATGAGATCTTTCTGGGTGACTACATCGACCGCGGCAAGCAAAGTGCAGAGGTTCTCCATTATTTGGCATTTCACTCCTCCCACACAAGGAAACGGATATGTCTCAAAGGCAATCATGAAGAGGTCTTGCTGGATTTTCTGAAGAACCCGTCCCTGATCTCAATGTGGGTCTCATTTGGAGGCTTGGAAACACTGTCTTCTTTTGGTGTGTCCTTAAACGGAACAGATCCCCATCTTTTGAGCAACGAGCTGCGGTGTGATCTGCAAAATGTGATGGGAGCTCGATTGATTGAGTTTCTAAGCCGGCTTCCAACGAGCTTTGAGCTGGGTGATTACTACTTCGTGCACGCTGGCGTTAATCCAAAGAAAGAGCTCTCCGCGCAAACCACTGCCGAGCAGTTATGGATACGTGATGCTTTCCTCACTTCTGCAAGATGCTACCAGAAAAAAATCGTCCACGGGCACACTCCAGTTTCAGTACCAGAGATACTTGAAAACCGCATCAATATTGATACTGGCGCCTACTTCACCGGTGAACTCTCGGTTTTGAAACTTGAAGGATCACAAGCAAGTATTTTGCATGGGTGAGGAGGGAGTATGCCGAAATCATTTCTTGATAGAGCTGCTTTTACTCTACTACTGCTTCTTATAGCTTTCTGTCCGCTGGTTTTAGGAAGCAACAGGGTTTTACTTTGGATCGTGAACTTTGCGGTTGTTTGGGCGGCGTTTCTCCTCTGGGGTACTGCAAGGATAAACTGGAGCTACCAAGGTCCTCCGATAAGCCAGTTAGTCTTCCCTTTTTTATGCATTGGCAGTGTGTTGTTGTGGATCTCAATCCAGCTGGTCCCGAGTGACTTCGCTGGTCTATCTAACCCGATCTGGAACTACTCAGAGGTGTTGTTGCAGGAGGAGTTAGATGGTCGGATGACTGCCAATCCTTTGCTCAGCAAACTCACTTTACTGAGACTAACCACGTACGTCGTTTTCGCCTGGCTTGTCACTCAGTTTGCTAAGGAAACCTCGAGTGCTTATGTTATACTTCTGGTAGTGACCTACTCAGCCACAACCTACGCAATCTATGGCGCGATGGCTCTGGCTTCAGGCGATCCAAATATCCTCTGGTTTGGCCCACGGTTTGATACGACCAACCTCACGGCAACCTTTGTAAACCGCAACAGCGCAGCTACTTATTTCGGCATCTCAGCGATAACCGCAACCACATTGCTTTATGCCAGAGTTCGTAAGCTGGTTCAGGCTTCAAGCATGTCTGAACCATTCCTTCACTTGTTGGAAAAACTTGTTTCCCTTAAAACTGCTTCCTTGCTGGGTCCTGCAATCATTCTGTGGGGTGCAGTGTTCCTCACCAACTCCAGAGCCGGCATCGCTTCCAGTTTGATTGCACTTTTACTCTTTCTGTTCCTATGCCTTGGCCCGTTTTCCATCAGCCGAAAACGAAGGTCTCGTGGTGTCTCCGCCTCGTCCATACTTGTTGTTCTGGTGGTTGCAGGTGTAATCGGGCTTCTGCTAGTGCAGTCCGGCAATGCAATAGGCCTCCGACTGATCCAGCAGGGGATCTCTGACAGCTATCGACTACAGCTCTATCAAACTGTTCTGCAGATAATAGGAGACTACCCGCTACAGGGCGTAGGTGCCGGAGCCTTCCCGACGATGCTGATGCTCTACCCGACTTCTGAGCTCCCTGCAGAACTCACATGGGACAAGGCTCACAACAGCTATCTTGAAGCAATTGTAGGGCTTGGCATTCCTGCAAGCGTAATCCTATTTGCAGTGTTCATTTGGTCGTTTTCTAAGTGTTTGTCTGGCTTGCATTCCCGGCGGGTCCGAAAACTGTACCCTACAATTGGAATTTGCTCTTCCGCCGTTGTCGTAATTCACTCAACGGTAGATTTCAGCATTGAGATACAAGCGGTTGCTCTCGTTTACATTGTTATGTTGTGTGTAGGTGTTGCGCAGTCCTTGAGTGCAAGGAACAGCAGAGCAGGCAGTAGTGTAAGAGGGTAATGTAATGCAATACATACAGCACATCCTGTCAGTCCTCCTTGTTGCGTTTTGGGCTCACGGCTGCACACCAAGTGATCTGAGTAGTTCCGCACAGCATCAGCAACTGGTCACAGACAGTGCGTTCTCACAGGCTAAAGCCTATCACTTAGGCTCAGGAGACAAACTGCGCCTCATCGTATTCGGTGAGCCAGACCTGTCAGGTGAGTTTGTCGTCGACGATCAGGGCAACCTGGACCTGCCACTCGTGGGAGATGTCGCAGCCAAAAACAAAAGCCTGGGTGAACTGGAAGACGCAATCGTCGTTGCCCTGAAAGATGGTTACCTCAAAGACCCACGCATCAGTCTAGAAGTGTTGAATTACAGACCATTTTTCATTCAGGGAGAAATCGGGAAACCCGGCGAGTATCCCTACAAAAACGGCCTCACCCTGCAGGATGCAGTGGCCATCGCAGGTGGATACTCCTACAGAGCCAACACCAAACGCGTCTTCATCCGCAAAAATGGCAATGATTACGATATCCCGGTGAAACTCACCGGCGCCCGCGTCTACATCCAACCCGGCGACAGCATCCGAGTTCCTGAACGGTTCTTTTAAACAAACTGCCCCGCCGCATGCCCTGATGCCCAGGCCCATTGGAAGTTGAAGCCGCCGAGGTGGCCGGTGACGTCGACGACTTCGCCGATGAAGAAGAGGCCAGGGACGTTTGAGGCTTCCATGGTTTTGGAGGAGAGCGCCTTGGTGCTGACACCGCCAAGAGTGACTTCAGCAGTGCGATAGCCCTCTGTGCCTACAGGCTTGATGGTCCACTCGGTGATCGCCAGAGCAGCTTTGCGCAGCACCTTGTCGGAGGTGTCCGCCAGACGTCCGCCCAGCTTGTGTTCCTCTGCAATGTGGGTCGCCAGCTTCTTGGGCAACAAGCCGGAAAGGGCTGTTTTGATGTCCTGTTTGGGCTGGTTCTGCTTTGCAGCTTTCAGCGCCTCAAACACATCCGTGTCGGGCAGAAGATTAACGCGAATGTCTTTGCCTTCTTCCCAGTAAGAGGAAATCTGCAAGATGGATGGACCGGACAGACCGCGGTGTGTGAAAAGCAGGCCTTCGCGGAAGCTGGTCTTTTTGAAAGACACGACAGCATCAACAGAAACACCAGCCAGATGCTTGGAGCGCTCGCGCATGGCATCATCAAACACAAATGGCACCAGCGCAGCACGAGGCGTCACCACAGGCAGGTCAAACTGTTTGGCGATCTCGTAACCAAAGCCAGTTGCGCCCATTTTGGGTATGGAAGGCCCACCACACGCCACCACGACAGAATGCGCACGCACTGTGTCTCTGGAAGTTCCAATGGTGAAGCGGTCGTCCGGCTTGGTCAGGGAGGTGATGCTGGTTTCCAGCTGAATACGCACGCCAGCCTGCTGACAAAGGCCAAGCAGCATGTCGATGATCTGCTGGGCACTGTCATCACAGAACAGCTGCCCTAATGTCTTCTCATGCCAGCCGATGCCATGCTTATCGACAAGCGCGATAAAATCGTGCTGGGTATAGCGCTTCAGCGCTGACACCGCAAAACGAGGGTTCTCGGAAAGATAGTTGGCAGGAGAGGCGTGCAGATTGGTGAAGTTGCAGCGACCACCGCCAGAAATACGGATTTTATCCGCTGGGCGCTTGGCGTGATCAATAACCAGCACGGAACGACCGCGCTTGCCAGCCTCAATGGCACACATCAGGCCAGCGGCGCCTGCGCCTATAATAAAAACATCAACGTTTTGCATGGCGCCCTTATATGGGCTTTCCAGCCAAGGTCAACTCGGGAACAAACAAATAGGGAGGACCGAAGCCCTCCCTACATCAACTCTTCGCTTTGACCGGCCAATTAGGCAGCCACAACATCCTTCAGGAAGGTTGAGATGGTCTGGCGCAGCTCCGTTGCCTGTTTGGAAACAGAGGTAGAAGCCTCCAGCACTTCATTGGCAGAGCTGTTGGTTTCCTGAACAGAGCTGGTCACCACATTCATGCTGTCCGCCACATCCTGAGTGCCTTGTGCGGCCTGCTGGATGTTCTGACTGATAGAAGAGGTCGCAGCGTTTTGCTGTGCAATCGCGGTGGCGATGGAGCTGGTGTACTCGTTCACCTGCTGCATGGTGCCTGCAATCTGCTCAATGGCGGTCACAGCTTCCTTGGTGGAACCCTGAATACCGGAGATCTGCGAGGAAATCTCTTCAGTCGCCTTGGAGGTCTGGGTTGCTAGTTCTTTCACCTCAGAGGCTACAACCGCGAAGCCTTTGCCCATCTCGCCAGCGCGTGCTGCTTCAATGGTCGCGTTCAGGGCCAGCAGGTTGGTCTGCTCAGCGATATCGCGAATAAGGTTGACCACTTCGCCAATCTTCTGCGCGGCCTGATCCAGATCCGTGACGTGATCGTTGGTGGCAGTTGCAACAGTGGTTGCATCGTCAACGGTCTGCTTGGTCTGGGAGATCTGACGGCCAATCTCTTCGATGGACGCAGAAAGCTCTTCAGCAGCGGAAGCCACGGTCTGCACGTTGTAAGAGGCCTGCTCGGAAGACCCAGCAGCGCTTGTTGCACGATCAGATGTGGTGGTCGCAATGTGGGTGAGGGAGTCTGCGGTCTGCTGCATCTTGCCGGTGTTGTCATCAACACGGTCAAGAACGCTGGACACCTGATCGTTGAATGCACTGATCAGCTGATCAACATGCATCTGACGATTGCGCTCCTGCTCATGTTCCTTCTCAGAAAGGCTCTGCAGGCGCTTCTGCTCAGCAACAGTGTCACGGAAGGACATCACGGCGTTTGCCACCTGACCGACTTCATCAACGCCGACAGCGCCGGAGAAGGTAACGGAGGTATCGCCATCAGCCAGATTGCGAGCATCTGTCAGCAAAGCTGCAACTGGAACGGAAACACTGCGGATGATCGTGTAAGCAGCACCAATACCCAGCACGGTCACCAAACCAGCGATGATCAGCGCAAACATGAACTGCCATTGCGCTTCCGCAGACAACTTCTGTGCGTGCATCACCAGCTCATCAGCTGCGTAATCTTCGAAGTCTTTCAGCGCATCAATCCGTTTGGTTGCCAAATCAAACCATTCGGTGCCGGATACGGAGGAGATATCACCGCCAAATGCGGAGGCATAGCCCAGTTTACGCGCAGCTTGCACCTGACTCATGATTGGACGGCTGAAGATCTTATCAAGAAACTTCTCCTGAGGACCAGTCATCAGCGCGCGAGCGGTTTTGAAGTGGGTATCCTGACTTGCGCCTAGGCGAACGAAACGGTGGTAGATCGTTGCATTAAACTCTTGTGCGCTGAAGCCGTTCGCGCCGATTGCGCGCTCAATGCCTGCATTCTCTTTACCAAGCAGAATCTCTTCATACATGCTCAGCTCGCGAACCAGACTTGCATCGCGGCTCACAGCGATGGTGCTTGGCAGGAAGGTGAAGGCTTCATTGATGGTGCCGCTGTAGTAAGCAACAGTCTCGCCAACGGTCGTATTCAGGCTTTTGACGTTGTTGCGGATGCGATCAATGTTTGCCAACCGGCTGTTCACCATCTCCACCTGAGCAGCAAGGCCCTTGTCAATGGAAGCGAGGTGAATGTTTTCCAGCGCAGTTTTATAAATACGGATTTTGCTGTCGGTCAGCTTGTGCTGGTCTGCAAGGCCTTCGGCAAATGCCTTGCCTTTCGCGCCGAGATACCCGGCGGAGCGACCGCGTTCTTTCTGCAACTCATGGACAACCGCACTCAACACAGGCACAAACTCTGCCACCTGTCCGATGTTAGATGCTTCCACCTTGTTGTTGTAGGCGGTGATGATTTGTGCACCTGCAAAATAAAGCATTGGCACAAATGCCAGCATGAATATCGCGATGATGCGATATTTTAAAAGAATACGACGCATGAGAGCACCTGTTAGGGAAACCCAAGTTTCAATTTAAAAGGGGGTAATCTGACACCCAGTTTCACTGATTTGTGAATACACGCCCAAATTGAGTCAGTAATTCTTTATAGAGTCTTTATTCTACTGCTTAGATTTGTACTAACTACCTACTTATTCTCACCTAAGTAGTGTTGGTAGATAAACTACTTACGCTATAAGTATATATGCAATTTGCAAATAATTACTATTTCCCAAATATACTTGAGTTTTCAGAGGCTACAAGAGGGAAGCCTCATTCTAGTGTGCATTTGGTGAGTCGTTTAAGCAACCTAGGGTAACGGGGAGATAACTCTCCCCGCCTGTTTGTTTTACTTGAGCCAGCTTTAAGTGGACCAGACCTGAGCTCGGTCCTGATAGAGCTGTCCCTCCATCCGTGCACCGTACAAAGAGCAAGCTTTCACGTATTCCATGTAGGAACCGTGGATCTTTTCGCTCATTGCATCGCCTGATGGGTATGCCGCAATAACTTGACGGGCCGCTGCACCAATGGCTTCAATCACATCCGGTGGGAAGGCGGAAAGAATAGCGCCGCGCTCAACCAGTGTGGAAAGAGCGATTGTGTTGTTGTAGCGGAACTCCGCGGTGCTTTCTTCCGCTTGCGCAGTTGCCGCCTGTGCCAGAACTTCCTTCAGCCATGGGCTCAGGTTTTCATAGGTGTTCTGGTTCACGATCATTTCCAGACCCGGACCTGGCTCATGGAACGCTGGTAGGTGATAGTAAGGTGCGATTTTGTAAAGGCCGAGTGCAAGGTCATTCCACGGGCCAACAAACTCAGCTGCATCAACAACGCCGGACTGTAGTGCCGGGTAGATCTCTGGCGGAGGGGTCACAACAGTGGTTGCCCCCACTTTGCGCAGGATGTCTCCACCAAGGCCCGCGATACGCATCTTCAGGCCAACAAGATCATCCAGAGACTTGATTGGCTTCTTGAACCAGCCGCCTGCCTGCGCGCCAGAGCTGCCTGCGTAAAACGGCTTCACGTTGTGCGGTGCATAAGCTTCGTCCCAAAGTGCCTGACCACCACCATGGCGTAGCCAACCGGAAAGCTCAGTTGCATCCAGACCAAATGGTAAGGTGGTGAAGTACATGGTCGAGCGGATTTTGCCCACCTGATAGTAAGGCGCGTTGTGGCCGATATCAGCCGTGCCAGAGGAGACCGCAGAGAAAGTCTCAAACGGAGGAACCAGCTCACCACCACCATAATACTTGATGGAGATTTTGCCGTCAGACAGCGCTTCAATGCGCTTGCCCAGCTGTTCAGCAGATGTGCCAACACCCGGGAAACCCTTTGGGAATGCACCCACAAGCTTCAGGTTCAGCGTCGCGTTTGCAATCGCTGGCGCAGCAAGAACTGAGGCCCCACCGGCAGCGCCCGTTGCCACAGCTGTTTTAAGAAAGTCACGACGTTTCATCTGTACCCCTCCGTTGAGCGTATCTCCGAAAATGACAGCGGTTTCGGATCAGGATACGCCTTGAGCAACCACGAAGAACGCAACCGGTTCTCCGTATAAAACACTTAAGTATCAATGCTAGCAGAGGGGAGGGGGCTCTGGCGATATATTTGGGTTTTCAGGCCTGAGAAGAGTTCAAGTCTGGCAGAGCTTTACTTGAGTATCTCAAACATCCGTTCAAGCTGCTCTTCAACGTTCAGCTGGGTCTCATCCAGAACCTGAAAGATGCCATTGCTGTGAACGCCTTCAACAGCCAGATAGACGAGTGTTGCCAGCTCTGGGTCCTCTGACTCATCCTGAATACGAGCATACATCTCTTTATGAAACACGCGGACAGGATCGAGCAGGCTTGGGTCATCCGCAATTGCAGCCAGCATGCCGGAGGCAGCCTTGTTGTCTTCCTTGAACTTGCTGCAAAGCCCTTTCAGGAAAGCACGCATCAGCTTGTGGCGATATGGGTCCTCGGCCAGCTTGTGCTCTTCCGAAGCGATTGTCTCTCGCGTGCTATCTACGTGATACTGAACCATGGCGCGGATGAGCGCCTGTTTGCTCGGGAAGTTGTATAGAAGACCGCCTTTGGAAACACCCGCATGCTTGGCAATAGCATCCAACGAAAACTGCCCACCGCCCTGTGCTTGCACATAGTCGATGGCCGCATCAAGAATGCGATTTTGTGTTCTGCTGGCTTTCGTCGTGCCCTTCACAATGAGTCCCTTGCCCAATTCTGCGAGAAACCGCAGAGAATAATGTTTTGTACGTCAGCGCAGATCTGCGACTTTTGTCAGTATAGGCCATCAGCGGCAACTTTGCGAGACCAAGTCACCCGGACAACCACGAAATTTAGGGTGTGAAAACAAAGATGTGAGCGGCTTTGCACAAAATACCCACTATCGAAGGCAGTGTGCTGCAGCCTGTTTCCGTAAATAGGAAGACAGGAGCTTTAGGCAAGGGCCTGCGTGGAAAAATCGCTGAAATCTGCGCGTAAAAAAGAAAAGGCCTGACGGCGTCCGGCACAAGCCGCGCTCATCAGGCCAATCCTGAGGTGGTTACAATGTGCGTTCAGCTTGCGCTGAAGCAAACCCTGCAATCCCACAAATCGTAAAGATTAAGCAAGCTCAATCTGGGAAGCCTGCAAACCGCGGCCACGACGATCTTCTTCAGCAACGAAAGTGATCGCTGCACCTTCAGCTGGAACTGCGATGCCGGAGCGTTCGAAAGCTGTGATGTGAACAAAGATGTCCTTGGATCCGTCACCTGGGGTGATGAAGCCGTAGCCTTTGTCGTGGTTGAAGAATTTGAGGGTACCGTCTTGTCTCATCGAAACGTCCTTTAAGCCAAAAAATCCAACTCACCTGATGAGGGCGAGTTATTTGTGACGAGCAATGTATTCAAAGGCAGAAAAGGACATTGTCGCGATCGGTCAATCGTAACACTGCCAAGTGTGTCTCCAAAAACAGCCCGTAGTAACCAAGCCTGAGCTCTGTTCTCGTTCAAAAAAGCCAGTCTTAATTCTCATATAGGGGGACGGGTCATATGTCGCCCCTCTAATACTACGGGATAAGCAAATCTCTTAGCTCGCTCGTCCATGCCAACCTAGGTACTCCCGATGAAATCCACAAGGTGTAAACGCCAAAAAAGCGAAATCTCGGAGAATTATGTACCTCGCAGCCGCCCTACCACGCCCTTGGGGAACCAATAGATGCTGCAGATGAACAAGATTCCCAGCCACAGCAGCCACCGTTCTGGCGAGACCACCTCAGACACAACGGGCAAACTACCCAATGATTCCTGAAGGATACCAAGGAGATTCTGCAGGTAAGACTGTGTGAGCAGGAACAGAACAGCCCCAATCACAGCGCCATACATGCTACCCATTCCGCCAATCACAACCATCAACAGAATGTCCACCATTATATCCATAGAGAGGGTGGTTGCCGGTCCGGTATAGCGCAACCAGATGGCCATCAGGGAGCCCGCGAGCGCTGCCATCACCGCAGACAGGATCGTCGCCACGCTACGATACCGCACCACTTTGTACCCGATAGCCTCTGCCCGAAACGCATTCTCGCGGATCGCCTGCAGAACTCGGCCAAACGGCGAGTTCACCATGCGCAGCAAAACAAGGAACAGGCACAGGCTGCTGAAGAAGACCACATAGTACGTGATCAGCTTGCCATTGAGCCGAACACCCAGAACTTTCTCTTTCACCAGCTTGAACGCAGGCGTCATCTCGCGGGGAATGCGGTAGCTCAACCCATCCTCACCGCCAGTGATGCCTGACAGCTGTGAAATCAGCACTAGAAACGCACTCGCCACTGCCAGCGTCATCATCGCAAAGAAGATCGCCTTCACGCGCAGAGAAAACAGCGCAATAACAAAGGCAAACGCCCCAGCCACCAACGCACCGCATACGGTGCCCAGCACAATCGCACTGTAGGAGGCTCCCATGTTCACCAGTGCCAGCGCGGTTCCATAAGCGCCAATGCCGAAGAACATGGTGTGCGCAAAGGACACCACACCCGTGTACCCCAGCAGCAAGTCATAACTGGCCACCAGCACAATGAAGATACAGATCCGCGCTGCTGTATCCAATGACCGCGTGCCCGGAAACAGGAAGGGCGCAAACATCAAGCCAAACAGAATGAGCAGCAGTACGGCACTGAGCATCTTGCTACGTGGGCTGTCACCGGAAAGGAGTTTCATCATCATCGCCTGAACTCCTCAATGTGCTTTGACGACAGGGTAAAGCCCCTGAGGCCGCCACATCAAAACAGCCCCCATCAGCAGAATGGTCGAAACCAATGCCAGCTTGGGGATCAGGAAGCCTGTGTAGTTGGTCAGCAACCCCACCAGCATGGCCCCGATAAAGCAGCCTTCAATGGAACCAAGCCCACCAATGATCACCACGATGAACACGGAGATCATCACTTCAGCGCCCATATGAGCCGTGATGGTTTCCTGATAAAGCCCCCACATCACACCGCCGAGCCCGGCCAGCGCACAGCCAACCATGAAGACAGCGAGGAATAGCTTTTGGATTGGATACCCGAGCGCTTCCACCATCTCGCCATTTTGAACGCCAGCTCGCACCAGCAGTCCGATGCGTGTCCGGCTCAAAACCAACCGCATGGCAACAAACAGCGCGAGTCCGATTGCAATGGCCAGCACGCGATACTTCTCAATGGCAGCTCCTAAAACAACGAAGGAGCCCTGAAACGCAGATGGCCGCGCCAGAACGATCTCATCCGGCCCCCAGATCACGTAGATCAACTGCTGGGTGACAACCAACCCGCCCATAGTCACGAGGATCTGCTTCAGATGCTGCCCATATACCGGCTTCACAATCAACCGCTCAAAGCCATAACCTGCCAGCCCTGTCACCAGCATGGCAAACGCCACTGCCAGCAAAACAGCCCCCAGATTAAGCGCAATGCTGGGGCTCTCAATCCAGCCGCCCAACAGGCCCAAGATGGTGAAACCTGCAAAAGCGCCCAGCGAGATGAACGCGCCGTGCCCAAAGTTGATCACGTCCATCAGACCAAAGATCACAGTCAGGCCCGAGGCCATGATGAAGATCATCATCCCCATCGCCAGCCCTGCTGCGGTCAGCGTCAACCAGGTGGAGCCTGACCCAATCGCCAGCAACCCTATCAGCATAAGAACCGGTACCAGAAACAAGGGAGCTTTGGCTTCAATCACTTCAGAAAGGGGCGGGCGTTCAATGCGTGGTTTAATCAGGCTGTCGCTCATTGGTGCGCCTCCAGTGAAAGTCCCATCAACTTCTCCTGCAACTCAGCATCGTCTGCCAGTTCCGCCATGTCGCCGGAGTACACAATCCGCCCGTCATCCATCACCGCCACGGTGTCTCCCACCGCCTGCGCCATGGAAAAGTTCTGCTCCACCAGCAGGATTGTCGTCTGCATTTCTTTCAGCTCTTTCAGCGCGGCAATCATGGCGTTGATAATCGCAGGAGCCAGCCCCTTGGTTGGCTCATCAATCAGCAGCAGCTTACGTGGCTCGATGATCGCCCGCGCAACAGCCAGCATCTGCTTTTGTCCGCCGGAAAGATTGCCAGCCGCACTCTGCCAGAATGTCTTGAGGGGAGGGAACAAGCCAAAAATCCAACTCAGCCGTTCCTCATCAATGGCACCACTGCGAGCTGCCAGAAGCATGTTTTCATGAACCGTCAGATCGGTAAAGATGCCCATATCTTCCGGCACAAAGGCAATCTCCCGCTGGGCAATGGCAGGTGTGGTTTCTTTCTGGATCTCAGCATTGTCGAACAGGATGGCCCCTTGTGAAGCCTGCCACAGTCCCATGATTGTGCGCAGCGTGGTTGTCTTACCCGCACCATTTCGGCCCAGCAGAACCGTCACGCCGCCGCGCGGAACCTCCAGATCAACGCCCTGCAAGATGTGGTAAGGCCCGATATGTGTGTGAACGCCTTTCAGCGTGAGAAGAGCATCAGACATGCGCACCCTCTTCTTTCTCTTCGGGCGCAATACCCAGATAGGCCTGCTGCACGACAGGGGAGGCGATCACCTCCGCCGGGTCTCCGTCCGCCACCAGCTCTCCGTTGTGCAGCACGATAATCCGGTCTGCCAGAGAGCGGATCACATCCATCTTGTGCTCCACCAGCAGGATTGTTCGGTCCTTGTCCTGTTTAAGCTCACGGATCAGATCGAGCACAATGGGTACTTCATCAACGCTCATGCCCGCCGTCGGTTCATCAAACATCAGCACCTGCGGACCAATGGCAATCATCAGCGCCACTTCCAGCTTGCGTTGATCTCCATGAGAGAGCTCTGAGGTGATCTGTTCCGCCTTGTCTAGCAGATGCACCTCCGCCAGAATGTGTTCCGTCCTCTGGATCAGCTCCACATGACTGTCCGCCATGGAAAACAGATCCATCCCCATGCGTTGATGAGCCTGCACAGCAAGCCGCGCATTTTCACGGACGCTCAGGCCGGGAAACAGATTGGTCAGCTGAAACGCCCGCCCGATCCCCCGCAAAGTACGATCCGCCACGGACATGCGGGTGATGTCCTCACCATTGAACCAGACATGACCTGAGCTAGCCGCCAGCTGGCCGGAGATCAGGTTGAAGTAAGTCGTCTTCCCCGCACCGTTAGGCCCAACAATTGCCGTCAGCGTCCCACGATGAAAATCACAGGACACCGCATCAACGGCCACATGACCACCAAAGCGAATGGTCAGATCATGCGTACTCAGAACCGGCTTCTCATCTGCTTGCATCACCAGAGGCCTGCTTTCTAAGAGAGTTCATTTTGAGCACGAAGTTCCGGGTGTGCCTTCGCCTTCCGCCGTGCCCATAAGATGAAGAGGAAAGCGCAGCCATACATGGTGATGCCGTAAATGCCTGAGGCTAGACTATAAGGCGGTAAGGCTTCACCGCTCATGGCAATCAGAGCTCCGACGGTGATCCCCAGCGTGGCGTTTTGAACGCCCACTTCCATGGCAATGGCAACACTGTCCGGATGCGAAAGCTTCATCATCTTCGCCCCGCCATAACCAATCAGCAGCATCACCACATTCAGGAAGATGAGCACCGGCCCCAACTCCAGAATATTGGCGGTCAGCACCGACCAGTTGGTGGCAATGGCACCCAGCACAATCACCACGAACAAGACGGAAGCCACCAGGGAAACCACCTTGGAGATAGCAGAAGTAAACGAGGGCGCCAGATGATTGATGGCCACACCTAAAGCAACGGGTACAGCAGTAATCAGCGCCATGGATATGCCAATGGCAGTCACATCAATCTTGGGCATTGCCGCACCCAGAAAGTAATCCGCCGCTGCTGCCGAAAAAATCGGAACCGTCAGCACACACAGCACACTGGTAACAGCAGTCAGCGACACAGCCAGCGCAACCGACCCGCCACTGAATCGCGTCAGCATGTTGGACGTCACACCACCCGGTGCAAAGGAAAGCAGCATCACGCCAAACGCCATGGCTGGCTCCAGCTCAACCACCTGCAAAATGAGGAATGCGATGGCGGGTAACAACAACAGTTGCCCCAGCATGCCAACGCTGAACGCACGCGGCATCTGCACCACGCGTTTGAAGTCCTGCAGTGTCAACGTGATCCCGAGGGAGAACATGATAAACGCCAGCGAAAGCGGCAAAAACAGCTTTAAGAGAATGTCCATGGGCCTGTACTTCGCTCTTCGGTGCTCTGTAAGTCCCGTTGTGCCAATCATCTGCAGCTGGGGATGAGGTCAGCGCCAAAGCAGAAAAGCATCACGGGCCAGAGCATTGTGTTTTTGAGATTGAGCAGAGGAAGCGAGAGGCCCGCTCCCTCCTGAAAGCGTGAGGGTGCCAGACCTATTGGTTCTGAATAGGGATATCCATGTCCTCAATGGTGAGTTCACGCACCAACTCAGGAATGCCCCATTCCACCTCAGGGTCCACACGGATTTTGAAGTGATACATGGACTGCAGTGCCTGATGGTCCTCCGCACGGAATTTCATCAGCCCTTTCGGCCCTTCAAACTCCATGCCTTCCATCGCGGTGATCAGCTCTTCGGTATCTGTAGAACCAGCTTTACGGATCGCCTCCACAGCCGCGATACCCGCAGCCATGCCGCCAGCGGTAAAGAAATCCGGCGGTGAACTGTAACGAGCCTGATGTTCCTTAACCAACCAGTCGTTCACCGGATTCTTGGGGATCTCGTAGTAATAGTAGGTCGCCCCTTCCATACCCGGCATAGCCTTGTAGGCTTTAAGTGCAGCCAGAATATTGCCGCCTGTCGCAATCTCGATCCCATACCGTTCCGGGTTCATGGCATTGATTTTCGCCAGCGGATTGCCGCCGCCAGCCCAGATCACGAACAGGAACTTGCGGCCCTCTTCATCCTTCAGCGCTTCAAAAATGCGCTGGGCACTCGCGGTAAAGTCCTTGGTGTCCGTCGGTGCGTACTCCTCAAACACCAGCTTGGCATTGGTTTTTGCAATGGCATTGCGAAAGGCAGCCACACCATCCCGGCCAAACGCATAATCCTGAGCAAGCGTAGCGATGGAGGCGCCATCCTGCCCAAGCGCCACAGCATTGGCGATTGCATCCTGAGAGGAGTTGCGGGATGTGCGGAAAATGTAACGGTTGAAGTTGGCCCCGGTGATACTGTCTGCCACCGCTGGTTCCACAATCAGCAGCTTCTCATACTCTTCTGCAACGGGCAGCATGGCCAGTGCAACGCCAGAAGAGACTGGCCCGATTGCCAGATCCACCTCGTCATCGCCATAAGCTTCGGCCAGCATGGCCCGCCCGATATCCGGCTTGAGCTGACTATCCTTCTCAATCACCTCAATCTTACGGCCATCAATCTCCATGGTTCCGCCAGTGGCGTACTCCAGCCCCATCATCAGGCCCACATGGGATTGCTTGGCATACGCCTCAAACGGGCCTGTTTTACCATAAACGTGGGCAATCTTGATTGGTTCTTCCGCAGAGGAAATGCTTGATGAAACAGTAAGTGCAAATACGCTGGCCGCCAGGCTAACCGCCGCGGCCCGAAGTAATTTATGCATAATGAAACCCCTCCCGCGCTGTCCCGGAGCTTCTCTGAAATGCAGTCGTTCTCTCGAAAGACTTTGGAAGCCAAATCTTATACAACGTAAAGATAGTTGACGCATGTATTCAGGAAGGAGTCAATGATTCCAGATTGAGCCAAATTGTTAAGGTATTCGGAGATGACTTGTATTTAGCGGTTTCACTAAGAAAATTCAGTCACTCATATTTTTGATGGGAGAAAAACGATTTTTCAAAATGAGTGATCTTATCAATATTTGTCAATACTTGTAGGGCAGCTCTGTAAATCTGTGCGATACGGCCTGTCACTGTAAGTCATTGAGCCTGCACGCGCTTCCTCTGCGACAAGCTGACGGCCACACGCCATGGAAAAGCCATATTTCGCCCTGTTTCCACCTCAATTAGCCGTTAGGTCGCCTCTCTCCGGAGGCAAGTCAGCTAAGTGTTTATTCACCATCTCTGACAACCTGATGATAACAAGATCCTGCTACCTTCAATAACAATAAGAATGTTGGTTTAACAGGGCGTCGTTAAGTAATGAGTGCTGTGCACCCAGTATTATCAAAATAACAATAAATCCTGATACAGGATCATCTGCATAAGTTTATGCGGACAACTTAAGGGCGGCCTATTTCCATTGCTTGGTGGGCCATCCTTGTCTCAAGGCAGGTTGTCTTGCCCCGACGATTTTAAGGCCGTACCTCCCCCTCCCATTCGGCCTTTATGCCTGCTTTGTTAAGCACCGAGGTATCCTCCCACCTCGGTGCTTTTTTATTGTGGGGTGCAACTTTTGTATTGGGTTGTAATTAAAGTTCATCTTAAAATTGCAAAACGTGCTTTATGCATCTAATTAGCTCTAACTTGCTATGGGAGCTAATACTTTGAAAAATTATCTAAAATTATTTGTAGTGCTTGCAGCAGCGGTTGTACTGAGTGGATGTGTGACCACGCGGTCTTCCCTGCCAGACCTGTTTGTCGATCAGGCAGACAAAGTGGCACGAGCAAACTACATTGATAAGCATTGCCCTTCTATGACGATGAAGAACCAGGACTTACTGGCGCAGTCTGCCATGCTTGTGTGCCTCACCAGCAAAAGCGCCAATAGGAAATGTGCCGTCAAACAGTACGTGAACGTCTATCTGGAAAGGTACACGCACTACTCAAAAGCCTACAAAGACAAGACATCAGCTCAACTTTGCAAAATAGCGCGCGAAGACGAGAAAATAAAGCCGATGTTCGAAAAAGCAGGAAAGAAGAAGAAAAAGAAAAGCTAAGCGCAAAACCATGATTGAAAAAGCACCGAGGTCAGCCCCGGTGCTTTTTGCCTTTAAGCGACTTCTTCCGCCGGTGACTTAACCAGCTCAAAGCCTTCGTCGATCCAACCTGTCATACCGCCCAGCATAATCTTCACCGGACGACCCAAGACTGAGAGGTTGTAAGCCGCTTTGTCCGCTCCGTTGCAGTGCGGGCCAGCACAATAGACCACGAACACGGTGTCCATCGGCCACTTGGCAAGGTTTTCTTCCGTCAGATCACGGTGATGCAGGCAGAGCGCGCCCTCCACATGCCCTTTGGCAAACCGAACGGGACCGCGCACATCAAGCAACACAAACTCAGCTGTACCCTCTGCCAGATCAGCCTGAACATCTGAGCAGTCAGTTTCAAACTGCAGGATGGAACGGAAGTGCCCGAGTGCCAGCTTTGGGTCTGCCGGGGAATATTCGAGTGCACGTGAAGCCATGTCTCTCTCCAAATCTATGATAGTGCGCCTGTTTTAGGGGGCAGGAGCACCAAAAACGCTTGTTTTAAAGCAGCTTGTGCGATGGGTGCTTCGCTGAACTGCTTTCGGTGATGGCAGGAATTTCGCCTGCTCAGGTAATTTGAAGAATTTCCCCGTTGCACAAAACTGGCTTGAATGACTATATTCGTAAAAAATACGCCAATTTCAAAATGCATGATTTACGATGGTTTCAAAGACACCCACCAAGCCCAAAGGCCCACTCGTTGCAACGCTCATCTATGATGGCCTGTGCACCTTCGAATTCGGACAGGCCTACGAGCTCTTCGGCCTGCCACGACCAGAGTTTGGCGCAAACTGGTACAGGTACGAAACCGTCGCCATTGAAGACGGCCCAATCCGAGCCGCAGGCGGTCTAGAGATCAAAGCTGAAAAGCAGCTCGACGCGCTGGAACATGCTGACATCATCATCATCCCCGGTTGGCGCGGTATCGAAACCCCGGTGCCGGAAGACCTGATCGAAGCACTTTGCAAAGCCTACACGCGCGGTGCCCGTGTTGCCTCCATCTGCTCCGGTGCATTTGTGCTGGCACAAGCGGGCCTGCTGAACGGCAGAATAGCCACCACCCACTGGCGCTACGCCGAAGCCCTGCAAAGCGAGTTTCCCGCCATCAACGTGGAAGAAGACCGCTTGTACTCTGAAACCGACAGAGTGTTCACCTCCGCAGGCAGTGCAGCAGGCATTGATCTGGCCCTCCACATCATCCGGCAGGACTATGGGTCCCAGATCGCCAACAGCGTCGCCAAGCGACTGGTCGCCCCGCCTTTCCGGGAAGGTACACAAACCCAGTTCGCAGAACAGCCTGTGCCGGAAGAAAGGGAAAGCAAACGCTTTGCCTCCCTCTTTGAGGAGCTGGAAAAGAAGCGGGCCTATACCATGTCTGTGCCAGAAATGGCTGCCCTCATGGGCATGAGCCAGCGTACCTTCATCCGCAAGTTCTCAAAGGTCACCGGTCAGGCACCGGCAGAATGGCGACGCGCCAAACAGCTGGAAACAGCCAAGCTCCTGCTGGAAGCGGAAGAGACCATGGATATGGAAAACCTCTCCCACCTCTGCGGTTTCGGCTCAGCAGCAACCTTGCGCCATCACTTCAGAAGCAAATACGGCACCACCCCAACAGCCTACCGCCGCCAGTTCCAAGCCCGTCAGGCTTGAAGGTACGCCTTGATGCCATGCGCTGCGGAGCGGCCTGTTGCGAACACGGCCTGCAGCAGATAGCCACCGGTCGGAGCCTCCCAGTCCAGCATCTCACCGGCTACGAACACGCCAGGCAGTTTGGTGAGCATGTAGTGTTCGTTGATCTCATCAAAAGAAATACCGCCCGCGCTGGAGATCGCGCGGTCAATTGGCCGTGGTGCGGTGAGCTGTAAAGGCAAGGCCTTGATATGCGCTGCCAACTGATCTGCCTCAACCGGCAACGGCCCAGCCTCACGCATCAAAGCAATCGCCGCAGAAGGTAGGCCAGTGGCTTTGCGCAGGAAGTTGCTCATGGACTGCTTACCACGCGGCTTCTTCAGCTTGGCAGCCAGCTTTTCAGCGGACACATCCGGCTTCAGATCAACCTCAATCTGCGTGGAACCCTTTTCAAGGATCGCATCTCGTAGATCAGCAGAAAGCGCATAAATCACGCCGCCTTCAATCCCGGAGGCATCCAGCATGGCATCGCCAACAACACGCTTGCCACCATGCGAGATAGCAATCTTCTTGAGAGGCGTGCCTTTGTAGCGCTCTTTGAAGTGATCAGAAAACGCAATCTCGAACCCGCAATTGGCCGAGAGCAGCTCTTTCACCTCGATCTGCTTGTCGCGCAAGATGGAAACCCACGAACCATCAGAACCAAGCTTGGCCCAGGATCCTCCGCCCAGCGCCAGCAAAACCGCATCAAAACTCTGTGCTTTGACAGCTTCATCGCCTTTCTGAAGCAAAAGAGCTCCCACATCATCAAACCCACACCAGCGGGTGTTGGAATGCAGCGTCACCCCATGCTTATCCAGCAGCTTCAGCCAATTGCGCAGAAGAGGGGAGGCCTTGAAGCTTTCAGGAAACACCTTGCCGCTGGAGCCAGCAAACGTCGGCTCGCCTAGCGAAGCACTCCACTCCCGTAGCGCTGCCGGAGGGAACGCTCTCACAGACTGCAGCAGTTGCTCATGCGCAGGGCGATAGCGGCTGAGAAATGTCTCCAGATCCTCGCTATGGGTCAGATTGAGGCCACCAAGACCAGCCATCAGAAACTTGCGGGCAGGGGAAGGGCGTTGATCAAACACGCTCACCGACACACCGGCTTTCGCCAGCTGCTCAGCTGCAAACAGCCCGGCAGGGCCAGCTCCGATGATTGCAACGCGCTTTGTCAAAGATCCATCCATTCCGCTTTTGGTCACGACAGTGCAGACCAGTAAAAGGTGCAGCTCTAATGCCTTTGTTTCCCGCCAATTACAAGCGTTATGCGCTCTGCCTCCCACAGATGCACAGCCACCTCCATGCGGGAAAATCACCTCCGTAAAGAAGCACCCCTGATTTTGGAAGGAAGACTTCTAAGGAATGTACAGTCCCCCCAGTTCCCGCTTTCCTGAATGCAAACAGTAGAGTGGGGGCCGCGTTGAGAACTGCAATCGTAATGCCGCGTAACATGCATTTCTGTCAGTCTCGAGCCACATCAATAGACCTGTGCGCTCATGATCTGGCGCTTCACAGCCAGAACAAAAGCAATCTGCGCATCTTCGCCGGTGGGGAAGAGGATCTGTTTGATGATGTTGATGTTTTTGCAGTGACAGAACCGGGCAAGAAACCAACCCCTGCAAAGTTCTATGATCCCTTGTCAGAGTTCGG
The DNA here is from genome assembly GCF_057774105.1 of Pseudovibrio sp. SCP20. Taxonomy (NCBI): domain Bacteria; kingdom Pseudomonadati; phylum Pseudomonadota; class Alphaproteobacteria; order Hyphomicrobiales; family Stappiaceae; genus Pseudovibrio; species Pseudovibrio sp. SCP20. The sequence goes on along the minus strand of NZ_JBYMDH010000004.1, from coordinate 154,451 downwards.
CCCGCAGCTGATCGTCGTGCACCAGCATCTGGAAACGGCGTTCCAGATCATCACTGACTTTCCCGGAACACCAGTGATCTTGCATCGTCACGGCAGGTTTGAGCGTAATAGTGCCTTCAAACGCTGGAAATACACCCGCAAGATGAACCGTCTGGCCGGGATTATCTGGGTTGGTGAAGATGCACGCAATAACTTTTGCGAAAACTTCACCGGCGTAAAAGCCCGCAGTGTTGTCGTACCCAACGGGATAGACTGCGAACTCTGGTCTCCGGCACCAAAAGAAAACTCCGTGATCTATGTGGGCCGCGCCCGGGAAGACAAAGGCGTCTTCGATCTGGCCCAGGCTTGGCTTGCCTGTGCGGAACGATTGGAGAAATCCGGCTGGAAGCTGAATCTCGTACTGGCCGTCACGGATGAAGGAGAGCAATCAACGGCAAACTCTCTTCGCCAGATGCTTGCCAGTCTTTCTTCCAGTGTCTCCATAGAAACCAACTTAGACGCGCCCAGCGTTCAGCAGCGCCTGGCAACCTCTTCCATCGCGGTTGTGCCCTCCATCGTTGCTGAGGGCTTTGGCCGTACAGCCATAGAGGCTATGAGCTGCGGAGCCGCCGTGATCACCACGCACTCCGGTGGCCTATGGGAGGCCGTGGGCGAAACCGGCAAGGTGATCAACCCAAGATCTCCTAAAGAGATCGCAACCGCACTGCTTGATCTGGCGGATAACCAACCCCTTCGTGAAGAGATGGCAAAGGCTGGACGAGAACGCGTGCTGCGCCTGTTCAACATTCACCAGATCGCAGAGACCTATGACGATATGCTCATGAGCCTGTGGGATGACCACGTCAGCGGCACAAAAAAAAAGCAAGGCCTGATTGACCACATGCTCGTATCCGAGTGAGGCCAGTTCGCCTTCAGTTTCAGGAGATCAACCAGATGCACCCTGATCACGTCACCGTAGCCGTCCGCGACCTTGAAGAAGCGCGCAGATTCTTCAAACTGCTGGATTTTGAAGAGCAAAAGGTGCTGGTCATCTCAGGTCCGATGTTTTCCGAGTACATGGGCATTCCGGATCTGGAAGCAGACCACGTCACATTGGTGCTGAAAGGCTATAGCCCAAGGTTCGAAATCCAACTCCTCCACTACCGCAATCCAGAAGCCCGGGCAGAACCATACCCAGAAGACCTCTGCCGAACCGGCTATAACCACCTATGCTTTGCCGTGGATGATCTGGAAGACAGACTGGCCCACCTTCAGGCCGCCGGTTTCAGCGCCCGTTCTGAAGTCATGGAGTTCAATGACAGAAAACTAGTCTTCCTCTTCGGCCCGGAAAGGATCACCATAGAACTCGCTCAATGGATGAAGCCCACCTAAGAGCTGCAGAGGCAAAACTGCTTAAGAAAGCAAGCGGCGAACGGGAGAAGGCGTAAGAGCTCAAGCCCTCTCGTCACTCAACAGCTCATCCAGCCAACACGCCTGTCAAAAGCTCTCTATCCAGCTTTTCAGGCCATCAGTGCTTTGGCAGCTTCCTTGTAGTTCCCGGCAAGCGCGTTCTTCTGAAACAGCAAGCCTTTCAGCCGTTTTGCCTTAGCGTTCGCTCGCTTAATCCGCACAGCCATATGCCGGGCGACCTTGGGCGTGATCTCCAGAAAACCTCTTTCCCGCAACTCAGCACGTAAGGCACTGCTCAAGTCTGCTGCCAAAGTGTCCTTTGTGAACTCTGGCTCTTCTTCCTCATGCAGGCGCGCAATCGCGGCAAGCAGCACCATGTCTGCCATCATCCGATAAGGCCGCCCACGCTGGGCGGTCACCTGACCTGGATGGATACGATATCGAACCAGCCGCTCATTCAGGGCACCAATCTTGCCGCACTCCAGCAAACGCAAATAGAGATCATAATCTTCAGCGCCATCATATTGAGAGCGATAGCCGCCAACCTCCACCACGGCGTCCCGGTGAAACATGATGGTTGGATGATAAAGACAGCACTTCTCATAAAGTCGCTTGCGGATTTCAACTGTCGTCCTCGGGCACTCCATCTGATCGATGATCTGCCCGCTCTCATCAATCACCGAAACCTCAGTTCCGCACAGCAACCAGTCCGGATTGCGCTCCATAATCCGCACTTGCCGCTCTAATCGTCGGGGCTCAGAAAGATCGTCCGCATCCAGCCGTGCCACAAGCGGGCTCTTGATCACGGTAAGCCCGGCATTCAGCGCAGAGGAAATGCCCTTAGCTGGCCCTTCAACGATCTGAAACTGCCCCTTTGGAAAATGCCCCGCAAAATGCTTGGCGATCTCCCGTGTTTCGTCGGTGGAACCATCATCCACCAGCACAACGGCAAAATCGGTGAAGCTCTGTGCCAGCAGGCTGCTGAGGGTTTCACCGAGTGTTTCTGCTGCATCGCGGGCGGGGATCAAAACGCTGACAAGAGGGGGATTGCTTGGCGTTTGTTGTTCAGCCATGGATTAAGTCACCTGTGTGCTAGGCTTTTTTGTGTTGTGCGGAAGGGGAAGGGTGTTTTGCGGGCCGGCCTGACTGTTCCATCAGTTCAGCCTCCACAAACTTGGCGAGCCGCAAGTACCGGCTCACCGCGTAGTTGGTGGAAGCGATCAGGCCCCACCAGCCATAACGGCAATACCCGCGCACCAGATAGCCCTTCAGAAAGGCAAGCGGAAACTCAAAGAGTAAGCGATAGCGCGGCAACCGGCGCCCACGTCCTCGCATCTCCTGAACCTGCATGGTCGAGTAGCGGTTCATCTTGTCATAATGGAACGTGATGCTGGGAATGCTGCGATGGTCCATATGCCCTTTCAGCATGCCAATCTTGGCAGCGCTGGGTGGGCGAACGGTGTCATGTACTGAGCTGGCGGAAAACCGCCCGATGCTCTTGCGATAAAGCCGGATTTGCTTATGCGAAAAGGCGTGCCTGGCAGCGGTCTCCTCGTGAGGCCAAACATCGCGGATGTCGACCTCCCAGAAGTCATAGTTCGCCAGCACAGAAGTCTGAAACAGCCCCAGAATCTCATCCCGCAGTGCAGGCGTCACCACCTCGTCTGCATCAATGTTCAGTATCCAGTCATGCCGGCACTGGTCTTCACCAAACCGCTTCTGCAAGCCATATCCATTCCAGTCATTGTGCAGCACCCGTGCGCCCATGCGCTGGGCAACGGTCACAGTCTGATCCGTGGAGCCACTGTCGATCACAATGACCTCATCAGCCCACTGAATGCAGCTGGCGATAGTCCGGCCAATCCGCTCTTCCTCGTTCTTAGCGATAATGAACACGGAAAGTGGAATGCGCTTTTCATCAGCGCGACCATCTGTGGTCGCTGCCCCCTGTTGGGCCCGCTTTTCTGCGATGCTGATGATTTTGCTCTGGCTGGAGATATCGGGCCTCAAACTCTTGGATTTTCCGCAATAATCCTGAGTTTACTCCCCCCTACACATTCCGAAATTCGCTCAATATGAAGGACTGTTTTCACCCAATTGAAACCCATTGGTATCAATTAAGGGGCCTAACAAACGCCGTACCACCCTCGCCACAAAATGCGGATGTAACCCCATCGTGAAAACCGGTGGTAAAGCGTGGTGAACTGGTGCAAGCAACTGCCAGAACACCAAAACCTAGCATAAAGTCCCTCGGATAGCCCCGCTCACTACAACTTCCGTATGATTGCATCTCACGCCGAGGGGTGAAACGATTTGCGCGCATTGAAGAGCCGGGTTTGAGGCGAGACTTTCGGCACCCACTTTAATTCCTTTGGGAGAAGAAAATGGCCGCAATTATTGGTTGGGCACACACACCGTTTGGCAAACTGGCAGATGAGACAGTTGAGACTCTCGTAACAAAGGTTGCCAAGCAAGCGATTGCTGATGCCGGTCTCGCCGCAGAAGACATTGATGAAATCGTTCTGGGTCACTTCAACGCCGGGTTCTCCAAGCAGGATTTCACCGCAAGCCTCGTGCTGCAGGCGGATGACAATCTACGCTTCAAGCCAACCACCCGCGTTGAAAATGCATGTGCGACGGGCTCGGCAGCAGTGCATCAAGGCGTGAAATCCATCAAGGCAGGCGACGCCAATTTCGTGCTCGTGGTTGGCGTGGAACAGATGACCACCACACCCGGTCCGGAAATCGGAGCAAACCTGCTCAAAGCCTCCTACCTGCCAGAAGATGGCGACACCCCAGCTGGTTTCGCTGGTGTCTTCGGCAAAATCGCAGGCATGTACTTCCAGAAGCATGGTGACCAGAGCGAAGCGCTGGCTCACATTGCTGCGAAAAACCACAAGAACGGCGTCGAAAACCCATACGCACAGATGCGCAAGGACCTCGGCGTGGAGTTCTGCCTCAATGAGAGCGAGAAGAACCCATTCGTGGCTGGTCCACTGAAGCGGACCGACTGTTCGCTGGTGTCTGACGGTGCAGCAGCCATCGTGCTCACCGACACCACCACCGCACTTTCCGCGAAAAAGGCCGTCGCCTTCCGCGGCTTGGGCCATGCGCAGGATTTCCTGCCAATGTCCAAGCGCGATATCCTCAAGTTCGAAGGCTGTTCTGAAGCATGGAAGCGCGCGCTCTCCATGGCCAACATCACCATCGAAGATCTGTCCTTCGTCGAAACCCATGACTGCTTCACCATCGCTGAGCTGATCGAATACGAAGCTATGGGTCTGGTGCCAGAAGGGCAGGGGGCAAAGGCTATTCTGGAAGGCTGGACCCAGAAGGACGGCAAACTGCCGGTCAACCCATCTGGCGGCCTGAAAGCAAAGGGCCACCCAATCGGCGCAACCGGTGTCTCCATGCACGCCCTCACAGCGATGCAGCTCACTGGTGAAGCTGGCGGCATTCAAGTAGAAGGCGCAGAACTCGGCGGCATCTTCAACATGGGCGGCGCCGCCGTCGCCAACTACGTCTCCGTCATGCAACGCCTCAAGTAAGCACAGCAAAATCAGAGAATTGAATATGAAAGCCCCGGACCGCCGGGGCTTTTCTTTTGCATTGTTCTTGGGCAGCTCACCAATCGCTAACTAAGCCCGCAGTCCAGCGATATCACGCGAATGTGAACGTGGTAAATATGCGGCCTGACGCAAGGTGAGATGAGGTATGTCTATGCCAGCACAAGCGCCCGCCCCGAAATACGATGATTGGCTGAAGAAAGTTTATGTTGAGATGAACTGGAAGTTCCACGACCTGGTGGGTGGTGGACGCAAGAAACGCTCTCCAAGCGTGACCAGCAAAGTCTCTGAGGCCAGCGCGGCAATTGGCTCGCAAGTTGATGAAGATACGCCGGATTGGACCGTTGATCCGGATATCCCGGATTATGTGGTGGCAGGCACACCCGCTGAAGAGCGCAAAAAGCGTCCGCTGACGGCTGCGCTGAGTGATGCGGGCATCAGGCCAACAGAGGGGTTCACAGAGCGCCTCAACTCCTACCAATCTCAAAAATCCCATTATGAGGAAGATCCGGTGGGCGCAGCCTATGCTGACCCGGAGGCTGTCAAATGGGACCGCCTGGTCAAAGGCACCTTGGGTGAGAGTGATCAAAAAGCCCGCCAGATGGTGTTGATGCAGCACGAAATTGAGCTGAAAAAACAATCCCGCCAACTCACCCGTGAAGTGTTTCAGGATCAGTCGACCGCACCGGAGTTTAGAGCCTACCTACGTCAGGCCAGCGACACCCCTTCTAACAAAATGGATACGGCACAGCGTGAAACCATCATGTTCTTCAGCCAGAACATGAAAGTGCTGGGCAATGAGCTGGTGGCGACCACCAAAGAGCTGATGGAAGAAAAAGCCTTTGGAGACACCATGATGAAGACGTTGCATCAAGCCAAAGCAAGCGCGGTGACGGAGCGTGAAAAAAAGCGTCTGGCAGAGCTGGAAGAAGAAGCCATCGCCTACGGCACAGCCACGTCCAAACAAATGGCCTTTGCGCTCAACTGCACCAACTGCGTGGAAGCTGCCATCAGCCGAGGGGCAGAAGTGGAAGCAGCGGTTTTGCAACTCAATGACGAACGCCCCAAAGCCGTCTTCGCGACCTCAGGATTGCAGCGCACAGCAGAAGAGATGGTGCTCACGCATCTGGATAAGAGCAACAATGTGAAGAAGACTCTGACATGGGCGGAAACCCAGCCATGGTCGCAGATGGTCAAGGTCAACATCAAAAAAGAGGGGCGCGACTACTCCATCACCTCTGAACTGCGCACCGCCCCGGAGACACCCGCAAACACAGGCGATCCGATGGTCGACAACCATGTCGATATGCCCCACAAATCAGTCACAAAAACCGACCTTGCCAACACACCGGAGCTTGGCTTCAATGGCCTTCGCTCAGACCAGCTGATGGCGTCCATGTCTCATCAGGAGACAGGCGAAAAAGGGCCGGACGGCAAACCTTTTGTCGGCATCCCAAGTGAGGCCTCCATGGCATGGGCCAAAACCCTGCTGACAGCTCAGAAAGAAGGGCAGGACATCTCCGATCAACTGCCAGACTATATGGAAGTCAAAGAAGTCTGGTACCGGGAAAACCGCTCTGGGCTCAGAGGCAAGCTCAAACGCGGAAAGCCGGAAAAGAAGGTCCACGTCGTCACCTACAAGGGAACCTCAGAGTCCGTTCAGGCTGCCCAAAAGCTGCGCAGTGCTCCTAATAAGATGGCCGGAGATCTGGCAGAACTTGCGGACAACATTGCCGATCTGAAGGCAGATCAGGAACGCAAAGCAGAAAAACTGAAGGCGCATAAGGAAGCGCTGGAAAAGTTCCTCAGCTCCAAAGGGGAGGGCATGCTGGAAAGCTTCGGCGAAGCACATGAAGCCTTCAACGCCCTGCAGGAAAACATCCTGCAGAAGGTCATCGCCAAAATGGGCAAGGGCACCAGCCTCAAAAACATCAAGAAATGGGCTGCCAAACAACCGTGGGCGGCGCTGTTTGAGATTGAGTTCAAGCCCGACGAGAGCGGCAAGAAGAACCACTACAATGTCGTCGTGAAAGAAAAAGAGGAAGAGATAGAAGAAACCGATGGCGCTCCGGAAGGCGGTCGCACAGAAACAGATGGCGTATCAAAGGACAATGAAGCGTCACTGACAGGCGCCCTCGCAGCCCTCTCAAAGCCAGCCGTTCAAAAGGAACTGATCCTCAAATACACCGGCGAAAAACACGATGGCCTGCCGATTGTCGAAAAGCCAAGCCCGCTGGCAAAGAAATGGGCAGAGATGATTATGACAACCTATGGCTCCGGCGCCAAACTACCAGCCTATCTGGTCCTCCGGGATGTCTGCTACAAATCAGCCTCACGAAACCTGATCAGACGCGGCAAATACATTTCCTGCAAGGCCGTTGAGTTTATTCCCTCCGCGTTCAAGTAACTGACCAGCTCTACTAGCCAATATCATGTCGGTCTCTAGGACAGAGTATCTAAAGCAGTTCAAGTGTTTCAGCTTAATGTGAACTGCTTTAGGCTCAGGGGGACGATATAGTTTGCGCGTCTCACAAACGGGGCAACAGTCTGCTGAGAGGCGTCAGGAAAGGTATTTTATGGTCAAGCGCGTAGTCATCCCTCAGGAATTTCAGGAAGTTGCAGAAAAGCTCAACATGTCACCGGCAATCTTTTCAGGAAATCATATCTTCCTGAGTGGTATGACGGGCGCGGACATGAGCGGTAACATGCCGGAAGATCCGGAAGCCCAGTTCCGCAACACATTCAAGAAGATCGCCTGTATCCTGAACGAAGCCAATTTGGATCTGGACGCCATCGTTGAAATGACCAGCTACCACATCGGCCTGCGCGAACATTTCGAACTGTTCGACTCCATCCGCCTCGAACTCTTCTCCAAACCCTACCCAGCCTGGACCGCCATCGAAGCCGCCGCCCTCCGCCGCGAAGGCGCAATCGTAGAAGTCCGCGCTGTCGTCAGCGCGAATTATGGTGGGTGATGACTAATGGAGCTAATGAAACCTCTCTTGTTTTAGAATTGGCACCAAGCCGTTTGTGCCACTCATAACATCATTCTAACGCCAAGAGGTCATAGGGGGATAACATGTTAGATGATGACAGCCCCCTGAAAGGCCTTGAGTACACTGCTGACGTTACTGATAGAAAAATGCACTGAAATGCAGCCGCTTAGCAGTGATCGGTTTTGCCAGTTTGGGAGGACTTGGGAGATAACAGAGGGAGAGGGGAATCATATGAAGGCTTTATGGAGCCCTATCTGATAAATGGTCCTGGCCCTATGTTAGCTCCAATGTCTTTTTGGATGTGAGCGGGGAGCTCACGTATATCCAATTGCTTAGGTCCGCGTTTCACTGGAATGAAAAGGCTTTCCAGTTTTCTACGTAATACATTGAAAATATTGACTGATAATTTCTCTTTGTGAGTTCCAACGGTGCAGTCTGCCATGTGTTTCTCCTGTTGTTGCTGGGAGAATTAATGCCGGAGGTTGCATTTGCAGTCCAATTGAATGTAGGGATGAAAGCATAAGGAGATTTTATCAAGGATGCCGAACAGTCTGCCGCCACTCAACGCTCTTCGTGCCTTTGAAGCCGCTGCAAGACATTCCAACTTCACCCGCGCTGCGGAGGAGCTGGGAATGACGCAAGCGGCGGTGAGTTATCAGATAAAAGTGCTCGAAGATCGCACCGGCACACCCTTGTTTAAACGGGTGGGAAGACAGGTTGTTTTGACGGAAGCAGGTGCGCAGCTTGCGACAGTCGCAAGCGAGGCTTTCCAGTCCATTCGCGCTGGTTTTTCGGCAGTGCAAGGGACGCAGGATGGGAGGCTGAAGCTAAGCGTGGTTCCCACCTTTGCCATGAACTGGCTCTCGTTGCGCATCGGCGAGTTTCAGATGGCAAATCCCAAAATTGCTGTTCAGTTGGAAACCACTGGTGACATTGTCGACTTTGCATCCTCTGACGTCGATATCGGGATCAGAAACAGCCCCAAAAAGTCGCCCGGATTATGCTGTCACAAACTCGCAGAGATTACGTACACGCCAATGCTATGTCCAAGGCTTGCTGAGAGCATCGGCGGCGTACATAAGCCTGAAGACCTGCTGAAACTTCCCATTATTGATACCGGTGATCCTTGGTGGAGAAACTGGTTTGAAGCTGCAGGGGTGAAGGATCCCGATTTCTCAAACCAACCCGTTTCTCAAATGGGCACGCAAGCTGTTGAAGGAAACATCGCCATTGCAGGGCATGGGGTCGCGATTTTGACGCCGTTGTTCCATTCAAGCGCATTGCGAGATGGCCTGCTTATCCAGCCCTTCGAGTTAAAGTGCACGGCTGAAAATCCTGTGTGGCTGGTTTACCGTGAAAAGCAGAAAAACCACCGGAAAATAAAGCTGTTTCGTGACTGGATACTAAACGAAATGGAAATAGACAAAGCCTGCTACGCTGTCTGATCCCGTTAGGCAGATTTTACTGGACAAGCTAGGGCAGGTTTTGTCCGTGCGGCACTCTGCTTAAATCCAGTGACAGCAGCGTGTGAAACGCGAAGAACCAGATTCTTCAAAATGTGCGTTGGGCGGAACTGCAGGTATTCGTTTTTGCAGCTTGCCGTTTCAACGGCTCTCTCCCGCATGTAGATTTATTTTCTCAATCAGCACATGTATCGGCAATTTTCAGGGCGCATGTGCCTCTTAAGTGCTTCAGGAATAGAATAGTGTTTCTCGTGCTCCGAATTTTGAGACAGAGCGCCTTTCCCCCGTTCGGGCGCCTGAAAAAAATCTTTTCTACGCCTCCAGTCAGCTTTGGAATGCCATGCTGAGCTTAGAGTAGCTCTACTCTGTACACTCGCAGCCAATGAAGTGCATTCCCGAAAAGTGGGAACCGGTTTTCCTACAAGAATTCACTCCAGCATAAATGATCCCAAAACGCTTGGAGAGCGCAATGGCTTTGGTAGAGAGCTACAACACACAGCAGGACGAGAGCAATAAACTCGCTGTCTTTCCGACCTTTCATAAGGTTGAAGGCAAAATGGTTGTTGTTGTTGGCTGTGGTGATGAAGCTGCTGCGAAAGTGAGGCTTCTGGCGCAAACCAAAGCACACATCCGCGTTGTCAGCCATGAGCGCCCAAGTGCAGCTCTGGCAGAAGCGGTTGCCGATGCCGATGGCGTTTTCATGCTCAGCCTATTCAACCCGGCTTATCTGGATGGCGCAGCCCTCGTATTTGCTGCCACCGATGAAGAAGAGCTGGACCGCGAAATCGTGGAAGCCGCTCGCGAGAAGGGCATTCCGGTTAACGCAGTGGACCGCCCTGAGCTATGTGACTTTTACACCGGTGCGATGGTCAATCGTGCACCTGTTGCCGTGGCAATTACCTCAACAGGCGTTGGCCCTGTTTATGCCCGCCACATCCGCGCACAGGTAGAAGCTCTGTTGCCTCGGGAGGCCGGTCAACTCGCAAGGTTGGCAGATAGTTTCCGTGCTACAGTTGGTAAGCTGATGCCTTCGGGAAGCGCGCGTCGCCGCTTTTGGGCTGAATTTTTTTCAGGTTCCGTCGCTGCGAACACTTTTGCTGGTGAGACACAAAAGGCCCTGACCGAAGCGCATCGCTTGCTGAACTCCGAACAGGACCAGAAGGGATACGTCTGGCTCGTGGGTGCAGGCCCGGGAGCGGAAGATTTGCTGACCCTGCGCGCACAGCGCGTCCTGCAGGAAGCAGATGTGATTTTCTATGATGCGTTGGTACCGGATGCCGTGGTTTCCATGGGCCGCCGCGATGCAACACGCATCAGCGTAGGAAAACGCAAAGGAACGCACAGTTCAACGCAAACCCAGATCAACCAGTTATTGGTCTCTGCCGCCAAGTCCGGCAAGCGGGTTGTCCGCCTTAAAGCCGGGGATCCGATGGTGTTTGGCCGGGCTGGAGAAGAGATTGCCGCGCTGCGAGAGCATGACGTGGACTTTGAGATTGTGCCCGGTGTCACCGCAGCTTTCGCCGCTGCAGCCAGCGCTCAAATACCTTTGACATTACGCGGTGTTGCCTCCTCGCTAGTGTTCGCCACCGGGCACAACCAGAACGGAGATGTCCTCCCGGACTGGGCGGATCTCGCACTCAACGGTTCCACGACTGCCGTCTACATGGGCCGCACCGTGGCGGGGAAAGTAGCCAACCTGCTCGCTAAAGCAGGTTTGGACTTATCCACCCCGGTCATGGCCATTGAGAACGCAGCCCAGACAAAAGAACGCAATTTTGCAGGTACCCTGCATGACCTCTGTAATTTCGAGCATCACGACAGCGTCACCGGACCCACACTTATCGTCATCGGTAAGGCAGTGGCCCACGCAGACCAGTCACGATCGCTCCCGCTAAGCCCATACAAATACGAGAAGTTACCGGCTGTGGTCGCAGCCTAGGGAGACCCCTGATGAAAACTATTACCGCCAACAGACTGGTCGATGGTGATGTCGTCTGGCTCGGCCACAACGGAGAGTGGGTCGAGTTTGTTGAAGCCGCCTGGGTTCTGAGCTCTGACGAAGACATGACCAAAGCTCTGGACTTCGCGAAAGCCGGTGAAGAAAAGCAATATGTTCTCGGCACTTACGCGATTGATCTGGAACTGAAAGACGGCCACCTGCAGCCAAAGAGCCTGAAAGAACGCATCCGCGCCCAAGGGCCAACCACACGCCTTGATCTCGGCAAGCAGGCCGAACGCCATTTGCGTTCTGCCTAAGTCCTTTTAAATTCTGGAGTATTTCAATGTATCGCTACGACGAATTTGATCGCGACTTTGTCAATCAACGCGTAACCCAGTTCGAAGATCAGGTCCGCCGCCGCATGTCTGGTGAGCTGACTGAAGACGAATTCAAGCCCCTGCGTCTGATGAACGGCCTGTACCTGCAGCTGCACGCTTACATGCTGCGCGTTGCTATTCCATACGGCACGCTCAACGCCACCCAGATGCGTAAACTTGCCCATATTGCAAGGACTTACGACAGAGGCTACGGCCACTTCACAACGCGTCAGAACGTCCAGTTCAACTGGCCAAAGCTCTCTGATACACCGCAGATTTTGCATGAACTTGCCGACGTTGAGATGCATGCCATCCAGACTTCAGGCAACTGTATTCGCAACGTGACCTCCGACCAGTTCGCCGGCGCCGCCGCCGACGAGTTCGCAGACCCTCGCGTTTACGCCGAAATCCTGCGCCAATGGTCTTCTCTGCACCCGGAATTTCTGTTCCTGCCACGCAAGTTCAAGATTGCGATTACTGGTGCTGAACAGGACCGTGCAGCTGTGCAGGTGCACGACATTGGTCTGCAGCTGACCCGCAATGAAGACGGGGAAATCGGCTTTGTGGTCTTCGTCGGTGGTGGTTTGGGCCGTACGCCGATGGTTGGCCGTAAGGTACGGGATTTCCTACCTGAAAAAGATTTGCTGGCTTACAGTGAGGCGATCTTACGCGTCTACAACCGCTATGGCCGTCGCGATAACAAGTACAAGGCCCGCATCAAGATTCTGGTTCATGAAACCGGTCTGGAAGAGCTGAAGCAAGATATCGAAACAGAGTTCGAGGCAACCAAAAACGGCATCCTCAACCTGCCAAACGAAGAAGTGGTTCGCATCAACGAATACTTCGCACCGCCATCTTTTGATGCTCTGCCAAAGATCAGCACTGAGCTGGAAGCAGCGAAGCGCGAAGACCGTGATCTGGCCCTGTTCTCCAGCCGCAACCTGAACGCTCACAAGGCAGAGGGTTACACATCTATCACCATCTCGCTGAAGCCAATCGGCGGAGCACCAGGTGATGCGACTGCGGACCAGATGGATGTAATTGCTGATTTGGCAGAAAGGTTTGGACATAACGAGCTGCGTGTTACACACGAACAGAACCTCGTACTGCCACACGTGAAGCTGCAGGATGTCCCCACTGTCTTCAAGATCCTGAAAGCCAATGATCTGGCAGATTCCAACGCTGGCCTGATCACCGACATGATCGCTTGCCCAGGCTTGGATTACTGCGCTCTGGCAAATGCACGCTCCATTCCGATTGCTCAGGAAATCTCCAAGCGATTTGAAGCGGTTAAGCGTCAGAATGAGATCGGCGATCTAAAGCTGAAGATCTCCGGCTGCATCAACGCCTGTGGTCACCACCACGTTGGCCACATCGGCATTCTGGGTGTAGACCGCAAAGGCGAAGAGCTCTATCAGATCACGCTGGGTGGTTCTGCGGATCAGAACACATCCATCGGCAAAATCATTGGTCGCGGCTTCCCTGAAGCAGAAATCACTGATGCCGTTGAAACCGTTGTCGACACCTATCTGGCAAACCGGCTGGACGAAGAAGAAAGCTTCATCGACGCCTACCGCCGCTTGGGTGATCAGCCATTCAAGGACGCTCTTTATGGAGCATAGTCAATCACATAAGGCCTCTTTGGAGGCTCAGGTGAAGTTGCTGAACCGGATGTATTCTGAGCGCGACGCTCAGGACATTCTGGAGCATGCTCTTAGGGAGCAGTTCGCCGGAGAGATTGCTCTGGTGTCCTCCTTCGGTGCTGACAGCTCCGTGCTGCTTCACATGGTGTCACAGATCGACGTCCGTACCCCGGTACTGTTCGTCGATACTGGCAAGCTGTTTGGCGAAACCAAGCGCTATCGTGACGAACTGGTTGAACAACTTGGCCTTTTGGACGTGCGGGTCATCACGCCTGAACCAGAAGACCTCGCTGAGAAAGACCCGAAAGGTGCTCTCTGGGCATCTGATACTGACGCGTGCTGCCACATCCGCAAGGTGGTTCCGCTGGCAAAAGCGCTCGGTGGTTTCGAAGCTTGGATTTCTGGCCGTAAGCGCCATCAGGCCAGCACACGCGCCAGTCTTGAGCACTTCGAGCTGGAAGAAGGGCGCATCAAGGTGAACCCACTGGCAAACTGGACTGCAGCTGAAGTGCTTCAGTACGCCAAGGACAACGGCTTGCCTCCGCATCCGCTCGTGGCAGAAGGGTACCCTTCTATCGGCTGCATGCCTTGTACAGACAAGGTTGCTCCGGGCGAAGACCCGCGCTCAGGCCGTTGGCGCGGTCAGAACAAAACCGAATGTGGAATCCACTTCTCAAGTGCGTCCAAGGGCGGCGCAGCCCAAAGCATCTGAGGTTCAAATGACAACAGAACTCAAACAGACCACTGAGATCTTCAAGAACGACAAGATCGTCGCAGATGACTGGGCTTACATCGCAGATGATGAAGCCCTGCCAACAGAAGGCAAACTCATCTTTTCACTGGAGCGCTTTCTGAAGGAAGAACAGCAGCTTAAGCAGACCAACCTGACTTTGGGTGTCGTTCTGCGTGCAGGTGAAAAGGCAGAGGAGCTTTCTGACCATCTTGAAGCCCTTGAGCTGGTCGCTGTGGACTTCCCTAGCTTTGCTGATGGCCGTGGTTTTTCCGCAGCACGCATTCTGAGGGACGGCCTGCGTTACGGTGGTGAGATCCGCGCCGTTGGTCCATTCATTCTGGACCAGATTGGCTTCATGCTTCGCGTTGGCATCAACAGCTTCGCGCTGGACAACCCGCGTCTTCGTGCGGATCTGGAAGCTGGAAACCTCAATGAGGTCACTGCTTACACCCAGCCGGTGTTTGCTAGAAAAGAAGCGCCCGCTGGTACAAGACCATGGGCGCGTCGTCCAATGTGATCAGAGTTTCTTATTTGGAAACAAAGAGAAAAGGCGGGTAACTTACCCGCTTTTTTTTATTCTGCTAGTTGCGCTTGAAGCTGGTTGGATGCAGACAGCATCTTTCCGTTAAGCTTCAGGAACAGCCAGACCGTTGCGATCTGAATGACAATCAATGGTGCATACAGAGCGAAGTAAGCAATGGACATTGAGCCGAGGACGCCAAGCTTCACAAGACCTGCGTTGATCACGAAGTTACCGAAGACGAACAGTGCAACACCTGGGCAAACCAGAGCGTAAGAACCTGGTGATTTGTCTGGACCTGCGATCCAGCGGTCATAGTAGCCAACTCGCTTCATAACAGCCCAGCCGATCAGGCCAAACAAGATCTGGATTGCGAACAGGCTGATCAGGAAAACATAGATACCACCAGCAGTTACAGGCGCATCAAAGTTATGGGCAAGGCTCATTTTGATGCGGAAGATCGCGATACCAACAACAGTCAGGAACGGAATGACAATCCAGAGTGTTGGTGTGGTCTCGCCTGCTGCCTTGTGTTCCATCATGGACCGGAAACCGAGGATCAGCTTGATGGTACCCATCACAATCGCGGCACCAATAAACAGTGCACTACCCGCAATACCGATCGCTGCGATCACCTTGGTATGGCTCATAGCTGCTGGAGCAGAGAAACCAACACCGATCATGGCAAAGGCAAATACCGAAACCATCTGGCCAAGGCTGTTGTTCTTCGCACATTCATAACCGCCTTCAGTCAACACACGGGAGATGAAGTCCAGATAGATGCGGAAACCCAGAACCCCAACGGCTGCAAAGGCCAGAAGAGAGAATGGGAAGAGCACTTCGCGGATATCCCAAAGGCCTGGAACGAACACCGCGCCAACAATAAAGCTCACATTGACGGTCATCGCCAGAGCTAGCGGAATGGTCATCAGCTGGCTTTCCGCATTGGAGTTCTTAAAGCCTTCAAAGACCTTGGTTTTCTTCCACTTGCCATACTCTGAGAAGTTCCAGAATAACAGGCGGAAGTGCAGGACGGAAAAGAAAATGATGCCAAGAGAAGCCACGATAATCAGAGCCTGCATGGCAAGGGAGCCTGTGCTGAAGGCTTCTGTCAGCGACGCGAAGTTGGCGATTGGAGATCCTTTATGCGGGGTCATCCACATCAGGTACATAAAGAAACTGATAGCAAGGCCGCCTGCACCTACGGCGGACAGGAAGTACAGAGGCGAATACCGCTCACCTAAATTGCTAAGATAACGCATTGGGCTAATCCTCTATTTGAATCTGTATATTAGAATATTAGAAAATACTAAAATAACAAGAAGAAAAATGAAGATGAGCTTGTGTTCCGAATAACCTATTGGAAATATTAGTTTATCACTTTGGAAAACTGTTCGGGATGAAGAGCGCTGGGGGACGCAATGCTCTGCTTAAGACAAAGGTGCTGGCTGGCTGTTGAGAACAATAGATGAACAAATTTCCGTTTAATTTACTTCACGCCTGACCTACCCTTGAAGTCCCCGCCCGATTCTCTGGAGCCGCCCGGCCATGTCATCTTTTTATCGTTGGATTATGAATCTGGTTGATCCCTTTGAGCTTAAGGAGATCGACTGGGAAGGAAGAACGCACTTCCAGCACCTCATCCGCCTGATGCTCAGATATCCGAAACAGACGGTTCTGCTATCGATCCTTGTCTTCGCTGAAGGTATCCTTACTGTCCTGATGCTCTCATTTGTTGGTGTTCTTGTAGACCGCATGGAAGCCACAGGCGTTGCTGGCTTCTGGGAAGAAAATCAATACTTTATCATTGGTACAGCCATTTGCTTTCTGGTTTTGCGGCCACTATTCTCGCTTCTCGAAGCCTTCTTCATGTCGCTCAACTTTCACAACAACATGTCGGTCGCAACGCGAATGGAGTTCTTTCGGCGCCTGATCGGCCAGGACATGGCCTTCTTTCAAAAGGAGTTTGCGGGAAACCTGACAAGCAAAACATGGATGGGCGGGCGCGAAGTGGCAGACATGTTTGCCATGGTTTCAGTGGCGATCTTGCCGAACATTGTCTTTATCGGCACCATTCTCTTTGCGTTGTCATGGATGCATCCCATCCTGGGAGCAGTCCTTTTGGTCTGGATGGCTTTGTTCGCAGTGGCTTCCTATTATCACGTGCCCCGCATCAAGAATGTTGCAAAGATTGGGGCAGACAGCGCACACCGCGTAAACGGTGCTCTGGTCGATATTTATGCAAATATTCAAACGGTTAAACTCTTTCAGGGAGACCGGGGAGCCCTCTCTTATTTCGAGAACCACATGCGCGAGTTCCGCGATGTGGTACATCTTTTCAAAGCAGAACTTTCCAACTCGCGTCTGTCCGTCACGCTGCTCAGTATTCTTGCGCTAGGAGCCATGGGGGCCGCTAGTCTCTGGTTCTGGTTGAACGGTTTCATCACAACGGGTGAAGTAGCCATCATTCTCGGCTTCGTGATCCGGTTGGAAAGCAAACTCTTTGAAGTGCTGTCTATGTTGACCAACCTGTTTCGAGGCTACGGCACGTTCAAGTCAGCCATCAGCATCCTCTCGCGCCCGTATGGTTTGACGGATGCAGAAGAGGCCAAAGAGTTCTGCTATGAGAAGGGCTTGATTGAGTTCAACAATGTAGACTTCGCCTATGGTCAGCAAACAGCTATTGTAAAAGACCTGAACTTCGCTATCCAACCAGGCGAGAAGGTTGGTATCGTTGGCCATTCTGGGGCTGGCAAGTCCACAGTCGTCAATCTTCTCTTGCGCATGTATGACGTTGAAGGCGGAGCAATCACCATTGACCATCAGGATGTACGAGACGTCACACAGGAATCCTTGCGGGCAGAAATCGGACTCGTAACGCAGGATACTTCCCTGTTCCATCGATCTATCTTCGACAACATCGCCCTCGGAAAAGATGATGCGACTGAAGAACTGGTGCGCGAGGCTGCACGTCGAGCGCACGCCTTGGACTTCATTGAAGAGCTGGAAGATGACAAAGGCCGCAAAGGTTTGGAAGCCTATGTTGGAGAGCGCGGCATCAAGCTTTCAGGTGGGCAACGTCAGCGCATTGCGTTGGTGCGCGTGTTTCTGAAGAACCCGCCAATCCTAATCCTTGATGAGGCAACATCAGCGCTGGATACCAAGCTGGACGCTGACATTCAGGAAATTCTGAACGACGTGATGAAGGACAAAACCACACTCGCCATTGCCCACCGGTTGACCACGGTGGCCAGGATGGATCGTCTGATCGTCATGGACAGAGGCCAGATTGTTGAAGCTGGAACCCATGCTGAACTGCTGGCTAAAGACGGCCTTTATGCCGAGCTGTGGCACAATCAGTTTTATGGAGTGAAGAACACCGAAACCGTTCTCACGCCAACAGCAGCTCAATAAAACTACCCCAAGAAGAGAATTGCGCCGCCCTCCCACATGATCTAGCGTTTGGATGACCTGCACAAAGCTTATCATCCGAGGGGGGCGGTATGACCGAGTTTGGCGCGACACTCAGTTCTCAGAATCTGAAGAAATATAGAGCTCTTATCAATGGGTTGCAGTGTGATGCTTCCTCTGGCGAAACCATTGATATGATCTGCCCAAGCACCGGCTTGCCCTACGCAACGATTCCTCGGTGCAGCGCTGCAGATGTTGGAAAGGCCGTCTCCTCAGCCCGATCAGCCCTTGAATCCTCTGAGTGGTCCAGAATGTCTGCCGGTGAGCGCGGGCAGTGTCTGCTAAAGCTCGCAGAGCTTGTTGAGGCAAACAAAGACCATCTTGCCGAACTAGAGTCTCGGGATACCGGCAAGCCTCTCAGCCAGGGCTATGGCGATATCGCAGCCGCGATTCAGTACTTCAGGTTCTACGGCGGGGCTGCTGATAAAATCACAGGTGAGACCCTTCCAATCGCTGCAGACTACCTCGCTATGACTATCCGCGAGCCTCATGGTGTTGTTGCGTCCATCGTGCCATGGAATTACCCCATGCAGATCTTTGCCCGTGTTGCAGGGGCATCCCTGGCAATGGGCAACACATTGGTCGTCAAACCCTCTGAAGATGCATGTCTTTCTGTCATCGAAACCGCAAACCTCGCATTGGAGGCTGGTTTCCCAGCAGGCACACTCAACATCCTGACTGGCTTGGGCGAAGAAGCAGGAGCTGCGCTCTCCTACAATCCTGAGGTAGACTTCATCACGTTCACCGGCTCTCCGGATGTGGGCGCAATGATCCAATCCGCAGCAGCTCGTAATCACATTGGCTGTACTCTGGAACTGGGCGGTAAATCTCCCCAAATTCTCTTTGAGGATGCTGACCTCGGCAAAGCTCTACCGATCATTCAGGATTGTATCTTGAAGAACGGCGGCCAAACCTGTTCCGCTGGCTCCCGTTTGCTTGTGCAACAAAGCCGTTGGGAAGAGGCAGTAGACATGCTCAGATCCGGCTTCAGAAGCGTTGTCTCAGGCCAATACAAAGACTGCCTCGATCTTGGCCCTCTGATCAATGCAAGCCAGCTACGGTGCGTTAATGCCTTTTGCGAGCAAGCCGAAGCAGACGGCATTCCTTTAATCGGGGAGGGCACAATCGCCCCAGATGCGCCCACCGAGGGCTATTACACCACAGCCAAGGTCTATGGTCCGGTGCCAATCGACCATCCTCTTGCACAGGATGAGGTGTTCGGCCCTGTCTTGTCAGTGATACCATTCCGCACCGAGGAAGAGGCCATCCGCATTGCAAACGGCACAGCCTATGGGCTTGTTGCGGGCATCTGGACCAAAGACATCGCGCGGGCCACACGCGTAGCAAAAGCCATTCGCTCCGGTCAGGTCTTTGTAAACACCTACGGTGCCGGAGGAGGAGTGGAACTTCCATTTGGCGGGGTCAAGAAGTCAGGCCACGGCAGGGAAAAAGGCTTTGAGGCATTGAAGGAATTTTCTGCTTTAAAAACCATTGTCGTCAGCCATGCTTAAAGCTGACCAATACACGCGGGGAGGGAAAGCGTGTCAGGAAGATTGGAAGGAAAAACTGCAATAATCACTGGCGGTGCTGCTGGCTTCGGCGAAGGCATTGCAAGAAAATATGCGCAGGAAGGTGCAGCGGTCGTCATCGCTGACCTCAATGGAATAGCAGCTGAGAAACTGGCAGATGATATCGGCGACAACGCCTACTTCATTGAGACAGATGTCACTGTCCGCTCAGATGTGAAAGCCATGGTGGCTCATGCTGTCGAAAAGACAGGACGTCTGGACATTATCGTCAACAACGCTGGCTACACCCACCGCAATTGCCCGCTCACGCAAGTTGATGAAAACAACTTCGACCGTATTCTTGAGGTCAACACCAAAGCCATCTACCTGACGACCCTGGAAGTCTTGCCAGAGATGGAAAAGCAAGGCGGTGGTGTCATCATCAACACCGCCTCAACAGCTGGCATACGGCCACGCCCGGGCCTCACATGGTATAATGCTTCCAAGGGCTGGGTTATCACTGCAACCAAATCCATGGCCGTTGAACTTGCTCCTCAAAACATCCGCGTCAACGCCCTGTGCCCGGTTGCGGGCGAAACCGGAATGCTGGAGCTATTCATGGGCGAAGATACGCCGGAAAAACGCCAGCAGTTTCGGGAGAGCATCCCTCTTGGGCGCTTCTCAAGGCCAGAGGACATCGCCAATGCAGCACTCTGGCTTGCCTCGGATGAAGCACAGTTTATCACTGGTGTAGCTTTGGAAGTCGACGGGGGTAGGACAATCTGACAGCTTATGGCGCCGTCAGATTACATAGCGTCAAGAGTGGTGGCTGAGGAAGTTACAATGCGGTTGCGGCCGGATTTTTTGGCTCTGTAGAGGCAACGGTCCGCAACCCGCAGAGCACTCGCCATTGTGTTCTCGTGGCCCGCTGACAGTCCAACGCTGATGGTCGGCGCAAACGTACGCTCATCGTTGCCGGGGTCCGTTACAGGCATGGAGCTTCTCAACTCAGAGAGAAACTGTTTGGATGTAGGTTCATCAATATCTGGCAGAGCAACACAGAACTCATCGCCCCCAATCCGGATAGCCACGCTTTTGGGTGGAAGAAGATCAGAGATGCGATGCGCCACAGAGATAATCAGATTGTCTCCGGTCTCATGGCCAAACTTGTCATTGATCTGCTTAAAGCGATCAATATCGATCATGGCATATCGCATAGCCTTGCCAGCTCTGATCTGGTCTTTGTGGAGCTTGTCGACCGTGTTGTACAAATGCCGGCGGTTGAACAAACCCGTCATGGGATCACGGTGCGCCATCTCGGTGAGTTCAGTGATACGGTCCAGCTGATTGAGGTTCTGCGAAACGCGCAACATCAGCTCCTCCGGCGTACAAGCCTTATTGAGGAAGTCATTGGCGCCTGACTTGAGGAACTTCGCTGTGAGAGCAGGGTCGTCTGTTGCTGAGATACCGATAACAGCAAGCGTGTTGAAGCTGTGCGTCCGGCGGATTTGCGTCATCACCTCAAAGCCAGTAGCACCTGGCAGCAAGTGGTCGATGATAATTAGCTTGATATCAGGGTTTTGCTTGAGCTTCTCGAGCGCCTGCTCACCAGAAGTTGCAGTGATCACTTGCAGGCAATACAGCTGCAGCCGCTTCTTGAGCAGTGCAAGGGCATGCGAAGAGTCATCAACGATCATGACTTTGGTGTTCAGGTTCCGATCGACACGGTTCACCAACTCCCCAAGATATCCGAGACTTGCAGGGGAATCCTTCAGAACGTAGTCAACGATACCCTTCTTCAGAATGGATCGGCGAGTGGTCTGGTCAAACCGTCCGGAAAACACAATCGTAGGTAGGCCTGCGTTGATGGTCAGGTCTACGACTTCACCATCTGGCGCATCTGGCAGCGTCAGATCAACAAGAGCAAGGAACGGCTTTACCTTTCCTTCTTCCAATATTGCTTTTGCCTGAGCATACGTTTTCGCCGTCGTGACATGGTAATGCCCCGCACGCTCAATCTCGCTTTCAGTAACGCGAGCGAAGAAATTGGCATCCTCAACGAGAAGAATACTCTTTTTCTGATCTGGCATGTGATGTCCTCAAAAACCAGCAAATGCGATTATAATTGCGTTTGCAACCTATTAACCGCCATCAATAGCCTCGAATATGGCTTGTAATAAACAATATTTGAAATGTATTTAAAATTAGACATAAAGTTGTGATAAAATTAAATAAAATCAAAAATTGCATGAAAGAATAGAATTTAAGAAATTAAATACCCAGTAAATGCAAAAATATGTAAGTATAATTTCATATATGATCACATTTATGTGATGTTTTAACGAAATTTAGAGCCGTATATGTATTTGTAATTAGTTAAATTCAAAGTCTTAATCGGTTTAAATTTTACGATCTTGAAAGTATCTCTTCGTAACTATGCTGCTTAGGACCTCAACGAATATTGTTAGAGATTAAGTTGTTGCATCTCGAGAGTCGCAACTATGGGGTGTGGTATCCACAGTTTCGCGCGTAAACCACCCCCTTGAGAGTCGGAATCAGACGTTCATGAGCAGGTACTCACGCTCCCAGGCGCTGATTACTGACATGAAAGTCTCGTACTCTTCCAGTTTGATAGCACGATAAGTCGCCACGAACTGTTCACCAAAGATACCGAGCAAATCATCGTCAGCTTCAAATTCATCAACTGCATGCAGCAGCGTCCGCGGCAGCTTGCTCATCACCTCACTGTTGTCCGTATCAAGAGGCTTATCCGGAGTGATGCCTTTCTTGATGCCTAGATACCCAGCCGCCAGACTCGCGGCGATCACCAGGTAAGGATTTGCATCAGAACCCGGAACGCGGTTCTCCAGCCGTCGTGCATCAGGAGACGAACTCGGAACACGCAATCCAACTGTGCGGTTGTCATAACCCCAGAACAGATTGGTCGGTGACCCACTGTCGCGCGCAAAGCGGCGATAAGAGTTCACATAGGGTGCCATAATCGGCATCAAGGCTGGCATGTAATGCTGATGCCCGCCGATGAAGTGATAAAATGCTGGTGTCGCTTCATTCTCGGCGTTGTTGAAGATGTTCTGGCCAGTCTCACGGTCAAGGATAGACTGGTGAATGTGCATGGAAGAGCCCGGCTGTGAGGACATCGCCTTCGCCATGAAGGTGGCGTAGATGTTGTGCCGCAGTGCAGCCTCACGAATGGTGCGCTTGAACATGAACGCCTGATCCGCCAGTTCCAGCGGATTGCCGTGACGCAGATTGATCTCCATCTGCGCAGCACCTTCCTCATGAATGAGCGTATCAATTTCAAGCCCTTGGGCCTCTGAAAGATCGTAGATATCGTCAATCAGCTCATCAAACTCATTCAGTGCAGAAATTGAATAGGATTGCCTCCCGACTTCAGGACGTCCCGATCGACCAACAGGTGGTTCCAGTGGGTAGTCAGGATCAGTGTTGGGCTTCACCAGATAGAACTCTACTTCTGGGGCGATAATGGGTTTCCATCCCTCAGCATCGTAAAGCTCAAGAACGCGTTTCAAGACATTGCGTGGAGCAATCGGGAAAGGCTTGTCATCTTTGGTGAATGCATCGTGTAGCAACTGAGCCGTCGGGTCTGTCTCCCATGGCACGACTGTCAGCGTAGAATAGTCTGGTTTGAAATAGAGATCGCCATCCGTTGGATTGTACTTAAAGCGATCGTCATCTTCAGGGTAGTCGCCGGAGATAGTCTGCGCGAAGATGGAAGAGGGCATTGTCAGCGTGTTGCTGCTGAAAAACTTGTTTGTTGGCATCATCTTGCCGCGGGGCACGCCTGCAACATCAGGCACAACACACTCAATATCTCCAATGTTCCGGGCTTGCAGCCAGGTGCGCGCTTCCTCAAGGTTGCGCACACCGCGCATATTGAGCGCCGCTTCATCATCCGAATTAATTTCAGAACTCATAGGATATCCAATAGGTTCACCGTCAAATAGTCATGACAGTCATTCACTAATAAAATGGGAAATCAGCTCTTTGTGGCTGCTAGAAGAATCCAGTTTGATCTCTGGATGGAAAGCTAGTTTAGCAGAGATGCTTCTATCTCCCAAATATCCTTGGACCTTAAAACTCTGACTTTGCCTTTTGGTCGCGAGGCAAAGATATTTTGGTTTAGAATTTTATCTGCAGCCAAAAGCAACTTCTTTTCTTCCTCAGGGGCAATTAGTGATGTGTGCTTTCTAACCCGTTATCTCATTGATAAACTGCAGTTTTGAGAAGGAGCTGCGAAAAACTTCTGCATTAGCACTCTCCCAATCTCGAGTTAGCTTCATGGGTAGGAGTGCGCCGGATCAACGATTGGCCTGATACTCAGCTGCGTCCAACAAGGTCGACCAGATTTCTCCCTACGGTAGCTATCGAAAATCTGTATAAAACGACCGCATTTTCTCCAAAGTAACGATGTTTAGCCAACCTGCTATGGACACAGATTAATGCTACTCAGTAGAAATCCGAATGCCTCAGGAATATCACCTGAGCGGGATGCTGCATGCTCACTGTGCGCCTTCGGCATTCCCATAAAATATTGGTTTGGAATGTAGGCCGAAATTAATCCGTCACCAGAAGGATAGACCATGGCGGCTGTATGCAGAGGTGAGCGGCGAAAACGCCCGCAAAACCTCTGTTTTTGAAATTGGAGTATTTGAGAATGAAAAGAATAATTCTGTTGTCAGGAGCTGCGGCACTCGCGCTTTCTATGTCAGCCGCTCTTGCCGAAGATCGAGTGGTAAATGTTTACAACTGGTCCGACTATGTTGACGCACAAGTTCTCAAAGACTTCGAAAAGGAAACAGGAATCAAGGTCAACTACGACACTTTCGATTCCAACGAGGTTCTGGAAACAAAGCTGCTGACTGGCAAAACCGGTTACGATGTTGTTGTTCCCAGCGCTACCTTCCTCCAGCGCCAGATCCAGGCTGGTGTCTATCAAAAACTCGATAAAGATCTGCTCCCAAACCTCAAGCACATGGATCCACTTCTGCAAGAGCGTATTGAAGTGTTTGATCCAGGCAATGAGTTCTCCGTCAACTATATGTGGGGCACCTCAGGGTACGGCGTGAATGAAGAGAAAATCCGCGCCTTGAATCCAGATGCACCAATCGGCAGTTGGGATCTGCTGTTTGATGTTGATGAGCTCTCCAAGATTGCTGATTGCGGCGTATATGTCATGGATGAGCCGGATGAGATGTTCCCGGCGGCAATGCATTACCTGGGCCTCAATCCGGATTCCAACAGCCCACAGGATATTCGCAAAGCAGGTGAGCTTCTGGAAGCCATCCGTCCTTACATCCGCAAGTTCCACAATTCTGAGTTTGTGAACGGCCTTGCAAATGGAGACATCTGCCTTGCCTATGGCTGGTCCGGTGACGTGCTTCAGGCAGCAGATCGTGCTGCAGAAGCTGATAAGGGCGTTGAAGTCACTTACATCCTTCCAAACGAAGGCGCTCAGATGTGGTTTGATCAGATCGCAATTCCAGCTGATGCAGAGAATGTTGAAGAGGCACACGAGTTCATCAACTATCTGATGCGCCCAGAAGTGATCGCAAAGATGTCGGACTACGTCTACTACGCAAACGGCAACAAAGACGCGACGGTTCTGGTGGATGAGGAAGTGACCTCAAATCCAAACATCTATCCAACAGATGAAGTGAAGCAGCGTTTGTACACGATCGGTGCCAAGCCGTTGAAGGCACAACGCATCATGAACCGCACGTTCACAGCCGTAAAGACAGGTCACTAAAACCAATTGGCCTTTGAAGGTGGAGTTGTCTCACATACTGCAGCTCCACCTTAAACTATTGAACAAACAGGCCATCGAAAGGGATTGGAGTATTGGCGAAGAAACCGCTGGGTCCTGTACGTCGCGCATTTTCACCTTGGGGCGACCCGAGCGAGCAGCCCTATATTGAATTTCGGAATATCACGAAGCGTTTTGGAAATTTCGTAGCCGTCGATAATCTTTCCCTCAAGATCTACAAGAGAGAGTTTCACGCTCTGCTTGGTGGCTCAGGATGCGGCAAAACCACATTGATGAGAATGTTGGCTGGATTTGAAGCGCCGACAGAAGGTCAGATCTTTCTTGAGGGACAGGATCTTGCCGGTGTTCCGCCATACAAGCGTCCAGTGAACATGATGTTCCAGTCTTATGCCTTGTTCCCGCATATGAATGTTGAGAAGAACATCGCGTTTGGACTGGAAATGGATGGTCTTCCTGCCAAGGAAATCAAAAGCCGTGTTCATGAGATGCTCAGTCTGGTGAAACTGGAAGGCTTTGCCAAACGCAAACCACATCAGCTTTCAGGCGGTCAGCGCCAACGCGTAGCTCTCGCAAGATCTCTCGCCAAACGCCCAAAGGTGCTGCTTCTGGATGAACCGCTTGCAGCTTTGGACAAAAAACTCCGCGAAGAAACGCAGCTGGAACTCATCAACTTACAAGAGCAGTTGCGTATGACCTTCCTCATTGTGACACACGACCAGGAAGAGGCGATGACGGTGGCTGATCGCATCTCTGTCATGGATAAGGGCAAGATACTGCAGAACGCCACTCCGGGTGAAATCTACGAGCAGCCTAATTCTCGCTTTGTGGCGGAGTTTATCGGTGACATCAACGTTTTGGATGGTCAGGTCACGAAGAAGGAGAATGAGGACGTTCAGATGTTCTCATCCGTTCTGGGCAACCATTTGGATGTGCGCTATCCGACACCTGCCAGCGTTGGGGACCATGCGGCTCTGGCAATCCGTCCAGAAAAAATGCGCATCTCCTTTGATAAGCCGGAACATCCCAGAACCAATGCTATTCAGGGGGAAGTCTGGGATATCGCCTACATGGGGGATGTCTCTATCTATCACATCAAGGTAGCGGAGACTGAAACCCTGCGAGCAATTGTTGCAAACACAACGCGCTTGGTGGAGCGCCCAATCACTTGGGAAGATCAGGTCTGGCTGTCATGGGACAGTGATGCCGGCGTCATCCTGACGCGATGAGGGGAGGCAGATGACAGATCCCAGCCTCTCTTCTACAGGCATCACCCGTTCCGAAACCGTGCCCGTTCCACGATATGAGCCAGAAGCGCCGGAAAATGCGCCGACCAATCCTAAAGGGGGCTGGGGCCGTTTTGCGCTTATTTGCGTGCCATACCTCTGGCTTCTCCTCTTCTTTCTGGTGCCCTTTGTCATTGTCGCAAAGATCTCCCTATCAGAAGCCGCAGTTTCAATTCCGCCCTATCTGCCTGTCATTGATTGGAGCAGAGGTCTTGCCGGCCTGTGGGAAGCAGCAGAGCGATGGTCACTCGACAATTATATTTGGCTGGCGGAGGATGCCCTTTATTGGCAGGCCTATGTCTCTAGTCTGCAAATTGCTTTCCTATCCACATTGCTGACTTTGCTGGTCGGCTTTCCAATTGCTTACGGCATGGCACGCGCTCCACGCAGCTGGCATCCGACATTAGTGATGATGGTGATCCTACCATTTTGGACCAGCTTCCTAATCCGTGTGTACGCTTGGATCGGCATTCTCAAAACAGATGGTTTGCTCAATCAGGCATTGATCACGATTGGTATAATCGATGAGCCGCTGGTCATCCTCAACACCAGCATCGCTGTCTATATCGGTATCATCTACTCCTATCTGCCTTTCATGGTGCTCCCGCTCTACTCCTCTCTTGAAAAGTTGGACACCACATTGATTGAGGCAGCAGAAGACCTTGGCTGCCCGCCATGGAAGACATTCTGGCGTGTCACGGTTCCTCTAGCTCTACCGGGTATGATTGCGGGTTGCTTCCTCGTCTTCATCCCCGCTGTTGGCGAGTTTGTCATCCCAGATCTCTTGGGCGGCTCTTCAACCCTCATGATCGGTAAAACGCTCTGGGTCGAGTTCTTCTCCAACCGCGATTGGCCAGTCGCCTCTGCTGTGGCCATCGTCCTTCTGGCCTTGCTGATCATCCCAATTATGTTGTTCCAGCGGCATGAGACCCGTCGTACTGAGGGGGATGGGTGATGCCGTCGAAACCAAGCTGGTTCAATCTCACATCGCTGATCTTGGGCTTCAGTTTCCTCTACTTGCCAATCGTTATCCTGATTGTGTTCTCATTCAATGAGTCACGATTGGTAACGGTATGGACCGGTTTCTCAACCAAATGGTACGCCTCTCTGCTTCAAAACGAGCAGCTTTTAGAAGCCGCATGGGTCACGCTTCGTGTCGGCCTCACATCAGCCACACTGGCCACTGTGCTTGGAACGTTGTCAGCGCTGGTTTTAGCAAGGCAGGGGCGCTTTTTTGGACGAACTCTATTCTCCGGCATGATCTACGCACCGCTCGTGATGCCAGAAGTCATTCTCGGCTTGTCTCTACTGCTGCTCTTCGTAGCCATCGATCAAAACCGTGGTTTCTGGACAATCATGATCGCCCACACCACATTCTCAATGTGTTACGTGGCAATCGTAGTCCAGTCTCGTCTCTCGGGCTTTGATAGATCCTTGGAAGAAGCTGCCATGGATCTGGGATGCCCACCTGTCCGCACGTTTTTCCGCATCACGTTCCCACAGATCTTCCCGGGCGTGCTGGCAGGCTGGATGCTGGCTTTCACTTTGTCACTGGATGATTTGGTGATTGCGAGCTTTAACTCAGGGCCGGGATCCACGACCCTGCCAATGAAGATCTATTCGCAAGTCCGTTTGGGGGTCACGCCTGAGATCAACGCCATTTGCACCATTCTAGTCGCTCTGGTGACTGTTGGTGTCATCTTTGCCTCTCTCCTCACAAAGCGGCAAAGACTAAAGCGCATGGAAGAAGAGCGACTCGCAGCAGCCCACCTTTAGGAAACTTCATGAATCTGGGAGGTTTTTTCGCGCAATTGTGCACTGCAAACACTCATTCCTCCCAGCTTTATGGTTTTCACCTCAATAAATAGTCGTTCTCGGTACAAAGAGCACTTGGCGAGGACATAAAACACGTCTATCAACGGTGACGTCGCTATACCTATTTTCCCTAGGAGGGAAAGGCAGGATGCTGACACTGATGGATTTGTCAGATCCTGTTGCCAGCATGAAAAGGCGGTATTGCTTGCGTTCTGGGGAATGAGAAACGTGAGTTTTACCAACTCATGTATTGGGAGTTTATAATGAATAAAGTTTATCCAAGTGCTGCCGCTGCTCTGGAAGGACTTACCTTTGACGGAATGATCGTCATGGCAGGTGGGTTTGGTCTCTGTGGCATTCCTGAAAACCTGATTATTGCGCTGCGAGATTCCGGCGCAAAAGACCTGACCGCCATCTCGAACAACGCAGGTGTTGATGACTTCGGTCTGGGTCTGCTGTTGCAGACACGCCAGATCAAGAAGATGGTGTCTTCTTACGTTGGCGAAAACGCAACCTTCGAGCGCCAGTATCTGGATGGTGACCTTGAGTTGGAGTTCAACCCTCAGGGTACTCTGGCAGAGCGTATTCGTGCAGGCGGTGCAGGCATCCCGGGTTTCTACACCAAGACCGGTGTTGGCACCCTGATCGCGGAAGGCAAAGAGCACAAAGACTTCAACGGTGAAACCTACATCATGGAAACCGGTCTGATCTCAGATCTGTCTCTCGTGAAAGCATGGAAAGCCGACAAAGAAGGCAACCTGATCTTCCGCAAAACTGCACGCAACTTCAACCCAATGATGGCAACTGCTGGTAAGACCACCGTAGTGGAGGTTGAAGAGCTCGTAGAGATCGGTGAGCTGGATCCGGATCAGATCCATACTCCGGGTATCTTCGTCGATCGTATCGTTGTTGGTTCATTCGAAAAGCGCATCGAACAGCGCACCACACGCGAAGCTTGAGGGAGGACATTAATCATGGCTTGGAATCGTGACGAAATGGCCGCCCGCGCGGCGAAAGAACTCCAGGACGGTTTCTACGTAAACCTTGGCATCGGTATCCCGACACTCGTTGCAAACTACATTCCTGATGGAATGAACGTTGCACTGCAGTCTGAAAACGGCATGCTCGGCATGGGGCCGTTCCCGACTGAGGATGAAGTCGACGCTGACTTGATCAATGCTGGCAAGCAGACCATCACAGAACTGGATCGCACCAGCTATTTCTCATCCGCAGATAGCTTCGGCATGATCCGTGGCGGTCACATCGACCTGTCCATCCTTGGCGCAATGGAAGTCTCCGAAGAAGGTGACCTTGCCAACTGGATGATCCCGGGCAAAATGGTCAAAGGCATGGGCGGTGCTATGGACCTGGTGGCTGGCGTTAAACGCGTTGTTGTCATCATGGACCACACCAACAAACGCGGTGACAAAAAGCTGCTGCATAAATGCGCCCTACCACTAACCGGCGTGAGCTGCGTTGACCGCATCATCACCAATCTTGGTGTGTTCGACGTAGTTGAAGGCGGCTTGAAAGTCGTCGAAATGGCCGACGGTGTGACCCTGGAAGAGATAAAAGAAAAAACTGAAGCAAACTTGGTAGACTAACCAAGCTTCATTCTGAGCAAGACAAGAGAGGGCAATTTGTCCTCTCTTTTTATTTGTAACTAATAAGAATAATTGTTAAATACGACCCTTCTCAACGAAGGTATCTGTTCTGTGATAACTCTGAATGAAGAGCAATTGATCGCGTCTGGTGGTATTCGCAACATCTATCAGCATCCGGAAAACCCGAAGATCTGCATTAAAGTAGACCGTAGTTCAGAGGGACCTGCTGCCGGCTCCACACAGGCGGAGGCGCAGCTTTTTGAGAAACTGCTTGATCAAAGAGGGCAGCGAGACTTCATTGCAATATCCAATTATAGAGGCCGAGCTGAGACCAATCTGGGCTTCGGTGCGATGTTTGATTTGATCACGGACGAAACATCAGGACGTCCCTCTCAAATTCTGATGAAGATATTGCAGGAAGATCAGTTATTTATCCAAACGGATCGCTTTAAAAAGGCTCTTAAAGTCTTTCGGCGTGATTTGGTGAAAGATGCCGTGTTGTGTCAGGACATTCGCCCATGGAACATTTGCGTCCAAGAACTCGCTGATGGAGAACTCAAACTTGTTCTAATTGATGGTGTTGGGCACAAAAAGAAGCAATGGTTTGAGAGCATCAAACCATTCATTCAAGTCAAGATGCTCTATTACTTCTTTAGTAAGTACATTTATCCGGAAAACCGTCTCCTTCAATTCTATAATAATCGGCGTAAAAGCTACGCTTGGAAACCGGGGCCTCTGTTTTCAAAAAATGCCGATGCCAAAGACGAACTAGATCTAAACTCATAATTTGGGGGAACTCTGGTCATGCCTCTTCAACGCAAAACCTACTCTTGCCTTCCTGAAGCAGTTGGTCCGTATGTGCATGCAGTAGCACATCAGGGAATGCTACACATCTCAGGTCTCACAGCTTTCGCGACTGATGCTCAAGCGCAGGCAGCAGATCAGCAGGCTAAAGAGATCCTGTCGCAGATAACTGCAGTTGCTGCGGAAGAAGGTGTAAGCCTTGCCAATCTGGTTAAAGTGACAATCTTTGTGACAGATTTGATTGAGCTGGGTGAGCTGCGATCTGTTCTTGCAGATGCTTATGGTGACAATCGGCCTGCCAGTTCACTCGTAGAAGTTCAGAACCTCTTTCACCCTGACTTAAAGATTGAAATCGAGGCGACATTAGCGCTCGATTAGAGCTGAAACGCTTGCTCCATTAAAGAAGATCAGGCATTGTGCGCTTCGGATTTCTGAATGATGGAGCACCGTGTGATCCCAATAGACGTACTGGCTGGTTTCTTCACCGTCACTGTTTTGCTGGCACTGGCACCTGGGCCGGATAACATCTTTGTGCTGACACAGTCCGCTGTGTGCGGGCGCATGGCTGGGATTGCGGTCACGTTGGGGCTTTGTACAGGTCTCATCTTCCATACAACAGCGGTTGCGCTTGGCGTTTCTGCTATTTTTCAGGCGTCTGAGCTGGCGTTTACTGTTGTGAAGGTGCTTGGTGTTGGTTATCTGCTGTATCTCGCTTGGGGAGCGTTCAGAGCAAAACCAGAGCCTGTTCAGCAGAACAGTAAGGTTGATCATTCTTCGATGATCCCGCTTTATCGCCGGGGCGTGATCATGAACATCACCAATCCTAAAGTCGCGATCTTCTTCCTTTCGTTCTTCCCGCAGTTTGTTGATCCTGCTTATGGTCCGGTCATGCCGCAGTTCTTGCAGCTCGGTATAGTGTTTATGGTTTCTGCTATTTTGGTTTTTGGCTCTATCGCCTTCGCAGCCGGTTCCATTGGCGATCGCCTGAGCAAGTCCGTAACAGCTCAAAAAGTCATGAACCGGATTGCGTCTGTTGTCTTTGTTGGTATGGCTCTGAAACTGGCTGCAGCGACGCGATAGCGAACGGGTTCAACTGCTTCTTATAAAAGAAAAGCCGCTGAGAAGTTCTCGGCGGCTTTTTTATTGTTCTAATTTCGGGTCAAAGTCACTCGGCAGGCATCATTGCTGCACCTTTTGCAGCTCGCGTGTTACCGCGCTTCTCCCGGAATGTATCAGCGCTTGTCTTGGCAAGCATGATAACCGGGATGATCCCAACCAGCACGATACAGAGCGCAGGCAATGCAGCGTCCTCAAAGGCCTCACGAGAGGCGGCATTGTAAACCGTAGTTGCTAACGTCTCGAAGTTAAACGGGCGCAGCAGCAACGTTGCAGGAAGCTCCTTCATGCATTCTACGAATGAAAGCAGCGTGGCTGACAAGATCACAGGCTTCATCAATGGCATATGTACACGGCCCAAGGTTCCCCAGGCAGTCTGCCCCAGGCTTCGGGATGCCATATCGTAATGCGGTGTGATCTTGCCAAAACCACCATCGATCTGACCGTAGGACATCGCCAGAAAACGCACAACATAGGCGTAGATGAGCGCAGTACCTGAACCGATGAGCAGAAGGCCTGTACCAAAACCAAACATGGCTTCTGCGCCCTCTGAGATCATGTTGTCGAGTGCAGCAACGGGGAACAAAATACCTACCGCCAGAATGGTTCCCGGCACGGCATAGCCGATGGAAGCAATGCGGCCCAATGTGGTGGTCACTTTGCTTGGGAACAGGCGGCGGCGATAAGCAAGGGTCAGGCTGATGCCGATAGAAACAGCGGCAGCCACAGCAGCGAGCCAGAGCGTGTTGCCTGCAGCAGCCCAGAGGGCTGGCTCAAACAGATCTTCAACACGTCGGCTCGCTCGGCTCAGCAGCAGCAGTGCAGGGAACACAAAGCCCAGCACAATCGGCAGCGCACAGACGACAGCAGCAACCCAGCCACGCCAGCCTTTCAGCTCGTAGCTTGGCAGAGCGCGATATGTACCGGTTGTCTGATGAAAACGCTGCTTACGACGACCGTAGTACTCGATAAACATCAGTGCCAGAACGAATACCAGCATGATAGTCGCGATCTGGGCAGCACCGGTCAGGTTAGAGCGGTTCAGCCAGGTATCGTAGACGGAGAACGTAAGTGTCTGAACGCCGAAGAAGGAAACAGCTCCAATGTCGTTCAGGCATTCCATCAATGCCAGTGTCACACCAACCACGATAGCAGGGCGCGCCAAAGGCAGTGCAACCTTCCAGAAAAGGCGTATTGGGCCAGCACCGAGCGTGCGGGAAACATCAAGAGCACAAGCTGACTGGATCAGGAAGGATGCGCGTGCGCTGAGATAAACATAAGGATAGAGAACAAACCCCATCACGAACATGGCGCCACCAAGAGAGCGGATCTCTGGGAACCAGTAGTCACGTGAGGTTTTAAAGCCGAAGATATCGCGGATCAGGCCTTGAACCGGGCCTGTGTAATCCAGCAGTTCCACGTAAGAGAAGGCGATAATGTAGGTTGGAACAGCGAATGGCAGCAGCAATGCCAGATCAAACCAGCGCCGCCCAGGAAAACGGCACATAGTAACAAGCCAGGCTGTGCTGACACCAACC
Source organism: Pseudovibrio sp. SCP20 (assembly GCF_057774105.1). NCBI lineage: Bacteria > Pseudomonadati > Pseudomonadota > Alphaproteobacteria > Hyphomicrobiales > Stappiaceae > Pseudovibrio > Pseudovibrio sp. SCP20. The sequence continues at coordinate 120,880 of NZ_JBYMDH010000004.1, read as the reverse complement.
ACGAAAACGATAATGCCAACGCCAACCATCAACTGAAACGTGGTGGAGATTGAGCGCGGCAGAATGGTTGAAATTAGGTGCGGCCACAGATTGCCCGAAGACCCCATAGCCATAATAACAATTGCGAAAACCGGCATCACGACGAGGCCGGTTAAAAAGTAGGTACCAAACGCGAGAAGCCGCTCCCCTCGAGAAGAGGGGGCGGCAGTTCTGTATTGTGGCGATCCACTATGTCCGTGTCTGGATGTCATGGAATGGCTTCAACTCAATTTGGATATTGGAACTTAGCTGGATGGGCCGTTGTCGAAACCAACCACGTCAACCAGTTCACTTGCTTTCGCACGTTTTGCTGCAATCTCGTTCAGAGAGATTGGATCAGCTTTGAAGGTACCCCAGGAGGCAACCAGTTCAGATGGCTCAACACCTGGCTTAACTGGGTACTCGAAGTTCTGCGCTGCGTAGATAGCCTGAGCATCGCCAGAAGCAAGGAACTCCATCAGCTTCACTGCGTTGTCTTTGTTCGGTGCATGCTTTGCCAGAACCATACCGGAGATGTTCACGTGAGTGCCGCGATCAGCTGAATTCGGGAACAGGATGCGTACGGAGTTCGCCCAATCCTTCTGCTCAGGATCTTTCTCGTTGGTCTGCATTTTACCCATGTAATAGGTATTGCCCAAGGAGATGTCACATTCGCCAGCAAAGATGGACTTAACCTGCGCGCGGTCGTTGCCGGTTGGCTTGCGTGCCAGATTGTCACGAACTGCTTCCAGCCACTTCTGTGCTTCAGCGTCGCCTTTGTGTGCAACCATGGAAGCAAACAGGCCGATGGAGTAAACGTGCTGGCCAGAGCGTGTGCAGATGCGGCCCTTCCATTTTGGATCAGCAAGCTCTTCATAAGTGATGCTGTCCTGAGCAACGCGATCTTTGGATGCGTAGATAACACGTGCGCGGGTGGTCAGACCGAACCAGTGGCCTTCCGCGTCACGCAGGTTTGCAGGAATGTTGCCATTGATAGAGTCGTTTTCAACGGCCTGAGTAACACCAAGATCTTTAGCGCCTTGCAGACGTCCGATGTCCACGGAAAGCAGGATGTCAGCTGGAGAGTTCTTGCCCTCAGCTTTCATGCGCTCGCCAAGGCCTTTCTTAGCGAAAACAACGTTGGTTTTAACACCGGTTTTCTCAGTAAACGCATCGAGAAGCGGTTTGATCAGTTCCGGCTGGCGGTAAGAGTAAATGTTCACTTCACCTTCTGCCTGCGCAGAAGCAACAAGGCCAGTTGTGCCAAGTGCGAAGCCAGCTACTGACAGCCCAATTCCCTTAAGCAACGTCTTCATCGATAGTCTCCTGAGTGATCGAATATGCGTCTGCAAACGCTTGTCATTTGCCGTTATATCGGAAAGTTGACTTTTGCTGTCAACTAATAAACTACGTGAAAACAAAGAGATAGAACTATTCTAAACTATGAAATTCAGCTTTTTTGCTGCTATCTGCCTGCAATTGCGAATGATTTTCAATTGCGGCTTACGTATACGCAGTCAAAAAGTTTACTGAAAAACTCAGAGTTGTTGAAAACAAGTGAGCCGGAAAGAGGAAAAGTACACGCTTGCACCATGTCTAACGAACGGAAATGATTCCAATTTTACGGAATAGGCGTGTCGCCCTGAAGCACCTTGGCCATCCAGATACGGTTCATGTTTTGACCGCATAAAATAAAGGAGGCTTTCTTACCTTGCAGGTTGCCTCGTTCTTTTGAAAGGCCAGCAAGACCAGCTGCAGCAGCTCCTTCACTGGCATTGTGCGTAGTGCGGTAGAGCAACCGGATAGCTTCTGCGATCTCGTCTTCACTTACACGTATAATGCGCTCCGCACCGGATCGGATTAATGCAAATGCCTCTCTGGCTGGGCCTCTCACACTGATGCCCTCAGCGAAGGTGTTGGCGGAAGATGTTAGTGTGTACTCACCAGCTTCCATGGATCGGGCGCAACCATCCGCTTTCTCCGCAACCACACCAATGATCTTTGTGTTCAACCCAAAGAGGTCGCGAACGGAAATCAGACCGCAGATGCCTGTGCCCAAACCAACAGGAACATAGATCGCATCAAGGTCCTTAATCGCGCGGAAAATCTCCAGCGCATAAGTGGCTGCACCCAAAACGAGATCATAGTCAAATCCGGGAGAAAGCACCTGCTTGGAATCCTCAGCCATCTGGCAGGCGAAGTCGTGAGCCTCTTCAAAATCTTTCCCATGCTCAATGAGGAAGGCGCCGTAGCTTTGTATAGCTCCAGTCGTTTCTTTGGAGGTTCCTTGTGGGACAACAATCGCAGCTCGCTGATGCAATACCTTAGCGGCCCAGGCCATGCCTAAGCCGAAGTTTCCGCGTGTTGCGGCGACAAAACTAGTCGAGCTGATATGGCGTTGAGATTGGCGCAGAAGATAGAGCAGGGCACAGCGGGCTTTGAAGGAGCCCGTAGGCGCATGGTTCTCATGTTTGATGAAAACCTCACACCCCAGTGCGTCATTCAGCAAGGGCCAGCTGTAAAGCGCTGTTGGCACCATGTAGCGCCGCAACTCGTGCGAAGCGTCTTCCAAAGCGGCCAGTGTGAGCATGCGGATCTCCTGCGATGGTCAAGCCACCACAGGAGCGCGTTATTCGGCGAGAACTCGCTGAGGTGGGAAGGTGACTTCAGCCAGCGTACCTTCATCCTCTTCAGAATTTATTGAAAACGAAGCGCGGTTCGCTTCCACAAGGGCTTTGGTTAATGGAAGACCAAGACCAGACCCTTCTGTTGAGGCTGAAGCGTTGAGACGGCGGAACGGCTGAAGCGCTGCTTCAAGATCAGCCTTCGACATGCCGTGGCCCGTATCGCGAACTCGCAAATGAACTTCACCATTAGGATCAAGCACAAGCGAGACAATCACCTGGCCACCGGATCGGTTGAACTTGATGGCATTGGAAAGCAGATTCAACGTGATCTGACGAAGCGTCTTTGGATCAGCAACAATCTTCGGCACGGATAACGGCGTGCTTGCACGAATGATGACCCGCTGCTCATTGGCCTGAGGCTGCAATAAAGCAACGCATTCATTGATGATATCCGCCGCTGAAACGGCTTCAAATGCCAGATCCATCTTACCGGCTTCAATCTTGGCAAGATCAAGCAGATCATTGATGAGTGTCAGCATGTGAGAGCAAGAACGATGAATATCGCGCGCATACTCTTTATAACGCACATTGCCCAGCTCACCGAAACGCTCTTCCTGCATCACCTCGGAGAACCCGATCACGGCATTCAAAGGTGTACGGATCTCGTGGCTGATCTTGGTCAGATACTCGGACTTATGCGTATTGGCTTCCTCAGCCTTGTAACGCGCGCTGACCAACTCTTCTTCAGCACGTTTGAACTGCGTGATGTCACGCAGAACCGCACAGAACAGTTGCTCGTTTGCACCGCTGACACGCCCCATGCTTAGGAAGGTTGGAAAGATATCGCCATCCAATGTCTGGCAAATTATCTCACGGCCGTCATTGAGCACGCTGGAAACGCCGTTTGCAACCAGACCATCCAGATAGTCGAGCGCAGCTATGTGGCTTTCATCTGCTAGGAAGGTTGTAAACGGGGCACCGAGAAGATCGTCCTCGCTAGCATTAAACAACGCTTCAGCTGAGTGGTTCGCGCTGCGGATGATGCCGCGCTGATCCATCACGAGCACACCGTCGGTTGCTGTGGCCAGCACAGACTCCAATTCTTCAATCCGCGTATGCAGATGTTCCACTTGAGAACTGGGAGCTACCGGAGCTGAGGTATGCGATGCAGGTGCAGAGGTGCTTGCTGTGGCCTCATTCTGGATCTTCTCGACCACTGAAATCATCAGAGCCTGAGCGCCATTCCACGGAACCGCATGCATACGTGCGTCAACAGAAAGCACACCGCCTTCCGCAAGTCGTACATGAACAATCCGGTCCACGGTTTGAGGGCTTGGAGTAGGGCATTCTTCCGGCTCAGCGAAGATTGCTTCCAGACCACCTGCCTCGTTCAGTGCTTCGAAACGCTCGTACCCAAGCAGCTCGAGCAATGTATCATTGGCGTAAACAACGTCTCGATCACGAACAACAGCAACGCCAATCGGCAAGCGATCCAGTAAACGCGGATCAATTGGTGCGACGATTGGCTTGTCTGGAATGCGTCCGGTTTTTTCACGTGCACGCTCTGCTGCTTCCTCAATGTCCGGCGGGACACGAGGCAGGACCACATGGGTCACATTGTCTTGCTTCGGCTCAGCCTCCACAGCGTCTTCGCGTGGAGTAGGCTCTGCCGGCAGCGGAATGATATTGTCTGGGGTTTTAGTGGCTTCTTCTGAAGCTTCATGTTCAACAACATCGGTTTCTGCAACAGCAACGGCTGCTGCTTCCTCTGGTGTTGCCGGAATGTCTTCAACGGCTTCAGCCGGAGCAACTGCAACCTTTGCAGACTGCTCTTCTTTCTTTTCAGCGCCGAGTGCACGGGCAATCTTGTCGAATGCGTCCTGCTCAGGCTTAGAAAGACCAGTGTTTTCGCGGGCAACTGGATGCTTGTCGACCAAACGCACAATGCTGTTGGTCAGCTCCGCAAGGCTGCGTGGGCCAGCTCTGTTTTGCTTCTGAGGTGCATCAGGCAGATTGGCAATGGCGCGCTCAAAATCATCCTTGCTGGTTGGCTCAGGAATGATCGGCGCAGCGCTAACACTCTCAACGGCCTCCGCTGCCACTGCTTCAGGCTCTGTAAGATCCTCTTCAAAAGCCTGCAGATCTGTCTCAGCTGTTGCGTGTTCGGCCAGTTCAGGAGCAGGGGCTTCAGCATCTGCCATTGCTGGCTCAGATGGCTCTTCCATCTGAGTCTCAGCTTCAGCCGGAACGGCAATCTCTAAAGGATCGGTTGGATCGCGAAGAACGTCTGCATCTGTCAGCTGCAAAAAGCCTTCGTTCTCTTCAACCTCTAGCTCTTCTTCTTCCTGAAGGAAGTGCAGGCCTTCCTCATGAGAAGGCTTTTCCGCAGCCGCTGGAATGTCGGCTTCCGGCTCACTATCATCTTCAGCTTCTGCAACCGTCTCAACAACAATTGCGGCCTCTGCCGTTATTTCTTCAGAGGCATCATGCTCCGGCTGATCTTCAGCAAGCTCCGATGCGGCTTTATCTTCCGCGTCCTCATCTTCTTCCTCGTTGAAGTCGATGATCAGCTCAGGAATATCTGGCTCGCTCTGAAGAAAACCAGGAGCAGTCACGCCATCATCCAGCAGCTCATCAACGATCTCAGGCGCCAGATGAGGTTCTGTTTCGGAAAGCGCTTCAATGGGTGCCACTTCATCTTGAACAAAGCGCTCAGGTTGATCATGTTCAAGCGTAAGTGCCAAATCCGGCGCTACAACTGCTTCTGGTTCAGCAGGAGCTGCGTCGGAAGGGGCAATTGTATCATCGCTCTCTTCATTCAGCGTCGCGCGTAGTTTGGCAAGAACTACAAGCGGATCAACAATCTCTTCGGCTTTCTTGGCATCAACACTGCGGATAACCCCAAATCCACGCAGTCCGTCATACTCACCGCTCTTTGTCTCCACTGGCTGTGCAGAGAGATCCAAAGGAACAACTTTGTTTGAGTTACAGGCAGGCCAAAGCACTGTCGCGCCGGTAATCGCGCGTTGCTTTTTGATTGCCTTGGAAATCGCAGGCACCTTACCCATTTTCAGCTTTTTGCGGACAGCATCAAACGGCAAGCCGATCAGCGCGGCATCCTGTGGGCCCAAAAGCTCGGCGAACTCCTTCGAGAAGCTGCGAAAGCAACCGTTTTGGTCCAGCTCCCAAGTGAAGCGGATCGGCCGTTGTCGGCGTTTAAAGACAAAGTCAGCCACGAGCTCGGTCCTTACTCTGAAGGTTTCCCAAGAAGGGGTTGGTTGAGAAACGCAATCTACTCTCTTTCACAGGCACCAAGGCACAATGCGGGCGGTGCTATCAAATGATATCTGGTTTGAAACGGGCATGTAAGCGACTTCAGCGGTTTTGCTGTAAGCTTACTAAAGAAACCTGCCTCAATTTATCAGGGGTATATTTTCCCAATTATAGCCCCACCCTAACTTATCTGTAAGCTTTGAAAAACCAGAGCTTGCCATTCATGGCAACCCACCCACCGGCATTTTCAAAAGCTAAATCCTGATAAAGGCTTAGACTTTAACAAATGAAGGCTGAAGTTCGCATCTGTCAATTCCAATAGAAGCAACCTGCTCAATTATTCACCCCCCAATCCTTGTATACTTAAGGTACCGTAAACTGCGGTGCTCGTCTAAGCTCCTATTTTCTTTCCCTATGGTTAAGTATAGCATTGCCACACCAGAGTAAACGAGTTGCAAATAGGGGAGGGAATAGGCCCTTTCTGCACGACCAACAGAACCTTAAACACGAAGGGTGGAGGCTTGAGCATGGTAGATACAAAAGTTCCTTTTGAAGTTTCAGATCAAATGCGCGAATTTGCTGATCGAAGCATCGATCAGGCACGCAAGGCTTTTGATCACTTCATGGATGCAACCGAGAATGCGGTCAGCAGCATGGAAGATGCTTCAAGCACAATGCAGGAGGATTCCTCCGATATGCACCGCCAGGCCCTCGCGTTTGCAGAGCAAAACGTAAACTCTGCATTCGAACTCGCACAGCGCATGTTTCAGGTTAAAGATATGGAAGAGCTGGTGAGCCTTCAGCAGGAGTATCTGCACAAGCAGATGGAACAGACTGGTGCTCAAATGCGTGAGATGGGCGAGAAAGCCTCTCGCACAGTCAAAGAAGTTGCCAAGAAAGCCGGTGATTTTTAAGGGCTGTTTAGGAGCTGAGTCTCCCTCTAATAAAAGCAGAGAATGAGGCGTATCCTCGCCTCGTTCATGGTGTGCTTCTGAAACTTCTCGCTGCAAGGCTGAGATTTGCACCGCCAGAATAAAAAAGTTTTCTTCTTCCAATCAGCGGCTTAAGTGAGATTGCATTTATTGCACTGCAAAATAATGTTGCAATGCACAAAATAACTCCTATATTAATCTCAAGTTGACCTAAGGGGAGACGGTTTTCTCCCTCTCGATCCTTTGTGTTCCTCCCAAGACGATAAGGAGCAATCCCAATGACTACTGCAAAAGTTGATACTGCGAAATCCGAGAAAAAGGCTGAAGAGACCGCTCAGAAAGCTACTAAGTCTGTAGAGAATGAGGTGTTTGCTATGAACAAAATGGAAGTACCTGCATTTATCCAGGAAATGACCGAAAAGAGCGTCGATCAGGCTCGTGAAGGTTATGCAAAAGTGAAATCTGCTTCTGAAGAAGCAACCGCAATGCTCGAAGAGACCATGGAAGTGACTCGCGACAGCATTATGGAAATCAACCTCAAGGCTGTCGATGCTGCAAAGGATAACTCCGAAGCTGCATTCTCGCATATCCGCGACATGTTTGGTGTGAAGAGCCTGTCTGAAGCGATCGAACTTCAGTCTGCTTACAATCGTAAACAGTACGACACGATCAGCCAGCAGGTGAAAGATATGCAGGAAACAGCAACGAAACTTGCGACCAGCATGTCTCAGCCAGCCAAAGAGGCGTTCGACAAGTCCATGAAAGAAATGAAGCTCGCATAAGCCCGGCTAATTTTTTTCCAAAAAAATACATATCCTCCCGATTGGATTGCACAGCATTTTGCAACTCAGGCGGGAGGATTTTGTGTTTAAGCCTCTGAAAAACAGAGTGAAACCACCTAGTCGCAGTGGGTAAGTGGCAATTTTTTATCAGTGTTGTGGACTTTTTTCATTTTGATGTTTCAAGGGACTTGCCAACCTCAAAAATTGAACCTATGTTCCGCGCCACTGGCAAGCAGACGTAGCTCAGTTGGTTAGAGCGTCGGATTGTGGCTCCGAAGGTCGGTGGTTCGAATCCACTCGTCTGTACCATCTCTTCTTAAGGCTCCTTAGTGAGATAGATGAGATCATCTGCTTCGCCAGTTCTTTTTCCTAACACTTTGAAAAGACTTTTTTATTCCTGTGGCAACTGTTTGGGAATGAGAATGGCATTTGCATTCTTCTCGATTATTTCTCCTAGCCAGAATGCGCAGTCAGACTGCTCAAATAAATCTTCAAAGTTCGCATCACTATCCGCACCCTGCAACACGTTGAAGTTTGAAGGATTGCCGATCTTGGGCCATGTCCAAAGCTTCCAGTCTTTTGAAGGACCTGCTTCCGGTGTCTTGGCAAACTGAGCCCAAAGAGCGTTCATTTTCACAGCAAGGGCTTTGTCTTCTTCCGTCGAGTTTGGCGGCATATTGTTGAAGACAAACGGCAGTTCCGAAGCATGGCAGGCGTTGCCCCACTGGTTTTGCGGGCCGCAAACGTTATTCACCTTCGGATTTGTAGGGGGCTTCTCCATGTTCTCAACGGACGTCTGCGCGAAGAAGTAAAGCCACGTATTGTTGGTTGGCTTCTCTCGTTCAATGTTTGCAGACATCGTCGGACAAGCAAAAACAGAATTGCCAATCAAGTTGGCAAGAGCTGTTGACGGTGTCTTGGGCTGTAGGCCATGAGCAGCAGGCGTTTGCGCGCCATAACCCTCACGCCCAACGATCAGCATCGGATTTTCATAGTCACGTCCAAGAATGCCATTAAACGTTACCGCATTCAGATTGCCAGTTGCGTCAATAAAGTTGGCGAACAAGACGCCTTCATCTTTGTTGAAGCCCAGCATCAAAGGCTTCTCGTTGCCTTTCTCCATCTGCACATTTGGCTGTTCCTTCAGGAAGCTACCGTCAATAATCGGCGAAAACGCAATGCTACCAGGCAGGGCACTTAGGAACACGCCCTTTTTAAAGAGGTAGTCCTGCAGCAGAGCTTGAGCGAGAAGAATTTGTCGTGTGGTCGCCTTCTCAAGATCATCCAGCTGAGCCGTCAACGCACATTCATCTGATTCTGGATTGCGAATAGCAGCGCGCAGGCACTTCAGATAGAAGTAAAACAGATCCCGGCCTTCTTCCTTATTGCGGTATTTATAGGAGGCTGCGCTGCTCTGCATGATCCCTGCACGGAACAGATCCTTGGAACTGTCTGCGCTGAACATATGCAATCCAACCGCCATCGCACCGGAGCTGACGCCGAAAATCGTCACCTGATCAGGATCTCCACCGAATGAGGTGATGTGTTTCTGTACCCACTTCAGGGCTGTCTGCTGATCCTGAAGACCATAGTTCCCACCATTGGACGGTTCTTGTCCTGTAATCCCATCTGTGGCCAATGTACCCAGAATGCCAAGGCGGAAGTTGACGGTCACCAGAACGATGTTCTGGTCAGCGGAAAAAGACTTGCCGGTGTAAAGCTCAATGATCTCACCATCAGCAGCATGATAAGCCTTGTCAGCCCCACCAGCCATGAAACCACCACCATGGAAAAACACCATAACAGGCAGCTTGCTGAGGTTCTTGATGGCACCTGCCGGTGCCCAGATGTTCATGTAGAGGCAGTCTTCCTCACCGCGCAGCTGATCTTTTGGATTCCAGATCGGCTGCGGACAGCGAGCGCCATATTGCAAAGCCTCATAGCCGTTGGGCTCATATTCATCAAACACACTGGAAGGCTGCCAACGCGCCGCTTGCCCGTACTGCACCCCTTTGAAGACACTTAGCAGCTGGCTGCCACTGTCATCGGCTTTGCCGCACAGGATTTTCTTGTTGCTCAGGGTAATGCAGGGCTGTTCAGGCGGAGCAGGCTGGTCCGGCGCAAAAAGCAGCTGATCATCAGCATTGGGGCTTTGAGCATATGACCCTGTTATAGTGAGAATGCTGAATGCTAGTGCAAGCACCGTTTTCATGGAACCCCGCCTTCTTATCTGTTTTGGGCTTCCTCTAGTGTTCGTCTTTTAGGAAAAAACGGCGTTAAACAGCATGCTTTAAAATGCATTGCTGAAATTGTGGCAAATTTTTGAGTGTCAAAATGCTTTGTTTAATTCATTGATGATTTTTGTGACTGCCATCACAAACTAAAGAAAATGGCTGTTTTCAGCGACAAATCCGGTGGAATTCAAGGACACTCACCCCTTGAGCACTTGTATTAGGCGCTCAGTGGCTTTTGATAGGGTTAATGTTCGAAGTGAGGCCAGATTCACGACGATTCATCTGACCCTCAAAATTACGATGTGAGAATTTTAAATGAAAAAACTGATGCACGCCGCGATTGCTATTGTTCTCGGCCTTTCCGTTGCAGCATGTACCACAACCAACCCGTACACTGGTGAGTCCCGCATTTCCAAAACCGCTGGCGGTGCTGGCCTTGGTGCTGCGACCGGCGCGATCATCGGTGCGATCGCTGGTGGTAAAAGTGCACGCGTTGAAGGCGCTCTCGTTGGTGCCGCTGCAGGCGGCCTGATCGGTGGCGGTATCGGCAACTACATGGACCGTCAGGAAGCACAGCTTCGTCAGCAACTCCAGTCCTCTGGCGTTTCCGTAACCCGCAACGGCAACCAGATCGTTCTGAACATGCCAAACGATGTGACCTTCGCTGTTGGTCAGGCAACTCTGTCTTCCCGCGCAATGCAGGTACTGAACAGTGTTGCTCTCGTTGCTAAAGAGTTCCCACAGACACGTCTGAACGTTTACGGTCACACCGACAACACCGGTTCCGCTCAGTTCAACCTGCAGCTTTCTCAGCGCCGTGCTGACTCCGTCAGCAACTACCTGTTCAATCAGGGCGTCAACGGTGCACGCATCTCCGCAGCAGGTTACGGCCTGACCAGCCCGATTGCTTCCAACGCAACCGAAGCTGGCCGCGCACAGAACCGTCGCGTAGAAATCATCCTGTCTCCACTGAACTAATCAGTCAGACAGGCAAAAGTTTTAGAACGCGGTCCCTTACCGGGGCCGCGTTTTTTGTTAGTCTCTCATCGGCAACAGGGGAGGCTTGCACATGACACAAAACGATCTGGCTGCATCACATTTCCAGAGCGCTGGAGAGAACTACGCGAAGTATCGCCCGACCTATCCTCCTGAACTTGCCGAGTTTCTGGCTGCTCAGTGTAAGCATCACAATCTTGCTGTTGATGTTGGCTGCGGAACAGGCCAGTTCAGCGCCTTGATTGCCCGACACATCCAGCAAGTCCTGGCCACCGACGTCAGCGCTTCCCAGATTGAAAATGCAGCACCTGTTCCAAACATCCGCTTTGCCGTAGAACCCGCAGAGCAATGCTCAGCCAAAGAGGCCAGTGTTGACCTGATCGTTGCCGCACAAGCCGCCCACTGGTTTGATTTGCCGAGTTTTTATCAGGAAGCCAGACGGATAGCCGCTCCCAGCTGTGTGCTGGCGCTCGTCAGTTACGGAGTGCTTTCCATCGACAACGCTAAGTGCAACGATCGTTTCCTCCAGTTCTACTACGATGAAATCGGCCCTTACTGGCCACCAGAGCGCCAACACGTCGACAATGGCTATGCCAGTTTTGACTTTCCTTTTGAGGAGCTAAGCTACCCGGCAATGTCTATTGAACGAGATTGGACACTGGAGCAGTTTCTCGGCTACGTCCGCACATGGTCATCAGTGAAAGCGGCAGCCAAGGAAGGTAAAGCAAGTCTTATGGACCGCTTTGCAGAAGAGCTTGCAGGCCTCTGGGGTGACCCGCAAGAACTCCGCAAAATCAGTTGGCCCATCGCAATGCGACTGGGCCGTATCTGATCATTAGCAGGTATTACAAACTGCTCGGCCATCGAGTGTGCAAGTCATCAATCTTGAACTCATGCACGTGGCTCTTACCCACTTTGTCGACGCCTTTGGCCCAGTGGGGATCGTTGTCTGGCAAGTCTTCATGGCTATGACGCAGCTTTTGCGCATCTTTGCTCGGCCACAACACCATGGCGGTAAACACGCTGATCCACGCCAGAGCCGCCATGGAAAGAAAACTGGTGGGAATGCCAAAGCTGGAACCAACCCAGCCTGCCAGTGGATATCCAACCAGCCAACACACATGGCTGAGCGCAAACTGACTGGCAAACACAGAAGGAAGATCACTTCCCGTGGCTGATCGCCGCAAAACACGGCCTGAGGGTGTCTGTGCCGCAGAATAACCAAGCCCCATCAGGAACCAGAGTGGCAGCAGTTGCGTAAAGCTGCTCAGAAGAAATCCAAAGCTCAGACACACGGCCATTATGCTGGCACCAAGGATCATCACACTCCGGTCTTTAAAGCGCTCCAGTACCTTCGGCAGGCTGAGGGCTGTAATCATGGAACCCGCTCCAAAAAAAGCCAGAGCAATGGCAACATCATCTGCTTGCAGCCCAAACGTGCCTTGCACAATCACCACGGTGTTCACAATCACCATGGCACCACCTGCAGCAACGGCCAGATATACAGCCAGCATGCCGCGCAGGCGAGGCGTGCTCAGATAGATACGCGTCCCCTGCGTAATACGCTTCACTGTGCGTTGGTTCTCAATCGGCTTCAGCTTGGGCAAGGTGACGGACACAACAAGGGCCGCAGAAGCGAGGAAGCCAATCACCGTGCCGCCAAACAACCCATGGAAGTTGATCACCAACAGCAAACCAGCCGCAATCGTTGGACTCAGCAGGTTCTCCAGATCATAGGCAAGCCGGCTGAGAGAGAGGGCATTTGTATAGTCCTTTTCTTCTGGCAAAACGTCTGGAATGACCGCCTGAAAACTTGGCGTGAATGCAGCCGATGCCGATTGCAGCACAAAGATGAGCACGTAGATCTGCCAGATCTCAGTCACGAAAGGCAGTGCAAGGGCAACCGCCGCGCGGATAAGGTCTAGCCCCACAAGCACAGTACGCCGTGGCAGACGCTCAACAAAAGCCGCAGCAATTGGCGCCAGCCCAACATAAGCAATCATCTTGATCGCAAAGGCGGTTCCAAGCACGGAACCAGCTTCATCTCCGGCGATGTTGAACGCAAGCAGGCTTAGCGCGACAGTGGCGAGGCCAGTACCGAACAGCGCAATAACTTGGGCAAGAAACAGGTGGCGATAGGTACGGTTTGCGAGTACGGAAAGCACGCGGAAACTCCTTTGGCTTCTTGTTTTCTTGAGTTGAGTATATCCCCCTACAGGTAACGGGAGATTGCTTTGAACTCTTCAATCGTTTGCTCGGAATTTGCGTCCGGATTATCGACAGCATCATCAAGGCAGTGGTCGAGGTGATCGTAGATCAGGGTCTTTTTCGCCTGCATCACTGCTTTCTCAACTGCATGAAGTTGTTGAGCTATTTCCACGCAAGGCCGACCATCCTCGATCATGTCAATGATGGAGCGCAGGTGCCCATTGGCGCGTTTCAGGCGATTAACAATTCCCGGATGGGATTGGTGTATATGCTTCTCAGTCATGACACGCTTGTATCCCCCCTAGGGGGATATTGCAAGAAGGCCTCAGACTGCAAAATCGCGGATAAATCATTTCTGTAACCCTTCGTGATATGCTTCGCAGCACAATGAAGTCAGCTATCTGGCGTCAGGACCACGGAAACGAGGGCTTGTCTGCCAGTGCAGAATGCTGAAACTGAACCAGATTGATGGATATGCGTTGCCAGTTAGGTGCGCCGGGAGAGTGACGTGCCGGATAATTTTGTTTTTGCAGTGGACACGGATGGCGGCATTGATGATGCCATCGCACTCATGATGCTGATCGGTGCAGGTAAGAAGATCGACTTCATCACCACCACATTTGGTAATGTAGATGTTGAACAAGCCACGCAAAACATTCTGGACACACTAGCGATCTGCAATGCAGATATTCCCGTCCACAAAGGTGCGTCTGATCCCACTGTTGGTGAACGGATCGATGCCGTTTATGTTCATGGCCAAGACGGCTTGGGCGGTGTCGAGCGACCACAACATCTGCTCAAACCCTCAGGTGAAACAGCCCATAATGCGCTAAGAGATGTCCTGCGAAAAGCTGAGCTTGGTGGACCCAAACTCCAGATCCTGACCATTGGACCACTGACCAATTTGGCAGAGGTGCTACGCGAAGAACCGGACCTGGGAGCAGGGATCGACCGCATATGGACAATGGGCGGCACTTGTCATGGCAGAGGCAACGTCACACCGGCGGCTGAGTTCAATATCCTGTGTGATCCGGAAGCCGCCAAAATGGTACTTTCACAGGCGGTTAACACAACCATGATCCCGTGGGAACCAAGCCTTCATGATGCCCTCCCGGGGGATGTGGTTGATGGCATCTTTGATCGTCTGGGGGATACGATCCCCGCCAAGTTTGCTGAGCACATGTGTGCTTTCATGCGTCAACGAGGGCAGACCTGGTACCACGAAGACCTTCTCATCCTGCCCGATCCTCTGGCTGCTGCAGCTCTATTGGATCCAGAAGTGATTGCCAGAACAATCGTCTGTGGCGTTCTGGTTGAAACTGGCGGTGAGTTTGCCCGCGGTGCAACCATTCTGGATCATGAAGGCAAAACCCAAGCTCCGATCATCGGCATTATGGAGCAGGCCGATCGCACGAAAATGGAGCGAATTCTGGAAGGTACACTGGCAGCGCTTGCATCACGCCACCAGTGATATCATCAAAGAAGCAGAGACCATGCAGTGGCTGCAAGCATCGCAACAGCCATGGCAATCGTAATGCCGCGCATCAAGGTTCCTTCTCCGATCACCTTCAGAATTGAAACCCCAACCATCGCCCACATGCTGTGAGAGATCATGCCGCCAATCAGGAACCCGGCAGTCAGGATCGCGGCGTTTTCATAAAGCCCCATACCATTAGCTGCGAAGAAGCTTGTGAACGCCACAAGGCTCATCGCCCACGTTTTCGGGCTAAGCGGGTGAATAAGCAAACCTTCCCAGAAGGTTGGCAAGCTGACTTCGCCCTTTGGCTTGATGTTCAGCTGCACGATGCGCCATGCCAGATAAGTCATGTAAGCCATGGACGCGAACTTGAAGAATGTGACCAATGGGCCACCGCGTGCCATCAGCTGGCCCAGCCCAAAGGCCACACATAGGTTCAGCACAAGGCTACCGATCTCTGCCGCAACAATAACCGGAAAGGCGGTGCGATAACCGGCGCTGGCGCCAATTGCCATGAAGGTCAGGTTTCCCGGTCCCGGTGTGCCGGTCATAATGGCTACAAAAATCGCAAAGGCGCTGAGTGATGCCCAATCCATATTGTCATTCCAGTCAATTGATACAATCTACACAGCGTGCTAAGTTATTGTATCGATCGTATCTATCAATTGCTTTATTGTTATGAATACAATGTGGAAGCCTGACCCTAATAAGCTCACCTCCCCAAAATACCTAAGCATTGCAACGGCTTTGGAACACGACATCCAGACAGGTCGCCTTGTGGAAGGTGATCGCCTGCCGCCACAACGTGAGCTGGCTTACCAGCTTGGTGTGACGCTTGGGACAATCACCCGCGCCTATGCTGAGGCAGAGCGCAGGAAACTAGTGCGCGGTGAAACGGGCAGGGGCACGTACATCGCCAAAACCAGCAGCACCCACTCTCCGTTGAGCCTAATGCCCAACACAGAAGGCATCCAGAGCTATGATCTTGCTCGCAATTTGGGGATGGCTCACCTGAACCCGGATCTGGGCAGCATGCTGCGAGAACTGAGCGAAGATCCGCTCGTCAATTCGCTCAACGAGTATGGCCCATCAGAGGGGACACCGCAGCATCGTGAGATAGGCGCGCACTTCCTCACTAAGTTTTATGGGGCTCCTGCCAGGCCCAGCCAAACGCTCGTTACGTGTGGCGCCCAGCACGGTATTCAGATCGCTCTGCAAGCCATGTTCAACCGCGGAGACGCCATCGCAGTTGACGCAATGATCTACCCACCCATTTTGTCTGTCCTGCCAGCTCTGGGGCTTCAGATTGTACCGATCGATGCGGAGTGTGATGTAAATGGTCATATGGGGGCAATGTCTGCAGATGCTTTGGAGGATGCCTGCAGTAAACACGATATTCGCGGCGTTTTCCTCATTCCGAACGCTCAGAACCCAACCACCTACACAATGACCAGCAAAGAGCGACAAAGGCTGGCCGCCGTCATTGAGAGGCACAATCTCACCGTCATTGAAGACGATCCCTACACGCCTTTCATCTCGCAAAATCAGGAGAGTTTTCTGGAACTCCTGCCAGAAAACACCGTGCTGATAGGATCACCGTCCAAGGTTATGTCTGCAGGCCTTCGGACTGGCTACATCCATGTTCCAAACAACGTCAAAACAGCCTTTGCAAACGCCATTGGCGAAAGCACATGGATGGCCTCTCCACTCAACGTGGAGATCGTTTCCAGATGGATCATGGGCGGAGAGCTGCAAGCAACACTGCAAATAAAAAGGGATCTTCTAAAGCGGCGCTACAATGCCCTGAAGGCGATGTTCCCGGCAATCACGCTGCAAGGTGGTGAGGAAAAGTTGTTTACATGGATGCAGTTGCCGGAGCAGCAAAATGCGGAGTTGGTGGAGCAGGCTGCGCTTCTGCGCGGGGTTGAGGTGCTATCCCATCGCCATTTTCAGGCTGCGCCTCGCACAGATACCAACGCGCTGCGCATCAGTCTTTCAACCATCGCGCAGGACACTCATTTTGAGGATGCCATATCCCTGCTGAAAGACTCCATAGATCAACTGGGCAGCAATCAAACACCGCGGCCAATGGTCGGCTAGGCAATAAAAAAGCCCCCGCCTGAGGTTCAGGCAGGGGCCGAAATCTGACCTAAGCCAGCATACTAAGAGATCTTAGTATGGGCAGGACATGTCGCTCATGTAGTCATGAACGGTGATTTTGCCTGCGATGATATCTGCGCGAGCTGCTTCAACAGCTGCTTTCATCTCTTCGCTAACCAGTGGAGCGTTGTTTTCGTCCATTGCGTAGCCAACACCGTCTTCAGCAAGACCAAGAGACTGGATGCCGGTGGTGAACTTGCCTTCTTTCGCATCCATGAATGCGTTTGCAACAGCAACGTCAACGCGCTTAACCATGGAGGTCAGCACTTTGCCAGGAGCCAGGTGGTTCTGGTTGGAGTCAACGCCGATGAACTTCTTGTCTTCATCAACAGCAGCCTGAAGAACACCAAGACCGGTGCCGCCAGCAGCAGCGAAGATCACGTCCGCGCCACGTGCGAAGTGAGACTTAGCAAGCTCACCGCCTTTAACTGGGTCGTTCCATGCAGCTGGAGTTGTACCAGTCATGTTAGCGAACACTTCACCGTCTTTGTTGGTGGTCAGTGCGCCCTGCTTGTAGCCACAGGAGAACTTGGAGATCAGCGGAATGTCCATGCCGCCCACGAAACCGATCTTGCCGGTCTGGGAAGCGAGCATTGCCATCATACCTACGAGGTAAGAACCTTCCTGCTCTTTAAAGACAACAGAGCGAACGTTTGGCAGATCAACAACGGAGTCGATGATTGCAAAGTTTACATCTGGGAATTCTTTAGCAACTTTTTCAACTGGAGCTGCCTGTGCGAAGCCCATTGCGACGATTGGGTTCATGCCGCGGCGAGCAAAGTTGCGAAGAGCCTGCTCACGCTGGGAAGCGTTGGAGATCTCAAATTCGCGATATTCGATACCGGTTTCAGCCTTGAAAGCCTCAGCACCATTGTAAGCAGCTTCGTTGAATGACTTGTCGAACTTACCGCCCATGTCAAAGATAACTGCAGGTTTAAAGTCCGCTGCCATAGCAGTTGTGCTCATTGCTGCTGCCAATACTGCGGTTGCAGCGATGGTTTTGATGGATTTCATACCCATTCCTCCGTTATATCCCAATGGGAAACCTTCACGTTGCCCGGTCGCCAAGTCTGTTTTCACCACAAGTTCCCAACCTGGAGACTCACCTCATTGAGGTTAGCGTCTAAGTGCATACCTTCCCCTGCGTAAGTCCAGCTAAGTGTTAGCTTGTCCTTAATTATGCGCCTATAGGTTGTCCAAAACGATCAGGCATGTTGAAAACAGTTCTGTGTACGGCCTTTAGTTGGACACATGCCGGTGTTAGGATCAAGGTTAAAATGCGAATAAATATATTAGGACTGCAAAATTTTTCAGTTATCCGCCAATTTGGCTAATATTGTTCGTTAGAACCATCAAAATTGCTTAGTGATCACGCAGGAGTTTGGGGTGTTCGAATCATTTATTGAGACTGTAAAGGTCAAAACTAGAAAAGCCGGGCTATTACTTGGCGCTGGTCTGTTAGTTGTAGGCGTATCATCAGCCCAGGCAGCGACCTGTGGAGATACTGGAGCAGGCTTTGACCGTTGGCTCGCATCCTACAAAAATACACTGCAATCCCAGGGTATCTCCAAGGCAACTATCAACAAGTCACTGAGCGGAATTACGTATAACCGTAAGGTCATTGGCTACGATCGCAATCAGAAATCCTTCAAACTCAGCTTCGAAGAATTCTACAAGCTTCGCGTCAACAATGCGCTGATCAACAAAGGCCGCAAGTTGATGAAGAAGCACAACGCGCTCTTCACTCGCATCGAGAATGAATTTGGTGTTCCGCGTGAAATCATCACCGCCATCTGGGGCCTTGAAACAGGCTATGGTCGTGGCATCGGTAAGATGAATACCATTCGCGCACTGGCAACGCTGGCCTATGACTGCCGCCGTGCAGATTTCTTCCGCAACGAGCTGTATCATGCTCTGCTGATTGTCCAGAAAGGCGACTTGCAGCCAAGCGAAATGAAGGGCGCATGGGCAGGCGAACTCGGCCAGACCCAGTTCCTCGCGTCCTCTTACATCAAGTTCGCGATTGACTACAGCGGCGATGGCAAACGTGACCTGCTGTACAACACAGCGGATACTCTGGCGTCCACCGCGCATTTCCTCATGTCCTACGGCTGGCAACCAGGCCAACCATGGGGGCCGGGCACACCAAACTACGAAGTGATCCGCTCCTGGAACCGCGCTGGTGTGTACGTCAAAACCATCCAGATCATGGCTGAAAAACTGAGCAACTAATCCAGCCTGAGATATGCAAAAAAGGCCGCTGAGTGTTCTACTCAGCGGCCTTTTATTTGTTTAATCGTTTTTCGGTATGCGCAAATAGTAATCGTCAGGCAGTTCGCGCTCGACCAACGCGGTGAAGAACTTGTTTCCAGCCTGAATTAGACCAAATTGCTCCGAGGGAGCTAAACTATCATCTTTTACGACGTTAGGGCCAAACACGATCGCAAGGTTTGAAGGTTGCATCTTGTTTACATCTGCCTTCTCAGCAATCATCCTGGAAAACTTTACTGTGTCTTGCACCATTTCTGGTAACTCATTCAGCGCAGGCAGGTTATCGAGGACTGGATCATAACTTTTTACAAAGTCCAAGACCTTCGCTAGCTCAGTGTTACTCATGTTTTCTCTGAGGTTCTGCTTAAATGCGCCCGCAAGCTCGTGTTCTACTTTGCCATGTACGTTACTATCAAAGTCCTGAGATGTCCTGTTCGCAATCAGCTTGCTGATCTCATTCTTGCTACCATTTACACGGGCCAACCCAACACTCGATAATTGCTCCGGGTTTTGCTCAAAGTACTTAATGATGCTTTTGTTCTGCACCTCAGCTTCATGCTTATGAAGCACAGCGAAATCGATACCTGTAGAAATCTGCTTTACCGTCAGGCTATGAAACTTTCCATCAGTGTATCCGCAGGCATTGCAGGCATATTTGTAGGCCTGTTCGCCCAGCTCTTTGCCAAACTTGTCTTGCAGAGCTGTGCGAAATGCGCCTTGATCCTGAGCTTTTTGCGTGCCCTCAGAAGAGCTGAGATTGTGCCAGGACACCAACTTGCCTGCCAGTGTGGAGCTTGCTTCGCGGGTTTGCAAAGCGCCACTATCTGTCACGGTCAGCTTCTGGTCCAAATTACCGTTAGCAACATGGCTGTCGATGGCGTTTTGAAAATGTGCGAGGTTAATTGCGGTCATACTCTCATACCCAAAGTTTCAAACGAATGTTCTGTTGTTGCAGGTGCAGAGTGCTGCCAGTCCATTTCAAGCGGGGCTGAGCTGCTCAGACGCTCATGCCAGGAGGCAGAAGTGCTGATGAACTGCTCCAGCTTTTCCTGCAGAGTGAAAGAAGATTTGTCGGCAATGTCGACCACCTGAGACAGGTTGATACGGTCTGAGGCCGGGTCAATGTTGAAGCTCATGCCATGGCCAAGCGTCAGCACGCAGTTCGTCTGCATCAGCGCTTTCAGCTTTGCCGGGTCATCGCAAGGTTGTGTGTTCACGACCGCATTAAACAGCAGGGTCTGCGTGTCCTCGCGCCACTGCACCGTCATGAAGAGTTCTTTCTCGAGCCCAAGCAGAAGCGTGTTGTCTTCATTCAAAGACAGGCCATCAAGGCCAATTCTTCGACCGATCTCGTTCAGAAGTTCATCTAATAATTGGCGCATCGCTCCCCCGCCTTACTTGAGGCATCCAAGTTGTGCTGCTTGGATTTATTTGTCTGTTGCGATCAGATTAGTGTTTCACGTCAGAAAGCTCTGTTCTTTTCAGCACTAAGAGGCGGTGGTAAGTGCTTTTGCGGAGGTGCTCTGAAGCACGGAGTGTGTGCCCTCTGCAAGCCAGAAGGCTGCAGTTGAAACCAGATCAATCAGTCGTTCAGGGACTTTGTGCTCCTGCACATCAGCAACGCTCCAGCGCTCGCAATAGAGCGCCTGCATACTGCCTTCATCAATCGCCAGCCGACCTGAGCCTGTCGCGTTCCCACGGCAGTTCGCTGTGAGCATTGCCATCAAGATGCTCGGATCGCTCAGATTCAGATCTGGCAGATAAAAACTGAACTCCAGATTGCTGTCATCGACGCGGCTTAAAAAGCCAGAAAAGCTGCCCTCAAACACCAGCTCCGCATGGCCGGATTCATCAAACGCCAACTCAGGTAAGCCAAGTGTTTGGCCTATAACTGCGGTGACACGATCCGCACTCTGCATTTGCATCTCCTCAATCACATAGCTTGAGAAGAAGCTAGCGATGCACCAAAGCGTGTGATGTGCCAGAAATTACAACCAGTGAGAAAAGTGCAAATAAAAACAATGTGCTGTAAAGCACAAAGGCGTGCAGGATAGGAGCGCTGCTGAAAAAAGAAAGGCTCCGATGGAGTTTCGGAGCCTTTCCTGAAAATCTGTTTTAGCTGTTCAGCGCTTCAAAGAGCGGCGGCTCTTCGCTTAAGCCCATCAGGCGGCGTGCAGCGGTTAGCGTGTTGCTCATCAGCATTGCGATGGTCATCGGCCCAACACCGCGTGGAACTGGCGTAATCGCCGCTGTGTGACCAAGCGCTTCATCAAACGCCACATCACCAACAAGGCGGGTCTTGCCTTCACCCTTCTCAGGTGCAGGAATGCGGTTGATACCAACGTCAATCACGGTAGCACCCGGCTTCAGCCAATCGCCTTTGATCATCTGCGGACGACCAACAGCAGCAATCACGATATCTGCACTGCGGACCACATCGGGTAGGTCCTTTGTACGGGAGTGCGCGATGGTCACAGTGCAATGTTCTTGCAGCAGCAACTGTGCAATTGGCTTCCCGACAATGTTGGAACGGCCAACAATCACAGCAGTTTTGCCGGAAAGGTCGTCGCCCAGTGCTTTCTTCGCCAGCAGCACGCTGCCTGCCGGTGTACACGGTACCAGTGCACGGTCCGTGTTGCCGCTGCCCAGAAGACCAACGTTAATCGGGTGGAACCCGTCGACGTCTTTTTCAGGTTTGATCAGATCAAGAACTTTGTTCTCGTTGATGTGCTTTGGCAGAGGCAGCTGCACGAGAATACCGTGAACAGCTTCGTCTTCATTCAAACTCGTCACAAGAGCGAGAAGCTCTTCTTCACTCACATCAGCCGGCAAGGTGTGCGTGATGGAGTTGAAACCACATGCTTTTGCAGTCCGGCCCTTGTTGCGTACATAAACCTGACTGGCAGGGTCTTCACCCACAATCACAACAGCCAACCCTGGCTTGACACCTGTTTCAGATTCAAGCCGCGCAGCACGCGCAGTGATCTCGTCAGTTACAGATGCAGCAATGGCTTTGCCGTCGATAATAAGAGCCTCACTCATGGCAAGTCCTATTTAAAGATCACGGTACGGTCACCGTTAAGGAGGATTCGGTGCTCCAGATGATAGCGGACAGCGCGAGCAAGAACCTGACTTTCCGTATCACGCCCCTGGGCAATGAGTTCGTTCACCGAATGGAAGTGTTCAACCCGGCTCACGTCTTGCTCGATGATCGGGCCTTCGTCAAGGTCAGCGGTCACATAGTGCGCTGTGGCACCAACCATCTTGACGCCGCGTGCATGGGCCCGGTGATAAGGTTTTGCACCTATAAAGCTAGGCAGGAAAGAGTGGTGGATATTGATCACCTTGCCAGCCAGCCTCTCACAAAGCTCGTTGGAGAGAATCTGCATGTAACGCGCAAGGATCACCAGATCGATGTTTTCGCGCTCCACCAGCTCCACAATCTGGGCTTCCTGCTCAGCCTTGGTCTCTTTGGTCACCGGCAGATAATGGAATGGGATCTGCTCATGCTCAACGCGAGACTGATACTTGGTGTGGTTGGAAGCAACCGCCACCAGATCCATCGGCAGTTGACCGGTGGAATTACGGTAGAGCAGATCGTTCAGGCAATGACCCATTTGGGAAACCAGCACCAGAACACGTGGCTTCTTGGAAAGGTCATGCACTTTCCAGTCAAAACCATAGCCCGTTGCCACAGGGCCAAAGCCCTCTTCAAACTGCTCTTTGGTCATCCCTTCAGGTGCATTGAAAGAAATGCGCATAAAGAAGCGGTTGGTCTCCGGATCGCCGTATTGGGCGCTCTCGCAGATGTTGCAGTTTTGAGAAGCGATTGAGTTAGCAACCGCTGCAACGATCCCTTTTCTGTCTCCGCAGGAAAGGGTGAGCACATAGTTTGCCTGAGTGTTCATAGGAGGCTTAATCTACACGTTTGAACTGAATTTGCTGCCGCGCACAATAGGCGGGAGCTCCTAATTTTTAAAGGGCAAATCATCATTGAAATGCAGAAAAAAGTGTTGTGCTGCAGCAATGTGATTCATTTTCATACCAGCGGTAGAAACCAATAAAACCACTAAGCTTGTGCGGACAGATCCAGATGTGCCGGACATGGGGTGCCAAGTACGAAATTACCCTGATAATTGCATTGGGAGATAACCGGGTATCAAATCAACCAGATTGAGAACAACACCGTAGATTTCTAGATTGAGCTTCGGTGCGAGCTCTCTGAACCAGGTTTCTGGGTGTCTGAAGACGCACCAGATCGACCGGGGGGCCGGGGGCGCGTCATGAAGCTCTTTATTGTTCAGGAAAGCTTCCTTGATGAAGACATTACAGAGATCACTGAGGTGGTCGCCAACGGTCTTGCCGCGCGCCAACACAACATCACGCTGATTACCCTTACCGGTAAGCCAAGAGATCTCTCCCACTACTCACCGCGCATCACACCAGTCTTTCTGGAAAAAGCCAGAGCTGCCGCCGCTGCTGCTGGTGTTGCCCGCATGGTGGAGAAAGAAAAGCCGGACATCATTCTGTCTCACGGCACCGGCAGCAACATCGCCTGCCTTAGCGCCGTTAAAACCCGCTCTCGTCTCAAAGTGCCCGTTGCAATCACGCTGCATTCTTCAGTGACCATCTCCAGCAATCTGGCGATAGAAACCCAAAAGAGTGCAGCAACCATCGCAGTTCCTCTGCTCTATCGCGAGGCTGACAGGGTAATCTGTACGCTCAAGTCCATTGAGCATGTGGTTGATCTTTGCGAGCAAGTGCCCAAAGAAAAGACCTGCATTATCTACAATCCTCTTGTCGAAATGAACGTGTTTGAAACGGCAGCGGAGCCCATTGAGGAGGATTGGTTCGATCCCCATGGGGCCAGCAAGGTGATCAGTGTGGGTGGAACAGCCAGCCAAAATGCCAACCACCAACTCCTGCGCGCTATGGCCCTTAGTCGCTACAAAGACAACCTGCGGGCTTATCTTCTTGGGCAGAGTGAGGATCAGGAGGAAATGCGTTTGCTGGCCTCAAACCTCGCATTGGATGACATCGTCACCATGCCGGGAGAAGTCGAGAAACCGGAACGCTTTCTACGCGCCGCCAACGTTTATGTCTCTACCTCGCAGCAAGACAGCGTTCCCGGAGAGATGGTCCGCGCCATGGCTCTCGGCACACCAGTCATTGCTCTCGACAGTGGAGCAGGGGCGAGGGAAGTGCTCAGCGACGTTCGCAACGGCTGGCTCGTTCCTGCTGGTGATGCCGACAAGCTCTCAGAAGCAATCCTTGCAGCCGTTAAGTGCGACCGCTCCGATGATACACTGGCGACCCGAGCAAGAGACTTCTCTCAGGAACGTGCAATCGATGCCTATGAGAAGCTGCTTCTCTCCATGATTTCTGAGCGTGTGTCAAACCTGCACTAAGCCACATCGAAAACACGCATCCCATAGGATTTCGCGGCCTAACCATCTAATATAACTAGGTAAAATAGGACGCATCACGCCATTAGTTTGGGATAACCCATCCCACATCACAAGCGTGTTTGACCTGCAAAATCAGCATCAAGTACCCTAAGGTAAGCCGTGTTCTTGGCCAGTGTTTAAGTGTGCGTACAGCTTCGTTCTCCGCCAATAAAAGATACAGGTCATTGGAGCACCACTGTTGAGTTTCTGGTACGGGTTAAGCAGCAAGAAGACGATGTCTCTTGCGCCTGCGTTGCGTGGGCGTTCAGGACTGACTCTGCTCTTTTTGCTTTCCGCCTGTATGGTTGGCCCGGACTTTAAGCGTCCTGAACTCTCCCCCGAGGCCCGCTATGTCCGAAATGATCCTGGCGCTACAGTTTCTGCAGACATACAAGGCGGGGCCTCACAAAACTTCTCCACTCAAAGAGACCTGCCCGGAGAGTGGTGGGAGCTGTTCGAATCTGAGGCCCTCAATACTTATGTAAGTCTCGCTGTCGCTAACAGTCCCACAATCGCGCAGGCAGAAGCCAATCTCAGGCAGGCACAGGAAAACGCCTATGCTGCTGGTGCTGCGCTCTACCCAACAGTCACCGGTAATGCCAGTCGCAACCGGCAAAAGTTCCCGATTGGTGGGGGCGGTGCCAGTGAGATCGTGGCAAACCTGAATCCGTTCTTCACGACCTACAGCTTATCACTGGCCATCTCTTATACGCTCGACGTTTGGGGAGGCACACGCCGAAACATTGAAGCGCAAGTCGCGAACATCCAATACACTCAGTTTCAGGTGGAGGCAGCGCATCTGATGCTGACATCCAACCTGTTGAATGCAGTGATTATTGAGGCCTCCCTAAGGGGCCAGATCCGTGCAACGGAAGAAATCATCAAGGTCCAGCAGAAGCAGCTTTCCATTCTGCGGGCGCAGTTCAGGCTGGGTGGTGTGGATGAAAGTCAGGTCCTGCAACAGCTTGCAACACTGGAGCAAACCAAAGCGACGCTGCCACCCCTGCAACAACAACTGGTTGTTCAGAAGAACCAGATCAAGACGCTGGGTGGTTTCTATCCGACCCAGAACATCGTGAAGGAGTTTGATCTTTCGGATCTGAAGTTGCCACGAAAGTTGCCTTTGAGCTTACCATCAGAACTGGTTGCTCAACGGCCAGACGTGCGCTCTGCGGAGGCGCAGCTCTGGCAGGCTAGTGCAAATATCGGCGTTGCTCTGGCAGCCCAGCTTCCTAGTTTTCAAATCACTGGGAATGTTGGCAACGAATCTGATGTCTTCAATCGCCTGTTCTTTTCTGGAACAGGTGCCTGGCAAATCAACACATCAATCGCGCAAACTATTTTTGATGCTGGAGCGCTAAACAGTCAGCGCAAGGCCGCTGTTGCTGCCTTTGAAGCCTCAGCCGCCAATTACCGTGAAACCGTTGTGACCGCATTTGGAGATACAGCCAATGCCATCAGCGCGCTGGAGAATGATGCTCGTGCGTTGAAAGCCAGCTTGGCAGCGGAACGTTCTGCCAAAAAAAGCCTACGCCTGACACAGCAGCAATACAATGTGGGCGCCATCGATCTGACAACACTTCTGCTCGCAGTGCAGACCTATCAGCAAGCGAAAATCAATTTGGTGCAGGCTCAGGCCGCCCGCTTCACAGATACAGTCGCTCTTTTCATCGCGCTGGGCGGAGGTTGGTGGAACCGCCCGAATGCTGCGCCAATCAGGGACGGAAGACCTCTCACCATCATCTCGGCTGTACCGCCGTTTAATCGCAAGCAGATACAGCCGGTGAACCAGCCATGAGCGAACACAAAAAGCCCAACATCAAAAAGAATATGATCATCATGCTGATCTGTGTGGGCATCGCGTTTGGTGGTCTCTATGCATTCCAGCTTTATAAAGGCCGGGTTCTCAGTAAGATTGTCTCAGGCCTGCAGAACAAGATCGAAACCGTCTCCTCTTACAAAGCCACCAAGCAGCTTTGGACGGACAAAGTCTCTGCCGTCGGCACGCTTATCGCCATCATGGGAACAGACCTGACCCCTGAACTGCCGGGCACAATCACACATATCAACTTCTCTTCCGGCGAAGATGTCCAAAAAGGCATGTTGCTGATTGAGCTGGACACCACGCAAGAAGTGGCGCAGCTGAAGTCCCTACAAGCTCAGGAAACTCTGGCTCGCCAGACCCTCGATAGAGATCTGAAGCAGTACAAAGTCAACGCCGTCAGCAAGCAGCAGATCGATGTCGACTGGTCAAACCTCAAGAACCTTCAGGGGCAGGTTCAGAACCAACTGGCGATCATTGCAAAGAAAAACATACGCGCACCATTCTCTGGCCGACTGGGCATTCGGCAAGTGAGTGTCGGGCAGCTTCTCAACCCGGGTCAGGCGTACGTCAACCTTCAGCAGCTCGATGATCTCTTCGTTGATTTTTACATCCCGCAGCGCTTTCTCAGCACGATCAAACAGGGGCAGGAGATCGAGGTCTCGGTCGATACTTATCCTGATCTGACGATCAAAGGCAAAGTGGTCGCTGTTGATGCGCAGGTTACCGTGACCAACGGTAATGCCAGAGTGCGTGGACGCTTTGCCAATCCCAATAAAGAGCTGATTCCGGGCATGTTCGCGGATGTAGAGACTGTGGTCTCAGCACCAAAGGAACAAGTGACGGTGCCACAAACAGCTGTCACCTACAACTCCTACGGCATCACGGTGTATGTGCTGACCAAGACAGACGAAATGCACATGAACAAGCCGGTCTACACCGCCAAACAGCGCTTCATCGAAACGGGCTCAAAACGAGGCGATCAAATTGTCATCTCCAAGGGCCTCAAAGCGGACGAACTGGTGGTGAGCGCTGGGCAGCTCAAACTGCGCAATGGCTCCAAGGTGGTGATCGACAACTCTGTTCTGCCGCTCAATGACCCTAACCCGAAACCAGTCGAGCAGTAGGAGGGGCCATGAACAGCTTCACTGAGATCTATGTTCGTCGCCCCGTTCTGGCCTCCACCATCAGCCTGATGATCTTGGCGCTGGGCCTGCGTGCCATCTTCCTGCTGCCAGTGTTGGAGTATCCCAAAACAGAAAACGCCGTCATCACCATCTCCACCACTCTGTTTGGTGCCAGTGCTGAAACTGTTGCAGGCTTCATCACCACCCCATTGGAAGAAGCCATCGCACAGGCCAATGGCATTGACTACATGACCTCCACCAGCGCCAGCACGGTCAGCACCATCACAGTCAATCTGGTGCTCAACTATGATGCTGATAAAGCGCTGACGGAGATCAACACCCAGATCAGCTCGGTGCTCGACCAGCTGCCGCAGGAAACCCAGAACCCGGTACTGACCATTCAGATCGGTGAAACCATCGATGCCATGTACATTGGCTTCACCTCAGACGTGATCGACCGGAACCAGCTCACGGACTACATCGTCCGCGTGGTCCAGCCGCAGGTGCAGGCCATTGAAGGCGTACAGAACGCTGAGCTTTATGGTGAAAAACGCTTTGCTATCCGTGTCTGGCTCTATCCGGAAAAGCTGGCGGCTTACGGTTTGACAGGCACCGATGTCTCAAACGCTCTGGCTCGAAACGACTTCATTTCCGGGGTTGGCAACACCAAAGGGCAGATGGTGCAGGTGGAGTTGACGGCCAATACCAATCTGACGGATGTGGAAGAGTTCCGCGAGCTGGCAGTTGCCCAAAACGGTGGTGCCATTATTCGTCTGCGCGATGTGGGCAGAGTGGTGCTGGGGTCCGAGGACTATGACCAAGCCGTTCTCTACTCAGGAAAACCCGCCGTTTATCTCGGTGTCCAAGCGGCCCCATCTGCAAACGTGCTCGCCATGCTGGAGGAGGTGCGCCAGCTTGTCCCAAACGTTCAGGCAGCCATGCCACCAGGACTGGAAGCCAAAATCGTTTACGACTCCGGCCTCTTCATCAACGCTGCAATCGATGAGGTGATCAGCGCACTTGTTGAGGCACTGGTGATCGTAACCTTCGTGGTCTTCCTCTTCATTGGCTCACCGCGCACCGTTGCCATTCCGGTCATCGCAATCCCGCTCTCGCTCATCGGCACGTTCTTCATCATGCTGGTGCTCGGCTACTCCATCAACCTGCTGACCCTGCTTGCTCTGGTGCTCGCCATTGGCCTCGTGGTGGATGATGCGATTATCGTGGTGGAAGATGTAGAACGACATATCTCTGAGGGCAGTACGCCGTTCCGCGCAGCCGTACAGGCCGGGCAGGATCTGGGCAGACCCATTATCGCGATGACTGTGGTGCTCGTCGCCGTGTACGCCCCCATCGGATTTCAGGGCGGTCTGACAGGAGCGCTGTTCACAGAGTTTGCCTTCACAGTGGTTGGTTCCGTGACCATCTCTGCCATTGTAGCACTTACACTCACGCCGATGATGAGTTCCAAAATCCTGAAGGCCAGATCTCAGGAGTCGACCGGTTGGGATGATGCTCTGACCAGAACGGTGGACGATATCTACGACCGGTTCCGCAAACGCTATTTGCGTGCGCTGGAAGCATCTCTGGATAATCGCCCGGTCGTCCTCACGTTCGCATTCCTGATCCTCGCCAGTATTCCGGTCCTCTACTCCACCTCGCAGCAAGAGCTAGCCCCTCAGGAGGATCAGGGGTTGGTGCTAGCCCAGTCAACGCCAGCACCTTCCGCCACCTTGCAGCAGAAAATGCTCTACACCGAGGAAATCTACCGTATTGCTCATGGGTACTCTGAGGTTGAAGGCGTCTTCCAGCTAGTGCTCTCTTCCAGCGTTCTGTCCGGTGTCTTGCTCACACCATGGGATGAGCGCGATAAAACAGCGACTGAGTTGCAGTACGAAATGCAGCCTTTCATGGAAGGGGTAACAGGTTTTGAAACGGTGATGTTCCAAAACCCACCACTACCGGGCAGTAGCGGCTTGCCGGTTCAGTTCGTCATCAAGACCACCCAACCCGTCGAGAAGCTCTACGAAGTTGGGTCACAGATTCTGGAAGAAGCGCAGAACTCCGGCAAGTTCATCTTCATCGATAAGGATCTGAAGATCGACAAACCGCAGGGCAAAATCAACATTGACCGCGATCGGGTCGCCGAACTCGGTCTCACGCTACAGGATGTTGGCCAATCTCTGACGGCTATGATGAGCGGCGGCTACATCAACTACTTCGATTTTGATGGCCGTTCCTACAGGGTTATTCCGCAGATCATTCAATACGACCGCCTCAACCCGGAGCAGCTTCTCGACACCTACATCAGTGTACCCAACAGCACGTCCACACCCAGTGGGTCTTCGAGTGGCGGCGCATCTGCTGGATCGCAAACCAGCATAACCTCCGGCGGCGCGCAGAGCGGCGCGGCCTCTGGCAGTGGCGGTGGGGCTAGCGGTGGTGGTGGCAGTGCAGCTTTCAGCAGCGGCTCCGGCAGTAACCCAGCTGCCAGCGGTTTTGCCAGCAGCAGTGGTGCTGGACAAAGCAGTGCATCCGCTCCTGTCACGACAACCACCACATTTGCATCAGGTGGTTCAGGCGGCAGTGGTTCTTCAACCAGCATCGCCCCGCAAAGCACCGTTGTGCCTCTCTCCAGTGTGGCAACGCTTGATATGCAAGTTACGCCAGAGTTCATCCCTCACTTCCAGCAGCAAAATTCCATGACTCTCTCTGGGGTGCCAAGCTTCGGCGTGCCTCTGGCAGAAGCCTTGCAGGTTCTGCAGCAGATTGCGGCAGAAGAACTGCCAGAAGGGTACGATGTCGACTATGCCCAGCAATCACGACAGTTTGAGCAGGAAAGCAGTGGCTTTGTGGTTACCTTCGCATTTGCTTTGCTCATCATCTTCCTGACGCTCGCCGCCCAGTTTGAAAGCTATCGCGATCCAATCATCATTCTCGTCTCTGTGCCCATGTCCATCGCTGGAGCGCTGTTCTTCATCAACATCGGACTGGGCGGGGCCAGTATCAACATTTACACGCAGGTCGGCATCATCACGCTCATGGGGCTGATCTCCAAGCACGGCATTCTCATCGTGGAAGTTGCCCGCGAACTTCAGGAAAATCAGGGTGCAACCAAACGGGAAGCCGTGGTTGGCGCCCTGCAAATCCGCTTACGTGCGATCCTTATGACAACAGCCGCCATGGTGCTTGGCGTGATCCCGCTGGTGCTGGCCAGCGGTGCAGGGGCAGCCTCACGCTTCAACATGGGGCTGGTGATCGCAACCGGCCTGTCCATCGGCACGCTCTTCACGTTGTTCGTGGTGCCCAACGTCTACATGCTCATCGCACAGGATCGTTCAAAACTGACCCAACCTGATGAAAACGCAGAAGGAATGCCAAAAGGAGACGGAGAACCAGACCCTGCCTCCTAAGATCAAACAAAGCCTTTTGAAAATCACAGCAGCAGAAATCTGCTGGGCCACACTGAAATAAACCCAACTGTGGAACACTTGTAAGTTTCTCACAGCAAAAAGAAATTGAGTGGTTGCCTATTCCAAATCATAAAGCTATAACCCGGCCCACACACAGCGATGGGGTGTAGCCAAGTGGTAAGGCAACGGTTTTTGGTACCGTGTATCGTAGGTTCGAATCCTACCACCCCAGCCATTTTCTCAGAAAATTTAATCTGATAGTTCTCCGCGCAAGCGCCTGTTTGTGTTTCGGAAACAGCTGTGCTGATCTTTCCCCTTTGTCACATCTCAGCTCTCTGAAAGCCCAACATCTTCTGGACCAGGCCGTTTGCCAATAGGCTTCGTCGGTTCTGACAGATTAAGGCAGCTGCCGTTTGAGGCGGGGAGGACGATCCACGCGCCAGCTTTGTAGAGCTTTGCGGCAAGCTGTGGGGTGTCGCTTGCGAACACGGCGATCTTGTCGTCGTAGCTCAGTATCCTGACGGAAGCAGGAAGCAACTCCATCTGCAGGTTTTGAGGATAGGGCACAGCCACCTCATCCACACTGCCAACAAAGGGCACGGCGAGCCCGATGGCCCCCCATACCAGTGTGATGGCAGCAAGGATAAGAGCAACACGCTTGAACTTGCTCACCTCAGGCCTCGCTAGTAGTCATAGATGTGCTCAATGGTGATTCCCTGCTGTTTCAGCTCATCGAGTGTGACGGAAAGGGCTGGAACCTTTGATTGAATGAGTAACCTTTGTTGATCCCCTGTATTCCGCTCTGTTTCGGAAAGGATTGCAGCTGCTGACAAGCTTGGGTTCTTGGCTGAACTCTGCTTCAAAACAGACATCAGAATATCATCATTGCCCGCAATCTCGTGGAACATAACCCCGTCTTTTGAAAGGCGCAGCGCCAGCTCTGTAAATTTGCGATATCGAGGCGTCTCGATGATGATCTTTTCGCCAAGCTGCTGAACCACCTTGAGATCATACTCTGCAAGTACATCTGCACCATGGGGACTGCTGATGACGGATCGCATGGTCAGCTCGTCGTGGCCAATCGTATCCACCGCCGCAGCAATGGCTTTGGCATACTGAGCTTTGGCCCACCACTCCAGGTTCAGCGCAAACCAGCGCTCCCAACTGCGCACCCCATCATTGGCTGCGGCTTGATTGAGTTTTGCACGCGCACTCTCAAAGTCGAACTTGTACCAAGGCGTCTGGTGCAGGAACTTGGCGTACTCAGCTGAAATGCTGTACTCCAACTGATCCTGCAAAGAGGCGTTGTTTGTGCTGGTAAATGCAGCCAGTCGGCCCAGAGTTTCTTCATAGGCCGCTTTCATCAGCATCTCGAAAGAGAAACTAATGCCGATGGTGTAAATGGTGGCCTTGGTGTCAAACTGAGCTGCACCACGGGTATCAGCCTCACTTTTCAGCGCGCACAGACTGGACCAGAAACTGCCAATAGCGTTCAGATAGTTGAACTCATGCGGCATGCCGTTTTCCAGCGTTGTGGCGTAATCCTCATAGGCATAAACGATGTGCCATTCCGGATAAGTCAGAAACGTGCGGGCTTCCTCGCGTTTGTGAGCAGGCTCCAGAGTGCTTTGATAAGTATCGGCAACCTCGGCTGAGGTGCAGGCCTGTTCCACATAAAGAACAGGCGCTGCAGCACCAATGCCGATCACCAGAAGCACACACAAAAGGCCGATGGAAAGCCGTTTAAGAAGCTTCACTTGGGCTCTCCTTCGCAATGCTGTTTCCGCCCCAAAAGCTTGCTGCCAATGCAAAGCTGCCCAATGCAAAATGCGGCAGGTTGGCGAGTATCTTGAAACCAAGCGGATAGGACTGGAAGCCAAGCGTAAATATGCCAAAATCCAGATAACCAGACCCTGTCAGCAGTCCCAAAACCGCATCAGCCAGATACAGCGCCCCGAAGTAGCGCAGGAAAATCCGGGAGGCATTTTGCGAGATCAAAGCCGCAATAAGCGCCCATAGTGCACTGGCGGCATGAAGACTGTCGTCAAACAGATCTAGCGCAAAAATTCCGAAAACATACCCGTTTTCATCCGGAATGCCGGGGATGTAGTTCAGCGAGGTGACAGCAAACAGGATCACGGCATACGCAAATGCGACTTTTCTAAACATTCAAAGGCCCCTTTGCTGCCATGTAGGTGTCCCAAAGCTGGTTAGTGAACCGCATCTGCGGATCGTACTTCTGCTTCAGCTCAATGAACCTTTGATGGTTCGGATAGGATCTTTCAAACTGGTCCTGCGTGGCATGCAGGCGATAAGGCAGGTAGTAGGTACCGCCGATGGCAAGCGTGCGCTCGATGAGGTTACGGGTCATCCGAGCCATATCCGCTTCCCCGCGCTTCGACTTTTCCTGAGAGAACAGCATCACGGCTGCAATTCGGTCCGTCGGAGCAAAAGGCAACACGCTTTGTGTGTCTTTGCGAACGTAGCGCAGAGTGATGTTGAGCAGCTCCTGATAGGAGGAGGGGATGACATCCTGACAAGCCTGCACAAACTCGGCAAAACGGGCTGGCTCAACAAAGTACTCATGCAAAATGTCGGTTCTGGTCGGGTCTTTATCATCCAGCGTAACAACGGGCTCATTGAGCAAGCTGTTGCGGGTGACAGGGCCGCTGTTCAGGGAAGCTCCGATCCCGGTTTCAATCCCCCAACGTACCTTCTTGATGCCCTCAGAGTTCAGCTGACCGCGGAAAATATGCCGGGAGGCCTTGCTGATAAAACCAGAACCGCTTGCAGCTGGCAGGTCAGACTGATCGTCAGTCGGGCGATAGACGATCAGCATCGAGTCTTCAAAAAAGCGATCAATGTCCACGTTCATGCGGCCATAAGCCATCTGAATGGAAGGATCTTCTGCCAACACCTGCTGCATACGCAGGCCGTACTCAGCAGATGGCAACTCGATATACTCCGGCTCCAACCGGCTGTTGGGAACCATATCCAGTTCCAGCTCAGTGATGATGCCAAACAGCCCGTAACCACCCATCGCCGCGTTGAACAGCTCACTGTTCTGCGAAGGACTGCAACGCTGCATCTGACCATCAGCAAGTATGATCTCCAGCGAGCGAACCGTTGACCCACACCCGGAAAATGGTACCGGCCAGCCGTGTGCATTGACGGAAAATGTGCTGGCCACGCCAAAATCGTTGTTGGACTGCATCACAGCAGGTGAAAAGCCGTTTTCATCCAGCTTTGAGATAACCTCATGCCACCGCACACCGCCTGAAACCGTATAGGTCTTGCGTTCCGGATACAGTTCAATCGATCCGCCGTGCAGGGAGAGAGCAGCCCCGTTGGTGGGCAGAGATTGGCCGCCCATGGAATGCCGGGCAACACTTGCCATCACAGGGTGGTTCTCATCTGCCGCCTGCTTCAGCTGTGCTGCCATCTCTTTGCGCAGCGCATCACTGGAAAGGCCAGAGAAGGTCTCGTGCTTCTTGATGCGAACCTGCGTCAGCTCTCCAGCATCGCTCAAAAGGGTGCCGGTTGTCTCGGATTGCGGCTCAATTGGAAAAGCGCCGCCATAGGAACGAGGGGAGGGTGAAAGAAAATGATAACCGGCAGCCCCTGCAAACGCGGCTCCGCCAAGAAGAAAAGCTCTTCTACTGATTTTACCCATAAATGCCTCAGCAATGATCAAATGAATATTCATCACAGGTAAGTGTTACCCGTTACAAATGCAACTAAGAGCTATTTGCAGATCATTGCTTCAGGCTGTAGGTGAGCTGCTTTCTAAGAGGAAGCCTCACCATGTCTGAGCAGATAAACACCTGCCCAGATGAACCAGAGAATAAAGCCGAGGCCGAAGACAATACCACCCGGCTCGCTCATACCCGGAACAACCGTGGCAATACCAGCCAGACCGATGATCACGCCAAGCCAGCTCAGGCCCTTTGAGAGGCTGGAACCGCGCAGGCCTGCCCAGCACAGCAGCAGCACCCAAAGCCCACCGGTGATCTCATTCCCACCACCAATGCCTTCCTGCACGTTGCTCAAGGTCGCCCACATCACCAGCGCTTCGTCATGGTCCAGCGCATAAAGGGCAGAAACCTCAGCCAGAGAAATGTTGGCGAGCATGCCACTGGCCAGAACCAATCCGGCCCAGATCAATCCAAAAGCGGCGGCTATCTGTGAAAGACCCGGCGTTGCTGCCTTCAACCGGTCATGCAGAGCAATCACCAGCACCACCAGAAACACTGCGTTGACGATGTAAATGATGAAATTCCAGAGGTACATAAGGCTCTGATTGGACACGATGAATGCCAGCAGGTTCGCATCACTGCCGTCTTCTCCAAAGCCTGCATCTGCCAGCAAAGTCGTTAAAAGAGCAAAACCAATGATGTAGGTGGCCGCTTCAATAAGAGATGCTATTCCGCCAGCTTTTTGAAGGTTCATCACAGGCGTCCTTATAAAACCATGAGTTGAATTTATGCAGAACATGGGATGTTCTGAGCAACAAAGAGATGTAAAGTGCAGAAAGCCGCAGCGTAAACTTGGAAATTGCGTTAAACAAGAGGCGTATACCCAGACTTGCAAAAAACTATAGTATGCGCATCTTGAAGTTTGAGTGAAGCTGCCAACCAGAATTCGTCACCACGACGCTCCCAGACCAATAACAATACGTGAGTGAACAGTGCGTTATCGCCATGAACTGCAAGGCGATGAGACGGCGGCAGCAGGATTGCTTTTGAGGGAAGCAATCTGATTTGAGGGGGGAGACCGAATGAACCTGGCAGAGTGGCTGGCCCGTACAGCCAGAATAACACCGGACGCACCTGCGCTCTTTCATGGAACGCAGCAGATGGCAACCTATGGCGAGTTTGGCGCACGCTCCGCAGCCATCGCCGGCGCGTTGCAGCGGGACTACGGTGTGGCCAGAGGCGACCGCGTTGCCATCTTCATGAAAAACCGCAGTGAATATCTGGAAGCCAGCTACGGCATCTGGTGGTCTGGTGCCGCAGCAATCCCGATCAACGCAAAACTGCACCCAAAGGAAGCCGCGTGGATCATTGAGAACGCCGAAGCCACAGCCGTCTTCATCTCTGATGATGTGGGCGAGGATCTGATCAAGGAAATCGACCAGACCAAAACCAAGGTCATCTCGGTGGATCAGGACAGCTACCAGCACATGCTCAAGGCAGAGCCTCTGGCAGAGCCGGTGCCGATCGACGCGCAGGATATGGTCTGGCTGTTCTACACCTCCGGCACCACAGGCCGCCCCAAAGGGGTGATGATGTCCTCGCAGAACATTCAGAGCATGATGTTCGGCTACTATGCAGGCATTGGCACACCCACGCACGAAGACGCCACGCTTTACGCAGCCCCCATGTCTCACGGTGCGGGAATCTACAGCTTCATGCACGTTGTGGCTGGTGGCAGGCATGTCTGTCCGGTCTCAGGCGGATTTGACGCAGCCGAGATTTTGGAAATCGCTCCAAAAATCGGCAGGATCGCCATGTTTGCGGCCCCCACAATGGTGCACAGGCTGGTGGAAGTCGCCAAAGCCAAAGGCGCAACAGGCGAGGGGCTGGACACCATCATCTACGCCGGCGGGCCTATGTATTTCGCCGATATCGTTGAAGCCGTTGACGTTCTCGGCCCACGCTTCGCGCAGATCTACGGGCAGGGTGAATGCCCCATGGCCATCACCGTGCTGAGCCGCGAGCAGGTGTGCGACAGAAAACATCCCCGATGGCAAGAAAGATTGAAGTCAGTTGGGGTAGCTCAAGTCGCGTCTCGTGTCCGTGTGGTAGGAGAGGACATGAAAGACCTGCCCAATGGTGAGATTGGCGAGATTGTCGTGTCCGGTTCAGCAGTCATGCTGGGCTATTGGAACAATGAGGACGCAACGGCCTCCACGATCATCGATGGCTGGTTGAAAACAGGCGACATGGGTGCGCTGGATGAGGATGGGTTCCTCACCATGCACGACCGCTCAAAGGATATGATCATCTCGGGCGGGTCCAACATCTATCCTCGCGAAGTGGAAGAAATTCTGCTGATGCATCCGGATGTATCTGAAGTCGCAGTAGTCGGTCGGTTCCATGAAGAGTGGGGCGAAGAGGTGGTGGCTATCATCTCTCCAGAAAAGGGAAAGACCGTCGATTTCGCAGAGCTCGACCAGCTCTGCATTGACAACATCGCGCGTTTCAAGCGTCCGAAGCAGTACATCGCTATGGAGCAGTTGCCGAAAAACAATTACGGCAAGATCCTGAAGCGAGACTTGCGGGAGATGCTGAAGGGACCGGAGAAAGGTGGATCAGTCTGATGAAGACCTTTGAAATTCGTAGTGCTCGCTCAAAAGATATCTCGCAGATCGGAACAGTCGGTCTGGCCTCATGGAAACGGGGCATCGGCCCCCACGTGCCTCAGGTGGCACACGACACCATGAGCAAAGCGTCCTTCACGGATTTTGCAAGTGCCTGTCTGGATCAGATTGTGGTGGCCGTGAAAGAAGACCGCGTGCTCGGCTTTGCAGCAACAGAGCACGCAGACAATTTCATCACCGACCTCTGGATCGATCCGGACTACGAAAGCAGCGGACTGGGCACCGCACTGGTGGAAGAAGCCGAACGCCGCATCGCAGCCCGCGGCTACCACACCGCAGAAATCTCGGTTCTCATCCAGAACGATCGGGCTCTGGGCCTCTATCACCACATGAAGTATGAGGACGTGTTCGAGGCAACCAAGTTCGACGAAGACCTCAACTGCGAAATCACCTACATCCGCCTCCGCAAACATCTCCCGTTTTACGCTGAGGAGATAGCCTGAGGAGAACCCTCAGGCGTGCCACCGGTGGGAAGGGAAGAGTGGGGCTGCTGCCCACAAACTCGTTTAACTCATGCTGAGATTGGAAATATTATAGCTATATCAGTCTGTTGCGATGATGGCAGCTTGTAGCGTTATCGCTTAACAGTCAGCAGCAGCTCAGTTTTTCTTGTCCGGTATAGCGGCTTGGTGTAGATGGACTTCTAGTAACCATTCCTCCCCAAGTACCCAAAGGTGACCAAATGAGCAGTGCCGAGAAAGTTGAGCCGGATGCGTTTGTGGCGATTTGCCCGTCGAGGCAGGTGCTGGTGCGGTTAGCTGAAAAATGGACAATGCTTACGATTGTTGCTCTTGAGGGTGGGCCACTACGGTTTGGAGATTTGAAGCGGAAGGTGGAAGGCGTTTCGCAAAAAATGCTGACCCAAACTCTTCGAAACCTCGAGCAGGACAAACTCCTCACGCGGAAGGTCTATGATGAAATGCCGCTGCGAGTGGAATACGAGCTGACCGCCTTAGGCAAAGACCTCTTGCCTCTCATCAAGCAAATCAAGCAGTGGTGTGAAGCCCACTTCAATGAGATTGTGGCGCAGTAACACGTGAGATGGGAGAGGCAGAAACGAACTGCTGCACATCACATTGCGCCCATCGCGTCTGCTCAATCAAATCTTCCCAGTAACGCCTCCAATAAGGTGCTAACTCGCGTTCATCGCACCTATCAACTCCATCGAAAATTGATGCATTAAGCGAGCAACAACAGGAGTGGGTGAAAATTTCCTGCTCTTCTAAGCTCAAAAATGGACACGCTCCAGTGCTTGCTTTGCATCCATGATAACCAATTGAAATAATTAGTTTTATCATGAATGTGGCACCTTCGTTTAGCTTACCACTTGCTCTCATTTCCTATCGCCAAAGCCAAAATACGCACATAGTTACCATCAGGTACCTAATTGACTATAGATACTAGATTGCGGATTTATACTCCATCTTGAAGCAAGACTGGAGCAGCAGATGAAAATCGGAATCTTAGGTGCAGGCAACGTTGGCACGCGCCTTGCAGAACTGGCCCGCGCAGCAGGACATGATGTGCTGGTTGGCAGCCGTAAAGGAGAAGCCTCACTTGCTGATGCATCCAGACACGGCGATATCGTCCTCATCGCCGTCCATTATCACGCCGTGGAAGATGCACTGAAACCGTTGAGCGAGTTGCTTGCCGGGAAGGTCGTGATTGATGCAACAAATCCCCTCAATGATGATTGGTCACCACGCATATTGGGAGAAAACACCTCAGCCGGAGAAGAGATCGCAAAGCTCCTGCCGAACTCCAAAATCGTAAAAGCCTTCAACACAGTCTTCGCAGACATCATGAATACAGAAGGTCTTTCGCGCAATGGCAGCGCAGTGACAGCTTTCGTCGCCTCCGACCATGATGATGCAGTTAAGACAGTTGCTGACTTCGCAAAAAGCATCGGTTTTGCGCCTGTCACAGCCAATAAGTTGATGGTTGCACGCTATCTGGAAGCAGTAGCGCACCTGAATATTGAGTTGGCTGTTGGACAAGGCGGAGGAACCAACGCGGCATTTCTGTACCATCGCGGTTAGATGAGAGGCTCTGAAGATGCCGATCAAAAGGATCAGCTTTGATGTTGCAGGAGGTCAACTCATTGGCAATCTCCATTTGCCTTCCAGCAAAGGTGTTCACCCCGCTGTCGTGACCTGCGGCCCAATGACATCCGTAAAGGAGCAAGTGACGGGAACCTATGCTGCTGAGTTGGCCAAACAGGGTATTGCCGCATTGGCGTTTGACCATCGCCACTTTGGTGAAAGCGCCGGGGAACCAAGGCACTATGAATTCTACAAGGACAAGATTGCGGATCTCGAAGCAGCGTTTCATGCCCTATCAGCTCTGCCTGAAGTTGCCTCGCATCAGATAGGTGCAGTCGGCATCTGCCTTGGATGTGGTTACATGGCACATGCAATTGCAAACCGGTCGGACATTCGCGGTTTTGTTGGGATTGCGGGATACTACCGTGATGTCGAAGCCATGAAAGCTGCTGATCCAATAGGCTTTGCCGACAAAGTTGCGCAGGGCAAGAAGGCACGGATGCATTACGAGGCGACAGGCTGTGTCGAAACCATCCCTGCAGCAGCGCTGGACCAGGATGCTGCAATGACAATGCAATCTACATTCGACTACTACACAAAGCGAGCCGTTCATCCGAACTACGAAAATCGCTTCGCCGTCATGTCGCGCGAGTACTTTCTGGAGTTCGACGTACAAAGCGCTGCGCCGCACATCAAGATGCCCTTTCTCATGGCGCACGGGCCCAATGCCCTCAACCCATCGTGGGCAGATAAGTTCTACAAGGCAGTGCCAGGGCCTAAAGAACAAGCAGTTGTTACGTCAGAAGGGCAGACGGATATCTACGATAATCCTGAGATCGTAAAGGCCACCGTGTCACAGGCAGTCGAGTTCTTGTCACGAGTTCTTTGAGCGACTGATCCGCAAAACAACAAAATGAATGGAAGGCAGCAACAGTGGTGTTCTGCCAATGAAGGAGTGCGCCTTGTGCGCAGCCTCACTGATTTGCCTTCTCAAACAATGTGCAGACCCTATCAACCTGCACCGCAAACAGCTGTCCATACTTTTAAAATCAGAGCAGCTGAACTCTCAAAAAAATGGAGACAACCCATGTTTATGAAGCAAGTAATGACCGGAATTTTCACCGCAGCTGCAATGGCAAGTTTATTGGCATCAGCTCAAGCGGCAGAGGAAAAACACATCTTCAAATTTGACGATGTGGCATGGCAGGAAACGGGGCTGGAAGGGGCTGAAATGGCCGTTCTGTGGGGTAAGGAAGAAGACGGCAGCGCTGTCTATGCTTTCCGCATCCAGCCTGGGGTCGGCATACCACCTCACACGCACTCCAACGACTACTGGGGTATGGCAATTCAGGGAAACTGGGCACATACCGATGAGGAAGGCAGAGAAGTTATCACTGCACAAAACGCATTCGTCCGCATCAAAGCAGATGATGTTCACTCAGATCGCTGTGCTGGCCCGGAAGTCTGCATCAACGTGCTCGACTTCAACGGCACCCGCGACATTGCCTTCCCTCAATAAGTTAGAAGCAGGCTACCGCTCATAACAGAGCAACCTGCTCAGCAACCGTGTGAAAGCAACTTGTTACTCCCATAACAACAAAAACTGAGTGTGCCTCAAGCAGGCCCATAAGTCCCTCAACTTACTGCCTGTTTGAGGCAACACATCTCCCAATCATTGCAGCTCACTGCAACACCTCGCCCCGGTCCTCTCTCAAGAGTGCTGGGGCTGCTTGTGCCAATCCAAAGTGTCCATTTGCTAAGGTAATCGGAAAGTTCTCAAAGCGCACTTTAGCTCGAGACTTCGCCGACATGGCAAAGCATTTCAAACCTACTCGAAGTAATCGAAGGTTCGTCGCTGGCTCTCCACACGAGCAACAAGCTCTCACTTACCTTAACCTCCGCAATGCATCTAAGGTCTGCGTTCCCCGCAACCCACCAAATCAATTGTACTGCGCACCGACTTTCTTCGCGGCAACCCGATCCCGCAGGGCTTGTGCTTTTTTCTTTTTCTCGACGGCGGCTTCTCCTCCGGCGGTGTCTTTGTAAAGGCGCAGGCCTTCTTCTTCTTCATCGCTGCTTTTTTGCAGGGCTGTATCACTGTAGTTCTTGCGGTCAGGCGCTTTGAGAAGCTTGTAATAGAGCCAGTAGTAGCGGGAGCCTTCCTTCAGGTAGCTCATGGATTTGCTGATGATCTCAGCAAAGTACTTGGAATAAAAAGCGAAAGGGCTTTCCAGTGGCAGCGAGCTGCGTCTGTCTTTTCGGTACTTCAGGCGGAAGAAACCGCCTTCCAGGGGGTGGACACCCTCCAGCTTCACCATGAGATAGAAAAACAGCATTAAAAAGAGCTTGTTGCTTGGACGTCCCTTAGGATGAGTTGCCGCTCTTCGCAGAACAGTCTCGATATGCTCTGGAGAGTAATAGGTCATCCACGCTTCCAGATACACACTCTCCCATTCCTCATCGCTCATCTTGTCATGATGCGCGACCCGATGGTTCAGGTCGTATTTGTTGAGGTCTTCGTCCATCCATATGTTTTTACGATATAAATTCAGATGATCCTCAGAACCGGGTAGAGGTGTCAGATAGAAGAACTCCAGCAGATCCAGCGGCAGTTCCTTCTTGATGATCTCGATATCCCGCAGAATGCTTTCGCGTGTGTCAGAGGGGAAACCAAGGATATAACCTGCATATGTTGTTGCGCCGTGAGCCCGCCATTCCTGCAGCATCTCGCGATATTCAGTGATCTTGTTCTGGCGCTTCTTCGCAGCCAGCAGATTGTCTGGATTGATGTTCTCCAATCCAATGAAGACCCGGGTTACACCCGCCGCACACGCCTTTTCAATGAACCGGTCAATGCGATGGCACAGGGTATCAACCTGAATGATGAATTTGATATTGAACCCATGGTTTTGGCGAAGATCGATGATGCGATCAAACAGCGCTTCCCAATCCTTGTTCCGTGCAAAGTTATCGTCGGTGATAAAGAACCGATTGATCCCCTGCGCGTAGTTGCGGCGAATAATGCGCTCAACGTCATCCGCTGATCGGCTGCGGCTCTTGCGGCCCTGCACATTGATGATGGTGCAGAATGAACATTGATAGGGACACCCGCGCCCCAGATCGAAAG
This sequence comes from Pseudovibrio sp. SCP20, assembly GCF_057774105.1. Lineage (NCBI taxonomy): Bacteria > Pseudomonadati > Pseudomonadota > Alphaproteobacteria > Hyphomicrobiales > Stappiaceae > Pseudovibrio > Pseudovibrio sp. SCP20. The sequence goes on along the minus strand of NZ_JBYMDH010000004.1, from coordinate 78,542 downwards.
AGGAGTGGGAGCCAGCCGTCCGGATGATGTGCTTCTGCGGCAAAATCGGATCGGGCTGACTGTCCAAATTCGGCAGATCATTCATGAAGTTATAGAGCGGCTTCAGGGTGCCATGCAGGGCATCATCTAAAACTTCATCCAGCCGCTGGTTTTCAGCTTCACCCGCAAAAAACGAGATGCCCTCATTTTGCGCGTCGACAATCTGCTGCGGAATCTCAGGAAGCATGGAGACGCAGCCTGAGATGTGAAAACCGCCGATGCACACCTGAATATCAAGCGCTCTGAACTGACGCGCCAGATCCAGCGCCCGTGGAAACTGGTTGGATTGCACGCCTGCTAATGCGATCAAGGCGCTGCCGCCATCCTTGCGCACCATCCTGGCGATACGCTCCGGCTTCACCCGCCTGTTCGTTTCATCATAACTGTGAAGCTTCAGCTCCACGCCATCACCCAGCACGTTCCTGTTCTGGCAATCCTCCGCCAGACCATAAAGGCAGGCAAGCGTGTTGGAAGGAATGGCAGAGCGGAGCCACTGAATGGGATAGCCCTCATCATCGTAATGCGTAGGCTTGATGATTATGAAGTGAAACTTGCTGGACTTCCCTTGGACGTCTGCCCGTGATTTTCTGCCAACATCATAATGAATGCCCATAAGTTAATGCCTTTATAACGCAGAAAAGACGGGCACTAAGCTATCTACTAGCGCCATCCAGAAAGAGTACTCTGCGTAAACTAAGGCATTTTGTTGATTGGGGAGCCATTCAATTTTGGAGTAACTCAATAGAAAGAAAAGGCTATTTCGGAAATAGCCTAGACTTATCAATAGGTATCACGAGATCACTCGAATATTCGTAACTCATAATCCGCGGGATGCTTATACACGCCGCCCTGAGGTTTTCCCTCCAGCTGTTCAAAACAACAGCAGCAGCGAGCCTTGCAGCAATCAGCGCAGGCGCTCGCCGTCGGGTTTGAACAGCAAGGCCCGTGATGCGGGCAAGGTCAGCCGCAGGACTTCGCTGTTCTGCTCAAGGCGGTTGCCGCGGCTTTCGGCGATCACCTGCACGCCATCCGGCAAAGTGCAGTAGGCGTAGCTGGTTTCGCCAAGGTTCTCGACCAGCGACACGCTCATATCGGCACCAACACCACCATCACCAACCACAAAGTGCTCCGGGCGAATGCCCACGGTCAGCACGGCGTCTTCCATCACAGCAGAGGTTATCCCCGGCACCAGCAGAGTTTGCCCCTCAAAACCGGAAACGGAAATCTCCAGCCCAGCATCCGTTGAGCGAACGGCCTTGCCACTCAGGAAGTTCATCTTTGGCGAGCCGATAAAACCGGCCACGAACTGGTTCGCCGGATCGTCATAAAGTTCCAGCGGCTTGCCCACCTGCCGGATGTATCCGCCTTCCAGCACCACGATCTTGTCCGCCAGCGTCATGGCTTCCACCTGATCGTGGGTCACATAGATCATGGTGGCGTCCACCTCCTTGTGCAGTTTAGCCAGCTCAATGCGCATCTGAACGCGCAGCTCTGCGTCAAGGTTGGAAAGCGGTTCGTCAAACAGGAACACCTTCGGATTGCGCACAATCGCACGGCCAATCGCCACACGCTGCCGCTGCCCACCAGAAAGCGCCTTCGGGTGCCGGGCCAGATACTCCTCCAGCTTCAGAATACGAGCCGCTTCATCCACCCGCCGCTTGATCTCATCCTTGGAATGACCGGTCATCTTCAGGCCAAAGCCCATGTTCTCGGCAACCGTCATATGCGGATAGAGCGCATAGCTCTGGAACACCATGGCAATGCCGCGTTGAGAAGGGTCGATGTCCGTCACATCCTCATCCGCAATATGGATGGTCCCGCTGCTGCTGGTCTCAAGCCCGGCAATCGTCCGCAGTAAAGTGGATTTTCCGCAGCCGGAAGGGCCAACGAACACGACAAACTCGCCGTCTTCAATGTCCAGATCCACGCCATGGATCACCTGCGTGTCGCCATAACTCTTCTTTAGATCGCGCAACACAACTGCGGTCATCAGTTCCCCTCCCGGAATATGTCTTCAATATCGGCGCGGAGGCCTCCCAAAGCCCCGCACGCAATAGGATTTAAGTCATAAAATCAAACTCCCAGCGCAATCTGGGCATTCTCTGAAATCTCTTGAACAGCCAGTGTCATGGCGGGCAAATACGTCTCGACCATCTTGTCCAGCGAGGTCACATAGGTTGTGCTGGTCACGGAAAGCGCACCAATCGGCTCCCCGCGTTTGTTCAGGATCGGCAAGGCCACGCAGATGATGGAGTCCTCATGCTCCTCATCATCAAACGCATGTCCACGCTGACGAATACGGGCCAGCTCATCACGCAGCATCTTCTCGTTCACAAATGTCTTGGCTGTATGCCGCTGGAACGATTGCGCCCGGATGGCTTCTGCCAGCCGCGCCTCAGGCAAAGCCGAAAGCATCGCTTTGCCAACGCCGGTGCAGTAGGCAGGGCCAATCTTGCCCGGGCTGGAGAACATGGAAACGCTGCGCGGCGGCAACCGCTTGTCCACGTAAAGCACCTGATTGTTGTCCAGTACCGCCAGATGGATGGTCTCTGGAATCTGCGCACTCAACCGATCAAGGCTGTCCCGCGCCACACTGGCAAGGCTCGCCCGGCTCCACGCAGAATGCGCCAGTCGCAACACCCGCATGCCGATGGAATAGGTCTGATGCACCTCGTCATGAACCAGCATGCCTTCCTTCACCAACTGTCGCAATTGACGGTGCAAGGTGGCCCGGCTCAGCGGCAAGGCGTTCAAAAGCTCTACGAACCGTGGGGGTGATTCTGCCAGCGCAACCGCGTCCAGCACCACCAGTGCCTTGGAAATGGGGCTGGTGAGGTCTTGTTCGGTTTCCTCAGAGATACTCAGGGTTTGTGCGCCCATTTCCTGTTGTTTCCTTACCCGTTCCGGAAATCTGCAATTTTCATACAGATCCCTTCCTAGTTCCTTTGGTTGACAATTATGCACTAGCACGTAACTATTTCAATGGTCAAAACAAAGTTTCATTCAGTGGAACTTTTATCTTGGCGATATTGGGAGGTTTAGGTGTTTAATTTTAGCAAAGTAGCTGCGGGCGGTTTCGCTGCAGCATTTATGATTTCAAGTTCCGCATATGCCGCTGGCGATCTGATCATCAATCTCGACCAGACGGACCCGGCTCCAAAAAAAGCATTTGAAGACATCGTGGCTGGCTTCTCCAAGGAGAACCCGGACGTGAACGTCATCGTCAACACGATGCATAAGGAGGGCTATAAAACCTCCATTCGCAACTTCCTCACAGCAGACGCGCCGGATCTGGCAACATGGTACGCGGGCAACCGCATGGCACCATTCGTCAATGCCGGTCTGTTTGAAGACGTCACCGATGTCTGGGAAGAAAATGGTCTCAATGAACAGCTGAAATCAGCCGCAGCATCCATGACCATTGATGGCAAGAAGTGGGGGGTGCCTTATACCTACTATCAGTGGGGCATCTACTACCGCAAAGATATCTTCGAAGAGCAGGGCATTGCTGTTCCAACCAACTGGGACGAGTTGGTTGCAGCATCCGCCAAGCTTAAAGAAGCAGGCATCACGCCATTCACCATCGGCACCAAAGCTCTTTGGCCAACCGGCGGCTGGTTCGATTATATGAACCTGCGCGTCAACGGCTACGAGTTCCACATGGACCTCACATCAGGCAAGGTGGCTTACACTGATGACCGCGTGAAAGCGGTGTTCGACAAGTGGTCCGAGCTGGTCAAGCCTGGCTACTACAACACCAACCACCCGGCGCTCGACTGGCAGGATGCTGTGCCAAACCTCGTACAGGGCAAAGCCGCCATGTACCTGATGGGCAACTTCGCGGTGGACGTGTTTAAAAACGGTGGCCTGAAGGAAGAGCAGATCGGCTTCATGCAGTTCCCGGAAATCACTCCGGGCATTCCAATGGCTGAAGATGCACCAACGGACACCATTCACATTCCTGCAAAAGCCAAGAACAAAGAGGATGCCAAGAAGTTCCTCGCGTATATGGCACGCGCAGATGTCCAGACAGCAACCAACATCACACTTGGTCAGCTGCCGGTAAACTCAGGTGCAGAGCGTCCTGAAGAGCGCATCCTGCAGCAGGGCTTTGACATGCTCTCCAACGCATACGCGCTGGCACAGTTCTATGACCGTGATGCTCCGGCAGAAATGGCCAAGGCTGGCATGGAAGGCTTCCAGGAGTTCATGGTGAAACCAGACCGTGCAGACGCCATTCTCAAGCGTCTCGAGAAGATCCGCACCCGCGTTTACAAGTAGTAGGAAAGCGGAATTTATACGTAGGGTGGCGGAAGAATTCGCCACCCTATGCTCTAGGAATGGATAGAGCAGAAGTACAAAACCTTCTGCAGGGGGACATCAATGAGCGAGCAGGCCTTGGCACCTGCCTCACCGGGAAACAGACCACCTATTTCATCGGGCGGGCGTGCCAGAACCAGATCTTCAAAGTGGATTGCCAATCAGCGCAAGCTTGCACCCTGGCTCTTTCTTGTGCCCGGGGTTCTGATGTTTTTGGTCTATGTGATTGCGCCCATCGGCCAGTCCATAGCCATCAGTTTTTATGATTGGGATGGCATCGGCGCCAAAACCTTCATCGGCATCGAAAACTATATCGAGCTGTGGGATGATGAGGCGTTCTACACGTCCCTTTACAACAACGTTTTATGGCTTGTGCTTTACATGCTGGCAGTGCCCGCTGGGCTGATGATTGCGATTTTCCTCAATCAGACAGTCACCGGCATTCGCATCTACAAGTCCTTGTTCTTCTTCCCGTTTGTGATCAGCCAGATCGTAGTCGGCCTCATCTTTTCATGGTTCTATGCCCCCAACTTCGGCCTGTTCACCAAGCTGCTGGAGTTTTTCGGCTTTGAGGGCATCGCTGTCCTGGCCGATGAGCGCTTCGTCACCTATGGCATCATCGCCGCTGGCCTGTGGCCGCAGATCGCGTACTGCATGATCCTGTATCTCACCGGCCTCAACAATGTCTCGCCGGATCAGATTGAAGCGGCTCGGCTGGATGGTGCCAAAGGCTGGAAAATGCTGTGGTACGTCATCATCCCGCAGCTGCGTCCGGCCACCTTCATCGCCGTCGTCGTGACCATCATCGGCGCGCTCCGTTCGTTTGATCTGGTCTCCATCATGACCAGCGGTGGCCCCTACGGTTCAAGCCGTGTGCTCTCCTATTACATGTATGAGCAAGCGCTGTCCGAGTATGGCTTCCGCATGGGCTACGGCGCCTCCATCGCTGTTGTGCTCTTTGCAATCATGATGGTGTTCATCACGCTCTTCATCGTGCGTATGCTGAAAGACGAAAGGGAGGGCTACTAAGATGTTTCCAACTCCCGTCGCAAATGCATCCGCACCAACCCGTGTTGCCTACAAGGTGGCTTTGCCAGTCTCACTACTGGTCTGGCTCCTGCCACTGATCGGCGTCATGGTCACCTCTATTCGCCCCGGCTCAGATTTGGCCATGGGCAACTACTTCGGCGTGCCGTCCTCGTTTGAGCTCGGCAACTATCTGACCGTTTTCCAGAACACGCCCATGGGCCTGTTCATCCTGAACTCGTTCAAGGTCACCATTCCAACGGTGATCGGCGCCATCGCTCTGTCGTGCCTGACTGGCTATGCGCTGGCGACCTACAAGTTCAAAGCCAATCTCTGGCTGTTCTTCATGTTCGTGGCCGGCAACTTCGTGCCCTTCCAGATCCTCATGGTCCCGGTTCGTGATCTCACACTGAAGATGGGCCTCTACGATACGGTGACAGGTCTGGTGCTCTTCCATGTGGCCTTCCAGACAGGCTTCTGCACGCTGTTCATGCGCAACTTCATCAAGGCCCTGCCAAGTGAGCTGATTGAAGCAGCTCGTGTTGAAGGCGTCTCAGAACTGCGGATCTTCTGGTACGTGGTGCTACCGCTCATGCGCCCAGCCATCGCGGCGCTGTCTGTGCTCATCTTCACGTTCATCTGGAACGACTTCTTCTGGGCCACCGTTCTGGTGCAGGGCACGCACGCCATGCCCGTCACCGGTGGCATCATCTCGCTCAATGGCCAATGGGTCGCGCAATGGCATCTGGTCTCCGCCGGGTCCGTCGTTGCAGCCATGCCTCCGGTCATCATGTTCTTCCTCATGCAAAAGCACTTCATTGCAGGGCTAACGCTGGGGGCGACCAAGGGCTAACCAAATACCGGAAGCAGGTTTGCCCCAAGCAACCCTGCTTCCAAAACATCCATCAATGCCAAAGGCGCCAGAAAAAGTGCCTGAAGCTAATAATAAACATAAAAGGGAACAGGGGGCATAAGTGAACCAAGTGGCATCGCCAAATAACGACCTCCGTCAGATCACAACTGCAGGCAGCTGGGTCGCCGTGGATTGGGGGACCTCCAGTCTTCGGGCATGGCTGATTGACGAAAACGGAGTAACGCAAAACAGCGCAAAATCAACGCAAGGCGCTGGAACGCTGCAACCTTCTGAATTTGAAGGAGTTTTGCTGGACCTGATCGGGGACTGGCTACATAGCAACGCAAAACCAACGCAAGTGTTCATTTGCGGCATGGCTGGCAGCCGTCAGGGCTGGCGGGAGGCGGAATATGTGCCTGTGCCAACCAAACTGACAGAACTGCACCAGCATCTGGTTTCGCCCAAATCAGGTAATGCCCGCATCCTGCCGTTCATAGTGCCCGGCCTCTGCCAACAATCAGAACAGCAGCCAGATGTTATGCGCGGTGAAGAAACACTGCTGCTCGGCATTCTGGACGAGTTATCCGACAAATCCGGTGTCTTCTGCCTGCCCGGCACCCACAGCAAATGGGTGGAGATGGAAGAGGGGACAGTTGCCCGGACCTCTACCTTCTTAAGCGGCGAGTTATTCGCCCTCATCGCCAAGCAATCCATTCTGCGCCACTCGCTGGAAACTGAGGCAGAGTTGGACAAAGACGTCTTCCTCGCCACGCTGGATCAGCTGAAAAATCAGGAAGCTACATTGCTCGGCAACCTGTTTGGCCTGCGCGCCGGACAGCTGCTCAACGACACCAGCCTGCAAGCTGGCGCTTCCAAACTCTCCGCACTTGTTATCGGTACAGAGCTTCTCGACATGCTCGCCAAGTGCGGGGACAATCCACCCAAGCAAGTCCACCTTGTTGGTGGCAGCAAACTCGCTCAAAATTACGCGCTGGCCCTGCAACATCTCGGTATCACGCCAATCCTCCACGATGCAGACAAAGCCGCGCTCAAAGGACTTTCCGCCGTCAGACAAGGGGCACTCAATGACAACAGCTAAACAAACACCAGAGCGCAACCTCATGGCTATCCTCCGCGGAGTGCAGCCACATGAGATTCTGGATATTGTGGAAGTGCTTATAGAAGCTGGCTTTTCACAGATCGAGGTGCCGCTCAACTCACCGGACGCCCTTAAATCTATCACCATGGCGCAGGACAAGTTCGGCAAGTTATCCGCCATCGGCGCGGGGACAGTTCTCACCGCAGAGCAGGTCAAACAGGTCCGCGCAGCAGGCGGAACCTTCATCGTCTCTCCCAACTATGATGAAGACGTTATCCGCACCACCAAAGCAGAAGGCATGGCATCCTACCCGGGTGTTCTCACCCCAACCGAATGCTTTGCAGCGCTAAAGGCTGGCGCTGATGCGCTCAAGATATTCCCGGCGTTTCAGGTGGGCGTAAAGGGTATTCAGGCTGTACGGGCCGTGTTGCCGAAAGAGACGCTGGTCTATGCGGTTGGCGGTGTCGGTCCTGCTGAGTTCGCCCAGTATGTGGATGCAGGCTGTCAGGGCTTCGGCATGGCAAGCAACCTGTACAAGCCGGGCTTTACTGCCGCGCAGGTTGCTGAAAATGCGAAAGAAATGGTTGCGGCCTATGATGCGCTCAAACTCGGAGAGAGTGCATGAGTGAGCCCTATGTTTTTGCCAAAACAGAATGCAGCTTAGGGGAGGGCCCTCTTTGGAGTGCCCGCCACGATGCTCTGTTCTGGGTGGACATCAACAATCATTTGGTGCTGAAGAAGGGCATAACCGGCGACCTCGAAACATGGAAGTTCGACGAGCCGGTCTCCGCCTTTGCACAGATCCCGGATAGCGATGACTTCATGTTATCCTCTGCAACAGGTCTGTATCGCTGGTCTCCGGGCACTCACACCCGCAACCTTATCCTCCCTGTCGAGGACCAAAACCCCGTCACTCGCTCCAACGACGCCCGCACCGACCGCACCGGCGGTTTCTGGATTTCCTCCATGGGCCGAAAAGCAGAAAAAGGCGCAGGCAGTCTTTATCGCTTTTTCAAAGGGGAATTAGCGAAGGTCGCCGGTGACATTACAATCCCGAATTCCCTTTGTTTTTCACCAGATGGGAGCACTGCGTACTTTTCAGACACGGTGACATCTCAGATCATCAAATGGTCACTAAATGCGCAAAGTGGCCTGCCAGAAGGGCCCGCGGAGGTATTTGCCGATATCTCCGGGACAGGATTTGGCCCCGACGGTTCCGTGGTTGATGCTGAGGGATATCTCTGGAACGCTCAATGGGGCGGATACAGAGTCGTCCGCTACAAACCTGACGGAATGGTGGATCGCATAGTTGAGATTGACGCAAGTCAGGCTTCTTGTCCTGCGTTTGGTGGGGCTGACTACAAAACGCTGTTTATTACCACGGCTCGCGAAAACCTGAGCGAGGAACAGCTGGCGAAAGAGCCGCTTGCTGGTTCGGTTTTTGCGGTCTCTATTGATACTCCAGGTCTGCCAGACCCAGAACTACAAATGTGATCTCATGAGCGATAAGAAACACTTAGGTATCTGTTACTACCCAGAACACTGGTCAGAGGACTTATGGCAGCAAGATGCCAAAGAAATGGCCGCGCTGGGCATTACCTATGTGCGTATCGCTGAATTTGCATGGTCCCGCATTGAGCCGGAACCTGGCCACTTCTCATGGGATTGGTTGGACAGTGCCATTGAGACTCTCGCAAGTGAGGGCCTCAAGATCGTCATGTGCACCCCAACCGCCACCCCGCCACGCTGGATGGTGGATAAGCACCCGGATATGCTCGCCGTTGACGAAAACGGCCACCCCCGAAAGTTCGGCAGCCGCCGCCACTACTGCTTCTCCCACGAAGGCTACCGCTGGGAATCCCGCCGGATCACAGAAATCCTCGCCGAGCGATACGGTAATCACCCCGCCATCGCCGCCTGGCAAACCGACAACGAGTACGGTTGCCATGAGACAGTCCGCTCATGGTCTGCCTCTGCTCACAAGGCTTTCCAACTCTGGCTGGCGCAAAAGTACGGCAATATCAAAGCCTTGAATGAGGCCTGGGGCAATGTGTTCTGGTCTATGGAATACAACAGCTTCGAGCAGGTCGATCTGCCGAACCTGACCGTTACAGAGAGTAACCCATCTCACTGGCTTGATTTCAAACGCTTTTCATCGGATCAAGTCGCTGAGTTCAACGGAGAGCAGGTCGATATCCTGCGTAAACTCTCGCCGGGCCGCCCGATCATCCATAACTTCATGGGCAACACGTTCTCCTTCGACCACTACAAGGTTGGAGACCAGCTCGATATCTCCAGTTGGGATTGCTATCCCATTGGTTTCCATAGCCAATATCAGATGGAAAATCCGTTGGGCACACCGGAAGGCTACTGGGAAGACTATTTCCAGCAAGGCGATCCAGACTATCAGGCCTTCCATCACGACCTCTACCGACAAGCAGGCCACGGCCGCCTCTGGATCATGGAGCTACAACCCGGCCCCGTGAATTGGGCACCGTATAATCCGATCCCGCTGAAAGGCATGGTGCGCCTGTGGAGCTGGGAAGCTTTCGCACATGGTGCTGAAACCACAAGCTATTTCCGCTGGCGTCAAGCTCCGTTCGCACAAGAGCAAATGCATGCAGGGCTCAAGCAGACCGATAACAAACCAGCACAGGCGTATGTAGAAGCCGCGCAGGTTGCCCGTGAAATTGAGGAGCTTGGCGCATTCACGCCTTCTGAAGCTCCCGTTGCTCTTGTCGTAGACTACGAAAGCCACTGGGCACACGAAACTCAGCAGCAAGGTCAAGACTTTAGCTACTTCCGGCTCGTTCTCGCCTACTATCGCGCGCTCAGGCAGAAGGGCGTTGATGTCGAGATCATCAGACCAGCCTCACAGGACTTATCCCCCTACAAGCTGGTGATTGTCCCCGCCCTGTATGCCATGAGTGAGGAACTCTCCGAAAACCTCGCCGCCTATGTTGAATTCGGCGGGGTCGTCCTCGGCGGCCCACGCCTCGCGCAAAAAGACAAGAACTATCAGATCTCTCAGAAGACCTTGAACCTACCGAAACCATTTGAAGCCATTGAGGTTTTACGTGTTGGTACAAGCCCGAAAGAGTTCGCGACCACCGTTTCAGACCTCGCCGATCAGGAACGCGGCAAAGCCTACGTCTGGCAAGAAGAGGTCACCACCGGCCTTCCGATCCTGTTCGAAGATACCAACGACCATCCGGTCTTTATGGGCGAAAACAACATCTACTACGTTTCCGCCTGGGCAGACCCGGCACTCATGAGCGCCATTCTGGATGAGGTCTTCAAAGCTGCAAAAATAGATAAGGTGGAATTGCCAAACGGATTGAGAAGAAGCAAAACGTCCATTGGCACTTTCTATTATAACTACTCGAAAAATAAGATGAATTTGAAAGCGCTGCGTCTTGCCGATGCAGCGGAATTGGATGGATTGGAGCTGCCTCCCGCCGGGGTGGCTCTGGTTCGGGAAGGAACTGAAGAGCTATGACTGAAGCTCCAAAAACAAAACTCCGCTCACAAGAGTGGTTTGACTCGCCAGACAACCCGGATATGACTGCACTTTATCTGGAACGCTATCTGAACTATGGCATAACGCGTGAAGAGCTTCAGTCAGGCCGCCCGATCATCGGTATTGCCCAGACGGGGTCAGATCTATCCCCGTGCAACCGCCACCACCTGGTGTTGGCAGAGCGCGTACGCGAAGGCATTCGCGAAATGGGCGGCATCTGCTTTGAGTTCCCGGTTCATCCTATTCAGGAGACTGGCAAACGCCCAACCGCAGCTCTCGACCGCAACCTTGCCTATCTCGGTTTGGTAGAAACTCTCTACGGTTATCCGCTCGATGGTGTCGTTCTGACCATCGGCTGTGATAAGACCACGCCAGCATTGCTCATGGCGGCAGCTACAGTGAACATCCCTGCGATCTGCCTGACAGTTGGGCCAATGCTCAACGGCTACCACAACGGCGAACGTGTGGGCTCTGGCACGGTTATCTGGAAAGCCCGTAAGATGTTGGCGACCGGAGAGATCGACTACAAGGAGTTCATGAACATGGCCGCGGACTCCGCTCCGTCTGTTGGTTACTGCAACACCATGGGCACAGCCTCAACCATGAACTCGCTGGCCGAAGCTCTGGGTATGAGCCTGCCGGGTTGTGCCTCTATCCCCGCACCATACCGTGAGCGTGGCCAGATCTCCTATGAGACAGGCAAGCGTATTGTGCAGATGGTGCATGAAGATCAGAAGCCTTCAGATGTTCTCACCCGCAAAGCCTTCGAGAACGCAATTGCCGTGAACTCAGCTATTGGTGGCTCAACCAACGCCCCAATACATATCAACGCAATCGCCCGCCATATCGGCGTTGAGCTGCACAATGATGATTGGCAGAACCACGGCCACAAAATCCCACTGCTCGCCAATGTTCAGCCAGCAGGCGCCTATCTGTCAGAAGAGTTCCACCGCGCAGGAGGTATCCCGGGCATCTTCTCAGAGCTTATGAAACATGACCACATCCACAAGGATGCGATCACGGTTTCGGGCAAAACCACCGGTGAGATTTATGGAGACAGTTCCGTCAAAGACTGCGACGTGATCTATCCCTATGACAAACCGATGATGAAGGACGCAGGCTTCCTCAACCTCACGGGCAACCTCTTCAGGTCCGCGATCATGAAAACCTCCGTGATTTCAGCGGATTTTAGAGCGCGTTACTTGTCTAACCCGGATGATCCAGAAGCGTTTGAAGGTAAGGTCGTGGTGTTTGATGGTCCTGAGGATTATCACCACAACATCAACAATGAAGCTCTTGGCATTGACGCCAACACCATCCTCGTAATCCGCGGAACCGGCCCAGTCGGCTACCCGGGCGGTGCTGAAGTGGTGAACATGCAGCCGCCAGATGAGCTTCTGAAGCAGGGTATTGATGCACTGCCATGTATCGGGGATGGCCGTCAGTCTGGTACCTCCGGCTCACCATCTATCCTCAATGCATCCCCGGAAGCAGCCGTCATGGGCGGACTTGCTCTGCTGCGTAACGGTGACATCGTTAGGCTGGATTTGAAGAAGGGTGAAGCGAACGTACTGATCTCTGAGGAAGAGCTGGCCAAGCGCAAGCAGGAGCTTGCTGAAAGCGGTGGCTATGAGTTCCCTGAGCACCAGACACCTTGGCAGGAAATTCAGCGTGGGATCGTGGATCAGTTTGATGAAGGCATGGTGTTGAAGCCAGCAGTCAAATACCAGCGCATCGCGCAAAAAGGACTGCCACGCCACAGTCACTGATGAGAACATAAAACAAAAAAGCCGCCTCGAATTGGGGCGGCTTTTTTATTGTCTTTGTAATCACTTAGTCTTCGGTCGCAGCCAAAAGGCTCGCGTTACCACCAGATGCTGTTGTGTCGATACACAGATGACGCTCCAGCTGATAGCGCTCAGGCTGGTTGCGTTCCATGATCAGCTGCATCAAGGCACCCTCACGTTCAGCCAGCTCAGCCTTCATCTCTTTCAGCTCTTGGTCAGAGTGGTTCGCTGCAATGGCATCAACACCCTGAAGCTCCTTCAGAGCGCCCACAGCCAAATTGCCTTCCAGCGCGACGATTGGAGCAGAAAGTGAACGCAGCTTCACAGCCAGTTTTTCTGCACCTTGTCCAACAGCAATCACCCCATTGCCAGCTGCCAGCGCCAGAACCACCTGATGCTTCAGGCTTTCAGTGTCTGGACCAAGACATAGCACGGTGCCACGTGGAGCAGAGTAAAGACGGTTGGATTCACCGGTCGGCCCAGGCATGTCGTGCGCATGATCGGCTGCAATCCGGTTCAGCAGGCCTGTTTCCTTCTCAAACAAGGTTGCCAGCTCGGTGTAACGACCAAAGTTGCCTTCCCAGGTGCTGGTGCGTAATGCCCCTCTCGCCTTGAAGATATCCTCGGCAGTAACAGTCTTGTTCAGGTCCACGCTGGCCGCTGCAGAGGTGTCAGCAAGACGGAAGCGCGCCACATAGTGAGGACCACCCGCTTTCGGGCCAGTACCAGAAAGACCTTCACCACCAAACGGCTGAGATCCAACGATTGCGCCGATCTGGTTTCGGTTCACATAAAGATTGCCCACCTTCACACGCTCAACGATGTGCTGAACACGGCTGTCAACGCGGGTGTGCAGACCAAAGGTAAGGCCAAAGCCCTTGGAGTTGATCGCATCAATGGTCTGATCGATCTCTTCCGCCTTGAAGGTCGCGATATGCAGAACAGGACCGAAGATTTCTTCATCCAGCTCCTCAATGCCTTCCAGTTTGATCAGAGTAGGCGCAACGAAGTGACCCTTTGTTGGAACCTTCAACTCTTTGAGAACACGACCTTTTTCAGCCCATTTCTTGCAGTGATCAGCAATCTTCTTCTGAGCGGCTGCATCGATCACAGGACCAACGTCAGTCGACAGTGCAATTGGGTTGCCAACTTCCAGCTCAGCCATCGCACCGAACAGCATCTCTTTGAAATCATCAAAGATGTCTTCCTGCACGTAGAGCATACGCAGAGCAGAACAACGCTGACCAGCACTCTGGAAACTGGAAGCAATCACATCACGAACCGCCTGCTCTGGCAGAGCAGTAGAGTCCACGATCATCGCGTTCAAACCACCAGTCTCAGCAATCAGTGGCGCAGACGGAGCAAGCGCTTTCGCCATCGCACGGTTGATGTGCTGCGCTGTGCCGGTGGAACCGGTAAAGCAAACACCAGCCACACGACTGTCAGAGGTCAGTGCTGCACCCACTTCTCCCGCACCTGGCAGAAGCTGAAGAGCCTCAACAGGAATACCCGCTTTATGCATCAGGCCAACAGCAAAGGTCGCGATCAGCGGTGTCTGTGGCGCTGGCTTTGCCAGAACCGGGTTGCCAGCTGCAAGAGCCGCAAAGATCTGGCCAGAGAAGATCGCCAGCGGGAAGTTCCACGGCGAGATACAGGTGATCGGACCGCGCTGCTGTCCTTTACCATCACGCTCATCCAAACGGATTGCTTCATTCGCGTAATAGCGAGCAAAGTCAACGGCTTCGCGCAGTTCGTTGATGGCATCCATGTAGGTTTTGCCAGCTTCACGGGTCAGCAGAGCGAAAATCTCAGAGGCGTTCTCTTCGAACAGATCTGCTGCTTTGCGCAGAATAGCCGCACGATCATCCGCACTTTTGTCTGACCATTCGGCGCAGCCATGATGTGCCGTTGTCAGAGCCGCTTCAATCTGTTCAGGCGTAGCAGTTGCCACACTACCAACGATGTCGCGTAGGTCAGACGGGTTCTTGACCTGCACAGCCTCTGCATTCTTCACAGAAGCGGCAATAACCGGATGACCTTCCCACTTGGTGGCGGAGAACGACTTCAGGCTTTCAACATACTCAGCTTCCTGACGTGGATCACTCAGATCCCAGCCCTTCGCGTTCTTACGTCCAGCACCAAACAGCGCTGGCGGCAGAGGAATTTTGGAGTTAGCAACGTCTTCGCCAAACTTCTCGATATGCGCCAGTGGATCCTGCGCAATCGCCTGTGGTGTCACGTTTTCATCGCGGATCTGGTGAACGAAGGAGCTATTCGCACCATTCTCCAGCAGACGACGCACCAGATAAGCCAGCAGGTCTTTGTGCGCACCAACCGGAGCATAAATGCGGCAGTTGGAACCGTGCTTCTTCATGGTGCGCTCATGCAGCGCTTCGCCCATGCCATGCAAACGCTGGAACTCGTAGGAGCTCAGCGGCAGGTTCTTCGCCAGTTCCAGAATAGTCGCAACACTGTGTGCGTTGTGGGTCGCAAACTGCGGATAGATCCGGTCAGTCATGCCCAGCAGTTTCTCAGCACAAGCGGTGTAGGAGATGTCGGTAGAAACCTTACGGGTGAAGACCGGGTAGCCGTCAATACCAAGGGTCTGAGCGCGTTTGATCTCGCTGTCCCAGTAAGCACCCTTCACCAGACGAACCATGATCTTACGATCATACTTCTCTGCAACTGCGTAGAGCCATTCGATGACGTGAATTGCGCGTGGGCCAAACGCCTGCACCACAACACCAAAACCATCCCAGCCTTCAGTTGCTGGATCTGCCAGAAGCGCTTCAATCACATCGAGGGAGATATCCAGACGGTCAGCTTCTTCCGCATCAATGTTGAAGCCCATATTGGAGGACTTCGCCAGCATGATTAGAGAAAGCGTGCGAGGAACCAGTTCCTTCATCACGCGCTCACGCTTTGCAAACTCATAGCGAGGATGCAGAGCAGAGAGCTTGACGGAGATGCCCGGATTGTCGCGAATGCTGGAATGCACGCAGTTGCTTGCCAGCGCAGAAATCGCCTTGGAGTAGGACAGGTGATAGCGCTTCGCATCAGCATCCGTACGCGCAGCTTCACCAAGCATGTCGTAGGAGTAGGTGAAGCCCTGACCTTCTTCAGCACGCGCATTGCGCATGGCTTCACGAATGGTGCGGCCCAGAACGAACTGGCGGCCCAGCTCCTTCATCGCCTGCGCAACAGCGGTACGAACCACAGGCTCACCAAGACGCTTCACAACACCGCGAATAGTGCCAACGAGCCCCTGATCATCTGGAGCCAGAACCTTACCGGTCAACAGCAGCGCCCAGGTGGATGCATTGATCAGAGTGGAAGCAGACTGACCCAAGTGCTCTCCCCAGGCACTCGGAGTGATCTTGTCCGCAATCAGAGCATCGATGGTCTGAGCGTCAGGAACGCGAAGCAGCGCTTCTGCAAGGCACATCAGTGCAATGCCTTCCTGGGTTGAGAGGCCATACTCGCCGAGAAAACTCTCCATGATGGTTGGAGATGTATTCGCACGCAAATCCGAGATCAGTTCTGCTGCTTTGTCAGATGCACGGCTACGAGCCTCCGCATCCATTTGCAGTGAAGAAATGAGCTCATGTACCACCTGATTTTCATCAGGAAGGTAGTTATCTCTGATTTTGTTGCGGATGTTCTCCGGCGCAGTCTCTGAACCCATGCCGTGCTCCCTACTATTAAATACCTATTGGGCTGACATTAGCAAAATACCTATAGGGATGTTTCCTGTATTTTTTGATGGTAAAGACTATTTGACTTTGATATTCAGTCGCCATGGTCGTTATGAATATAAAAATGGCATATCATGGAGAAATTGGACGATTTTGACCGCAAAATCCTGGAAGAATTACAGAAATGCGGGCGCATCACCGTTACTGACCTTGCGAAAAAGGTAGGGCTATCCAAAACCCCCTGCCAGATCCGCATGAAGAAACTGGAGGATGCAGGATACATTTTGGGGTATCGAGCAGAGGTGGATCACACCAAATTGGGGGCAGGGCACATCGCATTTGTGCAGGTCAAGCTCAATGATACCCGCTCAAGATCGCTGGAAGCCTTTAATGCGGCTGCGCGTGAAATTCCGGAAATCGAAGAATGCCACATGATTGCAAGTGGGTTCGACTATCTCCTGAAAGTCCGCACAAGAGATATCGGAAGCTACCGTCGTATTCTCGGTGAGAAACTCTCCGAAATGCCTTACGTCGCGCAGACCTCAACGTTTGTTTGCATGGAACAGGTCAAAGACCGCCCGTTCTAATCAACACCGCGCTGCATGTAGTTGGCGCCGGGCCCATAGGCTATCAGCTTTTCTTTAAGTGCGTCTTCGTGGATTGTTCTGAAACCGCGCGCGCGCCAGAACTCGTTGGCCGTATCCAACGCCACAAGTGCGAACTTGTTGATGTAAAGGCTGCGCGCCACCTGACTAAGCTGTGCCAGAACAGCTCGCGCAGCTCCTATACCCTGGGCTGCAGGCAGTAACGCGATATCGTGGATGTAATAGACTTCCGCTGAAAAGGGCAGGGATCCAAGTAAACTGGAGAGTGGCGGAATACTCCGGTTCTCCCACGGATGTGAGATGATGTAGCCTAGTATGGCGTCTTGCTCATCCCGTCTCAGCGCGTAACAGCCCTGCGGAAACAGGCGCACGCGCTCCCGAATGCAGTCGATATCCTCCGGCAGATGCGGATAGGTCTGCTGCATGATCTGATCTATCTCGGGCAGATCAGCTTCCCCCATCGGATGCCAGCTGTAATTTTCCATGGTGCGCTGTAAATCTCTTTAATCAGTCTTTTTGCTCTTCATCAGGCAGCACAATACGCTCAGGTTTCTGATCTGTCATTGTCAACATGCGCCACCCCATCACGGCAAACACAATTGTCAGGATCGGGCTGATAATGTTGAAGAAGGCAAACCCGGCAAACGCCAGTGTCGGTACCCCGAGCGTGGCAGCCATGTAAGCTCCACAGCTGTTCCATGGAATGAGCGCAGAGGTCACCGTCGCACTGTCTCCGACAGCTCGGGAAAGTACCTCTGGACGCAGGCGTCGCTGCCGGAAGGATTTGCGATACATCCGGCCTGGGATCACGATCGCAATGTACTGATCCGCCGCCAGAATGTTGGTTGCTATGGCTGTTGTGACCAAGGACAAAACCAAGGCTCCGGTGGTTTTTGCTGCATGCAGGATTGGCCCGATAATCCGGTCCAGAATACCAGCTTTTTCAACCACGCCACCAAAGGCAAGAGCTGTCATAATCAGCCAGATGGTCGTCAGCATGTTGCCCATCCCACCGCGGCTCAACAAGGCATCAATCGAGGGATCACCCGTCACACTCACATACCCGTTGGACATGGCAATCCAGACGCCTTTGATCATGACCAGCCAATAAGGAAGGTCCACTGATGAGGCCAGACTCACCACTTTGCCCGGGTCCATGATCACGGCAAAAAGGCCACCGGCAAGAGCACCGATGAAGATGGTTGTAAACGGCGGATACCGGATCATCGCCAGTCCCAGCACCAGTACCAGAGGTAAGAAGTTGAGCAGCGTGATGTCATAGTGCTGCTCAATGCTGGATAATGTGCCTTGGGCAACAAAATCTCCGGGCTCCCCCAACCACCAGAACAACGCAAGCGCAATGCTCAAAGCGGGAACCGAGGTCCAGAGGTTCTCCTTGATGTGAATGTAAAGGTTGGACCCTGCCGCAGCAGTAGCGAGATTGGTGGCATCAGAAAGAGGCGAGGACTTATCACCAAAATAAGCACCAGAAAGGATGGCCCCAGCGGTAATCGCAGGATCAAGGCCCATCTTCGTTGAGATGCCCATCAGGCCGATACCGATGGTCCCTGCAACCGTCCAGGAGCTACCAATGCTCACAGAAACGAGCGCACAGATAATGACTGTGGTGAAGTAAAAGTAGTTTGGACTAAGCAGTTGCAATCCATAATAAACCATCGCCATGATGGTGCCGGACATGGCCCACGTCCCAATCAGAGATCCCACTGCGAACAGAATAAAAATCGCATGAAGACCGGTGCTGACACTCTCAACAACGGCATCCTTCAGCTCATCAAAACTGAACCCATGAAACAGCGCAACAAACGTTGCGATTAACGCACAAAACAGCAGGGCAATCTGGTTTGGGCCGGAAGAGGCCTCGTCTCCAAACAGGTAGTAGGACAACGCCAACAGAACAATGAGCGAAGCAACCGGAATGATCGCTCCGATGAGAGACATTTTCCTGGAATATGGAGCTGGCGCGTTGGCCATAAGCTGTTCGTCCTTTGTGTTCTTGTTCTTCTCACGGGCACAACTACGCCCCAGGACAATCAAACAAGTTCAACGGCAAACGAGCCCCGAAGCTTATGCCGCTCCGGGGCTCTGATCTTAGTAAAACTTGGTGTCACCAGCATCCACGCTGATTGAGGTTCCTTTGTTGCCAGCAATCGCTTGTGGAACTTCAGAAAGAGTGCAGATCACTGCTTTCTTGCCGGTTTGGCGAGCAAACGTCTGCGCTGCTTCCACCTTCGGTCCCATGGATCCGGCTGCAAAGCCATAAGCATCCAAAGCATCAGGGGAAGCCGATTTGATCGCGCGCTGGCTGGGCGTACCCCAATCCAAATAAACCGCATCAGCATCTGTCGCCATAATGTAGACGTCCGCGTCAATCTCCTTGGCAAGCAAGCCGGAACAGCGATCTTTATCGATCACACATTCCACGCCAACGAGCTTTTTCTCCTCGTTGTACATGGTCGGAATGCCGCCACCGCCAGCAGCGATGACAAGCACGTCATGATCCAGCAACCATTTGATGGGGCGGATCTCGAAGATGTGCTTCGGCAACGGGCTTGGCACGACGCGACGCCACTTGTCGCCGTCTTCACGAATAGACCAGCCTTTCTCCTGGGCAAGCTTCTCAGCATCCTCCTTGGAGTAAAGCGGTCCAATCGGTTTGGTCGGGTCTTTGAAGGCTGGGTCGTTTGGATCAACTTCAACCTGCGTAAGAATAGTGGCGAATGGTTTTTCAAATGGCAGAAGGTTTCCCAGTTCCTGCTCAATCATGTAGCCAATCATGCCAACCGTTTCTGCTCCCAACACATCAAGTGGATAGGGTTCTACATGCTCGTAAGCGGCACCCTGCAGGGCCAGCAAGCCAACCTGTGGGCCATTGCCGTGTGTGATCACCACTTCATGACCATCATCATAAAGCGGTGCCAGGGCTTCGGCGGCAATACGCGCATTTTTACGTTGGTTTTCGGCGGTCATTGCTTCTCCACGCCGGAGAAGCGCATTCCCGCCAAGAGCGACGACAACACGCATTATCGACCTCCAATCGTCGCAACCATGATGGCTTTGATGGTGTGAAGCCGGTTTTCCGCTTGTTCAAAGGCCAGATTGCGATCGGACTCGAACACGTCTTCTGTTACTTCCATTTCCGAGATACCGAACTTCTGGAAGATCTCTTCACCAACCTTGGTCTCGCGATTGTGGAATGCTGGCAGACAATGCATGAAGAAGGTGTTGGCGTTACCAGTACCTTCAATCAGAGCCTTGTTGACCTGATAATCACGGAGCAACTTGATCCGGCTTTCCCAGACATCCGGTGGCTCACCCATGGAAACCCAAACATCGGTATGGATGAAGTCGACACCTTCAGTACCAGCTTTCGGATCATCTGTGATGGTAATGCGTGCACCATACCGCTTAGCATTCGCTTCAGCAGCCTTCACAACATGTGGTTCAGGATACAGCTCTTTCGGAGCGATAATACGGACATCACAGCCACACAGAGCGCCAAGCATCAGTAGAGAGTTGCCCATGTTGTTGCGGGCATCGCCCATGTACGCAAATGAGATTTCATGCAGAGACTTGGAGGTATGCTCGGTCATCGTCAGCATATCTGCCAGCATTTGCGTTGGGTGCCAGTCGTCGGTCAAACCGTTGTAGACAGGTACGCCAGCATATTCCGCCAGTGTCTCAACAGCCTTCTGGCCAGAACCGCGAAACTCGATCGCATCAAACATACGACCCAGCACCCGGGCAGTGTCCTTCATGGACTCCTTGTGGCCGATCTGCGAACCCGATGGATCAAGATAGGTGACATGCGCTCCCTGATCATGCGCAGCAACTTCAAATGCGCAGCGGGTTCGGGTAGAGGTTTTTTCAAAGATCAGGCAGATGTTTTTGCCAACGAGGGTCTGCCGTTCAGTTCCGGAGTATTTGGCTCGCTTGAGATCACGGGCAAGATCCAGCATGTAAAGCACTTCGCGCTGGCTGAAGTCCTTTAGCTTGAGGTAACTGCGACCTTTCAGATTGAAAGCCATTTTCCTTACGCTCCATCTCTTGGATGTTTCTATTGTTCAACGGAGATTGAAAACTCTAGAAGTCCACGGGTTCTCGAATGGTCGGACAAGTCATGCAGTGGCCACCACCGCGCCCGCGACCCAACTCTGAACCATCAATGGCAATCACTTCCACACCGGCTCTTTGAAGCTTCGAGTTTGTGTAGGTGTTGCGGCGATAACCAACCACGACGCCGGGCTCGATGCAGACGACGTTGTTGCCATCATCCCATTGCTCGCGTTCCTGATCGTAAGCGTTGCCACCTGTTGTCACCACATGCAGCTTCTGAATGCCAAGTGCATTTGCGACAACATCGAACAGGTGGCCTTCATCCTGCCGGTAATCAACGTTCTCTGGCTTATCGCCTGGGCGGATGGAGAAGCAGATGATCTCATCGCAAACACCCGAGAAAGCAGTTGCTTTATCGCGGTCCAGAAGAGTGAATACCGTATCCAGATGCATTGCTGCTCGGCTCTTTGGCATCTGGCAGGCAATAACGCGGGTAGCCGCATGGTTGCGGAAGAGAGCACGGGCCACCTGGCCTACGGCCTGCGGTGTCGTGCGTTCCCCCATGCCGATCAAAACCACGCCATTGCCAATCGGCATGACATCACCGCCTTCTACGGTAGATTCATGGAAGTTCTCATCGGGATCACCCCACCAGAAGTTCACTTTGCCTTTGAAGTGAGGATGGAACTTGTAGATCGCAGTAGTCAGAAGAGTTTCATTCTGACGAGCTTGCCAGAACATTGGGTTCAACGTAACGCCATTGTAGATCCAGCAGGTCGTATCACGAGTGAACAGCGTGTTGGGCAAAGGTGGAATGACGAAATCATTCACATCCAGATAGCTGCCAAACACGCCGGTTGGCTTGAAGCCTAATTCTCCACGCGCAATGCCACCAATCAGGTGGTCGGCAAGAAACTTCTCGTGCTGCTCATACAGCCAGGCCCTTAAATCTTCGGCCATGCCATAACCAACGCGGTTATGAGTGATCCGACGCTCCAGAACCCATTTGCGAGCTTCAGGATCTTCAAGCGTTTCTTTGAGGAGATTGTGCATCTCCAACACATTCACACCGCGCTCTTCCATCCTAAGGCAGAAATCGTAGTGGTGTTTTTGGGCCTCGCGAACCCAGATCACATCATCAAACAACAGTTCCTGACAGTTGCCGGGCGTCAGTCGCATATGCGCAAGCCCGGGACGACAAACCATCACTTCTTTCAGTTTGCCAACTTCCGAATGAACACCAAATTCAGTCATGTTGCAGACTCCGTTCCAGAATTCTTATGTTTTTGCGAGATGGCTATCTCGTTGTTTGGTTCAGAGGTTTGTTGTGGTACAGAGGCGAACTAGCGGACGCTCACCTCTGGCAGCTCGATTGATCTAAACGCTGAGCGATAGAGCAAGTGAAATCAGGATGAACAGGATGATCACGAGTGGAATTGCGAACCTGAGCCACTTGTCGTAAGGCACGCGGCCAATCGCCAGACCACCCATCACAACGGCAAAGGTTGGGTTGAACAGATTCAGAAGACCGCTGGCAGACTGGAAGGCTGTGACCACATACTCAGCTCCTACATTGGAGAAGCCTGCGAGGGGCGCCATGATGGGCATGGAAAGCACAGCCAGACCAGAAGAGGACGGTACGAAGAACGAGAGCACCAGCTCCAGCCAGAACATCACGTTGATGAAGGCAACCTTGCTGAGGCCGCTGACAGCCTGCTCAGACCAGTAAAGGATCGTATCTGTAATGGACCCTGCATCCATCACCACCACGATACCGCGGGCCACGCCGATGATCAGCGCAACACCAAGCAAATCACGTGCACCATCAAGGAAGTTGTCGACAAACTCATGCTCACCCTGCCGCGCGACAATACCCACGAGGATCGAAGCAGCGAGGAACAGGGCGGCCATCTCACCCATCCACCAACCAAGCACCGCAACACCATAGATCAACAGACCGAAGGTGATGACAAAGATTGCCATGATCCAACCATGCTTTGCGGTAAAGTCGGGAATGTCGTCAGTTGAAACGCCTTGCAGGAAGTGCTTTTCGTTATCTTCCTTCATCTCGGCAACGAGGGAATTTGAATGATCTGCTTTCACCTTGGCAGCATACCGCATCACCCAGGCAACACAGACCAGCCAGCCAACGATCAGAATGAGGAAACGTAGACCAATACCGTCGGTAAACGGCACACCCGCTGCGTTGGAGGCAATCACAGTTGCGAATGGATTGATGGTCGAGCCAAGTGTTCCAATCCCGGCCCCAAGCATGATCACGGCAACGCCGGTCATCGAGTCATAACCCGCTCGGATCATCACTGGAATGATGAGGGCATAGAATGCTAGGCTTTCCTCCGCCATCCCATAAATCGTGCCTCCAGCGGCAAAGAAGGCCATCAATATGGGAATCATAAGGTTCTCTCGTCCCTTTAGTCCCGTCATAATCTTGGCAATGCCGGCATCGATTGCCCCTGTGCGTGTGACCACCATCAGGAAGCCGCCGATCACAAGAACAAAGACAGCCACATCAATAGCATTTGCGGTGTAGGAAACAGGGTCATATAGTCCGGCAATAGGAGCCATGAAAACTTCAACTGGACCCTGCGGATTGGCTTCTACCAGATGATAGGTACCGGGAACCGGAACTTCCTTATCAAGCACCGGATTAATGACACGATCGTACTTGCCTGCGGGAACGAACCAAGTTGCAATCGCAACGAGAATGATGAGAGCAAATAGAATTGTAAACGCGGTAGGAAACTTGAACTTCGACATTTGTTTTTCCGCTTAGTTATTTGTCGAATGTAATCATGCTGCCGCTACCTAATATCTATCTAGATACTTGCGTCAACTGATGTTCAGTTTCTTGATTAAAGGGTGTCGCAAACAAAATATTGCGCTACGTCGGGATGTTTTAAAGTAAAGTGTATAAGGTTATTTGGCGTGATCTAATAGAAATTTAAATATCAACCCTTGATAGGGCTCCGCAAGACACTGCAAACCATCCGCTAACACTGAGTGTTGCGTAGCTCATCCATAAAAATCAGTATTGCAGTAGGTTAAGCCTTGTAAAACGCACTCAGAGAAAACTCAGTAGCATGCAAACTAGTTTTTCCGGATCGTAATAAGGAACCGAATGGGTACTCGTCAGATCAGCCCCAATCAGTGAAATTCCTTGAGCTTCCAGCTCCGCCCAATCAAACTCGGCGGCATGCCTCTCATCCGTGACAACAAAGTTGAGCAGCTTATCTGTCGGTGTGTCTTCCCCTGCATCTGCACGTAGATGCTTTAGCAGCGTATCCACGGTTTCATTTGGGCTCATCCCAAACTGCTCAGGATCATTGCCAAGATTAGGAACGTAAACCTTCGGGTTAGGGCTACGCGCAATGGACTTGCCCACGCCTTTAGGCAGAAGGTTCGCAATCAGGCTGCTGTGAAAGCTGCCCGGCGGATAGCAAATCACGTCGGCAGTCTCAATGAGATGCTGCTTCTTCGGCGACACCTCAATCTCCACCGGTTCGCCGCCAGCTAAGGAACGCGTCAGATAAGTCCGCTTGATCTTGCTGGCAATAGGAGCGGTCTCCTTGCCAGTCATATTGTGCTGTCCGACGATGATCTCGCCAGAATCCAGCTCCACAGCAAGGTGCAAACGCGCGTCCACTGTCGCCAGCACTGTGCCAAGCGTGTTCACCAGCTTGGAGAACAGAAAGATGATTGGATCAAGCTTCTGGTTGTTGTTCAGATATCCGCCAGCAAGGATCAGGTTGCCAATGCTTGCCCCACGCAGATCAAAATCAGACGGCATTGCATCATGGAAGAACGCCAGCTGGTGCCGGATGAGGCGACGCATAGGGTTGGGCACCCGTGCAATCAGCTGATCATGCCCTTCCAAAAGGTCAACCAGCTCGCCATGCAACTCGTCAAGTGAGGCAGTCTTTGGAAAGCGATGAGTGAAGAGGCGATAGATCTCAGATTGCCCAAGCACACTCTCGTCCGCCAGCGCAATCAATCGCGAACGCAGATCACCAATCGCGGGCATACCAAACGCATGGCGAAGAACAGCAGAACTCCCACCGCTGTCAAACGGTGTCATCAGGTGGATCGAGTTATGCGTGTATTGCTTGAGAGCACGGGCAGTGGGATTAAGCGCACTACCGCCGCTGAAGAACAGCAGTGCAGGACCAAGCTCCGGCAGACGCTTATAGCGACTGATGCGAACAGGATCTGGAAGTGTGAGACCGCGTGTAACACTAAACTGCTGCATAAACGAACTTGCCCGACTGCGAGAATTCAATTCCTCTTACCATAAGAGATCTATTAGATCGGTTTACGGCTAAATTGTAGATTCAGCCTGACTAAATCAGAAGCATCCCCAACGATCTATCATGAACTCAATAATCTTTAATGCCTCTAAGAAGCATTAAAGTATTTCTCACATTAGATATATCAGTGATTCAGTAAAATCTCTGTCAAATCAAAAATGAATATTCGCTGCTCATGAACCAGAGAGAAGAAAATAAGAGAAAATACCTGTAGTTCTTGTGGGTTTGGTGGGTATTCTTAGTATCTGTATTTGACACCAGCAAATTCAGAGGATGTAAAGCTCTGGAAACAATAAAAATAGAGAGAATAGCATGAGTTCGCAGGCCCAGCCCGTTGCTCAAACACAAGCTCAAGACGCGTTTAAATCCATTCCAAAAGCATTTATGGAATCCGTCGAACGCCTTGCCGATAAACCGGCATATTTCGTGCGTGGCGAAACTGGATGGGATGCAACGAGCTGGACCGAATATGGCGAGCAAGTGCGCAATGCTGCAAAGGCACTTCTCGCGCTGGGCGTAAACCCCGGCGATGCTGTTTGTATTCTGAGCTATAACCGTCCTGAATGGACGATCATGGACGTCGCTGCCATGATGATTGGGGCTGTTCCTACAGGCATCTACTGGACAGCAGCAGCACCGGAAATCAACTATATCCTGCGTCACTCTCAAGGCCGCATCCTGCTTGCTGAGACCAAAGCCCAGCTGAAAGGCATCGGCGAGCAGTCAGAGAACATGCGCCATTTGCGCAAGGTGATCCGTCTGGATGGACGCGTAGAAAACCCAGACCAGTACACCTGGGCAAGCTTCATGTCTCTGGGTGAAAACAGCCCGGGACTGGATGCAGAGCTGGACCAGCGTCTCAACGATATTGCAGCAGAAGACATCGCACTTCAGATCTACACCTCAGGTACAACAGGCCTTCCAAAAGCAGTACAGATCAGCCACCGTGCAATCCGAGCTGAATCTGATGCGCTGAACCTGGCTTTCAAACCAACCCCGGCAGACCGCTATATCTCCTATCTGCCAATGGCACACATTGCAGAACAGTGCGGCACCATCATTCAGGCCTGTGACACTGGCTATCCCGTCTTTTACGCCAAGTCCGTCACCAGCCTTGGCGAACACCTGCCGGAAGTCCGCCCGACTGTAACCTTCGGTGTTCCTCGGATTTTTGAGAAGATCCACGAGAAGGTCGAGAAGCAGCTGAACAAGGAAAAGGGCTTCAAGGGCAAGCTCATCCAATGGTCGCTGCAAACCAGTAAGGATTGGTACGGTCAGACTCTCAACGGCAAATCTGCTGGCTTGGTGCTCAACATCAAGAAGAAGGTCGCCAACCGCCTTGTGCTCGACAAGATTAAGCACAAAATCGGCCTCGACAAGATGCGCATGTTCGTGAGCGGGGGAGCACCAGTCTCTAAGCGTGTCTTGGAAGCCTTCACCGGTTTGGACATCGTGATCCGTGAGGTCTATGGCCAATCTGAAAACTGTGGTGGCGCGACCATCAATATCATTGGTTCAACCCGTCTGGGCTCTGTCGGCAAACCGATGGAAGGCGTCACAATCAAGATAGCAGCAGATGGTGAGATCCTCTGTAAAGCAGGCACAAACTTCTCCGGCTATGCGCATGACCCAGCATCCACCGATGAGGCGCTGCGTGACGGTTGGCTCTACAGTGGCGATATCGGTTATCTCGATAAAGACGGCTACCTATTCATCACGGGTCGCAAAAAAGAGATCATCATCACCTCAGGCGGCAAGAACATCTCCCCGGCATTGCTGGAGCAAGATCTCATGGAACTGCCGATGGTGGAATATGCTGTTGTTGCAGGAAACAACCAGACCTTCCTGAGCGCTCTGATTACAATCGATGGCGTGATGGCACAGCGGTTTGCGACAGAAAACAACATCAAACCGGAAGATGTTCTGAAATCTGATCAGCTGCGCAGTGTCATTCAGGCAGGCATCAACAAAGTGAATGCACGCCACTCACGTGTAGAACGTATCCGCAAGTTTGAAATTTTGCCGGACGGCTTCTCGATCCAGACAGGTGAGCTGACACCAACCCTCAAGATCCGTCGCGCTAAGGTACTGAACAACCACGCTGATGCGCTGGAAAACATCTATAAGCACGACGCTTAATGCAGCTTCTGATGTCAGAAACCCCTTGGTCCAGAGGCATGGTCCAAGGGGCTTCCAAGGGATAAAGCAGGGGCTAAAGCCTACCTACTTTCATCAAGGAACCAGTTTGCTGCATTGTTGTAGCAAATGTCCCTGATCATGCCTCCCGCTAGCTCAAAATCACCCGGAATATGGCCTTTATCCATCCACTCTCCAACGATCTTGCAAAGCAAGCGACGGAAATACTCGTGTCGTGGGAAAGATAGGAACGATCTGCTGTCTGTCAACATGCCGAGGAACTGAGAAAGCAATCCCATCTGTGCAAGTTGTGTCATTTGGCGTTCCATGCCGTCCAGCTGATCGTTGTGCCACCAGCCTGTTCCGGCCTGAACCTTACCGCCCACAGAACCATCCTGGAAGTTTCCAGCAGTTGTCACAACGACTTCGTTCTTCGTTGGATCAAGAGAATAAAGCACAGTGCGTGGCAGGGCTTTTTCACGATCCAGCGTATCAAGGAACTGGTTCAACGGGTTTGCAAGTTCGCGGTCATCGATACCGTCACAACCCACATCTGGTCCCAGTGCTTTAAACATGCGACTGCGGTTGTTTCGTGTTGCGCCAATGTGCATCTGCATCACCCAACCGCGCTTCGCATATTCCTTGCCAAGGAACACCTGAACCGCTGACTGGAAGGCTGTCACATCATCAACGCTCAGCGTTGCGCCGCTTTGCCCTTCTTTAAAGATGCGATCTAACTCTGCAACTGGTGGAACTGAGCAGAACAGCATTGAGTCCAGGCCATGGTCTGCGGCACGACAACCGTGGCGGCCAAAATGATCCAGCCGCATGCTCAACGCTTCCAGAAGGCGTTCATACTTGTCGATATGGAAACCAACGCGCCTGCTGAGCTTCATAATGTAGTCGCCAAATGTCGGCTTATCGATCTTGAAGGCTGGGTCTGGACGGAAGGTTGGGCGCACAACCATAGTTGAGGTTGGGTCCTGAGCGATCATTTTGTGCCAATGCAGATCATCACAAGGATCGTCAGTGGTGCCCAGCATCTTCACGTTCTGCATCTGCAGCAAACCGCGTGCTGAGAACTGTTTGGTCGCCAGTTTCGCGTTGCAAACCTCCCAAACAGTTTCAGCCGATTTGTCAGAGAGGATCACGCCTTCCAGCCCGAAATACCGATACATCTCCAGATGCGTCCAATGGTACAGCGGGTTCCCAAGGAACTTCGGCATTACGGAAGCGTAGGCAAGGAACTTTTCTTTGAAGCTGGTGTCTTTGCCAGTGATCAGGCTCTCGCTGATACCGGCCCACCGCATCGCGCGCCACTTGTAATGATCGCCTTCCAGCCATACGCGGCCAATATCATCAAAGCGGCGGTCCTCAGCAATGGTCTGCGGACACAGGTGGTTGTGATAGTCCACGATCGGCATTTCTGCTGCGTAATCGTGATAAAGTCGTTGTGCGGCTTCTGTCTCGAGGAGGAAGTCTGGTCCAAGAAATGGCTGCATCGTTTTCTGCCCTGAAAGTGGTGGGAGCGACCCTTTGATCTCTCCCTGAAAGTGAGTGCTCGCCCGGCTAGTGCCAGGCAAAACTCCGGGAAATCTAATCTGCCAAATCTGCTACGGCCTGCGCGGCACCTTTTTCTGCCACTGCACGATAGGCGTTGTGAACTGCCTTCTTGAACTCATCGTTAGCAACAAGTTCAGATGGGAACACAGAATCCAACGCAAGCAGAGTATCGACGTAGATTGTCTCGTCAGCGCCATCATTGGCAACGATTGCGGCAAGCTTCTCCTTAAGCGGATCAACCACCTCATAGCTTTCGCCATTACGATCCGCGCGGATGTAGTTCATCCAGCCCCCAATCCCGAGCACCAGATGGCGATAGTTGCCCCCATTGGCCAAATGGAACTTCACGGAGTTCAACCAGCGCTGTGGCATTTTCTGCGTGCCATCGGCTGCAATCTGCCAGGTGCGGTGTTTCAGTTTGGAGTTGGAATAGCGCTTCAGCAATGAGTCTGCATAAGCCACCAGATCCACATCTCCTGGAACATCCAGTGTTGGCAACTGCTCATCCACCATCAGCTTGCGCGCTTCAGCGTAAAACACAGGATCCGCCGCACAATCCGCAATAGTCTCTTTGCCTGCAAGGAAGCCAAGATAGGCGAGGAAGGAGTGAGAACCGTTGAGCGTGCGAAGCTTCATTTCTTCAAATGGCTCCACATCAGCAACCAGTTGTGCTCCAGCAAGCTCCCATTGAGGGCGACCTGCTTTGAAGTTGTCTTCAATAACCCATTGACGGAACGGCTCACAAACGATGCCATTCAGATCAACCTGTCCGCCAAGACTCTCACGGATCAGCTCGCGGGACTCGTCCGTCAGTGCAGGAACAATGCGGTCCACCATGGTGGAAGGGAAGGAGACATTCTCCTCAATCCACGCCGCCAACTCTGCATCCAGCTTCGTAGCAAACTCACGAACCGCGATACCGCAAAGGACACCGTTGTGAGGCAGGTTATCGCAGGACATGACGGTGATCGGGCCATGTCCAAGTGCCCGACGCTTAGCCAGACCCGCAACAATCAATCCAATCGCAGTCTTTGGAACCGAAGGGGAAGAGAGGTCCTGCAGGATCATTGCATTGTCGAGATCCAGTTTCCCGTTTTTAACGCAGTAACCCTTCTCAGTAACTGTCAGTGAAATGACCTTGAGCTGTTCTTCAGCCAAACCATTGATCAGTGCCTCAACACCATCACGCGCCAGATGCTGCGTTTCACACACCGCACCAAGCAGACGAGTGTTCGTACCTTCATCAGCGGTCTCAACCAGTGTGTAGAGGTGATCGTTCTCCTCCAGTTTATCAAACAGATCGGAAGTGCCGAACAGTTCGATCACGCGCATGCCCCAATCACCACCATCGGCAGCAAGTGTCTCATGCAGATGCATAGCAACGTGCGCACGGGCGAAGGCGCCAAAACCAATATGAGCAACGCGTGGCTTCAATGATCCGCGGTCATAAGACGGCACCGAAACATCACTTGGAAGTGCATTGAGATCGAGTTTTTGAAATTCAAAAGTCATAGAAGGTGGGCCTTATCAAAGCTCATTGAGGGAGAAAGAGTGGGTGTCGTTCGAAATCGGCTGCCCGTTCACGACCACAGTCGGAACCAGCGCATTTGGAGAGCGGCCTTTGATGAAGACGGCGAGGTCTCGTTCATCAGTCTTGAGGGAGCCACTGCGGCACAGAGTTAAGGTTTGCTCATCGGAAGTGCTGGAGAGAACCATGTGCAAGGTGCTGTGCTCACCTTCCAGCCACTTATGACTGATGCCATCATCTTCAAATACAGCCAGCTCACGCTTTCCTGTTCCCTGGAATGGGAAGATCGCCAGTGCGTTCAGATCACACTCTGTGGTGTTCTTTGCCGTTGCATTGGCGAGCGGCAGAACAGTGCCAGCCCGCACAAACAGTGGCAGGCGTTCCAGGGGAGCATCAACAACGACTGTCTGTCCGCCTTTGTGATACGCGCCTGTATCGAACTCGTACCATCCGTCGCCATTATCCGGCAGATAAACCGCACGCGTTGTCGCGCCTTGCTCAACCACGGATGCAACCAGCAGATCCTTGCCAAGTAGATAGTCATCCGTCTCGGCAAAGGTGCGCTCATCCCCTTCGTGATCTAGGAAGGTCGGGCGAAGCAGCGGCTCGTCCATCACATGCATGTCGTGCAGCATGGTGTAGAAGTAAGGCATCAGATACTGACGCAGTTGGATCGCATTGCGAATGAGCGGCGTCACTTCCGGATACATCCAGGCTTCATTGACGGTGGCATCATCATTCCACGAATGGATCGTAAAGCGTGGGTGCATCACACCATTCTGAACCCAGCGAGCAAATAGTTCTGGATCAGGACGAGGCCCAGAGAACCCACCAACATCATGACCAACATTGTAAATGCCCGACATGGAAAGCCCGAGGCCCATGCGGATGTTGTATTTCAGGTTGTTCCAGCCCGTCCGGTTGTCGCCTGTCCAAGTCTGAACATAACGCTGCAAGCCCGGGCAGCCACTGCGGGAGATGAGGTAGGGGCGTTCCTCGGGCGCATACTCAACTTGCGCTTCAAAGGATGCACGCATCATAAGGAAGGAATGCAAAGGCCGGATAAGCCCAACTTCGATTTCCTCGCCAAACCCCTGACAACGAGCTGAGAAATCCCAGATCTCATACTCGTTGTTGTCGTTCCAGGTTGAACCGATCCCCCGCTCCAGCAGCTGCTGAGTGACATTCGCCTTCCACCAGCTGACAGTCTCCGGATTGGTAAAGTCGAGGTGAGAACCTTCATCATCCCAGAACAACGATCGCTCCGGCTGATCGGCTTCACTGTCCCGAATAAACAGACCTTTCGCAGCTACATCCTCATACATCGGGTGGTCCTGCAACAGGCACGGCTTGATGTTGGCTGCCAGATGCACACCCGCATCCAGAAACTTAGAAGTCATAGCCTTGGGATCAGGACACTTCTCATAGTTCCAGTTGAACACATAACGTTTCATGCCAATGGATGTGTAGCCGGACGAAAGCTGGAAGCTGTCGCATGGAATAGCGTGTTCCTTGATCAGGTCCACAAAGCCTTCCAGCTGCTCCTGCGCATTGTCAGCATCAGTGTAATACATGGTGGACCCGGAATACCCGAGGCTCCACTTTGGTGGGAAGATGTGCTTGCCTGTCAGCCAAACCTGCGTCTTGGTCACCTCCAACAGGGAAGGGCCGAGCATGAAGTAGTAATCTAGATCGCCATCTTCAGCCCGGTATGATCTGTAAGGCCGATGGTAATTGTCGATCTCGTTTCCCAGATCGAACCAGCAGCTCGCCAGATTATCGTAGAAGACACCATAAGAGATACCGGAGCCGGTACGCGTCAATGTAAATGGCAAATGCTTGTAAAGCGGATCAGTGGTCTCCGCATCATAGCCCATCGCATCCAGATTGCGCATTTCATAGCGACGGCCATTTCGCAAAAGGTTGCCTGCTTTTTCGCCTAGCCCATAAATCCGATCATCCGCAGGCTGACTGAAGAAGTGTGAGTTCTTGTTGTCCTTCATACCCACCATGTAAGCGCCTGTTGGACGCTCACTGGCAATGATTTGATAAGATCCGTCCTCGCTCTTCGCCTCCCAGATAATCTGAAGCGGTGTATTCACGGAGACGCGTAAAGCCTGCGTCTCCAGTACCAGTTTATCCTCCGTAAGCTCCTGCTTGAACTCTGGAAGAGAGAACCCTTCAACAGAAAGACGGGACCGACCTTCAAACGGCATTGGCGTTTCAGCCGGTGTGATGGACCAGGTCCGTCCTTGTCTGAACTCTCCGTTTTTGCGCAAAAGAACCCGAACAAGCTTGTCTTCCAGAACGAACAGAGAGAGCAGGTGCTTGTCATCCACGAGCAAGTCAACTCGGTTCTGTTCGGTCTCTATATAGGACCACTTACGAAGCGTTTTCATTATACTTCAACCAGTTATTGGGTTGTTGTTATGGTTGCTTGGTATCTGTCTGTTATCCGCCATAGCCAAGAATGACGCGTGGCAGGAACAGGCTGATTTCAGGAATGAAGGTCACCAGCATCAGGATGGAGATCACCGCTGCATAGAACGGCAGCATTGGTTTGATCAGATCCTGAATAGCCACCTTGCCCACGGAGCAGCTGATGAACAGCGCACTACCCACTGGCGGTGTGATGATGCCGATGCATAGGTTGTAGGTCATCATGATACCGAAGTGCACAGGATCCATTCCAAGCTCAGTCGCAACAGGTAGAAAGATCGGTGTGAAGATCAGCAGGGCAGGCGTCATATCCATGAAGGTACCAATCACCAGCAGGCAGATGTTGATCACCAGCATGATGATGAATGGATTTTCAGAGACGTTCGCCAGCGCTTCACCAATCGCATACGGAATGTCAGAGAAGGTCATTGCCCAGGACATGCCGATGGAACAGCCAATCAGCAGAAGAACGATGGAACTGGTGATCGCGCTCTCAAGGATGATGGTTGGCAGATCAGAGATCTTCACTTCGCGGTAGATACCAACAGCGAGCAGTAGAGTGTAAACCACTGCGACGGCAGAAGCCTCGGTTGCGGTGAATACACCGCCGATAATACCGCCCATGATGATGAAGATGAGCAGCAATGGCAGGAATGCATCTGCAATCTTGAAGATGATCTCTTTGAAGCTCGGCAGCGGAATCAATGGATAACCGCGTTTCGTCGCAACAATGCCAGCCACAACCATCACACCAAGACCCATCAGAATACCCGGCAGATAACCCGCAACGAACAGCGTTGCGACTGAGGTGCCGCCGGAAATCAGAGAGTACACGATCAGCGTGGAAGAAGGTGGGATCAGCATGCCCGTTGGGCAAGAAGCCGCGTTCACAGCTGCGGAGAAGGCTGGATCATACCCTTCCTTGCGTTGAAGCGGAGACATGATGCCGCCGATTGCAGCTGCAGACGCCACAGCAGAACCGGAAATGGAGCCGAACAACATGTTGGCCAGCACATTGACGTGTGCCAGAGCACCCGGCAACCGACCTCCCACGATCTTCGCCAGCTCAATCAAACGTCGCGCGATGCCGCCGGAGTTCATGATGTTACCAGCAAGGATGAAGAACGGGATCGCCAGCAGCGTGAAGCTGTCCAGGCCACTCGCCATCTTCTGCGAAACAACAAAGAGTGCCTGATCAAAAGAGATCAGAAAGGTAATCGTCGCCGTTGCTGCCAGCCCGATGGCAAAGGAAATCGGCACACCAAGCGTAACCAGAACGCCAAACACACCAAATAGAATAAGACCGCTTTGAAGCTCACTACTTAAAAATTCCATCAGACTTACTCTTATTTAGCAGCAGTATCAGCAGCGTCAGGCATCTGGTCGTTTGGACCTGTACCTGTGCCGTTAACAAGACCAAGGAAGAACTCGACGCAGTAGAACAGCATGATGCCGCCGGAGAACGGGATGGCTGCGTAGATGTAGCCCATTGGAACACGGAGAGCGGGGGAGACCTGCCCGTTGGCGAGCGTCTTCATAACCAGTTGCCCACCGCCATAAAGCATGACGACGCCTGAGAAGAAGGCGATCGCCAGAACGATGAAGTAATCTGAAAGCAGTTTCCGTTTGCCGGTCAGAGAGCCGGTCAGCAGATCAATTGCCAGGTGTCGTCGCATTCCGAGCGTATAGGCCGCACCAATCAGGCCGATCCACATAAACATGAAACGAGCGAGTTCATCGGTCACTGTGCTTGGGGTTCCAAGAACGTATCTCGAGAAAACCTGCCAAACCACACACACCACGAGCACCACAAAAACCGACACGGTGACGGCCTTCAGGATCGTGTTAACTATTTTGGTCAGCGCTTGCATTTTAACTCCCTAATCTAGGTGAGGGCGCGGGCTTAGTATGCAGAAAGAATCTGCAGTGGGCGACCAATTTCTCCTGAGGGGTTGTTCAGGAACTATTGAATTCGTGAGAGGGTTTCAGCTGGAGATCTGCAGATCTACGGATATCCAATGAATCCAATTAAATTACCTCTCTCCCAATTAATTGCTGATTTTTGATTATTGGTCAACCAATATGATAAAATGGTTTGACAATGTCGCAGTTTTGTAGAAATGTGCCATGTGTGGAGAGAGGTTTGGTTGATCTCCTTTCTTCACCTTTCAACAAAACTGCCGGTCCGGTGCTGGCCTCTTGATTCCTAAGAAAGATGAAGAGGTTACCCGAGCACCAACCACTGGTAGATTGCTGAAAGGTATGTGCAAACCCGGAGGAGGTGGGAAAAAGCTCTCAATCAGGTATTTAATCTTTTGAATACAGTAGGTTGAGAGTAACGGCAGACGATTTGCTGACCATCAGAAGGAGCATTCGCAGCTCAATGAGTGGAAGAGTGTCCTGTTGGTGAGGTTTGCAATTCAAAAGCAAAAGTTCCCTGTCATCTGGAGGGTGCATAAATAGGTCGACCAACTTGGACTGATGTCCCAAGAAAGACGAAACCGGTATTGGTCAATGAGGATCAGTGATGCTTGAGCGGATGGAAGGTGCCGACAACGGCCTGGCTTGCCTGCATGATGAGGACTACGACGTCCCCTTCAACACGCAGAATCTGAACAGCAGCACCTTGATCTTCACTGGTGGCCGTAAGGCTGAGTCGCTGAACGGAGAATGGAACTTCTGCGTCGACCTACTGGACACAGGACTGCGCCAGAAGTGGTTTTCCTTCACACCTGAAGCCCCGGAAGAAAAAACAGAACCATACGACTACGACCCATATGTAGGTGAAACCGTTCCGGTCCCATCTTGCTGGTCTATGCTCAAAGATAAGTGGTACTTCTTTGAAGGCAGTGCGTGGTACACGCGTCCGCTGGATCTGGACGAGCTGCCTGATGATGAACGCTTGTTCCTGAGAATAGGGGCCGCTCAGTATGATTGTAAGGTGTTCCTCAACGGAGAGTTCCTCGGCAACCACTATGGTGGCTCCACCCCATTCAACGTTGAGCTGACCGGGCATGCTAAGCAGGGCCGTAACTGGTTGATGCTGTGTGTCAACAACGCTCGCACACTCGACCGTGTGCCCATGCGCAATACCGATTGGTTTAACTACGGTGGCATCTACAGGGATGTAGAACTCTACAGAACCCCAAAAACGCTCATTTCAGATTTCTTCGTCTATCTGGTTCCTGATAGCTCCTACGACAAAATCGCGGTTGAGCTGCAAGTGGATGGACCAGATAAGGCTCCTGTCACTGTTGAACTGGAAGAGCTGGGCATCAAAGTTGAAGTCTCTGTCGACGATGACGGTTTCGGCAAGCTGACCATTCCAGCCAAGCCAGAACTCTGGTCACCAGAAAACCCTCGCCTTTACAGCGTATCTGTAACTCTCGACGCAGATCGCATTGAAGATCAGATTGGCTTCCGCCAGATTGAGCAAATCGGCGCAGATGTTCTCTTGAACGGAAAACCGATCTTCTTCCGCGGTATCTCTGTCCATGAAGACGACGAGTTCACTGGCAAAGTGCTGCGCGATGAAGATCTGGAGCGTCGCTTCCAGCATGCCAAAGAGCTAAACTGCAATTTCATGCGCTTTGCCCATTACCCGCACGACGAACGCGCTGCTAAAATGGCAGACCGGGAAGGCATTCTGCTTTGGGAAGAGATCCCGGTTTATTGGGCAATCGACTTCAAGAACCCGAACACCCTTAAAGACGCCAGCAACCAGCTTCAGGAGCTGATCAAGCGAGACCGCAATAGGGCCTCTGTCGTCATCTGGTCTGTTGGGAACGAAAACCCAGACACAGACGAACGTCTCTCCTTCATGAAGCATCTGGTGGATACCGCGAGAGATATGGACCCGACGCGCCTGAGCTCAGCCGCTTGCCTCGTAAACCACACCAAGAACCGCATCGAAGATCGCCTGAGCCAGCACATCAATGTGATCGGCATTAACGAGTACTATGGTTGGTATGAGGAGAACTTCGACGACCTGATCGACTTCCTCGACAACTCCGACCCCGGTAAGCCCGTTGTTATTTCCGAAACTGGCGCAGATGGTTACATCGGCGACGGCAAGTTGGAGGAGGGCTTCTTCAGCGAGAGTTACATGGCCGAGGTCTATCGCAAGCAGATTGCCACCTTGCGTCAGCGAGAATTCGTGAAGGGCATCTCGCCGTGGATTCTCTATGATTTCCGTGTGGAACGCCGACAAAACATGTTCCAGCAGGGCTGGAACCGCAAAGGCCTGATAGCCTCAGACAAGAAAACAAAGAAAACAGCCTTCAAACTTCTTGCAGATTTTTATGCAGAGCTGAAAGCGAAAAACTGATCTGGATTGCATCATGACATTAGACCCGAACAGAAGACGTTATCAGGATGTGGCAGAAGAGCTGGTTCGCGATTTGGCGAACGGTGCCTTTGTCATTGGTGACAAGCTCCCTACAGAGCGCAAGATTTCTGAGGATTTGGGCGTGAGCCGGTCGTTGGTCAGAGATGCCATGATCATGCTTGAAGTGCAGGGTCTCGTGGATGTGCGCAAAGGGTCCGGCACTTATGTCCTCCGCCTCCCGGGGGATGTCACGCCGGACAGTGCGTTGGAAACGGACATTGGCCCATTCGAGCTGCTGCAGGCCCGCCAGCTTCTCGAAAGCAACATCGCGGCCTTTGCCGCCACAATGGCGACCAAAGCCGACATCATCCAGATGCGTGAAACATTGGCCAAAGAACGGGATGAGATCGAATCCGGTTCAGGAAGTCACAAGGCCGATGAAGAGTTTCACCGTCTGGTCGCACAGGCGAGCCAAAATTCGGTTCTGACTGAGTCCGTTGAGCACCTTTGGACGCTTCGCAAGCGCTCCCGCATGTGGGAGCAGCTACATCAGCGCATTTTCGACAGAGGCTATCAGAAGAAGTGGTTGGACGATCACCAGGCAATCCTGACAGCACTGCAGTGCCGCGATCCGCAAATGGCCCGGCAAGCCATGTGGCAACACCTTGAGAATGTACGCATGACACTATTGGAACTTTCTGACGTCGATGACCCGTCATTCGATGCGTACCTGTTTGATACGGACCCGCTGGCTGCGGTGAACGATCTAAAAAAATAACCGACATGAAATGTTAAACCGGGCTCCGGCCCCAAAATTTGAAAAGCAAAGAGCTAAACATGGAACAGACTTGGCGCTGGTATGGCCCACACGATCCGGTCACTCTCGCAGATGTTCGGCAGGCAGGGGCAACGGGCATTGTCACCGCTCTCCATCACATCCCGAATGGCGAAGTATGGCCAGTTGAAGAAATTCAAAAGCGCAAAGATGAGATTGAAGCTGCGGGTCTCGTCTGGTCTGTTGTTGAAAGTATCCCGGTACACGAGCACATCAAAACGCGTACCGGTGACTTTCAAAAGTACATTGAGACGTATAAGCAATCCATCCGCAATCTGGTGACCTGCGGTATCACTAAGATCTGCTACAACTTCATGCCCGTTCTGGACTGGACCCGCACCGATCTGGCGTATGAGTTGGAAACAGGAGCCACATGCCTGCGCTTTGATGCGGATATCTTTACAGCCTTCGATATCTTCATTCTTGAGCGTCCAAATGCAAAGGATGAGTACTCAGAGGAAGAACTCGCTCGCGCAACTGCCGCGTATAAAGGAATGACGCAGGAAGATAAGGACGGTCTTGTCAAAACCATCCTCGCAGGCCTGCCAGGTTCGGAAGAGTCCTACACCACAGCAGACATCCGCGCTCATTTGGAACGCTATGAGGGCATCGATGCCGATAAGCTGAGAGAACACCTTGCGCTGTTCCTCAAGGAAGTCATTCCGGTATGCGCAGAAGCCGGTGCCGTTATGGCCATCCACCCGGATGACCCGCCACGCCCACTGCTTGGTTTGCCGCGCGTGTGTTCCACTGAATCTGACTACGAGTATATTTCGAAAGCAGTCGATGTTCCTGAAAACGGCTTTACATTCTGCACTGGCTCTCTGGGTGTTCGGGCTGATAATGATCTTGTAGGCATCGTGAAGCGCTATGCAGACCGTATTCACTTCGTGCATCTGCGCGCAACCAAGCGCGAGGAGAACCCGCTTTCCTTCCATGAGGCTGATCACCTGACAGGCGACGTTGACATGGTTGGCGTGATCTCTGCGTTGGTGGATGAAGAAGAGCGCAGAAAAGCAGCAGGTTCAGATGATCTGATCCCATTCCGCCCGGATCATGGCCATGCGATGCTGTCAGACCTGCAGATGAAATCCGCACCGGGCTATCCCGCAGTTGGCCGACTACGTGGTTTGGCCGAACTGCGAGGGGTGGAGACAGCAGTCCGCGCAATGCGTGAGCCAGCCTAAGCAAACTTTCAGCAATCAAACATCAGATAAGCCGGGGCATTGCTCCGGCTTTTTTGTGCCATTGTGAAATCAACGAATATTTTATTTGTGTTATATTATTACGTAACATATAAATGCCATCCCCTTCGTGGTGCTGCCCGCGACGAGTTGAGGTGCCTATCGTGCAATTGATTGAAATGGATGGAGTTGGGATCAAACGGCAAGGCCGCTGGTTGATTCAGAACGTCTCATTAAATGTGAAGTCCGGCGAGATCGTTACGCTCATCGGACCAAACGGTGCTGGCAAAAGCACAACTGCAAAAACGGCACTGGGCGTGCTGAAAGCTGATGCCGGATCAATCAAACGCAAGCCGAACCTCAAGGTCGGTTACGTCCCGCAGAAGCTTGCAATCGACTGGACCATGCCGCTCACCGTCCGCCGGTTGATGAGCTTGACAGCCAAACCGTCGAAGGCCGAGATCGACGTGGTGCTGGAAAAGACAGGCATCTCTCATCTCATAGATTCCAATGTGCAGCAATTGTCTGGTGGGGAATATCAAAGAGCCTTGCTTGCCCGTGCAATCCTGCGCACGCCAGACCTTTTGGTGCTGGATGAACCTGTGCAGGGCGTGGACTACTCTGGTGAGATTGCACTTTACAATCTGATCCTCAAAATCCGTGAGGAGCTGAACTGCGGTATCCTGCTCATCTCACACGATCTGCACGTGGTTATGGCGCAGACGGATACGGTGGTTTGCCTCAACGGCCACGTATGTTGTAGCGGCGCACCAGAACAGGTCGCCGCCTCAGATGCGTACAAACAGCTGTTCGGTGATCCAGCCTCCCAGTCTTTGGCGATCTACCACCATCATCACGACCACAGCCACAAGGCTGACGGCACAATCGTTCCGTCCAAGGGGAACTCGGGAGACTGCTGCAATCATGGATGATTTCATTCTCAGAGCCATGCTCGCAGGTATTGGTTTGGCCTTGGTTGCTGGTCCGCTTGGTTGTTTCGTTGTCTGGCGCCGTATGGCTTATTTTGGCGATACCATGTCCCACTCAGCATTGCTGGGTGTCGCGCTCGCGTTCCTTTTAAACATCAACCTGATGCTCGGTGTGCTCGCCGTTACGGTCACGGTTTCCTTGTGCCTGCTCATCCTGCAAAAGCGAGGCTCGCTCTCAACGGATGCGCTACTGGGATTACTTTCCCACTCCGCTCTGGCGCTCGGCATGGTGCTGATCGCCTTTATGAGCCACGTGCGGTTTGACTTGCTCTCGTTGCTCTTCGGAGACATTCTCGCTGTTGGCAATGAAGATGTGATCGCTATTTACGCATGCGCAGCAGTCATCCTTGGCCTGATGTACTTCCTCTGGCGCCCTTTGCTAGCTTCAACAGTCAACCGTGAACTGGCAGAAGCGGAGGGTTTCAATCCAGACCTGACGCAGCTCATCTTCATGGTCATGATGGCAGCCATCATTGCCATCGCAATGAAGATCGTCGGTGTTCTGCTCATCACCGCTTTGCTGATCATCCCAGCTGCGACTGCGCGTTGGTTTGCAAGAACACCGGAGCAGATGGCTGTTGCTTCCTCAGTCATCGGTGTCGCGAGTGTTGTTCTGGGGTTGGAAGGCTCATTGCAGTTCGACAGCGCTTCAGGTCCGTCTATCGTCGTGGCCAGCCTTTGTTTATTTCTGCTATCATTGTTTGCATCTCGCCTCCTAAACGGGGTATTGGGAAAGGAGCGAGGGCAATAGGGTGAAAGAAGTGGCAATGGCAACTGCAGAAGTGAAGCTCACGAAAAATCAGCGTCTGGTTCTGGATCTGCTGTGTGCTTCAGATGCACCGATGAGCGCATACTCTATTCTGGATCAGCTCCGGACTGAGGGACTTCGCGCACCATTGCAGGTCTATCGTGCTCTCGACAAACTAATCGGCCTTGGCTTGGTTCACCGCCTTGAGAGCATGAACGCTTTTGTTGCCTGTGCTCACCCAGCTTGCCACGCAGTCGAGATGGTTGGCTTCGCCATCTGTGAAACCTGCGGCAAAGCTTTGGAGTTTGCGGATAATGATGTGGCTGAAATTCTGAGCGGCTGGGCCAGCGCAAACGGCTTCGATGCCAAATCAACCTCCATCGAGATCAAAGGCACTTGCGCTTCTTGTCAGGAAAAGTCGGAAGACACCTCAGGAGCTGAGTGAGAACCGGCGCCTAAGATCAAACAGACTCGGCACCTCACTCTCAGTATGATGCAGCTCGGACGGTTCAATCAGTTCTCGGGAAATCCAGTTGGTCGTGTAGAGCAGGGGCTTCTTTTGCTGCCGTGAAGCTGGCTGTCCGCCAAACCCACTTCCATCGACTAGAATAAGATCACTCGGTAACTTGCGCCGAAGTTCTGACAGACTGGAGAAAAGCAAAGAGCGGTTTTTGCTACACACCTGTAGCCCAGTTGCTCGCTCAGCAAGCCGCGCCAGCATATCTGGGAATGACCGCGTACGCTCGCTCACCACATATCTGAGGAAGATGCCTGGTGAATAGTCTCCAAACAGGCTTTCAATATCATCTTCCGGATGCACTTCGCTGAGATTGCGGAACGGCACATAAAGCGCGTTCTCATTGTTGTAGAAGGCTTCATGGCTGACCGTGTTGAAATGCCCCTGGTGTTTGGAGGAAAACACAAGGCTCAACTGGCTTTGCTCTGGGTCAGCGACCTCATCAACAATCCGCAGACCACCGTTGTACAGCGGATCTCCATAGGCAAGCACAAGTGCGCCGGAGATGCGCTGGAACGTCTGATCAAACTCTCTGTCAGGTGAAGGGCCGATGCTCAACAGCAAATCGGAAGCAACAAGGGTGCGTGTGGGGATCGGACAGGTTCCGCCGTGATCGCTCCAAATGACCTCAAGGTCGCTCAAACTGGCAAAATCGCTTGGCTGCACAGTTTCCTAGTCCTCTTAAAGATTGAAGCCCGGCCTTGGGAGCCTGCAAAATCAATAATGAGGAAAAATTGACGTAACGGCAAGTGCGTGTAGAGCGCAAACAGTCAATCTGAAGAAACAATCTGTTTGCTGTGGCAAGAGCGCTACAGCAACGTCAACTGTTGGACTTGTCGTTGCTGTAACGCCCGCAAAAGGAAGGAGAATACACTGCGGCGAGGGAGCGACATTCTCGCCACAGGGTGTGTCAGTTTGGTTTAAGGAGCCGCAACATATGTCGGCTGCAGCGCGGAAGCTGGTGTCACACCAGCGCCGGCACCGGCGATCTTGTAGCCATTGGCCACACGACGTGCGTTGGTCTTCGCGCGGGCCGCTTTACGGTTGCCACCACGATAATCCACGTTGATGCCAAGCTCGTTGATCATGGCCACCAGCTGAGAGCGGGAATAGAAGCCCAGAGTGCTCAGCAGCGCAGAAACGTGATGCTTCACGGTCGCTTCGGAAATGCCGAGCTCATGCGCGATCTGCTTGTTCAGCTTGCCTTCTTTCAGGTAGGTCAAAATGGTGGCCTGACGGCGTGTCAGGTTCGCAAGACCCTCATAGAAGTCGATGCCAAACGCGTTCTGTGCATCTTCTGCTTCAGTTGTCACTTCAACGGTGCCACCGGTCAGAACAGCTTTGAACACTGAGAAGTCAGCGGTTTTAGGCACTGCTGCGGTTGCGCCGCGAGCGATGAAGTATTCGGAAAGGCCTGGGTTATCTTGCTCAAGCAACATAACAAGGCTGGAAATCTCGTAGGTCTCCAGAAGCGTAGACGCTGTGCTGAGACCAGGTGCCCCCTTCATCCGAGGGTTTACAAGTACCACTGCGGAAGGGTGAAGTTCTACCCAAGTCTGCAACTCGGAAAAGCTCTTCGTCACAAGTACATTTACGCCGTGGCACTCATTTGAGTAGATGCTCGCAAGTGCTCTGGAAAATGCCGGATGTGGATCACCAATAATAACAGTGTGCATGGAAACCTTCTCCCTTAGGGTTCCAACAGTGGACTGACGCTCCCGATACATAATTTCTCCTCCCTAAACTATGCACTACGTGTTTCGTCGTATCTCTTGAAAAAAATACATGCATATGGTTTTTTTACAAGCGTTGATGTGAGGCACTATGAAAAATATTTTTCAAGATACCGGCGAAACGCGAAAATCTACTCAGGCAGAGAAGAGTGATCGTATGCGTAAGGAGATACTCCTTGCCGCTATCAGTTGTTTGCACGAATTTGGCTATCACCGTGCATCTATTAAGAAAATTACGGAAAAGACGAGATTTTCGCAGGGTGCGCTGCAGCATCATTTCCCGACTAAAGAAGATCTGATGGTCTTCGTTCTGGAAAGATTGCTCGCTAAATCAGTTCGGCTAACTTTGGAGTGGTTGAACGAAATCGGTGAGGATAAAAGCAGAATTTCTGAGCTAACTATCAAATGGTGGACGAATCAGGCGAACTCTCCTGAGTACCTCAC
Source organism: Pseudovibrio sp. SCP20 (assembly GCF_057774105.1). Taxonomy (NCBI): domain Bacteria; kingdom Pseudomonadati; phylum Pseudomonadota; class Alphaproteobacteria; order Hyphomicrobiales; family Stappiaceae; genus Pseudovibrio; species Pseudovibrio sp. SCP20. Next base: position 34,756 of record NZ_JBYMDH010000004.1, on the reverse strand, counting down.
CATGATGGAAATTCTTGTTGCAGCGCGAACAGAAGATACGTTGCGCCGCCGCATCAAACCCACCTTCGACAACTTCGCTAAAGTCACTGACGATCGAATTCTGGCAATCTTTGAGAGTGATCAGATCAGTCAGGCAACAGCGCGCACGCTCATTACAGCATCACGTCAGATGATGACGGGTCTGATTACGTCGGATGGTCTGTTTATGAGAGAGGAAGATAAGCAAGACTACATCGAGCACTGGGCGATGTTTCTGCAGCAGCTTTTCGAGCAAAGAGTGCAAGAAGCTTTGTAGACTTTCGTCTATGGAGGCATCCGGGCACGTAGCCCGAATGCACAATCTCGTCGCAGCCGCTGTTAGATCAGCTGGCTCAGTTTCATTGCAACGCTCATGTCACCATCAATGGTGAACTTGCCCTGCATGAATGCAGCAGTTGGGTCCAGATCGCCAGCGATCAGGGACTGCAGATCTTCGAAGGAAACGCCGATTGTGCAATCTACGTCCTGGTTGTCTGTGGAGATGGAGTTACCATCAATCACGAGAATACCTTCGTCACCGCAGTCAAACTTGATTGAGCTGTCAAAGTCGCTGGACTCAACGCGGCCTTTCAGGTCATTCAAAATTGCTTCCATGCTCATATTTGTTCCCTCCATCTGCTAAATTACAGTGTTTGCGAAAGTCAGGCAGATGCCTAGAGTGTTTACATAGCGCGCTACGTATTACGCATCAGGCATCTTGTTAACGTAAGCGTAATCCAGCATGCCTTCAATGTAAAGAGATCAGATTCCGCTTATTCCAGATTACCCATGCTGCCTTAGTAGGGGCGTCACGCCAACTGATCTTCCAGTGATTTTGTCTTCTCAGTCACCACATCACCAGTGTGCTTTGTTGCGACGGGTTCCACCAGCACAATCCAGCATTCTTCTTCTGCAACAGGGTTATGCATCCTTCCCTTTGGCACCACATGGAAGTCACCTTTGTTGAGTGTCACCGCTTCACCTTCATACTCAATAGTGACGCTACCTTGCACGACGTAGAACAGCTCATCCTCATCATCGTGTTTATGCCAGGTGAGATCTCCTTTGATCTTCGCGACTTTGACGTACTGATCATTCACCTGCGCCACAACGCGCGGTGACCAGTAATCAGTGACCTTCTCAAACTCAGAAAGAAAATTACCAATCATAGGAACCTCATCAATATAGAATACTGCACGATATATGGGGCAGCTATCAGGCAGCGCAACATAGACGGAAGGACATGCGTTGACGTTTGCAGGCAAGCCGCTATAAGCGCCCCATGAACAGTCCTAGCGCCCCTTTCATATACACACCGCCCATGGAGCCATTTCTTGATGTTGTCCATCAGGATGAGCAACTGCTGGTGCTTAACAAGCCTAGCGGGCTACTCAGTGTTCCGGGCCGTGTGGAAGAGCATAAGGACTGTCTGGAAACCCGCGCGCAGTCGATCTACCCAACAGCGACCACCATCCACAGACTGGACATGGACACCTCCGGCTTGCTGGTCATGGCTATGAACAAAGACGCACACCGCCACGTGGGCCTCCAGTTCGAAAAGCGCATGACACGCAAAACCTATATTGCGCGCGTATGGGGACACCTGAGGGATGATGAGGGGGAGGTTGACCTGCCTCTTCGCTGCGATTGGCCAAACCGTCCTAAGCAGATGGTAGATCATGAACTGGGCCGCTCTGCTCTCACCAAGTGGGAAGTCATCAACCGCGAAGAGCAAACAACCCTGGTCAAGCTCATGCCGGTCACCGGACGCTCACACCAGCTCCGTGTGCACATGCTGGAGTTGGGGCACCCGATCGTAGGGGATCGCTTCTATGCGCAAGGGGAGGCGCTGTCATTCTCTGAGCGCTTGCATCTTCACGCTCAGACGCTGGAACTACGACACCCAATCGGTGGTGAGTACAACACCTTCACCGCATCCTGCCCGTTCTGGGATCTGTAATCCGTAATTACACCCCAGACTCACCAAATTTGTAAAAATGAGTCACATTACATACGTGTATCTTCGTGTTTTCTGCATCCGCAGCGCACTATTCACAAGCACTAGGTGAAATTACCGGTAAAATATTGGCGGAATGCGACTTTGTCGCAGTTTAGGTCAGATAACTTGTCCTAAAAGTCAAAGACGCTGAAATGTATCTCCAGGGGTGTCTTTGCGTCTCTACTTAACTATCTGAAATAAAAATGGAATATCACAGTTTGGGGTGTCTGAAACTGTATGCAATGCTATGCAATAAATGACAAGTTGGCGCCTCATCACAAAATCAGTCGTAAAAGTGGCCCGCCAGCAGCCGAGTTTTATGACATCCTATTCATATATCTCTGATTTTTGACTTATGTCATGCGCCTAAAGTAGAATGTGACCCAATAATATCCGTGTCGAACAGAAGAGCAGCTTCCTCCCCTGAACTGTTTTGTGACAAATACCGATAGTCTGTCACGTTTCTGCTTCGGTTCTTGCCTACGGAGAAGAAAATGCCTGTCACTAATCGCGAAGAATTAGACGCCCTTGTTGCTCGGGTTAAAAAAGCACAACAAATCTACGCAACATACACTCAGGAACAGGTAGATAAGATCTTCCGCGCAGCAGCACTGGCCGCTGCCGATGCCCGCATCCCGCTCTCCCGCATGGCGGTTGAAGAAACCGGTATGGGCGTCATGGAAGACAAGGTTATCAAAAACCAGTTCGCATCTGAGTACATCTATAACAAGTACAAGGATGAGCAGACCTGCGGTATCCTGTCTGAAGATGAAACTTTCGGAACAATCACCATTGCAGAACCGACAGGCATCATCTGCGGTATCGTTCCAACCACAAACCCAACTTCTACCGCGATCTTTAAAGCACTCATCTCTTTGAAGACCCGCAACGGCATTATCTTTAGCCCGCACCCACGCGCCAAGCTTGCAACCAACGAGGCCGCACGCATCGTCCTTGAGGCTGCAATCAAAGCAGGCGCTCCAAAAGACATCATTGGCTGGATTGACGTTCCAACTGTTGAACTCTCCAATGCCCTGATGACCCATGAAGAAATCAACCTCATCCTTGCGACCGGTGGTCCAGGCATGGTGAAGGCTGCTTATTCTTCTGGTAAGCCGGCAATCGGCGTGGGTGCGGGTAACACACCTGTGGTCGTAGACGAGTTTGCAGACGTAAAACGTATGGTCGCATCTGTGCTGATGTCTAAAACCTTCGATAACGGTGTGATCTGTGCATCTGAGCAGTCTGTCATCGTTGTAGAAGATATCTACGAGCAGGTGAAAGAACGCTTCTCAACCCACAAAGGTTACATCCTGAAAGGCAAAGAGCTTCAGGCTGTGAAGGATGTTCTGCTGAAGAACGGTGCGCTCAACGCAGCAATCGTTGGTCAGCCTGCTCCAAAAATCGCTGAAATGGCTGGCGTGAAAGTTCCTGCTGACACCAAGATCCTGATCGGTGAAGTGACAGAAGCAAGCGAAGCAGAAGCATTCGCTCACGAGAAGCTGTCTCCAACTCTGGCAATGTACAAAGCCAAAGATTTTGATGCGGCTTGTGATATTGCTGAGAAGCTGGTCGCCATGGGCGGTATCGGTCACACCTCTGTATTCTATACAGATCAGGACCGCTGCGAAGACCGCGTCAAAGAGTTTGGCCGTCGCATGAAAACCGCGCGTATTCTGGTCAACTCCCCAGCATCTCACGGCGGTATCGGCGACCTTTACAACTTCTCTCTCGCTCCATCTCTGACCCTGGGCTGCGGCTCTTGGGGTGGTAACTCCATCAGTGAGAACGTTGGTCCGAAGCACCTGATCAATAAGAAGACCGTTGCGAAGCGAGCAGAAAACATGTTGTGGCACAAACTGCCTGAATCCATCTACTTCCGTCGCGGTTGTCTGCCAATCGCACTGGGTGACCTTGAAGGCAAAAAACGTGCGCTGATCGTAACCGACGGCTTCCTCTTCAAGAACGGCTACACTGATGAAACCGTTCGTGTCCTGAAGAGCATGGGCATGGAAACCGACGTCTTCTACGAAGTGGAAGCAGACCCAACCCTGTCTATCGTTCGCAAAGGTGCAGAACTGTGCCGGACCTTCAAACCAGACGTGATTGTTGCTCTGGGTGGTGGTTCTCCAATGGATGCTGCGAAGATCATGTGGGTCATGTACGAGCACCCAGAAGTAGACTTCGCTGATCTTGCACTGCGCTTCATGGATATACGCAAGCGTATCTACAAGTTCCCGAAAATGGGTGAAAAGGCCATGATGGTCGCGATCCCAACCACTTCTGGTACTGGTTCTGAAGTTACCCCATTTGCAGTGGTAACCGACGATGAAACCGGCGTGAAATACCCAATCGCGGACTATGAGCTGACACCAAACATGGCAATCGTTGATGCGAACCTTGTCATGAACATGCCGAAGTCTCTCACCGCATTCGGTGGTATCGACGCCATCACCCACGCTACAGAAGCTTACGTCTCTGTTCTGGCCAACGAATATTCTGACGGTCAGGCCCTGCAGGCTCTGAAGCTTCTGAAAGAGAACCTGGTTGAAAGCTACGAGAAGGGCGCAGAATCCCCAGTCGCTCGCGAGAAAGTTCACAACGGCGCAACAATCGCTGGTGTAGCCTTCGCGAACTCCTTCCTGGGTGTCTGCCACTCTATCGCTCACAAGGTAGGCGCTGCCTTCCACGTGCCGCATGGTCTGGCAAATGCGATGCTGATCTCTAACGTGATCCGCTACAACGCAAACGACAACCCAACCAAGCAGACTGCGTTCTCTCAGTACGACCGTCCGCAAGCGAAATGCCGCTACGGTGACATCGCAGACCACCTCGGTCTGACCACACCTGGCGACGACCGCGACGCAAAGGTCGAAAAATTGGTGGCTTGGGTAGAAAGCGTCAAGAAAGCTCTTGAGATCCCAGCAGGCTTTAAAGATCTGGGCATCACTGAAGAGCAGTTTATGGCAAAGCTCGACGAAGTCGCAGTAGAAGCGTTTGATGATCAGTGCACCGGAGCAAACCCACGCTACCCACTGATCGATGAGATCAAACAACTCCTTCTCGATGGTTACTACGGTCGCGTCTATGTAGAGGGCCGCGCGGAGGATGTGGTTGTTCTTGCAGAGGAAAAAGCAAAGAAGGCCTCTAAAGCCAAAGCTTAATTCCCGCAAGCACACATTGCGGCTCGAAAAAAGACCCCGGGGCGGAGCTCCGGGGTTTTTGCATGTCAGCCTCTGAAGGCCCCTGACTCAACCCTGAGTAAAAGTTGCGGCAAAGCAACAGGCAGCCATAGGAAACTTCTGCGGTGTTCAAAGCCTCTTCAACTGATGGGCGTGTTTTGCTAGGGCTGTTCGCCTAGTTTAACAACGCGAGAAATCAATTTTGCCTATGTAATCACCGGTCTCTTTTAGTCTATCATTGTTCCGCAAGAGATATCCTTTTGCGGCGCGCTTTCTGTTGCGCGGATGGTGGCATGAGACCGGTTTGGCCTCGTGATTTCTGGCACTATCCATGCGCTTTTTTGCGCGCTGCTTTCTATAAAATCCTTAGCCTTACCGTGTGCTGTAACGGCGTCATGCTGCGCATCCGCTTTTTGACAAGTGGAAATCATAAAGCATGTCGAAATCGCTTAAATGCGTCTGGACACTTCAACCAGAAAACCCACCACGCCCAGTCATTCCTTGTAAGACCTGCGGTGTCCTCAAGCCTTTCAAGCCATCAGGCAAGTTCCGCCTGAACGCCAACGGCACCAAGCTGGATGCCTGGCTCATCTATAAGTGTGAAGCCTGCGATGCCACGTGGAACCGGCCAATCTTTGAACGCCGCGCCCGCAAGCAAATCGCACCTGACCTGATGGAAGCCCTGCAAATCAACTGCCCGCATCAAATCCGCAAACTCGCATTTGACCGGACAGGTCTGCCTGCGGTTGCTGCACCAAGTGAAAAGGAAACAGCAATCGCAGTTCATAAGCAAATCGTGGAAGGCGAAGCCGGGGAGTGGGCACATCTTGAAATCACCCTGAACCTGGACCTGCCAGTCAGCCTCCGTCTGGACAGACTGCTCGCCCAGGAACTCAATATCTCAAGAAACACCCTCAAAACCTTCGCCAAACAAGGCAATCTCACTGGTGACAATGGAACACCTCTTCAACTGAAGAAACCACCCAAACACGCCACCATCATCAACCTCCACCTCGCAGCCAACCACCCCCTGCAACCCCAACTCAACACCACCCTGTTCAACCTCGAACCCGTTGAATAACCAAACCAACCAACCCCGGAGCTTAGCTCCGGGGTTTTTCATTACATTGATGTCGGTATGATGCTAGGTTTTCACTATGGAAATAAAGCAGCGCCAGTTTTCTTATCGGGATGATGCAAGTATCCCGCCTTTCCCAGATCAAGGGCCCGTATCTGTTATGGATGCCAGCTGTGGCCTTTGCGCTAAAGGTGCTGCCTGGATAGCAAAGAACGACCGAAATCAGGAGTTCAGGATTATTCCGCTACAGTCCAAGTTGGGAGAGGCACTAGCATCACATTATGGGCTTGATCCGGCCAATCCGTCGTCGTGGCTATATCTGGAAAATGGAACTGCATACACATCACTTGATGCATTGGTGCATGTTGGAGAACGCCTAGGAAGAATATGGAAAGCGCTCCGTATCTTGATGATCTTGCCAAAGCCATTGCGAGACAGGATGTATGGTGCCGTTGCCCGCAATCGTTACAAATTTTTCGGCAGAACTGATTTGTGTTCCACGCAAGATCCGGAACTAAGAAGAAGGCTATTACTTTGAAAATTTTATTGCTGGGTGGCTACGGTGTGTTTGGTGGACGCCTAACTGAGCTACTCTTGGATATTGAAGATCTTGAAGTTGTCATTTGCGGTCGAAATCAAAAGAAAGCGGAAGAGTTTTGCAAAACACACAGCGGTAATGCGACCCTTACGCCGTTAGGTTTGGACCGCGCTGAAATTGGAGCGCAGCTTCCGGTACTTCAGCCTGATGTTGTCATCGATGCTTCAGGGCCTTTTCAGGCCTATGGAAACGATAAGTATGCGACGATTGAAGCCTGCTTGTCGGCGAAAGTGAACTATCTCGACTTTGCAGATGCCGCAGACTTTGTTTTTGGTGTTTCTAAGTTCGATGATCAGGCGAAAGCTGCCGGGATCTTTGTGATTTCAGGAGTGAGCAGCTTTCCCGTGTTGACCGCCAGCGTTCTCCGGGAGCTTTCAAAGTCCATGGAGATCCATAGAGTTACAGGTGGCATTGCACCTTCTCCGTACGCAGGTGTCGGCCTCAATGTTATGCGCGCTGTAGTCGGATATGCTGGGTCTCCCATCACGCTGTTTCGTGATGGCAAACGGTACCAAGCAATCGGATTGGCCGAGACACTGCGCTACACCATCGCTGTCCCAGGAAAGCTCCCTTTAAGAAATACCCATTTCTCGCTCGTAGATGTACCTGATCTTCAAGTGCTGCCACCGGAACATCCAACAATGCAGTCGATCTGGATGGGGGCCGGTCCAATCCCAGAGATTTTGCATAGAATGTTGAACTGGATGGCGCATGCACGGGCAGCTCTGAAACTTCCTTCATTTGAGCCACTGTCACCGCTCTTTTACAGGGTTTTGAACTTGCTTAAGCATGGAGAACATCGAGGCGGCATGTTTATCCATGTACACGGCTCAGCGGAAGGGAAACCTACAGAAAAGTCGTGGCATATGCTCGCTGAGGGAGATGATGGCCCATATATCCCTTCTATGGCGATCGAAGCTGTCATTCGCAAAATGCTTGCTGGCGATAATCCCAAGATTGGTGCGAGATCAGCTACCAAAGAGCTGGAGCTGAGTGACTATGCTCGGCTTTTTGAAAATAGGCCGATAACCATGGGTTTTCGTCAGCTGCAAGATGAGAAGACACCGTTTAGGCAAGTCCTTGGCTCTGCGTTTGATTGTCTTCCTACTCCTCTTAAGGCGTTTCATAGCGTGGAGAGTGAGCAGACTTGGCAGGGGCGAGCCGAAGTTCGTTGAGGTAGGGGATTTTTTGCAAGATTGATTGGGCGGATGTTCGGCTTTCCTCAAGCCACCAAGGCAGCAACAGTGAGCGTTACTCAGTTGCCAGCAGAAGGTGGGCAGGAGTGGGTCAGAACTTTCGATGGGAAGACATTCAAGTCATCTCTAAAAGCAGGTTCCGGCAAAAACAGTCATTTGATGGTTGAGCAGTTTGGACCTGTGAAAGTCGCTTTGGCGCTTGTTTTGGAAGAAGGAAAACTGCGCTTTATTCCGCGTCGCTGGTCACTCTACTCAATCCCCATGCCGAGCTTTTTGCTGCCGCACGGAAATACCTTTGAAGAAGAAAAAGATGGCAGTTTTTCTTTCGATGTCGAGATCTCAGCTCCATTTGTCGATCATATCGTATCCTACAAAGGGACCTTGGAGCCTCTTGTGCAGAGCTGAGAGCACCATCAAAGATTACACATCACGTCCGCGAGGATTTCGTAGGTGATGGGGTTGCCCATTTGACTGACGTTGAAGCGCATGAACTGGCCCATGGATTGGGTTGGGCTGAAAACGTCGCCGGGGGCGAGCACCATGTTTTCCTGCAGAGCTGCCCGGGCAAGGTCAGCTGAATCTATGCCTTCCGGCAGAGAGCACCAAAGATAAAATCCGCCTTCCGGCATCAGCCAGGTCTGGATACCCAGTTCGGCTAGGTTGGCGGAAACCTCGCGCCGTGTTTTGGCCAGGCGGCGGCGAAGGGCTTCCATGTGCTTGCGATAAGAGCCATCACTCAGACAGGAATGGATCAGTTCAGTCGCGATCGGACTTGGCCCACCGAAGCTAGTTGCGACTTGCAGATCAATCAGCGCCTCAACCCAGTCAGGCCTTGCAGCGATGTAGCCGCAACGCACGGAAGCAGAGAGGGTTTTGGAGAAGCTGCCCAGACGGATGACACGATCAAACCCACCAAGAGCAGTCAGGCGAGGTGTGGTCTCTGGCAGGAACTCAGCAAACACATCATCTTCAACAAGGATGAGATCATGCCGAGAGGCAATCGTCAGGATCTTATGCGCAGACTGCGGGGAAAGAGTAACACCCGTTGGGTTGTGCAGGGACGAGTTTGAGATATAGAACCGCGGCTTATGTTCGATGATTGCTTGCTCAAACTCGTCAAAATCCACACCTGTTCTGGTGCAGGGAATGCTCACAATCTCCACCTGATGTGCTTTCAGGATCGCCTGAAAATTGAAGTAACACGGATCACTCACCAGCACCTTGTCTCCGGGGCGTAGCAGCAGGCGGCACACCAGATCGATGGATTGGGTCGCAGAGCCTGTCAGCAATATCTGGTTGGGATCAACCTCAATCCCTTCAGCTGCAAACTGACGGGCTTGCAGGCGGCGCAGGTTAGCCGCTCCGCGCGTGCTGGCATAATCTGAAAGCAGATGATCGTCCGCCTTGCTCAGATTACGGATAGCTTTGCGCAGCGAGGCATTCGGCATCCAGTCCGCGGGCATCCAGCCACATCCGGGCTTGAGCATATCCACGCCAGTGTCCAGTGATTGACGGGAAACCCAGAAAGGATCGATCTCACGGTCCAGAAGCGGCCCGATCTCGGAAACGGTAAAAGGTTGTGTCTTGGGCGAAACATAAAACCCGGAACCTTTGCGGGCAAAGATGATGCCTTCTGCCGCAAGCCGGTCATAGGCTTCCACCACCGTCGAGGGCGAGACATTCATGGTCGAGGCGAAGCCACGAATACTGGGCAGTTTCTCGCCCGGCTCCAGAGCACGGCTGCTGATCTTGCTGCGCACCGCTTGCATGACACGTTGTGTTTGCTGCCCATAACTCATTTTACATCTCACCTGCTGTATCGATGATTGTAGCAGTACAGTTTGCTGTAATTGTATTGTTTTGTGGCTGTTGTGCCTAGCCCCTCCTCGGTAAAAAAGCAAAAAACGGAGGGATCTCATGCAAGCATCACTGGCACAGCGCAGCTCCGCCGGGTGGGGCAACGGCCTGCTCGGCGTTATCATTTTCAGCGGTTCACTGCCCGCAACACGCGTTGCAGTCGGCGGTTTTGAGCCATTTTTCCTGACTAGCACACGCGCCGTCATCGCCGCGCTTCTTGCAACTGCGTTTCTTGGGCTGATGCGCCAACCACTCCCAAAACGGCAGGATCTCACATCCCTGGCTGTTGTGGCACTCGGTGTGGTGATCGGTTTCCCGCTGCTGTCGTCACTGGCCCTGCAGCAAATGACAGCAGCACAGTCGCTCGTTCTGATGGGCCTTCTGCCTCTCTCAACAGCGATCTTCGCGGTGGTGAGAGGAGGCGAGCGACCAAAGCCTCTGTTCTGGGTGTTTTCCGGTGTGGGCAGCCTTGCAGTCGCCACCTTTGCCCTTTCGCAAAACGGAGAAGGTTCCTTGCTTGGCTCGCTCTACATGTTCGGCGCAATCATCGTATGCGGACTAGGCTATGCTGAAGGCGCAACGCTCTCCAGAAAACTGGGCGGATGGCAGGTCATCTCCTGGGCGCTCGTGCTGGCCCTGCCGGTGATGCTAATCGCATCCATCACGAGCCTGCCTGCAGAGTTTCCGCCGATAACCTCCAAAGCATGGGTCGGACTGGCCTACGTCTCCATATTTTCCATGCTGGTGGGCTTCATCTTCTGGTATCGCGGGCTGGCCATTGGTGGAGCCGCCGGTGTCGGCCAGCTTATGCTCCTGCAACCCTTCTTCGGCCTCATGCTCGCCGCTCTCCTGCTTCAGGAAAGCATCTCGTCCATGATGATCGCAGCCACAGTAGTTGTTGTAGGATGCGTTGTTGGCGCAAAGAAGTATGTGTGAATGAGGATCGAGAACAGGCCAAACCAACAGCCTGCTCTCGGCTAATCTTAAATGCGGCGTAGAACCTGCATGATGGTTGCGCCCGGCTCGCGCAAAGGCGTAGTGCACACGGAAAGCACGCGGCCATCACAAGGCGCGGAGTACTCTGCCACAATGTCACCGAAGGCATTGGTCATGGTGGCGACAGGCTGGCCCTTGGTCACATCCTGATTGAGCTTAACCAGCACCCGCGCAAAACCACCCTGATCTGCGGTAACAGACACTTCTTCATTGCCCACATAAGTCTCGATGCCGAGCAGGTCGACTTTGCCCGCAATCATCTTGTAGTCCACCAAGGTGTTCAGGATGCCCTGTACACCGCGGCGGGTCATGTCCGGATCAAACACATTGGCGCAGCCCAGTTCGACCGTAAGTGATGGAATACCAGCACGAACCAGCTCAGTTTCAACCGAACCGTCGATGCCATCGTCTTCCAATATCTGATCCGCAGGCTGAAGCGCTGCCAAACGGCAAACATCTGCGCTGCGGAAGTCAGCAAACATGAAGAACGGAAAGGCCGTACCCGTGGAATCCGTATGCAGATCCAGAAAGATATCCGCATTGTCCATGTAAAGATTATGCCACAGCGCATATGCAAAACGACTGCCCGCATTAGAGCTTGTTGCATCGCCCGGCATCATCCGGTTGAGGTTCGTAAACGTCTGCGTCTCGTTCTGGGAAGGATAGTAGCGGGAAGCCAGCTGCATACCCGGAGGGTTCGCGCCCGGCACCATAATGACTGTGCCCTTCAGTGTCGCCGGATCAAGATGCGGCAGCAGCTGGTGGATCACATCAACACCCTGAACCTCATCCCCATGCAGCGTCGACTGAATGAAAAGCTTCTTCCCCGGCTCAGACCCTTTAATCACGATCACCGGCACACGGTGGTAATTGCCCAGGGAGTCGGTGGTCGCTTTAAAGAAAAAACGGTGCTTACCAGCCCCAAGCTCATCAACACTGAGCTTCTCGATAACCGGTACACCATCAATGATATCATTTGTTGTTTTCATGAGAGAAACCTATCCCGCCAGCAACGCGATGAACAAGTGAGTTTACATCAAAGCTCACATAGTTGTTGTGAGGCTCCAGGCCAACACAGGCACCTTCATTGACTTCTCAGTCCCATAGCAGTATCTCACATTGTATACTTATGTATCCATTTTGAGGTGTCCCCATGACGATTACCAGCGAACACGCATTTTCGGGCTTGCAGAAGATTTATGATCAAGCTCGCCCGCGTTATCCGCAAAAGGCGTTGGAGCGGATTGTTGATCTGCTGGCAGCGTCCAGAGGGGCAGAGCAGGGAAGCCTGCTGGATGTTGGCTGCGGTACTGGAATCTTAACCCGACAGCTGCTGGCGCTAGCCCCGCAGAGCAAGTTCACCGGCTGTGATGTGAATGAAGACATGCTCTCTCAGGCAAGGGAGCAGGATGCAGACCGAGCAATCTCCTGGCATCAATCCCATGCGGAACAGCTGCCGTTTCAGGACAATGCCTTCCACCTGATCACCGTCGCGCAAGCGGCTCAGTGGTTTGATCGGCCAAGGTTTTATGAGGAAGCACAGCGCCTTCTCATTAAAGGCGGTCACCTCGTCATCATCGAAAACAACCGTCAGCTGGAAGGCAGCGCGTTCATGGATGCCTATGAAACGCTGATCGAAACGCACAACAGCGCTTACTCCAGAGACTACCGCAAGTTTGATTATGCTCAGGAGATGGTACAGGCAGGCTTTGCAGACACGCAGATCCAAAGCTTCCCTTGGTCCCGTACGCTCTCCCAGAGTGAGTTCGTCGAAATGGCCAAGAGCTCCTCAAAAGTGCAGGCTGCGATCAAGGCAAGCAAGGGGGCCTTCCTGAAAGAGCTCAACATCATCCTGCAGGATCATTGGGCGGAGGGAGAGCCGGTTGTAATCGAATACGCAACAAAGGTCTTCAGCGGACGTTGCTGAGACTATTGAGAAGCTCAGGCAAATCGACCAAAGCTGCTTAAACCAATGCAAAGACTATCTTCTTAGAGTGTGGGCGCATCATAACCTGAGGGCGATCCACTGAGCATGATAGGTGGGAGCCGCAAGACAGAAACGGCCCAATGTCCTATCAGAACCTGACTGTTATCTTTGCAGTGGTCTTTTTGTACAGCGTCATGAGCCGGCGGCTGGAGCAAAAGCCAGTCAACGGGGCATTGCTGTTCTGCATCATCGGCTTTCTGCTTGGCAACGATGGGTTGGAGTGGTTCCAGGTCAAACTGACCAATGAGTCCATTAAGGCATTGGCAGAGCTGGCCCTTGCCATCGTTCTGTTTACCGATGCGGCCAAAGCCAACCTCAAGGTTCTTGCAACCAATATCGATCTGCCGCGACGCCTCCTGCTAATCGGCCTTCCCCTGACGATCCTCTTCGGCATTGGAACAGGAATGGCCTTGCTGCCAGAACTGCCGATAATCGAAGTCGCCATCTTAGCTGCCTTGCTGGCGCCCACAGATGCAGCTCTGGGCAAAGCCGTTGTGACAGACCCGTCTGTACCTGCAAAGATCAGAGGAACCCTCAATGCCGAAAGCGGGCTGAATGACGGGATCTGCGTGCCCATCGTGTTTTCACTTCTGCCAATCGCAGCTGATCCATCTCTGATCACCCACCTAAACAAAATGGCCGCCCAGCTTCTGGCCGAGCAGATTGGATTGGGTGTTCTTGTCGGGATCGGCATTGCCACGCTGGCCGGGCAGATCATCGACTACTCCTTCCAAAGCAAAGAGCAGTCCAAAACGTGGGAGCAGGTGACTGTCGTCGCCCTCGCCATCTGCTGCTTCTCCGTTGCCCAGCTGGCAGGGGGAAGTGGGTTCATAGCGGCCTTTGTGGGCGGCATCGTCTTTGGATGGCTGGAGAAGCCCTACAAAGAGCAGCTACTGGACTCGGCTGAAGGAATAGGGGACTCGCTCTCCCTTATGACATGGCTCATCTTCGGCGCCGCCATCATCGGCTCTGTCCTGCATGAGTTCACTTGGGAAATCCTCGCCTATTCCATCCTCAGTCTGACGCTGGTCAGAATTCTGCCAGTCTATCTGGTGTTAAGGGGGGAGCCCTTAAGCACAAAAGAGAAGCTGTTCATTGGATGGTTCGGTCCGCGTGGATTGGCAAGCATTGTGTTCGCCATCGTGGTGCTGGACGCCAACCTGCCGGGCAGTTCTGTGATTGCCTCAACAGCTGTCACCACCATCGGCCTCAGTGTCATTCTGCACGGAATAACAGCGCATTCCTTCATCAAGGCATTGAAGAAGAATTAGAGAAAGGCTGGCAAGAACAAGCCTTGCCAGCACACAATGGCCTAATCAGCCATCTTGGAATTCAGTGCTTCATTATTCGGGAAGTGCCGCAGACCTTCTGTCCAGATTTCTCTGGCTGTCAGAAAATCCCGCTTCCGCTCATAGATCGCCCCCAGCACAAGATAGGGGTACACATGATGCCAGTTGGACTTGGTCTTCTGCTGTGCCTCAATCATGGACTTCAGGATCTTGATGGAAGAAGCCTCCAGATCCCGCTCCTCGGAAAAGCCATAGAGCGTTGCCTTGCCAAGCCATCCACCCCAGCAGGTGTTATCCTTTTGCAGCGCCAGATCATAATACTCATCCGCCGCTGTCGCCAGCTCAACCATGTCGTCTTCATCATCAGACATGTAAGCACCGTAGGTCAGCAGCATGCCATATCGCGAGATGAGCTCCGGATTACTTTTCTCTGAGATCTCCTTTTCGAACATCTCAACCATCTTCAAAAAGCTTTTGGATTTCACCAGCCGCACCACCAGAAGCTCCCCTTCAGGGCTCCAGAGGGATGTGGTTTTAATCTTTTTCAGCCCCTGTTCAGGGCTGACATGTTGATGTGTTGCTTCGTTGCGATCCCACGAAAAAGCCCAGGGCACCCAATGATCAGCATGGGCAGGCAAGCTAAACAACGCCCCGGCAAAAAGAGGCAGTGCCACAACGCAAGCGTGGGGCAATCTTTTGATAATACTCATTAAATATCCATTGTATTGATATCAGTCATGGGCTTTGAACCTTCTTATTTCCTGCGAAAAATTACAGGACCTTTATTGACAGTTGTGTATTAAATGATACATATGCGTATCATGTCAATACCATTGAACAACACCACTAAAGATAAACTGCTGGAAGCAGCCGTGCGCGTGCTCAACATGCAGCCACGGGCTTCCTTGGCAGATATTGCAGAAGCCGCAGGCGTCAAACGCGTTACTCTCCACCGTGTCATTGGCACCCGTGAGGAATTGCTGCGTGACGTGGCTTTCCGCGCTTTGGAGCAGATGGATGAAGCCTGCTACACAGCCGTAAAAGGCAAGCGCAAAGCGTTTGAACAGCTCAAAGCCATTGTAGGCGCTCTGGTGCCTTATGCAGATTCCTGTCACTTCCTCTGGAAGAATCCCGACGTGTGGGATGATCCTGAAATCGCGAGAGAAATCAAGCGTCACGATCAGGAACTCTGTGACTTAATTGATCGAGCAAAGGCAGAAGGCGACATTCTCTCCTTCATCCCGAACAGTTGGATCATCGCTTCTCTGGACGCTGTTTTGTATGCCGCGGCAAGTACCGCAAAGGCAGGCAACATCGCCACCAACGACGCCAGCGCCCTCGCCATCCAAACCCTCTTTGGCGGCATAACAAAGAAGGTCAAAGGCACAGCACTGGCAGGGGCATAAGGGCAGGGCAGACAGCATAAACACACGTAAGGCAGGGTGAAAACGTGATGGCTGCAGGTACAAAAATCGGGCGTCTGGAAGGACTGGACCTCGCCAGGTTCATCGCTTTTGTAGGGATGGTGATCGTCAACTTCTCCATCGTTATGGGGGCAGAAGGGGCAGGGGGATTCCTCGGCGCCATCATCTATGGGCTGGAAGGCCGGGCTGCGGCCACCTTTGTGGTGCTGGCAGGCATCGGGCTTGGTCTCGCGGGGCTGAAGGGAGAGATCAATCTCACCATCTTCACCACGTTCAAACGCGCCGCCTTCCTGCTTGTGCTGGGTCTGCTCAATATGCTCATTTTTGATGCGGATATCCTGCATTATTACGCGTTTTATTTCCTCTTCGGTGCACTGCTACTGCCCTTGAGCAATCGGGCGTTGGGCTGGGTCATTGCTGGTCTGGCAACCACGGCTGTGCTGATGGTTCTCTCGCTGGACTACGAGGCAGGCTGGAACTGGACGGACCTTTCCTATCCTGAGTTCTGGACCCCGGTTGGTTTCGTCCGCAATCTGTTCTTCAACGGCTGGCACCCCGTCATCCCGTGGCTCGCGTTCCTGCTCTACGGCGTGATGCTCAGCCGCTGGACGCTTTCCTCCGCCAGAACGCAGGACGCCCTCATGCTTGGCGGGCTTATGGCCTTCCTGCTGGTGAATGCCGTTAGCGCCTACCTGCAGCCACTCTTGGCCATGGTGGACCCGGAACTGGTGGATCTGGTCACGACCAACCCGATCCCACCCATGCCGTTCTATCTGATCGCCGGAATGTCCGTTGCTTCCATGGTGGTCGGCCTGTGCCTGCGCGCAGCCCCGCTGCTGAAAAGCATCGGCGTGCTGGCCGTGCTCAACCCCGCGGGCCGCCAGACATTGACGCTCTATCTCGCCCACATCCTGCTGGGCATGGGCGTGATGGACGAGCTCGGCTTGCTCGGCGGACAGACAACCCAGAGTGCCTTCCTCGCCTCTGGCATCTTCTGCGTCCTGGCCGTCATCTACGCCCTCATCTGGAGCCGCTTCTTCAAACGCGGCCCCATCGAAGCCCTCATGCGCAAGGTCGCGGGCTAGAAAATCGAAAGCAGGGGAGGTGATAAACGGGCACCTCTCTCACCCAAACCACACTTGCCTCAACTTCAACCTGCAGTTACCCTCGCGTTTTAGCTTCGGGAATAGTTTAGTGCTTCAGTTATCCTCCCCTCCAAAACTGGTGATTTTTGATTGTGATGGCGTGCTCGTGGATTCAGAGAAGATCTACATCCGCATCCTGCACCAGATGATGCAGTCGTTTGGGGCGCCGCTGTCCTTTCAGCAGTGCTGGGAGATGTTCGTCGGTAAAACCAGCCGTGATGTGAAGGACTACCTCAAGGAGCAGGGCCTGACCGCGCCAGAAACCTGGACACAGGACTTCCACGAACAAGCCAACGTCGCGATGAGGCAGGAAGCGCAGCCGGTTGAAGGCGTGAAGCAAGTGGTAGAGCAGCTGGTTGACGCCGGTATTCCCATCTGCGTCGGCTCTAACGGCCATCCAAAAACAGTCCGCTTGTCACTGGAGGTCACGGGCCTGCTGCCGTTCTTCGGTGATAACGTTTTCACCGCTACGGATGTCGGTGTGCCCAAACCCGCTCCAGATCTGTTCCTCCATGGTGCGAAAATGGCAGGCATCAACCCGGAGCATTGCGTGGTGATTGAGGACAGCGCCACCGGCCTCAAAGCCGCCGCCAACGCAGGCATGCGCAGCTTTGTCTACTCGCCGGAAAACATGCCAACCCCAATAACCCTTTTCGGCGCCCACCCCTTCCAGTCCATGACAGCCCTGCCAGACCTGCTGGGCCTCGTACCAGCCTAACCCCCACCGTCATCCCGCACCCGATGCGAGACCCAGAGCCCCACATCAGAACCTCTCTTCCGCGCATTGTTGGCGGATCATCCCTCGGTGTCATCCCGGCCCCCGCGCCGGGATCCATACCCCCTGAAGCTGGCGAGAAAGCACAGCGCCAACCAGAAGGGCGTCGGGCTCGTTTGTCGTGGAAGAGAAAAACAAACTGCACAAACACGAACAGCACCGCATGGCATCCCATGCAGTGGTGAGGCTGAAATCTCCCGAAAACCGGGATGGGCAAGGCAGCAGACAACGCCTGCGCACTATGAGTAAATAAGTTTCTTCGGCATTGGCATGTCGCCTTGCCCGGGCGTTTTTGCAGGAGGCTAAGGCCATACTCCAAAAGACACTGTGAATGCCACTTCTCGCAGAGAAGTGGCACCAGTGCTGGTGCCCTCTGGCCTGACCGGACATCCGCTATCCCTCAACACTGTTGGTGAAAGGGGAACCTCCACGGACCTGCTGCGAAATACGTTACCTCTCACAGTAGCCCCGCCCGGCTCACACCAGCCTGAGGGACGTTCCCCCAAACCACCCGTCAGCATGAACCTGCCTTTCAGTATGCAGCCACGCAGCAAAAGGGGCATAAGTTTTGGCCCCCCCACGCCCCACCATCATCCCGCACAAGCGCAGCGCGATGCGGGACCCAGAGCCTCAAATCAAAACCTCTCTTCTGGATACCGGATCTCCACCCCGTTCCGTCCGGCATGACGGCAAGAGCGCCCATTCCGGTGTCATCCCGGCCCCCGAGCCGGGATCCATATCCCCTAAACCCAGCGAAAAAGCACAAGCCATCCCCCAATCAAACACACAAAAGCGCTGGCCTGCGGGCACAAGGCGCCCGGCCGCAGACCAGCAGGACACTCATGAAGGGCTGTGCAAGGGTAGGTAGAGACCAGCCCTTGGAGTGCCGATCACAGTGATCTAATCAAGAGACACAATATTGGTGTTGACCGGTGTAGGAGAGGCGACGCTGCGTGTCGCGCTGTCGGATGCTCCTCTAGGGGAGAAGGTGCCGAACAACGCATCAGTCAAAATTCCGCAGGTCTTATCAAGTGCCTCTAGGCGGTCAGAGAGTGCATAGTGCAAGGTGATCAAAGCATCACGCTCGCTGCTGTTCTTCATCCGCTCGCTCAGCACCAAATGCTGAACGTAAACAAGGTTCTGAAGATCAGAAACGGCAACGTTCACTTCGTCAATTTCATTTTGAAGAGTATTTGTGGCGCCACAGGCGCATGCAGTGTCGTCCATAATCAAAGCCCTCACGTGGTTGGCTGTTGAATGAACCGCACGACAAACGAGTTTTCGAAGACCCACTGGCGAGCGGGAGGTTCGAAACCTGACCACGGCAGGCGAGTTTATTCCCCCCGAAAGGGTATTGTATTCACCGCCCTCCCGCTCATAGCAAAGGGTTCGCACCTTCAGAAAAAAGGCACAAAAAATCCGCTAGTTACGGGAGCGGCTACCGCGTGGAAAGGAGGTTTCGACGCCTCACATAAGAATGTGGAATGGAACGCTCCACCTGTCAACGAAAAGTTGCAGAAGAAGGCGGAGGTGTTGCCCCAAGGATACGTATTCTATCTCTGATGTTGAAGTTTTTTGAGTTCAACCAAGACCACATCTGCAATCTCAATTAGCGCAAGAAACAATTGTCTAATCAGCTCGTGAAAAATGTAAGTTTTTTCGTTCTGGACATCCAAGCTAATAATTGGGTGAAAGAGACAAAGTGATTTTTGCTCGGCTTCCAGCTCTGTATGCCGTTCTACGTCACCTGCTCTCAATGCTGCTAACTTCAACTGATCAAGCTTTTTGTATCGCTTTTCATTCTCTGCAGGCAAAATGAAGGGTACTACATAGGGTGGCAATTTGTGTGCGAGATGGTCACGAATGTTGCTTGCATCATTGAATAAGTTATCGTGTTTACGCAGTATTTCTCTAACGACCTCAGGAAGTATCTTCCGAAAACTCTTATTCTTTTTCTGGAGGCCGATATACTTCTTTTCGAAAAGGTTCTCATTTTTGTCTCGAGGAATTACCTCTGAATTCCATGTATGAGCAAGGTTGTCTAAGAAACCGAATGAGTTAATTATGAAAGAATGAATAGCAAGATTAGCACTGTCTCGATCGGAATCTTGAGGAATTATTTGTTCTGAAGGAGGTATATGATGAAAAACCAAGTTAACAGAGTTGGTCAGTAGGCTTAAACGTCTCGCTGCTCCGTACTTAGCAAACTTTGTCGCTTCGTGTTGCTGGAAGCCAAACATGATTAGACGTTCTTTGATAGCCATTGACTGAGTGTTGTACTGTTCCAAAAAACTTCGAAAAATCTCCAAAGACTCTAGACTATACATTTGCTCCTCCATTGGAACGGTATGCAGTAAGTGAATCTAATTAAATGATTGCGAGAGACCGCCTACGAAACCTCCAATCAAAGAGCCGATCTTCCCGTACTTTTCTGCACTGATATCTCCATTACTTTGCTCAATCTCCTGTTCGATGGTCTTATCCTCTAACTCGGCAAAAGTTTGCTGTTGTATCATTGAGATACCCGTTGAAGTTAACTGAACTCCGTAATTGGAAAATGCCCCACCCATTGCTTTAAAGTTATTGGCGATCGAAATGATGCCTTCATGCTCCATCCAATCAACTACATCTGAAAGTACTTCAAAGTCACCGAGACCTTCTAATGAGGTTCCTTTGTAGAACTCATCAGCCATATCAGAGTTGATTTCAGATTTTCGTAGGCCTTGATCGAAAAGATAGTGGAGAATTTTCCCTATTAACTCTTGATGAGCCTTGAGATTTGACATGCTGACCTCGTAGTTGGTTTAAGATATGCTCAACTCTAAATTGAGTCTTTGAATTTATCTAGCGGTGGTGGGATGGAACTTCGTGAGTTTGTAACGCAAAGCCTTCAGCAAATTTTGGAAGGTGTGCGGGAAGCGCAAGCTGGTGAGAGCGGTGACAACGTAAATGCTGGCTTAAAAGGTGTTAAACTCGAAGGTAGCCTAATCAATGGTGGTGAGCTTGGAGTCTTCTCTACAGTTGAGTTTGATGTTGCTGTGAGTGCTGAAAACAAAGGGGGTGGGAAAGCAGCGCTAAAGGTATTTGGTGTTGGAGTTGAAGGTGGGGGGCAGCTGTCCGCTAGTTATGCCAACAAAATCAAGTTTAGCGTGCCGGTTAGGTTGCCAGATGGAGATCCTAAAAGAGTAGATGCAGAGATTGCCCGGAAGAGAGCTCTGCAATCTAAAGCTATTAGCGGTGCTGTTATTAGATGAAGAAAGCAAATAGCTTCTGAGTGAAGGGGAGGCTAGTTCTATCCATCCCCCTTGCATTCCCACAAAAATCCCTATATCTCCTCAGCCAACGCGTTCATCGGGCTTATGCTGTGGGCGCTACCCTGCTGCCTTAGAAGAACAAGAAGGGCAGCCTGCTCGAGTGGGATGTAACACGGGCATGCACCGTGGTCCGCAGCGTTTCTAGGTCGCTTTAAAAGTCACCTCTCAAACTCCATGGATCTCAAATTTAGCCAGTCTGGCCACGTAGACGCTTGTCTGCGGGGATCATGCTGGCACTCATATTATGAGCAAGTGCCTGATCCCAGATCAGGGCGCGTGCTCCGCACATCTTGGACGTACGAGAGTGAAGAATTTTGACGAAGCTGGCCTCGCAGAACCCATCCTGCGCGCCGTAAAAGAAGAAGGCTACGAGGCTCCAACCCCAATCCAGCGCGAAGTGATCCCGCTGATGAAAGAGGGCGAGGACATCCTCGGCATCGCACAAACAGGCACCGGCAAAACCGCCGCCTTCGTGCTGCCACTGCTCACCCGTCTGGCAGAAGACCGCAAGAAACCAGCGCCGCACACCTGCCGCGCGCTCATTCTAGCACCAACCCGTGAGCTGGCCTCCCAGATCGCCGAAAGCGTGCGCACCTACGGCCAGTTCATCGGCCCGTCTGTTGCCGTGATTTTTGGTGGTGTGAAGCCCGGCCCGCAGCTGCGCGCTTTGTCCAAAGGTCTGGACATTGTGATCGCCACCCCGGGCCGCCTGGAAGACCACATGAGCACCGGCGGCATTAAGCTGGACGCTACAACTACGGTTGTTCTGGACGAAGCCGACCAGATGCTGGACCTTGGCTTCGCGCCAGCCATCCGCCGTATTCTTGGCAAACTGCCAAAAGTGCGCCAGACAGTGCTGCTCTCCGCCACCATGCCAATCCAGATCCGCAATCTGGCCAAGGAATTCCTGAGCAACCCGCACGAGATTTCGGTCGCGCCGGTGTCCCGTCCGATCGAGAAGATCGACCAGTCCGTACGCTTCCTCAACTCCAGCTCAAAACGCGCCGCTCTACTGGATATCCTCTCCGAAGATGATATCGAGCGCGCCATCGTCTTCACCCGCACCAAACGCGGGGCAGACCGTGTCAGCGGCCATCTGGAAAAAGCAGGCCTCAGCTCAGCCGCGATCCACGGCAACAAGAGCCAGCGCAACCGCGAAAAGTCGCTGGATGGCTTCAAGAATGGCCGCATCAAAATCCTCGTGGCAACGGATATCGCGGCCCGCGGCATTGATATTGATGGCGTCAGCCACGTGGTCAACTACGAGCTGCCAAACGTGCCGGAAGCCTACGTGCACCGTATTGGCCGTACTGCCCGCGCAGGCAAAAGCGGCGTTGCCGTCTCCCTGTGTGATGCAACCGAACAGCCATACCTGCGCGATATCGAACGCCTGATCGGCCGCAAGATCCCATCTGGCGACAGCGATTGGGATGGCGCATCCGGTGATGTGTCAACATTCGACCCAACGGCTGAACCACAACGCCTCAAGCGCCACAAACGTCCGCAAAACAATCGTCGTCGCAATGGCGGTGGCGGCGGCGCTAACCGCTCAGCCGGTGGTGCAGGTCGAGCTGCTCAGGGCAAAGCTGGCGAGAATGGTGCAAGACCAGCAGGCGCAAAGCCAAATGCAGGTCGTGGTCGCGGCAAGCCAAACGCAAACGCCCGTCCGGGCCACAAAAACGGCCAGAACCGCAGCCAAAATCGCTCTCAGAGCGGCAGACCACGCCGCGCAAAACCAGCAGCGGCGCAGCGCTGAGTTTATGAAGAAACGCCGGGGCCTCTAAAGTGTATCTCTGAAAAGTGGGTGCCGGTTTTCAGACAAAGATAAGCAAAAACAAAAGCTAAAGCAGACCAAGCGTTTCAGCCAAAATGCGGCCTGCTTTAGCCCCGGTTTTGCTATCAGGCCTCGGTGGCCTCAACCTCTTCGTCTTCCGCGCGGGTGCCAAAGTTGGCCGGCGAGACGACTTCAATCAGCTCAAAATCTTCGGAATGCTCAATCTCTCGGTGGCGAATGCCAGCGGGCTGCACCACACAATCGCCCGGCCTTACCGTGCGAATGCCATGCCCCTCATACTCAAACCGTGCCCAGCCTTTCAGCACATAATAAAACTGAAAGGAGCAATCATGCACATGCCACTGACCCGTCGCATTGTGCCCCTCCCGCGCTTTGATCACATGGGCAACCACAGCTCCGTTGGTTGCCTCCGCCACGCCAAGGTCGCGATACTCAAAATAACTCCGCAACCCCCGCGCCTCAAATTCCCCACTCTCCCCCTCACTATGACTGAAGCTCTGTTCCTTTTCCATGAAGTCCCTCCCAATCTGAGCCTTGTAAGCGCCGGATAAAAACAAAAGCTATCGTGAGTTTACCGAAGTGAAAAGAGAGCACCTGCCAGACTCGGATCAGTCTCATGACTGAGCATTAATCGCAGTACAGCTAGTAGATCTTCATCAACACGCAGGCTCATTACAAAGTCAACAAATCGCATAAATTGACATGGTTACACTGGGCGTTTTCGGTCATTACTTTTAGTAAATTGCGCCATTTTTCAATCTGCCGTAGGGTTTCTCTCCATTATTATTTTTATCTGCTCTCTTGGGCCATTGTTGTACTGTCGAAGGCTTTTAAATGACCGCGTTGACCAGAACACAGATTGAAGAACAACTGCCAAGGCATCAATTCTATCACATCGTTGATCTTCCGTTTGGACTTCAGACCCCCGGACGTCCGCATTTTAAATACATGTGGGATTTAGTGATCGAATCTCTCGATAAGATCGATTTCACTGGGAAGCGGGTTCTGGATATCGGCTGCCGCGATGGTCTCTTTAGTTTTTATGCAGAAGAAAAAGGGGCATCGGAAGTCATTGGGGTTGATAACTTGATATCGACCGGCGCAGTTGAACTCGTTATTCCTGCCCGGAAATCGAAGGTCAAGATGGTGGAGATGAATGTAAATGACCTTCGCCAAGACACATTCGGAACTTTCGATGTCATTATATTTGCCGGTGTCCTTTATCATCTCAGATATCCATTTTGGGTGATGAAAAAGCTCCAGGAATGCCTAAGACCAGGCGGCACCATGATTGTTGAGAGCGGCATTCTCACTTCGATGAGCCAGTACCCGATGATGTTCTGCCCCGCTGGAGAAGTGAAAGGCCCTTATGATCCAACATCGTGTACCTTCTTCAACGTCACCGGAATGAAATGCACTCTTCAATCTATGGGCTTCATTGATGTGAAACTCGGTTCACTCATCCGGCATTCGGGCGATGGGCATGAGCGACTGAAAACAGATGACGCGAGCCTTGATAAATCCTTTGACCGAAAGATTGGCCGCGCCGTTTTTTCGGCTACAAAAGCAGAGACAGCTGTGAATGAGCAGTGGGTTGATGACTATTGGGACGGAATCCAAAACCCTGAAGTCCTGCGAGAGCGTGCAAGACGAGAGCGTTCGCGAGGTAGTGGTTCAAAGGCCCATCAGGGAAAGGAAGCTACTGTTAAAAATTTGACGACGTAGCCTTTATAGTGTTGCCAGTCCTGATGCTCGCATCAAAGATGCTGGGCGCTTCTGCGCCCTGCTACAGTTAGATCATCCAGCAAGTTCCGTTATACAATGCGTGCCGGACAGACTTGTTTCCATCGTTGTAGGGGCTATCAGGCTGTTTCGGAGCTCAGGCAAGAATTCTGGGATGGTCGAGGCTGCGTGAGGGGATCTTTGAGCACTTTGTTGCTAGCTTTTGATTAGTGCATAAACGCGGCTAGTCAGATCTATTATCAAACCATGATAGATCGGCGCGGATGTCTGTTAGTATCACGATTTTCTCTTAGGAATGCCTTGGAGAGAGAATGCCGGAGAGCTGCACTACACAATCGCCCGGCCTCACGGTGCGAATGCCGTGCCCCTCATATTCAAACCGCGCCCAGCCTTTCAGCACATAATAAAACTGAAAGGAGCAATCATGCACATGCCACTGCCCCGTCGCATTGTGCCCCTCCCGCGCTTTAATCACATGCGCAACCACAGCCCCGTTGGTCGCCTCCGCCATGCCAAGGTCGCGATACTCAAAATAACTCCGCAACCCCCGCGCCTCAAACGCACCACTCTCCCCCTCACTATGACTGAAGCTCTGTTCCTGTTCCATGAAGTCCCTCCCAATCTGAGCCTTGTAAGCGCCGGATAAAAACAAAAGCTATCGTGAGTTTACCGAAGTGAAAAGAGAGCACCGCCCAGACCTGCCACAGCATGTTGTGAGCCTGGCGGATCTCGGTGTGCACACGACGGACATTACCAGTAGCAAGGGGCCCTGATTATAATGAGATTTCTATGGAAGTTTGCTCTTTCTAAGCTTGCGATGAAGTATGTAAATAAAGCAGCTTTATGAGAGCTAGTCTTCTTTCGATCTATAGATCCCCCAGAGGTCTTCCTTTTCACCCGTTGAGAGAAAAATGCTCTTATGGATTGAACATATGTAACGAACTCTATCTTCGGTAAGGTTATTGTAGCTCGCAATGCTTCGGGTTGAACGCCATTTCTCTCCAGTTTGGTAAGATGTGTTTGTCTGTAACCAGCAATAGAGTTGCTTTTTCTGGCGATAAACACGAACTTGTTCTGCAAGCCATCCTGCTACTTTCACTGATATCCCGGCAAATGCTCCACCTACTGCGCCAATCGTTATTCCAGTGAAGAGGCTTATGTCGGGCATCGTTTGCTCCAATGGTATCGCTGCGATTTGAGGGACCGTGTTGCTTGTTATAAGAAGACAACTGAAACCATATCCAAGGAACACATACACGAGCACACACAGTAATACTGTAATGTAGTGAAAAGCGATCCCGTAGTTTTGCTTCTGATAAAATTTTGGTTGGTATGTTATGTAGGGGAAATCCCAAATTTTATTATGGTGTTCTTGACATTTAGAATAGAAAAATTGCGTAATATACGCAGTTCCACTTGCTACTACGGAAAGAACTAAAGCAATGCTGAACTGTATTGCAATCCATCGCAGTTCTTCATCCGGTATGCTGTGACCTAAGACTTTTTCGATTCCCGGGAGTAAGCCCGTAACTGAAGCAAGGGCTGCACCTGCGATCAATGCGGAAGTGCGAAGTGCATTAAGACCGAAATCAAAAACGGATTTAAGCATGATATCGCTGCTATCATCGATTGAGCGCCAGATGCGCTCTCTATGCTCGCGTACCGTTTGAGCATGGTTATCATAGCTCTGGAGCAATAATTGGTTCAGATCGCTATTCACATTCTCAGGAAATTCTGATTGATGTTGCTCTATTATCAATTTTTGAGTTGATGTGAAATTATCCTGATCAGCCGTTGCCATAGGTTCACCTTGAAATTTGCATCTTTTGCAATTTATGCGTCAATTAAACAAAACTTTGAAAGTATAGATTGATGTATATCCCTCATTTCTGTTTGTCTTGCTGAGATTTTGCCTTTCTGCGCAGACGAATAACTGACATGGTGGGGCAAACGCGGTCATTCTGGTCCAGTTTGTCGCCCTGCTTATCAAGTCTGTTCATGTCGTAGATATAGATGTCATCACCTCCGTTTAAATTGCTTCAAATAGCTCTTTTTCAAGTGCTTCAGTCCACTGCAATATTTGGTTAAACTTCCTGAATGTCCGCTTTCGGCTCGATTTTCTCGTCAGTATGCCTTCATGAGTGGATAGTTGGCCTTACTCCCGCAGTAGGGCAAGTCGGCTACAAATAAAGAAAACTGGCGGTGGTGAAGTAGACCAGCACGCCCAGCACATCATTGCTGGTGGTGATGAAAACGCCCGTTGCGGCGGCTGGATCAATGCCGATCTTGTCCAGTATTACCGGCACTGTTGCCCCTACCATGGCTGCCACGGTAGTGACGA
This sequence comes from Pseudovibrio sp. SCP20, assembly GCF_057774105.1. Lineage (NCBI taxonomy): Bacteria > Pseudomonadati > Pseudomonadota > Alphaproteobacteria > Hyphomicrobiales > Stappiaceae > Pseudovibrio > Pseudovibrio sp. SCP20. Next base: position 8,019 of record NZ_JBYMDH010000004.1, on the reverse strand, counting down.
TGACCAGCGAGAGTGCCGCCGTCAGTGCCAGCCAAACGGGATCGTGAATCTCAAACAAAATGGCCCCGATGCTGATCAACACCGTGAGTACGCTACCCGCAATAAACCCGTTGGAAATCGCCCCGCAGAACTCCTTCCAGAGCCGGAACAGCGTGCTGCCCGTCCAGATAGAGCCCGTCGCAATGCCCTGAACCGCAACGGCAGAGGCCTGCAGGCCTGAGTTGCCCGCCATGGACATGATCACTGGAATAAATGCCGCCAGAATAGCCGCCTTCTCCAGTTCATCCTCAAAAGACCCAACCACCAGTGCGGCCACAGCAGAGCCGATCAGCCCCGTCATCAGCCAAGGCAACCGGCCTTTGATGATCCGGCGCACGGAATCCGTCGGCCGCGCTTCCGGCGAAACACCGCCCATCAGCATCAGGTCTTCCGAGAGTTCTTCGCGCACAATCTGGTTCATCTGCTCAGTGGTGATCCGGCCAATCAGCTTGCCGTCACTGTCAATCACCGGCATGGAGGAAATCTGCCGCTTGGCTGCTTTGCGCAGCACGTCCTCCTGGTCCATCTCCGCAGAAACCGCCAGCACATTGGCATCCATCACATCACCAATGCGAGCCTTGGGTTCCAGCGTCAAAAGGCGCGTCACATCCAGTCGCCCCACCAGTCGGTGCTTGGCATCCACCACAAACACGGTGCGAAACCGGCCTACCAGATCATACTGACTCTTGATCGCGGCAATGGCCTTCTCGGCAGTGTAATCTTGATTGAAAGCCACAAACTTGCGGCTCATCAGGCGTCCGGCAGTGTCCTCTCCATGCCGTATCCGCTCTTCAATCTCCGCCCGCGCATCCAGCTGCGGCACCACAATATCCAAAAGGCTCTGCGGAAACTCGTCCAGCGTATCAGCTAGATCACTCTCCTTCATGGTATTGAGGATCTCCACCAGCCGTGCCGTAGTCCCATCCTTGAGCAGTTCCGCCCGAAAGTCCGGATAAAGCTCAGCCAAAATCTTGGTGGAGGGGCGAATGGGCAGCAAAGCAAACAGCTTGCGCGCTTCAGGCAAGGGCAGGGCGGTCAGCAATTGCAAGAGGTCCGTGGGGGACCACTTTTTCAGCCGCTTCACCAATGGGATGGTATCGTCCACACGCAACTGATGGCGCACCTGTTTCAGCACCTGCTTGTTGTGCTCATGCGCTGCTGTATCTGCCTTACTGCTCCACTGGAGTGGCTTCTTGTTCTTGGCCATCCTCCGCACCTTCGTCTGGGTACGTTCGCTGCTTGCCCAGACCATGCCTCAGCGAAGTAAATCTCTCCCTAAGATCAAGCAAAACCAATCGGCTGAGAGCATTCCTAAAGTTTTCAAAGAATACCGCAACCCGCAAAGAGGAAGCCTTTATAAAATCTAAGCTATGAGGAACATTGGACCGGCAGATCAACTTGCCCCTGCCAGCAGAAAAATGACGCAGGACAGCGTCTACATATTGGAAAATCTCCGAGAAAGATGTGCCATGCTCAACCGGATCTCTCCAAAACTGTGCGTTCAGATTTTAGCTGCATCGTTTCTTTCACTTTTGGCAACCGGTTTTCTGATTAAGTCTTCATACGCGCAGGACAGCTACGCTCAGGCAGAACCCCACGAAGAGCTCAGCGGCGCCGGCTCCATGTATCCGGACGTTCTGTTCAACGAGACCCTGCGTCTCTTCAAAACCTCCAATCCGGATATCGAAGTCAGATACGACCCCATCGGCAGTGGCGCCGGTGTGCTGGCCCTGCAATCCGGCAAGGTGGACTTCGCCGTCTCCAGTGCACCGCTGGAAGCCATTCTGGAACAAGATCTGGATGTCGACGCAGCGGATGAGCCTGTCGCCATTGAAGACAAACTGCTGGAAATCCCAATCACCGCAGGCATGCTTGGCATTCTCTACAATATCGAGGGGGTAGGGCACCTTAAGCTTACCCGCAACGCCCTCTCTGGCATCTTTGACGGCTCCATCCAGTTCTGGAACCACCGCGAAATCCGCATGGTGAACCCGGACCTGCGCCTACCGAAACTGAAGATCACCATCATCGGCCGCAGTGATGCCAGTGGCGCAAATCTAGCGCTGTCCAGACACCTCTATTCCGCAGAAAATGCGTGGGCCGGCAAAACAGCCAGCATCTGGCCGCTGGAAACCTTCCCGAAAGACACCATCCTCGTGCCCAGCTCATCTGAGGTGGTGACCAAGCTCACGGAGATCAACGGTTCCATCGGTTACGCGCCTTCCGCCTTCGGCAGCACGCTCGGTATTCCCATGGCATTGGTTGAAAATCAGAAGGGCAACTTTGTAGCCCCATCCTTAAATGCAGGTGAAGCCGCCATCGAGGAAATCAGCCGCAGCGGAGAACCGCTGTCCATCGATGAGATCCATAATCCTGAGTCGCCAAGCGCCTATCCCATCATTTCATTTTTCTGGCTGGTGACGGAAGACGTCTACCCAGACGCAAAAACGGGAAATGCCGTGCGTGAGTTCGCCGAGTTCGTCTTAAGCGGACAGGCAAGAGGCGCCGCCATCTCCTCCGGCTATATCCCGCTCCCATCCAACATGCGCGCCGCCGCTAAAAAGCTGGCAGCGACCATCCACTGATGCAGTGAAGAGCAGGAGCTTATCGCTCATATAAGAGTACAAATGAAAAAAGCGGCAGAGAATACTCCGCCGCTTTTAAAATGCTCTATGTAGCTCTGCCTTACTTCGGTTCGCTGCGCAGACCTTTGACGATCGCGAAACATGCGACCAGCAGGACAATCGCAAACGGGAAGCCGGTGGAAACGGTCATCGCTTGCAGGCTGGAAAGACCGCCGCCCAGCAGCAGTGCAATTGCCACAAGACCCACCAGAGACGCCCAGAAGATGCGCTGCTGAACCGGTGCATTCACCTTGCCACCTGCAGTGATGGTGTCGATCACCAGAGAACCGGAGTCGGAGCTGGTGACGAAGAAGGTGATGATCAGAACAACGCCCAGAACAGAGGTGATTTCTGCCAGCGGCAGGTTGCTCAGCAGTTCAAACAGCTGAATTTCTGTCGCTGCACCTGCAATCTTGCCAAGGGTCGTGGTTGCTTCCAGCTCAATCGCGGTGCCACCGAATGCAGTCATCCAAAGGGTAGTCACAACGCTTGGAATAACCAGCACGCAGATCATGAACTCACGCACAGAACGACCACGGCTGATGCGCGCAATGAACATGCCCACGAATGGCGCCCAGGAGAACCACCAGGCCCAGTAGAAGGTTGTCCAGCCCTGACGGAAGTTGTCATCCACGCGGCCAACCGGGTTGGAAAGCGCAGGCAGGTACTCCAGATAAGCTTCCAGGTTCCAGAACAGCTTCTGCAGAATATCCAGTGTTGGACCTGCCAGCAGAACGAAGCCCAGCAGCAAAGCAGCAGTAATCACGTTGAAGGTGGAAAGGTGCTTGATGCCCTTATCCAGACCCAGAACAACGGAACACAGCGCAATAGCAGAGATCGCGATGATCAGCAGAACCTTGGAGGTTGTGGTGCTTTCCATGCCAAACAGATGCTGCAGACCAGCATTTGCCTGCTCAGCGCCAATACCAAGAGAAGTCGCCAGACCAAACAAGGTCGCAAATACAGCCAGAATGTCGATCACGTGACCCGGCCAACCCCAAACGCGTTCACCCAGTATAGGGTAGAAAATGGAGCGGATGGTCAGTGGCAGACCCTTGTTGTAAGCAAACAGCGCCAGACCAAGTGCGATCACAGCGTAAGTCGCCCATGGGTGCAGACCCCAGTGGAAGATGGTTGCAGCCATCGCAAGGCGTTCTGCTTCCGCACCATTCAGCGCTTCACCGCCCAAAGGCGCCCAGCTGCTGCCAGAGGTGATGGAAGAGTAATGCCCGATAGGCTCAGCAACGCCGTAGAACACAAGGCCAATGCCCATGCCAGCTGCAAACAGCATGGAGAACCATTCTGAGTAGCTGTAATCTGGTTTTGCATCTCTGCCGCCGATCCGCACCTTCCCGAGTGGAGAGACAATCAGGAAAAGGCAAAGCAACACGAAAATATTGCCGGCAATTAGGAAAAACCAGTCAAAGCTAGAAGTCAGCCACACACGAAGATCGGTGAAGACCGGACCAATAGCGTCTTTGTAGAGCAGAGTAATCGCAACAAAAATTGCAATCGCAATACTGGAGATAGTGAAAACCACGTTGTGAACGTCAAACGGAACACCAGCGATTCGTGGTGTAATATTGTCTTGTCCAACTTCGTAGTCTGTATCAATAGGATTAGACGGCCCTTCCGGGGCCGGGATGAGATCTGCGCAGGTTTGATCAGTCATACTGGTCCTGTTTTATTGGCAGACATCCACACGTGCAGCACCGAATGCGCGCGTTGCATGGACTGAGTAGCTCGACCAAGAGCCAAAATCCGCTTGTTTGCCATCTGCCGCGAAAACTCAAGGGCGAGTCCATGATCACTGCCAGAAGTAAAAGGCCCAAACGAAGGGGCGAAGCTGGCAACGCGGTTGCTCCCATGGCGGAAGCACAGATGGATAGTGGCGCCAAACAGCGAAAGTGATCAGGCCAAGTAAGAAGGGCCGACGCTGATGGTGAAGTGATAGACACCACTTGATGTGCGCGAAACCTACAAATTTAGATGCATTGCACACAAGCGTAAAACTACGTATGGCTGGGGATAGCTTTTTCAACCTTGCCTGATCGTGCAAAAGCAACGCCAGATATAAAAGGTTCCTATCCCACATCTCTCAGGTTGCAATCTCATTATTGCAAAATCGCATTTCTGACGGTGTTGTTCCGTAGTCTGGTGTATAGAGAGGCAGGCCCTCTGTTACTGAGAGCAGAAAAGAAAACCCAGCTGCAGGAGCTGGGTTTTGCTGTTTTATGCCAGTGACCACTTCGCCACGATGTCTTCTGCGCCCTTCAATAGGGCTGCATCATAGGTGCGTTCAGTAACGGCAATGTTCTCTTTCACCTGCCATTCCTGATAAGCACCGGTGATGATTGGCCCAACAGCTTCCTGTGCCATCAACCAACCCATAGCCAAATGCGCCAGCGGCATGCCCGCTTTCTCTGCATACGCCTTCAGCTCATCTGCACAGCCCAGATACTGTTCCAGTAGCGGTGAGTTGAGTTTCGGATTGTTCGCTCGGTCATCTTTCTCATCAAAGTTACCGGTCGGCTTGAATGTCCCTGTCAGCAGCCCCTGCATCAGTGGGCTATACGGCAGGTATTTAAGATCATGCTTTTCACAAAGTGGAATGATCTCATCGCGGCTGCGGTAGCTCAGCGGAATACTGTGATAATGCGTGGCGTTCGGCTCCAGCAAATTGTAAAGCCCTTGGTAGGTCGCCAGCTCACAATGCTGCATCAGCTCCTGCGTCATCCCCAGCGAGAAGTTGGAGACGCCCAGATGACGAACCTTCCCGCTTTCCACCACAGCACGCAGCCCTTCAGCTGTTTCTTCCAGCGGCGTGTTTGGGTCAGGCCAATGACACTGCAAAAGGTCAATGTAATCTGTCTGCAAACGAACCAGTGACTGATCCACCTCTTCAATAATAGAGGCTTTGGTCAGGTTGTTTTTGACGGCTTTTTCCGGGTTGTTCCAAACCAGCCCGCATTTGGTGGCAATGTAGACCTGTTCACGCGCGGTGGTCTCAAGCGCTTTTCCCAAAAGCGTCTCGGCATGGCCCAGCCCATAAACCGGAGCAACATCAAAGAAGTTGATGCCCAGCTCCACAGCAGTCTGCATGGTTCGGATGGAGGTTTGATCCTCGGTATCGTTCCAGGTGCCGCCCACAGCCCAGCAACCAAATCCCAGAACAGAGGTATTCATTTCTTTCAAAGCTTTGAAAATCATTCTTATTTCCGTGATTAAGATCTCCCGAAGCGAAGGGAGCACACAAACTCAATGATGACAATGCGCCATAACCGCCTTTCCAGACCTGACTCTGAAGGGCAGAAGCTCTCCAAACCTGCAAAGACTGAGGCAGAGGCGGGGATAGATTTGTCAGTCGCAGGGATAAGAATTCATAGAAGGGGAGTGAGTATGGGTTGGATGGAGAAGAAAGACACTTCTCTATAGGGCGCGAACAGAGGCTCTTAAATCGCGCCAAACCACTCTGCATCTGCTTCAGAACAACATAACAACGCAAAAAAACGCGGTTCAACGCAAAACCACGCAAACCAACGCAAACGACAGGCCCTATATAAAAGAAGTGGTCTCAGAGACAGGCTAAGCTATGGAAAGCGGCTTAGCTCTGTGCCTTGTTGCCTTAAACCTCCAGAAACATAAGAGCCCCATCTGTTTGACCGGCGCCATTCTGTAAAGGCACAGACCTCACCAAAGTACCCTTCGCCCCATAATCCACCAACTCAACCATCAACCCACTCATATTCTCGAGCAAGTTCCCAAGCTGTTGCGCATCCAGAACGTCAGCTGGCAAAGTGCATTCCAGATGCACCAGCCCATCCTCCACGCTTATGTAAGAGTACCCCATCAGGTCCCGCTCCCGGTTGAGGCCAAGCCAGAAAGAGTAATCCTCTTCAGAATGGATTTGGCAATCAATTACACCGGAAAAAGTGAAGGAACCTGTCTCAGGATAATACTCAAGCTGCCAAACGGTGCCGTGTCGGTCGGTGAGCTTTGCGGCGTTTTGCTGATCCAGACGGAGAGAAAGGCCCCATTTCTCGCCAAGTTGGGCCAGCATGGAGTTAAACTGGTTTGTCATGTCGTCTTACCTTCTCATCGCCCTAAGCATAATCACCAGCTGCGGACTTACGCTCAAATACAGCTTGGGCCCGCTCAAAACTCAGGTTTTGAATGGTAGGGAAGGTGTCCTGCAAAGGCTCCTTGGCATAGTCAGTCCAGGCTTCCTTATCGTTGCCGAACAAACCAATAGCAAAGAAGAGATATTGAACCGCTTCCTCTGGTGTTTCCGGCGCACGGCTGGCAGGATTTTTGGCATACTCAGCTGCCCCCACATCCGTTGAAGCATCCAGACGCTGGTGGAGATCCGCAGCCGTAGCCCGATCAAAGCTGTGCTTTTGTGTGTCGATGACTTTTCCGGTCCAGGACTTCAAATCAGAAACCATCGACTGAAGGCAAAAGTTTTCACTGTACATATCGCGTGCAGTGTGAGCCTTCAGGAAGGAATGCATATTGTCCCGGCGGGAAAGAACGTTGATCAACCCATCGGGAGCGGATTTGAAGCCTTTTCCGGTTTTGACAATATCTTTGAGTGCTGGAGACTCTTCGATCTTGATCATCAACACGTTGAGTTTCTCAGTCGTTCGTTCAAACGCACCTGCCATCAAGGCTCTGGAACCGCCGTGTCCGGTTTCAATCAGATCAATAAGGTCAGCTACAAGTTCCCGCTTAGCATCCCGGCGCTCTTCAACCCGGCTCTTTACACTCTGAAGTTCGGATGTTTCACCAACTTGAGCAAAGCTCTGTTTATGAGAAGAGGAGGGCCGCAGTTGATCATCTGCCGGTTTCCCCGACCGACTGACACTCTCAGCGCTAAGAAATGCCCCATCTGCAATGCCGCCTTGTACGGCTGCGCCATCAGTGAGGGGAGGAACACCAAAAGCACCACTGACTGAGTTTGAGGTCGACGTAATATCCATCTGTGCACCTTCCACGTTGAAGTAAGTTTGGACGGGGATATAACGCGATTAGCTACTTTGGGGTGTGCTAAATATAACTACACTCTATAAGTGTATTTGCGGAACTTGATTGAGCTGGAGGATTTAGCTTCTCCTTGCGTAAGGTTCTTAAATCATTCGCATTTTGTGCGTTTTGATCGACATTACCTATAGGCTCTATGAGTTATCCTATGGCCCATGGTTCTTTCCCCAGGCTGGAGATTTGGCAGATTTCTGCGGGTTGATTGTGTTTTGCACATAGGTTGGTGATGTTTTTGCGTTTTTTTGTCGTTTATAGGTTGACGGTTTGAGGGCTCAGGCCTATAACCCAGCTCATCGAGAGCGACGGCGCTGCCGGC
>NZ_JBYMDH010000003.1:0-722291 GCF_057774105.1 Pseudovibrio sp. SCP20 | reverse complement strand
GTAGGCGGTTGGGGCTATGGTGGCTGGGAGGAGGAGGAGTTTGTAGTGGGTTTGGAGGAAGGTGGTGACTGGTTGCCAGTAAGGGTGCAGGGCTTCGAGGCCTTTGGTGCCTAGGGCGCCATAGAGACAGAATTGGCCTACGCCGAGGAGGACGCCTGCTGTTGTTGCTGGCAGAAAGCGTGAGGCGGGGATGTTGCTGGCGCCGCTGAGAAAAGGTGTGATCCAGGCCAATGGTCCGAGGATGCGCGCAGAGATGATGAACGGGACTGCGTGTTTTTGCAGGGCGGTGCGGGCCTTGTGCCATGCCCGGCGTCGCTTCAATGGCCTGAGAAAGTGCAGGATGGCTCGGGTGCCGTACACTCTGCCGAGGATGTAGCTTGTGATGTCTGCCAGTAGTGCAGCGACCATAACCACTATGATTGGCCAGGGATCGCCGGAAGTTGCATAGAGGGCTCCGGCTGCGAGGAATGCGATTTCGCCAAAGACAAAGAAGCTTGGGCCGATGAGAGCATCACCGAAGGCAATGGCTGCCAACAGGGCATAGCTGAGGGGCCCGTTGAAGGTGGTGACAAGATCCTGCATGACTTACGTGTTGCTGTAGTGGCCGAACTCGTAGGGGACTTCGTTTTTGTAAAGTTCGCCTTTGAAGAAGCGCAGCATGTTGGCTTTGAGATAGGTCCAGCCCGTTCGCAGGATGCCATCCTGATTGAGGCGGCGCGGATTGAACATGAAGCGGGGCTTGATGATTTGCCCCGAGAACCGGCCAGTTTTCTGAGCTTTGAGGACGTAGTTGCAGTCTTCGCAAAGCTTCAGCTTTTCATCGAAACCACCAATGGCTTCGTGGGTTTGCGGTGTTGAGAACAGGCATGCGCCGACTGCGGTTGGGAAGAAACGTCGGCTGAGGGTTATGCCGAGGTTCATCAGTTCATAGCCGATCACCTGTTTGGCTGGCAGGCGATAGCTGGACATGAGGACGATGCCGATGTCGAGGCTGCGATACTCCAGCTCCCACATGGATTCAGCCAGAAAGTTTGGTGGCAGTCGGGTATCTGCATCCAGAAACAAGATGCGGCGGCCTTTGGCCTGCGCTGCACCCGTGTTGCGGCCTAGGCTGACACCGCGCTTTTCCATTTGCACGATACGATAGTGCTTGAAGTTTTTGGCATGGTGCTGTGACAGAGGCACCGTGTTGTCTGTGCTGGCACTGTCCACATGGATGATCTCGAAGTTCTGCCATGTTTGCAGGTTCAGATCTGCCAGCAGACGCGGGAGGTGGTGTTCCTCATTCAAGGTGATGATGACAATTGAGAGATCGATCGTGGTCATGAGCGTGCCTTCCAAGCCTTTCTGAGCATTGGTTTGCGCGGTCAAACTGAAGAGCACCTGAACCTGATTTCGAAACTCTTTGCCTTTGGTGGTTACAAGGGAGGTCAGGTTCTTTGGATGGAGGTTTGTGATGACTCTGTTTGACCATAGCAAGCAGGCACTGGAAGAGTGGCGGGGTGGGGTGATGACCCAGATGCGGGTTTCAGCGCTCAACGGGTCTTGTCAGCTTTGTATTTTTGACCAGTGGTGTGAGCCGGGAAGTGGGGCGCCGCGGCACTTGCATGCGGTTGAAGAACTGCTGGAGGTGATTGAGGGCACTGCGGAGATCACCTGCGGAAATGAAACCCATGTTGCCACGGCTAATCAGAGTGTGTTGATCCCTGCCGGGTGTTTGCATGGGTTTAAGAATATTGGAGCGGGCAAGCTGCATGTGCGGGCGACTTTGGCAGCACCGATCTTTGAGGCCAGTTATGAGAATAGCACGGAAGTTTCCCGGCGCTGGGTGCCGGGTGGGAAATCGTGATCAGCTCGGCTCTCTGGAGGCAAGTTCAATAGATTTGGCCGCAATTCTGTTTTAGTCGTTATTTCTGCGTATCTTTATCCGAAAACCGGTTTCCACTTTTCGGAGATACGCTTTAGCTTGCTGAAACCTTATGTGAGCTGCGAGAGGCTGGGAGGCTTTATCTGTCTGGCTCACACATAAAAGAATATCCGGAAAGCGGGGGAACAGGATGTTTGCCAAAGAACACATCAAGTATGAGCCGGTGGATCTGCCGGACCGTATGGACCTGAGCGATGAGCAGATGCTTGAGGCTGTGAAAGCCTTTTATGACAAGATGAAGCGTCGCCATACGGTGCGGGACTTTTCTGACCGCCCCGTCGCCCGTGAAGTGATTGAAGAATGCATCCGCACAGCGGGGACCGCGCCTTCCGGTGCAAACCACCAACCATGGCATTTTGTGGCGATCTCTCAACCAGACTTCAAGAAGCGTATTCGCGATGCGGCGGAGGAAGAAGAGCGCCGGTTTTATGACGGCGGGGCTGGCGATGAATGGATCAAGGCGCTGGAGCCGATTGGCACCAATGACCATAAACCACATCTGGAAGAAGCGCCGTGGCTGATCGTGGTGTTTGCGCAGCGCTGGGGCGAGTTTGAGGATGGCACGCGCTACAAGAACTACTACGTGCCTGAAAGTACTGGTATCGCCTGTGGTTTTCTGCTGACCGCGCTGCACCATGCCGGATTGGTTTCACTGACCCATACGCCGAACCCGATGAAGTTTCTGAATGGCATGCTGGACCGTCCGGATTCTGAGAAGCCGATCATGATTATTGCGGTAGGGCATCCGGCTGAAGATGCAAAGGTGCCTTCGGTTGCGAAACTGAAGAAGCCGCTTTCTGAAATTCTGACCGTTGCTGATTAGAGCTTCAGGTTCTTCAACCGCAGGGAGTTCATAACCACGCAGAAGGATGAGAGGCTCATGGCCAGCGCTGCGATCATGGGTGAGAGCAGGGCTCCGGTGAAGGGGTAGAGAATGCCTGCTGCAATGGGGACGCCTGCGGAGTTGTAGACAAATGCCAGGAACAGGTTCTGGCGGATGTTGCGCAGTGAGCCGATGGCGAGCTTGCGGGCACGAACGATGCCGGTGAGGTCGCCATTGAGCAGGGTGATGCCCGCGCTTTCAACGGCGACGTCAGCGCCGGTTCCCATGGCAAGGCCCACATCTGCAGAGGCCAGAGCCGGGGCGTCGTTGACGCCATCACCTGCCATGGCCACCATGGCGCCGGAGGTGTGGAGCTGATCGATCAGGGTTTTCTTGTCTTCTGGCAGGGCTTCAGCTTTGAACTCATCAATGCCCACAGTGGCAGCCACGGCTTTGGCTGTGAGTGCGTTGTCTCCCGTTGCCATGATGACTTTGATGCCTGCCTCATGCAGCTGCTTAATGGCTTTGCTTGCGTTCTCTTTGATCGGATCAGAGATGGCGATGAGGCCGATGACTTTCTCTTTGTTTGAAATGTAGATGCTGGTGTTGCCGGTCTCGCTGAGGGACTGGTGCTTTTGCTTCATCTCCTCGGAGATCTTGTCGGTCAGGCCGAAGATGGCGGGGTTGCCGATGGCGTAGACGTGGTTGTCTACCTTTGCGCTGACACCTTTGCCGGTGTGGGCCTCAAAGTCCTCTGAGTTGGAGAGTGCCATACCTCTGTAATTGGCCGCATTGACGATGGCTTCTGCCAGCGGATGCTCTGAGCCTTTTTCGATGGAGGCGGCGACGTGGAGCAGCTGGTCTTCGGTGTACTCTTCTGAGAACGCATGGATTGAGGTGACGGTTGGTTTGCCTTCCGTGATGGTGCCGGTTTTGTCGACGATGAGGGTGTCGACTTTAGACATGAGCTCCAGTGCGGTGGCGTCTTTGATGAGGACGCCGGCCTGCGCGCCTCTACCGCTGGCGGTCATGATGGACATGGGGGTGGCGAGGCCCAGTGCGCAGGGGCAGGCGATGATGAGCACGGAGACGGCGACGATGATGGCATAGGAGAGGGATGGCGCCGGGCCGACGATGAGCCAGATAAAGAAAGACAGGATCGAGATGCCGACGACTGTTGGGACGAAGTAAGCGGAGACCTTGTCTGCCATGCCTTGGATGGGCGCGCGGGAGCGTTGTGCGGAGGAGACCATGGCGACGATCTTCGAGAGCATGGTGTCAGCGCCGACGTTGATGGCCTCGATGATGAGTGTGCCGTTTTTGTTGAGCGTGCCGCCGGTGACGGTGTCGTCGACGTTCTTCTCAAGGGCGATGGGTTCGCCGGTGATCATGCTTTCGTCCACGTAAGACTGGCCGTCTATGACGCGGGAGTCGACGGGGATGGCCTCGCCGGGGCGGACGCGGAGCTTGTCGCCGGTCATGATGTTTTCAAGCGGGGCGTCGTACTCGGTGCCGTCGTCCAGCACGCGGCGGGCGGTTTTGGGGGCGAGGTCCAGGAGGGCGCGGATGGCATCGCCGGTGCGTTCGCGGGCACGGAGTTCCAGCACCTGCCCCATGAAGATCAGCGCGACGATGACGGCGGCGGCCTCATAGTAGACGGGTGGGTGACCGGTGGCGGCACGGATGCCCGGGGGGAACAGACCAGGCAGGAACGTGGCGACGAGGGAATAGAGATAGGCAGCCCCGACACCGAGCGTGATCAGGGTCCACATGTTGAGGTTCCACGTAGTGATGGATTTGATGCCTCGTTTAAATAAGGGAACGCCTGCCCAGAGGACAACGGGTGAAGCGAGGACAAACTCGACGTAGATGGCGGTGGGTTCGCCGATCCACTCACGGAAGGGCAAGCCGATAAAGGGGCCCATGGTGATTGCGAGGAGCGGGATCGCGAGGACCGCGCTGAGCCAGAAACGGCGGGTGAAGTCGATCAGTTCGTGGCTGGGTTCGTCATTGCTGGTGACGGTCATGGGCTCCAGTGCCATGCCGCAGATGGGGCATTCGCCGGGGCCTTTCTGGACGATCTGCGGGTGCATGGGGCAGGTGTAGTCAATGTCCTGCGCGTTGGCGTCCTGCTGCTTCTTGCTGTTGCCGCTTGCGTAAAAGTAGGGATCGCCCTCGAAGGTGTGGGAGCATTTTTCGGAGCAGAAGTGGTAGGATTTTCCAGCAAAGTCAGCGGCAAGGGTTTCAACGGTGACGGTGACCTGCATACCGCAGACCGGGTCTTGTTCTGTGGTACCGGAGGTGGGTGTGTTTGATGCCTCGTCCATCGGTCAAAAGGCTCCCTGATCCAACAAGCTCGCGTTTCACCAGCGCAGATCATAAGCCTTTGCCCTGCCTGAAAGGATTAATGCCTAGTGAGAACTCGCAGTATCCCTAGGCAGAGCTTAACGGGATCGATTGGATTTGGCTCAAACTCCCTGAGCCGGGTGTCAGGCAGCGATTGTGAGGCGTTCTGTGAGAGCTTCCGGGAAGGCCAGTTCATGCCGAGCACGCCATTCTGAGGTGACGTAGTTGATGATGAGGCTCTTGCGTGGAGCGTTGATTTCACGCTTCTCAAAGCCATGCCAGGAGTCATCGGAGGGGATGAAGAACATGGCCCGATTAGGCGCCCAGGGAGTGTTGGAATGGAAGGTCTCTTTATCGGAATACAAAGAGGTGCCCCATTCTTCACCGTGGGCCTCTGAGAGGTAGATCATCAGGGTGAATTTCTTGGCGCCGATATCGGTGTGGGGTTCCAGCCAGAAGCCTTCGCGATCACAGGTGTACTCAATACGCAGATAGGTGTTTGAGAGGTCTACGCCGCATTTTTCATAGAACAGCTCGATCATTTGTGGAGCTTGGAAGGCGGAAGCGAACTCTTGTTCGGCTTCAAACTTCATAAAGCTGTCGCCGTGGAGGTACTGGCGCAGCTTATTGTTGGTCGCCCGTTGGCCTTCGCTGTAGTCCATATCACGCATGCAAGTGGGCAGGTTCTGAAAGTCCGAGAGCGTGGGCTGAGGCAGCAAGTTGTCTGCCGTCCAGTGCAGAAACGGAGCTTTGTGCGGCGTCGCTGTGCGCAGGGCGTGAAAGATGGATGCGCTGATAAGGCTTGCGGAGTTTGGGCGATTCATTAAGTCCTCCTCCTGCGCTGCCGTGCTTATGTGCATGGGGCGTTTCTGCAGGTGGTTGTTGGCTTGGAACAGGCGGGAGGTACTTAATGCCAGCTTAGGGGCCGAACAATGCCGGCTTGCAATCGTCGAAAATACCTAATGAAAAACGGTAGTTCGTTTTAATGCGAATTTGAGCGCAATTGGTGCAGTTGAAAGCTCATCCACGCGGGAAGTTACGTTGCTTACTCGTCTCATTTGCACCCCTGAATTGCAGTAATGTTGAATGCAGCTCACATACCGTATGGTGATCTCGTTGTTTTGATAATTTGTATCTTTTGTGCAGCGTTAAGGGGGGCTCCCCGATGAGAGTACGTGGTTCTGTTCCATTTTTGAAAACAGTGATTGGTGCCATGCTGGCGTGTTTGGTTGCTAATTCCGCGAGTGCCGATGGCGCTAATTATTGGATTGACGAGTCGACCGATTTTACTGGTAATGGCTGTCAAAATTCCGACTTGAACGATGTTACATCAAGCCTACGCAGCGAGCTCAACAATCGGGGTTGGACTGGTACACGCTGGTCCAATGCAAACGCTTGGCCTGAAGATTTCATTGAGCAAAATTTAGGTGGGATTGACCACGTTGCAGGGGATGCACGCACATTGTCTGTCTATGCCGGGCATGGTTGGCGAGCGCTTATTCAATTCGGTTTTCAGCGCAACGGTGTTTGCACGGTCAGTTTTCCGAACTCTACGCGACTTGGCACTCAAGGCGGTGACGAGGCCGTTTATGCGATGTGGGTTACAAGTTGTACCGTTAATCTTGACAGTCTATCGAGTCATTTTGACCAAGCGATCCGGCAGACCTTTGGGTACCACAACTCGCCATCAGTCAAAGATGATCAGCCACGCGACTTCTTCCGCGAAACAGATGATTTGAGGAATGAACGTGCCTGGATTGAAGAGATGGAAGATCGACCAGGCTGGTTTACCGGTGACAACTCTCCAATTGCGCTCACTTTTGGTTTGTCTCCAAGCCACTGTGATTGGGTGCAGGATAATGCCCGGTTGCGCGATCAGATCCTTCTTTACCAGGCTCCAAGCCCGGATACTCACTTTTGCTATCTGATGTTTGACAATGGCCAAAGTGGTTGCTGAGAGGAGCATTTGAGATGTTGATGAGACGTGTTTCTTTGTCCGTTGCCATCTTGGCTGCTCTGACCTTAACGGCGACTGCCCAGCAAGAACAGCAGCGCACTGATAACAGGAATACAGCACCGCTGCTGCTGGAGCGGAATGCACAATACAAGGTTCCGGCATTTAAGGAAGGGCTAGAGCTTCCGATAATCCGGATGACCTGGCGCAATGATCGTGATGCACAACAAGTAATTGATGCTGCTGAAGCGGCGATAACCCTCATGCTTGACGGAAGCCGTTCTGAAAAGATGGATGGCGCGTTGAAAGAGGTGCTTTACGGAAATGAGGCAGGCACGTGGGCACGCGTGTCCGCAGCTCCTCAGATCTTAGTCCGATATGATGCAGATTTTGATGAAATTCGGCTGATTAACGAAGAGATTGACGTGATCCGTGAACCTCTTGGACGGATCAGCGTGGATGAAGCAGTTGCCCGAGCCAACAAGGTGATCGACGCGTTATCGGAGCAGGGGATTCTGAACCGTCGCCTCTATAGCAGTGCAGCTATTCAGATTGGTTACCGCCGCGTTGGCAGTGGTTCGCGGAAGGCACAGCCTGGTCGCAGCCAGATCCTAGAGTACCGAGTTACGTATCGGCCACGGATCGAAGGTGTTGAATTGGCTAATGCTGGCGTTCGGGTGGGTGTTATGGCCAATGGCCAAATTGGCTCGATGCGATTTGGCGGTGTAACACCTCTGGTCAAGTTCACTGACGACAAGGTTGAACCAGAGGAAGATGGCAAGCGGCAGCCCGTGGTAATCGACCCTAATCGTCTTACTAAACGGTTCTATCGGACGCTTAGTGCCAACGTATCGCCGCAAGTGGCTTGGAGCCGTGTGATGTACGCTATGCCAGATGGCGAACGCAGTGCCTTGCTTGAGCCGATGCTGGTGGTCTCTTTCTCTGAAGGCACTACTACGGACAAGGGACAGCGCGTTAGTAGCCGGCGCAGAATTCTCGGTTTCTCTCTGGTGGATGAGAAGGCAAAGCCATTCGACTTTACTGCGCCGACTCCTATCAAAAGTGATGAGCCTAAACGCAGCAAGTAGGCGCGTCCAAGCGCCTGTTTCCTCCCACAGTTTGATCAGCCATTTTGGGACTGGACCATCTTCAGGTGTGGTTCCATGATCTTGGCGAACTTGCGGATGATTTTTTCGACGTAGGCTGGGTCGCTGTGGAACTCTTGCTGGAAGATCATGCCGCGGATGAAGGAGCGCCAGATGAGGAGGGTGAGGGTCATGTCCTCTTCCGCTGCTTTGTCCAGGTCTGGAGGCAGGAAGAACTGGTTGAGCTGGTCGTTCCAGTCTTCCAGCTTTGGCGAGATGCGCTGCGAGAGTGCTTTATCGGTGCGCGTTGCCATGATGATTTCAGAGAATGCCCGGCCTTCTGGCGTATCGATGATGTTGCGCCAATAGGTCACGAGGGCATCTGCCAGTGTGCCGCCCTCAGCTTGTGTGATCTGCGCGAACGGGAAGGAGCTTGGGCTTTCCTGCTGATAGTGGCGCAGAATTCTTGAAAGCAGAAAATCCACCGTACCGATGACCAGATCTTCCTTTGAGGGGAAGTGGTGCATCAGCGCACCGCGGCTGACATCAACGCCTTCCAGCACCCGGTTGATGGAAGTTTCCGCATAGCCAAGCCGGTCGAGGCAATCGATGGTCGACTTAATGAGGGCCTTGCGTGTGTTTTCACCGCGCTGCTTCTTCATGTCCAACTTGCTTACCATGATCAACCTTAGCCTTAAGACGGGGTTTTTGCTGAAATACTTGACGTATTGGGAAGGAGTATATACCGTACGTTTGGTATGTAAAAGAGGTTTCCGTCAAAATGACCATGAAAAACACGGAAAATCAAAGCTCTAGTAAACGTAAGCAGCCTATTCGCATAGGGGGTGCTTGCGGCTTTTGGGGTGACTCCAACGCGTCTACGGGGCAATTGTTGCGCGCTGGCGGGCTCGATTACATCGTTTATGACTATCTGGCAGAGATCACTCTTTCCATCATGGCAAGGGCGCGTCAGAAGTCCCCTGATCTTGGATATGCAACGGATTTTGTCGAGCAGGTGCTTGGGCTCAATCTGAAAACAATCGCGTCTTCCAAGACAAAAATTTTAAGCAATGCAGGCGGCGTGAACCCGGAGAGTTGTGCTGCCAAGATCCGCGAGTTGATTGCTGCACAGAAGCTGGATCTGAAAGTTGCTGTTGTGACCGGTGATGACCTGCTGGCGGAAGCTTCAGCCTTTAAAGAGGCTGGTGTCACTGAGATGTTCTCCGGCGAAGCCTTTCCTAAAGCGGAGAAGGTTGCTTCCATCAACGCCTACCTCGGCGCCCAGCCTGTTGTTGCTGCTTTGGAGGCGGGTGCAGATATTGTGATTACGGGTCGATGTGCTGACAGTGCGTTGACGCTTGCGGCCTGTGCTCATGCCTTTGGCTGGGACTGGACGGATTATGATCGCCTCTCTGCAGGTAGCCTTGTAGGGCATTTGCTGGAGTGCGGAACGCAGGTTACTGGAGGCAACTTTACAGACTGGCGGGATGTGCCGGATGTGAAGAAGATCGGTTATCCGATTGCGACTGTCTATGAAGATGGCAGCTGCGACCTGAGCAAGCCTGAAGGCAGCGGCGGCCTTGTGAGTGTTGGCACAGTTGCGGAGCAGCTGGTTTATGAGATCGGTAATCCGCAAGCTTACCTGCTGCCAGATGTGACCTGCGATTTCTCCAAGGTAACGATCGAGGCGAAGACCTCTGAGAGTGTGCATGTTTCTGGTGCGAAAGGGCGCGCTGCGCCTGAGAGCCTGAAGGTTTCTGCCACCTGGGCGGATGGGTTCCGCATTGGGTTGATGGTGCCTTATGTGGGCTTTGATGCAGGTGAGAAAGCAAAGGTCTTTGCTGACCTTGCCCTTGGCCGCGCTGAGACAGTTATGAAGAAACTTGGTGCGCCCGGCTATCAGGAAGTTTCCGTTGAGATCGTGGGGGCAGGATCTCAGATAGGGGAAGCGCCTGTCAGCCGGGGCACTTACGAAGAAGTTGTTTTGAAGATTGCCGCACGGCATGTGGATCAGCGGGCTGCTGGCTTGTTGCTGCGGGAGCTGACTGGCCTTGGCCTTTCTGTTGCGCCGGGCATGACGACCTTTAATGGCGGAAGGCCTAAGCCTTCCCCTGTTGTGCGGTTGTTCTCTTTCCTTGTTGAGCAGTCTGCCGTGTCTCCCAAAGTTTCGCTGGAAGGTGAGGCTGTGGCGTTTGAGCAGGTTGTTGCGGCAGAGGCTGCCGCCTCAGTTGAAGCTGCTGAAGTTCCGGGTGCGCCTGCTGCTGATGACGTACTTGCAGAGGTGCCGCTGATCAAGCTTGCTTATGCCCGCAGTGGTGACAAAGGCGATAAGGCAAACATTGGTGTTATCGCGCGAAAAGCAGAGTGGCTGCCATGGATTGCAGCGGCTTTGAGTGAAGATGCGGTTGCCAAAACCTTTGCGCATTTCAATCCGGGCAAGGTGGCCCGTTTCTATCTGCCGGGCTGTCATGCGCTCAACTTCCTGATTGATGATGTGCTGGGCGGTGGCGGCATTGCCAGCTTGCGGCTGGACCCGCAAGCGAAGGCGTATAGCCAGATCCTGCTGAGGCACAGTGTTTCCGTTCCGCACTCCATCGCGCAGGAGGTGATGTAATGACTGATGCTCCAACAACGGATGCTGTGCTGGTTGCGCAGCAAGATGGCTGGATGACCATCACGCTGAACCAGCCGGAAAAGCGCAATCCGCTGACTGGCGAAGTGATTGCTGAAATTTCCAAGGTTCTGCGGGGTGTGCAGGATGACCGCAGCGTGCGTGGCATTACGTTCACTGGTGCTGGTGGTGTGTTCTGTGCAGGCGGTGATCTGAAGTCCTTCCAGCAGATTATGGCTGGTGGTGATGAGGCTGAAGCCATTGCGCAGAAGATCAGTCTGGAGGCTGCCGAGTTTTTTGGAATGATCGCCCATCAGCCGCAAGTGACCATTGCTTTGGTGGAGGGGGCAGCTATGGCTGGTGGCCTGGGCATGGCGTGTGCCTGTGATTTTGTGGTGGCCACGCAAGATGCCAAGTTTGCTTTTACTGAGACGCGGATTGGCTTACCGCCGGCTCAGATTGCTCAGTACGTGACCAAGCGACTGGGCTACCAGAAAGCCAAGAAAATGCTCGTGTTGGGGAGCAAACTGACCGGTGACGAGGCCTTTGACGTCGGTCTGGTTGATCAGGCTGTTGCCAGTCAGGCAGAGCTTGAAGCAGCAGAAGCTGAGATAAAACAGCAGGTTCTGGCCTGTGCGCCGGGCGCTGTTGCAGCCACGAAGAAGGTGGTTGAAGAGACGCGTTTCCTTGAGCAGGAGGAACTGCGCCAGAGTGCAGCTGCCTCGTTTGCGAGAGCAATTGTTGGGGAAGAGGGACAGGAAGGCGTGATGTCGTTTTTGCAGAAACGCAAACCCTCCTGGGCTCCATAGCTGGCCCCTCAAATTTGGGGGTATGCGTTTACCCGATAACAGATGTTCGAATGCGGTGAAGGAAGAAGAAATGCAGGGTATGCTCATATGCGTATGAGCTGATTATAATGCCGAAGTCTATCGCGCAAAAAAGATAGTGCTGGAAGCAGCGGGGAGGCTGAACCAGCACATCAGAGGAGGGAACATGGGTACACAGTACGCACTGCCAATTGAAATGCTGCAAAAATGGGCCACAGAGAAACCAAACTCGGTTTATCTGCGACAGCCTGTGAACCGGCAGTTCATCGAGTTCACCTGGAAGGAGTGTTACGACACGGTCCGGCGAATGGCTGCTGCGCTCCAGTCAATGGGTTTCCAACCGGGAGACCGGATTGGCATTCTCTCTAAAAACTGCGCTGAATGGTTTCTGGCTGATTTTGCAATTCAGGCTGCCGGTTACATCTCCACGCCGATCTATTACACCGCCTCAGCAGATACGATCAGCTACATCATTGACCATGCGGACATCAAAGCGGTGTTCATGGGCAAACTGGATGACTTTGCGCCGAGTGAGCAGGGTATCCGTGATGGTGTGGTGAAGATTGCGCTTCCTTATAAAACGATAGATTGCGAGTACAGCTGGACGGAGCTGCTTAAACAGAATGAGCCTTTACCAGAAGACCAGCTTGCCAAGCCGGATCTGGATGAACTGTTTTCCATTGTTTACACCTCAGGCTCCACCGGGAACCCTAAAGGGGTGGAAGTCTCCTGGCGCAACATTGCTTATGGGGCGTGGTCTCCAACCCAGTCTCTTGAGCTGGGCCGTGAAGAGCGTCTGATTTCCTATCTGCCGCTGGCTCATATTACCGAGCGTGCGCTCATTGAGCATGTGAGCCTTTATGCTGGTGTGGTGGTGAGCTTTGTGGAGTCGCTGGATACGTTTGCAGAAGATTTGCGTGCTGCTGAAGTGACCATGTTCATTTCCGTGCCGCGGCTCTGGATGAAGTTCCAGTCGGGGATTTTGGCCAAGGTGCCACAGAAGAAACTGGACCGGCTTTTGAGCATTCCGATCCTGAGCTGGTACGTGAAGCGGAAGATCCGCGCGCAGCTTGGTTTGACCAATGCGAAGCTGATCGGCAGTGGATCTGCGCCGATCTCCAAGGCCGTGCTGGAATGGTATCAGAAGCTGGGCATCAACATTACTGAAGGGTGGGGCATGACCGAGACGGCTGGTCTTGCGTCCTCACACTTCCCATTCCGTGCGGACAAGGTTGGTACCATCGGTACGCCGCTTGCGGGGCTGGAGATTAAGATCACCGATGAGGGTGAGCTGCTTATTCGTGGGGATTCCGTCACCAAGGGTTACTACAAAGACCCTGAGATGACTGCGGAGACCATTGAAGAAGGTGGCTGGTTCCATACGGGTGACAAGGTGGAGCAGGATGCTGACGGGTTCTTGCGGATTACGGGCCGGGTGAAGGAGATCTTCAAATCCTCCAAGGGCAAGTATATCGCGCCGGTACCGATTGAGGCCATGCTGTTTGACAATACCTATGTGGAGCAGGCCTGCGTGATGGGGTCTGAGTTGGCTCAGCCTGTTGCTGTGGTGTTCCTCTCCTCCGAGATCACTCATGGTCTGTCGCGTGAAGAGGTTCGTACGAGCCTTGAAGAGACCTATCACAGCATCAATCGATCTGTTGAGAGCCATTTGAAGCTGAGCTCGATCATTGTCGCCAACGACATGTGGACCATCGAGAATGGCTATCTGACCCCAACCATGAAGATCAAGCGGACGCGCCTGGAAGATCGCTATCAGGACGTGGTGCACTCCATGCCGGATCGGCCTGTGGTCTGGGAAGATGAATGTGGAGCCGAGGCAACCGCTCCGGCCTGAAAGGATGATGATGGTTTGGGGTGACGTGGTCACCCCGGCCGGGATTTTCTGAGGTGAGAACCTCCGTTTGACTAAGCCGCGCTTGTGGCAGGGAGACTTTTGGAATGAGCAATGAACCGTCCCGTTACGCATCAGTTCTGCGAGATGGGTTGTTTGATGGGCAAACTGTGATTGTGACTGGGGGAGGCAGTGGCATTGGTCGCTGCATCGCCCACGAACTCGCCGCGCTGGGTGCCCATACCGTTCTCCTTGGCCGCAAGCAGGCAAAGCTGGATGCGGTGGCTGATGAAATTCGTGAGGATGGTGGAGATGTTTCCACCCATTCTCTGGACATCCGCAATGAAGACGCTGTTGCGGAGACTGTTTCAAACATCGTTGCCGAGCGTGGTGTGATCCATGGTCTGGTGAACAATGCTGGCGGGCAGTACCCAAGTCCGGCAGCGGCGATCAAGAAGAAGGGCTTTGATGCGGTTGTTGAGACCAACGTGACCGGCGGGTTTCTGATGGCGCGTGAGGTTTACAATCAGGGCATGCGCAAGAGCAAAGGCGGTGCCATCGTCAACATCGTTGCGGATATGTGGCGCGGTATGCCGGGCATGGCGCACTCTGGTGTGGCGCGGGCCGGCATGCAGAACCTGACCATGACGCTGGCCGTTGAATGGGCGGAAGCAGGTGTGCGCGTGAATGCTGTAGCACCGGGCTGGATCGCGTCGTCCGGTTTTGACACGTACGATGAGAACTTCATCAAGCACATGTTTGCGCGCATGTCTGAGAACAATCTGGCGCGCCGTCTGGGCACTGAGGCTGAAGTGGCGTCTCTGGTGAACTTCCTGCTGTCTCCGGGTGCTGCGTTCATCACTGGCCAGTGCATCGGTGTGGATGGTGGTGCGCCGCTCTGGACCAATCTGATGCCGGTTGGTGACAATGCAAACATGAAGGAATACCAAGGCTTCCATCGCTATGAGAAGCCGAAGGCCCTTCAAGCTTGGGAGAAAGACAAATGCCCAAGTTAACCTCAGCTGTCGATAGCGGCAGTGCCGCGTTTGCCCAGAACAAGGCCTTCATGGAAGCGCTGATTGAGGAGTTTCGTGGATATGAGGCCAAGGTTCGCGAGAACTCTGAGAGCAAGCGTGGGAAGTTTGAGAAACGTGGTCAGTTGCTGCCGCGGGATCGGGTGAGCCTGCTGCTGGATCGTGGTGCTCCGTTCATGGAAATCTCTACGCTCGCAGGCCTGAAGATGCATGATGACGATGGCAAGAAGAACGCTGCGGGTGGTGGTTCGATTGCTGGCATCGGTTATGTGGCAGGCAAGCGCTGTCTCATTGTGGCGACGGACTCTGCCATCAAGGGCGGTTCTATTTCTCCAATGGGTTTGAAGAAGACGCTTCGCCTGCAGGAGATTGCCAAGAAGCAGAAGCTGCCGATTGTTGCGCTGACGGAAAGTGCTGGCGCGAACCTCATGTATCAGTCTGAGCTGTTTGTTGAAGGCGGACGGGCGTTTGCTAATCAGGCGCGTTTGTCTGCAGCTGGTATTCCGCAGGTGACCGTGGTGCATGGGTCTTCAACGGCTGGCGGTGCGTACATGCCGGGGCTGTCGGACTATACGGTTGTGGTGCGCGGCAAAACGAAGATTTTTCTGGCTGGCCCTCCGTTGCTGAAAGCGGCCACGGGTGAAGTTGCGTCGGATGAAGAGCTGGGTGGTGCAGAGCTGCATTACAACACAGCTGGCACGGCGGAATACATGGCCGAAGATGATGCGCATGGCGTTGAGACCGCGCGTGAGATCGTTGACCATCTGCCATGGGAAGCCCCGTTGGAAGCCGAAGGCGGCAAGCAGCCGTTTTATGATGCTGAGGATTTGCTGGGCATCGTGCCGGAAGACACCAAGAAACCATACGATGTACGCGAGATCATCGCGCGTATCACGGATGGGTCCGACTTCCTTGATTTTAAGAAGGAGTTTGGCGGTTCCACGGTTTGTGGTCATGCGCGCATTGATGGGCAGGCCGTTGGCATTCTTGGTAATAACGGCCCGATTGATCCGCAAGGTGCGGTGAAGGCGGCGCAGTTCATTCAGCTGTGTTGTCAGAGTAATACGCCACTGCTGTTCCTGATGAACACCACTGGGTATCTGGTAGGCCGGGATGCAGAGACGAGTGGTATCGTCAAACATGGGTCCAAGATGATCCAGGCGGTTGCCAATGCCACGGTTCCTAAAGTGACCGTGGTTGTTGGTGGTGCCTGGGGTGCTGGTAACTACGGCATGTGTGGTCGTGGGTTTGATCCTGATTTCATCTTTTCATGGCCCTCTGCCAAGGTTGGTGTGATGGGACCAGAGCAGGCGGCGACGGTGATGAAGATCATCACTGAAGAGAAGTTTGCGAAGATGGGTCAGCAGATCCCTGATGGCATGACCGATCAGATGGCGCAGAAGATCATTGACCAGATGTCGCCGGAGACTACAGCGTTGTTTGCGACAGCGCGGCTTTGGGATGATGGGATCATTGATCCGAGAGATACGCGCCGTGTTGTCTCAATGGCCCTATCTGTTTGTGCAGATGCCAAGAAACGTCAGCTTAATCCAACAGCATTCGGAGTTGCGCGCGGCTAGGGAGAGCTGCGCATTACGGCTCCCGGAACACAGTTCAACATGAGGGTTTCACGATGGAATATACTGAAGAACATCGGAAAATGAAAAGTGCGGTGGTCAAGTTCGTCGAGGCCGAAATCAACCCGCATGTTCAGGAATGGGAAGAGGCTGGAATCTTCCCGGCTCATGAGCTTTTCAAGAAGATGGGTGATCTCGGTTTTCTTGGCGTCAACAAGCCGGAAGAGTACGGCGGGATGGGCCTTGATTACTCTTATCAGGCCATGACTATCGAGGCACTGGGCGCGTGTGCCTGCGGTGGTGTGCCAATGGCGATTGGCGTGCAGACCGATATGGCAACCCCGGCACTCTCCCGGTTTGGTTCTGATGAGTTGCGCCGCGAGTTTCTGACTCCGGCGATTGCTGGTGACATGGTGGCCTGTGTTGGTGTGTCTGAGGCCCATGCGGGGTCTGATGTGGCGAACATCAAGACCACAGCGCGTAAAGATGGTGATGACTATGTGATCAGCGGATCCAAGATGTGGATCACCAATTCCACGCAGGCGGACTACATGTGCATGCTGGCAAACACCAGTGATGGGCATAAGCACCAGAACAAGTCTCTGATCATCGTGCCGATGGATAGCGCGGGTATCACCAAATCAGATCGCCTGAACAAGCTGGGTCAGCGCTCTTCTGATACGGCGCAGATCTTCTTTGATGACGTGCGTGTTCCTCAACGCAACCTGATTGGTACTGAGGGCGCTGGTTTCATGTACCAGATGCTTCAGTTCCAGGAAGAGCGTCTGTGGTGTGCGCTGTCGCTGATTGACGGTATGGACCGTATCATTCAGCTGACGGAAGATTATTGCCGTGAGCGTGCTGCGTTCAACCAGAGCATTCTGGACTTCCAGGTGGTTCACTTCCGCCTGTCAGAGCTGCGGACCGAGGTTGAGCTGCTGCGTGCGCTTTCTGAGAAGTGCGTTGAATCCATGGTGCGCGGTGAGAATGTGACCCGCCTTGCTTCCATGGCGAAGTTGAAGGCTGGCCGTCTGTCTCGCGAGCTGGCGGACTCCTGTCTGCAGTTCTGGGGCGGCATGGGTTACATGTGGGACAGCCCTGTGAGCCAGTTCCTGCGTGATAGCCGCCTGACCTCCATTGGTGGCGGTGCGGATGAAGTGATGCTCTCCATCATCTCCAAGCTGGATGGCACTTTGCCAAACCCAAAGAAGAACCGTGCAATGCAGAAGGAAGCAGCTGAATAAGCTGCCTCCTCGGCCATTATTTGAAAGGCGTATCCTTATCCGAAAACCGGTTCCCACTTTTCGGGGATACGCTCCATATTGGCAGTGTGAAGGGAATTTTCGATGTTTGATAGCGTCCTGGTCGCCAATCGGGGGGAGATTGCTCGCCGAGTGTTCCGCACTGCGCGGCAAAAGGGCTATCGGAGTATTGCTGTTTATTCCGAGGCTGATGCAACCGCTCCGCATGTTAAAGACGCTGATATTGCGGCGTGTATTGGCGGTGCGACACCAGCTGACTCCTACCTCAAGATTGAAGCTATTTTAGAAGCGGCTCGCAAAACTGGCGCACAGGCTGTGCATCCGGGCTACGGGTTCCTAGCGGAGAATGCTGAGTTTGCGCGTGCTTGTGCGGAAGCTGGGCTGGTGTTCATTGGTCCGCCTGCGGAAGCCATTGAGCTGATGGGCTCCAAGCGGCTTTCCAAGCTGCGGATGATTGAGGCAGGCGTGCCATGCGTGCCGGGGTATTCCGGGTCTGATCAGTCGACCGATACGTTGGCAGCGGAAGCTGCGCGTATTGGTGTGCCGCTGATGATCAAGGCATCTGCCGGTGGCGGTGGGCGCGGTCTGCGCTTGGTTGAAGACCTGAATGGGCTTGAAGACAAGCTGGCTGCTGCGGCCTCTGAAGCAGAGAATGCGTTTGGCAATGGCGAGCTTATTCTTGAAAAGGCCGTCATCAATCCACGCCATGTGGAGATACAGGTGTTTGCCGACAATCACGGCCACGTGGTGTATCTGGGTGAGCGCGATTGTTCTGTGCAGCGTCGGCACCAGAAGGTGGTTGAAGAAGCGCCGGGACCATCTGTAACGCCGGAAATCCGGGCTGCGATGGGGCAGGCAGCAGTGGATGCAGCGCGGGCCATTGGCTATCGCGGGGCAGGCACTGTTGAGTTTCTGCTGGCTGAGGATGGCAGTTTCTACTTCATGGAGATGAACACCCGCTTGCAGGTGGAACATCCGGTGACGGAAGAGATTACCGGTCAGGATCTGGTTGCCTGGCAGCTGGATGTGGCTGCTGGCAAACCTCTGCCACTGGAGCAGGACGAGATTTCCTTCAGCGGCCACGCCATGGAGCTTCGTCTTTATGCCGAAGATGCGGATGCGGGCTTCCTGCCACAGACAGGGACTGTGCTGGCGTGGAACGGCAATGAGCTTTCTTTGCGCGTTGATAGTGCCATTGAGCAGGGCAGCGAGATTTCATCCTATTACGATCCGATGATTGCCAAGCTGATTGCGCATGGCAGTGACCGGGGCGAAGCACGCCGCAAACTGTTGCGCGGGTTGGATGAGCTGGTTCTGCAGGGATTGGTGCACAACGGTGCGTTCCTGAAGAGCGTGTTGCAGGACGAAGTATTTGCGGCTGGCAATGCAACGACTGCTTTCTTGAATGATCGCGAGCTTGGATCGGTTGCGGCAGATGCCACACGAGAGTTGATGCGTGACCTCGCTGTGCATCTGTTTGCGCGCAGCAAAGGCCAAAACCGCTGGACTACAGCGACGCCTTTGCCGGTGAAGATCAAGCTTGATGGGGAAGAGACCGCAGCGCGTGAGGATCTGACTATCCTCAGTGGCGGTGACAGTGGTGCCATTATCTTTGAAGCGGATGGTGTTCGACGCTCAGCCTTTGTGAGTGAAGCTCCCGAGGGTGGTCTCTGGATCTCATTGGAAGGGCAGACGCAGTTCTTTGAAGAGCAAAGTTTCAGCACCAAGAAGGATGACAGTTCAGCTGCAGGCAGCTCCATCATTGCGCCTATGCCGGGTGCTGTTGTGGCGTTGAAGACAGAGCAGGGCGCACAGGTTTCCAAGGGAGATGTGTTGCTGGTTCTGGAAGCGATGAAGATGCAGCATGAGCTGACAGCACCGCGTGATGGCGTTGTTGCTGAGCTTGGAACACAGGAAGGCGCGCAGGTGAACAGCCGTGATGTGCTGGTTCGTCTGGAAGATGAAACCGCCTGATTGAGTTGATGGAATCCGCTTTTGAAGGCGGTGGAGAATATGATGAGTTTGAACCTTCCTGACTTCGGATTGAAGCGTAAGTCCACCATGTTCACTGAGGAGCATGAAGCGTTTCGCGATGTGCTTTCCCGCTTCATTGCCAAGGAGATTTCGCCTTACGTCTCCCAATGGGACGAAGCTAACGAGTTTCCGCGTGAGCTTTACAAAAAGGCGGCGGATGTTGGGTTGCTCGGCATCATGTTCCCTGAAGAGTACGGCGGGACGGGCATTGATTATCCGCTGTCTTATCTATCGGCTGTTGAGCTTGGGCGTGCAGGAAGTGGTGGCATCAATGCGGGTTTGATGAGCCACACCATTGGCACGCCTCCGATTGCCCATCTTGGCTCTGATGAGTTGAAGGCACGGGTGATCCCTTCTGTGCTGGCAGGTGAGAAGATTTCTGCTCTGGCGATTACTGAACCGGGTGGTGGGTCCGATGTGCAGAACCTGAAGACTGTGGCACGCCGTGAGAATGGGCATTATGTGCTCAATGGTGAGAAGACCTTCATCACCTCTGGTATGCGTGCAGATTACTATACGGTTGCGGTGCGGACGGGTGATACGGGCATGGGCGGTATTTCGCTGATGCTGGTTGAGAAGGGCATGGAAGGTTTTACTCAGACGCCGTTGCATAAGATGGGATGGTGGGCTTCTGATACCGCGACGCTGCATTTTGACAATGTGAAGGTGCCAGTTGAAAACCTGATTGGGGGTGAGAACGCCGGGTTCATGGGCATCATGATGAACTTCAACAATGAGCGTCTGTTCCTTGCATCCGCCTGTTATGGTCATATGCTGGGTGTGTTTGAAGAGGCGCTGGATTGGGCGCAGCAGCGTGAGACGTTTGGCAAGCCGCTCATTCACCGGCAGGTTATCCGGCACAAGTTCGTTGATATGGCAATGAAGATGCAGGCTGTTCGGGCTGTGCTGGAAGAACTGGCGCAGCGGTTGCAGCTGGGAGAAAGCCCGATCACCGAGATCTGCATGGCGAAGAACCTTGCAACGAGTACGCTGGAATATGTGGCCAACGAGTGCCTTCAGATCCTGGGTGGTGCAGGTTACATGCGCGGAACCAAGGTTGAGCGCATATATCGTGAGACCAAGGTGATGACCATCGGTGGTGGTTCTTCTGAGATCATGAAGGATCTGGCCAGCCGGCAGATGGGTATCTAGGAGCAGTTTGTTGCAATGAAAAGCCCCGCTCATTGGCGGGGCTTTTCTTATTGGGGTTAGGCTTTTTCTTCGGTTGCGACTGATTTGGCAATCTCGTTTGGCGTTGCGCCGGAGATGCCCAGTTCTCCGAGGAGACTGTCGACCAGTGGGGCCTGAGAGCGGTATCTCAGAGCTGAGTTGACCAGCTGATCGGAGAGGCCTGCGGAAGAGCCTTCTGCCGGTGCTCCATTTGCAACCGGAGCTGAGCCGTTTAAGCCATCGACCTGAAGGATCTTGATCTCGTCGATGTTTTCCATCGGCTTCACGCTTGCGCCGATGACCTGCGGCAGAGCCTCGATCAGCGCGAGTTTGACCTGCATCTGGATCTGCTCAGGGGACAGCAGGTTTGCCGCTTCGTTGAGGATGCGCTTACCTTCTGCTTCCACTGCAAGGCGCAGTTTGTCTGCTTCCGCGCGGGTGGTGACAGCATCGGCTTCCGCGTTTGCCGCGATGCGGATCTGATCCGCGTTACCGCTTGCTTTCAGGCGGACGGCTTCTGCGTGGTCTTCTGCAGCCTGCTTTTCAGCTTCCGCACCAACGGTGACAGAGATTGCAGCACGTTCCGCTTCCTGAGCTGCAACAACCAGCTCAACTTGCTTCTGACGCTCTGCCACTTCGATTTCACGAGCGGTAACAACCTGTTCTTCTGCCTTGATGGCAACAGCACGGGCTTCGTTTGCAGCAGCATCCGCTGTTGAGAGTGCTTTGGACTTTTCAGAGACCGCGATGGAGCGATCCTGCTGGGTCAGCTCAATGACCTTTTCCTTCTCAATGCGGGTCTCTTCCAGAGCGCGATCTTTGAGGATCTCCTGCTCTTTCACCTGACGTTCAGAAGCGATAGATGCCTGCTTAATCTCCAGATTGGATGTGATCTCTGCCTGCTCTGCATCACGGCGGCGTTCGGCTTGTTCGGTGGCGATCAGGGCCTGCTGTTTGGCGCGGCGGATTTCAAGATCGCGCTGCTGTTCCAGACGGGCGTATTCTTCTTCACGAGAGATATCGAGCTTCTGCTGTTCGGCATCCAGGTTTTTGCGCTGGATCTGAACTTCGGTGTCCTGCTCGATGTCGTTCCGCTTTCTGCGGCGCTCTTCGATCTCCTGTGTGAGCTTGGTCAAACCTTCCGCATCGAACGCGTTGTTCGGGTTGAAGTATTCCATGCGGGTCTGGTCGAGACCGGTCAGAGAAACGGACTCCAATTCCAGACCGTTTTTCAGCAGGTCTTCGGAAACAGCAGCCTGTACCTTCTGCACGAAGGAGACGCGTTGCTCGTGGAGTTCTTCCATTGCCATTTCTGCAGCCACAGCACGCAAGGCATCAACGAACTTACCTTCGATGAGATGTTTTAGGTCTTCCGGGTGCATAGTCCGCACACCGAGGGTTTGAGCAGCGTTTGCGATGGACTCGATGGTTGGCTGAACACGCAAGTAGAACTCGGCCACCACGTCGACGCGCATGCGGTCGCGGGTGATGAGGGCTGCTTCGTCAGCGCGGCGGACTTCCAGACGCAGGGTGTTCATGTTGACGTTGATGATATCATGAAGCACCGGCAGGACGATTGCACCGCCGTTCATGATGACTTTCTGGCCACCAAAACCAGTCCGTACGAAGGCAACCTCTTTTGAGGAGCGGGTATAAAGGCGTGAAAAGACAATACCGATTGCAAGAAGTGCGACGAGGATAACACCGGCGAGTACGAGCAGCTCCATAAAGCTGGTAGACGTAGCTACGACCGCGTTTTGAGTATCTGAAAACATATTTGACCTCAAACTGAGAGATTAGTTTGTAAGCGTGTCTTTGCGAGGTGATAAATTGACGTGTGGGTTAGGAATTGCTGTGAAAAGGGAATCTTTTAAGCCGACAAGCAAGACTTCGTCTCCCTGCATTAATGTTGTGTCTGGCTGGTCTGGAATGACCTGCACATAATGGCGTGTGCCGAAGCTGTCCGTGACGCGGGCTTCTGCCTGCAGTTCCTTGGTCGCATTGCCAAGTGTCAGGACTGCAACTTCGCCAATCAAGGCATCTCTGGAGCGGGCATCCGTCTCTTCCTTGGGCATGACGCGACCAATGGCGTGACCGGTTTTCGCGGTGAACCAGAAGCTGACAATGCCTGTCGGGATCAACGCCATCCAGAATGGTAGTGTTGCACCAGCGATAGATGCGGCTGCATATTGGACAAGAATACCTGTGATGCCGAAGCTGGTGAGCAGGATGATCAGCAGAACAATGAACGGAACCTTGCCCACTGCCAGCCATGCCAAGAACCCTTCGATGGGGCCAAGGCCTGCGGCATCGACTGAGACATCAGCGTCGATGTCTGCATCTATATCGAGGTCAGCGTCGACCTCCAGATCTGGCAGAGCGTCATCTACCAGACCGGACAAAGACAGTCCGAAGATCATGCCGACAACTTCGAGCAGTGCCAGAGCAAGCATCACGAAGATGGCGAGTGTGAAGAGATAGGTCTCACCCGAAAAAATAAGTTCTGCCAATTCATCCCCCAATGAACATAATAGTTTTTGTTGCTGTTATTCCAGTTCAGCTTCCAAGGCTGCGAGGCGTTCTTCTACACGGTGATCGCGCGCCATCTGGTCCAGTTTTGCCAGTTTGGCATCGTCTGCCATAGAACCAGAGTTTGCTACGCCCGGAACACCGGTTGCTGCCTTCATTGCCCGTTCGAAAGCAGAGTTGGCGTTGTCGACGGCGCTGTTCAGTTTACGATCCGATCCACCATCTGTGGTTGTACTTTGTGATGCTGCCGCATTTTTCTGCGCAATGTAAGCATCTAATTGGTCTGACATTTCGCGTTTGCGGCCCTGAAGTGCGAGAATGGAGTTGTTGAGCTCCAGCTCTTCGTCGCCAGCGTCCGCAATGGTCTTTTCGAGTACCGGGATCTGGGCTTCCAGATCCATCTGGCGGGCGACTGCTGCACGTGCCAGATCTTTCTCACCAGCGCGCAGGGCGATGGCGATTTTCTCCGAGAGTTCCTCGTGAGACTTGTTGGTTTCAGCAAGGCGTTGGCTTGCGACGTGTTTTTTGACCGCGGTTTTGCCAAGGGCGTCGCGGACATCCTCAACAGCGCTGTCGAGTTCGCGAATAGCCTGTTTCATGACCAAATCTGGCGCTGTGCTTTCGACAGCATCAACGATCGAGTTTGCAGTTCCGGAGACCAGACGACCTACGCGAGATAAAAGAGATTCAGACATAAAATCCTCCAATTCTATGGCGTATCTTTCTCCGAAAAACGGGTTCCACTTTTCGGAGATACGCTGATTACTTCGAGTTCAAACGGGTGCGCAAAAGGTCGGTGGAGCTGCGCATATCATCGACAAGCTCTTTGAAAAGCTCAGGGTTTTGAAGGCGCGGGTTACGTCTCAAACCTGCCTGAAGCACCAGTTCAATGAGCTCAAAAAAATCTTCTGTAATGGCGGCTTCTGCTTCTTTCAGATCCGTGTCACCAGCTTTACCGGCCAGTTCTCCAAGAAGAAGCGGAAGACGATCTGTCAGTAGTCGTAGTACGTCTGACTGACGGTCGCTCTGGTCCAGCATGTCACTTGCTGGCTTCACCAGTTTTCGCGCTGCGAAGGTGTGTGTGCCATCCCCCAAGGATGCGAAGCTGCTTTCCGGGGCAGCTATGAGAGCTCTGATTTTGTCGCTTGGCGTTTTGGCGTCCGGAAAGTTCAACCGGGCCAAGCGCTCCGACTCCTCTTGCGTTAATCGCACGCTTAGCGAAATGGATCTGGATGGCATGTTGCACCTTTGCATTACAAATGTATTTCTAATGTAATTGCAATTTGTGATTGTTCAAGAGGTAAAGCTAAAATTTTTTCGAGTGACAGGGAATGACATTGGCCAAACTGTCAGGATCTACCTGTGGTTTTGGTAAATGAACTCCGAAATCTCACAGGGCGGCTTAAAGCGGGTCTTCTTAGGGAATAAGTGGTCTTTGTGACGTGGAGCTCTGAGATGGCGAAAGCGCGAACCGGTGGATGTGATTGTGGGCGTGGTGAGGAGAGCCACGAGGGCGATGTCTGGGATGAGCCGGAGCGTTTACAGGTGCGCAGAAATCTGATCCCGGAGGGGGATAACACCGCGTTTGAGCGCATTATGGGTGTTTCCGATATTTTTCCGATCAACTACCTGAGCAGAGGTGTTGCGGCAGCACGGGCGGTTTGTAAGGTTCAACTTTATCGGGGAGGGCGTATCCCGGCAGGTGCGGGATCTGGCTTTCTTGTTGGCCCGAACCTGTTGTTGACCAATAACCATGTGATCAGGTCCCGGAACTCAGCTGCGTTGGCCAAAGCCATTTTCCGCTATGAGATGAACGAGGATTTCTCGTTGGACCGAACGGCGGAATTTTCAATTACAGACGAGTTGTTCTTCACCAGCCCCAGCAATCAGCTGGACTTTAGCTTCGTCTCTGTTGAGGGGGATAATAAGGGGAAAGTGGCTCTGGCGGACTTTGGGTTCCTGAGGCTGCTGCCTCAGTCCGGTAAGGCGGTGAAGGGTGAGCCGGTTTCAATCATTCATCATCCCAATGGTGGGCTGAAGAGCCTTTCACTTCGTAACAGTAGCATCCTGAGCGCACATGAGCAGTTCATCACGTATACCAGTGATACGTTGCCGGGATCATCAGGTGCGCCGGTGCTGAATGACCAATGGCTGCCCGTGGCGCTGCACCATCGCAGCATTCCGCACCCGTCACATCGCAACAAGTGGATTGCCAATCGAGGTATCCGGATTAGTGCCATTCTTGCCAACCTGAAGCTGCATGCGTCAAAGCGCAACACCGACGCTGTGCGGATTGCTGAACTACTTGAGCTGTAATTGCACAGCAAGATCAGTGCACTAACCAAAGTGTTATGTTGATATACGTAGTTCAAAGTGACTAATGGGCAAAACGCATATATCAATCCCATTTTTTCAGAATGCTGATAGATAGGCGACCATAAATAGAAGAATAAATCTACATGATAGATCGATGAAAAGATCCGGCGTTATAACCAAAACATTTATGGGACTTCTGGGCAGCGTACTCTTCGGTGGCGCGGCTGTTGCACAAGTGTGTCCAACCGCTGACACGATGAAAACTGGCATGGTCCTGATCAACAGCAGTATTCCTGCACGCCTGTTTGTTCGGCTTGATAATAACGGGCAGATTACAGAGCTGCATTTGAACGAGCGGTATGTGGTCGTGCGAGACCAGATCCATGTTCACGAGCGGGGATTGTTTCTCTCCTACGAACGCGGTTCCCATATCAATCGCACCTATGTGCCTGATGTTCCGTTTTCCGAATTCTTTCCGCTGGAAGTGGGTAAGACCTGGACGGCATCTGTCGATGTGTTTGAAAATGAAGACCTTGTGCGCAGAGATGTACCTTACAAGTTTTCCGTTGGCGAACCGGGCAGATTGCAGGTTGGCAGCTGCGCATATGATGTGCTCGACGTGACGCTGGAAACTGTCGGCACTGAGGGTGAGGATATCGTCACAAAGTATACGTACAGCCCGGAGCTGGGAACCATCCTGAGAGGGGAAGGCCAGCACCTTTGGACATCTGAAGATGGTGTCATGCAGTTTGATGAGTTGCGGGTCGTGCGCAACAAGTTGGTGCAGTGATGAAAGGGGAGACTCGTGCCTCCCCTTGAAGAAACTTATGCCAACACTTCGCGGCTGATCAGTTCCTTCATGATCTCTGAAGTACCGCCGTAGATGCGCTGAACACGGGCGTCTACGAAGGCGCGGGAAACGCCGTATTCTCTCATGTAGCCGTAACCGCCATGGAGCTGGAGGCAGCCGTCGACGACGCGGCCCTGCATTTCCGTTGTACCGAGTTTCGCCATGCTGACGGTGGTGTTATCGAGCTTGCCTTCCAGGAACAGGCGACAGCATTCATCAACGAACGCACGGTGAACGCGGACGTCGGTGGCCATTTCTGCCATTTTGAAGCGGGTGTTCTGAAGGGTTGCGACCGGGCGACCGAATGCCTGACGTTCTTTGACGTAGTCAGCAGTCATTGCCAGCACGCCTTCAGCGCCAGCAACTGCGCCCACTGCGAGGGTAAGCCGTTCGCGTGGCAGCTCGTTCATCATGATGTGGAAGCCTGTGTCCAGCTTGCCGAGGCAGGCACTGGCCGGGACGCGGAGGTCCTCGAAGAACAGTTCAGATGTGTCTGAGGAATGCAGGCCGATCTTGTCCAGGTTCTGACCGCGCTTGAAGCCTGGGTTGTCTGCATCGACGAGGAAAAGACTGGTTCCCTTGGAGCCGGAGACGTCTAGATTTGTGCGGGCAACAACGATCACAACATCTGCATGCTGGCCGTTGGTGATGAAGATTTTGCTGCCGTTGATGATGTAGTCATCGCCATCTTTGCGGGCGATTGTACGGATGCCCTGTAGGTCAGAACCAGCTGCTGGTTCGGTCATTGCGATGGCGCCGACGCATTCGCCGCTGACCATTTTAGGCAGGTACTTTTTCTTCTGCTCTTCGCTGCCGTGATTGAGGATATAAGGGGCAACGATGTCTGAGTGCACGCTCAGGGATACGCCCAGACCGGAGCAGTTGGCACGGGTGAATTCTTCAATGATGACCATGGAGAACAAGAAGTTGGTGCCGAACCCGCCATATTCTTCCGGGGTGTCTACGGAGAGCAGACCCTGCTCACCCATCTTGTTCCAGATGTCACGCGGGAAGATATCTGCCTTCTCCCATTCGTCGTAGTGCGGGAGAATCTCTGCTTCGATGAACCGCTTTACATTATCGCGAAAAAGCTCAAGTTCACCCTTCAGGTCTTCGTCAATCATATCCATCCCTTTGTATTTCCAAGTGAAACGACAGGATCCCCACGTCATCTCCCAACAGCGATCCAGGGTCGTTTCTTTACGTATACGGCAAGCCTAAGGGAGGGGATCATTCTGCGCAACTGGCGATGAGTATTAGGTGATTGGCATAATTGCTGTTGGTAGCGACTTGACACTCAGAATTCGGCTTATATATTAGAAATAACTAAATTAGAAAAATATATTATTTTTGATCGTGGTGTTGCGCACCCTTCGGTCAAATTCTCCATCAACCGAACTTTCCTCTGCAGGGGAAAGAACGAGTATAAAACATGACTGAGTTTACCCCATATGCCTCGTTAGCCGGAGGCGTTTTAATCGGCTTGTCTACGGTCATCCTGCTGCTCGCCAATGGGCGTATCGCGGGGATTAGCGGTATTTACAGCCGCTTGTTTGAGCCGGGTACGCTTGCCAATGGCAAGTCGGCCTGGGTGCATGGTGAGAAGGGCTGGCAGCTGTCGTTTGTTGTCGGGATTATTCTTGCGCCTCTGCTGCTTATGGCAGCTGGTTTTGAGATTGAGCAGGTGTTTACAGGAGACCTGACGCTGATTGCGATTGCAGGGGCTCTTGTGGGCTTTGGCTCGGTGTTCGGTAGCGGATGCACGAGTGGACATGGGGTTTGCGGATTGTCGCGCCTGTCTGTTCGCTCACTGGCTGCGACGATCACCTTCATGTCTGTCGGCATTGCCGTTGTGTTCGTTCTTCGCCACGTGGTGGGGGGATAACATGCAACGGATTATTGCTGGATTATTCGCCGGTCTGACCTTTGGGGCTGGTCTGGTTATTGCGGGAATGAGCAACCCTTTGAAGGTGCAAAACTTCCTTGATGTGTTTGGAAACTGGGACCCAAGTCTCGCCTTTGTGATGGGCGGTGCCATTTTGGTGGCGGCTCCGTTCTTCCGTCTGGCGCGCTTTCTGCCGCGTCCGTTTGTGGCGGATGATTTCCGGATCCCGACGTTTCAGCAGATCGACAAACGGCTGATTTTCGGGTCAGCCACGTTTGGTGCGGGATGGGGATTAATCGGTTTGTGCCCTGGGCCTGCACTGGTTTCAGTTTCGTTGTTGTCGCCTCAGGCGATCGTGTTTGTTTTATGTATGACGGGAGGGATGCTCTTTGCGAAGTTCGTTGCCAATCTCTCGATGCGAAGAGCCCTCAAACAGGCCTGATCTGTCATGCATTTCTTAGATAAATCATAGATTTAAAGCGGAGAAGGTTATGAGCAGCTATCCTGTGCAGATGGACCAGAAGGTGGAAATCAAGGACTTCTTTGATCCGGTGTCAAACACGATCACCTATGTGGTGACAGATCCGGAAACAAAGGCATGTGCGGTTGTCGACAGTGTGATGGATATCGACTATCCCGCTGGCCGCATCAGCTTTGAGCATGCCGATGAAATCATTGAGTACATCCGCTCTAATGGCCTGAAGCTGGAATGGCTGCTTGAAACTCATGTGCATGCGGATCACCTGTCTGCTGCGCCGTATATTCAGGAGCAGCTGGGCGGCAAGATTGGTATTGGTGAGCAGGTAACAGTTGTTCAGGGCGTGTTTGGCAAGGTGTTTAATGCCGGTACTGAGTTTGCCCGTGATGGTAGCCAGTTTGATAAGCTGTTCCAGGACGGGGATACCTATCAGATCGGGAATCTGAAGTGCTTTGCGATGCATACACCGGGTCATACGCCAGCGTGCATGGTGCATGTGATTGGTGATGCAGCGTTTGTGGGGGATACCTTGTTTATGCCGGACAGTGGCACTGCACGTGCTGACTTCCCGGGCGGGGATGCGTCCGTGCTGTATGACTCCATCCATAAGGTGTTGAGTTTGCCAGATGAAATGCGTTTGTTCATGTGCCACGACTATGGCGCAAACGGGCGTGATATTCTGTTTGAAACAACTGTTGCTGCTGAGAAAAACGAGAACATTCATGTAGGTAATAGTACTAGTCGTGAAAAGTTCGTCGAAATGCGCGAAGCTCGAGATGCAACGCTTGATATGCCTAACCTGATTGTGCCGAGCATTCAGGTGAATATGAGAGCCGGCCGTTTGCCTGAGGCAGAAAACGAAACCGGTCAAACCTACTTGAAAGTGCCAGTTAATGTTCTCTAGTCTACTTCAGAAAATTTCAGGCGGCGGCGGTGGTCAGCTGCGTGCGCGTCAACTTGCCGAGGATTACTGGGTTGCCGGGCAGCTCTATCCGGAGGACATGGAGAAGGCGCGTGAGCAGGGTTTCCGGTCTATCGTCTGTAACCGTCCTGATGATGAAGCGCCGAACCAGCCGACTTATCTGGAGGTTTCTGGCGCTGCTGAAGAGCAGGGGCTGGAGCACATTTACATTCCGATTGGACCGGGGACAGATTTTGCAGAAGCTGGTCAGGAGCTGATCGATTTTCTTGCGGAAGCACCAAGACCTGTTTTGGCATATTGCCGGAGTGGGAACCGTTCTACCATGTTGTGGCGCTCCATCAATATGTAAGCGTTGCCAAGCAGCTAGATTTGAAGATGCCAGTGAGGGAGACCTTGCTGGCATTTTTCGTCGAACGTATGGCTTCGAACAGGCTGAGGGGGGATAAGCCTCACACGTTGAGGGCGATGACGCCCAGTGCGATCAGCGTGATGATGGTGGCTGTGATGCGTACGCCGAGGTAATTTCGTGATGTGATTTCCAGGTTCTGAAGATAGAAATCAACAAACAGCATGCCTGAGAAGAGGATGATAAGTCCGAGAATGAAGATGATCGGCGCGGTAAACAGGAACAGGCACCAGCCGGAAAGTGCGACAAAGTTGCTCCATAATAGCAGCCAGGCGCGTCTTGGATGAGGGGCGATGAAGAACATGCCCCACTGACTTCCGGCCATGAAGGAGAGGATGACAAGGGCATAGAGACTGACCGCGATGACCGTTGCGCCAACCACCGGTAGAAACGAGTAACCCACTGATAAACCTATAGCTCCGGCGATGAAGGGAATGGTTCCGGCCAGGGCGAGGCAAGCATAGAGCACGGGGAGTTCTCGGTTCATCAGGTTTTAGTCCAGCTCATTTCTACTCCTGATAAAGGCTAGCGTTTAAGGCTGAAGGTAGTCCTGATACGAAGTTGCTCTTTTGAATGAACTGCTCAATACCTAAAGGCAGTTTGCGATGAAACTGCTTTAGGCCTTGTTTTTGCGTATCTTAATCCGAAAACCGGTTCCCACTTTTCGGAGATAAGCAGAAAGGGCACCACCAGACAGTAATAACCAACGAAAGTGCTCACCATGCAACAAGAGATACTCACCACAGCCAGACTGATTGCAGAGGAGGTTGGTGCTTATGCTCTTGCGGTGTTTCATGACCGAGACAAGCTACAGATTGGCAGCAAGGGTTTGTTGGATTACGTGAGCGAAGCGGACTGTGAGGTTGAGCGGCGCATCAAACAGGCGCTGTCAGAGGCCTTCCCGAAACATGGGTTCAAAGGGGAAGAAACCGGCGGAGTTCTGGAGCCACCGTGCTGGGTTATTGACCCGATAGATGGCACGACCAACTACCTTTATGGCCGGCCAGACTTTTGTATTTCCATGGCTTTTGTTGATGAACAGGGACCGGCTGTTGGTGTTGTTCATGCGCCATTTCACCGGCGGACGATTTATGCTGCGCGGGGGATAGGGGCGTTTGAGGATGGCAAGAAGTTACAGCCTCGGCAGGCTTGTGATCATGAGCTGGTCGTGAACCTGTGCTTCAATTACAAGCAAGAGAACAACCTCGACTTCCTCAACAAGGTCAATCAGTTGGTGGCTGAGCAACATCAGATCCGGATTTGCGGGTCTGCGGCTTGGGCATTGTGTCAGGCAGCGACGGGGCAGGTGGATGGCTCTTACAACGGCTGCGTGAACAGCTGGGATGTGTTGGCAGGGCAGCTGATCTGCGCTGAGGCTGGACTTGAGGTTGGGCCTTATGTTTATGAGCGCGGCAGCGTCTTTGCCTATCCGAAGGGTTCTGTGCTTTCAGATATTCTGGTGCCGTACCTTTAAGCGCTTGTGGCAGGAGCGGGGATATCTGCTTTTGCGTTGTTTTGTGCGTTTGTTTGCGTTCTTAGCGTTTTTCTGCGTTGCTTGGGGTTGATGGTCTCGTGGTACCACCAAAGCCCCTCCGCCTGCTTTCCAGCAAAAGTTATTCCCCTTGCGCCTTGCCGGGTTAGGTTGGTTTGAGCGCTGCTTTCCGGCGGTGTTCTTTCTGCATCATGTAGAGAGCAGAGAAGATGATGGTGGCTGCTCCAATGAGGGTGAAGGCATCTGGCAGCTCTGAGAAGAGGACAAGTCCGAGCAGGGCGGCGTAGATGAGGGAGAAGTACTCCGTGCTGCTGACAAGGCGGGCCTCACCCAGTCTGAGCGCTTTGATGCCGATCCACTGGCCTAGTGTGGCGATGAGAGCCATGGAGATGAGGAGGACGAAGCCGAAGAGGTCCGGTGTCTTCCAGAGCCAGAACATGGGCAGGCCTGCCATGAGGCCGACAAAGACGGCCTGATAGCCGAGCAATGTGGCTGTGCTTTCTGTCTGTGAGAGTTTGCGGACACAGACGACAGCGACGGCAGCGCCCAATGCCCCGGCAAGAGGGACAAGTGCATAGAGGCTGGCAAGGCCATCAAAGCCGGGTCGGATAACGATCAGCACGCCAAGGAAACCGAGGGTGATGCCGAGTATGCGGTTTTTTGTGGTGGCTTCCCCCAGAAACACGGAGGCGAGGAGAGCTACAAAGAAGACCTTGGCAAAGGCGAGCGTGGTTGCGTTGGTGAGAGGCAGCAGCGCTACGGCTCAGATGCCGGTGGAGAGCGTAACAAAAGCACCGCCTAACCGCAATGCATGGGGCAGTGGATGCTGCGTTTTGAACCCGTGGGGGAATGTTTTGAGCAGCACTGGCAAAGCAGAGGCAAACACAAAGCATTGCCTGACAAACAGGATTTGCAGCACGTGATACTCAATGACCGCGATCTTGGCGAGAGCCGACACGAGCGTGAACAGCGCAGCAGAAAGAAGGCCCCAAAGGACCCCTTTGATGTTGTTTGACATGGGAGAACCGCCAAGATATGAAATTGGTAACTTGGTACCATGTTACCAGATTCGTTTGAGACGTAAACTATCCTGTGAGCGAGGAACTGTCATGACACCATGTAAGATTGAACGGGTGCAGACCGGTGTGCGGCTGGAAAAGCGGGTGCTGAAGGTGCTGAAGGCCGTGGCTGCTCATCATGAGATGGGGCTGGGGGATCTGCTTGAGGGCATCGTGCTGCACAGCTTTGAAGGCAAGGCACCGTTTGGCCCGGATACACTGGCCTTCATCGCCGGCATGCGCGAAGCCTATGGGCTCGACCTGACAGCTGAAGACAGCCACAAGCTGATTGAAGCGGAAGACTGACGCTTCTTTGAAAGTTGGCGTGATCTGCATATCCATTGGCGCGGTCTGCTAGTGTGCTGTCGTGATCTGCTGGTTACGTTCTTTCCAACGCAAGACAGGAGAGAACAATGTCCAGCAAAGCAAAAGTCGCCCTCGTCACCGGTGCTTCTTCCGGCATGGGTAAAGAGATTGCCCGGAACCTGATGAAAGATGGTCTGGTGGTTTATGCCGCTGCACGTAGTGTTGAGAAGATGGAAGATCTGGCAGCCAGCGGTGCACATGTGCTGCAGATGGATGTGACCAAAGAAGAGGATCTGATCGCTGTTGTTGAGCAGATTAAACAAGTGCATGGCACGGTGGATGTGCTGGTCAACAATGCTGGCTTTGGCTGCTACGGATCCGTTGAAGAAACCAGCATGGAAGATGTGCGGTATCAGTTTGACGTCAACTTCTTTGGTGTGGCACGTCTGACACAGCTGGTTCTACCTCTGATGCGAGAACAGAAGTCCGGCAAGATCATCAACATCACCTCCATGGGCGGAAAGATGTATACGCCGCTGGGTGCGTGGTATCACGCCTCCAAACATGCGGTAGAGGGATGGTCTGACAGCTTACGCTTGGAAGCTGCCTTGCACGGGATTGATGTGGTTGTTGTGGAGCCTGGCATCATTCTGACTGAGTTTGGCAATGTGATGCTGAAGCCGATGATGGAGCGCTCCGGCTCTGGCCCTTATGGCAAGCTGGCGCACAACATCGAGAATGCCAGCCGGGCGGCTTATGAGAAGAAGACCGGCTCACCGGCCAGCCTGATTGCAGATGTGGTTAGCCAAGCTGTGCGTGCGGGGCGCCCAAAAACGCGCTACGCTGCTGGCCGCTATGCGAAGCTTATGATTTTCGTGCGAACATACCTAGGTGATCGCCTGTTTGACCGCATGGTGATGAGTACACTGAAGTAAGAGTGAGATGGTGCAAGACCATGACACAGGGTGCTGTGAAATTCGCGATTGATGACGGGTGGAAAGAGCTGGTCAAACAGCTTGGCATCCGTCCGCAGGACCTGCTGGTGCATGCGCAGTTACCGACAGATCTCATCAGCCGCGGAAACGCATCGCTAACGGCACCGGAGTATTTGCGCTTGTTGGAAAGCCTTGGTGTTTTGCTGGATGATCCGTTCTATCCGCTGATGCTTGGGCAATCCATCAGTGTGGAGCAGTTCAGCCCGCCGATCTTTGCAGGCTTTTGCAGCGCCAATCTGATAGAAGCGATCAAACGGATTTCGCAGTACAAGATGCTCATCGGTCCGGTACGGCTGACCGTGCAGGAAGGTCCGTTTGACGTACGTTTTGGCGTGAAAGGACCGATGCCGGGCATTGAGTTGCCCATGCAGGTAGTGCTCATGGAGCTGGTGTTCATCGTCCATTTGGCGCGTCTGGCCTTGCGGGAGCGGATTGTGCCCAAAGCCGCTTTCATCAAAGAGCTGCCGAAGGATTGTGGGCCTTATGAGGAGTTTCTGGGCTGCAAGCTGACGAAGGCGGACCATGATGGGCATGTGTTTTCCGAGGAGGTTGCTTCGCGGCCTTTTCTGAGCGCGAACAAATCCATATGGGCTGTTTTTGAGCCCGCTTTGCAAGCGCGGTTGAATGAACTGACAGAGCAGGCGGGTTATAAAGACAAGG
Source organism: Pseudovibrio sp. SCP20 (assembly GCF_057774105.1). Taxonomy (NCBI): domain Bacteria; kingdom Pseudomonadati; phylum Pseudomonadota; class Alphaproteobacteria; order Hyphomicrobiales; family Stappiaceae; genus Pseudovibrio; species Pseudovibrio sp. SCP20. Next base: position 687,892 of record NZ_JBYMDH010000003.1, on the reverse strand, counting down.
TACGGGCGTGCCTGACGGAGTTGCTGGCCAGCGGGCATTGCTCCATTGAGGATGTGGCGCGGAAGCTGGCGGTTAGTCAACGCACGTTGCAGCGCAAGCTGGCTGCGGAAGCGACGAGTTTTCAGGAGGTGTTGAATGAGTTGCGGGAAGAGCTGGCCTGGCACTATCTGGGCAACACGGATTACTCCAGCGCTAAGATCTCGTTCCTGATTGGCTACAATGATCCCAACTCATTTGTGCGGGCGTTTCATGGATGGACAGGCCGCACACCGGAGGCGGCCCGCAGAGCCGTGCACTGAGTGATCTTGAAAGGTGCTCCCCGTTGGGGGGAGAGCACCTTTTTTGCTGCGTTACTTGTTCAGGAACGGGCGCAGTTGTTGTTCCAGCGCTTTGGCGTTGTTGAAGTGCGGGAAGTGGGCGGCTTCTTCGATTTCTACCAGCTGTGCGTTCGGGATGGCTTTTTCGTAGAGCTCTGAGACGGCGAGTGGCTGGAAGTCTTTGCTGCCGTGAATGATCAGCGTGTCAGCGGTGATGTTGCCCATGTGTGCGCTCCAGTCATGACGTCTACCAAGGCCGAAGAACTGGGCGCGGGTGTACCAGCTGCCGAAGAGGTCTGGTGAGACTGGTGGAGCGCCTTCGATCGTGTCGCCGGTTGCCTTGATGAAGAACGGCAGGAAGTCTGCATCCAGCTGTTGCAGGCTGGCTTCGTCTTCCTTGAAGATCTGGCCAAGGTCGAGGTAACGACGCTGCCATCTATCATAGGCTTTGTGGTCGCGCTCTGGCAGGCGTTCGCGGACATTCTCAAACAGGCCTTTGTTGCCAGAGGGGAAGACGAGCAGGTCTGCCGGATTGAGCAGGATCAGCTTGTCGACGTTCTCTGGAAACTCAGCGGCATAAAGTGATGCGAGCAGGGCGCCGTAGGAGTGTCCCATGAGGATGAGCTTGTCATCGCCCAGCAGTTTACGAATGCGTTCGATGTCCGCCAGTTGCTGGCTGATGCCGAGGGTGCTTTCCAGCAGCTGGATCTTTGTCCATGAACTGTCTTCTGCCGGGAAGCGATCGAAGGGGCGTGTGGAGCGGCCTACGCCGCGCTGGTCGTAGTAGTTGACACGGTATTCATCTGAGAGCAGGTCAAAGCCCGGAGCGCTCTCCATTGTTGGAATGCCGGGGCCACCGTGCACGAAGAGGATGTTGCGGCCTTCACCAGTTGAGAAGTGCTTGAGCTTTACACCCGGTGAGACTTCCCAGAAATCATCAAAAATGCCGACAGGGGTCAGGTCTGTACGCTGGGCAACGGTGCCGAGTTTGAACATCGGCTGTTGCATCATCCACCAGACAAAGGCGCCACCACCGGCGAACAGCAAGCCAACCAGAATAACGATAAAGAGAAGCATCTTTTTGCCGCTTACCCTCATAAAACCACTCCTTCATTGCAGCAGAGCCCAATGAATCATATGTGCACCTATCCGGTCTATAGCGGAGACAACGTGCACGGTGAAAAATGTCGTTTCAGGACTGTACTCAACTGAATTTCTTCATGCTTCGCATTTCTTGCGGAATTTCGCTCATGAATGCGTTTTGTAGCTTTTGTTCTGAAAATGGACTTTGTCTGACATATTCATGCGTCAATCGCGTTTGGAATGACCTAGAATTACATTTTCTTGCGCTTGCCTACGAAAAATCTCGTATTTCACTTGCGATCTCTGGTTGAAGCGTGTCTTCTAATACGCGTGAATATTTCTTGTTCACTTCATTACACCAGTCGAGCGTCCTTTTTCATTTTCCGGTGACCGCTCAGGCTTTTCATAGTGTTTGGGGCAGACGATTTTATGGCACTTATGCGCCGTAAGGTGTCCTGTCTCTCGTATATTTTCCCGGGGGGGCTATGACGCTTCTATCTTCCATTACAAAATTGGCGACAGCTGCAGCTATTGTTGGCGGCGCGGCGCTGTTTTCTGGTCAGGCTTTGGCGCAGGATCTCAAGTTCTTCACCATCGGCACAGGTGGTACGGCTTATACCTACTATCCGGTTGGCGGTATGATCGCCAATGCGATCTCCAATCCTCCGGGTTCCCGCGCTTGTGATGCAGGTGGCTCTTGCGGTGTGCCAGGTCTGATCGCTTCTGCTGTTTCTTCCCGTGGTTCCGTAGATAACGTGAATGCGATCAACTCCGGCCTGCGTAACTCCGGTTTTGCGCAGTCTGATGTTGCTTACTGGGCGTTTTCCGGTACCGGCACCATGGAAGGCAAGGAGCCTATGAAGGATCTGCGTTCCATCGCGGCGCTGTTCCCTGAGCACATTCACCTTGTTGCAAAAGCTGACAGCGGCATCAACTCTGTTGCTGATCTGAAGGGCAAGCGCGTGTCTCTGGATGAGCCTGGTTCAGGAACGTACACCGATGCGAACCTGATCCTTGCTGCTTATGGACTGTCCACTTCCGATATCACTGCTGAAGCGCTGAAGGGGTCTGCGGCTGCGGAAGCTCTGCGTAACGGCAAGGTGGATGCGTTCTTCGTGGTGGCTGGTTTCCCAACCGGTGCTGTGGTTGAGCTGGCGTCTGCGGAAGACATCAAGATCGTTCCAATCACCGGCCCTGAAGCAGAAGGTCTGGTTGAGAAGTATGGCTTCTTTGCAAGCTCTGACATTCCGGCAGGTGCATACCAAGGTGTTGATGCCACAACCACTTTGACCGTTGGTGCGCAGTGGATCACCAGTGCGAAGGAAGATGATGAGCTGATCTACAACATCACCAAGGCTCTTTGGAACGACAAGACTCGCAAGCTGCTGGATGTTGGCCATGCGAAGGGCAAAACCATCACCATGGAAACTGCAATGGACGGCCTTGGCGTGCCGCTGCATCCGGGTGCTGAGCGTTTCTACAAAGAAGCTGGTTTGCTGAAGTAAGCCGAGACCTTCTTTGAGAATTTTGTGGTGCCCGGTAGACCTCTGCCGGGCGCTGCTGTTTTCAATCTAAAAGAAACGCAGGGCTGATGTCTCACAATACGACAGATCAAACCCTTGAGGATCTGGAACGCAAGTACGATCCAGACCTTACCTTCAGAGCGGCCGGGCCGGTGCTGGCTGTTGTAATAACAGCGGCACTCGTTGCCATGTCGCTCTACCATTATTACGCCTCCGGCTTCGGGCTTATTCGGGAGCTTGTCCATCGCGGCATTCACCTCTCGTTTGTGCTGGGGCTGGTTTTTGTCCTTTTCAGCTTCATCAAGAGCACGAGCAGCCAACCGGCGCCGTCTGCCTGGTGGCGTCCGAGTGGTGTGCATCTGTGGGATGTTGTGCTGGCGGTTCTGGCTGTTGTTGCCGCGATGTATTTGCCGTTGTTGCCAGCTGAGGCGGTTGCCTCCCGCGTTGGGGCGCCTGCTCCGATTGATGTGTTTATGGGCACCGTATTGCTGGTGCTGGTGCTGGAAGCTGCGCGCCGGTCTGTTGGGCCAACGCTGCCACTGATAGCGCTGATCTTTATCGGTTATGCGGTGTTTGGCATGTTTGCGCCGGGGGCGTTGAAACATCCGGGTGCGAGTTGGACCGGGCTGATCAATCACCTTTACATGACGAACCAGGGCATCTACGGCATCGCCATTGGGGTGGTGGCCAAGTATGTGTTTCTGTTTGTTTTGTTTGGGGTTTTGGCGACGCGCATTGGCCTTGGGCAGCTGTTTATCGATCTGGCCTCGGTGATTGCGGGACGTTATGCAGGCGGGCCAGCCAAGGTTGCGATCTTCTCCTCTGCCATGCTGGGCACGATCTCCGGCAGCTCCATTGCGAACACGGTGACCACGGGCTCGCTGACCATTCCGGCCATGAAGAAAGTTGGGTATCCGCCGCACTTTGCCGGGGCTGTTGAGGCGACGGCATCAACGGGCGGACAGATTACGCCGCCGATCATGGGGGCGGCTGCCTTCATTATGGTGGAGTTTCTGGAGATCCCGTATCGTGAGGTTTTGCTGGCAGCGATGTTCCCGGCACTGCTGCACTATTTCGGTATCTTCGTGATGGTGCACTTGGAAGCCAAGCGACTAGGGCTGCGCGGCCTTTCTGCAGATGAACTGCCGAAAGCGCTGGTGGTGATGAAGCAGCATTGGCTCTCGGTCATTCCGCTCGGCATTCTGGTTTATCTGATTGTCTCCGGTAAAACGCCGGACTTTGCTGCGGTTTGGGGCATTACGGCCTGCGTGGTTGTTGGCTTCCTGAACCCGCATAACCGGATGGGCCTCAAGGATCTGATTGAGTCTCTGGCAACGGGTGCCAAGTACTCGCTGGCCGTAGGGGCTGCGGCTGCGGCGGTGGGTATTATCGTTGGTGTGGTGACGCTGACAGGTACCGGCTTCCGGCTGTCGTTTGTGGTGACGCAGGCGGCGTCTGATCTGGGTGGCTTTATCGCGTCTGGTATGCTTGCAGAATACGTAACGCAGAATGCTTTGACGCTGTTCTTCACCCTGCTGTTTACGGCCATTGCCTGCATCATCATGGGGGCGGGCATTCCCACAACGGCGACCTACATCATTCTGGTTTCTATTGCAGCGCCGGCTCTTGGTCTGCTGGGCGTTCAGCCGCTCGTGGCGCACTTCTTCGTGTTCTATTACGGTGTGCTGGCGGATGTGACGCCACCTGTAGCATTGGCGGCGTATGCAGGGGCTGGCATTGCGGGGGCGAACCCGTTCAAGACTGGTAACACCGCGTTCCGGCTTGGCATTGCGAAGGCCCTGGTGCCGTTTGTGTTTGTCTACTCACCAGCCTTGCTGTTGGTGACGCCTGAGTTCACCTGGTACGACTTCCTGATCACCCTTTCCGGTGCCATGGTTGGTATTGGTCTGCTGGGTGTTGCGTTCTCCGGCTACATGCTGGCCGGGCTGAACAAGCTGGAGCGATACTGGACAGCCTTTGCAGCCATGTTCTTCGTGGCTCCGGGAATACAGACCATGGCGATTGGCGGAGTGCTGATGCTGCCGGTTATCGTGCGGCAGATGCTCGCCCGCAAGAACCAACAGCTGGTGATGCAAGACGCTTAGTGCTGGTGACTGATTGGTGAGAATAGCCCTGCCGGATGAGTGGGTTCGGCGGGGCGGTTGTGAGGGAATGGTTTGAGTGACTGAGAGTGACACGAAGAGTTTGCTTGGGAGGACCCTTCCGCAGTTGGCGTTGCGGGCGACGAGTGGAGAGAGGGTGGATGTTTCGGCGTTGCCCGGCATTACTGTTGTCTATGCTTATCCGAGAACAAGTCCCCCTGATGAGGGACCAATTGAAGGATGGGATCTGATACCGGGCGCGCGTGGATGTACGCCTCAGTCCTGTGCGTTTCGTGATCACTTCAGTGAACTGGAGGATGCTGGCGCGCAGGCGGTGTTTGGACTTTCCACGCAATCAACCGCGTTTCAGAGAGAAGCGGCTGAGCGTTTGCATCTGCCGTTTGCTCTTCTTTCAGATGAAGATCTGACCCTGACCAAGGCATTGGAGCTGCCGACCTTTGAAGCCGGAGGCATGGTTCTGCTTAAACGGCTGACCATGATCCTTAAAGATGGGGTGGTTGAGCACATCATGTATCCGGTGAGCGATCCGGCCAAGAATGCTGAAGATGTGATTGCTTATTTGCAGTCTCAATGAGAGTAAAAGTTGCTCTCTGGATAACTATGTTTGCTAGTTACTTAGTTTAGACACCCATGATTGGACTGCGAGATTAATAGTGAAAGCTGAAGTAAAATGTTTTTGCATGGTGGGTCAGGAGTGGTCTGCTTACTGGCCAGAAGATGTAACTGATTTTCACTTCGCAGCCGATGCCACCATTGGAATCAAAGGCGGTAAAGGTGGTGACATATTTAGTTTTGAGGTGTGTACACCGAAGTGGTTTGCTCGTGAGCGAGGGACAGCAGCCAGCTTTATGCGGCACATTATTTTCGTGAATGAGTACGATGAAACCCAAATTCAAAAGCTGGTTGTTGATCTAGTTGAGAATACAATTGGCCAGGACTGGGAGGAAATTGCGCGAGTACTTTCGCGTTACATGTTTTGGGAATTTGAAGACTATGAAAATCTCAAATAGAAATTGAGGTCCATTTTTCAAGTCTGGATTGCTTTACTTTTAGCAGTGCCCCCGCCGGATGCACCAATCCGGCGGGGTGTTTTGTTTATGCGGCTTCGGTTGCCTCCTCCGGGTAGGCCTCTTTGATGCGGTTGGCGTAGGCGACAAGGTTGGGGAACTGCTCGACGGTTTTTCTCCAGCCTGAGAATGGCAAATTGGAGAGTGCACAGAGGATCTGGGCGCCAACGGCGGCATCAGCAAAGCAGGGGCGATCGCCGAGCAGGTATGGCTTGTCGCCTAACTGAGTGGAGATGGCCTGCAGATCTGCGCGGCCCAGTGCGAGACGCTCTTCCCATGTGTGCTGGCCGTATCCGTGGTTGTTGACTTTGGTGATGACGCTTTTGCGAGACTCGTTTGCAAGGGTGCTGCGCATTTCCGGTGGCAGGATGCCGAAGAACTGATCTTCGATGACCGCAAAGTTTTCATCTGGCAGCCAGCGGGTGCAGACGGTTACGAAATAAAGAGAATGCTCAGCCATGCGCATGAAAGCGTGGGCGACAGCCAGCTCTGCCTCAGAGTAACTACCTGAGAAATCAGCGTTATAGTTGATCACCAAATGCCGTCTGATGAACTCGGAATCGGCGATTAGTTCCTCCTGATCCTTCATCACGGGCAGCTTGCCTTTGGGGGCGGTTTGCAGTGCTGCTGGGCCTTCCAGAACGTTATAGGTCAGGCCTGCCATGGCGAGCAGGATGTCTACTTTCAGGCAAAATGGGCTTGCACTGACACCGTCGAGTTTGGCGCTGAATTTGTGATGTGTGAGCATTTGCTTTCTCCGCTTGTGTTTGCTGGGAGATTGGTAGCAAGGTGCTCCTGACAGCATGGTGTCAGGAGTGTTTGGCTTCTGACAAATTTCTGGAGGATTTCATGCGTAGAGCAGATCGGTTGCTGCAGATTGTGCAGTTGCTGCGGCGGCATCGGGGGCCGGTGACTGGAGATGTGATGGCAGAGGAACTGGAGGTTTCTGTGCGCACGCTTTATCGCGATATTGTCAGCCTGCAATCAACCGGAGTGCCGATCCGCGGGGAGGCAGGCGTTGGCTATGTGCTGGATGAAGGCTACGATCTGCCGCCGCTGATGTTCAACAGTGATGAGCTGGAAGCGGTGATGATGGGTCTGCGCCATGTGCAGGTGCGCGGGGACGAGCAGCTTATCCGCACGGCCAGTGATGTGATTGCCAAGATCGCGGCGGTGCTTTCTCCCGAAGCGCGGGATGAGTTTATTGAAGCGCCGCTGTATGCGCCGGACTTTGGGGTGGAGCCTATTCCCACAGCGCGTATTGAGTTGAAGGATGTGCGGCAGGCTATTCGCGGGCAGCACAAGCTGAGGCTTACCTATGAAGATGCGCAGGGTGAGATGAGTGAGCGACTCATTTGGCCGCTGAGCCTGACCTTCTTTGCGCAGTCTCGGATGATCGTGGCGTGGTGTGAACTGCGCAAGGACTTCCGGGCTTTTCGGACGGACCGTGTCACCCACATGGAGGTGCTGGAAGACCGCTACCGCGAAAATCGCGTCACCCTACGTGATCGTTGGTGGAAGCTGGAACTGGCACGACGGGAGAAAGAAGCGGCAGAGAAGGCTGCGAAAGACGGCTTGCCTGTTGCAACGAGTTAGAGCGATCCCTATCAATACTGTATGTTTATTTTCATTCTTACGTTGCTCATTGTATCCATATGTGCTGCTGCTATTTCAGAGAGTGTTTTTCTTCGCTTCAAGGCTGACGATTACTTTGAAAATAAGAAAACCGCTCATGTTTTCCATTTCTTATTGGCGGCAATAGCTGGATTTGCAGCCATGTATTATGCGCTTTGGGATTACCAACTGGCTGCATCGCATGACTCGCGCGCTTTCCAGTATGTTGGATACTTCATCAGTCTACCGGCTGGCATTTTGACGTATGTCGTTTGCAACCTGTTCTACGAGTTCTTCCGGTATGTGAGAGGAGCGTGAGTACGTGCTGAGATATGCACCTCAAGGTTGTGCTTGGCCGTTTTTTAAGTGAGAATGATTGCGTTTTGGAAATGCTTTTTTGAACGCGTGTGAGACTCGCTTTGCATTATATGATCTGGAACAGTCTTTTTTTGCTCGTTATCACCTTCGCTTTCACGGGGTTTGCTGAGCTGCTTATTATCGGGCGTAATGCTGAGGGATACTTCCGGTTTAATAAACTGGCGCGCGTGCTGTTGTTTGCTGGTGCGATGGCCGTATCGTTTGCGACGACGCTTTGGGTGCTACTCGGTTATGGCTTCGCTGATCCAGTTATGTATAGGGCGAATGGATACATGGCATTTGCTGCAGTTGTTTCCAGCTCGTTTCTCTCGTATCTGGCGTTCTATCTGATCTATAAGTTTGTCGAAGATATCTTCAACTAAACGGTGACTTATCAGAGGTATTCAGAACTCATTGCTTCCTTGATTTTTCTGAGTATCGCCAGCTGCTCGTTGTGGGGTGGATGGGCTCTATCCTGAAAGGTGAGGTCCTCATTGAGGATGTAGCGGCGGGAGGTGATGTCGGTTTTTTCATACATCGGGACCAGATGAGCGTGGGCGTGGGGGATGTCTCCGCCGGTGAAGAGGAACGCTACTCTTTCTACTCCCGTGATTTGCTTGAGTGCTTTGGCTAGGCGTTGGCCAAGTTCCATGATGTTGGTCGCAAGTTCGAGCGGCAGATCATCAAAGTAGTCGTAATGCTCCAATGGGATGATCTGAATATGACCGGGACGGATTGGGCCATTGTCGAGAAAGGCCATGATCTTGTCATCGCGATAGACCTCATAAACGCGATAATGCTTCTGAGCTATTTTGCAAAACGAGCAATCCGTTTGTTCGGTCATCTTTACTCCGCCACCACTGCAGTACCATGTGAGACCGTATCTCCCGGAAACTGGATCACGGTGTCGTTCTGGGTCAGGCCAGAGCGGACTTCGGCCATATCCTGGTTGAAGGCGCCGATTGTGAGGAGTTGGAGGTGGGCTTTGCCGTCGATGACTTTGAAGGTGGCCCAGTCATTGCCTTCCCGGAAGAGGGCGGTCATGGGAATGCGCAGGACGTTTTGGCCGTGCCAGGTTTCGATGGCGGCGCGCAGGTGGAAGCCGTGGCCGAGTTCCAGGGCTGGGGTGTCCAGATCCAGAATGGCGTTGACGCGCTGCTCTTCGATGCCAAGGGCTGAGACCTTGGTGAAGCCAGCAGGATCAATGCGGCGGACGGTTGCCTTCAAGGTGTTGCCGCCCCAGTCGACCAGCGTTGCTTTTGCCCCTTCTGCGATTTTCACGGCTTCGGTAGAGAGCAGGTCTACGACCACCTCGATATCTGCGGGATCGCCCAGTTCCATCAGCAGGGCGCCGGACTGGATGGTTTGCTCGCTTTCGACAGCCAGATTGAGGACCACGCCATTGATCGGGGAGATCATGCGCACGGCCAGTTCCTCTGAGCGTTCAGGATCCTGAGCGATGTGCGGCTCAATCAGACGGGCTTTGGCGCTTTGCAGGTCGCTGCTACGTTGAGCGATCTGAGCTTCTGCGCTTTGCACTTTGGCGGCTTTCAGAGTGACGTCAATTTCCACGCGCTCCAGCTGCGCATCAGAGATGGTTTTAGAGCGGTTGAGGCGCTGGGCGCGGATGAGCTCTGACTTAGCCAGTTTGTGCTCTGCCTTGGCGGAGGCGAGCTGGGCTTCTGCCAGAGTGATGGCGGCTTTGGCGGTTTCAACACCTGCCAGTGCTTCTGCCTTGGTACGGGCGTTCATGAACGGAGTGGTGAGCGGGTTGATAGTGGCGACTGTGGTTTCGCCACGGGATAACTTATCGCCAACCTCCAGCAGGGAACGATCTACTCTTCCGGCGATTGGGGCGGAGATTTTGTAGATCTCCTTCACGCGGGTTTTGCCGTCTTCTTCCACGGTGACCACCAGATCTCCGCGAGTGACCTTGGCGGTTTCAACGGAGATTGGCTTTTCCTGCAAGGCCCAGCCGAAGAGGAGGAGAACGACCAGAGCGATAGCGATGTAAGCGCCTCGTTTGACGTATTTACCGTTCATTCCTATTCCCTCGTTTTTAAGGTTTTGATGAGATCAAGTTTGCCCACACGGCGGCGCACGATCAGCGCACAGGCCAGTGCGGCTGTGAGAATGACAAAGCTGGCGATGGCATAGGTGCTTGGTAGCACCACAAGCGGCACGCGGAAGAGATCGCTGGCGAAGCCCTGTATCATGCCCGCGGCCATGCCATAGCCGATGAGCCAGCCCATGGGCTGTGCCAGCAGGACGATCATCGCCATTTCCACCAGAATGACATGGAAGACTTCCTGCTTGGAGAAGCCAATGACGCGGAGACTAGCCAGTTCGCGACCCCGCTCTGACAGCTGGATGCGGGCGGCGTTGTAGACCACGCCAAAGGCCACGATGACGGCGATGGTGATGTAGGCCACCAGCATTGAGGTAAAGCTCTGGTCCATGAGCTCGCGGAACTTTTCGCGAGAGAGCATCTGCATGGCGATGCCGCCGAGGCCCGGTGTTTCCTTCACGGCGTCGTAAAGATCATCCAGCCGTGTGCGGTCGATGTTGATCGCCAAGTCAGAGATGCGTGGGCCAGTGGGCACAAGGGCGTTCAGCGCGTCGATGTGCATGGAGGCGGAGATGCCCATGTAGCTGGTGACGGTACCAGACACGCGAACCTGCCGCTCAACGGAGTTGTGCTTGGTGAGCTCTACGGTGACCATCTCACCCGGCTTTACGCCCAGCTGGTTGGCGAGATGTGTTGGCAGCATGAGGCCCGTGCGGGGCATCTGGATAGCGCGTTCATCGAGGTCCAGAATGCGGGAAAGGTTGGCGTTGGTTGGGCGGCCTGTGATGGCGACGCGCTTCTCTTTGGGACCAAAGCGCAGGATGACGGGTTCTTGTCTGTAGGCTTCTGCAGTGAGCACGCCGGGCAGGCGCAGGATGTCATCGAGTACGCTGGGGGCTTTGTCGTCGGCGAGTGTCAGGCGAGCATCTGCGGTTTCTGCTTTGTTGAAGGCCACGTTGATCATGTGGTCCATGGAGTTTGTCAGGAACAATGCAGAGACGAGCAGGGCCAATGAGAAGGAGACGCCCAGGCTGGTGAGCAGGCTGCGTACCGGATTGTGCATGAGATGGCGCAGACCCATGGTGCTGAGCTGAGACAGGATGCGTACACGTCTGGATTTGAGCGAGAGGAAGCTGCGGAACCGTGGTGGAGCCGGTGGGCGCATAGCCACAGCAGGTGGCAGGCGGGCGGCCTTCATGATGGAAGAGAACGCACCGCCCAGAGCTGCGGCCAGTGAGATGGCGGCTGCGATAAGGTACAGATCCGGGCTTTCATCGAAGACGAGGAAGGGGAACGAGAAGTACTGCGCATACATCTGCGTCATCAGGCGGCCCATGTAGTTGCCTGCAATGGAGCCGATGCCAACGCCGAGGAAAGCGACGATGGAAACCAGTTTGGCGTAGTGACCGGCAACGGACCATGAAGAGTAGCCGCAGGCTTTCAGCAGGCCGATCTGCTCGCGTTCCAGAGCGATCAGGCGAGATAGGATCATGTTGACCAGAAAAGCGGAGACCAGCAGGAATATGGGCGGGAGCACCTTCGCCATGGCAGAGAGCTGGGTGAGTTCTGCATCCAGAAACGCGTGGGATTGCTGTTCCTTGCGTTTGTATGCGCCCGTACCGCCGTAGGGTTTCAGCAAGCGGTCGAGTTTTTCCAGCACGCAGGGTGTACAGGCTCCTCTGAGCTGTCTCAGGGAAATGTCGTTGGCCGCGTTCTTCATGTCAAACAGGCCTTCCATGGCGGATTGGGCCATGAAGAAGACGGCGAAGCGGCGATCATCGGGGACCAGATCACCGGGGCCGAGGGCGTAGATGAACTCAGGCGAGAGGATGATGCCGGTAATTTCGAGGTTGAGCTTCTTGCCGTTCAGGGTGGCGCTGAATGTGTCCCCGGGGTTGAGACCGTGTGCTTTGGCAAAGCGCGAGTCGAGGGCGACTTCGTTGGTGCGGGAGCCTTCTGGCAGACGGCCTGCTCTCAGGTAGAGGCGGTTGACGGCTGGCTTTCTGCCGGAGGGCAGGGAAAGGGCGATACCAGCAGCAGGTTCCGCCATCTGCGGGATGTCGAGGATAGCGGAGCGGACGATGCGCATTTCGACGGCTGCTACACCATCAATGGCGGCGATGCGGTCTTTCAGGTGGTCAGGTGCGCGGACGGCCTGCGCAAAGATGTGGCCGAAGCGGTATTGATCGTAATAGGTTTTCTGCGTTTCGCTGAGAGAACGGTAGGCTCCTTGGGCGAGGATCAGCGTCATCACTCCGCAGGCCATGACCAAAGCAATCGCGAGGACTTGCGCCCAAAGGCGTTTCAAGTCGCGAAGTACTTTCCGGTCAAGGACGGGCAGAGCTACCATGCAACCTCCGACGGCTGCTTGGGTGTTTCGTTTTCGTGCGTGCTCTCAATGGCGCCGTCTTTGAAAACGTAGACACGGTTTGCCATTTGCTGGATTGCGGTGTTGTGCGTGATGATGGCTGTTGTGGTGCCCAGCTCTTTGTTGATGCGCTGCAAGGCTTCCAGCACCAATGTGCCGGTTTTGGTGTCGAGGGCACCCGTGGGCTCATCACAGAGCAGGACTTCCGGTCGCTTGGCGATGGCGCGGGCGATGGCGACGCGCTGCTGTTCTCCGCCGGACATTTCTGCCGGGAAGTGAGAGGAACGCTTGCCGAGGCCGACCAGTTCCAGCGCCTCCTGCGGGTCCATGGGGTTCTTGGCGATCTCTGTTGTCAGCGCCACGTTTTCCCATGCGTTGAGGCTGGGAATGAGGTTGTAGAACTGGAAGACGAAGCCGACGTAGTCGCGTCGATAGCGGGTCAGCTCGCTCTCGCTGAAATCGGTGAGGTTCTTGCCCATGAAGGAGACTGTGCCTGAAGTGGCATTGTCCAGCCCGCCGAGAATGTTCAGGAAGGTGGATTTGCCGGAGCCGGATGGTCCGAGCAGCACAACCATTTCGCCTTCAAAAAGTGTCATGGAGACACCGCGAAGTGCGTGCACCTCAACCTCGTTGGTGACATAGGTTTTGGTGGTGTTTTCAGCGATGAATACTGGCGTTGGCATAGGGGCCCCAACCTGAATGTGCAGCTACATTACACTATAGCCTCAAACTCAAGTTGTATGGCAATGATCCCACTCAAGGAATTGAGTAAATTCCCTAGGTCAGCCGTTCGTGCGTGGCGGAGCGCCTACAGATTTGCGGAAAATCAGTTCAGGGTGCCAGAGGCATTGCAACTCTTTGATGTCTGTGCCTTTGAGGTAGTTCATCGCCATGATTGCGATCTCGCGGCCTGCATCGCGCAGCGGTGAGCGAGTGACCGTCAGTGGCGGGTCCATATCCGCTGCTTGTGCAAGAGGCACGTTATCATCGTGCGCAACAATGGAGACTTCTGAGCCGATCTTGATGCCAAGTTCATTGCAGGCTCTATAGGCGCCTTTTGCCATGACCACGCTTGAGCAGAGCAGGGCGGTTGGGCGATCTTCCAGCTGCAGGATCTCCATGGCGAAGGTGTAGCCGTTCTCCTCAGACATGGCGCCAGCGCGCACGTAATCCGGGTTCGGCGTAACGCCTCGTTCCTTCAGTGCATCCTGCCAGCCGTTGAAGCGGTCAATGGCGTAGACGCGGTTAGGATGACCGTTGAGGATTGCGATCTTATCGTGGCCCATCTCCAGCAGCATTTTTGCTGGCTCATGGAAGACGCCATAGTTATCGATGTCGATATACGAGTAGCTGTCGCAAGTGGCGGTGCGGCCATGCACGATGAAGGGCATGTTGAGGTCTTGCAGAAGACGGATCCGCTCTTCGCTGAGGTCCACGTTGGACAGGATCACCAGATCAACGGTGCCTTTTTCTGCAAAGCGGCGGTAGACGTCGACTTCCTCACTCTGGGAGGAGGAGATCATGATGTCGTAGTCCAGCTCAGATGCCTTTTCTGAAAGACCTGTCAGAAACTCGATGAAGTGTGGATCGAGGAACATGTTCATGTCAGTTGGGAAGGCGATGCCGATGACGCTGGAGCGGCCTGTTGCCAGGCGGCGTGCGTTGACATTGGGACGATAGCCATAGGTCTTCGCGGCTTCAGCGACCCGGTTTCGGGTGGCGAGCGACACATCAGAATACCCGTTGAGGGCTCTGCTAACTGTGGTTTGTGAAAGACCGAGATGATTGGCTAACGTCTTAAGATTCATAATTATTCAATGGCTCAAACTTGCTATGCGCCGCGTTTATAGCCCCTTTTTCTCCCGCATGCTTGTGAGAAATGTAGACCATAAACTTCAGGAAAATCCAGTGAGACCTTTGTCTTTTCCAAAGCGCTTTGGGTCCGGTACCGGAGTCAGTGGAAAACTGATATTTTTCAGAGATGCAGTAAAATACCACATATGGGGTGCTCTAAACTTAGGAGAATTCAGCTATTTTGCAGGTGTTGCATCGCAAAATTGGGCCTTTGGCGGGCATGGTCATAAATGTTCCTACGGATTTTTACTATTGACTTAGACCGGTGAGTAAACTTTGCTGGTCTCAAAGCGCTTTGGGAATCTTTCAATAGATTGCCAGTGTTTGGGGAGCCCTTCGCTCTGGAGGGTTAATTACTGGCCGGACAACGATTGGGAATTCGTTGAATGAGGGCCAAGGACGAAACAGGGAGGCGTCCCATTATGGGTATCCGTCGTACATTATTAGGTTCTGCTGTTGCACTTGCTGGTATGGCTGGCGTTGCGGGTTATGCAATGGCTGCTGAAGTTACTGTTGTTTGCGGCAGTGTTGGGCAGGGCGCTAAGCTTTGTAAGGGCGCAGCAACTGAGTGGGCCAAAGAAACCGGCAACACCGTCAAGTTCTTCGCTGCACCTGCATCTTCTACCGAGCAGCTGGCCCTTTACCAGCAGATCCTGAGCTCTGGTTCTTCTGATATCGACGTCTTCCAGATTGATGTTATCTGGCCTGGTATTCTTGGAAGTCACCTGATCGATCTGAAGCCATACTCCAATGGCGCAGAAGACATGCACTTTCAGCCAATCGTTGCGAACAACACCTATAAAGGCAAGCTGGTTGCTATGCCTTGGTACACCGACGCCGGCCTGCTGTTCTACCGCAAAGACCTGCTTGAAAAGCACGGTGAAAAAGCTCCTGAAACCTGGGGTGATCTGACCGCGACTGCGAAGAAAATTCAGGATGCTGAACGCGCAGCTGGCAACGACAAAATGTGGGGCTTCGTTTATCAGGCGAAGGCTTACGAAGGTCTGACCTGTGACGCTCTTGAGTGGGTTGACAGCTTCGGCGGTGGTGATGTTGTAAATGCAGACGGCGACATCACCATCAACAACGAAAAAGCTGCGAAAGCTCTTAAACTGGCAGCTAGCTGGACCGGTTCAATCGCACCTGCTGGTGTTCTTTCCTATCAGGAAGAAGATGCACGCGGCGTGTTCCAGTCCGGTAATGCGGTGTTCATGCGCAACTGGCCTTATGCATGGTCTCTTGGTCAGGCTGACGATTCCCCGATCAAAGACAAAATCGGTGTGATGGCTCTGCCTAAAGGTGGGGAAGACGGAAAGCAGACCGGTACTCTTGGTGGATGGCAGCTTGCTGTTTCCAAGTACTCCAAAGCGCCTGAAGCAGCTGCAAGCCTTGTTATGCACCTGACCAGCAAGAAGAGCCAGAAGCAGCGCGCTATCGAAGGTTCTTACAACCCAACCATTGCTGATCTGTACACTGATGCAGACGTGCTGGCAGCAAGCCCATTCATGGGTCAGCTGAAAGACACCTTCACCAACGCCGTGGCACGTCCATCCCGTGCAACGGGCTCTAACTACAACAAAGTTTCCAACGCATTTTACAATGCAGTGCATGATGTGCTTTCCGGTAAAACCGAAGCAGAAGCATCCCTTGCGAAACTTGAAAAGAACCTGAAACGCATCAAGCGTAAAGGCTGGTAAGTCTCCTCCCTAGACTTGCGATCTGTGTTGCGGCCTCCCGATGGCCGCAACACTGAACCGAGCTCCGGGGTGGTTCCTTGGAGTTTCCCTAAAATAAAGAAACCAAGGATCAGAGGATGACCCTTGCTCTGCAGCAGGATGGTACTGCCACACGTAAGGCAAAACGCTCTAATCTGAGTTCTGCCAGATTGCGCGCCGCGTGGCTTTTTCTCGCCCCCATGATGATCGCATTGGCCGCTGTTGCAGGCTGGCCGTTGCTCCGCACCATCTGGTTGGGTTTTACCGACGCAAACCTCATTGATCTCAGTGAATCCCAGTTTATCGGCTTTGAGAATTACCTCGCCTTTTATGATGGGGAAGCCTACGGCGTTCTCGTCGATGCCGAATGGTGGAATGCGGTTTGGAATACACTCTGGTTCTCTGTCATTTCTGTTGGTCTTGAAACCCTGTTCGGGCTCATCATTGCGTTGATCCTGAATGCGGAGTTCAAGGGACGTGGCCTTGTGCGTGCCGCTGTTCTGATCCCATGGGCGATCCCAACAATTGTTTCCGCCAAGATGTGGGGCTGGATGCTTCACGACCAGTTTGGCGTGATCAACGAAATTCTCCTCGGCGTTGGCATTCTGTCTGAGCCTGTTGCCTGGACCGCTGATCCTTCCACCGCGATGTGGGCTGTGATCATGGTGGATGTGTGGAAGACCACACCATTCATGGCACTGCTGACCCTTGCTGCACTGCAGATGTTGCCCGGCGATATCTATGAAGCAGCCCGCGTGGATGGCATCAATCCGATCCGCGTGTTCTTCAAAGTGACGTTGCCGCTGATCCGTCCGGCGATCATTGTTGCGGTGATTTTCCGCAGTCTTGATGCGTTGCGCGTGTTTGATTTGATTTACGTGCTGACATCCAACTCCACTTCGACAATGTCCATGTCAGTCTATGCAAGGCAGCAGCTGGTGGACTTCCAGGAGGTTGGCTACGGCTCTGCCGCTGCAACGCTGCTGTTCATTGTGATTGCCTTGTTGACGACCATTACTGTGGTGGCAGGCGGATTGAAATCCGGTGAAGGAGATCAGGCATGAACCGTCAAATCAAAACTTTTGTGTTCTATGCGCTGGTTGTCGGAGTTGTTCTCTTCTCTGTCTTTCCGTTCTACTACGCGATTATAACCAGTTTCAGAAGCGGGCAGGAGCTGTTCAATCCGTCTGTGTTCCCGACCAGCTTCAGCATTGGCAATTACTTCTCGATCTTTAAAGAGCAGCCGTTTGGTCTGAACATTCTGAACTCGGTGATCGTGGCGACGTCCGTTGTGATCCTGTCGCTGATCATTGCGGTGACTGCTTCTTATGCGCTGGCTCGCATCCACTTCCGTGGTCGTGGCCTGCTGCTGATGACTATTCTGTCTGTCTCCATGTTCCCGCAGGTGGCGATCCTGTCCGGCATGTATGAGCTGATCCGTTCTATGGGGCTCTATAACTCTCTGCCGGGTCTGATTATTCCGAACACCGTGCTGACGCTGCCGTTTACCGTGTGGGTGCTGACCACCTTCATGAAGGAGCTGCCGAAGGAACTGGAAGAAGCTGCTGTTGTTGACGGTGCTTCTCCGCTGACCATTGTGCGCCGGATCTTCCTGCCGCTGATGTGGCCCGCCATGGTGACCACCGGTCTGCTTGCTTTCATCGGTGCGTGGAACGAGTTCCTGTTCGCGCTCACCTTTACTCTATCCAACGAAGTTCGCACCGTACCTGTGGCGATTGCCCTGATGTCCGGCGCAACTGAATACGAGCTGCCATGGGGCAATATCATGGCTGCTTCTGTGCTAGTGACCGTCCCGATCGTGGTCCTGGTGCTGGTGTTTCAACGAAAAATCGTCGCTGGTCTTACTGCTGGTGCGGTTAAAGGATAACTGGAATGAACCTCTCTACCCCAATAAACGAAAATACAAGCCATCGAGTTCTGGCGAACGATCCGGATTGGTGGCGGGGCGCAGTCATTTATCAAATCTATCCGCGGTCTTTCGCTGATAGCAACGGTGATGGCATTGGTGACCTTCCAGGAATTACCGAGAAGCTGGATTACATCTCTGATCTTGGTGCTGATGCGATCTGGATTTCGCCTTTCATGAAGTCGCCGATGGATGACTTTGGCTATGACGTTTCTGATTATGAAGACGTTGATCCAATGTTCGGCTCTCTGGACGACTTTAAAGAGCTGATTGCCAAAGCGCATGGCAAGGGCATTCGTGTGCTGATCGATCTGGTGATCTCGCACACCTCTGATCAGCATGAATGGTTTGTTGAAAGCCGCAGCAATAAAACCAACAGCAAGTCTGACTGGTATGTGTGGGCTGATCCGAAGGCTGATGGGTCTCCGCCAAACAACTGGCTGTCCATCTTTGGTGGTTCTGCATGGCAGTGGGATAGCCGTCGTTGTCAGTATTACCTGCACAACTTCCTGCGCTCTCAGCCGGATCTGAACTTCCATTGCGAAGAAGTGCAGCAGGCTGTTCTGGATGCAGCGCGCTTCTGGCTGAAGCTGGGTGTTGATGGGTTCCGTCTTGATACCGTGAACTTCTACGTTCACGACAAGCAACTGCGTGATAACCCACCTTATCCGGATCCAGATAGCCTTGCGGATGTGACCGGCGTGAATCCTTATGCGTTCCAGGATCACAAGTTCGACAAGTCTCAGCCTGAGAACCTGAAGTTCCTTGAGCGTTTGCGTGAGGTGATGAACGAGTTCCCGAACACCACTACAGTTGGTGAGATCGGTGCGGGGCATGAAGCCAGCGAGATCATGAAGCAGTACACCTCGGGTGATGGTCGTCTGCACATGGCTTACAGCTTCGATCTGCTTTCCAATACGCCAACCGCGAAGTACGTGCGTGAGCGCGTGACCAACCTGCAGAACATCGTGACTGAGGGCTGGCCAAGCTGGGCGATGTCCAACCATGATGTGAAGCGCATGGGCTCTCGTTTGCCAGAGGATGTTGATCCTCAGGTGGCAACACCGGCTCTGTTGGCTCTGAGTGCGTCTTTGCGTGGTAGCCCTTGCATCTATCAGGGTGAGGAGCTCGGCTTCAAAGAGGCTGATGTTGCTTTTGAAGATCTGCAGGATCCGTATGGCATTGAGTTCTGGCCTGAGTATAAGGGTCGTGATGGTTGCCGTACGCCGATTGCCTGGTCCAAGGATGGTGGTTTCACCTCTGGCAAGCCTTGGCTGCCAATGGCGCAGGATCATCTGGATCACAGTGCCGAAGCTCAGGTGGGCGATGAGGTTTCTCCAATGCGTCGGACTGCAAAGTATCTGCATTGGCGCAAGGACCAGAAGGTTCTGCAGAAGGGCTCTCTGGACTTTGTTGATCTGGGTGAAGATGTGCTGGCGTTTGAGCGTGAGCATGAAGGTGAGAAAGTTCTCTGCGTCTTCAACCTGACAAATGATGATATGCGTGTTGCTCTGGGAGCTTACAGCTCTGCTGTGTTGCTGGAGGGGCATGGATTTAGTGCGGAAATGGACGGCGAGGCACTCAACCTGCCTGCATGGCAAGTGGCTTACTTGCAAATCTCAAAGAACTAAGCTGAGGGCAACACCATGGCAGATGTAACACTTAAGGGTATCGTCAAGGACTTCGGGTCAACCCGCATCATCCACGGCGTTGATTTGCAGATCAAAGATCGTGAACTGATCGTGTTTGTCGGACCATCCGGCTGCGGTAAGTCGACTTTGCTGCGCCTGATCGCCGGACTTGAAGATATTACTGATGGTGAAATGTTCATTGATGGAGACCTGGTGAACCAGCGCACTCCAAAGGAACGCAAGATTGCCATGGTGTTCCAGAGCTATGCTCTTTATCCGCACATGAGTGTTTATGAGAATATGGCGTTTGGCCTTGAGCTCTCCAAGCATTCTAAAGAGGATATCAAAGAGAAGGTGATGGAGGCAGCTCGTATTCTTGAGCTGACTCCGTTGCTGGAACGTAAGCCGAAGCAGCTCTCTGGTGGTCAGCGTCAGCGTGTGGCGATTGGCCGTGCGATTGTTCGTAATCCTAAGGTCTTCCTGTTTGATGAGCCGCTGTCCAACCTTGATGCGGCGCTGCGTGTGCAGATGCGTATCGAGATTGCCAAGCTGCATCAGGACATGGATGCCACCATGGTGTACGTGACCCACGACCAGGTGGAAGCAATGACGCTTGCTGACCGAATTGTGGTGCTGAATGCGGGCCGCATTGAGCAGGTTGGTAGCCCGCTTGAGCTGTATCACCGCCCGCGCAACAAGTTCGTGGCTGGCTTCATTGGATCGCCAAAGATGAATTTCATTGAGGCTCAGGTGACTGGTGTTTCTGAAGACGGTGTTGAGCTGTCTGTTGTTGGCTCCGCACCGGTGACGGTTGCTGTTGACCCGTCCTCTGTTGCTATTGGCGATAAGGTGGAGTTCGGCATTCGTCCCGAGCATATGGTGAGCGGCGGCGAAGGTGAGCTGGCCGGTAAGGTGGAAGTCATCGAAGAGCTTGGTGAGAGCCACTTCCTGCATGTGCGCCTGACGGATGGTTCACTGGTGACCGTTCAGGGTAAGGGCGATGCGCAGGCAAAGGCTGGCGAGAGCTGTCAGGTGAAGCTGGAATGCGGCCATGCGCACGTGTTTGGCGGTGACGGATTCGCGATTTCTAAATTGGGGACGTTAGGTCAGCAAGAAAAGGCCGCAACTCTTGAGAGTGTTTGATAAATAAAATTTCTCACAGGCTCAGTCCAATTTGGCATTTTGTTCCAGTGCCGCACCTTGTGTGCGGCACTTGTCGTTTGGGGAGTCGCCAGCGCATCCTTAAAACGATTAAATAGCTGATTTTTTTAGGCTGAATCAGGTCTGATCATACCAATTGACTACTCCGTTAGGGGAGGTTGGATTACTGGCAGAAACCGCAAGGTTAGTCTTTCAGGATCAAGCGAAGATTGAGCTCCTGCATGGTATTCTTGGGCTGAGCTCAACCAAGGGTACTTGTTCCCTTTCCTAAAAAATGAAAGAATTTAATCAGTGATTGCACTTATGCGCGATTACAATTCTTTTTGCCTTTGCCAGTCCAACGATGCGAAGGCCTTTTATAAATAGGGGAGCATTTTTAAATGCAATTTAAGCGTAGTCTTCTCTCGCTCGCGCTTGCTGCAAGCGTGGCGATGCCAATTTCCGGCGCTATCATCACTGAGGCAGGTGCTGCAACACCACCTAACATGCTCATCATTGCTGGCCGTATCGACGACCTCATCTCTCTTGACCCGCAAGAGATGTTTGAGTTCTCCGGCACAGACATGGCGAACAACATCTACGACAAGCTGGTTATGCTGGACCCATCCGACCTTTCTAAAGGTTATGGCCCAGGTCTGGCTGAGAGCTGGGAGATCTCCGAGGATGGCAAGACCTTTACCTTCAAAATGCGTGAAGGCATCAAGTTCCATTCCGGCAACCCTGTAACTGCAAAGGACGCTGAATTCAGTATCCGCCGTGCAGTTGCTCTGAAAAAGACACCTTCCTTCATTCTTACTCAGTTCGGTTTCACCGCTGAGAACATGAATGACACCATCAAGGCTGTTGATGCGAACACGTTCCAGATCACCACTGACAAGAAGTACGCTCCTTCTTTCGTGCTGAACTGCTTCACCGCTGCAATCGCTTCCATCGTTGACTCTGAGCTGGTTAAGTCCAACGAAGTTGACGGTGACTGGGGTAACGGCTGGCTGAAAACTAACTCTGCTGGTTCTGGCGCATTCAAGCTGCAGAACTGGAAGCCAAATGAGTCTTACTCTCTGACAGCTGTTCCAGGTTACTGGCGTGGTGAAGTTGCGATGAAGCGCGTTATCGTGCGTCACGTGATGGAATCTGCTTCTCAGCGTCTGATGCTGGAAAAAGGCGACGTTGATATTGCGCGTCACCTATCTCCAGAAGACATTGCATCCATCTCCACCAACGAAGACCTCAAGGTTGAGGACACTCTTCGTGGTCGTCTGATGTACATCTCCTTCAACCAGAAAGATAAGGCTCTGTCCCATCCGAAGGTTGCGGAAGCTCTGAAGTACCTTGTTGACTATAAAGGTATGACCGGTTCCTTCCTGAAAGGTCAGTACACCATTCAGCAGGCGTTCCTGCCACAGACCTACATGGGTGAGTTGAAAGACACTCCTTACTCCCTGAACGTTGAAAAAGCGAAAGCTCTGCTGGATGAAGCTGGTTATGCTGATGGCTTCGACGTTGAGTTCATCGTTCGTAACGCAACTGAGCGTCTCGAAATTGCTCAGAGCCTGCAGAACACCTTCGGTCAGGCTGGCATCAACGCGAAGATCTCTACCGGTACCGGTAAACAGATCCTCGGTCGTTACCGTGCTCGTGACTTCCAGATCTACGTAGGTGCATGGGGTCCGGACTATCCAGATCCACACACAAACGCTGACACCTTCGCGAACAACCCTGACAACCGCGATGAAGCAAAACTGACAGGTAAACTGGCATGGCGTAACGCTTACCCAGCAAAAGACCTGACAGTTCTGACTGATCTGGCTGTGCAGGAAAGTGACCGTGAGAAGCGTGCTCGCATGTACGTTGAAGCTCAGAAGACCTTCCAGAAAGAAGCTCCATTTGCAGTTATGTTCCAGAAAATCGAACAGAACTCCATGCGTGCAAACGTATCTGGCTTCAATCCGGGTGGCGCGATCACAAGCGTATTCTACTGGCCTGTTAAAAAATAAGATTGGCTGATACAAAATGAGCATCGCTGACTCTACAGCGACTGTGGCGCGGCGAGGGACTTCCTCGCCGCTCTACAAGATTTTGAAAGGTTTGATCGCTGGCCTTTTCTCCATCACCCTCACCATGGTGGGGCTGCTTTTCGTAACCTTTATCATTGCGCGCGTTATGCCCGTCGACCCGGTTCTTGCGGTTGTCGGTGAGCGTGCTTCCCAAGAAATTTATGAGGCAGCCTACAAGGCCATGGGTCTTGATCAGCCGCTGATTGTGCAGTTCTGGCTGTTCCTGAAACAGGTGGCTATGGGTGACTTCGGGATGTCGACGCTGACAGCGCGGCCCGTAGTTGAAGACGTTGCCCGTGTATTCCCGGCAACCCTTGAGCTTGCAACCCTGGCGACGATTGCCGGTGTGGGCCTTGGCGTGCCGATGGGTGTGATTGCAGCTGTGAATGAAGGCCGGTGGCCTGACCAGCTGATCCGCCTTGTTGGATTGTTTGGCTACTCCATGCCGATTTTCTGGTTCGGCCTGATGGGCCTGCTGATTTTCTACGGCATTCTTGGTTGGGTTGGTGGCCCAGGCCGTATTGATATCTACTATGAAGATATTGTTCCTGTCGTATCAGGGATGATCCTGATCGATAGCCTGCTTGCTGGTGAGATCGAGATCTTCTGGAATGCGGTGAGCCACATCATCCTGCCAGCCAGCATTCTTGGTTATTATTCCATCGCCTACATTTCACGCATGACCCGCTCTTTCATGCTTGAGCAGTTCTCTCAGGAGTACATTACTACTGCGCGCGTGAAGGGTGTTTCTGAGACTGCTGTGATCTGGCGTCATGCTTTGCCGAACGTGATGATACCGCTGATTACTGTGATCGCGCTCTCCTATGCGAACCTGCTGGAAGGGTCTGTGCTGACTGAGATCATCTTCTCCTGGCCGGGGCTGGGCAACTACATCACCAACGCTCTGCTTTCTGCGGATATGAACGCGGTACTGGGTGGAACGGTTGTGGTTGGTGCGATCTTTGTGGGTCTCAACCTCTTCTCTGACTTTATGTACAAAGTGGTGGATCCGAGGGCACGATGACAACAGCACCTGTAAAATCAAATGTGCCTGAGAAGACTGGTTTGAAGGCATGGCTCACCTCTGATGCACCTGAATCGCGCGGTCATGCGCGTGCTGTGCAGCTGTATCTGGGGTGGTTGAAACTCTATGAAAACAAACTCGCTTTCCTTGGTTTCCTGATCATTCTTGGTCTGGTGTTGATGGCTGTCTTTGCGCCGCTGCTGGCGACCGCTGAACCGAATGCGCAGGACTTGAGTAAACGCCTGCTGTCACCGGGGACAGATGGGTATTTGCTGGGTACTGATGAGCTGGGTCGCGACATTTACAGCCGGCTTGTTTATGGCTCCCGTATCACTCTCTTGATTGTCGGCATTGTTGCCTTCACCGCACCGGTCTTCGGTTTGCTGATTGGTACAGTGGCTGGTTATCTGGGTGGTTGGGTTGATCAGGTGCTGATGCGCTTGGTGGACATCTTCCTTGCCTTCCCGCGCCTTGTTTTGGCGCTGGCGTTTGTTGCTGCGATTGGTGCAGGTATTGAGAGTGCCATTATCGCGATCAGCCTGACAGCCTGGCCTCCTTACGCCCGTATTGCACGTGCTGAAACTCTGACCATTCGTAATGCAGATTACATCAGTGCTGTGCGTCTGCAAGGTGCGGGTGTCATGCACATCATCGTGGGTCATGTGTGGCCGCTGTGTTTGTCCTCCATCATCGTGCGTGTGACACTGGATATGGCTGGGATCATTCTGACGGCTGCTGGTCTTGGCTTCCTTGGTCTTGGTGCTCAACCGCCAGAGCCAGAGTGGGGTGCGATGATCTCTGCTGGCCGTAAGTTTGTTCTGGACCAGTGGTGGGTTGCTGCCATGCCGGGTATGGCGATCTTTATCGTGTCTTTGGGCTTCAACCTGCTGGGTGATGGTCTGCGCGATATTCTTGATCCGAAGAAAAGCCAGAGCTGAGGGAGAGGACCATGAGTGATACGCTTTTAAGCGTTGAGGACCTTTGGGTTCGCTTCCCAACCCGCAATGGTACCGTTGATGCTGTGCGGGGGATTTCGTTCTCTATCGGGCGTGAGCGCGTTGGAATTGTGGGTGAGAGTGGTTCTGGTAAGTCCATGACTGGCCGCTGTATTCTGCGTCTGATCCGCTCTCCGGGGCAGATGGAGGCTAAATCCATCCTGTTCAACGGTGAGAACCTGCTGGACTATTCTGAGAAGCAGATGCGCAAGATCCGTGGACACCAGATTTCCATGGTGATGCAGGATCCGAAGTTCTCGCTGAACCCGGTTCACACTGTTGGTAAGCAGATTTGTGAGGCTTTGCGCCTGCACACCAAGGCATCGCGCCGTGAAGCCCGTCAGGGCGCTCTGGAGATGCTGGAAGCGGTGCAGATCCGTAATCCCGAGCGTGTGTTTGACAGCTACCCACATGAGCTCTCCGGCGGTATGGGCCAGCGTGTGATGATCGCGATGATGCTGATCACTGATCCCAAACTGCTGATTGCTGATGAGCCGACTTCAGCGCTGGACGTGACCGTTCAGATGAAGGTGCTGGCGATTATGGACAAGCTGGTGCAGGAGCGCGGTATGGGGCTGATCTTTATCAGTCACGACCTGAACCTTGTCTCTTCTTTCTGTGACCGCATCATCATCATGTATGCAGGCCGTATTGTTGAGACCTGTAAGGCCAGTGAGCTGCATAAAGCGACGCACCCTTATACTCGTGGGCTGCTGAACGCCTTGCCGCGTATTGAGGAGCCTAAGGGACGTCTTGAAGCGCTGCAGCGTCAGGACAGTTGGAAGCAGGAGGCCAGTGTCGATGCAAGGGTCTGATAGTGCTGTGATGGAACGTAAGCCATGGGTTGCGGAAGCAACGAATGATGCGCGCCTCGAAATCAAGAGTCTGAACGTTTACTTCGGTGATGGCCCGGATCGTTTTCAGGCCGTCAAGAATGTGAGCCTCAAGGTTCAGCAGGGTGGTAGCTTCGGTATCGTTGGTGAATCTGGCTCAGGTAAATCAACTGTTCTGCGCGCTGTGTGCGGACTGGTTGAGAGCTGGGACGGTGAGATTGATATTGACGGAGCCCCTGTCTCTCATAAGCGTGACAAGGCCTTTGCTCGCAAGATTCAGATGGTCTTTCAGGACCCTTACGCATCGCTGCATCCACGCCATACAGTTGACCGAGTTTTGTCAGAACCACTGAAATTACATGGGTTTGACGATATTGACGGTCGTGTGCTTCGTGCATTGGATGATGTGGGGCTTGGAGCTGATTTCCGCTTCCGTTATCCGCATCAGCTTTCTGGTGGTCAGCGGCAACGTGTGGCGGTTGCACGGGCTTTGATGCTTGAACCGGAGATCCTGTTGTTGGATGAACCAACCTCAGCGTTGGACGTGTCCGTGCAGGCGGAGATCTTGAACCTGTTTGCGGATCTGCGCAAAGAGCATAACCTCACCTATGTGATGGTGACGCATGATCTGGCTGTGGTGGCTCATATGTGTGATGAGATCGCGGTTATGCAGCATGGTGGAGTGGTTGAGGTGATGGATGTTGAGGCTATGCGCCAATCCAAACCAGAGACTGCCTACACTCAGGAACTGCTGAAGGCCTCTATGGGATATGATGCTGAGTTCTTTGGAGACAGCTGACCTGTCAATGAGTTAGACGATTTACGAAAGCCCTGCCATCCTGGTGGGGCTTTTGTTGTTTTGGGCCAAGAACTTTACTAGGATCGCCCTATTGCTTTTGAGATTATGAGCTGCGGAGCCGCAGATGAAATACTTTTATGGTGTTCTTTGTATTTTAGGATTTCTGCTGCCCTACGGGGCATTTATGCCATGGCTGCTTGAAAATGGCCTGGATTTACCACGGCTTTTAGCGGAGGCTTTTGCAGGTGAGATTTCTGCTTTTGCCTGGCTGGATGTTGTGGTTTCTGCGGTGGTTTTGACAGGCTTCATCTTTGCCGAAGGGCAACGACTTGGAATGAAGTTTCTTTGGCTACCGATTCTTTCTGTGTTCACCGTTGGTGTGTCACTCGGCCTGCCATTGTTCTTGCTGCTGCGGGAATTACACGTTGAAAAAACATCGAAAACAGGCGCGGTTAGCGGAAAAAACGTAGCGCGTATATGATAGTTGGAACTCATGTGCAGAAAATAGACTACGCCAATGAGTTCACTGTGAATTTCTTAATGTTTTCTGCTATAAACAAGCCGCTTAATCCTACGAGTACACGAGCTGAAACACTCGCAGATTAGCTTGGGTGTTTTCTAATTTATCTACGGTGTCTTCTTTGAGAAGTCTTGACGAAAATCTTATTTCGCATATTCCTCCGTTCCGCAAACTGGAACGCGTTGATATTAGAGAGATTTTGGACGCAGCAACGCCAAAGCGTTTCAGTGCGGGTCAAGCTATCTTTGAAGAACATGAGCCAGCAGAGCGGTTCTTTCTGCTTCTCGATGGCCATGTGCGGGTTATTCGCACCACCGCAGCTGGTGATCAGGTGATTGCACGCCACATCGTCAGCGGCGAGCTGATGGGCATCGCGCCTGCAATCGGGCGCACGACTTATCCGGCAAGTGCTGTCGCGATTGATGATTGCCTTGTGCTGTTCTGGCCTACAAACCTCTGGCAGACGTTTGTTGCGAAGTATGATGGCTTTGCCACGGAGACCTACAAAACCGTCGGTGAGCGCATCTCAGAGGCTAACAATCACATTCTGGAGCTGGCGACCCAGCAGGTTGAGCAGCGTGTTGCTCGTGCACTTCTGCGTTTGGCTATTCAAAGCCATCGTGACACGGAAGAGGGCATGGAAATCGATTTTCCGCTTACCCGCCAGAATATCTCCGAGATGACAGGCACAACACTCTACACCGTGAGTCGTTTGCTAAGTGCTTGGGAGAAGCAGGGAATTGTGACCAGCGGTCGTAAAAAGGTTGTTGTGACAGACCTCGGCAAGCTGAAGACTCTGGCTGATTTGGACCCTATGGGCGACTCCTAAGCCGAGTGGGGTACTCACGCGTGTGGTACTAGGCATAAGTACCAGTATTCTCGATTTTGTATCTCATTGTTTTATTTAAATTATTTCTTACATATCCGGTAATTACCGAATAGGTTGTTCTAGCACAAACTTCGCCACTGGCGTCAATTTTATCATCTTCGGGACCGTAACCACGATAGGATTCCGTAGATGTCAGAATTCCTTACAAAATCGCGGGCACGAAATATTTTTTATGGGGGATCCTTATTCTTCATAGGCATATTTGCCGTGCTCTCAATCGACAGCCACCTTTACGTCGTGAATGAATCGACTGCTAAGGCTCCGCTTACGGACGAAGTCGTCCTTGGTAAGCACGTTTGGGAAAAGCATTCCTGCATCAACTGTCACACACTGCATGGTGAAGGTGCTTACTTTGCACCAGAAGTCGGCAACGTGATGACACGTTGGGGTGTTCTGGATGATCCAGATGATGCTGCTGAAACTCTTGGCTCATGGATGGAATCTCAACCTAGCGGCATCGAAGGGCGTCGTCAGATGCCATACTTCAAGCTGACAGAAGAAGAAGTCCGCGGCCTCTCAGAATTCTTGCGTTGGGCTGATAAGACCAACACGCAAGACTGGCCACCGAACGACGCTGGTTAAGGGGTGGTATTATGAAATACAGTTCTCAAAAAGTTGCGTATGCTTACTTCGTAGCTGCGCTTGGACTATTTGCAATCCAGGTTCTCGTCGGTTTGATCGGCGGCTGGATTTACGTTTCACCTAACTT
This sequence comes from Pseudovibrio sp. SCP20, assembly GCF_057774105.1. NCBI lineage: Bacteria > Pseudomonadati > Pseudomonadota > Alphaproteobacteria > Hyphomicrobiales > Stappiaceae > Pseudovibrio > Pseudovibrio sp. SCP20. The sequence goes on along the minus strand of NZ_JBYMDH010000003.1, from coordinate 659,261 downwards.
CCTTTCGGAGTTGCTGCCGTTCAACATCGTTCGCATGTTGCACACCAACGCGCTGGTCGTCTGGCTTCTGCTCGGCTTCTTCGGTGCTGCTTACTTCATCATTCCTGAAGAGAGTGAGCGGGAAATCCATTCCGTGAAACTCGCTTACATCCAGTTGCTTATTCTGGTTGTCGGTACTCTGGGTGCTGTTGTCAGCTATATCTTCGGCATTCACGAAGGTCGCGAGTTCCTTGAGCAGCCGCTCTGGGTTAAAGTCGGCATTCTTGTTGCTGCACTGATCTTCCTGTTCAACATCTCCATGACTGTGCTGAAAGGTCGTAAGACTGCAATCACCAACATCCTGGTGATCGGTCTGTGGGCTCTTTCCCTGCTATGGCTGTTTGCATTCTACAATCCTGCAAACCTCAGCCTGGACAAAATGTACTGGTGGTATGTTGTTCACCTTTGGGTGGAAGGTACCTGGGAACTCGTGATGGCTTCCATCCTTGGCTTCCTGATGCTGAAACTCACCGGTGTTGACCGCGAAGTTATCGAGAAGTGGCTCTACATCATCGTAGCAACCGCTCTGTTCTCTGGTATTCTTGGTACAGGCCACCACTACTACTGGATTGGCTTGCCTGGCTACTGGCAGTGGATTGGTTCCATCTTCTCAACTCTGGAAGTTATTCCATTCTTCCTGATGATGACCTTCTCCTTCGTCATGGTCTGGAAGGGTCGTAAGAACCATCCAAACAAAGCAGCTCTGCTGTGGTCTCTCGGTTCCGCAACTGTTGCGTTCTTCGGCGCTGGCGTATGGGGCTTCCTGCATACTCTGCACGGTGTGAACTTCTACTCACACGGTACTCAGATCACTGCAGCGCATGGTCACCTTGCCTTCTTCGGCGCATACGTTGCTCTGAACCTTGCAGTATTCACCTACGCAATGCCAATGCTGAAGGGTCGTAACCCATACAACCAGGTTATCAACATGGGCAGCTTCTGGCTCATGACCGGTGGTATGTCCTTCATGACCTTCGTGCTGACATTTGCTGGTACCATCCAGACACACATGCAGCGTGTTGTTGGTGAAGACTTCATGACCGTTCAGGATCAGCTGACAGTGTTCTACATCATGCGCTTCGGTGCTGGTGCAGCTGTTGTACTCGGTGCAATCCTGTTCATCTACTCCGTGCTCGTACCACGGAAGGAACTGTTCACCGAGACATCTGGTTCCAAACCAGTAACCGGAAGCAACCCTGAAGCCCAAGCAGTTCTGGAAGGTGGTCGTTAATGACTGTACAGAACCACGTTTTTGATGTGCCCTATTATCAGCCAATCGCCGATGAATGTGCATTATTTGAAACGGCTTTTAACAAAGGTCTGCCCCTTCTTTTGAAGGGGCCGACGGGCTGCGGCAAAACCCGCTTCGTGGAACACATGGCCGCGAAGCTGGGTCGCCCGATCTACACCGTGGCTTGCCACGATGATCTTTCCGCAGCAGACCTGATTGGTCGTTACCTGCTTAAAGGCGGCGTGACTGAGTGGGTTGATGGCCCGCTGACCCGCGCTGTTCGTGAAGGTGCGATCTGCTATCTTGATGAAGTGATCGAAGCACGGAAAGACGTTGCGGTTGTTCTGCACCCGCTGACCGATAACCGTCGTCGTCTCATCATTGAGAGAACTGGCGAAGAGCTGCAAGCTCCTCCGAACTTTATGCTCGTTGCCAGCTATAACCCCGGCTATCAGAACGTTCTGAAGCAGATGAAGCCTTCCACACGGCAGCGCTTCCTCTCAACCACCTTCGATTTCCCTGATGCGGAAACTGAAATTCAGGTTGTTGCTAAAGAAAGCGGACTTGATGTTGAGCGTACCAAGAACCTGGTTCGTCTCGCCGGCCATATCCGTGGTCTTTCCAGCCTGGATCTGGAAGAGGGTGTTTCAACCCGCTTGCTGATCTATGCAGCATCCCTGATTGCTGGTGGTATGCCAGTCGACAAAGCACTGCAATACTCTGTTGTTGAACCGCTGAGTGATGAACCTGATGTTCAGGTTGCGCTTCGTGATTTGATCGCAGTTGTTTACGGGTGAGCCTGATGAAAGAGCAAATACTGGAGTTTTTAGAGCCTGAAGAAGCCGTAGGTAATCTGTGGCATGATTATGCTTCAAGCCTGGGTGCTCCAGTGCACTACGAAGATATGGAGGTCGAGCTGGCTAAGCTTCGTACCTCCGTGCAAGTGGTGTTTCGCGGGTTAGGTGGTGAAGCGAAAGTCGAGATCAGTCAAGCTCCGGCGACCGCTTCAACCTACCGTATGCCCGTCAAACGCAAACTGGGTAACGCGGCTGAGACTATTTTTCTCTCCGAGTTTGATGGTGAGCGTTTAAGACTTCCGCCGGTTCTCGGTGTTTTCCCAAGTGCGGAGATGAACCGCGCGCATTACATCTGGCTTGCTGCTTTTGCGGCCAACTGTGATGTTCAGAAAATGCCGGAAGATCCATTGCAGGCGGATGTTCAGGCGTTGGCTTTGGCCAAGCAAGCTATTGAGCGTGTTTGGGAAAAGTGCAGTGGCCTGCAGAAGTTCTTCCGTGAATCCTGCGAGTTCTTGTTGCAAACTCGTAAGCGTCCAAGTCTTCCTGAATGGGAAGCTGCGGTTGAAGCTATTGTTCTGGAACTGCTTGGTGGACCGCGTGCGGTGACCAGCACAAGTGCAACTATTCGCAAGGCGATGGAATGTGTTGATGAGCGTTGGAAGCTGCAGGCTCCACGTGGATATTGCACTTTTGCGCCTGTGCCGATCTGGGTTTCCAGTGAGTTGGTCAACGGTGAACGGGGTGAAGAGCGCTCGGATGAGCAAGCTCCGCCAACACCGCAAGGTGCCAACGCGACATCGAAACGCAAAGCGAAGCGCGAGAAGCGTGAGCAGGCGGATCGAAAAGACAGTTTTATTCTGCACCGGTTTGAGGCGATCCTCTCCTGGGTAGAAAGCATGAACCTCAATCGTAGTACTGACGATGATGAAGAGGAAAATGCGCAGAAAGCAGCTGATGATCAGGACTACATCAGCCTTTCCAAAAATCAGCGGAAAGCCGCGACGCGTTTGCGTTTGCATCTGGATCTGTCTCCGGAAGATGCGGACCACGAACGCCTTTCCGACAAATACACTTATCCTGAATGGGATCATCGCCAGCGTAAGTTCCTAGAAGATCATTGCCGCGTTCTTGAGAAAGACGCCGAGCCTGATTACGAGAGCGTGCTGCTGACAGATGCCTATCACAGACGCCGTATCCGGCAGGTGAAACGCCAGTTTGAAGCTTTACGTCCGAAGCGGATCATGCAGATGCGTCAGGCGGAAGGTTCTGAACTGGATCTAGATGCGTTGGTTACAGCGCAAGTTGATCTGAAGGCATCCGGGTATGCGTCCGATCGGATCTTCCAGGATGCCCGCGCTGTCGAGCGTGATCTTTCTGTTGCGATGTTGCTTGATACATCCCGCTCCACTGAGAGTGCGGTTGGCGATTCCAGCGTGATCGAAATTGCTGGGGCTGCTCTGGCTGCATTGTCTGGCGGTATCGATGCAAGTGGTGATCATCTCGGCGTCTGGGGCTTCTCGTCCTTGAAACGAGACCGCGTTTTCATGAACAAAGCCAAAGGCTTCGATGAGCAGATGACTGACGAGGTGATTGCGAAGATTGGCGGGCTCAAGCCTTGTTATTACACCCGTCTGGGTGCTGCGATCCGGCATACAACCGCGCAGCTTGCCTTGCAGCAAACACAGCGGAAGCTTTTGCTTGTACTAACAGACGGAAAGCCAAACGACTTGGATCACTATGAGGGCATTCACGGCATTGAAGACAGTTACATGGCTGTTCGTGAAGCGCGTCGTCAAGGCATGGCAGTTCATGGTGTGATTGTTGATGAGGATGGGCAGGACTGGTTTGCCCGGATCTTCGGCAAGGGTGGTTATACATTGTTCCCAAATCCGGAGCGTCTTACTCGCGCGCTACCTGATATCTACAGAAGCCTGACAAGGGAGTATTAGATTATGAAGCTTTTCTATATGGTTATGGGCTTTATGGCGGGTCTGCTGCCTTTGTCCGCAATGTCGGCGGTTTCCGGGTATCAGCGCCCTGTGCCACAGCCGCAAAGTGCGACTGCTGAACTCTGGTTTTTGCTGGCAACAGTTATGCTTGTTGTTTCACTTTATGTCGTTCACAGGGTCGTTAAAGGCAGATGACTGAAGACGAACTCCGCAATCGCATCAGCGTAAGAAGGCTGGCGCTCTATCTTTACCCGTTGGGTATTGGAGCGGTTGGCATCAACCTCTTCTTTCTGTCGCTGATCTTTTCATGGGTTGGGCTGCCAGTCATGTCGCCCTATCTCGCGATGGCTGGAGGTGTTGTGTTCGGCTATCCATTTGCATATCCCTTCGCGAAGCATATCCGATACCTGATGGATAAATCGGACGGATTGCTGGACTGATCGAACAGTTCAGTGAAGGTTGAATCTCAGCGCGGCCTCTTCAGGTCGCGCTTTTTTTGTGAGAAGTGGTCACTGCATTGATCTGATTGACAATTCTGTCAATTCAGGACTGCTGATTATTGTGCCAGCATAGTGTTGATTTGCTGGAGTTGTTTTGCGTTCCTTCTGGCCTGGACTTCTGATCGAGAGAGGCAGCAGTTGCGAGCGTTTTCTGCCCGTACATTTTTGCTGGAACTGAGGTGGTGTTGCTGGCTGACAGCAGCATGCTTTGGGCTCTGCTCGGGATTTGGGGGAGAGGCTTCTGCTCAATCAAGCCGTTGGCCTTTAGACTGGAACAGCTGGGAAACCGCGACTGGAGACTGGGGCGGATATCGCACCAAGCTCAATAACATGGGCATTGATCCAGAGCTGAACTATACGCATGACATCATGGCAAATCCGGTTGGTGGCGAGCGGCAATCTTTGGCTTATGCAGGGGCGCTTGATGCCAGTGTTGATTTTGATCTTGAGACATTGTTGGGATTTAACGGAACCAGTTTTAGCTTGGGTTTGTACCAAGGTCTCGGGCGTGACCTTTCCGGTGAAGACATCAATAACTTTTTCGATGTGGCGCAGATCTTCATCGGCGATGTGTTTGGCATTTCGCAGATGAACTTTCTGCAGACATTGGCCAATGATCGGATTGAGATTGCGCTTGGCAGATTGTCGGCTGGTACTGACTTTGCCTTCAGTGAAGCATTCCCGCTTTATGTGAACACCGCCGTCAACGGCAACCCGGCTCAGTTGCTTGAAAACGTACCATCTTTTACGACGCCGCCCTTCAGCCAGTGGGGTGTGCGAGGAACGGTTAAACCGGAGGAGTTCCTGTATCTTTCGGTTGCCGCTTATAATGCTGATGTGAATGCTCAGGACAATGACACGCAAGGGCTGAACTTCAAGTTCAATCCCGAAGATGGCGTGCTGGCTATTGCTGAAGGCGGGTTGCTTGTTGGCCAGGAAAGTAATGGTCCGTATCTACCCGGACGCTACATGATTGGTGGGTACTATGATACCAGTGACTACACCAGTTTTGTAGATCCAGATGACATCATTGAGGGGAACTGGGGGCTCTACTTCATCGCCAACCAAATGGTCTATGAAGAGCAAGCGGATCAGGGACTTAACATCTGGGGTGTGTTTACGTTGGCCCCGCGTCAGAGCATCAATAGTTTCCCGTATGGAGTGAGTGGTGGTGCCTATTACAAAGGGTTGTTTGATAGCCGTGATAACGACATCACGGCAGGTGCTTTTTACTTAGGCATCTATAGCGAGGACTTGCCCGGTCAGACCTTCGAACTCGTTTTCGAACTGAACCATCGTTTTCAGTTTAATCAGTGGTTCTATACGACGGTGGATGGCCAGTATGTTGTGAACCCAAATGGGCAGACAAACATCTCTGATGCGTGGGTTGTTGGCCTCGAAATGTCTGTCGATTTCTAAGTAATTTCCCTGTGATTTTGAGCGTGATTTGGCCGTATCTGATAGTGCAAATCAGTTGCATAAAACATGTAGATTTACGGAAGAAAAAATACGCGGAAATCCACTGTAAACTTAGAGTTTTTGCGGCTCGGATAGCTGTTCTGCATGGGGGACGGCTCCGTAGCGAAGCAGTACAAAATTTCAGCTTTAAAACATAGGTATTCAAGTGCTGATTTTATCTTATCGAGCGGAACGTACTGACTCTACATCAGAATTCTCTAAATTAGTTTGGTTTGATGTAATTTGAAATATGGACGAAAGCTAAATCATCACGGAAGTGTGAGATGTAAACTCAAGTTAATTTTAAATCTTGAGTTTTCAGTACTAGTATTTCTCAAGCTTTCAAATTGATTGCAATCAAAATGAAAAAGTAATCTCGTTGATATATTTTTCTCAGTTCAGTTGAGAAGTTGATTCTATCATGCAAGCGCAGATGGAGAGGCGGCGTTTTCTTGGTATATCCAAGTATGCGGAGGATAAACCGTGTCCGCCCTACAGTATTAGCATAGATAAATTTTCGGATGCTTGCACCGGTTGCGGCGATTGTGTTTCCGCGTGCCCTGAAAAGATCCTTCTCATTTCTGAACGGAGCAGATTGGCTGTTGTCGATTTCGGCATGGGATCCTGCACGTTTTGTGAGGAATGTGTCGACGCCTGCAAGGAGGGAGCGTTGGTCAAGACTGATGAGGCTCCCTGGGCGATGAAAGCTACCATCGGTTCCAACTGCCTCTCTTTTCAAAAGATCGCGTGCCGATCCTGCGCAGACTTTTGTGAGATGAGGGCAATCCGGTTTCATCTTGGCCTTGGTGGCCAGCAAATTCCTGATTTGGACAGTGAAGCCTGTACCGGCTGTGGTGCCTGCCTTGTTGCCTGTCCCAATGGATCCATCGAAATGCGTGAAATTAAACTCCAAGAGGAGGTTCTATGAACATTTGCGGCGTTCTTGTGACCTGCGAGCCGGGCAAGACCCAAGAGGTTTCCGAAGCAATCACAGCCCTTCTGGGCGTGGAAGTTCATATCACCAATGAAGATACAAGGCAGCTCGTCGTCACAGTGGAAGACACGGATGAGACATTTGCTGATCAGCAAGTGATGGAGCTCCACCGGACCCCGGGCGTTGTGTCTGCAGGACTTACTTACCATCAATTCGAACCAAACACCGACCCTGACTTGAAGGCGGCCTAACGGGAGGCAAACCATGTCAATCACGGCATCTCGCAGAGATATAATTAAGTCAGCAGCGGTTGCAGCAACTGCTTCTGCAGCTGGCATCGCTCTACCAAAGTCCGCCGAGGCTCAGGGAAAAGCCTCCGACATCCGCTGGGATAAGGCTGTCTGCCGCTTCTGCGGTACAGGCTGTTCACTCCTTGTTGGTGTGAAGGATGATCGCGTTGTGGCAACTCAGGGTGATCCTGACGCGCCTGTAAATCGCGGCCTGAACTGCATCAAAGGCTATTTCCTCTCCAAGATCATGTATGGTCAGGATCGCCTGAGAACACCGCTTCTGCGTAAGACCGGTGGCGTTTACGACAAGAATGGTGAGTTTGAGCCTGTTTCCTGGGATGAAGCCTTCACCGTTATGTCTGGCAAGTTCAAGGACGCGATCAAGAAGACTGGTCCGTCTGCGGTTGGTATGTTTGGCTCTGGTCAGTGGACCATCTGGGAAGGTTATGCTGCCTCCAAGTTTATGAAGGCGGGTCTGCGTTCCAATAACATCGATCCAAATGCGCGCCACTGTATGGCGTCTGCTGTGGCAGCGTTCATCCGTACATTCGGTATTGATGAGCCAATGGGCTGCTATGATGATCTGGAACTTGCTGACACGTTTGTGCTGTGGGGCGCGAACATGGCAGAGATGCACCCAATTCTCTGGTCACGCCTGACAGACACACGTCTGACAAAGCCTGGCTGTGAAGTGCATGTTCTTTCCACCTTCGAACATCGCAGCTTCGAGCTTGCCGACAACGGTATGGTGTTCACACCACAGACCGATCTGGTGATCCTCAACTTCATCGCCAACTACATCATCGAGAATGATGCGGTGAACTGGGACTTCGTGAACAAGCACGTCAACATCACCAAGACTGCGACAGATATTGGTTATGGTCTGCGTCCAAATGACGAGCGTGAGACAAGTGCTGAGAATGCTGGTTCCGGCAAGATCTCCAAGATCGACTTTGAAGAGTATAAGCAGCTCGTTTCCAAGTATACGCTTGAGTATGCAGAGGAAATGTCCGGTGTACCTGCGGAGAAACTCCTGAAACTGGCACAGGCATATGCTGATCCAAACCGGAAGGTTATGTCTCTCTGGACTATGGGCTTCAACCAGCACTCACGTGGTACATGGGTCAACAGCCTTTGCTATAACGTGCACCTGCTGACAGGTAAGATCTCCGAGCCAGGCAATGGTCCATTCTCTCTGACTGGTCAGCCATCAGCTTGTGGTACTGCCCGTGAGGTTGGCACCTTTGCGCACCGTCTGCCTGCGGACATGGTGGTTAAGAATCCTAAGCACCGCGAGATCTGTGAAAAGGCTTGGGGCATTCCTGAAGGTACGATCCCTGGTAAGCCTGGTTACCACGCCGTTCTGCATCACCGGATGCTTAAAGATGGCAAGCTGAATGCCTATTGGGTTCAGTGCACCAACAACCTGCAAGCTGCTCCAAACATGAACGAGGAAGGCTGGCCGGGTTATCGGAACCCAGACAACTTTATCGTGGTGTCTGATCCGTATCCAACCGTTACTGCAATGGCTGCTGATCTTATTCTGCCAACCGCTATGTGGGCAGAAAAAGAAGGTGCTTACGGCAACGCAGAACGTCGTACTCAGTTCTGGCGTCAGCAGGTGAAGGCTCCGGGTGAAGCTATGTCAGATGTCTGGCAGGTTATGGAGTTCTCCAAGTACTTCAAGACAGAAGAAGTCTGGCCTGAAGAACTTCTTGCCAAGAAGCCAGAATTACGCGGCAAGACACTGTTTGAAGTTCTCTTCGCCAATGGTGTGGTCGACAAGTTCCCTGTTTCTGAAGTGAAAGAAGGCTTCAACAACCACGAGTCTGAAGACTTTGGCTTCTACGTTCAGAAGGGTCTGTTTGAAGAGTACGCTCAGTTCGGTCGCGGTCATGCGCACGATCTGGCTGACTTTGACACCTATCACAAGGCTCGCGGCCTGCGTTGGCCAGTGGTTGATGGCAAGGAAACACTCTACCGCTTCCGTGAAGGCTACGATCCTTACGTTCCAAAAGGAGAGGGCGTCCGCTTCTACGGAAAGCCAGATGGTCGTGCGAACATCATCTTTGCTCCTTACGAGCCGCCTGCAGAAATGCCTGACAAAGACTTTGATCTCTGGCTGTGCACTGGTCGTGTTCTTGAGCATTGGCACACAGGTTCTATGACCCGTCGTGTTCCTGAGCTGCACAGAGCATTCCCTGCCGGTGTCGTGTTCATGCATCCGCAAGATGCACGTGAGCGTGGTCTACGCAGAGGGCAAGAGGTCACTGTATCAACCCGTCGTGGTGAAGTGCAGACACGCGTTGAAACCCGTGGTCGTAACAAGGTGCCTAAGGGCTTGGTCTACATGGCTTTCTTCGATGCAAGTCAGCTGACCAACAAACTCACCCTTGATGCCACTTGTCCGATTTCCAAAGAGACGGATTTCAAGAAGTGCGCTTGTAAAGTCGAAAGCGCTTAGAGCAACCCTCTGAGCAGCAATGGATAAGAACCATGTCTGATCTCAAAAAGACAGGCCTCAGCAGTGCAAAGCGTCGTCAGTTTCTTGGCGACGCAGCCCGCACGGCGTGTGGCTGTGCTGTTGCTGCGACGTTCCTGACGGTCTATCAGGCGCAGGCCAAGGCTTTGCCTGCCGACGCCATCAGACCGCCCGGGGCTCTTACTGAAGAAGAGTTTTTGAGTGCATGTGTGCGGTGTGGACTGTGTGTTCGTGACTGTCCTTATGACACTTTGAAGCTCGCCGAGCTTGGTGAAACTGGCCCGGCAACCGGAACACCATACTTTACAGCTCGTGATGTGCCTTGTGAGATGTGTGAGGACATTCCTTGTGTTGCTGCCTGTCCAACAGGGGCACTGGATCATTCTCTCACCGACATTGATGATGCTGATATGGGTGTGGCTGTCCTGATCGATCAGGAGAACTGCCTCAACTTCCTCGGTTTGCGCTGTGACGTTTGCTATCGGGTTTGTCCGCTGATTGATGAAGCGATCAAACTTGAGATGACGCCAAACACGCGAACGGGCAGCCATGCTGTCTTCTCGCCAACTGTCTATGCAGATACCTGCACAGGCTGCGGCAAATGTGAGAAGGCGTGTGTTCTGCCAGAGTCTGCGATCAAGGTTCTTCCTCGCCGCATTGCCAGAGCTGAGAGTGCAGAGCACTACCGGCTTGGTTGGGAGGAAAAAGCCAAGGCAGGAAATGCGTTGGTGCCAGGTGTGATCGATCTGCCGGATCGTGTGCCGGATGCAGGTGCCTTCAAGCCCGTGTTCCAGCCAGGGAAGGGGCAGTGATGACTACGCATGCATTAGACGCCCAAAGCCTTAAGGAAAAGAAGCGGAGTTGGGTTCTGCGTAACCGCTTTCTGCTGCTTAGACGAAGCACTCAGTTGCTGGTTCTGGCTCTTTTCCTTGCTGGTCCCTGGGCCGGGATCTGGATTGTCAAAGGAACGCTGACGTCCAGCATGACGCTGAACATCCTTCCGCTGTCAGACCCGTTTTTGCTGTTGCAGACAATGGTGACGGGACACTGGCCTGAGCTGACCGGTTTGATTGGTCTGGCCATTGTGATTGTTTCCTACGCTGTGTTTGGTGGTCGGCTTTACTGCTCATGGGTTTGTCCCATGAATGTGGTGACTGACAGTGCAAACTGGCTGCATCGTAAGCTTGATCTGAAAAAGGGATGGCAACCGAAAAAGCACACCCGCTACTGGGTTCTGGCGATGACGCTGCTTGTCGCTGCCGGATCTGGTTCTCTGGCTTACGAGCTGGTCAATCCAGTCACCTTGCTACACCGTGGGCTGGTGTTTGGCATGGGCTTCGCCTGGGCTGCGGTGCTGATGGTGTTTCTGTTTGACACTTTCGTCTCCCGGCATGGCTGGTGCGGACATCTGTGCCCTATGGGTGCAGTGTATGGACTGCTCAACACTAAGAGCTTGCTGCGGGTCTCTGCCAAGAACCGCGAAGCTTGTGATGACTGCATGGACTGCTTTGAGGTTTGCCCTGAGAACCATGTGATCTCGCCAGCTCTGCGAGGCAAAGGGGATGATACCCCGCTCATTCAAAATCGGGACTGTACGTCTTGTGGTCGCTGTATCGACGTATGCGATCTGGACGTTTTCAGTTTCACCCATCGTTTCGATACTCAACTTATTCAACCTACTTCAATCGAACCGGGCCCCCGCGATCCGGTCGCGACCAAAGCTATGGGAGGTCACAAATGAAAACGGGAGTGCCTTGGAAGGCTATCACCATTATGGCGGTTTTGAACCTTACCGGCTTTGCTGCCTTGAACGCACATGCCGAGGGGGTAAAGTCCTTGCGGGGTGTACAGGTCGATGAGCCCGTGTTCGTAGAACCGATTGCTCGTCCTCAAAACACCCGGGTGAACCGCGAGTTTCGTCAGCAGCCACCATTGGTGCCGCACAAGACTGAAGCCTATCAGGTGGACCTGAAGGTGAACCAGTGCCTGACTTGCCATGACTGGGCAAATGCAGGTGAGAAAAAAGCACCGACCCTTTCCATGACACACTATGCGGACCGTGAAGGGCGTCAGCTGGATCAGGTTGCTGGTACACGCTGGTTCTGCACGCAATGCCATGTTCCTCAGGTCGAAGCTGAGCCGCTCGTGGAGAATGAATTTACTCCGTCAAGCAAACGCTAGATGGCACTCTGACTGGAGGAACTAAATATGAGCAATCAAGGCGCAATTCCCAATAAAGATCAGGGGCCTGGCCTGATCAAACGGATCTGGCGTTTTCTGAGGCATCCTGCTGCGACGATTTCTGCAGGTGCTCTGTTGCTGATTGGTGTCGTTGTTGGTGTGGCTTTTTGGGGTAGCTTCAACTGGTCTATGGAAATGACCAATACAGAAGAGTTCTGCATTGGCTGTCATGAGATGGAAGCAAACGTCTACGCGGAATACACTGAGACAGCGCACTACAACAATGCTTCAGGCGTACGGGCAACCTGTCCTGACTGCCATGTGCCTAAAGAGTGGGTGCATAAGGTGGTTCGGAAGGTGCAGGCAACCAGAGAGCTTTATCACAAAGCTTTGGGTTCCATTGATACCCCTGCGAAGTTTGAAGAGAAACGTCTTGAGTTAGCAACCAACGTATGGACTGCAATGAAGAAGACAGACAGCCGCGAATGCCGCAACTGTCACGAGTTCGATTCTATGGACTTTGTTCTTCAAGAAGGCCGCGCATCCGCTGCTCACTCTGATGCATTCAAGGAAGGCAAGACTTGTATTGATTGTCACCAGGGCATCGCACACAGCCTGCCAGCAAACGCTCTGGAAGCTTACAAAGAGAAGGTTTCAGCTGTTTACGACTAAACATCGCATTTGCTGACGTCAGACAAGACAATTGGCAGAACCCACCTTCAATCAACCATGAGGGTGGGTTTTCTTTGTCTCATGCACTGTGAGATGAGCGAATCAGCTTTTGTGAGTGGCTGCAGAAGTACAGGAAGGGAGCGCAGCATGGATGTGTTCGCTTGATCCAAATCAAAGGAGAAGGGGAGCAGTTATGTTGGATGTGATCAAAATGACACAAACATGAGTCTTATATTCATATTTATTTTCGAATGATCATTTTTACATTGATAGATATCTCTACTCAATAATATGAGTCATTAACTCATATTAAAGGGTGTAGGGATGTCCAAGGGTTTTGTCTCCGGCTTGATGACCGGAATCTGCTATCTCGCACTGCAATCCGGTGCATATTCTCAAGAACAGAAAGAGCCAGAAGAGCTCGGTCCGATCGTCGTAACCGCTGCCCGCGGTGAACAAAGCCTAGACGAGGTCACACGCTCCGTCGCTGTCGTTGATAGCGTGCAGATCGAGCGTGCTGTTGCCGATAGTGTGACTGAAGTTCTTCGAGATGTGCCGGGGATTAAAATCGTTGATAGTGGTACTCAAGGAATGAAGCGAATTAGCATCCGTGGAGAGGAGGCAATTCGGAATGTAGTATTGATTGATGGGCAGGAAATTTCCGACCATTCTTCTTATGGGCCGCTATTCCTTATCGCGCCCGAGGACATCGAACGTGTTGAGGTTGTTAAGGGGCCGGGGTCTGTTCTACACGGCTCGAAGGCCATTGGTGGTGTGGTAAATATCATCACTAAGAAAGGTGCTGATAGGCCAGTTGAGATTGAAGTTGGTACTAGTTTTGATTCATCAAATGATGGTTTTACAGCGTTTACATCTGCTTCTGGAACTGTAGATAGGTGGGATTATCGCGTTTCTGGACGTAAGGCTAAAGCCGGGGATTTGCAAACGCCTTCCGGTACTTTGGAGCCGAGTGGTTCTGATGAGCAAAGCTTGACAGCTTATCTTGGGTACAGTGGGGATCAACACGATTTCAGCCTCAAGGTAGAACGCTACGAGCTTGAAAGCGAACTTTACTCCGAAGAACCAGTGATGGCTTTTGATTTTCCCAAGCGAGACCGCACAAAGATTGGGATCTTTTATGACTTTGCCGATGTAAATGAAACGATTTCAAACTTGCATCTGGATGGATATTTTCAACAGATCGAACGTGTTGCAGTCAATAATCTCTTCATTGGTACACCCGCAGAAAAAAACAATGAAATTGACAGTACATTGCAAACTTTTGGTTTTAATGGACAGGCTGATTTGCTTTTATTCGAGAACCATTTGACGAAAATTGGTTTTCAAGTCACCAATGACAATCTGGATAAGAAAACTGATAGTCGAGCCAGCATTCCAATTTTAAATAAGTTTGAAGCGGATAAGTCTGATCTAACCACTGTATCTGCGTTCGTTCAAGATGAGTGGGATGTTTCCGACGATCTGACATTAACGGGTGGAGGTCGCTACTACTTTGTTAATCGGCAGAACAAAGGGGCATCAGGGAATATTGACGATAAAGATCAAGCGTTTGTCGGTGCGTTGGGTTTAAATTACACCGGTATCGAAAACGTATCGTTGCGTGCTCATTTAGGTCAAGGATATGTATATCCAACGCTGGTTCAAAATACGATTGGCAGCATTTTTACGCCGGCAAATGTTATTCATGGAAATCTAGACTTAAAACCGGAAAAGTCTGTAACGGCGGAAGTTGGTGCACGTTATGATAATGGAGTGTTCACGCTTGATGTTGGAGCATACTATACTGATGCAGAAGATTATATTGATAGCGTAAGTTGCAACATGTCAAATCCGGTTCACGCGAGTGTTTGTGATACAGGTTCTGACTATCTCTATGTTAATATCGATAGTGCTAAAACGTGGGGCTTAGAAGTCTCCGGGTCTTACAACTTTTCTGAATATGCTCTCAAACCTTACGCAAGCATGACAGTGATGCGGCGTCAATTTAAGACACCTGAGCACACGACCTTTCATACTGATACACCACTAGTTTCTGGACGTTTGGGTGTAGTGAAAGACTGGAGCTTCAACAATGGCGTCCAAGCTTATGCTGATCTGTATTCCCGCTTCGCAAGCAAGCATACGAAGCTTGAGCGTGGTGTAGTTGAGGAAGAAGCGGGCTTCGCAACTCTCAACTTAGCCGGTGGGTTCTCTTACGACTTTGATGAGGAGCGTAAGTTGAAGGTGAATGCTGCGGTCGAGAACATATTTGATCTTGAATATAAGCCTTCCCTGGATGAATTGACTGCTCCAGGGCGGACCTTCAAGCTTTCTGCAAGTGTGATCTTTTAAGTCTTTTGAGCTCTGTCGTAATTGCGGCAGGGCTTTTAAATAAGGAAACAACAAAATGAAAACCGTGCTTCTCATGTTTCTGCTGAGTTCAGTGGGAGCTGATGGGGAGGTTGGTGCCTCCTATGTTGAGAAAGACAGCCACGAAGAATGTCAGGAAGGCATTGTTGCTCTTAAAGAAATTCTCAGTGAGCCACGTTTCAAGATCCACTATGCTGGATGTCATGAAAGTAATGCGAATATCTCAGAGTTCGAGCATCCAGGGGCTGAAGACGAAGGTGAGAAAGCTGAGAGGTTTGTGTATCTGAATGCACTTCAAGATGGAAAACTCTTGGTTTCTCAAGTTAAAAGCCTTCCTCTCTGTGAAGCTCAGTTAGAGGACTCTGACAGCTGGTGTGCCATCAGCACACAGAAGTTATTGCCGTAACAAAGTGATCTATGCTTTGCTCTCTCTTAGAAGTTTTGCTTTTGGGGGGGGAGCACGCATGTCATCACATACTAAGATTATCTGGGTTATTGGAGCAACTTCTGGAATTGGTGAGGAGCTATGTAAGCTCTATGTTGCAGATGGTTGGAAAGTTGTGGCGAGTGGCCGGCGTGTTGAGCGCCTTGAAAAACTGATGAAGGCTCACAGCTCAGTGAAAGCTTTGCCAGTTGATGTAACCGATAAAGAGCAGATTGAACATGCTGTTCAAAGACTTGAAGCCGAAGACTTGCTGCCGGACCTCACTGTGTACTGCTCTGGTGTGTTCCATGTAGGCGGACTATCCACTTTGACAGATGATGTATGTGTCAACGCAATGGATACCAACTACTTTGGCGCGGTTCGTACCATCCATAATCTATTTCCACTTTTGAAAGAGCGCGGCTCAGGCCAGATTGCAATCATCTCATCATTGAGTGGATACGGCGGTCTGCCTTATGCGGCGAGTTACGGCCCGACAAAGGCCGCCTTGATCAATCTCTGTGAGGCTTTGAAGCCGAGTTTTGATCGGGCAAATCTTTCTCTATCGGTGATCAATCCGGGTTTTGTCAAAACCGCAATGACGGAGAACAGCAGGTTGCCGATGCCGTTTATCATTGGGGCTGAAGGTGCGGCGCGGCGGATCAAGAAAGATCTTGATCGAAAGAAGTTTGAGATCGCCTTTCCATTCCCGTTGGTGGCTGCGCTGAAACTGCTCCGATTTATGCCTTACTGGGCTTACTTTAGATTAATTGGTTTATCTGCTGGCAAACGAGGGCGAAGCTGACCTGCCTTTAGGATGGCTGAAGTTGCAGTGAGTTTTGAGTTTGAGGATTCTCTGCTGCATGCGACATAGCGTGTTGCAACTCAGGTATGAATGCCCAGATCTCGCGGTTCAGCTTGACCAGTTTTTCGATAGCTTTCCCCATTTGGGCGATACGGGCGTCATCCAGTGCTTTGATTTCTCCGAGCTGGATTTGCCCGTTTTTACGCTGAATGCGCATTGAATGGGTGTGCGTTATTTCACCCTGCTGGTTTTGCCGGAAGGTTGCGTGACTGAACTCATTTCTCAGCCGCGTGCTTTCGTTGAAGATGCGCAGGATACGACGAAGTTTCTTTTTAAGGGTATCATCTTTGAGCTTTGCATCGGCCAGACGCTCAATCAAGTCAACGCGGGCCCTTGTTGTATTGAGTGTGCCAAAGACCAGCGTCGCGGTGAGTTCATCTGTTTCCATCAGGTGCTGGAGGATGTAGATGAACGTGCTCTCATTGTTTGACCAACTGTAGTTGATGTTGCCAATCAAGGCGAACAGCAGGTTGCGCCTGCCTGCTTTGTTGGGGGCCAAGCGATCCAGTTCGTCAAAGTCAGGCGAATGAGGGATCTGATCATCATCCATGGAGCTTACCGTCTAAGAAGATACGTTGATGTGCATGGTCTCTATATTCTGACGTAAGGGTAGCAAAGCTGTAGGTTCATTGACAGGGGCTGTCAGATTGATTTTTGCTGGCGACTCCTAGGATGGGTGTGATGCATGCTTTCGTGAAGTATATGAAGCATCAAAAGGAGAAGCGCTGGAATCTTGAGGGTTATAAATCTCAGTGAAGCCAAATAATCTTGAATTACCTGTGAAGAAATTTATGCGATCAGAAATAGAAAAATAGTGCCGTATTGTGTCCTTAAATTGGAGTATTGCGTTCTTTTATTAGTCGGCGAAGTATGGTTATGGATCCATAACTTTTGCACTGAAACAGTGTTTGGGGTGTGCTGTAATTTTACTGCATATTGCATGAGTTCTTGAAAACCTGTTTCCCGATCAGCTTGCTAGGCGATTTAGATGAGACCGGCATTATTGAGACCAATAAACATACCCCTGTGAGGGGTGCCCAATTAGTTTTCGGTGATATTTAAAACATTAATTTGCAAATACTAACGTTAACTAGCTATTAATATCCTAGATAATCATAGTAATTTCTATCTAGTTCAATTGAACGTATTGTTTGTTTTGACCCAGTATTACTCTTGGTTTGTCTGTTTTTTAGGCCGTGTTATAGCTTCCGCCGCTTCCGTGAGGAATTTTCTTTCTTGTCTTTGCTGGAGCTTTGTTTGAAGGAATGGAGTCAATTCGTTTTAGCAAGAGCATTTAGTTAGTATTTAGAGCGGAAACCCAGAACCAAAGCATTTTATCGGTTCCTTCGCTTTCTGAAGCCGAAATCATGTTTATCGTGCAGATACCTTGTTTGTGCGGGCTGGACCCTTGTGCCTAAAATTCGGAGCTATCCGGGTATGCGAGCCATATGCTCTCTTTGGTCCCAGATCGAAACGCTGAACTGAAAAGACAGCCTTCAAATCATGGAATGAAACATTTTTTCAATCCTCAGGAGAACCTGTAGCAACCAGCTGACGTAAATGATCGGCTTTTTGCAGGGCAGTTCTCCGAATATTTGGAGACGATATGTCTAGTTATAATCCTAACAGTCCTAAAACCGACACCGTCACTGATTTTGACCAGAACAACAATATTGGTGATCAGGATACATTAGCCGGAGATATTTCGGTTACGAATAAATCTCAACCAGTGCATCAGCATGTTGATGCAAACTCCTCTGACTTTTCATTCATTCATGCACAAGCTGGTGATGGTATTGAGGACATCAATGATGCGCTATGGGTTGGTGATGATCTAACAATTGATGCAGATTCCCTCGCGTCCTCCTCCGGCAAAGGATATGCGCTAGCGTTTGACCAAGGTCTTGCAACTGGTGCAAATGTTCAGTCAAACAGTATTGACGGTGCGGTGACTGGTGGTAACTACACAGCTGCGAGCGCAGGCGAAGACAGCTCTGGTGGCCTGAAGGCGAATGGAGTTCCGTCAACAGGTGGTGATACCGACACAGACCTACCTATTTGGCAAGAAAATACTGCTGGTGATTGGGATTCTGTTCAGTCCCCTTATGTATTGAATGAAGGAAGCCTACTGCAGGACGTTGATGCTAATGGTGGCGAGGCAACCTCTGGTAATGGTGTGAGTGCTGTTCGCCCTCAGGGGACCTCAGCTGATGTTGCTTTAGGCGCTTCTGTAGGCGTTGGTGATGATGAGGATGTCAGTGGTTCAACGATCGCACAAGCTGATAGCCTAGGGTTAGCCCGCTCATTTAACCAAACAATCCAAACCGGGGCAAATCAGCAGGGCAACTCAACTGACCTCCAGATAACTGGAGGAGATGTAAACATTGGTGGTGCTGGTGAAAGTGGTCCTGCTGGCATTTCTGGCGGTGCCCTGAACGGCATCACTGACACAAATACTGAACTCAACATTGATCAGTCAAATGATCTAACAGATGGCGGACTATTCTCTTGGACTGGAAGAGAAGAAATTTCGTCTCCTGACGTGACCAATGATGGAAGCCTTAATCAGTCAGTCTTCTCCGATGGTGGTACTGCTCAAACTGGTTCCGGTATTTATGCTGAGAATAATGGTAACGGGCAAAGCTCAATTGGCTCCAGTTCATACGTTTCTGATGATTCATCTATCTCTGGCGCGGCCGCTGCGTCTGCAGATGCCAGTGCGGTAACTCTGGGCTTTAAGCAGGACATTGCATCTGGCGGCAACAGCCAAGGCAACTCTGCATCAATGGATGTGGTTGGTTCCACTCGTGCTGCTGCAACAGCTGGTGAGGATGGCGCATCACTGAATCTTCATCAAAGCGGACTGTCTGCTTCATCTTTAACTGATACGAACTTAGAGGCGTTGCAAACAAACCATATGCATGATGGTGATCGCGTTGGCGATGCTCTCGTGACAAATGATGGGCATGTTTCGCAAACTGCTGATGCGGATGGCGGTTCTGCATCAACAGGTGATGGCATCTTCGCTCATAACACTCACGTCGGTTCTGCTGGTAGTGTCGGTGGCGACAGTGATATTGCAGGATCTTCCGCTGCATCTGCTGATGCAACCGCGGCTGCAATTAGCTTTGAACAGTCTATCAAGTCCGGTGGCAACTCTCAGGGTAACTCACTTGACTACAGTGTTATCGGCGGTAACTCAGTGGCAGCTGTTTCTGGCGGTGAAAATGCCAGTATGAATGCCAAAAATTTGGGTGATGCAACCGTCAATACCGATACGACTTCCGAAAACGTTCAGATAAATGATCTGTCTGATAGTGATCATGTTATCGGTGCTGTAGTTGAAAATATCGGTGGTAGTCATGTTCATCAAAATGTTTCATCCACTGGCGGTACTGCAACTGCTGGTAATGGAATTGCGACATCGGGCGATGACAGTGGTCTAGGCGCAGTATGGGTTGGTGACGACTCAAATATCGTGGGATCTGCGAGCGCATCCGCTGATGCAATGGCATCAGCCTCCACGATGAACCAGCGGATTCAAACAGGTGGGAACTCTCAGGTTAACTCACTTACAGAAGAATCTGTTGGGGGGAATAGTCAGATTGTTGCTACTGGTGAGGATAATGGTTTTGGTATCACTGGACTGATGGGTGATCAGGGAAGTCAAGGGCTCTCCAGTGATCTTACAGCTGGCCAGCATAACTTCCTCAATGATCATGATCATGCAAATAACTCCTCTGTAACGAACAATGATTTGGTAACTCAGGATGTGACTGCTCAAGGTGGACAAGCTACGAGTGGCGATGGCATTTTGGGTGGTGATCCAGATGATGGAAGCGTTGAGAGTGATCTGACGGGTGCTGCTGCGGTTGAAGACAACTCCAGCCTGACTGGTCAAACCAGTGCATCGGCAGATGCAATCGCAGAAGCTTCTGCATTCAATCAGACGATTGTCACGGGTGGTAACGTACAGGTTAACACAGCAGAGACCAGCATTGTTGGAGATAATAAAACAGTCGTTTCCACTGGGGATGATATGATTGGATCTCAGGCTGGTTCTCTGCGTTCAGGTGGTGTGTCCGGGAACGCTGACACGGCATTGTTTGCAGGCCAGATCAACATTGCATATGATGGCGATGATATCCGTGACAATACTGTAACTAATGATGGTACCGTTGATCAGACAGTTACAGCTAGTGATAGTAACAGTGTTTGGGATGCCAATGCAGGTTCCGGTATCTCAGATGATGGTTCCAGTTCCTTCAAAGTTGATGCTGATGGTGGCTGGGTTGGTGATGATTACAGCATAACTGCTCAGGCTGTTGCGTCTGCTGATTCCACTGCGAAGGCTTCTGCTTTTAATCAGACATTGTCATCAGGTGGAAATAAGCAGGTAAACTCAACTGAAACTGAGGTTACCGGCCATAACGATGCTGTGTTGTTTACTGGTGAAGATGACAGTTTGCCCAATATGACTGTTACACCCGACGGTAGTCCGACAAGTTCCAGTCAAGATGACTTTGACGGCACTGATACGACGTTTTCTGCCGTACAAGCTAACGCCCTTTTTGATCAGGATGAGATCACTAACGCCACGGTTACCAATAATGGTTCTCTACATCAAGAAGTAAGTGCTGAAGCTGGTGGAGCATTGTCTGCTGACGGTATCTTTGATGCTGAGACAGTCTTCGACTTCGGTACAGGTGATGATTACAGCGTGACGGCTTCTACGGCTGCGACTGCTGATGCTCTGGGTGTGGCAAATGCCTTCAACCAGACAATCGTCATGGGTGCGAACGTTCAGGCCAATGCTGTTGATGTCAATGTTGTTGGCGGTTCCTCAACCGTGAACGTTGTTGGCGAAGACGACCTTGCATAAACAGACCTAAACAAGGCCTGCGCGGAGCAATCCGCGCAGGTCATTTTATATATCCATATGAAATTGTTAGGATATTTTATGCTGTCGCAGGCTATAAATGAATTAAGCTGGCACTTTGTCGGCTATATGAAGATCTTTGATAGTATCGCTACAGCCGAACAGAGCTTTGACGAAGCCTGGTTTGCTCAAGACGCTATTGTTATTACCCCGGTGGAAGTTGTTTACTCTCGCGGAGATACCGCTGAGCTTCCCTATGAGAAATTCTATAATCTTCCTTCACTGCTACCAGAGATTGGCGCAGCCTCTCAGGCTCGTCTCCCATATTCGGTTGAGACGCTTGTAAATGCTTCGGACTTTACGCTGCCTTCTGAAGGTGTGTTTTTTGAAGATAATGGTGAAACAGATCTGCCGCAAAATGGTGATGTCGGTCAGTCTTTCGACTACACCTATACAATCACCTTCACCTATCGCGATATTTATGCTCCTGACATCGAAATCAACCTCGCTCAAGAGAATGCCCTCACAGATGATGATCTGTTGCTGTCCAAGAGCGAGTTTGGTGATGATATTCCAGAGAGCAATGCCGATGAGGTGTTAGAACAGCTTCTGGATGCTGCCAATGAAATAGAGCTCGATACTCTCGATCAGATTTTTGAGGAGGAGGATGCTCAAAGTGCAGCTGATGCTATCGGTGAAGCACTGGTTCAACGTGCTGAAAATGATGCTCCGAACCCATCATTCACCAGCGGTGACAACATCGGTGAACTGCCTGAAGAAGAGCAAGTTAGTGATGAGAGCTCTGATGATGACGAAAATGATAGCAGCTATGTGACGACTGGCGATAATGAGGCCGTGAACGTGGCTTCAATCGTGGATCTGAGTGAGCTGAAGTGTTCGACTGTTGTAATGGGAGATTACTACGCTACAAACTCGATCATTCAGAGCAACCTCTATTATGGGCCAACTGAGCAGCCCACCGATGTCGTCAATGGGCAAGGTCTCTCGGACACGGTTGTCTACAACGATGCCAATGTGACCTCAGAAGGGGAGTATCTGATCTCCTCTCACGTGTCCTACGACAATCCAGACTACTCCTTCACCGTCGATGTGGTGAGTGGCAACTTTTACGATCTGAACATTGTTAGTCAGAAAAACTATCTGTCAGATGATGATTGCGTGTCCTATCAGCTGAACAACAACGGCTACTATGTTCAAACTGGTGACAACACCCAGGTGAATGCGGCGCAGTTGATTGATAGCATTCAAAATTATGACGTCATTGTCGTGCTCGGGAACTATTATGACGTCAACTACATCAGCCAGAAAAACATTCTTCTTGATACTGACTACGTTGATACCGCGGGTACTTCGATTAACGGTACGGGGCGGCACAATGTTCTGACCAACGAAGGCACCATTAAGAACATTGGTGGTGGGTCGCTGATGAAACCCATGACTTCTGAAGTTCATGGTTTGGTTGATGCGATGGATGGCCGGGCTGGAGAGTATGAGTACACCGCTTCTTCGGCGACAGGCGGTTTGCCAATCCTGCCCAGTACTGATCTGAAAGTCCTTTATATCACGGGTGATTACTATCAGATCAATGCGATTGAACAGATCAATGTTCTTTCAGACGCTGATTACGTGAAGATCCATAAGGAATCTGAAGACAGCGGAGTACTGATGCAGACGATCAACGGTGAGGTTGTTGAGGCTGATGAGGATGGGTATCTGGATTCGTCTAGCAACAAGACAAGCAACAAAGCAACCATCATTGATTACGACAGTCAGTCGGGTTTTCAATATTTGGATGGCGAATACTCAGAGGAAGACATTGTCATAAAAGTCAATATCGTAGTCTCTGAAGAGGAAGATCTCGAAACAGCATTGAATGGAAATACTGATCTGGTTTCGGAGGTTGTTGCGTTTACTGGCAATGACACTGGAAGTGAAGCCGGATCATCTCCCGCATTTGTTCCTTATGCGGGCGAGAGTGATATGGTCTCAGATATAATTGTTTGATTTTAATAGATTTTTATAGAGAGAATGTATGTTTAAAGCTCGAGAGACAAAGAATAATAGCCGACAGCGTGGAGGGCAGGCGAGCAAAACATTGCAGGTGGATGGCATTTCGCAGCAACCTGCACATGGAGAAAAGCTCGCTGGCCAAAAAGGCAATTTTGCCTCCAGAAAAAATGGCGGCCCTTATGAGGATATTGATTTTCGAAAGTTGATGCAAAATGGTCTGGCACGGGCGAAGATAAACCTGTTGTATGTCGGGTTCTTCTCCTTCTGTGCCAGCCTTCTGATCCTTTCTGTTCCTATTTATCTGTTCCAGATTTCTGACCGTGTGTTGACCAGCCGAAGTGTCGATACACTTGTTATGCTTACTGCTATCGTCATCGGCCTTGTGCTGGCTCATGTGCTGCTGGATATGTTTCGCCGCTTTATGCTTATGCGGGTTGCTGTGGATGTTGAGACGCGGCTCGGTGGGCCTGTGCTCAGTGCAGCAGCAAGGGCATCGCATAATGGAAGCAGTCAGGAGTTTCAGGCTCTTTCTGACTTGCAGCAGTTGCGGAGCTTTTTGACGGGGTCCGTGCTTCTGACCATGATGGATGCACCTGTGGCTCCGATTTATCTGCTTGTCGTTTACATGGTGCACCCGCAACTTGGAATGATCGTGACAACGACCATTTTGCTGCTGCTCGTTCTTGCGCGGATCAACCAGCGACTAACCGCTGTTCCATTTGGAAAGGCCAATGCATTTTCTTCCCGTGCAAACCTGCAGGCGGAAGCGATGGCACGGAATGCTCAGGTTATGAACGCAATGGGAATGATCCCTGAAGGTGTGATTATCTGGGGTAAGGAAACTGCTGAATCGTTGAAGGCTCAGATACTGGGGCAGGATCGAAATGTTCTGATTTCAGCTGTATCCAAGTTCATTCGCTTGTCTACTCAGATCACGATGCTTGGATGGGGGGCCTGGCTTGCGCTTTCTAACGAAATTACTGGCGGTATGATCATTGCTGCGTCCATTATTGGTGGTCGTGCTCTAGCTCCTGTTGAAGGCATTATTGATGGCTGGAAGAGCTATGTCGGTGCGAAGAACGCTTATGGGCGTATCCAGAAATTGCTGCATACCTCTCCGCTTAATGTGCATCGGCTTCGGTTGCCAAATCCTGCTGGCCGACTGAGTGTTGAGCGGCTGCTATTCGTACCGCCTCCAAACAAGCGTGTGATCTTAAATGGTATTTCGTTCCAGCTTTCTCCAGGAGATTCTCTGGCTGTTGTTGGCGCGTCTGGTTCCGGGAAGAGTACGCTTGGAAAAATGTTGGTTGGATCTCTCATCCCAACAGCCGGCAATGTGCGTCTTGATATGATGGACTTGAGGAACTGGGATAGTCGGCAGCTCGGTGAGAATATCGGTTACTTGCCGCAGGATGTTCAGCTCTTTCCGGGGACGATCAAAGAGAATATTGCCCGAATGAACAGAGAAGCCAAAGATGAGGATGTCTTCAAGGCAGCTCAAATGGCGGACATTCATGAGATGGTCTCTCAATTTTCTCAGGGCTATGAAACGCAGGTTGCCATGGATGGAGCACCACTCTCTGGCGGGCAGAGGCAGCGGATTGGGTTGGCTCGGGCGTTCTATAACAACCCTCGTCTGTTGGTGTTGGATGAGCCAAACTCCAATCTGGACACCATCGGGGAACATGCTTTGGCAGAAGCTCTTGGGCGTGCCAAGCAGGATGGGATGACTGTCATTGCGATCACACAGAGGCCTGCGCTGCTGCGCTGTGTTGATAAGATCATGATGCTCAAAGACGGGACTGTGGCGGCGTTTGGAAGCCGTGATGAAGTGATGCCTCTGATTACAGGAAAACGGCCGGGCATTTCACAGCATCAAAACGTTCCGGGGCATAACCTGCCGGCAGCGCAACCAGCTGAATAGTTTAATCTTTTGAGATTTGGTGATTTTAATGTCTACTAGAGCACTTATACTTGATGGGAGCTGGTATGAGGATGTGCCCCGCACAACTCGCTCACCCATATTGGCTAGTTTAATCATTATTGCGCTTACTTTTGCCGGATTTGGTTATTGGGCCTCCAGTGCTCCCATGGCAGGTGCTGTGGTTGCTTCCGGTTCCTTTGTTGCCACAGGCCAGAACAAGATTGTCCAGCACTTTGAAGGTGGGATCATCAAAGAGATCCTCGTAAAAGAAGGGGATGTGGTTTCTGCCGGTGATGTTCTGGTGAAACTGGATGAAACAGCTGCAGAAGCAAATCTGGAACGGTTGGTGATCCGGCAAGCACGTTTGCAAGCTATTCAAGCGCGGCTAACACAAGAAGCCAAAGGGCATAAGACGCTGGTTCTTCCTGAGATGCTGACAAGCACGGCACACGATCCGAAAATCAAAAGCATCATTCTGAACCAGTCGCTGACGTTCAAAGCCCGAACGAGAAAACTGCAGAGTGAGATTGATATTCTGGCACAGGGTATCGATGCCTTGAAGGAGCGCATACAGGGTGGTCAGTCTCAATTGGTTGCTGTGAAGCAGCAGATGGAGTTGTTCCAAGAAGAGCTGGATGCCAAGAAGAAGATTTTGGGTAAGGGACTGATCCGAAAGTCAGATGTGCTGCGCATCGAGCGTTCGCTTGCAAACCTGAAAGGTGAGGAAGGACGTATCCTCGCTGAGATCGGAGATGCGACTGAGCGGATTGCGCGAGCGCGGGCTCAGATTGTCAAAGTAGAAAACGAAGCATCCCAAACGGCAGTGGGTGAATTGCAGGTGGTCAATGCGGATCTTGATGATGTGAGTGAGCAGATACGGGCGGCACAAGATGTCTTG
This sequence comes from Pseudovibrio sp. SCP20, assembly GCF_057774105.1. Taxonomy (NCBI): domain Bacteria; kingdom Pseudomonadati; phylum Pseudomonadota; class Alphaproteobacteria; order Hyphomicrobiales; family Stappiaceae; genus Pseudovibrio; species Pseudovibrio sp. SCP20. The sequence continues at coordinate 633,337 of NZ_JBYMDH010000003.1, read as the reverse complement.
CAGCGTGTTGAGATTGTTGCTCCTGTACGGGGCATTGTCGTTCGAATGCGTTATCACACTGCTGGAGGTGTTGTTGAGAGTGGTAAGGACCTGATGGAGATCCTGCCTCTGCAAGATGAGTTGATCATCGAAGCTTCCATCCAGACCACGGAAATTGACAATGTGAAGGAGGGGCAGAAGGCTATGGTGCGGCTGACAGCCTTGAACCAGCGCATTACGCCTATGCTGGACGCTAAAGTCATTTATGTTTCTGCAGATGCTTTACGAAATGAAGATCCCATGAGTAGCGCAGGAGATGTTTACAAAGCGCGGGTGCAGTTGGATCGTGAGAAGATCCCTGGGCATCTGAACTTCAAGGCAACTCCTGGTATGCCTGCTGAAGTGTACATCACGACGAGAGACCGAACCTTCTTTGATTATCTCATGGAGCCTGTGCGAGACAGTATGGCCAGAGCCTTCAGGGAGCCATAAAACCTGAAGTGGTACAGGCGAGTTCGTTAAGTCCATTTAATGATTGGCGCTTTCTGCCAGGTTATACTTCTTGGCAGAAAGTTTAGTGTTCGAAAGTCTCTTTTAAGAATGATTCAAAGGAAAATAAAAGAGTTTGAGTGACTTTTTTAGTCAGACTCAGTCTTGTTACTGGAATCTTATTTGCTCGGTTGTGCTGAGGTACAAGCTTTAGGCGAGTGTGTGTGGATCTATATTCACAACTGTTTAGTGTAATTTGAAGAAAATTTTTTATTGTGTTTTCAATGTTTCAGTAACTAATTGAAGACCCAACTGTTTTGCGGTGCAAAACATCGCAAACTACCGCTTACGTTAGCTTTATTCCGTTGATGAAGGAAATTAAAGGGTCTGTGCACTGACGGTGGACGAACCGTGTATGCCTATAGGTAAATAGAACCATGAGTTTGATACTAGGCATTTAATGATAACTATTTGGCATTTCTTAACACTGTCTCCTTAAGCGAAGATAACCATGGGGTGAATTTGTTCAACTGCTGCGGGTGTTTGATACCTTCGGCAGTTAGGCTCGTGGTGGTAGCTGCATGACAACAATCGTTATTGTCGATGACAGAGCAATTAATAGAAGTATCTTTGAGAAGCTTGCACTCGCTGTAGATGCATCTGTCAAAGTACAGTGTTTTGCCTCGCCGATTGATGCTCTCGAATATATGGAGAGCAACGTCCCCGACTTGATCATTACCGATTACAGCATGCCAGAGATGGATGGGGCTGACCTGACGCAGAAGGTGCGCGCGCTGGAGCATTGCAGTGATGTGCCGATAGTCGTCATTACGGTCTTTACAGACCGCTCGTTCCGCATCCGTGCTTTGGAGGCAGGCGCAACTGATTTCTTGCAGAGCCCGGTTGACCACAATGAGTTTGTGAGCCGAGCGCGAAATCTGCTTGCTCTGCGGGAAGAGCAGAATGCAGTTAAGCGACATGCGCGTTTTCTTGAGCAAGAGCTGGTCAACGTAGAACAGCAGAGCAAAGAAGCGCTGCGAGATTCTCGTGAGCAGTTGGCGCAGGTTATCGATAGCGTTCCTGCAATGATCACCACCAGTACGCGAGATGGCCTTTGCGCTTTTTCCAATGCAGCATGGGCTCGGTTCCTGAACTCAACAACTGCTGAGCTTGTTGGTGAGGACACCTATGGGAAATTTGATAAGTTTACCCGCGAGCGGAATCGCCGGCTGGATCGCAAGGTGTTTATTACAGGCAGAGCGCTGCCACCCTATGAGATCGAACAACGTAACCATGCGGGTGATATCTTTCACTTCATCGTTACAAAGAGTCCTTTGCTCGATGCGGAAGGGAACACAACGCATGTGGTGACGACTGCGACCAACATTTCGGATCGCAAACGTGCTGAAGCTCATTTGCTGCATATTGCGCACCATGACGCGCTGACCGGTTTGCCAAACAGGACCATGCTTGGTGAACGGATTGATGAAGAGATTTTCCAGTGCCGCAACAGCGGACGTAGCTTTGCGCTGCATTTCATCGATCTGGACCGCTTCAAATCTATCAATGATGCCTTAGGCCACCGGACGGGTGATCGCTTGCTGGAGGTGCTTGCAGAGCGTTTGTTGCGCTGTGTAGATGGTTCGGACTTGGTTGCACGACTGGGTGGTGATGAGTTTGCTATTCTTCAGACTGATTTGAAGAGCTCTGAGGAAGCCATGCGTTTTGCTCAGCATCTGGTGAGTGTGGTGGAAGAACCGTTCCACATCAGCGGTAAAGAGCTTCAAACCAGCGCCAGTGTTGGGATCACGAAATATCCGGAAGACGGCCTGAACAGTGAAGAACTGCTGCGCTGTGCGGATATGGCCATGTATCAATCCAAGGCTGATGGCGGGAACACGTTCCATCTGTTCTCAACAAAGATGGACCATCACGTCAAAGAGACTGTTGCGCTGGAAGCTGAACTGCGGAACGCGATTGAGCATGATCAGTTGGAGCTGTTCTATCAACCGCAGATTGATTTGCGGACCAACGAGATTGTTGGGGCCGAAGCTCTGCTGCGCTGGAACCGTCCTGACTATGGTGTAGTAGCGCCGAATGTTTTCCTTGGTACGGCTGAGGAAGTTGGTCTCATCTTGCCGATCGGAGAGTGGGTGATTTTCGCTGCGTGTCAGCAGGCGAAAAAGTGGATGGATATGGGGCTTGAAACGCCGCGCATTGCTGTCAACATCTCGCCAACGCAGTTCCGCAAGCAGAATGTGCCGCAGCTTTTAAAGGATGCGCTGGTTTCTTGCAGCTTGCCAGCTGACAAGCTTGAAATTGAAATCACAGAAAACATCGTTTTGCATGGCTCAGACGCCACAGTGCGTGATTTACGTGAGATCCGTGAGATGGGGATTGCAATCTCCATCGATGACTTTGGAACTGGTTATTCTTCACTGGCTTATCTGAGTAGGTATTCGGTTGACTGTCTGAAAATCGACCGTTGCTTCACGCGCGATATGATGACGGATCCGAACAACACCGTCATCATCAAAGCGATTGTTGGCCTCGGTAAGAGCCTTGATCTCTCCATCATTGCTGAAGGTGTTGAGACGCGCGAACAGGCGGAATACCTGAAGGATGCCGGTTGTGAGATGGCGCAGGGCTACCTGTTTGGTAAGCCTGTGCCTGCTGAAGATTTTGCTCGTCTGTTGGAGGAGCAATCCTCGAACTTGCAAGGGCATAGCCAGCAACGCGCTCTGGCAGGGGCGGAGTTTGAGCTATGAACGATAACAGAAAAGTAAAGCTGCAAATGCTTCCATTGGGCAAACTGAAAGAGTTGTACTCCCGCATCACTCAGCTGGGTGGTGGTGAAGGTGAGATGTCTCTGAACCGGTTTATGTTCACGCTTCTGATAACCCCGTATCTGGCATCGAACATCACCTTTGGCAGTGCCGAAAACTTCCAGACCAACGTTATCATGACAACCTTTGCGTTGGGCTCTGTGGCACTGCTCGCGCATTTGCTTTACTCGAAGCAGATCAGCTCATTGCGGCGGGTTCTGGCAATTTTCCTGGATGTGGGAGCCGTTTCTGCAGGCCTTTATGTAGGTGGTGAATATCTCTCCATTCTGTTCCCAATTTATCTTTGGGTGATTTTCGGCAATGGATTCCGGTTCGGACTGGATTATCTGGCCTTAGCGACGATTGCCTCTGTGAGTGGCTTTGCTGTGGTGTTGACGACGCCATACTGGCAAGGTGAGTTTATCCTTGGACTTGGCTTGCTGGGTTGTCTGGTCGTTGTGCCGCTATACGCCAGTAAGCTCATTCGCTCGATGACCGCTGCGCAGCAAGCGGCTGAAGCTGCCAATAAGGCAAAAACTCAGTTCCTTACTGCTGTGAGCCATGAACTGCGTACACCGCTTAATGCGATCATCGGTATGGGTGATCTAATTCAGGATACCAAGTTGGATCCTGAGCAGCGAGATATGGCTAAGACCATCCAGTACTCTGGCAGTTCATTGCTTTCCATGATCAACGGCATTCTTGACTTCAGCCGGATCGAAAGCGGACGCATGATCGTCAATCGGACTGTCTTTGACATGAACTCGATCCTGCGTGAAGTGACTCAGATTGTTCAAGGGCAAGCCCGCGGTAAAGGCCTGATTATTTCGCGCTACGTGGACAGTAAATTGCCTCCGTTCCTAGTGGGTGATGCTCGTCATATCCGCGAAGTGCTGCTGAATATCGCCGGTAATGCGGTCAAGTTTACCGAAGAGGGCTCCGTTTCCATTAGTGCAACCTGCAAGGAAATGGATGGCGGTAAAGTCAGTTTGCTGCTGGAAGTGAAAGATACCGGCATTGGTATCTCTGAGGATGCTCAAGGCCGTATTTTTGAGCGCTTTACTCAGGCCGATGAAAGCATCGTTGATCGCTTTGGTGGTACTGGTCTCGGTCTTTCCATTGTGCGTGAAGTCGTGCGAGCGATGGGTGGTGAAGTTAAGGTAACCAGCCAGCCTGGGCAGGGAAGTACGTTCACCATTGAGCTTGAAGTCGGTCGTGCCGTTGGTGATGAGACTGCACTTCTTGAAGTGGCTGATGGTGCTGTTGCGATTGTCTCTAAGCGTAAAGATCTGCGTGATGTATGCGCCGAGTCTCTGGTTGCGTGTGGTATTGAGCCTGAGTGCTTTGAGACGGTCGGTAGTGCATTTAGTTCGTTGCGGCAGCAGACGTCTACTGATGGTGGCAAGATTGTCCTTTTTGTTGGTGAAGATGTTTTGGCTGCGACCTCTGACAGCCTGCATTATGCGTTGAAGTCAACCGGGCAACATCACAACGTCAATCTTATTCCGATGTACTCTTCTGCTTCGGAAAAAGAGTGTGAGGATGTGTTCCAGCCGAGCATTGTGTCTTCCATCAAGGTCCCGGTTACTACTCAGTCCGTCGCCTGGGCTTTGAGAGCAGCTGGTGCTGAAGATGCTAAGTCTGGCATGGAGCTGAAGGAAGAGCTTCAGGCTTACTTCAGCCGCTACATCGGCCTTGATATTCTTGTTGCTGAAGACAACAAGACCAACCAGCGTGTGATTGAGAAAATCCTACAGAAGGGCGGGCACACCTGCACACTCGTCAGCAATGGTGAGCTGGCGCTGGATGAGCTTGAAGAGAACTCTTACGATCTTGCGATCATGGACATCAACATGCCGGTTCTGAACGGTATTGAGACCATCAAGCTGCACCGTATTACAGAGCTCGGGCAGGATCGCTTGCCAATCATTGCATTGACCGCAGACGCAAGCCGAGCTGCGGCCCGAAACGCCCAGGAGGCTGGTGCTGACGCTTGTGCAACAAAGCCGATTGAACCTCAGAAACTCCTGACACTGATTGATGATGTGATTGCTGAAAGCGGTGTTTACGAGAACATCACGCGCAGGCAAATCGCCAACAGTCAGGTGACTTCCATCTCGGAGCATCCGCGTTTCTCTTCTGAAGTGTCTTCAGGGATTGACTATGGAAGCCTGTCTCAGCTGAGAACGCTTGGTGGTCTGGACTTCGTGATTGGGGTGATCGAGGATTATCTGAAGGACACCACGCAGCTGCATCGCGATATCAAAGCTGCTTATGAGGCTGGCGATACTGAGCTATTCCGTGCGAGTGCACATGCGCTGCGGTCTGCTTCAGTCAATCTTGGGGCGACTGAAGTTGCCAAACTGAGTGATGACATGGAGAACATGCCTCCACACCAGATGCATGCTCTGGGTGAAGACATGGTGCGAAAACTGTCCGGCAAGGTGAAGCGAGACCACGACAATCTTAGTCGCTACCTGCAGCAGCTCAAGCAGGAAGGGCATAACCCTGTCAACCGCTTGAGCACTTTGGATTTTTCTTAGAGCTAAACTCTAGAAAGCTTGTTTGCGAACAGATGGAGCGCCGAGACGGTCCTGAGCTTTTGTCAGGCGTTCCATCTTTTTCAGGTCTTGATCGGACAAAGACAGAGCGGCATCTACCCAGATCTCGACTACATCAATCAGTTCTTCATAGCTCACGGGTTGCACGGTGCGACCTGCGCGGTAGATTGCAGAATGAGCGGTGTGTTTGCGTGAGTTCTTGGTGATGTACTGCTGAACTGCGAACGGTGCTTGGCCTTCTTCAACCACTTCATGGACAATGCCCATTTCGTGAAGTTCTTCTGCTGAGTACAAGCGACCGCTCATAAGCATCTTCTCAGCAATGCGACCATCCACCATGCGAGACAGGAAGCTATAGGCACCCATACCCGGGAACAGGTTGAACAGGACTTCCGGCAGGCCGAACTTTGCCTGCTTTTCTGCGATGATAACGTCGCAGGAGAGGGCTGTTTCAAAGCCACCCCCCAAAGCATCACCCTGGATCATGCCGATGGTGATGATTGGCAGATTGGAAGAGACAGCGTTGCGGTAAACAACGTCGATGCAATCAACTGCATATCTGTGAAGCTTCTCACGGTTCTTTTCGCGGATGAGCTGAATGAAGAGATTGAGATCCCCACCCAGATTGTAAACGCCCGGAATACGTGAAGCGACGACCTTAAAGTTGATCGGACAAGGATCTGCTGGCTGATAGGTCTCGAAGAGGCGCTTCATCACAGCCTGAGACTGCGCCAGTTCACCCAATAACTCTGGCGTGAAGCAAGGACGACCCTCGCTCTTCATGTAAAGCCAGAGTGCTTTGTTGGTTTCGTCAAACTCTAGATCAACCCAATTCAACTGAACCGATGCAAACTGCTGTGCAATTGAAACAGTTGAGACATCCATTGCTGGATGCGCATTGGACTTCAGGGATGGCTTCGTGGTTCCACTAAAGGAAGGAAAGTTGGATCTATGCCCCGTTAGATCAGACATCTCAGCCCCTACAAATTTTGGTCTACGCGTTTACAGTGGTTATGGCACACCCCAGATCAGTCTATTTTTTATTTCCGACTGTATTATGTGCAATCAAACATGGTAAATAATATATTAATGCTAATATGTATGTCGAGTAAAAAAGTTTCCACACTGCTTAGGTAAAGTAGTTACCTAGCGGCATTGTGGCTAAAATTTTAGCTTTATTGTTAACCATAAATATTAACTGTTAGATCAGCTGAAGTTATAGATATGATTACTTAAGAGCTGGAGCGGGGGTTACCAATAGGTAATGCGATGATAAGCTGAAGTTTGTAGTAAACAATTCAGTTGGAAGTAGAATTTGCTTAATGAGATGCAAGCATAAATAGTTATGGATTTCCGTAAAATTAAAGCGTTACTTAAATCTAAATATAAAACATAAAATGTGACCTGTTTACACATTGCTCTAGGCTCAGAAAACTTACCTTCTGTTTTAGTTTTGCATGAGGCATAGAGATCTGTTCTAAACTATGCGTGAGTTTAAACTGGGAAACTGGCTTTGAGTTGATTGGCTAAAGTGGTGAGAGTTTTGCTGTTAGTTTGAAAATATTGTTCTATTACAGTCGTTTAATTGCATTTTATGTGTTTGATGCATGTAATGTCGTGGCTACTCTAAAGAATTGCGATTTGTAAGACTAAAACTGTTTCTCTAAGGTTTTTTGCCTAAAAAATCGGCAATTATATCTAGGTGGACTTTTCCCAAGCCCTTCGTTGAAATTGGGGTGTGAAGTGGGGGAAAACTGCTGAAACGCGCTGAGTTTGAGGTGATAACCAGCAAAAATGTATGATGAATCGATTTCGCGCAGACAAGAAAAAGGCCGCTCTGGGGGTAAGTAGAGCGGCCTTAGATTTTAATTATGCACCTTGAGGAGCGTCAAATGCTGTTACGGTTGGTGCGTCTCCTTCCAGCTTAGCAATGTCTACAAGACAGGTGTTTGCGATGGTTGCCTGAGACAGTTTTGAGGCGCCTTTGTCGATGGTCAGAACGTTAGCGTGACCATACTTACAGCGAGAGCCGATCTTGCCTGGCTCTTCCGGATCGTACCAACCACCTTCGCGCAAACGAATGACACCCTTACGCAGATCGCCTGTTACGTATGCGCCCGCGAGTGTCTCACCGCGCTCGTTGAAGACACGAACCACGTCACCGGTTTTAATGCCGCGTGAAGATGCATCTTCCTCTGAGATCCAAACTGGCTCGCGACCTGCGATGGTGTAGTTATCGCGGGTGGAGATATTGTTGGTTTGAGAATGGATGCGTTCCACTGGGTGCGGTGAAAGCATATGCAGTGGGTACTGCTTAGCTTTTTCTGAACCAAGCCATTCTGCTGGCTCAATCCAGGTTGCGTGGCCTTTACAGTCGTCGTAGCCCATGTCTGCAACAGTCTTGGAATAGATCTCGATGAGGCCAGATGGTGTGCCCAATGGCTCAAGGAGAGGGTCTTCGCGGAACTCGCCGTGGCGGGTGTACTGTATTGCCTCTTCGGTGGTTGGGAACTCGACATAACTTGTCGGGTTGGACCAGAACTCGTCAAAATCAGGCATATCAAGGTTCTTGGCTTTGCCCTGTGCCAGTGCTTTGCCATAGAGTTCGCGCAGCCAGTCTTCTTCAGATTTGCCTTCGAGGTACTTGTCACCAAAGCCAAGCTTGTCTGCGATACCCTGATAAATGTCGAGATCGTTCTTGGATTCAAACTGAGGTTCAACAACCTGATGCATCGGGAAGAGGTACTTGCCGGAAGCGCCGCCACCCATTTCCATGTCGTTGCGTTCAAATGCAGTGGTTGCAGGCAGAACGATATCAGCGAACTTAGCTGATGCAGTCCAGAAGATATCCTGAACGATGATAGTTTCAGGGCGCTGCCATGCTTTGAGCATGCGGTTGCGGTCTTGCTGGTGGCTGAGTGGGTTGCCGCCGGTCCAGTAGATCAGCTTGAACTCTGGATAGGTGTACTTGCGGCCATTGTGGTCGATAGTCTCGCCTGGGTTGAGGAGTGCATCGGTAATGCGTGCCACTGGCATTGCAGGAGGCATGTTTTCAGGTGCTTTGCCACCAGACAAGCCCGGTACGATTGCGTTGTTTGCGGATGGTACGCCTGCACATTCGTAGTGCCATGAGTAGCCGAAGCCACCACCGGGTTTGCCGATCTGGCCAAGCATTGCTGCGAGGGTGACCATCATCCAGTGCGGTTGCTCACCGTGGTCAGCACGCTGCATGGACCAGCCGCCCATGATCATGGTTGTACCGTTCGCCATCTGAGCTGCGATGTCGCGGATATCGCTTGCAGGTAGCTCGGAGAGCTCAGAGGCCCACTCAGGTGTTTTCTCAATGCCGTCTGTTTCGCCGAGCACATAGGCTTTGAGTTCTTCATAGCCAACTGTGAACTCTGAGAGGAAGTCCTCGTCCACTTTCTCTGTTTTGATCAACTCATGAGCGATTGCCATCATGGTTGCTGTGTCAGAACCCGGACGCGGTGCATACCACTTAGCGTTCAGGTGCTTAGCGGATTCAGTCATCAATGGATCGATAGAGATGACGTTCTTGCCGGCATCACGAAGCTGATCCAGATAGGTGAAGCCTTTGTGGTCTGGAATGACCCAACCCATGTTGAGGGTTTCCTGCGGGTTACATCCCCAAAGGATGATGTTGTCTGTGTGTTCCAGAACGGTCTCATAGCTGGACATCTGAGCGTACACTTCCGGGTTGCCCATGATGTGGGTCATGATGACTTGAGCTGCACCAGTAGAGTAGTCGCCCACGCCTTTTGTGTAGCCACCGTTCATATTGAGAAGGCGATAGAGGCCCGCGCGGCAGTTGTGGAAGCGACCAACACTCTTCCAACCAGGAGAGCCACCGTAAATTGCGGCTGGACCAAAGGTGTCACGCACGCGGTTCAGTTCTTTTGCAACCAGTTCGAAGGCCTGATCCCAGGTTACGCGTACAAATTCACCTTTACCGCGATCTTCCGTGTTGGCCTGAGGGCCGTTTTCAAGGAACCCACGGCGAACCATTGGGTACTTGATGCGGCTTGGGGAGTACACCAGCTCAGGAGTATTGGCGATGTTTGAGGTTGGGCGAATGTCGTGTTCGAAAGGTTTTGCTTCAACAAAGCGACCATCCTTAACAACAGCGCGGAACAGCCCCCAGTGCGCGCCGTTGAGAACTTCCTTGGTTCCAGCCGCTGCAGCATGAGCAACCTTCATCAGAAGTGGTGAGCCCATGAATGCAATAGCCGAAGTGCTGAGCAGCGTGGACAGAAAACGTCTACGTGTCATCCCTTTGGTTGGGCTTGTGTTTTCGGTGATCGTGTTATTTTGAGTGGACATGATGTCCCTCCAATTTCCCAGTTTTATGTGTTTAGTGCAGGGTGCTAAGGTCGCGCTCAATCAGAGCGCGGAGTAAGTTGGCGCAAGCGAGATAGAAGCCATCGCTGTCGTAGGATGAGCAATCCTCGCTGAAACCTTGCGAGAAAGTTTTCAGGTGCGTTTGCAGGAAGGCTTTCAGTTCAGCCTGCTGTGTTGGTTGCAACGCCAGTTCGGAGCAGAAGCTCAGCATGGCTGCGATGTGGTCAGCAGGCTCGGAGAAGCTTTGATGGGGAGCCAGCTGGTGCTTGCGATAGGTTGTTTCTATTTCTGCAACACAGGCATGACTGAGAGAGGTTTTCTCGGTTGCGTAGTAAGAAGCGTATGGCGGGGCGGATTTGCGACCACCAGCACCGAGGAATAGGCTTGAGAAGATGACGCGCAGATCCATGATTGCAGAGGCATCGTGACCGCGTTGATCCAGATTGAACTTCAACAGATCAACAGCATCTTTCAAATCAGCTTCGCACTGAAGATCATCCAATAACTGGCGGAGTTCTCCGGAGGTTGCTGACTGCAGGAAGGTGGCATCCACTTCTGTTCCGAAAACACCTGCAAGGAAGCGATATGTTGCAGCTCTTGAGAGGTTTTCTGTGGTGATGTCCGTTAGATCATACATGGCATATTCCTTAGACAGAGACGGGTGTGGCAGGGCGGCCTAGTGTTGGCCTTTGCCGCCCGTGTCCTGTGCGTTGAGCTGCAGGTATTTTTGAAGAAGGCGCTGTTCGTCTTTGCTGAGCGCGGTGTAGCGCACCATTGATTTCAGAACGCCGATCCATTGGTTTGCCAGGAAGTGGCTAGGTGATGGCGCGTTGTGACAAACGGAGCAGGAGTTCTCGTAAAGCTCACCGGAGTAAGACCAGAGGGCATCTGCGTCTGAAATCATGTCCTTCTTGTCCATGAAGCCGGTGAAGCTGACTTCAGTCCAGTCCTGACCTGTGCTTTCGAGAGTGATGGTTTCACCGCGTTCAACTAGAGGCACTGCTGTTTTGCCGAGGGCTGTGTTGAAGATACGCTGGCCCTTCATTGCGTAGATGATCTTCTCCGCGCCCTTCTGGCTCCAACCGCTTACTTTCACTTTCACACGGTCACCACTGGCATCGACAGGTTCAACTGTGGTGGCAGGGAGAACACGTCCGGCTGCCTTGGTGTCATCCTCGTTGAGGTAGATGTTTGCTGTTGCCAGAGTGGTGAGGTGAGCTGCGTTGTAGCTGACAGTTCTGGACTGTTCTTTCAGCATCTCGAATGCTTGCTTGGAAGCTGCTGAAAGGTCAGGCAGTTTGTGGGCGATGCCTTTGTGACAATCGATGCAGGTGCTGCCTTCCTTAATGGCTTTCGGGTGCATCTTTTGTGCTTTTTCGCGCTGTCCATCGATCTTCATCGTATCGAAGGCATGGCAGTTGCGGCACTCGCGGGAGTCCGTTTCCTTCATGGCATGCCAAACGTTCTTGGCAAGGCGCAGACGATTGGCTTCAAACTTTTCCGGTGTGTCGATCGAAGGGTCGATAAACTTATGATAGAGCTCGTTCGTTGCCTGAATTTTACGAATGACTTTTGGTCCCCATTCGCGGGGAACGTGGCAGTCCGGGCATTCTGCTCTTACGCCTGAGTTGTTCTGGTAGTGAACTGAGGTTTTGTATTCTTCGTAGACCGGCTGCATCTCGTGGCAGGAGACACAGAACTCCAGATTGTTGGTGACTTCCATTGCTGTGTTGAAGCCGCCCCAGAAGATGACGCCTCCGATACCACCTATGATGATGAGAACCGCGAGAGGAAGTGGACTTGCCGTCCACATGCGTTGCCAGAGCTTTTTAATCATTATTGTTGTTCCTGAGTGCCCTACAGGAAAATGTGATCCTGCTGTCGGATTGGTCGCATTCCCAGCGACTGATTTATCTCTATGGTAGCGGGCGGATATGAACTGGGTTCTGGCTTGCTATGAACAGACCGAAAGAAATTGTAAGAATTTGTAAGATCCTGATGGCGGCTCTTGTTGGGGTGTTTCTAACGGGGTATGCGCATGCAGAAACTTGGTCTGCAGTGACATGGGAGAAGCTGCTGGATTTCACTTCACCGCGGAAAAGTATTTCTTATGAGCCGCTTAAGCAGGCTGAAAAGGCCTGGAGCATCTGTGCGCTCTATCCGCATCTGAAGGATTCTTACTGGCTTAGCGTCAATTACGGAATGGTCAAACAAGCCAAGAAACTGAATATCAATCTTCGTGTTTATGAGGCGGGTGGCTATTATCAGCTGGAGCAGCAGCGCAAGCAGTTGCAGGCCTGCGCGGACAGCAAGCCGGATGCAATTCTGCTGGGCACGGTTTCCTTTGAAGGGCATCACGATCTGTTGGAGGAGATTGCAAAGGATACGCCGGTTATTGCGCTGGTGAACAACATACGCAGTGACTTCATTGCGGCTGCGACTGGTGTTGATTGGGATGAAATGGGGCGCCGAACAGCGCAGGTGATTACAAAGAGGCATCCCGCTGGAACGGCTTCGGTAAATGTGAGTTGGTTTCCTGGTGCTGGGAAGCCGGGGATCTCTTCAACAAAGTTGAGCGCATTCAAATCAGAGCTGACAAAGTCCTCCGCCAATCTGCTGAACACACGCTACGGAGATACCGGCAAGCTGATCCAGCTGTCGCTGATTGAAGAAGAGTTAGAAGGTGGAACTGCTCCAGATTATCTGATTGGAACCGGAGTTTCGGCAGAAGCGGCAATTGGCGCACTTAAAGTTCGTGGGCTTTCGGAGGATATTGAGGTTGTTTCCGGTTATCTAACCCATGGCGTGTTTCGTGGCATCAAGCGTGGCAAAATCATTGCTTCGCCCACTGATCAACCGGTCATGCAGGGCATGATGGCCATCGATCAAAGCATTCGTCTTTTGGAAGGCAAGCCATATCTCAAGCACTATGCACCAGAGATTTTGATGGTGACGAAAGACAGCATTGCTGAAGTCGATTTGGAATGTGCGTTGTCTCCGGCGTCTTTCAGTCCGACTTACACGGTGGAAGCGCAACGCAATGCAGAAACTAAGAGCAACTAGGTGATCCGTTGAATATTCGCAAAACCCGCATACTCGTTGTTGAAGACGAAGCGATCTCTCGCAAGAAGCTGGTTGCCTATCTGCAAACCGAAGGTTTTGATGTGCTCGAGGCTGCTGATGCAGGCCAGATGCATCAAGCGCTTGAAGAGTTCACGATTGATCTGGTGCTGCTGGATATCAACCTGCCGGATGATGACGGGATCAATCTGGCAAGAGCATTACGTGCGCAATCTGACATCGGGATTATTCTGGTTACTGGCCGGACAGATGAGATTGACCGGATTATCGGGATTGAGGTTGGGGCGGATGATTACATCACAAAACCCTATAATCCCAGAGAGTTGTTGGCGCGGGTGAAAGCTCTATTACGTCGATCCGGGCAGGTGCAGCCTTCCAAGGATGAAGCCCATGCGCATCGGTTTGGACGTTGGACGTTGAACCTGATGAAACGGGAGTTGATTGCTGAAGGTGAGGAAGGTGTTGCTCTTACGCGCGGAGAGTTTCAGTTGCTCAACACCTTTACATCCAAGCCGGGGACTGTTTTGAGCAGAGATTATCTGATGGATCATATCAGCCATCGAAGTTGGTCACCGAATGACCGCTCGATTGATGTGTTGGTCGGGCGGCTTCGCAAGATCCTTGAGGATAATCCGCGCAAACCAACCATGATCCTGACGTCTCACGGAGAGGGCTATATCTTCGCTGAGAGTGTTGAGGCTTTGTAGCTCGCAAGAGCGTTTATGGCTCTGTCTAGAGCATCAGAGAGACCTTCTGGTGGTCGCTTTGCGGCTTCAACATTAGCAGATAACTCTCGCAGTTCCTGAAGACCCAAGCTGGCGGCAGCGCTCTTCAAGGCGTGCGCTGCTTTCTTTTGCTGCTCAGGTGATTGAGCGGAAAGTACATTCTTCAGCAACTGTTTGGATTCCGCCTCGAAGAGCTCAATGATTTCTGCCAAAGCAGCTTCCCCGAGCATTTCGACATCCTGATCAAGTGTTTCTAGATCTAGCACTTGAGTGTGGTTTGTCGCTGCTTGGGAAGGTGGGCATTGTTGAGCCGCGGTTTTTCCATCTTTCTGTAGGACGGAGCGCAAGATCTGGTGAAGCTCTGCTTGTTCAAATGGCTTGGCGAGGAAACCATCCATGCCTGCTTCTTTGCATTTGTCTGCATCCACTCCAATGACGTGAGCGGTAGTTGCAATAATTGGAGTGCTTGCAAGTGTCGTATCTGCAAGCTTGCGGATTTGTCGTGTGGCTTCAAGGCCATCCATCTCTGGCATGCTGACGTCCATCAACATCAGGTCTGGCCGTTCACGTTGCAGCTGCTCGAGAGCTTCCAATCCGTTATGGGCTTCGAACACGGACATACCCAGTTTGATCAACATGCTGCGGAGGATGAAGCGGTTGGTTTCAATGTCTTCGGCAATCAGGATTTTTGCAGCGGGAAGGGCTTCCTGCTCTGAAATCACTGGATTTTCTGCTGTGTACTCGCAGGATTCCATAGGGAGTGTGAAAGTGAATGTACTGCCTATGTGAAGTTCACTCTCAACTGAAACTGTTCCTCGCATTCCCTTTATCAACTTGTCGCAGATTGCCAGGCCAAGGCCGGTTCCACCATAACGGCGGCTGGTTGAATCTTCGGCTTGTGAGAATGCGTCGAACAGTGAGGAAATCTTGTCTTTTGGAATGCCGATGCCACTGTCTATCACTGAGAAGATTAGCTCTGATTGTGTTGAATTTGCAGTGACTTGCAGTTGGATGCCGCCAACTTCCGTAAACTTGATTGCATTGCTGAGAAGGTTGGAGAGTACCTGATAAAGACGTGCGGGATCACCGAGGCTGCCATCAGGCACATTGTCTGCCACATGATAGGTGAGGCTCAGGTCTTTTTCTTGTGCCAGAGGGGTGAACAGGGTGATCAGGCGCTCGATGATTGTGTGTACGGAGAATGGGATTTGCTCGAAGGTGAGCTGACCTGCTTCAATCTTTGAGTAATCCAGTATGTCATTGAGAATACAGAGAAGTACGTTGCCGGACTCTGCAATGGTGCTTGTCAGATGTTGTTGCTCGGTGTTGAGCTGAGTATCTTTCAAGAGCGAAGTGGTACCCAGAATACCGTTCATAGGTGTTCTGATTTCATGGCTCATCGTCGCGAGGAAGGTGGACTTGGCGCGGTTGGCTTCCTCGGCTTGCTTGCGTGCTTTTTCCAGTCGGACAGCTTCTTCTTCGAGTTGCTGATTAACCTCCACCAGCTTCTCTGTGCGATCTTCAACGAGTTGCTCCAGCTCATTCTGGTAACGCTGAAGTTCTTGATTTACCTTCACTTGTTGCTCTTCGAGCTGACCTCGCACAACAGCAGTCTGGCGGAAAACCTCAAGGGTTTTTGCCATGGTGTGCAGCTCGTCGGAGCCGTAGTCGTTTATGGTAGAGGATAGGTTGCCCGACGCCAGAGTTGCCATGCCTTCGTGGAGGCGGGAGAGGCGTTTGAGAAGATTGCCCTGAACGTAGAAGTACACGACTGCGAATGTGACGAGCAAAGAGATTGCAGCCAGTGCAACAAGTGTGATTTGGCCAGCTGTGATGGCGAGACCGGAGTCTTTAATAGCTTGGTTGATCCAGTCCTGAGAGGAAGCCGTAATGCGCTCAACTGCTGCTGTCAGTTCTGTACTGTGCTCCGCTGCTTCCTTTGTAAGTGCTTCAACTTGCTTGTCTAATCGCACCAGTTGCTCACGAAGTGAAAAGACATCGGAACCAGATGAACCAGTGGTTTCGACCTGTAGTTCCTGAAGAAGCTGTGTTGCCTCTGACTGTCTTCCGGGATCGCTTGCAAAACGGAGGCGACGTTCGATGATCCGCCAGGATTGTGCGAAGTCCTGCTTGAGTTGACTGATTTTCGCGATGTCCAACTCACGGGCAACTGTGTTGAGCTTGTGTGTGAGCAGAATGGAGAGCAGGCGGAGCTCTGTCATGCGCTCTAACTGGTCCAAATTGTCTTCCGCAATGCCATCCAATGCGGCCAGAAGTTGTTCTTCTTCCTGCGTTTCTTCCACCAAGTCATAGGTGCGGACGATCGCTGCCATGGAGCGGGTGTAAGCGTTCTCGACCAGCGTTCGGGAGATTTGCGTTAATCTGTCCGAAGTTGTGAGCGCTTTTGTAAAAGATGCGTTGAAATGTGCTGAAACACGCACACGCTCAGCCGTCAGCACCTCTTGCTTCATAGTCACATCGAACAGTGAGTTGGCCGCGATATTCACCTCATTGAGCTGCGGGCCGAGTATCTCGCGCTGGGTGAGATGGGTGATTTTATCCTGAATGCTGGATTGAGCCTGAGAGAGGCGCCGACGTTGCTGGGCGAGCTCTTCCAGATTTTGAACGCGAGCGAGAGAGGGCAGGGAGGAGACAACGGCTTTACTGGTTTCGCTGATCTCTTGTGCGAGGAGGAGGTTGGGAAGGGCTTCCTGCGTGATGCGGTCATTGGCATCTTCAACGGCGCTGAAGCCGAGCCAGCCAGTGCTGGCTGAAAGCAGCATACATAAAACGATGGCGCCAAACGCCAGTAAAAGCCGCCCTCTGATGCCCATAGCGATCATCGTGTCATCCACCTGTTCCTCATCATTCCTGACTATCTGCGAGGAGGGGATAAGGGCAACTCTCTACATAGCCGCAAGACAACATGTCTCAGGGGGAGGACTTGTCCCAATACTCGGGTATGGTCTCCTTATGTCTTGCGCCCTACCTTTCTTGGAAATCAATGAGTTCCTTTGAAGGGAGAGCGAGAGATGAAGGTGCGGTTGGTGTTGGGGGATCAGCTGAGTTTGTCGCTTTCCAGTCTGCGGGATGCGGAGCCGGGTGTGGATGTGATTTTGATGGCGGAGGTGCGTGAAGAGGCAACGTATGTTCGACATCACAAAAAAAAAATTGCGTTTCTGTTTTCGGCCATGCGGCACTTTGCAGAGGAGCTGAAATCTCTTGGGCACCGCGTTGTTTACAGACGGTACGACTGTGCTGAGAACACGGGCAGCTTGCTTGGGGAGGTTCTTCGACTGACGAAGGAAGAAGCTGTCTCCGATGTCATTGTGACAAAGCCGGGAGAATACCGGCTGCTGCATGACATGGAGAGTTGGCAGGAGCGGTTGGGTGTTCCGGTGGAGCTGCGGGAGGATGATCGGTTTCTTTGCAGCTCAGATGAGTTCCAGCGCTGGGCCTCTGGTCGCAAGAGTTTACGGCTGGAGTACTTTTATCGCGATATGCGCCGGCAGCATGCGGTTTTGATGGATGGTGACAAGCCGCTGGGTGGGCAGTGGAACTTTGATCACGATAACCGCAAGAGTGCTCCAGAGGCGTTAGAGGTTCCAGAACCCTTTGCGGCTGAACCAGATGAGATCACGAAAGAGGTTTTGGTGCTGGTGGACGAGTGCTTTCCGGATCATTTCGGAGACCTGCAGCCGTTCTTCTTTGCTGTTACCCGTGAAGATGCGCTGAAGGTGCTGGATCAGTTTGTTGCGGAGCGACTTGGTAAGTTTGGTGATTATCAGGATGCGATGGTTCAGGGGGAGCCCTGGATGTTTCACAGTCACATCAGCTTCTATCTCAATTGCGGCTTGTTGCTGCCGATGGAGTGTGTGAGGGCAGCGGAACGTGCTTATTTTGAGGGGCGCGCGCCGTTGAACTCTGTTGAGGGCTTCATTCGCCAGATTGTCGGATGGCGCGAGTTTATCCGGGGGATCTACTGGCTCAATATGCCAGAGTATGCGGAGCTGAACTACTTTGATGCTTCGCGAAATCTGCCAGAGTTTTACTGGAGCGGTGAGACGCAGATGAACTGTCTGCGCCAGTGTATTCTGGAGACCAAATCCAATGCCTATGCGCATCATATCCAGCGTTTGATGGTGGTTGGGAATTTTTCGCTGCTTGCCGGGTTAGCGCCAAAGCAAGTGAGTGAATGGTATCTCGCTGTTTATGCAGATGCTTATGAGTGGGTGGAGTTGCCCAATGTGAGCGGTATGATCCTGTTTGCTGATGGCGGGATTTTCGCTTCAAAACCTTATGCAGCCAGCGGTGCTTATATCAACCGCATGTCCAATTACTGCCAGCATTGCTCTTATTCCGTCTCTGCCAAGACCGGCGAGAAGGCTTGTCCCTTCAACTATCTTTACTGGAACTTTCTGGAGAAGAACCAGGAGAAACTGCGAGGAAATCCGCGGGTTTCGATGATCTATCGCAGCTGGGATAAGATGAGCGACGCGAAGAAGGACCAGATTAAGCAGGATAGCCAACGCTTCTTTGCTGAACTGGACGCTTAGCAGGCGTGATCTGAAAACTGTTGTGCAGCGTAAGAGCAGACAGAGAGGGCGTTATGGCAGAACATCAAAAGCTTATCTGGATTATTGGAGCGAGTTCCGGGATCGGAGCCAGTCTTGCTCAGCTTTATGCGCAGTCTGGTTGGCGTGTTGCGGTAAGTGCGCGAAATGAGCAGAAGCTTAAAGAGCTTGCTCAGGATGCAACTCAGTTCGACGTAGTCCCGCTGGATGTGACTGACAGTGGACAGGTTGCTGCCGTGGTTCAACAGTTTCACGATGCAGGGAAGTTGCCTGATCTGACGGTGTATTGTTCTGGCCTTTATTATCCCGGCGGCATTGATGTGCTGACGGAAGAGCACTCAGTGGCCTCTATGGACACCAATTATTTTGGTGCTGTTCGTGTGATTGAGAAGCTGTTTCCTTTGCTGAAAGAGCAAGGAAACGGGCACATTGCGATCATTAGCTCCCTTAGTGGTTATTGTGGTCTTCCGGAAGCTGCGTGTTATGGACCGACGAAAGCAGCGCTGATCAATCTTTGTGAGAGCCTGAAACCTGATTTTGATCGGGTCGGACTTGAGCTCTCACTAGTGAACCCCGGCTTTGTGAAAACGCCAATGACGGACAAGAACACGTTCGATATGCCGTTTCTTCTTACACCCGAACGGGCGGCCAGGGATATCTATGAAGGGCTTCAGCGAAAGTCGTTTGAAGTCTACTTCCCGTTCCGTCTGGGTGCCATCATGAAGGTGCTTCGGATGCTGCCTTACGCTCTCTACTTCCCTGTCATGAGAAGGATGAGTAAGAGATGACCGAGAGAGCTGAACTGGAGAGAACTGCCCGGCAGTATGCGCTTTTCTTTGAAAACGTAACGCCAGAGAGCATCAAAGAGGTTCATGAGCTCATCAGTGATGATGTGCATTTCATCGATCCGTTTAATGATGTGAAGGGCCGAGAGAACTATGAGAAGGTCTTTCACAAGATGTACGAGGATGTGCAGGAACCTCGGTTCAAGATCCTCGATCTGGCGTGGTCCGGTGACCTGTGCTTTATGCGGTGGGATTTTACCTGCAAGCAAAAGCATCTGGGGAACTGGAGTGTGCGAGGGCTGACCGAGGTGCATTTTGATGCTCAAGGCAAGGTGAGTGCGCATTACGATTACTGGGACGCATCGCGGCACTTTTATCGCAAACTGCCGATTGTTGGTGCGATGATCAAATGGATTGCGTCCAGAGCTGCTATCTGAGGGATGAATTGGGCCACTGTGGCCCAACTTTTTTAGCTATTAGGCTGGCTTCTTAATCTGAAACAGACCCACATTGATGGTGCCTTGGGCAAAGCCTGCTTCGCAATAGGCGAGATAGTAATGCCACATGCGCTTGAAGCGGTTGTCATATCCAAGCTTTGAGATTTCCGACCAGTTCTGGAAGAACGCTTTTCTCCATCGCACCAGAGTCTGTTCATAGTCGGCGCCAAAGAACTCGCGGGTGATCAGTTCCAGTTTCTGTTCTTCTATCTTCTGTGCCATTTCACGAGCAGAAGGAAGCAGCCCTCCCGGGAAAATGTAGCGCTGAATGAAGTCAACGTTTTTGCGATAGGTATGGAACTTGTCATCGGCAATCAGGATCGCCTGAATGACGGCTGTCCCACCGGGCTTCAGTCTGGACTTCAGCTTTTCGAAGTAGCTGTTCCAGTTTTCCTCTCCGACTGCTTCAATCATCTCGATAGAGACGATGGCGTCGTACTGGCCGTCGGTCTCTCTGTAATCTCTCAGCTCAAAAGAGGCGTTACCGACTGTCTGTTGAGACTGAAGGCGAGACTGGGCAAACTTCAGTTGCTCCTGTGACAGTGTGATGCCGTAAACGTCTCGTCCGGACTGACAGGCGTGTTCTGCAAACCCGCCCCAGCCGCAGCCGATTTCAAGGATCTTTTGATCTGGCTTGGTGTTGGTCAGTTGCAGGACACGGTCGTATTTTCTGCGCTGAGCCTCATGTAAGGGCTCGTGCTGTTGCAGTTTGTAGGCAGAAGAATAGGTCATGGTTTCGTCCAGCCAGTGGCTGTAGAAATCATTGCCCAGATCGTAATGGAACGCGATGTTGCGTTTGCTGCCCGCAAGTGTGTTTGCATTCGCCAGATGGCGCAGGCGTGCCAAGGCTCGTGAGAAAACACCACGTTTTGTGACAGACTGCATGATGCGTTGGTTCGCAACCAGTAAATCAAACAGGGAGCGAAGGTCACTGCACCGCCAGTCTTCTTCCAAATACCCTTCAGCCAGAGCCAAAGAGTTTCCTGAGAGAAGCCGCCACAACAGGCGGGTGCGCAGGATTTTTACGGTGACGATGGGGCCGTGATTGGCTTGGTTTCCATAGGTCAGTAACTGGCCGTTGGGCAGAATGACACCGAGATGCCCTTCTTTGAGTTTGCTGAGCATAGGATCCAGCAAGGACTTCCATAGTCTGGAGGTCAGGTTAAGATCCGTCATACTGGCGCCTGCCAATGGACTGAGGGAGGAGTTGTCTCTGAGTGTCATGGGTGTCTCCCTGAGTTTGCTTTGATTTTTTTGAGTGCAGGGCCTTGCTTATGCATGCCTGTTACGATGGAAGCGGGTGGGGGCGGGCGCTTGTAAAACTTGGCGCCTTTGATCCAGAGCTTGAGCGCTTCATAATGGATCAACCCCAATATCTTGGCGGAGTTTTGGAAGTAGCGAAGCCCGATTGCCAAAAGGCGAGTTGTCGTTGCGGGCTGCTCCTTGCCCTGAAAACTTGCCGTTAGTACGGGCGCGCTTTCCTGAGTGAGGCGGATAATGAGTGAAACATCATCTGCCGGTGGGCGCGCTATGAAGTGGTAGTGGCCGGAGAGTTCCAGAAATGGAGAGACATGGAAGTTTTTTGGGCATGAGTGCCGGAACACTGGCTGAATGCCTTGAGCTTCAGATGTATCGATCTCGACGGCGTAGTGATGCATGTCTCCAAAGGTGTTTCTGACCTGATACAGGATCGCTTGAAGCTTCTCCTTGGAGTAGCAGTAGAACACACTGATTGGATTGAAGGCTCTTCCCAAAAATCTGGGGTAAGCGAGCAGTTGGATCTTGTCCGGGACGGTGTCGATTTTTGCCTGCTTCAGGACTGCTTCTACATACCCTCGGAGGTCTGTATGACCGCTCTCCATGTGATCTGATGGGTGGAAGCTGAAGAGGTTGAACCGGTCAACGGACAGAAGCGACGACATCTGGTCCATGTCCTGCAAGCGGTCTATGTCGATTGAGAAGGACAGTGCCTTGTAGCTCAGCTTGTGTTTGATCTTGTCATGACGACAGTGCACCACATCGCCCAGATAAATTCTGAGAGGTGCGCTTTCTGTTTTATGCTGTCGTCTGGTCAGGATCATTCCGCAGCCTCCTGCTGGCCGCCAAACTGCCAATCCTCAGGTAAGCCAATGCGACCGTTCGGATTATCGCAGTCCCAAGGGCGTTTCACATCTCCAAGTGCTTCGGCCACAGCGAGGCCGGACTGAAGTCCATCCTCGTGGAAGCCGTAACCGAGATATGCGCCGCAGAACCAAGTGCGTCGCTCGCCCTGTATCTGCCAGAGTTGCTTTTGAGCTGTGAGCGCTGTCTGATCAAACACAGGGTGCGCGTAGTGGAAGGTGCGCAATATGGACCCGGTTGCTGGCTGATGGTTGGGGTTGAGGGTGACAAACACATCTTCAGTGGTATTCAGCTGTTGAAGTGCGTTCATCCAATAGGTCACACAAAGGGAGTTGTTGCCCATTTGTGAGCCGATGAAGTTCCATGCTGACCACGTTGCTTTGCGCTTTGGCATGAGCGATTTATCGCGGTGCAAGATGGCGATGTTGCGCTGATAACGAGTTGAGCCAAGGATCTTTCGCTCTGCGTTGGATGCATTGCCTTTCGCATTCAGGATTGCCAGCGCCTGATCTGAGTGACAGGCAAAGACCACGTGATCGTAAGTGTCGACCTGGCCATTTCTGGAGAAGATGGTCACAGATCCGGGCTTACGCTGCACATCTGAGATATTGGCATTCAGGATGATCTTGCCGGAAATCTCCGCTGCCAGTTTCTCTACGTAGTTGCGAGAACCACCTGTTACCGTGCGCCATTGTGGTCGGTCCTTCAGCTGGAGAAGACCGTGGTTGTTGCAAAAGCCGATGAAGGTCTGGAATGGGAATGCAAGCAATTGTGCTGGCGGCATAGACCAGATCGCCGCTCCCATTGGGAGGAGATGATCGTTGATGAACGTTCTTGAGTAGTTGTTTTGAGAAAGGTAGCTGCCGAGTGTGGTGGTCTCATACTCTCCTTTGGCTGCATCTTCAGGCGCGTCTTTATAGAAGCGCAAAGTTTCAACGATCATGCGCAGGAAAGATGGCCTTAAAAGATTGGTCTTTTGAGCGAACAGCCCTTTTAATCCTGAACCAGAGTATTCTTGCTGTCCCTCATTGAGCGAGACTGCAAACGACATTTCTGTTGGGTTGGTGTCGACGTTGATATGGTCGTAGAGAGCAGTGAGGTTTGGGTAGGTGCGCTCGTTGTAGACAATGAAGCCCGTGTCTACAGCGACTTCGACACTGTTAATAACAGGGTGCTGTGTGTTGGCATGACCACCAAGGCGATCGTCCTTCTCATAGATGTCTACCTGATGCTTTTGGGAAAGAAGCCAGGCGGCTGAAAGGCCGGAAATTCCACTCCCAATCACTGCTATTTTCATTGCTTTCGTCCAATCTAAAGTTTCTCTTTTTAGGAGCGCTGATTGGAAATGGATCACCCTAGGCAGGAAAAAGTGATCCAAATGACAAACTGTTTGGTAAAAAGACGTGTGACACAATTCGGCGGTTTGCAGAGCGATGGTTACGATGCAACTTAAAAGTAATGATGGTGAGAGTGAAAACTGCCTGACTTCTGCGGAGTTAAGCGCCATGCTTCAGTCGCTGGGCAAGCAACGCTCGCGGGATGTGTTCAGGCAATTGTTCGAGTTCTTTGCTCCGCGCCTGAAAACGTACTTTCTTAAAGGTGGAGCAACAGCAGAGCTTTCCGAAGAGCTTATTCAGGAAACCTTTGTCATTGTCTGGCGGAAAGCCGAGCTGTTTGACAGCCGGAAGGCCTCCGCATCGACCTGGATTTACACCATCGCCCGTAACCTGCGGATTGATCGGTTTCGTAAAGAGCGGCGGTATCTTTACAAAGACGATCAGTTTTTTGCCAATGAGTTGGTGGGTGAAGGATCGCAGCTGGATGACCATCACCAATCGCAACTGAGTGAACAGGTAGAGAAAGTGCTTCCTCTCTTGCCAGCCGAGCAATCACAAATAATCAAACTGGCCTTCTATGAGGATGCCAGCCACTCAAAAATCGCCCAGCATCTGGAACTCCCGCTGGGTACTGTGAAGTCCCGAATGAGACTTGCTTTAGCGCGACTACGGAAACTTTTGGAAGGGGTGGAACTATGATCAACCATCACCTCAGCGATGAAATTCTTTGGGCCTATGCGACAGGATCGCTGCCTGCCGGACATGCCCTGCTGGTTTCCTGTCATCTGGAGCTTTGTGAGGGATGTAAAGGTCGCCTTGCTGAAGCCGAAGCGCTCGCAGGGGCTATGTTGCAGACAACAGAGCAGCAAAAGCCTTCCGACGACATGTTTGACCTGCTGATGGCGCGCGTGGAAGATGAGCCCGCTGTTCCTGCTGCTGCTTATACATCCGAGCCGAGATCAGAGAAGGGTGTCCCCTCTGCTCTTTGGGATGTGCTTGGGCATGGCTTTAACGACATCAAGTGGAAGATGGTTGGTCCGGGTATCCGCCAGTTCATTTTGCCGATCAAACCGAGTGAAGGCGAAAGCGCTCGCTTGCTGAAGCTGTCTCCCGGCTTCGTCACCCCTGAGCATTCGCACCATGGTTCAGAGATGACACTTGTCTTGCAAGGCTCCTTCAGCGATGAGACAGGCCGTTACAAGATCGGTGATGTTCAGGAAGCCGACGAACACGTGCATCACCAGCCCGTCGCCGACACAGAAGAAGACTGCATCTGCCTCGCCGTAACAGACGCCCCCCTTGAGTTTAAAGGCTTCCTCCCCAAACTGTTGCAGCCGTTGTTCCGGATTTGATTTTGGGTTGGAGGTGGTTGGTTTGTTCAACCGCCTCCTTTCCTTTCCGACGGAAGACCTGAGAAATTTTCATAAGAAAGAATAGGCATAGCGCTTTGTTTTAGGCGGGCATATGGTGTGGAGCCTGCTGCATGGAGCGCCGATGTTTTACCTTAGGTTTGTCCTCGCCGTTGTTGCGTTCTCTCCTCTTGTTTTTCTTTTAAGCTGCTCCAGCGATAAGGTGGAAGAGATGCAAGCGCCTTTGAATGACGTGTCAAAGTGGGGCGTGCAGCTTCAGGATATTGAGATCAAGAAAATCCATCAGTCTGACCTTGATCTGTTGGTGATTGACTACTCTAAAGATGGCACAGCGCTGGGGCGTTTTTCCCGTTATGAAGTGGCGAAAGCCAAACAGAAGCCTGATGGATCGCGTCGGCTTGTGCTTGCTTATCTGAGCATTGGTGAAGCTGAGGATTATCGCGACTACTGGAAGGATAGCTGGCAGGCAAACCCGCCAGACTGGCTTGGTGATGAGAACCCGAACTGGCCTGGCAATTACACCGTCAAGTTCTGGCAGCCTGAGTGGCAAGGGCTGATAATGGCCTACCTCAAGCACATCATTTCAGCTGGTTACGACGGTGTGTATCTGGATGGTGTTGATGTGTTTCAGCGCTACAAAGACCGGACGGATGCGCAGGCGAACATGGTTGAGTTTGTTGGGAAAATTTCCCGGTTGGCGAAGGCGCAGGCTCCCGGATTTATTGTTGTTTCCCAGAATGGCGAGGAGCTTCTGAAGTATCCCGAATATCGTGGTGAAATTGACGGTATCAGCAAGGAAGACCTGCTTTATGGCGCTTATCATGATGGCGTACGAAACGGCTCTCAGCTGATTGATTGGAGTTGGGGGTTCCTGAAAGAGGGGCGTGATGACGGTCTTTCAGTGTTTGTTATCGAATACCTTGAGCAGGCCGACAAACGCCAACGTGCACGACAAGAGCTAGATGAGCTTGGCGTGATCTCTCTCTTTACCCGCAGGCCGCTCGATACGCTGGTCGCCTTCTAGCGCAGTGCCTCATACCAGCTGTTAGGCCGCAGGGAGAGACGTGCCTGAAAGAAGATGTGCTGGTCCAGCCTGCCAAATGCATTTTGAAGTGTAGCTACTGCGAGGAAGCTGGCGGATAGACAAGCGATGAAGTAGCCAAACCCTAAGTACTCAGCTGGCAGGTATAGCGTGGCATAGGTGCAGACTGCGTTGAGCAGTAGAAATGCCAGTTGCAGCAGCATGTTCTCCATATTTCGATTGATGAAAATGAGTGTGGTTGATGCTGCGAAAAACACAAATTGAAAGAGAACACTGGCAGCGGCAATGCGAATGATCGCAGCTTGCCGATACTCGAAGTTCAGATACTCGACGACCAGTGGCGAAAACAAGATAAGCAACGCACACAAGCCCAACTGAATTAAGGTGAGGCGGCCAAGGGTGTAGATTGCTTCTGTCTTCAGTTCCTGTGATTTGGCGCGAATATCAAACAAGGTGCCGTGCCCGGTGATCGTTCGGATGTAAGACTTAAAGTTGCGGAAGAAGTTCGTTTCTGCCTCGATCAGGAAGAGAGCGAGCGGTGGGATGAGGATGAGCTGGGCGATAAAGATGGAACTGTCGTAGGCAGGAGCATGTCGCAAGCCGCTTGGAAGCAATTGCCCCTCATGGCTTTGCCAGATGATGATCTTATCTACCCACAAGGCGCTGATGTTGAAAGTCGCAGCCAAAGCTAGCGGCCAATAGCGTTTGAGTGCGCCCGTCAGATACTCCCGGGTCTCTTTGAAAATGTAGCTGAATGCCGGGAACGTGAAGAGCACTTGGATGGATAGCCATATGAAACAAAGCAGGAAACCGAGACTGAAAGCCAGCAGTAAGTGAAGCTCGCTGGGATGGTGGGCGGTGCTGTAGATGACCAATGATATTGTTAGAAGCAGCCCAGTTGCGAAGGAAAGGCTTACGCTTTTGTAGTTTTGAAGGCTGGAACTGAAGCCCAGTGCGATCCAAAGAAGGTTGGCGATGATGCAAGAGATGATAATCGCCAGTAGTTCTATGAGTGGAACGTTCAGCAGTATGAACAGAACTGGGGCAGCTACAATGACAGTCAGGAGGGAGGAAGTGTAGAGGGCACTCAGGTAGAGCTGCGGGATGAGGTGAAACTTTCCGAAGTAGATGGCGTCTGAAGCCATTCTGATTGCAAGGATCAGAACAGGTGCGCTTGTCAGCAGTGAGATGCCCAGAATGTAAATCAGCTTGGTTCTGAAACTGGTTAGCATAGGCAGACCGAGTCTTTGCTCTGTCAGAAGCGAGATGAACAGAATGCAGAAAATGAACATGAGCCAGGGGCCCGCGATGACCATGCTTGCGTGAAAGATCGCCCGCATGTGGGATGTCATGTCGCCTTTGTGTGTTAGTCGCTGCAGCTCAAAGCCTATGCCTGCCATCTGAAATCTCCGGGAAAGGGTTGGGGTTGGGCTTTAAGCGAACAGTCGGCTTTCTTGTTCAGCGGTTCTATTAAAGTTGCGGGTGTACAAGTCTCTGTAGGAGCTGAGGGCCTGATGCTCGTTGTAATCCCGCTCAATACGCTTGCGCAGCTGTGCACCGTATTGTTGGCGTAAGTTATGATCTTTCAGTAGTTTGGCCATGGCCTTTGCGGTGGCAAAGGGGGAGACGAGTTCTGTGATGATGCCGCCGGCACCAAGCGGGGCCGGGTCATCTGAGCGCCCTTCGAGAACTTCCCGGCAGGAGCCGACATCCGTTGCAACACAAGGAATGCCTGCTGCGCCTGCCTCCAGAAGGACAAGCGGTTGGGCTTCACTAAGGCTGGTTAAAGCGACAAGATCGATGGAGGGCAAATACTCAGCGATGTTGACCGGGCCTGTGAAGGTGATTGTCTCTTCAAGCCGTAGCTGAGAGACGAGCGTTTTACATTCCTCAAAGTACGCTGGTTCTTCGTCGGTTGGGCCAAGAATGAGCGCTTCCACGGTGGGAAGTTCTTCCTTAAGCAAGGCAACCGCGTGGATGAAACTCTTCACATCTTTGATTGCAACAACTCGCCCAATGAGAGCGACTGTGGGTTTGTGATTGTCCTGCTTTGCGGGTATGGTGCTGAATTTGTTGAGATCTATCCCATTGGGGATGACTTGCATCTTGCTCTGGCATGCACCCTGAGAGAGCTGCATCAGCTGGTTGTCTTTGTAGAGGGTCGTGATGTCTGAACAGCAGTTGTAGCAACACCGAGCGAAGGACTCGAAGGCCGTGATCCATAAATCACGAAGGTCCAGCCTAGGATCGTCCAGCGAGAAGCCTTTGTTGATGCTGTCTTCAATCCAATCGGCAAGGAGGATCTCGATCCGGCGCTCGTTTGTGTAGATGCCATGCTCGGTGATGATGGCCGGTGCGCTGGTGCTTATGGCTGCTCTTGCTGCGAATAGGCCGGCATAGCCAGTTGAGATTGTGTGATATGCTTTGGCTTTGGGAATGGGAGCTTTGAGTACGGCGAAGAGTCCGCCAAATAGTGTGTACCACGCCCAGAAGAAATGGTGGAACGATGTCTCCGGCAGGATCTCCTCGTACATCTGGCAAATGACATTCCAAGTAAGATCAGAGTTCGTCAGCTGATTTATTGTCCAAGGACGAGAGGCAGAGTTCACCAGACGGTTCAGATCGTAAAGCCTTGCTTTGCTGCCATTCTTAAGGAAAGCCCGGAGTTCGCGCGAGATTTCATTGATGCTGGCTGAGCCATAATCAGGAGCAGGTTGGGGATCGTGAATGTCGAAGAGTGCGAGCTCCTGATACTCAATGACGTTGGAGGGGAGCTTGTACTTGGGAGTGCCATTTTGAGAGCTGGAAAGCACGGCGACCATTGAAAAGGTCAGATCAGGCAGACCGGAGATAAGCCAATTGATCCAGGAGGATACGCCACCAGCCACATAAGGGTAGCAGCCCTCAACTATTATGCAGACATCTGCCGTGGGATTGGAATGCATATTACTCACCATTTCAGTTGATCAGAGCGTGCTCTCGTGTGTGTAAAACGGCTCTTTTGTTGAGCTTGGCAGAAATCCTCTGGTTCAGGGCCGTGGCTTCAGGGTCTTTGATCCGAACCAGTGGCTTAAGGCAGAGCTGGGCTTCTTTCAGTGCACCCTTTTGAGTGAGGCGGTCGGCTCGTAAGACGGTCAAAGCTTTTTCTGCTTCCGGTCGGACATCAGTTTTCAGCAGTTTGCGCAAAGTTGCAGTGACTTGATCTCGCTGGGATTTATCGATGAGCTGTGAAAGGCCTGCTGCCTTCAACCGGGAGATGGCTTCTCGCCGATGCTCTGAAGTGGCGTCTTCGGGGAAGATGACTGAGTTTGCGATGTCATCCTGAAAACGTTGTTTGAGTTTGGTGTAGACAGCCGCTGCCTGGACGCGGATCTCTGGCTTATCATTCTTAAGAGCAACCTGAAGAAACTCCAGTAGTTCCGGTTTGTATTTGAGTGTGATGATGGAGAGGGCGCGTTTGATTTCCTGCGTGTTGTCAGAGGAGAAGATCTTCTGGAAGGGTTTGAGGGAGCCGTTGGTCATATCCAGTGAGCGGTTGCTCATGATTTTGCTGAAGATATCCTCCTGATGAGAGGCGGGTGGTTCATCAAGCGCGAGCGTTTTATGCCAATCAGCTACGTGAGCGTCAGGTTTGCACTTTTCAAACTGCATGAGGATAGAGGCGATTAAACCTCCCAATGGCCCGAGTAAGGCAAACAGAAAAATGCCGAAATCGAATAGTGCGAACGCTGGGCTGCGGGCGTTTTTCAGCATTAGTTTGCAAAGCAGTGCAGCGAGGCAGTGAAATCCGACTGCAGGGAGAACTAAGCTTTGCTGCTCTCTGATCTGCCAGATGAACCACACATCAATGAGTGTTGCAGTTGCGATGACTACCGGCAGCAGGAAGATAGAGAGGCTGAAAGGCGCAGCTTTGGCTGCTTTCTCCGTGATGACAGGATCAGACATTTACAGCACCGTGTTGTCGAGTCTGTTGCTCTTAGGCGGTGTGTTTATTGAGTAAAGTGAGATGAGATTGTCCGGCGCCTTTTCAGCGTTGTGGTTTGCAAGGCTTTGGGCCAGTGACTTGCCGATTGTTTCCAAGAGGATCGTGGTGTCTTCTTCCAGCACATGCTGTTCAAGCTGGTGGAAGATGATGGCGCCCTGCAAGATCTCGTGATCCGGCTTTGGAGTGGTTGCATCAGGAGCCTTCAACAACAGGACCAGACTGCCTTTGGAGGTGCGCGTGATGACATGCTGGGTGTTCCCGGTGATTTCGGTTATTTCCAGATGATTGATCAACCACGTTTGCTCTTGCTGCGCGCTGGGAGATGCCGCTCCTGAGGAAGTTGCGATATTGGAGTGCACCAGATCCAAGTGATCACTGGTGTAGCTGAAGAGGCTGAACTTTGTGGCTCCAATCAGATTACCGAGTGCGATGTCCAGTTGTTTAGGGTTGTTCTTCAGATGCAGCGTGCTCAATCTGTCGATGCTTTTGAAAACACTCACCGGACTTGTTGTTTCCATGTAGGCGATGCGGCTTTGCAGGTTTTCTGCTTCCATGGTGAGCATGGTGCAGTAGTCCGAGATCGTGTCCCGTTGTCCAAGCGCTTGTGCCAGCTGATTTTGAAGGCGCTGATTTTTGCGCAGGAGGGAGGTTCTGAACTCGCCGAAGATGATAGCGGTGAGGAGCCAAAGGGTTGGTTCCAGACCTGTGGTCGTGAAGTACTCAAAGAAGTTCTGCCCTCCGATGGGCTGCGGAGGTACGTACCAAAGCGTGAGGGTGAGGGCGGTTAATGCAGAGAGAATGCCGGAGCGGGTTCCGAAGATGCTGCTTGCGATGATGATTGGGATCCAGAGCGGACTGGGGGAGATGCTCCAGATTAGTAACTCGGGATGCATGGAGGCCAGAACTGGAAACGGTGCGAAGAGCACCGCGACTTCCAGCAGATGAAAGCGCTTTTCCGGTGCTGACTTTTTCTTCTTTGTTGGTCGCACATCATTTGAAAAATACTGATCCGAATACATCGTGAATAAATATTCCTATTGTAAAAATATGCAGTATAGTTGGAAGTTTAAATCTCTGTTCGTGGCCGGAAATATTTACTTGCTGTTTTATTTATATTCAACTCTATGGAAAGTGAGGGTATTAGGTTCTGGGTTGGATTTGGAATGATTTGTTTGCAATAAGTATTCAGTCTTAACTTACTTATTGGTGTCTTCCGGATGTGTGAAGTGCGTAGCAATTGTTCTTTATATCCCTTCCATATTGAAGGTATCTGGCAATTGTTTTTAGCTAGAATTACTAGGCAGCTTGGCGCCCTTATTTTGTACGGTTTCGGTGTGCTTGGCTTTGTATGTTTCATCAATAATTCGCAGGCTGCGATGGTGAAACGTGAGATCATCGGGATCTATGACAGCCATCGTGAAGCTGAACCATCTGCAACGGCAATACATAACTTCCTTGAAATGCCTCTGAACCATCTCGGGTATTCGATCCGCTATCTGGATGTGAATGCTGAGTTGCCTGAGGTGGGAGACTTGGAGAATGCAGCAGCGGTGGTCACGTGGTTTCAGGGCGCACTGGCTGATCCTCATCGGTATTTTGCATGGGCAGAGGAACACGCTCGTGCTGGGCGACGGTTTCTGGTGTTCGGGGAGACCGGGGTCAAGAATCTTCAGGATGATCGCGTTGTTCTGAACTCGTTTCTGGAGCATTTGGGTCTGCGGTTTGAGACTGGATTTGTTCTGCTGACGAGTGGATCATTAGATCTCCAGCTGCATCCTGAACTGATGGAGTTTGAACGGCCGTTTTACAAGATCCTGCCGGGGTACTCATTGGTCTCGCAGATCTCTGCGAATGGTCTATCCGTTGCTTCTGTTCGCCCGCCAGAACGGCTTGGTGCAGAACGAACGCAGCTGGCGTTTATCGGGGCAAGGGGAGCTTATGTTCAATCTGGCTTTGCGATTGCCAGGGATGATGCGCTGAACCGCCATAAGTGGCTGATTGATCCTATAGGGTTTCTCCAGCGTGCTCTTGGACCAAGCCTGTTTCCAATCCCGGATACTTCCACGTTGATGGGGCGGCGGATTTACTTTTCTCATATTGATGGAGATGGCTGGAACAACGTCTCTTACTCAGCTATGTATCGGGATCAGCAGGTGCTTTCGGGTGAGGTCATGCTGCGGGAGCTGATCGAACCTTATCCTGATCTTCCGGTGACTTATGGTCTTGTGACTGCCGATGTCGACAAGAGTGAAGGTGGGGATGACCGGGGTGTTGGTCTGGTGAGGGAGTTGTTCGCCCTTCCTCAGGTGGAAGTGGCGAGTCACACGCATTCGCATCCGTTTCATTGGGCTTTTTACAGGGACTACGACCGCGAGAAAGAGCTGGCTCTCATAGAGGAGAAAAACGTTGCCAAGACTCCGGCGGCTGAAGGACCTGTGAGTTGGTTATCCCGTCGGTTCTTTGGTGAAAGTGGCAAATCATCCTTCAAAAAGTATCTGGCCCAGAACGTGGCGATGCCGCGCTATTACATGCGCAAACCTTTTTCGCTGATTGGTGAGATTGGTGGCTCGCTGCAACAGGCAGAGCGTTATGCGCCGGTGGGCAAAGAAGCGAAGCTGTTTTTGTGGTCAGGGGATACGCAGCCCTTTGAAGAGGCGCTTGCTTATACACGTGAGCTTGGTGTCTACAACATGAATGGCGGTGATACACGGTTTGATCGGGATTGGCCGTCTCTCAGTTATGTAGCGCCATTATCGCGGCAAGTAGGGGCTGAGCGGCAGATCTATGCGGTTGCGAGTAACGAGAACACGTATACGAACGACTGGACCGGCCCGTTCTATGGTTTTTCTCAATTGCATCAGACCGTTGATAATACTGAGAGCCCGATCCGATTAAGGCCTTACAATGTTTACTACCACACCTACTCAGCGGAACATGATGCGTCATTGCGTGCTGTGAAGAAGCATCTGGATCGGGCTCGGGACGGAGCTTATCTACCAATCTTTGCTTCGCACTATGCAGCGATTGTGAACAGCTTCTTTGATGTGAAGCTTTATCAGATAAGTGAGCGAAGCTGGCTGGTTCTGAACCGAGGCAGTTTGCAAACATTTCGATTTGATGACGCAGAGCAATGGCAGGTTGATCTGTCAAAGAGCGCTGGTGTGATTGGTTCGAAGCCCTATCAGACGTCTCTGTATGTCTCGCTTGATCCTTCCGCGCGTGTTCCAGAGATTGTGCTCGCGAAGAGAGATGCGGCCAGTGCGGTGCCTTTTGCCAGCATCTCTGAGGCGCGGTGGCAGGTTTATGATTGGCGTGCTGAGCCTTGCCAAATCAGCTTTCGCAGCTTTGGGTTTGGTGTTGGTGAGTTTCAGTTCCATGGGCTTTCTGCACTTTCCTACCGCTTGGAAGTGAAGCGTAGGGAGATTGTCCTGCTGAGTGATGAGGTCCAAGCTTCACAGGCCGGAGATTTGCATCTCGATCTTCCTGTTTCTGGTATGGAACCACTTGAGATTTCTCTCACCTGCGGAAACTCGGTGTCGACAGCGCACATGATTGAAATGGAGGAGCAGTGATGATCCGGTTCCTCAAATACCTGTCGCTTTATTTGCTGTTTTTAGGTGTGGGGTATGCGCTTGTACCGGGGCAAACTGAGAAAGTTGCCGTGCAGATTAAAGAGCGAAAGTACTTTGAAGCCCGTGAGGATTTGCTGAGGACTTTTGACCGAACAAACAGCACTCCAGAGGAGCTGCTTCAACTTGCTGAGATTGCTGAGCAACTGGGCTTTGTGGAAGAGATGCACCAGATGCACGAGGCTTATGTGCAGCAATCTCCGAATGATCTTTGGGTTCTGAGAAAGATCGAACTCTATCACCGCTTATCTGGAGATCTCCGAGGCTATGTTGAGAGTTTGAAGGCTATTGCGCGGTTGAGCACTGAACCAGAGGACCGTGACAAGTTGCTCTCAACACTGCGGTTTGAGGGGCTTTATAAGGAAGAACTTGCTGAGCTTACGTACTATGGGGCTAAAGGACTTTTGAAACCCGAGCAGCTTGGACGGCTTGGCATGTTATACTTTCAGGGGGAGAGGATGGAGGAGGCTGCTGTTGTTCTTGCCCAACTTCACCAAAGTGTTCCTTTAACGCCAAAGCACTGGCCTGCACGCCTAGTCTATTTTCATAGCCTGCTGGAAATTGGTGACTTTTTGCAGGCTGAGAGTGTGGCTGTCAGCTTGCGAGAGACCAAGGAGCCGTGGGCTGATTATGATTTTCGCAGTGAGTTCCTGCGTTATGGGCGCGATGAGTACTTGCGGGAAGTGGAGATTCCTGAAGGCGTTGCCAATATTTTGTCTTGTGTCCTCAAGCCCAAGGAGGGCAGTGCAGACTGCCCTTGACCTAATGAGCTAACCTATTCTGGCTGATGCTTTTGTACATGCATCAGCCGGTTTTATTGGTGTTTTGAATGCTCTCAATCAGGCACTGCCGCGGATGACGAGTTGGGGTTCTACGACGACGGACATTTCCTTTTGGGAGGGATCGGCGAGGCGGGCTTCCAGGGTGCTCATGAGGTTCTGGACGATCTCGTCGATAGGATTTGTTGCGGCTGTGAGGTCGAAGCAGGGCCAGGCGGCCATCGGCATATTGTCGGAGCCAACCACCGCCACATCTTCCGGTACACGCAAATTCAAAAGAGATTTAGCTGCGTTCAGAGCTCCAAGTGCAGCCGCGTCTGATACACAATAAAAACCATCTGGCGGGTTATCACTTTGTAGGAGTGTGAGTGCAGATTGCATTCCGCTTTCGAAGTCGAATCTGGTCTGTGAAATGCTGTGTGGTTGCAGTCCTGCAGCTTGCAAGGCCTCAAGGTATCCTTCACGGCGACCAGTGTCTGCAGTGATGCCTTCGATGCCACCGATGTAGGCGATTTTCTTGCATCCACGTTTGATCAAATGTTCCGTTCCGAGCTGGCCACCGCGTTTGTAATTGAGCCAGACGCAGTCTGCCCCTTTCATGGTAGGGCCTAGTCCGGTGTAGATCAGCGGCACGTGCATCTGCTTGCTGTTTTCGATCACCTGAAGATCAACTGTGCCAGCCCGGACGATTGCGGCTGCAACCGGATACATGAGTGCCTTGCCCAGTGTTTCTGCGATGTTTTCTTCTTCTTCCGAGCGGATTTGCAGCGCCCATTTTCCGCGCTTTTGCAGTTCAGTAGAAAGGCGATTGAAGAAGTCTTTGTCGTACATGCCATCGGTATTTCCGAACACGACAGCGACGAGATCTGACTCCTGTTTGATGAGGGAGCGTGCAAGTGCATTTGGTCGATAGCCCATCTCAGCTGCGACCTTGAGGATGTGATCACGAGTCGCTTTGTTGAGGCGATTCTCTGCTGTGAACGCGCGGGAAACAGCAGAGGCAGAAACGCCAGCAGCACGTGCAACATCTTTACCTGTCAGTCTTTTCATAGCTTCTTACTATCTAGGATGATTGTCATTTTACCTTCAAAGAAGTCCCTTACAAGACCTCTATTGCAATCGATTGCCAAAACTCATAGCATAACGCTTTGGTTGCTTAAAGGGGGGCAAGTTTCCGGAATGGTTGGCGTAGGAATCGAAATCGAAAAGCTGTGTGTTGGTTACGACAAGAACCGTGTTCTTCATGACATCGATCTTGAAATCAACTCATCCGAGTTTGTTGCGTTGTTGGGTTCATCCGGCTGCGGAAAGACAACTCTTCTGAAAAGTCTCTCCGGTTTCATCAAGCCCATGTCCGGGCAGATCCGCGTCAATGGAAGCGATGTTGCGCAATTGCCGCCAGAGCAGCGAAACATGGCTATGGTGTTCCAAAGTTATGCGCTTTGGCCACACATGACGGTTCGCCAGAATGTGGGGTATGGTCTGAAGCTTCGTGGCATGTCCAAGGAGCAGATCAATCGTAAGGTCGATGAACTTCTTGTTCTGCTTGGCCTTGCTGATTTTGGTGATCGCAAAGTGCCAAACCTGTCTGGTGGCCAGCGTCAGCGTGTGGCGCTTGGGCGTGCGCTTGCTGTCGATTCCCCAATCCTGTTGTTGGATGAGCCGCTCTCCAACCTTGATGCGCGTATTCGTTTGTCGATGCGTCATGAGATCCGCTCTTTGCAACAGCGTATGGGTTTGACAGCCGTGCATGTGACCCATGACCGGGAAGAGGCCATGGTGATGGCAGACCGCATTGTCATTTTGAATGCGGGGCATATTGCGCAAGTGGGAACGCCTCTGGAAGTTTATGAGCAGCCAAAGTCCAATTTTGTGGCGACCTTTATGGGCGCTGAAAACGAAATTGCCCTCAATGTTGAGCGTGCGAATGGAACTTTGAGCATATCAGAGCAGGAGGCCGTCAAGGCTGCCAGCTTAAGCGTTTCAAACGAGATTGGTGATGGAGGTGTGAACTGGCAGGCGACAGCTGTCGGATCTGTTCGGGGGCGTTTCCGCTCCAGTGCAGCGCATCTGCTTGCCGATGGAACCGTACCTGAGGGGCATTTGGCTCTGGCCGGTAGGGTGACACAACTCAGCTATCCGGGGGGGGTATTTCGATACGAAATAGAAAGCGCCGGGCAGCTCTACATGATCGACGATCCTTGTCGATATGCAGTTGGCGATGCAGTGACGATCTGCGTGCCAGCTGGTGGGCTTCACCTTTATTCCGAGGCGGCCTGACACATTTAACGTGAACAGAACTTTTTTCTCAACGATCTTAACCCAGGAATTTGAGTGATGACACTTAAGTCAGTTCTAACAGGCGCAATCTCAGGTGCTGTGATTGCTGTTTCTATGCCTGCGTCAGCTGAAACCCAGTTGAACGTGATTACCGGCGGTTCCCAGAATATGGTCGAGTACGTGACCGACTATCTGGGTCCTCTTTTTGAAGAAAAATATCCAGGCGTGAAAGTTCGCGTCACAGGCACCGGCCCGGGAGATGCCGGTTCCCAGAAAATTCTTGAGAAGCTTGAAGCTCAGTCTGCTGCTGGCAAGGAGCAGTGGGATATCGACGTGATCGTTGCGGCCCAGAAAAAGACTGGTGAGATGAAGGAAATGGGCCTGCTGGCCGACTTCCGCGGTAACATCGAAACCGGCAAGATGGTGACCCGTGAGACTGCTGAGAACGCGCTCGGCGTTTACGTTGGCGGCTACGTGATGCCTATGTTCCATAGCCAGACCGCGATTGCATATAACCCAGCGTTGGTTCCTAACCCACCTGAGTCCTATGACGAACTGCGTGAGTGGGTGAAGAAGTATCCAAAACAGTTCGGCTACAACGGCATCAAGAACGGAATGTCCGGCGTCGCGTTTGTGACTGGCTGGATGTACACCTATGCAGGCGACACCAAGACCCTGCAGAGCGGTCCATATGATGCGGCTAAGAAAGAGACATGGGCGCAGGCTTATGCTGATCTGAAAGCCTTCAACGAGAACGTGACCTTTACACCGGGCAATGCTGGTACGCTGGACATGCTCAACCGTGGTGAGATCGTGATGGGCCCGGTTTGGGTTGACATGTTCTACTCCTGGCAGGGTGATGGCCGTATTCCACCAAACCTGAAACTGAAGCTGATTGCTCCTGGCATGCCAGGTCAGCCTTACTATTACGCAACCCCTGCGAAGGCTGCGAACAAAGAGCTGGCTGAAAAGTTCATCGAACTGGCAACCAGTCCGGCTGTGCAGGCGGAAGGCATTGTGAACCGCTTTAACTGGTACCCAGGCATTGATGCAGACCACGTGAAAGCATCTCTGGATGAGAAGGTCTGGACCAAGCTGTTTACTGATGTGACCCCTCTGGAACTGGCTCAGAAAGGTCAGCCGTTCCCAATCGGTCCTTACTTTGACGACATCAAAGAAGGTTACGAGAAGCAGGTTGCTAACTAAGCACTTTTGAGAGAAACCGGGAGGGGCACTTGTCTCTCCCGGCTTGTTTGGTTTTGGGAAGAGGTGGTGTCCATGAGCGGACAAAGTATGTCAGTTGGGCCAGGTCGGATGGGAGCAATCTTGTTGGTTGCACCCGCATTGTTGATGATCGGTTTTTTGTTTGTTTATCCCTTTGGTTATTCTGTGGTTTCAGCTTTCACAGACAATGGCGAAGGCAGCTGGCATATCGCCAATTTTACCAAGGCCGTTGAGTTCTATTCCAAAGATATCCTGTTCACGATTGTGATCGTCAGTCTGTCGACGGTGATTATCGGCATTCTGGCCGTTGCGATTGCGGGTTATCTGACACTGGGTGAAAACAAGACTGCTGTTGCTATTCTGAAATGGCTGTACCGCTGGCCGTTGTTCATTCCGTTTATTGTGAGTGCGCAGTTGATGCGTACGTTTTTGGCGAAGAACGGGATGATGAACAACATCCTGACCAGCTCGGGCATTATCGAGCCGCTGGCAGCACAGAGTTATCTGGACTGGCGCGGGATCGTAATCACCTTCGTATGGAAGCAGACACCGTTTGTGGCACTGCTCGTTGCCGGTGCGATGGCCTCTATCGATCGTACCACCATTGATGCGGGCCGGATCTTTGGGGCGTCTCGCTTGCGTATTCTGATTGAGCTGGTGGTTCCGCAGATTGCAACTACGCTTATGGTTGGCCTGATCCTTTCTTATGTAGTTATGCTGTCGGTGCTTTCTGTGCCGTTGATGATCAACGCGCAATCTCCAACCATGCTGACCGTTGATATGGCGTGGCGGATCAACTCTTACGGCGACTACGGCGTCGCCAATGCATTGGGCATCATGTCCTATCTGTTTACCGGGGTGGTTGCGTGGTTCTATCTGCGCCAGAGCCTCAAAGATAAAGGGGCATAAGATGGTTCAGGCTACTCTTTCTTCCAATTGGGTGCGGATGACCACACGTGTGCTCACCATGAGCCTGCTGGCATTTGCGATCTTTGGCCCGATCACCAACATGCTGCTATGGGCTGTGGCTGAGGTTTGGTACTTCCCCTACAAACTGCCACTGGAATACGGCTTCTCCTTCTGGGAGCGTGTTTTCCGTCCAGAGGGCAATGCAACGGAAGCGTTGTTTTCCAGCATCTGGATCGCTCTGCTGACCGTGGTTGTCAGTCTGGCGATTGCTATTCCGGCAGGCTATGCGTTGGCGCGGGGTAAAATGCCGTTCCGCTATCTCATCATGCTGTTGTTCCTTCTCCCGCAGGCTTTCCCAGCTGTGGCGGTGCATATGAACGTGGCGAGGATTTTCTATGGTCTGGATCTGACTGGCACTGTTATGGGCGTGGTGCTGGTTCATGCCAGTCAGGGGCTGGTGTTTGCTGTTTGGATCGCAACGGCGGCTTTTGCTGCGGTTGATGGAGAATTGGAAGCGGCTGCGCGGAACATGGGAGCAGGGCGCTGGCGGACCTTTATTGACGTGACCTTGCCCCTTGCACTGCCGGGCATTATGGCCAGTGCGATCTTCGTGTTCCTGATCTCCATGGATGAGTTTACCGGAACCTACTTTGTCGGTGCTCCGGATGTGGTGACGCTGCCTATGCTGTTGTTCACCTCCAGCATGGAAGGTAACTACCAAATCGCCTCCATCTCCTCCCTCATCCTGCTCGTGCCATCCGTCGGCTTCATGCTGTTCATCGAACGGTTCCTAAAAGCAGATGTGCTGGCGAAGGTAGGGAGCTGAGTTAGCCCTCCTGAGACAGGGATAGAGACATGTTTGAGAGCGGCGGCCTTATTGTCAGGTCGCCGTTTTTTGTATGTGCGGGTTACTTTGAGTGATATAGATTATTTAAATCATGTAGTTACGTGATAACCGGCTTGTTACTGGGGCTATGGAATGTTCGGAGAATGTATCCTTCATAGGTGTATTCGGATGTTTCTGCTTTTCTCGTTGTTCAACCGCCTCTTAAGTTTGATCGGCTACGATCGAAAGCTCTTCCAGGTTTTGTGATGGAATACAGGCAGGGCTGAGTGATGCCGATGGAAATGAATGCGCTGCTTGTTCTTCTTATTGAAGATGACATGGATCTGGCTGCGACGGTTGGTGACTACCTTTCCTTTGAAAATATTGAGTGTGACTATGCCTTCAATGGGCAGGTGGGTCTCGATAGTGCGCTGAAAAATCAATACGATCTGATCTTGCTGGACCTCACCCTTCCTAAAGTGGATGGGCTGACGGTGTGTGAGCAGCTGCGGGCGCAGAATGTGACGTGCCCGATCCTAATGCTGACTGCTCGTGATGCCGTGAGTGATCGGGTGGCTGGGTTTGAAGCTGGTGCGGATGATTATCTGATCAAGCCTTTTGCGTTTCCTGAGTTGGCTGTTCGCATCCGGGCGTTGGTGCGTCGGAGCAAAGGATATTCGACGAGTGTGACCATTGGGGATCTGGAAGTGAACCTGAGTGCGCGACAGGCGAGTAGGGCGGGGCGGAAGCTTAAGCTCTCACCGACTGGTTGGGTCTTACTGGAACAGCTGGTGCGCAGCACACCGAATGTGTTGAGTAAGCAGGAGTTGGAGCGAGCTGTGTGGGGAGATCAGGTGCCTGCCAGTGATAGCCTTAAAGTGCACCTATATAAGCTGCGTCGCCAGTTGCAGCGTCCTTATGAAACGCAGTTGCTGCATACAGTTGCCGGGCACGGTTTTGCTCTGCGGACCTGAGGTTGATTGGTGATGTTATTATTCTGGCGCAAAAAGAAGAAAGCCAAGACGCTTAAACGAGAGCTGCGATACTGGCTGCTCGCTTTTGTCGGTATGCTCGTGCTGGTTTACAGCGTTGGTCTGTTTTCCTACATGATTGCGGGTCTGGAGCTGTCGAACAAGCTTGAGTTGAAAGGCTTTATTCATGCCTATGAACGAGCCCTGCAAAATCAGCCGGAGCGTGAGCCTCCAGATGAGAGCAGGATCTTTTCAACCTTCAATTATGATGAGCTGCCTCCAAAGGTAAAAGAGGCTTTTCCGAAAGATAAGATTGTACTTGGAGATCCTGAGGTTGAACCTATTGGAGGTGTTGGGGATCGCCCGGAGGCGGTCGTCTTTTTTCTGGCTGATCGGATTGCTGATGGGAGAACGCTTTACGTTCTCCGTATGCTGAAACTGAACAAAGAGCTGGAAAATCAAGGGCGCATAAACTTCAACCTGCTTGAACGGACTATGTATGTCGGTGGGGCGATCATCCTGGTACTGGTGTTTTTGCTGTCGCAGTTCATCAATCGGCGTATTAACCGGCGCATCGCAGCTTTACAGCAATGGGCGGATACGTTGAATGAGACGAGTGCGGTCGAGCAGCGTCCTGATTTCCATTATGATGAGCTGAATAAGATTGGTGATCACCTGAGCAATGCTGCGCGGCGGCTTGGCCGGTTTGTTGAGCGGGAACATTCGTTTTTGCGCCATGCCAGCCATGAGCTACGAACACCCATCACCATCATCTCCGGCAATGCCAGTGTTATGGAGAAGATTGCAACGGACGATAAGCAACGGAAGGTTACGGAACGGATTAAGCGGGCCAGCCATTCCATGCAGACGATTGTTGCAACGCTGCTTTGGCTCGGGCGCGAGCAGGAACCTAATCCTGATTTAGAGAAGGTTGATCTTGCCGAGCTGCTTGAAGAGGTGATTGAGGATCACAGATACCTGCTCTGCGGTAAGGACGTTGAACTTCACGTTGACCTTCCCGAGACTGTGGTCGATGCTCCACGCGTACCGCTGTGTATTGTTGCGGCGAACATGGTGCGCAATGCGTTTCAGCACACGCAACACGGGCCGATTGAGATCTCAATCAGTGCCCGAGATATTCTCATCCGCAATCAGTCAGCAGAGCTTTCAGAACAGGAAAGTGAGATTGTGTTTGAAGAGAGCTACGGTGTTGGGCTTTCGCTCATCAAACGGATTGCACGCCGGTTGAACTGGGAGTTCCAGATGGAGCAAGTGGGCGAGCGTGTTACGACGCGCGTGGTTTTCTAATTGGTGTCCGTTCGGCAATCGAAACTGCAATTTTCTTTATTTTGTAGCTATTTACGTCGTTACCTAGCGATAATCGCTAATGTGTCATTTCTCCCCTAAGAATTTATAGGGGATAGGACATGCGGTCTTTATCGCACAAACTCATTCTTGCTGCATCGGGCGTTTTGCTGGCAAGCTGCACCACCAGTCTCAGTCCTGAACGGACTACATTTACGGAAGAGATGGCAGTTGGTCGGACGCCAACAGAGTGGAGCCAAAAAGGTTCTACTCACGGGCAGGCTCTTTCGTCTCTGCTTGCCTTGAGCAGTGATAAGAAACTGAACAAGCATGTTGATGCGGTGCTGGCGAACAACATCTCGCTTCGCCAATCTGTGCTTGATTTGCAAAAAGCTGAGCTGGAGCGCGATAAAGCTTCTGGCACGCTCTGGCCGACACTGACATTCAACAGTCAAACGGATCGCCAGCGTGTGAAATCTGCCCAAGGCTCGTCCTATCAGAACTCCGTGGGTGGAGATCTCACAGTTCAGTGGGAGGCGGATCTGTGGGGGAAGCTCTCTGACCGAGCATATGCTTCTGACCGGACTCTGAGGGCAAGTGCTCATGATCTTCTGGCTGCGCGAGCTTCTCTTGCTGCGCAGGCTATGCGGAACTGGGTTCAGCTGACAGCTCTGGAGAAACTTGCCAATCTGGATCGATCCCGCATTTCCAGCCTGCGCAACACAGAGCAGATCATTTCCGATCAGTTCACGCGCGGTATTGGCGAGCTAAGTGATCTGGAAGCGGCGCGTTCTGCGACGGCCAATGCGCAATCTGATCTGGCTGATCGGACTGTTCAGATCGATCAGTTGAAGCGGCAGATGCAGGTTGCGGCCAGCCAGATGCCAAACACTCATTTTAAGACTGGTAGCTTGCTCCCCAACGTCAAGCTGCCTAAGGGCGCCATGCCTGCCACCACTCTTGGGCGGCGGCCAGATCTTTTAGCTGCTTATGAGCGGGCCGCAGCTGCGGACCTGCAGCATAAAGCCAGCTACAAGGATCTGCTGCCAACCTTTTCAGTCAACTTCACTGCAAGCGATCAATCCGCAAGCCTTGCAGATCTGTTGAACGGTGGACCGGCATGGCGTCTCCTTGGCTCTTTGTCTGCTCCCATATTGGATGGCGGCAATCGCCGCTTAACGGCAAAGCAGGCTGATCTGGACGCGGCCCGCCTCTGGCTATCCTATCGACAGACTTTACTGACAGCGGTGATGGAAGTTGAGAACGGACTTCAGAATGAAACCATCCTGCGCAAACGTGAGCAGATCCTGACCCGTGCTCTGAACCATTCTCAAAGCAATTATGAGCAGTACGAGCGGCGGTATCGTGATGGATTGACAGACATCGTAACCTTGCTCTCTGCGGAACGGGATGCGTTTGCTGCCCGTCAGGCGGTGGTGAACATTCGCAGCAGCAGAATGCAGAACCGTGTTGATCTGGCTGTTGCTTTCGGCATCGGGCTTTAAGTAGGCGTCTTCTTTCTCCCTCAATCAAACAAGCAGTTCCCAATATGCGTACCACCCTTCGACCCAAACTGGCTCGTAGAGCAGCCTTTGCGAAAGTTACTCTGGTTGCCAGCCTCTCAGTCTTTGCTGTTCTGGCAGAATTGGCCAACCCTCACACTGTCGCTGCACAGGATGCCAGTGCTCCAACATTGCCGCGACCGCTCGTATCTGTCGTGCAACGAGAGGCGCAGCCTGAAGCTGTTCAGTTTACGGTTTTCGGAGCTGTGAGTGCTCACTACCAGCAGAAGCTGACCAGCGAAGTGACCGGGAGAGTGTTGCGACTTTCAATGCAACTTGAGCCGGGCTTGGCGCTCAAGAAGGGGGATGTGCTGGCTGAGATTGAGGACAGTAGTTATCGCGCAGCGCTTGCAACTGCGGAGGAGAGTGTCGCCAGTTCTGAGCTTTCTCTTTTGCAGGAAGAGCAGCGTGGGAAGCAGGCAGAGCTGGATTGGCAGCGGGCCAACATCAAAGGCCGCGAAGCTTCGCCTCTTGTTTTGCGTCAGCCATTCTTGAAGCTGGAACAGCTGAAACTGAAGGCTGCTGAAGTCAACTTGGTCGAAGCTCAGCGAAACCTGCAAAACACCCGAATTGTTGCTCCGTTTGATGCTGTCGTTATCTCCCGCAGTGTTGCGCCTTCCAGCTACATCACAGCAGGAACGGAAGTTGCTGAGGTCTACTCTACGGATGCGCTTGAGGTTGAGGTGTCTCTGACGCCAGTGCAATGGCAGTTGTTGCTCACCGAAAACGGCAGCTCTTTGGATGTGAACGATATCTCCGTGCAGGTGCTCAATGGGGCTGGTGTACCGTGGCCTGCCAGGATTACGTCTGTCGGGCCAATAGCCAATGCGCAAACGCGTCAGCAGTCTTTGCGGTTGCAAGTGGAGCCACGCAATGCGCAGGGCACTGTGATGCGCCCAGGCACGTTTGTGAGCGTTGTGCTCACTGGTCGGAAAATTCCGGATGTTGTGA
This sequence comes from Pseudovibrio sp. SCP20, assembly GCF_057774105.1. Taxonomy (NCBI): domain Bacteria; kingdom Pseudomonadati; phylum Pseudomonadota; class Alphaproteobacteria; order Hyphomicrobiales; family Stappiaceae; genus Pseudovibrio; species Pseudovibrio sp. SCP20. Next base: position 589,171 of record NZ_JBYMDH010000003.1, on the reverse strand, counting down.
TGGTTCCAGCCTCCGCCATCACTTCTCAAGGGTATGTCTGGACAGTCTCCCGTGACAGCAAGCTGGAACGTCATGCAGTTTCGCCTCTGTTTACTCGTGGTGATGATGTGGCGCTGGATGTGAATGCTTTTCCTGCTCATGGAGCATGGGAGATCGTGGTGAACCCGATCAGCCGATATCTGCCGCAGCAGATTGTTACCACTCAGCCTGCGGAGTAAGCCATGCAACAGAACACTCATAAAGGCTGGATTGCCTGGTTTGCTCACAATCCGGTCGCAGCAAACCTGCTGATGGTCTGCATCATTGTTGCCGGTGTTTACACCGCAATGAATATCCGAACTGAGGGATTTCCGGGGTTTGAGGCCAATCAGGTTACGATCTCCGTTGAGTATAAGTCCGGTGCAGCGCAGGAGACTGAGCGTGGTGTGACGGAAAAGATCGAGCGTGCTCTGACTGGTACTGAGGGCATCAAGAAAGTCACCAGCACGTCTACTGCAAGCAATTCCACGATCATCATCGAAAAGTCCTCAGGCACTGATCTTGATAAGCTGCTTTCTGATGTGAAGACGAAGGTGGACGCAGTGTCCCTGCCGTCAGCAGCCGAGAAGCCGGTTGTTGTAAGGGCCGAAGAGATTGAAGATGCCATTCAGGTCGAGATCTTTGGCGATGCTGATCCGGATGTTCTGGATACGGTTGCGCGGCGGGTTAAAGACCGGTTGCTAGAAGATCAGTTGATCCCGTCTGTTACCATCAGTGGTGAGCGCACTCAGGAAATTTCCATTGAGGTGCAGGAAGATGCATTGCAGCGCTATCAACTCAGCTTCTCTGAGCTTGTCCGTCAGGTTGGCAACTTCTCTCTTATCTCGCAGCAGGGTAGCCTGAAGAATGAGAATGGTCGCATTCTGATCAAGGCTGATAAACAGGGCTACTTCCTGCAGGACTTTGAGAGCATTCCTGTGATCACACAGACGGATGGTACCGTGGTCAGATTGCAGGATGTTGCCAGGATTACAGATGCCTATACAGATGACCGCTCCATCTATCTCTATCAGGGCCAACCTGCCAGAAAGCTGAGTGTTCAGCTGATCGGTAAAGCCAGCCTTATTCCGGCTGCCGTGCGTGCTCGCGAGATCATCAATGAGGTGCAGGCAGAAGGCAGCTTGCCAACCAACATTCAGTTCGATTTTTGGGAGGATGAGAGTGAGAACATCTCTGACCGTCTTTCCCTGATGCTGAAAAATGGCCTCATGGGTATGGGGCTTGTGCTTGTTACCCTTGCGCTTTTCCTCAACCTGCGTACTGCCTTCTGGGTTGCTATGGGTTTGCCGATTGCTTTTGCTGGTGCGCTTGCACTGATGGGGGATGGCTTCTGGGGCATGACGCTCAACGAGCTGACGACCTTTGGATTTATCATTGCGCTTGGTATTGTCGTTGATGATGCGATTGTTGTGGCAGAGAGTGCGCACAGCGTCACCGAGAAAGAAGGGGATGGCATTGATAATGTCATCAAAGGGGTGAAGCTGGTTGCAACACCTGCGATCTTCGGTGTGCTGACAACGATTGCTGCATTCTATCCCATCACATTGGTGACCGGACGCTTGGCCGAGATCTTCTCCGTGTTTGCCTGGGTGGTGGTTTTCTGTCTTGTCTTTTCGATCATCGAGTCCAAGTTTATCCTGCCTGCGCATCTGGCGCATCTCAAACACAATGCCAAGCCGAACAATCCGCTTTCTCGTGGATGGAAGGTTATCCAGAATGGCGTAAGTGCCGGATTGGAGCGGTTTAAGCAGAGTGTTTATCGTCCAATGGTCAAGCTCAGCCTGAGAATGCGGTACTTGTCTGCTCTGGGCTTTGTGGTGCTGTTTGTGGCTGTGGTCTACATGGTGCCGTCTGGTATCGTGCGCGTGGTGTTCTTCCCGGAAATCCCTCGTCAGATTGTGACTGCGACTTACAAAGGTGAGCCTGATCTTGGGTATGGCCGTTTGTTTGCTGAGGCGAACCGTATTGAAGCAGCCGCGCATAAGTTGAAGGCGCAGCTTGATGCGGAGAGTGACACCGATGTCTCTCCAATCACTGGCATCGAGATGCAAGCCAGTGATGATGGCACTGTGACGGTTCTTGCGATTGCAACGCCGCCACTGGAGCGCAACATCACCTCCAACGAGATTGCCGAGCGTTGGCGTAAACTTGTTGGGCCGGTTGAAGGCGCACAAACCATCAAGTTTGCCGCTGATGACTTTGACTTTGCGGACTTTCGCGTTGAGTTGCTGCTTGACGATGTAGATCAGCTGATTGCAGCGAGCCAATACGTGGAAGATATGCTGGCGACGCAGGCGGGTGTTTTGTCTGTTACCAATGACTTTCGAGCTGTGCGCGGTCGCCTGAACATTGAGCTGACCGACTATGGCCGTTCTGTCGGTCTCACGACCTCCGCTATTTCCGAGCAGGTGTTTCAGGCTATTGGCGGTGCGGAGATACAGGAGTTTCAGCGTAACCAGCAAGAAGTGAAGGTGCGGGTGCGTTATCCAGAGGCTCAGCGGAGCTCAGCTGCGGCTCTGCAAACGCTCTATGTTCGCACGCCTGCTGGCGATCCGATCCTCTTGTCTTCTGTTGCCAATCTGCATTCTGATCTGACCGTTGATGAGATCTATCGCAGCTCCCGCAAGCGTGTTGCGACGTTGGATGCTCAGATCAACAAAGACGAAATCTCAGCAGATACGCTGGTTACCTACTTCAACGAAGAGCTTTTGCCTCAGCTGCAGGCGAAGTTTCCCGGTGTTGCGGTGGACTTTGGCGGGGAGGTTGAGCAGCAGCGAGAAGCGATTGGTGGTTTGATCACGGCCTTCGGGATCACGATCATCGCGATCTATGTTCTGCTTGCGGTGCCGTTGAAGTCCTACACGCAGCCGATCGTGGTTATGATTGCCATTCCGTTTGGCATTACAGGTGCGATCATGGGGCACTGGATTGTCGGTATTCCGGTCTCAATCCTTAGCATCAACGGCATTCTTGCCTTAAGCGGTATTGTAGTGAATGACAGTCTGCTGCTAGTCTCTGCCTTTAATGACAACCGAGCGAAGGGAATGCCTATCCGCCAGGCTCTGGTGGCTGCAGGAACCCAGCGTATGCGGGCCGTGATCCTGACTTCAACAACAACCTTTGCTGGGTTGGCTCCGATGATCTTCGAAACCGCAGAACAGGCCCAGTTCCTCATTCCAGCAGCAGTTTCGCTTGGCTTCGGCATCCTCTTCGCAACCCTGATCACGCTCTTCCTGATCCCAACCTTCATGATGATCCTCGAGGACTTCAGCCGGTTGAAAGCGGGTGTATTTAGGATTGCATCGCCCAAGGCGGTGAATACCGAAGCACCGGAGGTGACAGCTGCGGGGGAGTGATAAGAGAAATGGCTTCTTATTGCTCAAATTAGAGAGGTTTGAGGCTGGCTGATTTAAGTAGATCAATGCAAGCAAACGGTGGAAGCTGTTTGCTTGCATTTGCTTTTAGTGGCAGGCCTATGAGGTTGCTCGTGGGGTTTGTTTTGAAAGACAAGCCAGCTTTTGCGTCATGTGCAAATTAAACTCATCCATGAATGATGAGTAAGTAATTGTCTATTCTGTTTGGATTACGATGTTTGATGACGCTTTTAATCCGAGCATAAGAACCGTGGGCAAAGTCCCGCCTCAGGAACAGAACATGCTGAACAAAGCCATTAATGTGCTCTCTTTTGCTGTTGCTTACAGCGCGTTGGTCATCACAAGTGAAGCTGCTTCCGGGCAAGACGGAGTTGCTCAGGGTGAGCTATCCGAAAAGCCCAAAACTGAGCTTATTCTGACTGATCACCCCTTGGTGGATACGATTTGGGATTTGAGAACGGGCAAACAGATTTCACAGGATGCTTTTTGGAAACTTGCGGTTACCCAGGATCATCTGTTGGTTGGCGAGAAGCATGATAATCCGCGTCATCACGAGATTCAGGTGGAAGCAGTGCAGCAAATGGGAGCTTCTGGCAGGAAGCCGCTGATTGTTATGGAGATGGTTGATCCAAAGCATCAACAGTGGTTGAAGGATTTAAAGCCTGAGGACGTATCTGGGCTGGGCGATAATCTGGAGTGGGAGAAGCGTGGCTGGCCTGCGTGGAGCATGTATGAGCCGATTTTTAAAAAAGCTGCATTCTATGGCATGACCATAGCCCCAGGAGCTCCGAAACGTGCGCTTCTTATTAAAGTCGGGAAGGGTGGCGTGCCGCCTGAAGATGTTTCCAAAGACCTGATGTGGAGTCAGAAATTCAGCAAAGAACAGCATGACAGTTTGCTGGATGAGTTAGAGCGGTCCCATTGTGGTGTTGTACCACGTAAGAGCCTGGAGCCGCTGGTCGAGATGCAACGCCTAAAAGATGCTGCCATGGGACTGCCGATGCGCTCGGCTATGAAAGCCGGTCAGGGGTCTATCCTGATTGCTGGTACGGGCCATACACGCAAAGATCGTGGTGTGCCATGGTGGCTTGATAGTAATGACAGTCGCTTAAGCCTTGCTGCTGTCGAGGTTAGTTCCGATAATTTCCAGTTAAGTGATTACAGCCTCGCCGATGTTAACCGGTTCGACTACGTCTGGTTCACAGGCAGAGTAGAAACAATTGATCCTTGTGAAAAATACGCAGAGCAGCTGAAAAAGATGGGAAAGAAGCATACTCACAAGGAGTAGTGTTTCGATTTGGCTGCGAGCGGAATGCATTGAGAATATGCAATGAGCCGTAAAGAGACGTTTTCCTGCATAACCGATACAATTTGAATTGATATGTCTGATTTATACAGCTCTAGATAGTGGAGTTTTATCAGTTCAAAATTTGGTTATGGAATGAAGTATACACGTTCGTTTGTGGTTGGTTTGTGTTTGTTGATTGCAGGTTGTCAGACTGTGACGGTTCAACAAGTCCAGACAGATAAAAATCCCACAGTTGCACATAAGAAGCTTCTGATTGAGGCGGTAAAAGAGCATTTCTACGATCCTTACAGCATCAGGGATGCTGAACTTTCCAACTTGCTGCGTTTTCCAAATAGGAGCACCGGTTACTGCGGTCGCTTGAACGCAAAAAATGCGGTTGGCGGGTATTCTGGGCGCCAGTATGTGGAAGTTGGGATCAGGGGCGGTTTGATTACTTCCTATCACCCTAACAGCTACTGGTGTAAGGCACAGCAAAACCACATTAAATGGAATAGATTCCGCGAGCTCGAGAAACTCTAAGGGATTTATCAATATCAAAGAGGTGCGCAAAATGTGCACCTCTGATCCAATCTCTGTAAAATTGAGTTGTATAAGCTGAGTGAACAAAAGACAGCCTACTATTGCTTTTCTGTTTGGTTGCCTCGGTGTGTAATAGTGAGCTTCTGAAGCTTGGGGACTTGCTGCCAAAGTTGAGAAGCTGGCCTGGCACAAGTGATCTACAATTTTTAGGAAGCCTAAAACAAAAAAGACATCTTGCGGTGCCTTGTCGTCTCGATCTTCGTTTGAAGAGAGATGGTAGCGAGAGAGGGACTTGAACCCCCAACACGCGGATTATGATTCCGCTGCTCTAACCAACTGAGCTACCCCGCCATCCGGTGCGCGGCAAGTATGGCATCTCATTTTCTAGTAGAAGATTTTACTTCAAATATCGTTTGAGTTGAAGTCGATTCTCTTTTACCTCGGTAACGTGACTAGCAACGATAGAATGAGAAATGTCGTTCTCAAAAAATATCTGATTAGATACAGTGTTCTATGAGGCAAGATAGCAACTTTGTAGATGTCGCGATGATTTGTATATTATTGAAATGATTTGCAATGTTAATGGGTTAGTCTAAATCTATTAAGAAATGTAGTGTTGTTGCATTGATCAAAATGTTACACTTCAAACAATATATTAATAATAACTACCGATTTATCACTATTGCAAAATTAACATTGATAATTTAGTCATTGCATGATTTTAATAATCTAAATTTGTTTCAAACTTTATTGGTCAGAGATCATCAAGGGAAAGCAGGGACTTCTGCTTGGCACCTAACTCACTGCTGAGAAGATTTCCGAACTTCTTTGTGGTCTTTGGTCAAAGTTATTGGGGTGTCTCATAATGTTAATTCGCAGCGTTGCTGTTGCAGCTATTTTGACGAGTTTGAGTTCTGTTAGCGCGCATGCTGTTTCATTGCGGGATGCTGTTGATACCGCTGTTCACAGTAACCCAGATATCATTGAGTCCGCTGCAAATCGTCGAGCTAGAGATCAGGAGCTGCGTGCTTCTCAGAGTGCATTCCTTCCAAAACTGAGCGTGAATGCTTCATTCGGTACAGAGCGTTTCCGAAAGGATCACTCAAATACGCCAGAGCACTGGCGCGCTTCAAAGCAAGTCAACTTTGAGGCGGAACAGCTCCTGTTTGACGGTTTTGGTTCGGTTAATGCAATTTATCGGCAAAGTGCACGTGTTGATGGTGCTGCTCTTCGCGTTCTTGAACGTACTGAGGCTGTCGCTCTAGATGCGATTGAAGCTTACATTGACGTGGTGCGCCATCAGGCAATCTTAAAGCGTGCTAAGCAAAATACAGCACTACACCAGAAACTCTATCGAGAGGTGCGTGAGCGCTATGATGGCGGTGAAACTGGTGCTGCCGATCTAGCTCAAGCTCAAGAGCGAGTAGCTGCCACGGAGTTAATTACTTCGAGCGTGAAGAAGTCTCTTCTGGATGCCGTAGCTAAGTATCGCCGTGTAGTTGGAGAACGCCCGCAAAATCTTGCATCGGTTAGTGAAGCTAAATCACCGAGTACTAATCTATCGTCTGCTTTGGCTTTCGCGCACAGACAGAACCCGCTGGTTCTTTCTGCTATGGCAGACACAGACGCAGCTGGTTTCCAACTGGAAGGCACGTCTTCAGCATTTATGCCACGCGTTACCTTGAATGGTTCTGCTTCATTCGGCGATGACGTAGGAGGCTACGATGGTCGAAGTGATGATTACCGTATTATGCTGCGCTTGAAATGGAACCTCTATAACGGTGGTTATGATACCGCGATGCGGGGACGTGCAGTTGAAGAACTGGCAGAAGCGCAAGCACGCATTGATCGTACGCGCCGTGAAACCTCAGAAGCTGTTGAGCGTGCATGGTCGCAAGTCTCTACAACACGCGAGCGTATCACCGCATTGCGCAAGACTGTCTCTGCAAATCGCAAAGTGGTTGATGGCTATCGCCAAGAGTACAATATTGGTCAACGGACTTTGTTGGATGTTTTGAATGCTGAGAATGCCTTGTTCAACAGTCGTATTGATCTCACTTCAGCTGAATATATCTTGAAGTTTTCGACCTACCAACTACAAGGTACAACAGGGAACTTGCTTGCGTACTTTAATATTGCGCCACCTGTAGAAGCGAATGCAAACCGTCGCGACACTGTTTCTGTTTTCCCGCAGTCTAGTGGTTTTGAGATTGAGCCGCTGCGTTAAGGCCTACAGAGTCTTACTGAAAGCCTGAATGAGTTGCAGGGAGCCTTTATAGGCTCCCTTTTTTCTATGATTGGAATTGTAGCCGATGAGTGACGATAGCCCACAGGCAGAAACACCCAACATCGCAGATCCACTTGTTACGGCGATTAAGTACATTGCGCGGTCCTATGGTAATTATGCATCAGAAGCCGTTGTCCTTGCTGGCCTCCCAACCTCGAATGGACAGCTGCAGATGAAACTGGTGGGGCGTGCTGCTTCAAACTGCGGCATGCGGGCACTTGCAGAAAAGAAGGCGATCAGTTCAATCCCTGCAGTTGCTCTCCCAGCTTTGCTCGTCATGGAAGATTCCAGCCTGCGGGTGCTTATTGCGCTAGAGGAAGATAGCGGCCACGCTGTGTTGGTAGATGCTGCTGCGCCAGATGAGAAGCAGATTATCTCCCTAAAAGCTCTAAAGAAGCTGTACAGTGGGCATGCGGTGTTCTTCAAGCCGGCAACCCAAGCTTCTGAGAACCAAGGGTTAGGGGTTGATCGCCAGGGACATTGGTTCTGGGGGGTAATCGCGAGTTTTTGGAAAGATTATGTCCATGTTGCTTTGGCTGCGTTCGTGATTAACGCTTTGGCGCTTGCGTCTCCCTTGTTCATTATGAACGTGTATGACCGTGTCCTGCCAAACTTTGCCATTCCCACCTTATGGGCACTGGCAAGTGGCGTGCTCCTGGCGCTTGTCTTTGATGCGGTTTTAAAAAGCGCGCGCAGTTCCATCATCAATATGACGGGAAAGCAGGCTGACCTTGCAATTGCCTCGCGAATTTTCTCCCATGCATTAGGGCTGGACCTGCAGAACCGACCGGGATCCACCGGTCAGTTTGCCAACCACATCAAAGAGTTTGAGACCGTACGCGAATTCTTCACGTCTTCCTCGCTCGTTGCGCTCATTGATATGTGCTTCATCGGCCTGTTTGTGTTTGTGCTCTTCATCATTGTTGGCCCAATCGCATATGTGCCTTTGGCGGCGATCCCTGTTGTCATTCTCATCAATCTGTTTGTACAACCGGGGTTGGCTGGGTCTGTTGAACAAGCCAACCAAGAAAGCTCGCTACGTCATTCCGTGCTAGTTGAAAGTGTAGCCAACATTGATACGATCCGTGCACTGAATGCTGAAAGCATCATGCAAACAAAGTGGGAGCGTTCAGTTGCGGCAAGTGCAACGGCGATCCTTAAAGGGCGTTACTGGTCTACACTTGCGCAATCTCTGACAGGGTTGGCACAAGCACTGGTGTCTATCTGTATTGTAATCTGGGGCGTTTATTTGGTGGGCGAGGGCATCGTCAACATGGGCGGGCTCATCGCTGCGATGATGCTCAGCGGTCGTGTTCTCGCACCTCTATCCTCTATCGCGAACACGTTGACCCGACTGCGGCAAACCATGCACTCCTACAAAATGCTCGCAAACATGATGGATTTGCCTGCTGAGCGAAGTGCCGGACGCACTTATGTGAACAGCCAGATCCAATCTGGTAGCATCACCTATGAGAAGGTGAGTTTCCGTTATCCCAAAGCTGCAGAAGATTCCCTCAAGAATGTTAGCTTCACCATTAGGCCGGGCGAAACAATTGGTTTGATTGGACGCGTTGGCGCTGGCAAGTCAACAATCGGTAGGCTGTTGTGTGGTCTATATACGCCCGCCGATGGATCGGTGCTGGTCGATGGTATTGATACACGCCAGTACGACCCTGCTGACCTGCGTGATGGTGTCGGTTTCCTGTCTCAGGACAATGTGTTGTTTACGGGCACATTGCGCGAAAACATCATTGTCGGCCGTCCTCAAGCAACGAATGAAGAAGTGATGCGCGCCGCCCATATTTCTGGCGTGGAGGACTTTGCTGCTACGCACCCGCATGGGTTTGATATGCAGGTGGGGGAAGGCGGGCGCCTGCTCTCTGGCGGACAAAAACAATGCGTTGCTCTGGCGCGTATGCTGCTGCGTAGGCCAAGAGTGTTGTTCCTTGACGAGCCGTCGAGCCAACTGGATACAACCTCCGAACGCCGATTGCTACAACGCCTTTCTGAGTTCAATAGCGCGGAAACTACCGTCATCATCAGTACGCACCGCACATCCTTGTTACAGCTTACCGATAGGCTCATTGCACTTGATCGTGGCCAGTTGGTTGCCGATGGGCCGCGTGAGCTAGTGATTGCAAAACTTCAGGAGATGGGTGCTCAGCAAGCAGCTGTGCGCAGTCGTCAGGTTGCTGAGGAGGCGCAGTGATGAACAATTGGGATTACGCAACAGACATTCGTGCCAGTTTGCAAACACGTCCCCCACGTGCCGCAACAAACATCGTAGTATTGGTGTTCATTGTTCTCATCTCAGGTTTTCTTTGGGCTTCGCAAGCAGAGCTTGAGGAGGTTACCCGAGGCGATGGGCGCGTTGTTCCATCGCGGCAAGTACAAGTGGTGCAGGCGCCAGAAAGTGGGATCGTAAAGGACCTTCTGGTTGAAGAAGGGCAGGTTATCGAAAAAGGGGATGTTGTTGTCCGGGTGGATGACACCAACTTCTCTGCTCAACTGGGCGAGATAAATCAACGTCGCTGGGGGTTATGGGCGCGTGCATCCCGGCTTGAGGCAGAGGCCAATGGCACACCACTTGCTTTTGCTGGTGAGCTGAAGGAAGCCGCTGTGGGGCTGATCTTCGAGGAGCAGCAGGTTTATCAGGCACGCAAGGCCCAACTTGATAGCGAGATTTCTCTCCTTGAAACTCAACGCTTTCAACGCGAGCAAGAGCTGGAAGAGTTAGCTGCTGGAAAGCGCAAAACTGAAGCAGTGTTAGCCACGTTGACGCGAGAAGTTGAGATCAACGAACGTCTGTTCAAACGCAAGGTATTGCCAGAGATTGAGTTCTTACGTTTGAAGCGTCAGCTTGATGAGATGGCCGGCAGCTTGCAGGTTACTGAGGCTTCTATTCGGCGTGTCATGTCAGCTGGTCGTGAAGCGGAAGAGCGGATCGCGAACGCTTCAAAGACATTCCATGCAAAAGCTCGTCAGGAGCTTGCAGCTACCCGTGCTGAACTAGCTGTAATTGAGGAAACGCTTAGGGCAGCGAAGGATCGTGTACGCCGTACAGACTTGACTGCTCCGGTGTATGGCGTGGTGAACAAGCTCAATATCTCAACCATTGGGGCGGTCGTGCAGGGCGGTGAACCGCTTATTGAAATCGTACCGCTTGAAGATACCTTGCTGATTGAGGCACAAATTCGCCCGCAGGATGTTGCGTTCTTGCGCCCTGGCCAGGATGTTACGGTTAAGATCTCCGCCTATGATTTCTCAATTTACGGTGGTTTGAGCGGGAAGTTGGAGCGAATTGCCGCCGATACTGTGGAAGACGAGAAGGGAAACCGGTTCTTCAAAGTCTCTGTTCGCACCGATAAAAATTACCTTGGAACTGAAGAAGAGCCTCTACCAATCATTCCGGGAATGGTAGCCTCGATCGACATTTTGACAGGCAACAAGACCGTTCTGGATTACCTATTAAAACCAATAAATAAGGTAAGGTCTGAGGCCCTGCGCGAGCGCTAGCCTCCTTCAAAATGCATTGTACATTGTAGAACCTCGCTCCTGTAAAGGGGGCGGGGTTTATTATTGGAAATACTATTTAAATTTGCGCAAATCTCTTTAAAGGTTGTTTACCAGAAGATCGCTGAGTGGTTGGAAACCCTTGAGCATTAACGAGTTTCAAGCGCCGTTGGACTACAACTTAAAGTCAGAAAACGACTAGCGCTTGCACCTTCTTTGAAGGACCTGACAAGCGCCTGACAAGGGGCGTCAGAATGTATTTTCAACGGCGATCACCTGCCGGCCTAGGCCGTGCGGGAACAGGAAGACTGTGTCTGCGTTTCGGTACAATGGCAGTGGTGAGCCTCCTAGGGCTACCTCTCCTGTTCTCCGGAACTGCAGGTGCGTTTGAGCCAGAACATACACGTTTTTCGGGTGACCAGAACTCTCGCATTGTCGCGTCTGTTCCGGTACCGAAGATCAAGCCAGAAGCAGCACCCTTTGCGACGGCCTCTGCCTACACTGGCTTGCCAAAAACGACCACAAAGCGGATTGCTCCGCTGAATGTGGTGAGTTCAACAGCAGGGCAGGTCATCGATTGGCGGTGGGATACCATATCAAGCCAAATGGAAACCCACCTTGCGGATAAAAACCACTGTCTTAACTCACTTCAAAAGTGCAGTGACCCTGCGTTGAATGTCTGGGTGAACCTCATCAAGTCGGCGAAAAGTAAGCCAAAGTTCAAGCGGTTGGCTTATGTGAATCGTGGCATCAATGCGCTGTTGAGCTACAAGAGTGATCAGTCTATTTGGGGGCAGGCAGACTACTGGGCTTCCCCAATGGATGCTTTGGGACGCAGGCAAGGGGACTGCGAAGACTACGCTATTTTGAAGTATTGGAGTTTGCGTAAGCTTGGCTTAGCAAAGGATGATTTGAAGGTCGTTGCTGTGTTCGATCAACGGACCGGCCAATACCATGCGGTGCTGGATGTGCAGTACAAAGGCGGCTCATACCTCTTGGACAATCGCAGCGGGCGAGTCCTTTTGAAAAGAGACCGACGTAACTATCAATATGTGCACACTGCGGGTAGTGGCAAACCTGCATCAGTACCCGTAAAATTCACACCTTTGTCTCAGCTGGCCAGTAATGCGCAGGCGCGCAACCTACAGTAAGCGCTAAGTTAACTTTGCTTGAATTTCGAGTTGTGCTGTAAGGGGCGAAGAACAGCTCACGCAAAATCCTAATCAAATCTAAATAATAGACTTCAAGTTTTTTCTATAACCTTGACGAAAAGTTTGGGTTAATAGATTACATACTCATAGCTCGACAATCTCTAATAAATAATTAAAATTTAAACTAAAACTAATATAAAATAATCCTAGAGTAGCTTGCATACCAGCTTGATTGCATGAAATGCGCAGAATTCAGCCATTAACGATATTAATAGTACGTTAAATAAATGGTTTGACTTTTAGTGGGATTGGCAATTTTATCGCGATTATATCTAAAATTTTATTTAAATTTGATCGTACCTAGGGTTGCCGAAAAATGTCAGAGCGTACTGGTTCCAACTCCCAAACTGATGTCAATAATCAAGCAGCAGCGGCTGAAGCCCTGAAACTTGCGATAATCGAACGAGGCGCAATCAAAACTGTCATTAAGGCCGAGGGGCAGTCGGTTGATTTCAGCGCAATGCTTGATGCACCGGTATCTCTGTTTCGCGTTGGTGATGCATTGCAGATCGCCTTCGGTGATGGCGGTACGCTGATTGTTGAGGAGTTCTTTGTCGGGGATCCCGCTTCATCTGCGATTGTTCTAAGCGAAGAGCAAACTCTTTCGCTGGAAGAGTTTGGCCGCCTTGTTCAGATTGTCCCGGTGGACCAAATCCAAACCGCATCTGGCGAAGGTGCGCCAATCGCAGGACAATTGGAGACGCCTCAAAGTTCAGGCCAAAACTTTCAAGAAGCTGAAGTTAGTAACCTTGGTGATGGTCTATTTTTCAATGAACTCCTTGGTCCAGAAAATCAAGCGGGGCAACTCGATACGAACCGTGATTTGAATGCTGAAGATGACATTCCAACAGCAGGGGCTGCGGATTCAGGCTTTGTCTCTGAGAACGGCTTGGTAGATGGCGATGAAGTGCTCCCTGTTGCCCGTGGTGGATTAGGTATCGATTTTGGGCAGGACGGACGCGGTTTCGGTAATGGTAATCGTGCTTTGACGTTTGAACTAAGCGCAGAAGGTATCCCGCTGGACGAAGACGGCAATCCTATGCGGTTGACGTCTGATGGCCAAGCGCTCGACTATGAAGTGCGGACTGCTCCAGATGGGTCTCAAACTCTGATTGCAACACGTACAATTGTAATCGATGATGGCGAGAGCGCCGAGATTGTTTTCACTGTGTTGCTGGATGTTCAGCCTGATCAGGACCAACCTGCTGGTGAGTTTGTGTTCACGCTGCATGGCAATCTAGATCATCCGGATCCAGAAGCTGCTGATTTAATCGGATTGAACTTCCAGTTTACCGCCTCTGATCGTGATGGTGACAGTGTTACCTCCAACTTCCTTATCGAAGTGGAGGATGACCTTGTTGAGATCGGAGCGGCGGAAAACGGTAGTGTGCATGAAGATGGCACCATCGAAGACGCAAACGAACAGAATGGCACACTTGCGCAGCAAGACGACAATGATGATTCCACAGACCCATCTAATCCTGCGATCGCCAAAGGTAATCTCAATGTAAGTTGGGGGGCGGACGATGCAGATGCTGACGGAAGTCCCGTATTTGGCGCTGACAGAACACTTAGCTTTAGTGGTCAGAACAGCTCAGGCCCAGTCACAGTTGATGCGCCTGCCGCTGAAACAGAGAGCACTCCTATTCCGCTGAAAGCAAACAATGAGCCGGTGTCGGTCGTGGTCGGTCCCGATGGCGTTCTTTATGGTTACACCGGCGCAAATCCTTATCCTGCAGAGGTTGGTACGCAAAGCCTAGCTGCAGAAACCACATTGATCTTCAAGATCACATTGGATGATGATGGCAGCGGTAGCTATACCTTCGAGCTTTTAGAAAACCTTGATCATTTTGGTGACAATGACGAGACGCTCTCACTGACCTTTGGCTTCACCGCTAAAGACAGCGATGGTGACACTGCAACAAACGAGTTTACGGTTTCTGTTGGTGATGACATCGTCACCATTGATCCAAGCCAGATTGTGGCCGGTTCTGTTGACGAAGAAGGGCTTTCAGGCGGAAACCATGGCGATAGCTATTCTGACAAGGTTGGTGATGCTGCTGATCTTGCTGGTGTGGCGACTAAAACAGCAGGTGCGCTAGGCATCTCCTGGGGTGCAGATAGCGGCAACAGCGTTGAGAGTACCGGTTTAGCGAATGATGGGGAGCCTCAAGATGATGGCAGTGACCGTTCGCTGACATTTGATGAGAAACTGGATGGCAAACGTCCGGACGGTATTACTTCTGACGGTGAGCAGCTTGTCTATTCCTTAAATGATGCTGGGACTGTTCTGACTGCTCACAAAGTAGACACCGATGAGGCCGTTTTCACTGTATCGCTTGATGATACAATCGATAGCGGCAGCTACACCTTTAATTTGCTTGGCAACCTGGATCATCCAAGAGCCAATGAAGAAGACGATCTGGACCTGACCTTTGGTTTTACGGCTAAAGACAGTGATGGCGACACTGCAAGCAGCTCATTCACAGTGACCGTGGATGATGATGCGGTGGCTTTGACCGATGCAAATGTCACACGTACCGTTGATGAAGATAACATTTTCAGTTGGTTCTCATTGGGAACAAGTCCCGATTGGCTTGATTGGGACAAAGATGGTAATTGGACAGAGTTCTTTACCGGTGGATCGGCAGTGGTTGGCGACCTTTCTTCAACGGTGAGTTTTGGCGCGGATGGCCCGCATCCTAGTGACGCATTCACTTTTGTTGCTGATGCAGAGCAAAAGATGAATGCGCTGGGCCTGAAATCAAAAAGTGAAGCTGTTTCCTTTAAGACATTGGATGTGCCAGGCGATTACACTGTCCTAATTGGATTTGTAGATAATGGTACCCTTGGCCTTTCTGAAGACGATAGGCCGGTGGTTACACTGATCCTAAATGAAGATACCGGCAAGTTTGCGGTGCTTCAGTTTGATCAACTGGATCATGTTGATGGGAATGATGATAACACTGCTCTTGTTCATGCTGGTACTGATGAACTAACCGCGATCGACTTTGGCAGCGTGATTCAGGCGCAAGATCAGGACGGCGACACTGTCACACTCGATAACAAGCTTGAGATCACATTTAAAGACGATGTGCCTGAACTGTATGTCAGGCCTACTTTCTTTACTACTGTGCGTGTTGACGAAAACGCTGGCCACCAGCCAGGTGAGTTAAGCGAAAATGAAACTAAAGACATTCTCGAAAATGGGGTGTTCAAAGGACTTCAGGGTGCTTCTGATCCGCACATGGATGCCCCACAGATTGCTCGCGCAGACATCGTACACATTGTCAGAAACGACGGAGCGGACGACACTGCGAGCTTAACGCAGAAGCTTGTGATCACTGATCCAGCATCGAGTGCAGAAGTCACAAGCATCACTACTGATCTGTTCACCACCGAAGGTGAGCCAATCAAGTTGATGGTCGAGAACGGCCTGATTGTTGGACGATCAACCACTTTGGTTGATGATGGTAATGGTCGCGGTGGAACTGTTGAGCAGTTGGGCGATGTGGCTTTTGCTCTTCATTTGGACGCAGACGGTACGGTAACCGTTGTTCAGTACCAATCCTTGTTGCATGCCACCTCTGGAGTGGCTGGTGAGAGAGTGGACTTAGGTGGTTACGTGTCCGCATCCTTCACGCTGACTGATCATGACGGCGATAAAGACACGAAGGTTGCTGCGATTGGAAACAAAATCATCTTCCGTGATGATGCTCCAGAAATCACAAGCTTTACACCTGGCACTGGCTCTCTTTTAGTTGATGAAACGAGTGGTGTCCAAGGTGATGAGATTGATGTACAGCCAGACTCCGACCTTGTGGCTTTGTTTGGCTCTCTTCAAGGGGCACGTGGCGTCGATCCTGAGATGGAAACGATCTACGCGAAGGCAAGTGACTTGATTGCAGAACCTTCTTATGAAGGAGGTGCAGATGGTGCAACGCACAGCATGGAGTTCGTTGATCCTAACGGGGTGAATTCTGGTCTGGACACGACCTCAGGCGCAGACATCACTTTGTACTTGCGAGGTTCTGGGACAGATGCTCGTCCATACTTTGTTGTTGGACAGTTTGTAGAAAATGGCGAGCCACAGATCGCGTTTGCTTTGCACCTTAATGAGCAGAGCGGTGAGGTAAGTTTTGTTCAGTATGTGTCTCTGGATAACATCAACGGAGCTCAGGGTGATGTGCTGACGCTTGCCGATAAACTTAGCGTCAAGCTAACAGTTACTGACGGTGACGGTGATACGGATAGTCGCACGATCAATATCGGCGATAAGATTGTCTTCCATGATGATGACGTTGTCTTAGCTAACTCTGCAGTTACGCGGACAGTTGATGAAAACGATATTGCGACTACTACAGTACTGGGAACTAGCCCGAATGACGGAGCAGCGGACGACGGTTCGATAACCAACGGCAGTGATGGAGCTGCGACTGTTACAGCAAGCTTGGCCAACACCGTTAGCTTTGGTGCAGATGGTGTAAAGGCCGGTGGCGGCTTTAGTTTCTTGCCAATTACGTTAACCTCAGGTGAGGATACCATTGCGAGTGTGCTTGCGGGTGAAAACCTGAAATCTCATGGTCAGACCGTCGAATATAGTCTGGATGGATCGACACTAACTGGTTTTGTAATGGTTGGTGATCCTACCGTTAAAATTGACGTCTTCACATTGGATCTTCAAAATAATGGTGCTGTTGAGTTCAAACTGTTTGACCAGATTGATCATGACTTGCACTCGGGTTCAAAATCCATCGACTTCGGTCAGATCATTGTTGCTACAGATGGCGATGGTGACACCGTCGTCCTTGATGGCAAGTTGAACATCAAAGTGTCCGATGATCAGCCAGTTATTGTTGAGGCGACTAACCTAGTTGAGAATGGTTCTTTTGAACTGCCAGGACTTCTTACAGACCAAAGCCACGCTCACCTAGAAGCGTTGGATGACTGGCAATCGGATTCAGTATTCCGTTACAATGGCGCGGACACCAAGTTTGAGGTCCACCGCAGTATCGATGGCAGTACCGCAAAACATGGTAAGCTGTATCTGGAGCTGGACAAAGCGAATGCTGATGAGACCACTGGGGTGGCAATAGATAACATCTACCAGAACATCGACACTGATGAGGGTGTTGTGTACCAGTTGTCCTTTGCCTTTGCTGATAGAGCTGTGACCCAAGGTGATAGTACGATTGAGGTGTGGTGGAGTGGCACCAAGATCGGTGAAGTAAGTACAAGTTCTACCGATTGGCAACAAGCGACGTTCTTGGTTGTGGGTACAGACAACGCGACAGACAAGCTTGAGTTCCGAGAGGTTTCTTCAGAGAATGATGGTGCTGGCGCATATCTTGATGACGTTCAGCTGGTCGAGGCAATGAACCTTGTACACGAAGCGGATATCGCTTCCGAGCCTGCTACGGTTGAAGGCGATTTGTCGATCCTCTGGGGCACCGATGATGCGAATGCAACTACGGATTCCAAGTATGCAAATGGTAAGTCTCCAAGTGCTCTAGGCACTGACCGGACAATTGAGTTCACACTAGAAAACGGTTCTCCGATTGTTACCAGTGTTGGTGGTGTGTCGCTGAAAGTTGGTAGTGAACTTGTTGAAACAATTGTCGTTGATGGCATCCTTTATGGATATACAGGAACTGCTCCAGTAAACGGAGCTGTTCCTGCAAACAAAGTCTTCACTGTTGAACTGTTCGACGGTGGCGCTGAAGACAGCCACAATAACGGCACTTTCAAGTTTACGCTGCATCAAGAGCTCACCCACAAGGATGCGGACGGTAACCCGATTGACTTCTCCATGCTGGAAATCGGATACACTGCAACCGACAGCGACGGTGATAGCGTCAGCAGTACGTTTACTGTAACGGTGAAAGATGATGTGCCGTCGGCTGGCGAGAGTATTAAGCCTTTTATTGCTGATGAAGAGGGCTTTCATCTAATCGACGGGCATCAACTCGCTTTTGATCTAGGTGCTGATGATGGCGTGAATGGAACAAGCGTTGTTGATGCGGCTTTGGTAACAGGAGACAGTTCATCTGGAGTTGTAAGCAGGTTCATTACGAACGATGTTTCTGACGAACTGACTGTCAACAACGTTCATGTACAGTCAAAAGCCTTCAAGGAAGCTGATGGGCAGATCAAACTCGTTGGGTATACGGGTTCAGAGCCAGCCTCAGCCGATGCAGGTAACATCGTTTTTGTCATTTCCATTCAGCCAGATGGAACATATTCCTTCGATCATATCGTAGCTTTTGATCACCCTGAGAGTGGTTCAGCTAAAAACGAGATCGATATTCGCTTCCGTTACACTGTTGAGGATGCGGATGGCGATCTAGCAACCGGTACTGCTGCAATTACAATTACAGATACTGTACCAACACAGCAAAATGCCGAGACGACGACTGTCTCTGAAGCATCATTTGTAGTAATGGGCGAGAATCTCATCGAAAATGGTTCCTTTGAGGACGTTACCGGCGCCCATGTGCGTGGTGGTACGCCTGGAAAATGGGCGCAGTACAATCCTGCAGACGTGCCAGGCTGGGAAGCGTCTCCAGACTATATCGAAATTCAAGACAGTGGTTTCGACGGTCGTGATGCATTGCATGGTGATAAGTTTCTCGAAGTTGATGCTCGAGCAACTACCAATGGTTCGCGTGATGTTGTTTCGCAGCAGGTGACCACAGAAGCAGGCAAAAACTATTTGCTAGAGTTCTATGTGGCCGCACGTGCAGGGAACGGTGAAGGTGAAACACTTCATGTTCTGTGGAATGACACAGTGGTTGCAACCAGAGTTACTAACACTAGCGATGGCTGGCAGAAAGTCGCTCTTATTGTAACTGGCACTGCCGGACTAGATACTCTGAAGTTTGCTGAGTTAAATACTCAAGACGACCGTTATGGCCTTCTGATTGATAATGTTTCCTTGCGAGAGGTAGTTAGCACCGGTACTCCTGATCCAACCTCGGCAACCGGCTCTCTTGGTATCGAATGGGGAGCTGATGATGGAAACCTGCGTAGTGTAGAGCTGACAGGTGCAGAGCTGCCAAGCAATTTGACGTCAAACGGCATGTCGGTTCTGACGGCAGTGATCGGCGATAAACTGGTTGGTTATGTCGGTGGTGAACCTACTGCGGAAACTGATGGAAACGTAATTTTCGTTGTCTCAGTGGATGCCTCAAAGCCGAATGGTGAATACACATTCGATTTGGTTGGTCGTTTGGATCATGACAATAGTGCCGATGAACAACTGATCTTCAAGTTCACCGCCAAAGACAGTGATGGGGACAGCTTGAGCCAAGATGGTCAGTTCATCGTCAAAGTTGCAGATACAGCGCCATCTGCTCCGCAAGGTGATACAGCATCAGTAGCCGAAGACGGTTCCATCGATATCGATGTACTGCGCAATGACACAGTCGGTGTTGATGGTGCGCAGGTTAAACTTGCTGCGGTTGGCCCAGCAAATGGAATTGTGTCCTTAAACGCTGACGGTACTGTAAACTACACACCGAATGCAGACTTCCATGGCGTGGATTACTTCCATTACTCTCTCGTCGATGCCGAGGGCAATGAAACACCAATTGCGACTGTGACTGTGACTGTGACAGCTGTTAACGATGCTCCGGAAATCACCAATGTTTCAATGGTGAGGACGGTAGATGAAGGCTTCTCCACGACGGATGTGCTGTTCGATGTCAATGCAATCGACATTGATGTGAACGATACGGTAACCTACTCACTAAGCGGTACAGATGCGGGCGCATTCACGATCGACAGTGATGATGGTGAGATCCGGTTCAATACATCGCCAGACTACGAAAATCCGTCTGATGCGAATGACGACAACACCTATTCATTTTCGGTCACAGCCGATGATGGGAATGGTGGCACTGACACAAAGACTGTGACGGTAAATGTCGAAGATATGAACGAAGCCCCTGAGACCACAGAGATTAATCGTGGTTCTGTGACCGAGGACGCAGCTCCTGTCGAGATCGACTTGCTGGCAGGGCAGACTGACCCAGAAAACAACGACTTGTCAGTCGTGAACCTGACGGTAAAAGATCAGAACGGTGTGGATGTAGTTTATTCTATTGATGCCGATGGAAAAATCAGAATCGATCCAGCGCAGTTTGATAGCCTGAATACTGGTCAGCAAGCCGATATTACTATCCGGTATGGCGTGCACGACGGAAACCTCACCACTCAAAATACTGCCACACTGACGGTTACCGGTATTACTGATAACTTTGCGCCTGTGCTTGAGTTTTCGGAAACAGACCCACAGGGTACGATCATTGCATCAGACGACTTTTCATCGCGAAATCTGAGAGGAGGCAGCGGTTGGGAAGAGACTTGGCAGAAAAGAGCATATAACGATGCGGGCTGGAATGGCAGATCTGCTAACAATGATATCTATGTGAACTCCAATGAGAAGCTTTGGGTAACAGATAAGTATTACAACTACGAAAATAGTGATTATTATTCTGGCGATGGTTATGACGCAGCTGCAAGTCGTGAAGTTGATTTGACATCAGTTAGTAAACCCAAAATCAGCTTTGACCTAAAAGCGCACAATTTCGAAAACGGGGATACAGCTGAAGTTGTGATCAGGTGGCAAGACACGAACGGGGATTGGTCAAAAGTTGCGCGACTCATGTTTGTTGATCACAGTGATAAATATGAAGAAGAGGATAACTATAGCTTTGATCTTAGCGACATTGCTGATTACACACCGGGTCCTACGCGCATAGAGTTCGTTGCACATGGCCAAACCATGGAGGCAGGAGACTACCTGCGGATCGATAATGTAGTTGTGTCTGGCGAAGGTGCTCCGCTTGACCCAACACAGCACAGTGCGACTTATTCCTTTGATGCAGCTGGTGTTGGCATTACGAGGCAAGCCAATATCTCCGATCAAGATGGTGACGAGATCAAAGGCGCAACGATCACGCTTACCAACCATCAAGTTGGAGATTCTTTGATATACACCGCGCAAGGAGCATATGCAGGGATCGCTGGTAGCTTAGCCGTAAACGGTGCGGGTGAACTTGTTCTATCACTTTCCGGAGCAGCCTCGAGTTCAGTCTATCAAGAAGCGTTGGACTCCATTCGGTTCCATACAATTTCTGATCAGATTGATACTCCTCGCAATATAAGTGTGACTGTATCGGATGGCGTTGCTGACTCCGCTGCAATAACAACCACATTGATGTTCGACTATGATGCATATGCTGAAAAATCTGGGAACGGTTACCTCATCGGTACGTCGCAACCTAACCTTCTTATTGGTGGTGACGGTAACGATTATCTTTATGGACAAGACTATAATGACGTGTTGTTTGGCGGAGGGGGAGATGACCGGCTGAGGGGATATAATGGCGACGATGTTTTGTTCGGCGGTTCAGGCCGGGATAATCTGTACGGCCATTCTGGCGATGATGTTTTAAATGGCGGCAGAGGTAGTGATAGGCTGTACGGTGGTAGCGGTGACAATATCCTCAATGGTGGTGCTGGTGCTGACTATTTGGAAAGCTATAGTGGGGATAATAGCGATACGTTTGTCTTCGATACTCTGGATTACAGTGTTGATGAAATCGTCGGCTTCGATCACACAACTTATGACGGAGAACCTGCTGACGAAACTGATCAACTCGACATCTCCGCTCTTTTGGATGACGCATTCGGTGACCATGGCGGCAGTGTCGATGCAGATGAAGCCAGCAATTACGTGAAGATCGTGCATAACAACTCTAACGGTAGCGATCTATTCGTTGACACTGATGGTGCCGACAATGGCGAGAACTGGGTTAAAGTTGCACAGCTCAATGGCGTTCGTGACAATGGCGGATATCAGGACACTGTACGGATTGTGTTGGATGAGGATGGCACAACAGCGGATGTGAACATTCTGGTCGCCTAGTCTTTACATCGAGACATAAAACAAAAAGACCCTCGGCCTAGGCTGAGGGTTTTCATTGAAGCTTAGGAGGCACGTGGCTTTTGATGGATCCGCCTGCTCTGTGCTGCCTTACGTATCTGTTTCTGTTTGTTTCAGCTGGATATATAGAAGCCGTGTCGCGCGAGCGCGGTTGAGGAGAAACAGTCGATCGTTAGCGAGTTTGTATTTTAAACGGGCTTTGTTTGATACTGCATAGAAACACTATCAGGATTGCCCCGAAATTTTAAGACAGTTCCGGAAGTTGCTCATCTCATCAAGATTGGTTTGTTCAATGGCGGAGCGTAAAGCTTCCTAGAAATTTGTTTCATGATCAAATGCCCAAGGATTACCCAGCTTTGTTCTTAATGAGCAGTCGTTCTAATCTATTGAAAGTCTGCTTTATTTTCCCGAAGCAGTGCAAGCGCTCGCGTACCTTAGATTTACAATAAACCTAATACAAAAACTTAGAATATATTTACTTTTACTCGAAGAGAGATGGTAGCGAGGGAGGGACTTGAACCCCCGACACGCGGATTATGATTCCGCTGCTCTAACCAACTGAGCTACCCCGCCATCCGGTGCGCTATGTTGCGGTGGTGACCGCCGCGCTGTGAGGGGGTGTATAAGGCCCTAGACGGGTATCGTCAAGCGTTCTTAGCTAAGTTTTGTGGAAATATGCCTTCTTGTGAAAAACTCCATGAAAACCTAGGGTTAATGCCAATTTCATTGAGGTTTAACTGCCGGTTGTGACTTGGAGTTGCGAAAATAATCGAAAATCTTTCCAACCCAATATTCCTCAAATGGATTTCTTAGGCTGCGTTTGCTCAGAAGACGGTGATTGAAGGTTTGCTGATGTTGTTATGGGGACAATAAAAAACGCCCCGCAAGGCGTTTATTCCAAGCGAGGCGTCTGATTCATAATTGGCTTGCAGTCTAGCTTGCTGGGAAACCCGCTGCTTCCCAGCTCTTGCCGAGCAGGGCTTTTAGAGCGGCTTCCGCGCCTTCCTGTTTCTCGGCACGCTGGATCCAGCCGCCGCCAAGGACGCGAGCTTCCTGGCCTTCTTTATCGAAGAAGACACAAGCCTGACCTGGAGCGACGCCCATTTCACCCGCGACGAGCTCTACCTGAATGTTCTCACCATTCTTACGTAGCACTGCTTCGGTTGGTGGACGAGTGGAGCGCACTTTGGCGTAAACTGTGATGCCTTCTTCTGGCAGGTCGTCCAGAGTGCCCGGGCCAATCCAGTTGACTTCGCGGAGCAACAGATTGTGTGTCGCTAGTGCTTCTTTTGGACCGACAATCACACGGCGGCCATCAGCATCCAGATGGACAACATAGAGCGGGTCGCCTGTTGCAACACCGATGCCGCGGCGCTGGCCGATGGTGTAATGAATAATGCCGTTGTGCCTGCCCAGAACACGGCCATCCACGTGCACGATGTCACCTGGTTCTGCTGCATGTGGGCGCAGCTTGGCAATTACGTCGGTGTAACGGCCTTGCGGTACAAAGCAGATGTCCTGACTATCGTGCTTATCAGCGATTGCCAGATCAAACTCTCGGGCCAGTTCACGTACTTCCGGTTTTGTCATGCCGCCAAGAGGGAAGCGAAGGAAGTCGAGTTGTTCCTGTGTAGTGGCAAACAGGAAGTAGCTCTGGTCACGGTCCAGATCGACAGGGCGGAACATGGCAAGCTGGTTGCCTTCCATACCTGTGCGAACGTAGTGGCCAGTGACGAGTACATCTGCGCCAAGATCCTTGGCTGTTTCCAGTAGGTCTTTGAACTTGACGGTCTGGTTACAGGTGACACAAGGAATTGGGGTTTCGCCGTTGATGTAACTGTCGGCGAAACGTTCGATCACCTGCTCTTTAAAGCGGGACTCATAATCCAGAACGTAATGTGGGATACCGAGCTTCTCTGCAACACGGCGGGCATCGTGGATGTCCTGCCCTGCACAGCAAGCGCCCTTGCGTTGGATTGCTTCGCCATGATCGTAAAGCTGCAGTGTGACGCCAACGACATCATAGCCTTCGCGCTTCATCAGTCCGGCAACGACTGATGAATCTACGCCGCCTGACATGGCAACAACCACCCGTGTGTCTTCCGGGCGGCCGGGCAGGCCAAGACTGTTTAGCATTCCAAGTACCTCATCCTGTAGGCGCGTTTGAACAGAGAGCCATATCTATAATGCAACGAGCAGAATTCAAGCTTGGGAGACATTGAAATCCGAAGTGCAGATTAGTTTCTTTTGCTTGCTTAGTGCTTGTTGCGCTTTGGCGATGGCTAAGCGCAAACTCTCATTTTTAAACGCTTCGCATGCGTACGCTTTGAGCGTGTTAGTTGGCGGGAATATACCTAAAACTCGACGGAAGGCCAATCTTTTTGATTGAGGCATTTTGCAGGCTGGGCATTTGTTGCCGGGAGGCGGCAAATAAGTCGGTGCTATTCGGTTGTCTGTGCAAGGTTTAATTTCCTTATCTAACTGTAAATAAAGGGAAATGTAGAATTGTATAACTGGCCTGCTATTTGCATATCTGCGCACAAGATATCTTTGTCATCGGTTTTGATGATACGTGCTGCGTAGTTTGAGGAATATATGTCGCAACCTGCCTTGCTGAGTTTGAATAGCCCAGTTCAGCCGCAAACACCTGTTGGACCCGCTCTCGGGCAAGGTGGTAATGCGCTGCTTGGCGAAGGTGTGCTTGGCCAAAACGCGGATCTCTTTTCCAACCTTCTGGCGAAGGCTTCTGAAGGGGATGGAGCTGCTGCAACGACAGTAGATCTGTTTTCAGGAGCCTTGAACGCTGGTGGAGACCTACCCGTTCTCAATCCAAAACTTGTTCAGCAAGAGGCTGGAGAAGATGGCGTTGCTGGTTTGGCCGCAGATCTTTCGGTTTCTGCGACTGCACAGGTTTTGGCTGCTTCTGAAAATCTGAGCGTGATTGCTGGCATTCAAGGGACGAGCGCTGCGCAAACTATTGCTGCTGGAATTGTAGCACCTGTTGCAGATGGTACGAAGGCGCCGTTTGTGCCGCTGCCGCAGAACGTGACAGGAAAACCTTCGGGAAGTGGTGAGCAGGGTAGTGGTGCCAAGGCAGTAGGAAGTGCTGCAGCACCAGTCGTTGGTGCACAATCAGCTTCTGAGGTTGCTGCTCCAGTCGCGAGGGGCGAGCAAACCGTTCCACTTGTGAATGAGAATGTGCAGGATATTGAGCTTGCAACAGCAGCGCTTAAAGAGCGCGGTGGGCAGATCTTGCCGCTTGGCTCTAACGGGGATGTTGAGGCTGATCGCTCTATAGCTGTTAAAGCTGAGAATGCTGGAGTGACTGGGCAGCAGGATGCTGCAAGCTCTCGTGGTGCAGCTGTTACTCATCAAGAGACTGTTGCGAGTGATACCGCAAAGCCTGCTGAAGCGCGGGGCGCGCAAGTTGATGCAACAACTAATCCTGTTGTATTGCCGAAGACAGATGCCGCAGCAAATGTTGATCCAGAGCTAGTTGCCCGTGCAGTAGATGCGGTGAAAGCTGGTCGTGCTGGCGGTGAGCAAGTGCAAACTACAGTCGCTACCAGTGCATCCTCACAGTCTTCAGAGGCAGCAGATGGGAAAGTGCAGCCGCCGCAGGAACTGGGCCGGGTTGAAGCGCCAAAAGTGCTTGGACCTCATCCTAGTGTAAAGGCTGAAGGTGCAGTAACACCCGAGGCGCCTGTCCAGCCTGCTGCAAAAGTAGCGGTCGATGTAGTGTCTGAACTGGTAAAAGCGGCTGAAGTGAAGAGCATCAAGGTGCAGAATGAGCCTGTGCAAGCTCAGCCAGTGCTCACAAAGGACAACTCTCAGTCTGCAGTTACCACTGATGATGCTCTAGTCGAGAGTGATGTGCAGGATCAGGAGCCTGTTCTTGTCCGACGTGCAGATCGGTCTGGACCGGGTTTTGTTGGAAGTCAACAGCGTGCAGCGCAACCAGTAGCTCAGGAGGGGGATGGTCAGATCATCTTCCCTAATGTGAGAGCAAAAGCTGAGGCTGTTGTGAAAGACGGTGAGCAGTTGGCTCAGGTGCAGAAAACAGCAGGTGAACCAGCGCATCAGGGTGCTGATAGCAGCGTCCGTGTTGCTGAACAGTCCAGCCGAACTGCTTCTGTAGCCACTGCGGTGGCTCCATTGACTGCCAATAATAAAGTCGCTGGTGGCTCTACCCAGAATGCCTTTGCTTCAGAAGGAGCAGCAGAAACTGCAACGGGTTTTGAGGTAGAAGAGCAAGCGAGTGTTCAAGGCAAGGCTGTTGAGCAAACTGCATCTACTAATAAGAAGAGTGGAAGCGCGCCGGTTGTTGTTCAGGTGAAGGTGCAACAAGCCCCTGAGCAGGGAACGGCTCCTACAACATTTGGTTGGGGACTTGCAGCGGGACCGTTGGATGGATCTGAGGCTGAGCTGGATTGGGAAAGCTCTGAGGCGATCTCCAGCACAGCGTCCCGTTCTGAAAATGCCTTCCGCTCTATGGGCTCACTACCAACAGCTACTCTGAGAAATGTAGCTAACTCTGTTTGGCCGGAGATAGCCCGTCAGGTGAGTGGTGGTGTGAACCGGTTTGAGATCAGGCTCGATCCGAAAGAGTTGGGTTCTGTCGATGTATCTATTGAATTTGGCAAGGATGGACGCGTTCGTGCGCACCTGATTGCTGAGCGCCCAGAAACGCTTGAACTTTTACAGAAAGATCAGCGTGGGTTGGAGAAAGCGCTTCAGGAAGCTGGCATTGATGCTGATAAGAGTTCGCTCCGCTTTTCTTTAGGACATCGGGACGGCGGTTCTCAGGATGCTCATCAGCAGGATGGTCGTGATCCGCTCGTTGCTCAGCTGGACAGAGCTTCTGATGATGCGGACCTTCTGGATGACACCTATCTCGCTTCTAACAGAGTAAATAATAGTTCCCGCGCTGGTGGCGTGGATATTTCGGTTTGATGCCGTTTTGAGGAAATAGAAAATGACTACTATTAACGCGCTGACACCGAATGCAGGCTCCTCTGGCTCAAGCGCTCAGAACAGCATCAATGCCAACTTTGATCTGTTCATCTCTTTGCTCACCACACAGATCCAAAACCAGGATCCACTGGAGCCGCTCGATTCGTCCGAGTACACGAATCAGCTCGTTCAATACACGATGGTTGAGCAACAAGTTGCAACAACAGAGAAATTGGATGAGCAGCTCACTCAGCTCAAAACGCAAAGTGCGAGTCAGTTTGTAAATTATATCGGTAAGGAAGTGACCGCTCAAAGCTCAACAGCTCAGCTCAAGGATGATAAGGCATCCTGGAATCTTGATGCCGTTTCTGCTGGTAAGGCGACTGTTACTATTAAGAACAGTGAGGGTGCTGAGGTCTATCAGAAAGAGATTGATCTGGTTGAAGGCGACAATACCTTTGAATGGGATGGTGTGGCGACAAACGGCACAAAAGCTGAAGATGGCGCCTATTCCATTGATATCATTACGAAGGATGCCAACGGTGAGCCTTTCGCTGTGCAGACTGAAGTGAAAGGCACTGTGGATGCTGTGGACTTCAGCACAGGCGACATTATTTTGCATATGGGCGACCTGAAAATTCCGGTGGGTGAAGTTACTGGAGTCAAAGGAGTTCTCTAGTAGTTAATATCCACTAAGATTCCCGGTTATGAATCTTACCAAAAGATTGATGGGGGCTTAGCCAAATTTTAAGCGCCTTGTTCTAGTCTCATGCTCAGCTTGGTCATGGTTTGTGTGAGAGTAGAATGACCGAACATATTCGTTCACGAGTAAAATACGTCATCGGTCCCGATGGGAGCCCTTTGACGATAGCGGATCTTCCACCCACTTCTACGAAGCGGTGGGTTATCAGGAGAAAAGCTGAAGTGGTTGCGGCTGTGCGTGGAGGCTTGTTGTCTCTGGATGAAGCCTGTAACCGGTACACTTTGACTGTTGAAGAGTTTCTGTCATGGCAGAACTCGATTGATCGTCATGGGTTAGCCGGGTTGCGCGCTACACGCGTTCAGGACTATCGCAGCAACTAGTAAGCTTCAGGCAAATAAAAGGCGTGATGCCCGAACAGGTTTGAGGTTCTGAAAAGGCCGGCTGTTATAGCCGGCCTTTTTGTATGTGGTAGCCACATTTTGTACATTTTTAAGCATTAACCATGATGTCTTAACTGCTTCGGCAAAATCTGCCGAACAGGCCGCCCGAGATTCATTCGAGTCTTCAAAAGGCTAGTCAAAGGCCTTTCCTGCGATATTCCACAATGCTTCTTTGTGGGTAGAGTTCCCGTTTACCGATTATTAGGGCTTTGTTAACCTTTTGTTAACTTTAAGGCGGGCAATTTTTACCTACCAGCAAATCAGGGGCAAATCACACCGTATTCCAAGGTGTTGAGAGTATTGCTGGTGCTTTTTGAATGAGCGATTAAAAAGTACGGGGCGGCAACTGTGAGTGGAATCCTTGACTTCTTGAAAGGACTTGGGCCCGCGCGTTTGGCAGCGATGGGCGCGATGGCTGCTCTGTTGATCGGCCTGTTCAGCTTTATTATTGTACGCGCGACTGCACCGCAAATGGTGCCTCTCTTTACAGACCTCACTCTTGAAGATGCGGCGGCTATTGTTAGCCAGGTTGAATCTCAGGGTGTGTCCTATGAGCTGGGTGTGAATGGTCGCAGCGTTCTTGTTCCTCAGGAAAATGTACATCGTCTTCGTATGACGCTTGCTGAAGTGGGCCTGCCATCTGGTGGTGGTGTTGGCTACGAGATCTTCGATAAGACCGATACGCTTGGCGCGACGAGTTTTGTGCAGAACCTGAACCGGACACGCGCTCTTGAAGGTGAACTTTCCAGAACAATCAGAAGCATTGGCCGAATTGCATCCGCGCGCGTTCATCTGGTGATCCCTGAAAAACAACTGTTCCAACGAGACCGTGAACCGCCAACAGCTTCTATTGCTATTAAAGTGCAGGGGTCTCTGACCAATGGTCAGATCCGCGCTATTCAGCATCTGGTTGCGACTGCGGTTGAAGGGCTGGAACCTTCTTATGTTTCTATCGTTGATGAGCGCGGCACACTGCTTGCCAGCGGAACCGGCGATAAAGAAGGTCTTGCTGGCGGTTCTTCTCTGGACGAGCGACGTTTGACTATGGAGTCTCGCCTGCGGCAACAGGTTGAAGAGATCCTGAATAACGTCGTTGGAACAGGTCGCGCGCGGGTGCGGGTTGCTGCGGAAATCAACTATAACCGCAAAACTGAAACGCAAGAGTTGTTTGACCCTGATGGGCAGGTGCTGCGTTCTTCTCAAAGTAAGGAAGAAAATGCGTCCTCCACGAATGGGGAAGACACTGTTTCAGTTGGCAACCAGCTGCCAAATGCAGACGCTGCGGGCAGCTCTGCAGGCTCCAAAGACTCCTCCAATGTTTCCGAAGAGATCCTGAACTATGAGATCTCCAAGAGCACAGTAACGGAGATCTATGAGGCCGGTGGTCTGGAGCGCCTGTCTGTAGCGGTTCTGGTTGATGGCACGTATACTACCAGCGAAGATGGCACGCAGACTTATCAACCGCGCAGCAGAGAAGAGCTGGAGCAGATTGCTACTCTCGTGCGTACTGCAGTTGGTTTCAGCAAGCATCGTGGTGACACCGTTGAAGTGGTGAACATGCGCTTTGTGGAAGCGCCTCTGTCGGACTTTGCTGATGGCGAAGGCGGACTGTTTGACTTCACTCGCGCTGACATCATGAAATTTGCAGAACTGGGTGTTCTGTTCGTGATTACCGTTCTGCTGCTGATCTTTGCAGTGTCTCCGCTGATGAAGCGTATCCTTGCCAAGGATGAAGAGCCTGAAGCAGCTCTTGAAGGCGGCGGTGTACAGATGCTGCCGGATGGTACGTTGGTTGCTGAAAGCCCTGCGCAGGTTGAAGGCATTGTGGGTGAGATGGAAGCGGTTCCAACTGAAATCCCAACAGCTGAGTGGATTGAAGATGCCAAGATGCAGGCAGCTCTCCACCAGAGCTCGATTAAGCAGATAAGTGAAATGATTGAAGATTCTCCAAGCGAAGCAGTCAACATCGTTCGCGGTTGGCTGAATGAGGCCGCATAATATGAGTGAGGAGATTGGCGCACACGAGATCACAGAAACGGCTTTAGCTGTCACCTCTGAAGTGGCAGAACGAGAGCTTGGTGGAGCAGAACGGGCAGCCGTTCTGCTTTTGGCGCTTGGGCAGGAGTACGGCAAAGCGATCTGGGACGGGCTTGACGAGATTGAAGTCCGTCAGGTTTCCAGCGCAATGGCGAGCCTTGGCCCTGTGACGCCAACCATGCTGGAAGAGCTGTTTGTTGATTTTCTGAAGCGTCTTTCAACCCGTGGTGCACTGAACGGCAACGTGGATGTGACAGAACGATTGCTGAACTCGTTCCTGCCTTCTGATCGTGTTGCGATCATCATGGAAGAGATCCGCGGTCCTGCTGGCCGTAACATGTGGGAGAAGCTCTCCAACGTTCCGGAAAACGTGTTGGCGAACTATCTGAAGAACGAATATCCGCAGACCATTGCGGTGGTTCTTTCCAAAATCCAGAGTGATCATGCTGCCCGCGTTCTGGCGCTGCTCAATGAAGAGCTGGCGCTGGATGTGGTGAACCGCATGCTGCGCATGGAATCCATTCAGAAGGACATTCTGGAGAAGGTTGAGCAGACGCTGCGTATTGAGTTCATGTCGAACCTATCTCAAACAAGCCGTCGTGATAGCCATGAGATGATGGCGGACATCTTCAACAACTTCGACAGACAAACGGAAGGTCGCTTCCTGGCTGCGCTCGAAGAAGACAGTCGCGAGTCTGCAGAGCGTATCCGCAATCTGATGTTCACCTTCGAGGACTTGCTCAAGCTGGATTCTGGCGCCTGTCAGACCTTGCTGCGTAATGTTGAGAAAGATCAGCTGGCGATGGCGCTGAAAGGCGCTTCAGAGACTGCTGTGGCGTTCTTTACGGCCAACATGTCAGCTCGTGCTGCGAAGATGCTGCAGGAAGACATGGACAACATGGGACCAGTTCGCCTTCGCGAGGTGGATGAAGCGCAGAACGGTCTTGTGTTGAAAGCAAAAGATCTGGCTGCTGCTGGCGAAATCACCATCAACAAGAAGAAAGGGGAGGACGAGCTTGTCTACTAATCTTTCCTTTTTTCTGCAGTTTCAGGAGGCATGCTGATGGTTACAGTTATGCCTCAGGGCGCAGTTCGTCAGCGTTTTCTGTTTGATACCAAATCCATCGATGAGGTTGAGGCTGCTGCTGTTGTTGAAGATGCGCCTCCACCGGAGCCAACGATTACAGTTGCTGAGCACCAGCAGATTTTGAAGGCGGCGGAAGAAGCAGCCTTCGCTCGTGGTGAGATGCAGGCCCGTCAGGCGATTGCTGAGCAGCAGAAGCTGAGCGCTCAGGAAGAGCTCATTGTTCTGCGGGAGCGACTGGAAGTGGCGCTGGGTGATCTTGAGAACCAGCTTCGTGCACAAGAGCAGAACCTTGTGAGCATGTGCTTTTTGATTGCGCGCCGCCTTTGCAGCCATCTGATCGCACGTGAGCCTTTGGCTGAAGTGGTGGCACTGCTGTCTGAATGTCTGGCACCGCTGCGCAAGATCCCTCAGATCCTCATTGAAGTGCCAACAGAAGATACGCACGCATTGGAAGAGATGGTTGAAGGTCTTGTTCTGAACAGCAGCTTTGAAGGCAAAGTGCATGTTGTGAAGTCTGAGAGCATGTCTCGCGGTGATTGCCGGATCGAATGGCCGGATGGTGGAATTATTCGTGATCGTCGCAAGACGGTTGAGCATATTGAACAAGTCATAAAATCTCACTTTGACGCCCGTGAGCGGGCCAGTCGGGCTGAGTGATTTTAGTTTTTGCCTATGATTGGAACGGCTTAAGGCCGGTGCCGGATCAGAAAGGTTGATTATGAGCAGTGATGAACAGGGCATGGTGCTGGACCAACACCAAAGTACCCAGCGCGCTGGAACAGATGAAGAAGGCGGGGCCGGTGTAAAGGCTGCCGAGGATCTGGAAGCAGTTTTTGATGTTCCGGTGCAGCTGGCGGCTGTGCTTGGGCATACAAAGATGAAGGTGTCTGACCTTCTGCATTTGGACACCGGAATTGTTATGGAGCTTGACCGGAAGGTTGGCGAGGCCATAGACGTTTACGTGAATAACAGGCTTATTGCTCGCGGTGAAGTTGTGCTGGTGGAAGATAAGCTTGGTGTCACCATGACCGAAATTATCAAGGCGGATAAGTAAGGGGCATGGGGCGTAGTGGAAAGGAACTGACATGCGGCTCTTGATCGTTGGAACGCTTGGCGGCCAGCTGACGACCGCAACCAAGATCGCTATGGAGCGTGGGGCGTCTGTTACTCATGCGCCAGGCACTCCTGAGGCTATGAAAGTTTTGCGCTCCGGTCAGGGGGCAGATCTTCTCATGGTGGATGTCAACGAAGACATTGGCCAGCTGGTAGAGCTGACAGAGCGCGAACGTATCCATGTGCCACTCGTAGCGTGCGGGTTGGGAACGGATGCGCGCGCCGCGGTTTCTGCTATCCGGGCTGGTGCGAAGGAATACATCCCGCTGCCACCGGATCCTGAGCTGATTGCTGCTGTTCTGGCTGCTGTTACCGAGGAGCGCGAAGATCTGATCTATCGCGACGCGGCTATGGCAAGCGTGATCAAGCTGGCTGAACAGGTCGCGCCTTCTGATGCGTCTGTGCTGATCACCGGTGAATCCGGTAGTGGTAAGGAAGTTATTTCACGCTTCCTGCACAGCAAGTCCAACCGCGCTGACAAGCCGTTCATCTCCATCAACTGTGCTGCTATTCCTGAACATCTTCTGGAATCTGAGCTGTTCGGTCATGAGAAGGGCGCGTTTACCGGGGCTGTGGCGCGCCGTGTTGGTAAGTTTGAAGAGGCCAATGGCGGCACGTTGATGCTGGATGAGATTTCCGAGATGGATGTCCGTCTGCAAGCCAAGCTGCTGCGCGCTATTCAGGAACGTGTGATCGACCGTGTTGGTGGCAGTCGCCCTGTGCCGGTTGATATCCGCATTATCGCGACGTCTAACCGTGATCTGGCAGAGGAAGTGCGCGCTGGCACGTTCCGTGAGGATTTGCTGTATCGCCTGAATGTGGTGAACCTGAAGCTTCCTGCTTTGCGGGAGCGTCCTGCTGACATTCTGGAGTTGGCGAGCCACTTCGTTGAGATCTATGCGAAGGCCAATGGCACCAAGCCATTACCAATCTCTCAGGAAGGGCGCCAGTTACTGCTGGCGAACCAATGGAAAGGCAACGTGCGCGAGCTGGAAAACACCATGCACCGCGCTGTCCTGCTCTCTTCTGGTGCTGAGATTGATGCTGATGCGATCCGTATGCCGGATGGATCTCCGATTGCCATGGGCGCGGGCCAGCAGACGGCTGCACGGGCGGCGCATGCCGCGGAAGCAGCTTCGCGCAATATGGTTGGGCGTACAGTTGCCGATGTGGAGCGTGATCTCATTTTAGATACGCTGGATCACTGTCTGGGGAACCGTACCCATGCAGCCAAAATCCTCGGTATTTCGATCCGCACATTGCGTAACAAGCTGAACCTTTACACCAAAGAAGGTGTTGAGGTTCCAGGCCCGGGCGAAGCGCGCGCCGGCACTGCAGACGCGTAAGAACGGATAGGGCACGAGAATGTCTGAAGAGACAAACACACAAGCAGCTCAAGGGGGAGGCAACAGCACTCCTGCGGCTGCTGGCGTGCCCGGTCTAGGTGCTGCTGGTAACACAACCTTTTTTCGAGACCTTTGGGTTGCCATAAAACAAGGCGACTTGGGTCTTGCAGCAGGTGTGATGGTCATCCTTGTGATGCTGATCGTTCCAATGCCTGCGATGCTTTTGGACATGTTCCTTGCGATCTCGATCATCTTTTCCGTGATGATCCTGATGGTGGGCTTGTTCATTCAAAAGCCCTTGGAATTCTCTGCTTTTCCAACTGTTTTGCTGATTGCGACCATGTTGCGATTGGCGCTGAATATGGCATCGACGCGTCTGATCCTGTCGCATGGCCATGAAGGTGCGGATGCTGCAGGTAACGTGATTGCGGCGTTCGGCAGCTTTGTTATGGGCGGTAATTTCGTTATCGGAATTATCGTCTTTGCGATCCTCGTGATTGTGAACTTCATCGTTATTACAAAGGGTTCCGGGCGTATTGCTGAGGTTTCCGCCCGCTTTACGCTGGATGCGATGCCCGGTAAGCAGATGGCGATTGATGCGGATCTGGGTGCAGGTCTGATCGATGAAGAAACAGCGCGGACCCGCCGTAAGGAACTTGAAGCGGAATCCACCTTCTTTGGTTCCATGGATGGTGCTTCCAAGTTCGTTCGTGGTGATGCGATTGCTGGTCTGATGATCACATTCATCAATGTGATTGGTGGTATTGTTATTGGTGTAATGCAGCAGAACCTGACTTTTGCGCAGGCTGCCGAAAATTACACGCTGCTGACAATTGGTGATGGTCTGGTTTCCCAGATCCCTGCGCTTATCGTTTCCACCGCTGCTGGTATTCTGGTTTCCAAAGCGGGTGTTGAAGGCGCGGCGGACAAGGCGCTTGTCACCCAGTTCACGGGCTACCCAAAAGCACTTGGTATGTCCGCGTTTGTTATGGTGGTTCTGTCGTTCCTGCCAGGTATGCCGATGATCCCGTTTCTGGCTCTGGCTGGTGCTGCTGGTTACATGGCGCGGCAGGCGAGTAAGCGGCAGGCGGTTGAGAAGGCGGAGGAAGTGGCAGCTCAGGTGGAAGCTGAAGCGCCGGAAGAGCCTCAGGAAGCGCCAATCTCTGATAGCCTGAAGATGGACGTGCTGCGCATTGAGCTGGGCTATGCGCTGCTGCCAATCATCAATGGACGTAACAAGCAGGAAACAGATCAGGTTACCGAGCAGATTAAAGCGCTGCGTCGCCAGATTGCTTCCGACATGGGCGTGATTATGCCGTCCGTGCGTATTCTGGATAACATCCAGCTGGGCGCGAATGACTACATGATCAAGGTGAAGGAAGTGGATGCCGGTGGCGGCTCGCTGTTCCCGAACCAGTTCATGGTTATGGACCCTGCCGGTGGGCAGGTGCGCTTGCCGGGAACTCATACCACCGAGCCGACCTTTGGTCTGCCTGCGACCTGGGTTGAGGCGCAGTATCGTGAAGAAGCGAACTTGCTGGGGTACACGGTTGTTGATCCGGCGACGGTGATTTCCACGCACCTGACGGAAACCATCAAGTCGCATATTTCCGAGTTGCTCACCTATGCTGATGTTCAGGTTCTGCTGAAGAAACTGGATGAAGAGCAGTCGAAGCTGGTTGAGGACATCGTTCCAACCCAGATTTCCATTTCTGGCATTCAGCGTGTGCTTCAGGCCCTGTTGGAAGAGCGGATTTCCATTCGCGACCTTGGCACCATTCTGGAAGGTATCGCGGAAGCTATTGGCTCTACGCGTAACCCGAATGCGATTGCTGAGCATGTGCGCACGCGTCTGGCTCGTCAGATCTGTGCTGCCAATCAGGCACCGGGTGGGTATCTGCCACTGATCAGCCTGAGTCCTCAATGGGAGTCAGCCTTCCTTGAGAGCATCATCGGGGACGGTGATGACCGCCAGCTGGCGATGGCACCGTCCAAGCTGCAGGAGTTTGTTGGTCTGGTGCGTGATGCTTATGATGCGGCGGCCAATCAGGGTGAAGTGCCTGTTCTCTTGTGTTCTGCGCAGTCTCGTCCGTTCGTTCGTTCTATCGTTGAGCGCTTCAGAGCGCATACGTTTGTGATGAGCCAGAACGAGGTTCATCCGCGGGCACGCCTGAAAACGGTGGCAACCATCTAGGATCTCAAGTGTTTCGTGAGATCGGCACACTTGCGGCCTTCATATCTTCCCGTTACCCAAAGAGCGTTGTTTATTCCTAATTTGAGAGAGTGACATGGCGCATATTCAACTGGACCTTGATGGATACACAGACTTGCCGGAAGGCAAAATCGCAACTGTTGTGACGCATCTGGAGATGTTGGAGAAACCTGCACTCAAACCGATAGACCGCCCTGATCTGACGCTTCAGCAGGCAGATAAGATTGACCCCGAGGCTTATCGGACACTCTTCAGGCGTGTTGGTGAGCCGTGGCTGTGGTTTGCTCGTCTCGTCATGAATAATGAAGAGCTGGAAGCGACACTCAATAAGCCGACCAATGAGTTCTACGTTGCGATGAAAGATGGTGAGCCTGTTGGCATGGTCGAGCTGAACGTTGCCAAGGAAGATGAAGTCACTCTGAGTTACTTCGGCCTTGTACCAGAGGCTGTTGGCGGTGGCGCCGGGCGTTGGCTGATGAATCATGCCATTACACAAGCTTTCTCCCGCCCAACAGTGAAGCGCTTCTGGCTGCATACTTGCACAGGTGATAGCCCACAGGCGCTGCAGTTTTATATTCGCAGTGGATTTAAGCCGTTCAAGCGCGCAATTGAAGTGGCTGATGATCCGCGCGTGCTTGGTGTTTTGGATCCAGCCAGCGCTCCTCACGTTCCGTTTTTGTCATAGGGCAGAACAGGTTGCAGCATCGCCGTTTGAAAGCTGTCGATGCGTTGGTATCAACTTGCGATGATTTGCTGGCACAACCTGAGTGTTGTGCCGCAGAACCTGCATGGGCTTGGTACTGGAAAACTGCCCCAAAACGGGACAGTTAGTGAGGTTTCATTAGAGTTTTATCTAGGATGTGTTAGTTTCCTTTTACCATGTACCTTTGATTAATCGTGGAAGATGTGTGAGGGCTGCACTTTACATGATTGGTTGTACGTAGGTTGGGGTACGGTTGAAACGGGGTGAGTTCAGCCGGATATTCGGGAGCTGCCATGTCTGAGC
Organism: Pseudovibrio sp. SCP20; assembly: GCF_057774105.1. Lineage (NCBI taxonomy): Bacteria > Pseudomonadati > Pseudomonadota > Alphaproteobacteria > Hyphomicrobiales > Stappiaceae > Pseudovibrio > Pseudovibrio sp. SCP20. Next base: position 552,073 of record NZ_JBYMDH010000003.1, on the reverse strand, counting down.
TACATGACAACGTTGTGCCTCATGAGAAGGTACGGTCACTGAGAGATAGCATTCGCAAAGTTCGTGTTGCGGAGATGGAACGGACTGACGTTGTTGTGAGCCTGCAAGAGAGCGAGAAGGCCCGCCTTGAACTGCTCAGCGAAGAGCTGATTGATGTGTTCAAGGAAGTTCCTGAAGATGATGATCAGTTTTCCTTCCAGATTGTTCCGGGCACTCAGCCACGTCTCTGGATCGACATGACCAGCCATGTGCTGATGGGCCGTGATCGCCATTCTTATCGCTTTGTGAAGGAAACCCGTCTGGGCCGTATGGTTCTGTTGGAAACTGCTGATATCGACGATATGGCGGACTGCATTACGGAGTACATTGCAGAGCGGATCATCGAGAAAGAGCGGGCGCTGGAAGCGGATTGGATGGTCAACCGCATTCGCCAGCAGGATGTTCCCAGTGGCAAAAAGCTGGATCAGCTGAAGCAGGACGCAACAGGCAAAGCAGTTGCAGCCAAGCCAAACAAAGCGAGGGATATGTTTATCCTGTTCTGCGGGTTGCTGATGGGCGCGGTTATTGGCGCTGTTGGTCTTGTTGCGCTGGCTCTTTATGCCAACCCGTTTGCCGGGTAGCGCTTTTATGAGAGGCACCTAAATCAGTTTTCGTATCTTTATCCGAAGATCGTTTTTCACTGTTCGGGGATACGAGACAGATGCCTCTCTTTTTCTAATTCTCTGATTGCTTTCAGGCGGCTTGTCTCAGGCCGGGTATAGACAGGTCGTGCTGTGCGATGTGGTGCACACCTTCGTTTGCTGTCGTAAAGCCGCGCTCTTCCATGATGCAAGACCAGCCACTGCCATCCTTTTCAATAGTGAAGAGGTTGTAGCGGGCAGGCGGCTTGTGGCTGCTGAGGCCGTTAGAGGCAGATGGGACACAAATCACTGGCACAGGGCCTTCCAGCCCGTTGATTTCCATGCGGGTGGCGCGGTGGGTATGGCCGTGCAGGATCAGTTCTGCGCCGTGTTCCGCAATGATGTTGCGGAAGCGGCTGGAGCCAACGAGGCGCTTGTACCATGAAGTTGCGTTGCGCACAGGCGGGTGGTGCAGCATGACAACGCGGAAGTCGCCACGTTCCTTCGCATGGCGCAGTTGATCAGCCAGCTCACGCAACTGATTGGCGCTGATGTGGCCGGTTGCCATGAACGGACCAGTCGCCTTGGCCGTTGAGAGGCCGATGATGGTGACGTTTTCGCGTCTACGCACAAATGGAAAGTGTGGATCTGTTCCCAGGGGAGGCGTAAGCCCCAGATCCGGGTCACTCTGCATGTAAGGACGCCAGGCGCCATAAGCTTGCTTGAGCGCGCCTGGAACATAGGCGTCGTGATTGCCGGGTGTCAGGGAGAGATTTTCCGGAGAGCCTACGGTTGCGAGCCAGTCTTTGGCTCCAGCAACCTCTTTAGGCAGTGCGATATTGACCAGATCTCCGCAAAGAGCAATGTGATCTGGCTGCTGCGCATGAATATCGCGTATCAGCGCATCCAAGTAAGAGTTGGTCATTGCGTGGGCGCGGTTGCGCCGCCAATTTATATAACCAAGAATGCGCTTTGAGACGAGCTGGACGGGCTGTACGTCCGGCAACGGGCCCAGATGTGGGTCAGATATGTGTACAAGCTTAAACATAGCCTGCGCATCATCGCTGCATTGCGCCTGAGGTCAAGGAATTTTCCTTAATTCGGAGAATTACCCTCAAGCGCCTTTAACAGATCTGCAACGCTGAACTCGAATTTGCCTTAAAGGCAAGAAGATGGACGCAGAACAGCATTGTCGTGGGTGTTTGCAGTGTTTACTGCTGGTGCCCAATGGAAGCGTTTTGTACGACGGAAGCGTGCGAGAACTTTAGTAAGCATGACGTATTTCTCCTGCGATTTGGGAAACGCGGATTAGGTGTCTATTATAAGTAGGTGATGGGGCCGCCCTGATTAATTTTTGGGCGTATGCTTATTCTTTGATCTCTTTCTACGCCTATCCTGAGGGTTGTGTAGTGTTAGTTTTGCAAGGGTGGTATGCACTTTTTGCATGAATGATATTTCATATTTTTATCTTGTAATATCAGAGAGTTATAATGAATGTGAGGCTGTGCGTGGCGAGCTTTAAAACGCGAATTATCAATATACTCGTGCAATCTGCCGCACTTTTGAGTCGCGGCATGACACTAGGAGCGCGCGTTGCGGCATTTGACGATGAAAACCGTGTCCTTCTCGTGCGTCATCAGTACTTGCCGGGCTGGTATTTTCCAGGTGGCGGAGTTGATTCCGGAGAGACCATGGCGGAGGCTGCGCGCCGTGAGTTGGCGGAAGAAACCGGCTATGGCTGCGGGTCAGATGTGACGCTTGTTTCCATGCATCTCAACAAGGGTGGAACTGGCCGCGATCATGTGGGGCTCTTCAAAGTGAGGCTCACGGAGCAGGATCCGAACTGGAAAAGACCTTCCATGGAAATCTCCGATCTGCAGCTGTTTGCGTTGGATGCACTGCCTGATGATATTAGCCCGGCGACGCAACGTCGGCTGCAGGAAATGGCGGGTGAGGCTGAGCCTAATCCGTATTGGTAGTTGTTTTTCAAAGGCCTAGCTGAAGCTGGTCTACGACTAACGAATACGCATCTGCACTTAGTTTTGTGCTTTACGACAGAAAATTTGCGTGTTACGTAAGCAGGTGAAATTATATTTCGTGTGCTCTCGCATGCGATGAACCGAGAAACTGGGGTACAGGCCTTATGGCAATTTGCTGGGAACAGCGACGACGAATGAACGCGCGGGACATGCTCTCGCGTGGTGCTTCGTGCCGTCCTTTCCTCAGTGTGCTCCCAACATCGGTCTAACTGCCCGAGCCACACGGATCGACGGTCTTCCTCCTTCGATTTGTGGTGTGTAAAATGACAGTTTCAAAATGGCTGGTGCGGCAGGAAACCCCAGCAGATTTTCTCGAGATAGAGCAGATGCAAGCCGAGGCCTTTGGCCCTGCGCGGTTTGAGCGGACAGCGTTCAAAATCCGGGATGGGGTGCAGCAGGCTTCACATTTGTGCTTTGTTGGCGAGCAGAACGGTGAGATTGCCGGGTCTGTGAAACTTACCCCGATTATGATTGGCACTCAGAAGAGCATGTTGCTTGGGCCGTTGACTGTGAAGGCTACCTTCAAAGGGCAGGGGCTTGGACGGTTGCTGCTGACGACCGTTGCCGAGGAAGCCAAGGTGCAGGGCGTTCAGTCGATCTTGCTGGTGGGTGACCATCCCTACTACGGTCCGCATGGCTATGAGCAGGTGCCACATGGGCAGATCACTCTGCCGGGGCCTGTTGATCCAGATCGGTTGCTTGTTCTGATGTTGCAGGATGAAGCGATGCCAGTTGGTCATGTTTCTGGTGGGCACACGAAGCCAGCGCTGGTGGCAAGCAAGCAGACTGATGGGCAACTGCTGGATATGATGCAGGGCTCCCTTGCTATGGCGACTTAATCCGCGCCATAGCGACATTCATTTCCAAACACCATTTTTTCAAGAACACTTCGTTTTAGCGTCCTTCGCGGTACCAGGTGAAGGACAGCAGCCCCAGTAGTAATGCGAGGCCGAGGAAGCCGATCAGCAGTGGGTAGCGGTCTATTCCGTTCAGGATGCTTGCATCTGTGCGTTTGACGCCAATCCAGCCGCTGCCGTGGTATTGCGTGGAGGCTCGTTGTGCGATGACGTTAGGCAGGGACAGAGATGCTCCATCATCGCCGCAAATACGCAGTGCTGTGCCACCTGTTTGTGTGGTGATGCCGGATAATTTGTCAGGCGTGGAGACGACTTCCAAAAACTCGCGGGGGTTCGGTGGGCCAACATTGATGAGTGCTGTGTGTGCGCCATCAGTGGCAGAGTAAAGACCGAGCTCTTCTGCCTTGACGGAGGCTATCCAGTGACCGGAGTTGTCTTTGGTCAGCTCCAGCTGCTCCGTTTTGCCTGAGGGCGTTGTGAGGGTTACCGGATCGACCAGATTGGCAAGGGTCTGGCGTTCTGTGATGAGGGTTGAGCCGCGCAGGGACATGCGCAGGGCTTCTTCTTCCAGATCGGGTTCTTTCATGAGCCAGTGCGCCAATCTGCGCAGAAGCGGAACATGCGGGCCGCCGCCTTCGTAACCTCTGGCCCACAGCCAGACGTGATCGGAGAGCAGGGCGGCTACGCGACCTTTGCCAACGCGGCTGAGGACGAGCAATGGCTTATCGCCCAGCGCGGTCATGATGGGCTGACCTTCCTGAACATTTGCCCCAACAAGACGGAACCATTTGCTCCATTGTGGTGGTGTCTGGCCAGCTCCCGGTAGATCACGGGTGACTGGATGGCGCAGGCCGAGTTCAGATACATTGGCGTGGAACGGCTCTTCGAAGATTTCTCCTGTTGGAGCTGCCGGAAGCACGCGGCCCAGCGGGGTTCGGAAGATGCTGTTGACCTCGGCATAGTCCGGCCCACCTGCGATAAGCACTGCACCGCCATCATTCACATATCTTGCGATGTTATCGAAATAAAGCAATGGCAGCACGCCGCGGCGCTCGTAGCGGTCGAATATGATGAGGTCGAACTCGTCGATCTTGACGGAGAACAGCTCGCGGGTTGGAAAGGCGATCAGGGACAACTGGTTGATTGGTGTGCCGTCCTGCTTTTCCGGTGGGCGCAGGATGGTGAAGTGGACGAGATCAACGGAGGCATCTGATTTGAGCAGGTTGCGCCACGTGCGTTCACCTGCGTGGGGAGAGCCGGAGACCAGCAGGACACGCAGGTTTTCGCGAACACCATCAATGGTGACGAGGGCGCGGTTGTTGAGCGGGGTGAGCTCCCCTTCAAGGGCTTCCACCTCAAACTCATAGATGTTCTGGCCGCCATGCTCGATTTCAACGGCGATTTCTGCAGGGTAACCGGAGGAGATGAACTGCTTGGAAAGGATATCGCCATTGCGGCGGACCGTGATCTCTGCGCGATTGCCGTAGGGCTGCAAAGAGCCTTCTTCCACCAGTTCCAGCTGGACCACCTGGGTTGAGCCAACCAGCCCAAAGCGTGGGGCCTTTGCGACTTTCAAACGTCGGTCAAACTCGCCCTCACGACCTGTGATGAGGGCGTGGACAGGTGCGGAGAAGCCCAGCTTCTCAGCGGTTGCCGGGATATCGTGGATCTGGCCATCGGTGATGACAATCGCTCCGGCGATCCTTTCTGGCGGAACGTCGGCGAGCTCATTGGAGATGGCGGTGAATGCGCGGGTGCCATCTCCGGTTTCCATGGAGGTGTCATTGAGGGAGACCTGCCGCAGATCAATGCCGTCAAGAGCTTGCAATTGAGAGACGATCTCTTCTCTTGCTGCTTCTGTCAGCTCAGCGCGGTTTTCCAGTTGCTGGCTTTGGCTGTTGTCAGAGACCACCACAACGGTGCTTGGCAGATACTCGCGATCTTCGCGCAGGACGGCGGGATTGAGCAGGGCCAGCACAAGTAGGGCGAGGGCAAGGGAGCGGATGAGCGCGCCGCGCATGCCCACAAAGAGCAGATAGGCGCAGACCAGAATTATGATCACTCCAAGCGCGATTATTGCCGGAAGGGGCAAAAGCGGATCGATGGAAAGAGACCATGTCATGTGTGTTGCTGTGCTCCGCGTTGAGTTGCTGCTTGTTATTGGCCGATACGTTCCAGCAGGGCAGGGATGTGGACCTGATCTGCCTTGTAGTTGCCCGTCATGGTGTACATGAGGATGTTGATGCCGACGCGCGCTGCCATTTCGCGCTGGTTGCCGTCTGCCGGGATGGTTGGGTAGAGGTAGTTGCCTTGTGTATCGATGGCCCAGGCAGCAGCGAAGTCATTGCCGCTGATCATGATGGGAGAGACGCCGTCGCCCGCTCGCACCGGACGACTGCCGTCAGATGTGGTAGCGCTGGCTTGTACCCACATGGGGCTTTGATTGTAGCGACCCGGGAAGTCATCCAGAATGTAGAACGTCTTTGTCAGCACGTGATCCTGAGGGACAGGTTCCAGACTTGGGATATCCAATCCTCTGAGCAGTTGCTGCAGCTTGAGTTTGTTGGGTGAGTTGGAGCCAGTGCCATAAGCATCGCGGGTATCAAACAGGATGGTGCCGCCGTTGCGCATGTAAGCACCGATACGGGACATGGCCTCGGGGCTGGGCATCTGCATGGCAGCATCAATCGGCCAATAGATGATTGGGAAGAAGGCCAGCTCATTTTCTTGTAAGTCCAGCCCTATGGGGGCTTCCGGTTCCAGCGCAGTGCGATCTGTGAGCAGGCGGGTGAGGCCGAACAGTCCGGCACGGCTGATTTCATCCACCTCCGGTATACCCGTCATCACATAGGCAAGGCGGGTGTCCAGTGAAGCGTCCAGTGCGAAGAGCTCGTTTGTTTCCTGCGCCTGAACTTTATCTGCTCCGGTCAGGCTCAGACTGGAAGCGAGGAGCAGGAGGATGGCGGCGTGGGTGAACTGGTTGCGACGCAGTTTGCCGGACAGCCAGAGCAGGGCAAGGGTATCCAGCAGGGCCAGCAGGATGGCGATGGAGAAGAACCAGCCGCGCAGGTCCAGAGGTTTTTCGGAGGGGTAATCGAGAATCGTGGCCATGGAGAGTGGCTTCAGGTCAAGCGGAACCAGATTGTCTTCGTCTTCCATCAGGTTGAGTGCGCGGGCTGCATCCTCAGTGCCATACAGGCCCGGAGGGGTCGTGCGCCCCGGATGGGTGGTTGCGAAGTCGCGTTCCAGAATGGGTTGGTGATTGGCTGATGGCGGGGTGAGTTTGCCGTAACCGTCCAGCATCTTGAGCAGAGGGAGAGCGGCAGCTGATGTTGTGCCGTCGGCTTCCTCATCCGGATTGTAAATAGCGGTTGAGGAGATACTTGTGATGGCGCGCAACATATCTACGAAGCCACCGGAAAGAGGCAGGTTGGACCACTTGGTGTCTGGGGTGACATGGAACAGCACAATTGTGCCGTTGCCGTGTTTCTTGGCGGTGACAAGTGGTGTGCCATCTTCCAGTGAGGCCCATGTTCTGTCTGGCAGGTCAGCTGTTGGTTCTGCGAGAACCTGGCGATTGACTGTCACGTCCTTCGGCAGCGCAATTGCGCGGAAGGGGCTGTTTTCAGAAAAAGACTTGAGCGCCTGAGGTTCTTTCCAGGAGAGGGAGCCGCCCAGCTTGCGATCTCCCAGACGGAGGGCGACCGGGATCAGCGAGTCCTGCTTTTCTGGAAGCTGTGGGCCTGCGAAGCGGATCAAGGTACCACCCTTGGAAACCCAGTTTGCGATGTCTGCTTCCGTGTTCTTGGGCAGGGTGCCAACTTCAGCCAGAACGAGGACGGAGATGCCTTTGTCGAAATAGTCTGAGATGGCTGCCACGATATCCGTGCTTTTGGCGGGCGGCAGGTCTGCAAATGGAGAGAGGGCGCGCTCCAGATAGTAAAGCGGTGACAGCAGAGGTTGAGAGCGGTCTGCGAAGCCTCCTGCGAAGAGGCCGACTTTACGGCGTCGCCATTTTTCATCCACCAGTACCGTGCTGCCTGCACTGGATTTGCCAAGAATGGTGAGCTTGGTGATGTCGTTGCGCAGCTCAGAAGGGAGTTCCAGCGCAATTTCCGCGCTGTTCTGACCTGCCTTCAGCTCAACAGTCTGCTCTGCGATGGCTCGCTGTTTGCGGTCATAGGCTCGGACTGTCAGTGTTTCGGCCAAGGGGGCTGGGTGGCGCAGGACTGTGGTGGTCATCGCACCGGCAGTATTCTGTAATTGCTTGAGTGCGTAAACCGGGGTTTCTGATCGGTAGATCAGGAAGGAGCTTTCGCTTACATCTGACGCTCTGGCAATGCTGGCTAGCCCTTTGGCGAAGCTGGTGGTGGAGGGCTCTTCCAGTGGAGAGGAAAACCAGAGGATTGCACCGGGTGGGTTTTGTTCTGCCTGTTTTTGCAGAGCCGGGATCAACTCAGAGCGGGCTGCCTGCCACCCTTGCGGTGTCAGGGCGCGGAGCTGATCTGCCACTTCCTGCGCGCTGGAAAGGCGCATAGGTTGGGCTGGCCCGTCTGCGGTGGTGACCAGCATGACGGTTCTGTTGTTTTGTGCGGCGCCATCCACCATCAGCTCGGCCATGCGGATCTGGCGTTCCCAGTCTGCCGAAGCATCCCAGCCGTTGTCTACGATGAGCCAGAGCGGACCTGTTTTGGGCTGGGCGATATCCAGCGGTTTCCAGACAGGGCCAGCCATGGCGATGATGAGAACTGCGGCCAGCATCAAGCGGAGAAGGATCAGCCACCATGGTGTATGCTGCGGCGTTTCCTCTTTGTTGCGAAGGGAGAGAAGCAACCGTAAGGGCGGAAACTTGATGTGTGCGGGCTGGGGCGGCGTGGTGCGCAAAAGCCACCACAGAACGGGCAGGGCCGCAAGAGCTGCCAGAACCCAGGGAGCGGCAAAACCGATTGGGAGAAGAGACCCCATGGTTACAGACCTCCTCTCATCTTGTGTTCCGGTGCATCAGCCAAGCGGGAATGCAGCAACATGAGTGGCTCGATCGCTGGGCGGTCTGTGTGGTGCAGTGTATAGCTCCAGCCGAACTTGCGGGAGAGAGCGCTGATCTGGTCTTTATGGGCTGCCAGACGGTGCAGGTACTCCTGCTGCCATGTTTGCGCGCGGCCTGCTTTCAGTTGCTCGCCGTTCTCCGGGTCTTCAAACTGGGTTGGGCCGGTGAAAGGAAAGGTTTCTTCAATGGGGTCCAGCAGCTGAACAAGGTGGCCTTTGGCGCCAGAGCTGGCAACGGTTGCCATCCATTCTTCCAGCTTCTCAGGTGGGTCCAGCAGATCAGAGAAGAGCACGACCTCTGAGAAACGGCGAATGCCATCCGGATTGGGCAGGGTTGCCTCCGGGTTCTCGTGGACCAGCGTTTCCGCAATGGTTTGCATGGCATTTCGGCTGGCAAGTGGGCGTGAGAGGCCCGCAAGGCCAACGCGTTCGCCTGCTTCATTAAGGGCATAGGTGAGGGCGAGCATGAGCAAAAGCGCCCGGTCTCTTTTAGATGCGGCTGCTTGTTTGCTTTGGAAGCGCATGGAGGCGGAGAGATCTGCCCAGACCCAGATGGTTTGGGCGGCTTCCCATTCGCGCTCACGTACATAAAGATTATCGTCGCGGGCGGAGCGGCGCCAGTCGACCTGTTGAGCGGCTTCTCCGGAAAGGAAAGGGCGGAACTGCCAGAAGGTTTCGCCGGGGCCTGCACGGCGGCGGCCATGCCAGCCTGCGGTGACGTTGGCTGCGATGCGTCTGGCTTCCACCAGTAGCTCTGGCAAGGTATCAGCAAGGGATTGCGCTTCGCCTGTTAAGCCGAAGATGTTTTCCTGTCTGTCTTGAGGATCGGTCCTCGAAGATAACATATGCGATCCTGTCGGCTTGTTGTTAGGCGATGCGTTCTTTGATGTTTTTCAGCAGTTGCGGGATGGTTTTGCCATCAGCGCGTGCTGCGAAGGTGAGCGCCATGCGGTGTTGCAAGACCGGCTCGGCCAGCGCTATCACATCATCAATGCTTGGAGACAGGCGGCCATCGGCCAGCGCGCGGGCGCGGACTGTCAACATCAGGGCTTGGCTGGCGCGGGGGCCGGGGCCCCAGGCGATGTATTGGGCGAGATCTTCAAAGCCATCAGCTTCACCAGGACGGGCCGCACGGACCAGCTTCAGGATGGCGTCCATAACGGTTTCACCAACCGGCATGTGACGCACGAGCTGCTGCATTTCTCTCAGCTCATCCAGCTGCAAGACCTGTTTGGATTTTGCTTCGGATGCACCTGTGGTTTCCAGCAGGATGCGGCGTTCTGCGTCCATATCCGGATAATGGACATCAATCTGCATGAGGAAGCGGTCGAGCTGGGCTTCGGGTAGTGGGTAGGTGCCTTCCTGTTCAAGCGGGTTCTGAGTGGCCAGTACGTGGAAGGGGGCAGGCAGGTCGTGATGATGGCCTGCTATTGTGACGTGGTATTCCTGCATGGATTGCAGAAGGGCGGATTGGGTTCGCGGGCTGGCGCGGTTGATCTCATCCGCCATCAACAGCTGGGCGAAGACCGGACCGGGAATGAAGCGGAAAGAGCGTTTGCCGTCCGGGGCTTCCTCCATCACTTCAGAGCCGAGAATATCGGAGGGCATCAAATCCGGGGTAAACTGGATGCGGCTGGAGTCGAGCCCCAGCACGGTGCCGAGTGTTTCCACCAGCTTGGTTTTTGCAAGGCCGGGCACGCCAACCAGCAGGCCGTGGCCGCCGGAAAGGATTGTTACCAGCGTGCGCTCAACAACGCTTTCCTGACCAAATATAGAACGGGCGATTTCCTCTTTTGCCTTTTGGATCTTTTCGCAGGCCGCTTCTGTGCGGGCGACTATATCCTCTGGTTTTGGGGGCATGCCTGTCATATTGGTGTTCATCGCTGCTCTCTTTTCGTCGCGCGTTACAACCCTGCCTAGCTCACCTTTGCATCATACTCGGTTTTAAAAATGGCGATCCCTAGCAAATTTATAGGCCTGTACATTTCATCGGTTCAATGACAGCGCAGGCAGACGTGCTGTGTGCGGCAGGTGGGCCAGTTTCAAAGTTTTCATATGATTGGGGTCAGAGCATCCCTGGGTTTACATTCTTGTTTGAAGCTACCCTAACGGTATTTTTGTGAACAGTTGGTGAGTCTTGAGGCGGAGAATACCTTTTTCCCTGAGATTTGAGAGTCACGTAAGACTTGAGAGTTCTGGGAGCATTGCGTGCTTGAAATGTGGTGATGGAAGGTACGCTGATTTTTGCGAGGGGGGCTTATCGCAAAGGTATAACTTGGCGTTGGCTTGTGGTGAGGGTAGCGTTAGAGCTTCTGTGACACCATATTACCCCCATAATGGTGCAGATGTACTGGTAGAATGACCGTGGTGACTGAACTTAAAGAAAAGAGCATTCCGGAAATCAAGGAGATGCCGAAAGGTCTTCAGGCTTTGATTTCGCGTGCGGGAAAATCCAAGAGCTTGCCGCCGATCCATTTGTGGAACCCGGATTTCTGCGGAGATCTGGATATGCAGATCAAGCGGGATGGCTCCTGGTACTACATGGGCACGCCTATTCAGCGCGAGGCTCTGGTACATCTGTTTTCGACTGTGTTGAAGCAGGAAGAAGACGGAAAGTACTATCTAGTCACGCCGGTTGAGAAGATTGGTCTGACTGTCGAAGATGCACCATTTGTGGCTGTGGAGATGGATATTCACCAGCAGGACGGAAAGCAGGTGATTACCATTCGGACCAACTGCGGTGATGTGGTTGAAGCCGGGCCAGAGCATCCGCTGCGCTTTGTGCAGAGGCAGGAAGATGGCGGGCTGAAACCTTACATTCTTGTTCGTGACCGGCTGGAAGCGTTGTTTGCACGTACGCTGGTGCATGAGCTTGCTCCGCATTTGCAGGAGCGGGAAAGCCCAGAGGGACGGGTTGTTGGCATCGAAAGCCATGGTGAGTTCTTTGTGGTGGACACCGTGCAGAACCTTGGATTTTAGAAAGACACATTAGGACGGCGCATAATCTTGTCTGAGTTTACAGCAGAAAATTTCAGATCCCGGGTTCTGGATCGGCTGGACGGCCAATCCTACGAGCCGGCTGGTGATCACCTTCTCAATCCGGAGATTGAGGATTATGGGGAGGATCTGGACAAGGTGCGTGATGCTGCGGTGCTGATTGGGATTGTTGATCGTGGTGCCGAGGCTTCCATTTTGCTGACACAGCGCACCGCTCACTTGCGCTCTCATGCCGGGCAGATTGCGTTTCCCGGTGGCAAGATAGATGCGGAAGATGATGGCCCTATCGGTGCAGCCTTGCGAGAGGCCCATGAAGAGGTTGGGCTGGATTCTGATCTGGTGGAGATCGTGGGTGATCTTGGACACTATTACACTGGTTCCGGTTATCGAGTTGTGCCGGTTCTGGCCACTGTCAAACCGCCTTTGATCCTCTCACCCAATCCGGCGGAAGTGGATGAAGTGTTTGAAGTGCCTTTGTCTTTCCTGATGAATCCTGAGAACCATCAGAAAAAAAGCGGAGAATTTAGAGGCAAAACGCGTTACTATTACGCCATGCCATTTGAGCAGCGTTACATATGGGGTGTCACCGCTGGCATCCTGCGCGTGCTTTATAATAGGGTTTATGCCTGATGATACGAATGCTCCTGACACATGGGTTGTTGTTCTTTGTTCCTTTCATTGCCTACGCGGTGTGGGTGATGGTTGTGCGCAAGGCAAAGAGTGACAAGCGGTTTCGCGATGGCCCGATGTTGTGGTTGAGCATCACAGGCATCGCTCTTGTTATCGCCAGTCTGGTGTTGCTTGCTGAAACAGGCCACGCACCGCTTGGGTCACAATACCGGCCTGGGCAGATTATTGATGGCGAGTTTGTTCCGGGTGGATACGAGACACCTCAGAAATGACCAAGTTACAACAAAGAGGCTGGCTGGATAGCTCTGCTGTTCAGCGTGCTTTTGACGTTCTGGAACAGGACGGCGATGTGGCCCGTGCAGTTGGTGGAACCGTGCGGAACTCCCTGCTGGGTGAAGTGGTGGATGACGTGGACATCGCCTGCACTGCTTTGCCGGATGTGGTTCTGGCCAGAGCGGACGCTGCTGGTGTGAAGGCGATCCCGACCGGTGTTGATCATGGCACTGTGACGCTGGTGATTGAGAGCCAGCCGATTGAAGTGACGTGTCTGCGTGAAGATGTGGAGACCCATGGCCGCCACGCGACGGTTAAGTTCGGGCGTGATTGGGTGAAGGATGCGCAGCGGCGCGACTTTACCATGAATGCGCTTTACGTGGATCGGCACGGTGAGCTGTTTGATCCGCTGGGCGGGTTGGATGACTGCCTCAACCGACATCTGCGGTTTATTGGCGATGCGCGAGCGCGTATTCGCGAGGACTACCTGCGCATTCTGCGGTTCTTCCGGTTCTTTGCCACGTATGGGCAAGGAGAGATCAATGCAGATGGCTATGCGGCCTGTGTTGAGCTGAAGGAGGGGCTGTCGCATCTTTCCAAAGAACGGATCACCAAGGAAGTGCTGAGAACGCTTGGCGCGCCTCGTGTTCTGGATGCTCTGGAGTTGATGGAGCAGGGCGGTATTTTGCAGCTTATTCTGGGTGAGGACGCTGCGAGTGTTCGTGTTGCACGGTTGCTTGAGCTGGAAGGATTGCCGGTAGCTGCGGAAGATCCTGTGCTGAGGCTCGGCGGTGTTGCGGGAGCAGATGTTTCGCAGCATCTGCGGCTTTCCAATGCGCAGAAAAAGCGGATTGAGGTTGCTGCTGAGATTGCAAAGGCTTTGTGTGTCTCCGGTCATCAAACGCAAGAGCTGAAGGCACTGTTGGTTGCGCATGGAGCTGATGCGGTTGTTGATGGTGTTCTGACGGCGTGGATGAACGGTATTCTGCAGGATGAGGCTGTGCTGAGAGAGCTGCTGGCATTTGCGCAGAACTGGGAAATCCCGGGCTTTCCGCTGACTGGCAAAATGATGATTGCTGGTGGTATTCCTGCCGGGCCAGAGATGGGTGCTGCCATGAAGCTGGCGCAGCAGATCTGGGCTTCTGCTGATTATCAATGCTCTGCTGAGGAGTTGCTGGCGAAGGTGAAAGCTGCCGTTGAAGATAAGGCGGGCTGACCATGAGCGTGAAGCTACGTGGTCATCATCTGCTTTGTGTGCTCACGTTCATCGGGCATGGTTACTCGCCTGCGTTTTCCAAAAACTACAAAGCTGTGGTGAAGCGGCTGAATGCTGGGGAACCGGTTGAACTGGTGGATGGGCCGGATGAGATTTGCGCGACTTTGATCCGCGAGGAGACTGAGCCGCATTGCTTCAACTGCAGTGTGGTGGAGCGGGACAAAGCGGCGGTGAAGCTGGCCTCACAGATCTTGGGTTCTGAGCTGCATGTGGGGGATGAGCTGGTGTTGAACTCGCGCCTGATCGGCAAAATGCGGGAGGCATATGCTGAGGGAAATTTCAGAAGAGCCTGTGAAAACTGCGAGTGGGTGCAGTTTTGCGCTGAAATTGCCTCATCTGGCTATGAAAAAGTTCTTCTGCGCAATCCAAAACATCACTGAGGCGGTTTGCTTTTGTTTTGAGGGACTTAAACGGTCTCTGAGTTTCTCAGCAGTGCGTATTGTCCTTCGAAAACCGATTTCTACTTTTCGCGAATACGCTTTGGTCTTCAAATTTTAACAGAATGCCCCCATATGGGGTGCAACATGAGTTTACGGGCAGGTTTAGGGGTTACATGCTTGCATTGAATAAGTTTCCAAGGTTTTTGACCTTGCTGGTGTTTTCGATCGGTCTGATCTTCGTGACTGCGGATTTTGCTGAGGCGAAGCGTGGGTTTAGTTTTGGTAGCCGTGGCTCTCGCAGCTACTCTGCGCCGAAAGCGACCAAGACTGCGCCGAAGACAGCTCCGGTTCAGCGGACCATGACACCAAACAACGGCACCAACACCGGCGCTCAGCAGTCGAATGCTGCGGCGGCTTCCAAGGCAGCTGCAGGTCAGCAGCGTCGTGGCCTCTTTGGTGGTGGATTCCTCGGCTCCATGCTGGGCGGTCTGGCACTGGGTGGTTTGCTCGGCATGCTGTTCGGCACTGGTTTTGGCGGAATGGCCGGGTTCTTTGGGCTGATCGTTCAGGCGCTTCTGATTGGTGGCGGTATCATGTTGCTGATGCGTTTCCTGCGGAGCCGTCAACAGCCGCAAGCTGCCGGTGCTTATGGGCATCATCAGCAGCAGGCACAGCAGAACCAGCCGTTCACCTTTAATGATGCCGGTGCGCAGGATGCGCCACGTCGCTCAGGTTCCTCCGGCATTCCAAACACCGGTTTTGGTGGTGGTCAGGCGCCTCAGTTTGAAGAGCAGCCTGCGTTCTCAACTGAAGCTGATGACGAAATTGGTCTGACTGCGGATGACTTCGATGCGTTTGAAGCGCTGCTGACAACCGTCTGGACTGCGTATGGTTCTGAGGACTACGGCAAGATCCGTGAGATCGCGACGCCTGAAATCATGGGCTACTTTGCAGAGGAGCTGGGCAAAGCGGCTTCCAACGGTCTGGTCAACGAAGTGCGCGACATCAAGTTGTTACAGGGTGATCTGACTGAAGCATGGCGTGAAGGCGACAAGGACTATGCGTCTGTCGCAATGCGCTATGAGTCCATTGATGTGATGCGTGAGCGTGCGACCAATAAGGTTGTTGAAGGCAACGCTGATGTGCCGGAAGAGCGGACCGAGATCTGGACCTTTATTCGCGGTGCTGGCGAAAACTGGCAGCTCTCTGCGATCCAGCAGGCTGGCTAATCACAGCAGACATTATGCAATAGGAAAGGGGCCTCAAAGGCCCCTTTCTTTTTGGTGGTTCGATGGGTTGTGTGCTTATTAGACTGTGACAGAAAGCTTTACATCGATGTTGTTGCGTGTTGCGTTTGAGTAAGGGCAGACCTCATGGGCCGCTGCGACCAGTTCTTCTGCTTTGGCCTTGTCCATGCCCGGTACGGTGACTGCCAATGCAATCTCCAGACCGAAGCCGCCTTCAGAGCGTGGGCCAATGCCAACAGTTGATTCAACATTAACGTCTGCTGGCAAAGTCACGCCGGACTGCTGAGACGCTACAAACTTCATAGCTCCGATGAAACAGGCAGCATAACCTGCAGCAAACAGCTGCTCAGGGTTGTTGCCTTCTCCACCTGCGCCGCCCAGCTCTTTTGGCGTTGCAAGTGTCAGTTCCAGAGCACCGTCCTTTGTTTTTGCAGTGCCATCACGGCCACCTGTGGCAACTGCGTTTGTTTCGTAAAGAACGTCTACTGGCATTTCGTATTCCTCGTTGTTGTTATGTATCGTGCACGATTAAATCCTGTACGATATAGTTAAGAAGAAATGTAGGGTGCTGTCAATCAAAACGTGAATTAATCGTGTGCGATTTAGTTTGACGGCTTTTGTCTTGATGGGTAGAACGGGGAAAGAGGATGTTACTCAGGACTGGAATACGGTGATGGCCGAGAAGAAATCAGAAGAATTTCAAGGCTTTGGATTAGATCAGCATTTGTGCTTTGCCATCTATAAAGCAAATCATGCCTTCAATCGGTTTTATAAACCGGTGATGAAGAAGCTTGGTGTCACCTATCCGCAGTACATTACTTTGCTTGCTCTTTTGGAAAAAGATCATCAGCGCGTTTCTGAGCTGGGGGAGCGTTTGTTCCTTGAGTCGAACACGTTGACACCTTTGCTGAAACGTCTGGAAGAGATGGGATATATTGCCCGCACACGCTCCAAAGAAGATGAGCGCCAGGTGATTGTGAGCCTGACCAAAGAGGGACGGGGTCTGAGTGATGGCGTGATTGATGTGCAGCACTGCGCGTTTTCCAATCTGGATGTGCCCGTGGAGACAATCCGGCAGCTGGTTAGTCAGCTCAACGGCATTCAGGAGATGCTGACTGAGGCCAAAGACAAGGTTTCCAGCTAGGTCGGAGGTCCGTTGGGCAGCATATCCTTTTCAAAGGGATCACGGCCATGCTGGTCGAACAGGCAGCACAGCTCCTGTACTTCTTCTTTTAGCAAGACAAACTGGGAAAAGCCGACGAGCTCTCCATCAATATGGATTGGGGAGACGGTGACCAGAATGGTGGTGGTTCCGTATGGATTGGCCACGTAGCGCACCGGGTCTTTGCGGCCATCTCTAAACAGCTGCAACATGGCATCAAACCGCGGGTTGGTGATGGACCGGCGATGATTTTCCTTCACGTTGTGCCCGATGTGGCGCGGCTGGCGATCCAGATTTTCCGAAGCCCATTTGTTGTAGTAGAGCAGCTTGCCGTCTTTATCGATGATGGTGACGCCGATGCCTGCTTCTTCCAGCAGGCGATCCGCCCAGCCTGACAGCTTCCATGCTTCCAAGATGCGTTGATCGGTGACTTCGGGCAGTTCGTTATTATTGTCAGTCATGCCTGCTTACTCGCTGTTCGCTGGAACTCTAGCGAAGGCGAGTAAGCAATTGCTTTCAGAAATAGTCGGGTTTTCGCGGACTTAAGAGAATGCGGCTGCTGCTTTGAACTTGCGTTGGCGTGCCCAGAGAATGCCTAGAGAACCGGCTGTCATGATAACCCCAGCCAGAATGGTGATCGGATTGGGCACCGCCTGAGGCAGGTAGTCGGCTTTGTCTGCGATCAGCTCAAACAGCAGAGAAGTGAATGGCAGAGCAGCGATGGTGGCGACGTAGTTCTGGCTGCCAACCAGATTGATGGCCTGCATGGACAGGAACATGGAGACACCGCGCAGGGTGATGCCAACGGCGATGGCTGCCAGCCACATGGTTGGGCTCCAGACCTGAGTGAGGTCAATGAGGGGCAGGTTGCTTGTCCAGTCTGACGCGCTCTGAGTGGCCGGTCCATCTGTGAAGAGGGAGAGGCCCGCGAGGCTGATGAGCATGATGAGGGCGCTGGCGACCAGCATAACACCGCTGAGGGAGGCGCGTTCCTGTAGGTCATCACCCTGATTTTGCGGATGAAACTCCGCGATGACCACTGAGGCGACCACGGCGAACTCCGAGAACACCATCAGGTAGACGGCTGGGTTGGAGTAGGTACCTTCCAGCGTGGAGATGAGCAGGACAACGCCCAGAATGATGATGATGTGGCCGGGAATTTCCAGAAAGGACGGCAGGCGGAAGAACAGGACTGCAAAGACCAGTGCTGAAAACGGCACGGAGACGAGGCCGAAGAAACCTGCGTTTGCGGCGCTGATGTAAAGCAATGAGGCTGTGAAGCAGGCTGCGGAGAGGACGCGGGCAATGCCATACGCCCATGTGTAGGGGCTTTTGAGCGCTTCCATAGTAGCGCCCAGTTTGCGGCTGATGGCGATGAGGAACAGGCCGCCAAACATCAGCTGGATGATGGTGAAGATCCACGGGTCGAGGTTGTAGGCGAGCAGCAGGCCCTTGCTTATGACAATAAGAAACGCCCAGCTTACCATGGTGGCAAGGCAGACAATCAAACCTTTGGGGGTCAAACTCAGTACTCCTCTCCGACGAACTCGCCGGTGATTTTCAGGCCATCAATTCCGGTCTGGCCGTTTTCTTTATAAATGCGCCTTGGGTATGCCCCTGCATGATTGGCAATATGATCAGCAAGTTGTTCAGAATGGGTTACGAGCCAAATCTGGCTGCGCTCTGAGGCTTTGGCAATAACTTTGGCGAGCGGTTCCAGCAGGTCGGGGTGGAGGCTGGCTTCCGGTTCGTTGAGGGCAATAAAGGAGGGCAGGCGGTAGGACAGCATGGCGCCAAGCAGGGCGAGATACTGCAATGTGCCGTCTGACAGTTCTTGAGACGGGAAGGGGCGGCGGATTTCCGGGGTTTGCAGTGCGAAGCGGCAATCCTGGCCGTTGGCTTCAATGATCAGTTTGCTGTCCGGGAAGGCGTCGTCGACTGCCTGTTGCAGGAAGAAGGTGTCCTTTTGGATTTCCTTCAGTGTCGCAAATACTGCTGCCAGATCGCTGCCGTCAGAGGAAAGTGTCGGTGTAGTGACATTTGGGCTTGGACGGCGCAGCAGGCTGTCCCGGTCACTGCGGAATGTATGGTAGAACCGCCAGTCTGTTATGGCGCGGCGCACCAGATCCAACTCAGGAAACTGGCTGCCATCGCGGATGCTGGCGAGAGCGGTTTCAGAGGGGAGCAGCTCGTTGTCGTAAGTGACTTTGCCGCCCTTGCTGGATCTTAAGAACGCACTTGGGCCTTTGCGCTGCATCAGCACGACTGGCTTTTTGCCAGTCAGGAGCGTGAGTTCTTCGTCTCTGACCATGGTTTCATAAGGTAGGGCAGGATCGGAGATCGGATTGGGTAGGCCCAGCTCGATCCGGTAGGACAGATCCCCCAGATCAGCACGCAGGATGATGCGCTTCTTTTCGTGGGTCTTCAGGTCGCCCGCCCACATGACGCTGTCCACCCCACCTTCCTCTGAGACGGCGCGGGTGATGCGGCCCAGCGCTGCCTGCTGGAGCAGCTCCAGAGACTTGTAAAGGTTCGTTTTGCCAACGCCGTTGTTGCCGACAAACACGTTGACGGCGCCAACTCGCATGAAGAGCTTATGTACGGACCGGTAGTTCTCTATGCCGATCGCGGAAAGAGGGGGCATGGCCATGAGGTGAAACTTTTTTGATATATCTTCGGTAAGTATGGTTGAGAATAAGCAGGTTGGATTGGGATTGTAAATTGAACCCGAAAGTTCATGCACCGGAAATTCACGTTTTGTTCGCCTGTGGTTGAGGTAACTCTTTACTTCAAGGGTGGGTTGTTCAAACTGCTTGGTGTCTTCGTTTGTTGCGTTCTTCTTTCAGGAAACCGCAAGGGTTTTCGGAACTGCGCTTTGGAGGAGAGTTTCGATGTCTGCTCAAGATTCTGACAGCATGCGGCAGGAATCCGACAGTTTTGGTGTGTTGGATGTTCCGGTTGGCAAGTACTGGGGCGCGCAGACCGCACGTTCCCTGATCAACTTTCCTATTGGCCGGGAGCATTTGCCGCCTGCACTGATCCATGCGCTGGGTGCGGTGAAGCTGGCGGCTGCCAAAGTGAACATGGAAGAGGGGCGCTTGCCGGAGGATCTGGGCAAAGCCATTTGTCAGGCAGCGACTGAGGTGATCTCCGGCAAGCTGGATACGCATTTTCCGCTGGTGATCTGGCAGACGGGCTCAGGCACACAATCGAATATGAACACCAATGAGGTGATTGCGAACCGGGCCATTGAGCTGCTCGGCGGGCAGATTGGCAGCAAGTCTCCTGTGCACCCCAATGACCATGTGAACATGGGGCAATCCTCCAATGATACGTTCCCGACAGCGATGCATATTGCGGCGGCTTGTGAGATCAACAAGGTGCTGCTGCCTGCGCTGGTCCATCTGCATGACACGCTGGAAGCCAAGGTGGCAGCGTTTTCTGACATCGTGAAGATTGGCCGCACGCATACGCAGGATGCGACGCCTCTGACACTTGGGCAGGAGTTCTCTGGATATGTGGCACAGCTGGAATATTCCAAGGAGCGCATTGAGCAGAGCCTTGTGGGGCTTTATCGCCTTGCACAGGGCGGCACGGCTGTTGGGACGGGGCTCAACTCAACACCCGAATTTGCAAGTGCATTTGCCACCCATGTGAGTGAGGTGACAGGCCTGCCGTTTGTGACGGCAACGAACAAGTTTGAGGCACTGGCCACCCATGATGCAGCGGTGTTTGCCCATGGTGCGCTGAACACGCTGGCGTGCTCGCTGATGAAGATTGCTAATGACATTCGCTTCCTTGCCTCCGGGCCTCGGTCCGGCTTGGGGGAGATCAGCCTGCCTGCCAATGAGCCGGGCTCTTCCATCATGCCGGGCAAGGTGAACCCAACCCAGTGTGAGGCGGTGACCATGGTTTGCGCGCAGGTGATGGGCAATCAGACTGCGGTGAGCGTGGCTGGTGCGACCGGGCATTTTGAGCTGAACGTGTTCAAGCCCGTGATTGCCAACAGTCTGTTGCAGTCTATCGAGTTGCTTGCTGATTGCATGGTGAGCTTTGCGGACCGTTGTGTGGTTGGCATTGAGCCGAACCTTGATCGAATTGAGGAGCTGATGGAGCGGTCGTTGATGCTGGTGACAGCACTGGCGCCGACGATCGGTTATGACAAGGCAACCGAGATCGCTAAGTCCGCACACAAGAACGGCACGACCCTGAAAGAAGAAGCGCTTCGGTTGGGCTATGTGACCGCGGAGGAGTTTGACCGGGTGGTGCGGCCTGAGAAGATGGTCAGGCCGGGATAGGGCGCTCTGAGCCCATCATGATATCCAGCGTTTGCGCCAGGCAGGCCTTTGTGTCTGCCTGATCCAGCTGTTCTGCGCCAATCAGCGTGGCGTAGAGGATCTGGGCGTTGATTTTGGCGTGTTTGCGGGTTTGAGGCACCTGAGAGAACAGGCTCTCAACATACTCCAGACGGCGGCGGTCGATCTTGGTGGTGTAGGCGCGGGCGAGCTCATCAAACTGGGCCCAATTTCTCAGGGCGTTTGAGACACCGTTGGCGCCGTATTCTTCAGAGACTTCACTTGCTGCAATCTCAATCAGATCATAGAGGCGCTGTTTCGGGTCGGGGCTGCCAGCATCCACTTGCGCGATGATTTGCTGGGTGGCGAGCTCTTCCCAATGGTCCAGCATGGCGGTTTTGAGGGCGGCGACGTCTTTGAAGTGCCAGTAGAACGAGCCTTTGCTGACCTTCAGCTTTCGTGCCAGCACTTCTGCTTTGAGGCCTTGCGGGCCGTCAGAGGCCAGAGAGCGGAAGCCGCCTTTGATCCAATCAAGCGCTGTGAGTTTGGTTTTCTCCGTCATATTTCCACCATACGCTACCGTATTGACAAGATCCAGCAATAATGTACCGTACGCTACCGTATGGAATCAGAAATGAGAGAACTCCAATGAATAAATGGCTGTTGGCTTCTGGAATACTGTCTTTACTGCTGGTGTTGGTGCATGTGTTTCTGGGTGGGCCAGAGATCCATGATCCTGTATTGGGCAGTGATCTTCATCCTGTGGTGATCGCGGTGCTGTCAGTGGTCTGGCACGGGATCACGGTGGTGATGCTGGTCAATGGTGTGTTGCTGCTGGCTGCGGCTTTCAAGAGCGAGTTGGCAGCGGGTGTTGCCTGGGTAGTGATTGGGCAATATGGCGGGTTCACCCTGCTGTTTATCGCTTATGGCCTCTCTCAGCTGGGTAACCTGATGGACATGCCACAGTGGATCTCTTTTATCATTATTGCTGGCTGTGTGGCGATGGGTTTGCGCACAGCGGGCCGCGCACCTGCTTTGCAAAGGGCAGCTGTCTGAGTGGTTGAGACCGGCAACGCCTAAAGCTTCTGCGTGTTGACATTTTGCGGAATTCGCCTTTATTGTCAGCGCAGGTCGGCAGTTCCCAAGGCGTCGCTGCCCCGAAAGGGGAGCTAAACCTGCCATTCACTTCGAGAGTAATCGACATTCTTGTCCGATGCCGCTTCGCAAGTCAGCGACCACGAAAAGTAAAATGCGGCTCGAGAGGATTTTTCAATGTCGAGAGTCCCGGTCCCTCTTCGTTCGCCTGATATCTCCACGTTTGCGCGCAGTGTTGCCCGCCAGATGAAGTCACGCGGTGATGCTCCTTCTCATGTGGAGCTGATGAACATGCTCGCCAAAGCGGCGGGCTTTCAAAACTTCCAACATTTAAGAGCATCGCATTCCGCTGGACGCCGCCTTGATACGGAGCCGGTTGTTGAGACGGTGGATCATCGGTTGGTTGAGCGTGGGCTGAACCAGTTTGACAAGGCGGGGCGGCTGGTCAGCTGGCCGTCACGTCGGCAGGTTCAGGTGCTTTGTCTTTGGCAGTTGTGGTCTCTTATTCCGGCTGGTGCATCGCTTCGGGAGAAGGAGATCAACACTGTGCTCAATGACGCCCATTGTTTTGCAGACCCCGCGTTGCTGAGGCGCGAGCTGTTTAGCCTTGGACTGCTGCATCGTAATCGGGATGGTTCCGATTACCGGCGGCAAGAGCAGCAACCACCGCTGGAGGCGCGTGATCTGATTAAGCGTTTGAAGGGGAGACGTTTGGAAAGTGAAAGCGGCAGCTCTGCCATGTCGTTCATTGTGCGACCAAGCGCTTAAGCTGGTTTTCACTGCCATTTAGACAGGAGGCTTCCCGACTTTTGGGCCGGGGAGCCTCTTTCGGTTTTGGCTTATGGCCACTTTACCACGGGTGGCATGGAGGACAGGATGGAGGAGACGTTTCCGCCTGTCTTGAGGCCGAAGATGGTGCCGCGGTCGTAGAGGAGGTTGAACTCCACGTAGCGGCCACGACGAACCAGCTGTTCTTCGCGCTGCTCTACTGTCCATGGGGTCAGGAAGTTTTTACGCACCAGCTTTGGGTAGATGTCGAGGAACGCGTTGCCGACGGATTTGGTGAAGGCAAGGTCTGCATTCCAGTCGCCGGTGTTGTGGCGGTCGTAGAAGATGCCGCCGATGCCACGCGCTTCTTTGCGGTGAGGCAGATAGAAGTACTCGTCGCACCACTTCTTGAAGTGATCGTAGTCAGCGCCCGGATGGTCAACGCATGCCGCTTTCATGGCCTCGTGGAACTCAATGGTGTCCGGGTCTTCCTGTGTGCGGCGAGCGCTGAGCACAGGGGTGAGGTCTGCTCCACCACCAAACCACTGTTTGGTGGTGACCACCATACGGGTGTTCATATGCACTGCTGGTACATTTGGGTTGTGCATGTGAGCGATCAGGGAGATGCCGGAGGCCCAGAAGCGAGGATCTTCGCTGGCGCCTGGGATCTGGTCACGGAACTCCGGAGAGAATTCGCCGTGCACGGTGGAAACGTGGACGCCGACCTTCTCGAACACACGACCGTGCATCAAAGACATGACGCCACCGCCGCCATGGCCGCCGCTGTGATCTGTACGCTCCCATGGGGTGCGTTCAAAGCGTCCGGCTGGCTGGTCTGCGAGTGGGCCGTCCTGTTCGCCTACTTCTTCTTCCAGCTGCTCAAACGCGGCGCAGATGTTATCGCGCAGCTGAGTGAACCACGCAGAGGCTTCTTTCTTCTTGTCTTCCAGATCTGCCGGAAGCGTGTTCTGTGTGTCGCTCATCGTCCCTCCTAGAGCGCTAAATCTTCTTTGTTGCTCTGTTTAATGGAGTGCGCCTGCGAAGTACAGGAGAGGTGGGTGCTGTTATTGCGGCTGAGTGAAGACGACGGGATACTTTTCCGGCTGCACATAGTTGCCGTCGCATTCCGGTTTGGCGCGGAACTCAAGAAGGTGCGGGTAGCCATCTGGTGTGAAGCG
Organism: Pseudovibrio sp. SCP20; assembly: GCF_057774105.1. Lineage (NCBI taxonomy): Bacteria > Pseudomonadati > Pseudomonadota > Alphaproteobacteria > Hyphomicrobiales > Stappiaceae > Pseudovibrio > Pseudovibrio sp. SCP20. The sequence goes on along the minus strand of NZ_JBYMDH010000003.1, from coordinate 528,210 downwards.
GTGGACCTCGTAGGTTCCGCAATCGCCTAAACCGCGGCCTTTCATGAAACTGGTCAGATCGCCAGTCTTAATGTCCCAGACGCCATTGAAGACCACATGCGGATCATCGTTGTCTTCGTTCTGAGGGCGCTTGAAGCTCAGCAGCTCGGCGTCCTGTGGTTTGTGGGAGTCCACACGCACATAAACATGGGCTTCATTGTACGGACTTATGGAGCAGGCGAACTCTAGCACTTCGATGTTTTTGCTAAACTGGAGGCGGTAGTTGCCCAAGGTGTCGTAAGCCTGCTTCCAATCGCAGGGATAGGCCTGATCCAACAGACCCAGATAGCGGTTCAGGATTTTGGGGTCGTTTTCTCTCACAGGCTCAATGGGCTCGGCCAGAGTGGGGTTTGCCAGCAAACTGGTGGAGAGGAGGGCAGCAGCCAGTGCTGGGTACAGGGACTTGGACATGGCGGCTTTCCTCTCTGATGGTGTGGTTTTGCCTGAGGATGCCGGTTTCGGATTACGCTTGCCTAAAAACTCTTGGTTTACTGCGGGCTACCAGTTCCAGACGTGCTTTAACGATCTGTTTAGCTGGCGTTACAAGGCCGGGTAGATCAATGGGTAATCGGTGGGTTCGCGGAACTTGCCGTCGCAGTTTCGCTTGGCGCGGTACTCGATGAGTTCCAGATAGCCATCTGATGTGAAGCGGTGAACTTCAAATGAGCCGCAATCGGAGAGGCCGCGGTCTACGGTGAAGCTAGTGAGTGCGCCGCGGTTGAGATCCCAGAAGCTGTTAAAGAGGATGTACTTGCTGGTGACCGGTTGCCCCTTGGGCCGACGCAGTGCGATGAGCTGTGCTGGTTGCTTGCTGCCCTTGATCCGGCGGATGTAGAGGTTCGCCAGATTATGCAGGCCCACGGTGCAGGAGAACTCCAGCACCTGAATGCCATTGCCTAGATCGTAGAGGTTATACCCGCTCCGTGTGTGTGCATCATGCCAGTCACAGGGGTATATCTGGTTGAGCAGGTGCAGGTGCCGGTCCAATTCTGCCTTGTCGTGCAGGTTGGGATAAAGTACCGGCTCTATCGGAGCGCCTGCCAAAGCGGGCAGGGGGATAACGAGAAAAAGTGCAACAGAGAATAGATGAGCAATTTTTCTCGAGACACTCTGAAACATTGCAAAATAAACCTAAACAGCGCAAAGCAACGCAATAAATAACGCACCTAGTCTAGGTTGTATTTTATTCAAAAACAATCTGTTTGACGAAGGGCTTCGCCCAACACCATTCCGGTGGAAACCGCCATGTTGAGGGAGCGCATGCCGTTCTTCATGGGAATCAACAGTCTGGAATCGGCGAGCTGATGGATTTCTTCTGGCACACCAGAGCTTTCGCGGCCCATCAGGATCAGGTCGTCTTTTTTGAAAGCGAACTGGGTGTATGGGCGGGTTCCCTTGGTCGTCATGAGGATAAGTCGGCGCTTTTCCGCCAATTGCCATTCACGAAAACTCTCCCAATCCATATGGCGTTGGAGCTTCGCGCGCTCGATGTAATCCATGCCTGCCCGTTTAAGTGCATGATCTGACAGCGGGAAGCCTGCCGGTTCGATCAGGTGCACCGTTACATCCATGCAGGCGGCCAAGCGCAACAGGGTGCCGGTGTTCTGCGGAATGTCTGGCTGATAAAGGGCAATATCTGGCATGGCGCAGTGTGCTCGCTGTAAGTTTTTCGTGATCCGCTTATGGAAGCATCTCTTGGGCATCTAGAGGAACCCGGTGAAAATCTCCAGAAAAATCATAGAGTTTGTTGATAGGTGGCGCGTTTCGCTGGGTGAAACCTAATCAAATTCAAGAGGTTCCATAGGAATTCGTGATATATGTTGCGAAAAAGATACAGTGCACCCTAAAGTGTTTTTCCGGAATTTTTGGGGCTAGGCATGTCTCCGCCTTTGTGAGTATAAGCATCTCGCACCGGCCGAGAGCCCTCTTCTTACTTGACGAGACTCTCCGAGTTGCTGATCGCCCGATCAGCTATTTTTAACGTTGGAACCAGGGAGACATACATGAATACTGAATTTGTGCTCGTGAACGCTAATGTTCTCCCGGCAGTAGGCGCATGCGCTATGCATCCCACTAACTGCATTGCATTTGCCGTTTCCGCTTAAGCGGCGGCTTTCCAACACTTTACTAGCTCGTATTTTCTTAATGTAGCCCTCTTTACGGACGAATTGCGTCTGCGGCTGCATGCATATGTTGTCGGAGTATCTCCAATGATTACGTCATTTATCTGGGCGCAGGTCGCGTCCCGTGACGGTTCTGCATCTCAAATTCCGGTCGACGGTGGCCGGTATGTGCGTTCGGCTCGGTCTGAAAAAGTAACTTTTTCTCAAAGCCTTATGCACGCATTCTGGTTCTTGATGATTAGTGCCGGAATTGCATTTTTCACAATTGTTCCAACGCTTTACGCTGAGTTGGCTGCGGTTGAAATTGTGAAAGCAAACGGAACCTATGAAGCTGGCTCCCTGTTTAAGGGGCGCTTTGTTGACACTTTGGTTGGCGCTTTTGCCGTAGGTATCGGGATTGCCAGCGTTATCTGGAGCTTTTCCGGTTCTCCACGCGATAACCGTGATCCATACGAACGAGATGAGCGGCTGCAGTAAGCAGCCGTCATCCTCTTACCATGTTGACGTGGTAGCGCAGCTCGCAAACCAAATATCTTAATTGGGATTTGTCATGTTCTCGTATTTTGAGAAGCTTATTGATCCATTTAAAATGGAAGAGATAGAGACTCCTCCAAGTAAGTTTTGGGGCTTTATCTGGTATTATACTAAGCCAGTTTCTTTATTGCTTATGATTATTGCTTTCTTTGCAGCAGGTATTGCTGTTTTGGAAGTGGTTATATTTACGTTCATGGGTGATCTTGTTAACTGGCTGGGAACTGAAGATCCAGAGACGTTCTTTGCAGATAACTGGGGCCATCTCATCTGGATGGGTGCGGTTCTACTTATTATTTCGCCCCTTACTTCAGCAGTGTGGGAGATGTTCTTCCATCAGGGACTCGTCGGCAACTATCCGATGTTGATCCGTTGGAAAGGGCACCGTCAATTACTTCGTCAGAGCTTGAGCTTCTTCCATAATGACTTTGCGGGTCGTATCGCTAACAAGTTGATGCAGACTTCTTTGGCTGTCAGGGAAGTTATTACGCGTATAGTCGATATCTTTGTCTATGTGATTGTTTACTTCCTGGCTGCTCTTGCTGTGCTTGCAAGCGCAGACTGGCGCCTTGCGCTGCCGATGCTGGGTTGGTTGGCTTCTTACTTCCTGGTCATGTACATCTTCGTGCCGAAGCTGAAGCGGATCTCCAAGAAGCAGGCAGATGCGCGGTCTGTGATGACTGGCCATGTTGTTGATGCATATACGAATATCTCGACCGTAAAGCTGTTCTCGCATGCTTCTCGCGAAGAAGATTATGCCAAGGGCTCCATGAGCACGTTCATGAACACGGTGCATCGCCAGATGCGGAACGTGACCTTGCTGAACATCTGTCTGACCGTGATCAACAATCTGCTTCTGCTGACGCTTGGTGGTGTTTCCATCTGGCTCTGGAAGGGCGCATTGGTGACGACGGGCGATATCGCGATTGCTATTGGTCTGGCATTGCGCCTGCAAGGTATGTCTCAATGGATTCTCTGGGAAGTTGCTGGTCTGTTTGAGAATATCGGTACGGTTCAGGATGGCCTGGGTATGCTTTCCAGACATACGGAAGTCACGGACAAGGACGATGCGAAGGAGCTTGTGGTCTCTGATGCGGAAATCCGCTTTGAAGATGTGAAGTTCCATTATGGCAAGGGCAGTGGTGTTCTTGAGAGCTTGTCGCTGAATATCAAACCGGGTGAGAAGATCGGCATTGTTGGTCGTTCGGGTGCTGGTAAGTCTACGCTGATGAACCTGCTGCTGCGCTTCCATGATCTGGAAGGTGGTCGGATTACCGTTGATGGTCAAGATATCTGCGCGGTGACACAGGAAAGTCTGCGTCAGCATATTGGGGTGGTGTCTCAGGATACATCCTTGCTGCACCGGACTATTCTGGAAAACATCACTTATGGCAAAGATGGTGCGACGTTCGAAGAGGCGCAGGAAGCGGCTCGCCGGGCGCATGCGCTGGAGTTTATCGAGGGACTGAAAGACCCAGAAGGGCGGACTGGCTTCGATACTCTGGTGGGCGAACGCGGTGTGAAGCTGTCCGGTGGTCAGCGTCAGCGTGTGGCGATTGCACGAGTGCTGCTGAAGGATGCTCCGATCCTTGTTCTGGACGAGGCGACCTCTGCTTTGGACTCAGAAGTGGAAGCTGCAATCCAGGAAAGCCTGTTTGAATTGATGGAAGGTAAGACGGTTATTGCAATTGCCCACCGACTTTCCACAATTGCGGCAATGGATCGCCTGATTGTCATGGATCAAGGCAAGATTGTCGAAATGGGTACCCATGAGGAACTTTTGAAATCCGAAGGTATCTACGAGAACCTCTGGAACCACCAATCTGGCGGTTTCCTTGCACAAGTTGCCGCTGAATAGGGATTCTTGACAGGGAATCAAGCGGTTTAAACCAAAAGTGGTTCGGGGCGAAATTGCGTCTTCTGGTCCCCGAACCACTCGACTTTTGACTCATATTCACGTGTCAAAAACTCAATTGTCCCTGTTTTTTGTCTCTTATGCCCAAATTGTCTGCGACAATAAGTCCCCAATTTTTTAACGAGTCTAGACAAGTGCGACCATTGGTGGCAGATAGCATCCGTCAATATAAGTGCGTATTTTGCGCATTTTCACCTACAGCTCTTTGTAGTGAGTAGATAGTGGTTGGTTTTACTAGCCGTGGGTACTGTCCTCTCAAGAGAGTTTTTAGGTGATCTCTTTCAATTTTGTTTCGAGAGGACGCGACCTTGGAACACACGGAAACGGCTGAACCGACACGCCGCGATTTTCTCTACATCGCGACCGGTGCCGTGGGCGCGGTCGGTGCGGGAGCTCTGGCTTGGCCCTTTATCCATCAGATGAACCCGGATGCATCTGCACTCGCTTTGGCTTCTATTGAAGTTGATGTTTCTGCGGTTGAAGTCGGGCAATCCATCACCGTAACTTGGCGTGGCAAGCCGGTCTTTATCCGTCAACGTACGGAGCAGGAGATCGCTGAAGCTGCAGCCGTTCCGCTTTCTGATCTGCCAGACCAGTTCGCACGTAACTCTAACCTAGAAGACGGTGCGGATGCGTCAGATGCAAACCGCGCAGCCGATGGCAAAGAAGCCTGGCTCGTCATGGTTGGTGTATGTACGCACCTTGGCTGTGTGCCACTTGGCCAGAAAAACGGCGACAACAAAGGTGAGTTCGGTGGTTGGTTCTGCCCATGCCATGGCTCTCACTACGACACCGCTGGTCGTATCCGTAAAGGCCCGGCTCCAGAGAATATGCTCGTGCCGCCTTACAAATTCACCACGGACGACACTGTCGTAATCGGCTGACGTGACCCCTTCAGGAGGCAGCTATGGCTGGTCATTCTACTTATGAACCGCAAAACGCTGGCGCCAAATGGCTTGAGCGTCGTTTGCCGGTTCTCTCCCTTGTTCATGGGAGCTTTGTCGCTTTTCCTACCCCGAAGAACCTGAACTACTGGTGGACCTTCGGCGGTATCGCATTCTTCATGCTGGTTGTGCAGCTGATCACCGGTATCGTTCTGGTGATGCACTACACCCCGCATGAAACTCTTGCATTCCTCTCTGTTGAACACATCATGCGCGATGTGAACTACGGATGGCTTATCCGCTATCTGCACATGAACGGCGCATCCATGTTCTTCATTGCAGTTTACATCCACATCTTCCGTGGTCTGTACTACGGTTCCTACAAGGAACCACGTGAGATCGCCTGGATCCTTGGTGTTCTGCTGTTCCTGCTGATGATGGCAACTGCGTTCATGGGCTACGTGCTTCCATGGGGTCAGATGTCACTGTGGGGCGCGACGGTTATTACTAACCTGTTCTCCGCGATCCCAATTGTTGGCGACAGCATCACTACATGGCTCTGGGGTGGCTTCTCCGTTGGTAACCCAACTCTGAACCGCTTCTTCTCACTGCACTATCTGCTGCCATTCGTGATTGTTGGTATTGTGATCCTGCACATCTGGGCGTTCCACGTTGCTGGTAACAACAACCCAGTTGGTGTTGATCCAAAATCCGAGAAGGACACGATCCCATTCCATCCGTACTACACGATGAAGGATCTGTTCGCGATTGTTGTCTTCATGATCTTCTTCTCCTGGTTCGCATTCTACCTGCCGAACTACATGGGTCACCCAGACAACTACATCGAAGCAAACCCAATGGTAACGCCAGCACACATCGTGCCTGAATGGTACTTCCTGCCGTTCTACGCGATCCTGCGTGCGATCACTTTCGATATCGGCCCAATTCCTTCGAAGCTGGGTGGTGTTATCGCAATGTTTGGCGCAATCGCAGTGCTCTTCGTACTGCCATGGCTCGACACTTCCAAAGTTCGCTCTGCGCGTTTCCGTCCAGTTTACAAGTTCTTCTTCTGGCTGTTCGGTTTCACCTGTGTGATGCTTGGTTGGCTCGGTGCAATGCCTGCAGAACAGCCATACGTGGCTCTGGCTCAGGTCTTCACTGCACTGTACTTCGCTCACTTCCTGATCGTTCTGCCAGTTCTCGGACTGATCGAAACGCCTCGGAAAGTTCCTGACTCAATCAACGATGCAGTGCTGGGTAAAACCGGCGAAGCGGCTTAAGGGCAGGGGATTTTAAAGATGAAAAATCTAATGTTCAAAAGCGCTCGCGCACTTGCTGTTGTTGCAGGTCTTGCAGTGGCAGGCCCAGCTCTGGCAGCTGGTGATGCTCCGCACGTTGAGAAGCAGCCTTGGTCTTTTGCTGGTCCTTTCGGTCAGTTTGACAAAGCGCAGCTGCAGCGTGGTTTCCAGGTGTACCAGGAAGTTTGTTCTTCCTGTCACGGTCTGAGCCTCGTTGCATTCCGTAACCTCGCTGAGGAAGGCGGACCTGGCTTCTCCGTTGATGAAGTTAAGGCTCTTGCAGCTGAATATTCCATCGTAGATGGTCCGGATGATGAAGGTGAAATGTTCGAGCGCGAAGGCAAGCCGTTCGACAAGTTCCCTTCTCCGTTCCCGAACGAGCAGGCAGCACGTGCTTCCAACAACGGTGCTTACCCACCAGATCTTTCTCTGATGGCTAAAGCCCGCGCAGTGACCCGTGGTTTCCCATGGTTCGTTCTGGATATTGCTACGCAGTATCAGGAAAACGGCCCGGATTACCTCTACGGCCTGCTGACTGGTTATCACGAAGCACCTGAGGGCGTTGAAGTTCCAGAAGGTCAGTACTACAACACCGGCTTCATTGCTGGTAAGACGCTTGCAATGGCGCCACCACTCTCTGACGAGCTGGTTGAGTACTCCGATGGTTCTCCAATGACGACTGATCAGTACGCTCGTGACGTTTCTGCATTCCTGATGTGGGCAGCTGAGCCTCATCTGGAAGCACGTAAGCGTATCGGCTTCGGCGTCATGGCATTCCTGATCCTGTTTGCATCTTTGCTGTACTTCACAAAGCGCAAGATCTGGAGCAATGTAGACCACTAAGGTCACATCGATACTTTCAAAAAGGGCTATCCTATTCGGGTAGCCCTTTTTTTTGGGGTTGGCGTCTGGATTTGATGTAGTGCCAACTTCACGTGACTGAATCAGGTAAAGTGCACTGAAACTGGCTATAAGCGGAGAGAGCGATATGCAGGCGGTTCTGGGTATTATCGGAGGTTCTGGCCTCTACAATATTCCTGGTTTTGAAAATGCCCGATGGGAGCGGATTGAAAGTCCATGGGGCGAGCCAAGCGATGATGTCTGTATTGGCGAGATTGACGGCCTGAAGGTTGTCTTCCTGCCGCGTCACGGTCGTGGCCATGTACATTCTCCGAGCGAGATCAACTACCGCGCCAACATCGATGTGCTCAAGCGTGCTGGTGTGACGGATCTGATTTCCGTCAGTGCCTGTGGTTCTTTGAAAGAAGAATATGCACCGGGAACGTTCGTGCTGGTTGATCAGTTTATTGACCGGACGTTTGCCCGTGAGAAGAGTTTCTTTGGCACTGGCTGTGTGGCGCACGTTTCTGTGGCGGACCCGGTTTCACCGTTGCTAGTGGATGTGGTGGAAGGTGCCTGTCAAGAAGAGGGCCTTACGTATAGCCGCGGTGGGACTTATCTGGCTATGGAAGGGCCGCAGTTTTCTTCTAAAGCTGAGAGCCATCTGTATCGTTCCTGGGGCTGTGACGTGATTGGTATGACGAACATGCCGGAAGCAAAGCTGGCCCGTGAAGCAGAAATCAGCTACTCAACAGTGGCTATGGTGACGGATTACGACAGCTGGCATGCCGATCATGGCAATGTCGATATCAATGCGATCATCAAGGTTCTGCATGAGAACGTGGAAAGCGCTCAGAAGCTTGTACTGGCGGTGGCCCGCAAACTGCCGAGAGAACATCAGCAATGCCCGATTGGCTCCAACACTGCGCTCGACTTTGCGATTATGACTGCTGAGGACAAACGAGATCCTGAGCTGCTTGCAAAGCTTGATGCTATTGCCGGACGTGTGCTGAAAAAATAACTGATTACCTGAGTGATCCTGAAGGCCCTGAACGGAGGGCCTTTGACTGAAACAATGCAATTCAAAACGTGGAAATGACCATGACTGACACACTGAACACAATCTCAGAGGAGCTGATCGCGTCTATTCGCACGATCCCGGACTATCCGAAGGAAGGTATCCTGTTCCGCGATATCACGACGCTTCTGAGCGATCCTCGTGCGTTCCGCCGTGCGGTTGATGCACTGGTGCAGCCATGGGCTGGTTCAAAGATTGAGCAGGTTGCTGGTATTGAAGCGCGTGGCTTCATTCTGGGTGGTGCTGTGGCTCACCAGCTGTCTGCTGGTTTCCTACCCGTGCGCAAGAAAGGTAAGCTGCCGTTCAAGACCATTGAGCAAGAGTATGAGCTTGAGTATGGCACAGACACCATTGAGATCCACTGTGATGCTGTGAAGCCGGGTGAGAAGGTTATTCTGGTGGATGACCTGATTGCGACTGGTGGTACTGCGGAAGCGGCTGTGAAGCTGCTGAGAAGTGCTGGTGCTGACATTGTGGCAGCTTGCTTCATTGTCGATTTGCCAGAACTGCAAGGACGTGCAAAACTGGAAGCTCTGGACGTTCCTGTCAGGACATTGGTGGAGTTTCCCGGTCATTGAATGACGCCTTTGTAGAGCAAGGCCCGCAGTTTTCTGAGGCCTTCAATCAAGATTTTGAATTGCTTTTGAAATGGCGCAGGGATGTGCGCCATTTCAAGCAAGACATGATTGATCGCGAAACCGTTGAAGAGCTTTTGCGATTAACTGATCTTTCCCCAAGCGTCGGCAACAGTCAGCCGTGGCGCTTTATCGAGGTAAGTCAGCCCTCAAACCGAGAGGCGGTTTATCTCAATTTCCAACAGGCAAATGCAGAGGCCCTGACGGGCTACAAGGGAGAGCGTGCGGAGAGCTATGCCAAGCTCAAGCTGCAGGGTTTGACCGATGCTCCGCTGCAGTTTGCCGTTTTTTGTGATCTTGAACCAACACAGGGAGCTGGGCTGGGACGGCAGACCATGCCGGAGACGCTGGCCTATTCTTGTGTTAGCGCAATTAACTGCCTTTGGCTTGCTGCTAGAGCGAAAGGCATTGGCGTTGGTTGGGTGTCTATTCTCAATCCAGATGGTGTCGGAAAGCTGTTTGGCGTTCCTGACAGCTGGAAGTTCGTAGCCTATCTGTGCATTGGTTACCCGGTTGAGAATAACCTGACGCCCGAACTTCAACGCACCGGCTGGCAGGCACGTACTGCCACTGAATTGCGAATGTTAAAAGATATTGATCTAGTTAGGCCAGAAGCCAAACAGGAGTCTTCTTCGTGTCAATCCAAGTAAGAGCAATTGAGCCAGAAGATCGAGAGCAGGTTGTTGAGCTGCTCGTGAACCGGTGGACCAGTCCTGAGCAGTTGCTTGATGGCGAGATGGTGGATGCATCCAAGCTGCCAGGATACCTTGCTCTGGATGAAGGTCGTCTGGTTGGCATGATTACGCTGATCAAACGTGAACAGGAATGGGAGATCCTTACTCTCGATTCGTTGCAGCGCTGGGGTGGTATCGGAACGCTTTTGCTGGACGCCTCTGTTGATGCCGCTCGTAAAGAGGGTATTGGCCGCATTATGGTGCGTACTTCCAACGACAATCTGGATGCATTTCGGTTTTATCAGAGACGCAGCTTCCGTTTAGAGAAAGTCGTTCAGGGCGTCATCGATGAAGAACGTAAGTTAAAACCCGAAATACCAGTCACAGGTCTGCACGGAATACCGTTGCGTGATGAGGTGATTTTTGGTCGGGACATAACCGGGAATCGATCTTAGCTTTACTTTCAAACGGTCTTTGACTAACTTTGTGAAAGTTTAAATAAAATTGTAACTGAGGGTTGTGTTGTGATCGTCCGCATAATCGAATTGGTGCGACGCTATAGAACGATACGGCTCTCCTTACTGGCCACTGTCCTGGATTGCTCTGTCGACGAGATCCTGTATGCGGTAGATGGGCTGGAAAACAATGCCATCATGCGCGTGCGGGGTAACTCGCTGGTTTCCAATGAAGCCATCGCCGAGAGCGACATCAGCGTGCGCATGCATTCCCGCTTTGCAGAGAAGAACGCCGTTGGCAAACTGGCGGCCAGCCTGATTAAGGATGGTGACCGTCTTCTGATAGAGGCGGGGAGCACACTTTCCCTTTTTGCCAATCATTTGAAAGAGAAGAAGGACTTGTCCGTTGCGACCACTAGTCCGCTGATTGCTGAGAGCCTTGTGCGGCACAGCCGGGCGTGTAGTGTGGAGCTGATTGGGGGCAAGCTGACTGCTCATACGACTGCGCTTCATGGTGAAGAGACCATGGCGCGTATTCGTGATCTGGAGGTTGATTGGACCATTTTGAGCCCCACCAGCATGTGCATTCACAAAGGGGCCTGTTATTTTCATAAGGTTGATGCTGAAACGAGCTTATTGATGCAGCGTAGTGCAAAGAAAACTATGATGCTCAGTGATAGTTCTAAGTTAGGTGTCCCCAGCCGCTACACTGCGCAAACAATGCAAGGTGTAGATGTCTTTATTACTGATAATAATGGAGAATTAGGTTTTTCTGAAATAGAGCATCATCTTAAAAAAGCTCGCGTTTTTCATGCGATTTCGGAAGATGCTGACAGCGAAGATTTCATTCTCTTGAATAGTTGATAAATTTTAATCTTTTTCGATAAAAATGAACGATGTTTACTACCGGAATAGTATCTTGGATCTAGGCCTACTTAGATGATTAATGACTTAATGGTGGACGTTCTAGCCAATCTGGTGAAACGCCACAGACGTATTTCTTTGACTGCTGCTGCAGATATTTTGGGAATGGACTTTGAAGAGCTCACAAGTCTGGCAAAGGTTTTGTCAGAACGTGAGGAGTTTGAGCTCTTTGACAATTCGATATGTTTTCTTATGCCGCGAGATCAGGATGCTTATCGGGTAAGGCTGCGCAGCCATTACATCGAGAAGTATGCCATTGGACGTCTTGCTGCCTCTTTCATTCAGGAAGGCGACCATGTGGTCGTTGAATCCGGAAGTACCATGACCATTCTTGCGCAGCACCTTGCGCAGGTTGAGCAGATTAGAGTTTCGACCAACTCTTATGCGGTTGCCTCCATGATTATTGGAGCGGAGACAGCTGCGGATATTCATGTGATTGGTGGGCACCTTTACACAGACGGGCAGGGGGCGTTGGGTCCAATTGCTCTGGATACGGTTGCTGGACTGAACGCGGACTGGGGGATCATTTGTCCCGTTGGTTTGTCTGCGGAAGGCGACCTCATGTACTACGTGGAGGAAGAGGCCAAGTTTGCGCGGGCTGTGATGGCCTCCTGCAAGCGGACGATGGTTCTGTGCAACTCCAGCAAGATCGGTGTGCCGAGCCGCTTTGTGGCCAACTCCTGCGCTCAGGCGGACATGCTGATTGTCGACAGTGGTGTTGAGCCGAGCATTCTGGATAGCCTCGTTGCTCAGGGTGTGAGGGACGTGCACGTGGCTGATGTGGAAGCGGAAGCCTCCAGCGAAATTGTGTTGCTCGATATTTGATTTTTTTCATTATTTCCAAACTAAAAAAGGCGCTCGATTGAGCGCCTTTTGTGTTTCTTGCGATGTTGGATCGCCGATCAGGTGTTGAACTTGAACAGCAGTACGTCGCCGTCCTGAACAATGTATTCCTTGCCTTCGTCGCGCGCCTTACCAGCTTCTTTTGCTGGGGTTTCACCGCCAAGCTCAACGTAGTCGTTGTATGCGATGGTCTGCGCGCGGATGAAGCCGCGTTCAAAGTCGGTGTGGATCACGCCAGCTGCCTGAGGTGCTTTCGTACCAGCAACAATGGTCCATGCGCGGGTTTCTTTTGGACCTGCTGTGAAGTAGGTGATCAGCTCCAGAAGGCCGTAACCTGCGCGGATCAGGCGGTCGAGGCCAGGCTCTTCCAGACCCATGTCTGCCATGTACTCACGCTGCTCTTCATCTTCCAGCTGAGCGATTTCAGCTTCGATTGCTGCGGAGATGACAACAGAGGCTGCACCTTGCTCTTCAGCCATGGCCTGAACCTTTGCAGAGAGGCTGTTGCCTTTGTCAGCGGATTCTTCTTCCACGTTACACACGTAGAGGACTGGCTTGGAAGTCAGTAGGTTGAGCATTTTCAGCTGCTTGATTTCTTCTGGGTCAGTCAGACCGAGTGCGCGTACTGGCTTGCCGTCCTGAAGGATCGCGAGAGCCTGCTCCATGATTGGCAGGGCTGCTTTTGCGTCTTTGTCGCCTGACTTCGCTTTTTTCTCGAGCGGCGCGATGCGCTTTTCAAGGCTTTCCATGTCAGAAACCATCAGTTCGGTTTCGACAGTTTCAGCGTCAGCGATTGGGTCGATCTTGCCATCCACGTGCGTGATGTCATCGTTCTCGAAGCAGCGCAGAACGTGTGCGATCGCGTCTACTTCGCGGATGTTCGCGAGGAACTGGTTGCCCAGACCTTCACCCTTGGATGCACCGCGTACCAGACCTGCGATGTCCACAAAGGTCAGGCGGGTCGGGATGATTTCCTTAGACTGCGCAATTGCAGCGATCTTGGACTGACGTGGATCCGGAACAGCAACATCACCGGTGTTCGGCTCAATGGTGCAGAACGGATAGTTCGCTGCCTGAGCTGCTGCTGTCTTGGTCAGAGCGTTGAAGAGGGTAGACTTACCAACGTTAGGCAAGCCGACGATGCCGCACTGAAAACCCATTTACTCTTGTCCTTTCGATCCAAATAGCTGCTCAAGCGCTGAGGCGAGCGGCCCTTTTTTGTTAGCTTCTTTGTCCTGATAGCCGGTTGCTTTAGGTGCTGGCTTTTTTTCTGGCTCAGGCTTGGCGGTATCCTGCTTTTTCTTTGCAGCCGCATCGCGTGAGCTTTCCTTTTTATAAGGTTTGCCAGAGCCTTCCGGGCGGGTTGCCAGTGTCACCTTGTTGGCGAACTGGTTGTCCTGATGCTGAGCAAGGAGAGGGGCGTTGTCTGCGATGGCCTCTAAAAGAGGTTCCAACCACTCCTGATCCGCTTTTGCAAAGTCACCCAATACCCACTGATGCACACGGTCCTTATGGCCCGGGTGACCGATGCCGAGGCGAACACGACGATAGGCATCTGTGATGTGTGCTGTGATGGAGCGCAGACCATTGTGGCCGCCATGACCACCGCCGTTTTTCAGGCGGAACTTGGCAGGAGGCAGGTCCAGCTCGTCATAGAGCACGACAACATCTTGTGGAGTGAGTTTGTAGAAACGGAGTGCTTCGCCTACGGAACGACCACTTTCGTTCATGTAGGTTGTTGGCTTCATGAGCAGGACTTTTTCGCCCGCCAATGTGCCTTCAGAAACATGTGCCTGAAAGCGAGCCCGCCATGGGCTGAATGAGCTATGGCGGCGATGAATTTCATCTGCCGCCATGAACCCGATATTGTGACGATTATTCTCGTATTTAGGGCCTGGATTACCGAGGCCGACAAACAGCTTCATAGGTATGGTTCCAAGCCCTGAATTCTGAGAATTACTCTTCGCCTTCACCTTCTTCAGAAGCTTCGTCAGCTTCTTTCAGACCTGCAGGAGCTGCAATGGTGGAGATGGTGAAGTCACGGTCGGTGATGGTTGGCGCGCAACCAGCTGGCAGCTTAACAGCAGAGATGTGCTGGGAAGAGCCGAGGTCTGCTTCAGCCAGATCAACTTCGATAGCTTCTGGGATAGCAGTTGCTGGAACAGTCATTTCAACAGTGTGACGAACAACGTTCAGAACACCACCGCGCTTCAGACCTGGGGAAGTTTCTTCGTTCAGGAACTTCACTGGGATTTCAACTGTCAGAGTAGCGTCTGCAGAAACGCGCAGGAAGTCAACGTGCATCAGAGTGTCTTTAACCGGATGCAGCTGGAAGTCTTTTGCGATTACAGAAGTTTTTTCGCCGTTCAGGTCGATTGTACCGACGTGAGACAGGAAACCGCCCTTATGAAGGGTCATGGTTGCTTCTTTAAGAGGCAGGTTGATGGATACTGCTTCTTTTTTGTCGCCGTAGATTACTGCTGGTACAAGACCTTCACGACGAGCTGCACGAGCGGCCCCCTTGCCGGCCCGTTCACGCACCTGTGCTTTCAGCTCATAGCTGTTTGCCATGGTGGAATCTCCTAGTTTGATAATAAAAGTAAGGCCGCGGGAGCGACAGAATTCTGCGCTCAACTACGGCCAACTTTGTACGCCTCCTCCAAGGGTGTCGACGTACGCGGCTCGTATAGCTGAACTTCCTTTAAAGAGCAAGAGCAACCGTAGAGCCTACAATAAGAAAAACCGGGGCGTACCCCGGTTTCTCAAAGTCTGTGATTAAAGCGAATTATGAATCGAACAAGCTGGAAACAGAACGTTCCTGCGATGTGCGGTTGATCGCTTCGCCCATCAGAGGGGCGATAGAAATAGTGCGGATGTTCGGAGCAGCCTGAACAGCAGCGGTTGGCTCGATGGAATCGGTGATCACCAGTTCCTTGAGCTTGGATGCAGAAACGCGTGCAACTGCGCCACCGGACAGCACGCCGTGCGTGATGTAGGCGGTTACAGATTTTGCACCAGCGTTGAGCAGAGCATCCGCTGCGTTGCAGAGAGTTCCACCAGAGTCCACGATGTCGTCCACGAGGATACAGTCGTAGCCATTTACATCACCGATGATGTTCATGACTTCGGATTCTCCAGGCTTGTCGCGACGCTTATCAACGATGGACAGAGGAGCTTCGATGCGCTTTGCAAGTGCACGTGCGCGAACCACGCCGCCAACATCCGGAGAAACAACCATGACGTTGGTTGTGTCGTAGCGCTCTTTGATGTCACGGGTCATCACAGGCGCGCCGTAGAGGTTGTCGGTTGGAATATCGAAGAAGCCCTGAATCTGGCCTGCATGCAGGTCGAGTGTGAGCACTCGGTCAGCACCGGCGTTGGTGATCAGATTGGCAACAAGTTTCGCAGAGACTGGCGTACGAGGCGCCGGCTTACGGTCCTGACGGGCGTAGCCAAAGTATGGAACCACTGCGGTAATACGACGTGCTGAGGAACGACGAAGCGCATCAATAATGATGAGCAGTTCCATCAGGTGGTCATTAGCCGGATAGCTTGTTGGCTGAATGACGAAGACGTCTTCACCGCGTACGTTCTCCTGGATTTCAACGTAGATTTCTTGGTCTGCAAAGCGGCGAACCTGGCACTTCGCCAATGGTACATCAAGATACTTTGAAATTTGCTCAGCCAGCGCGCGATTGGAGTTACCCGCGACGATTTTCATAACCCGCAAGTCCTTCTTGGGCTTTGATCTCACAACCCGGCTTTCGCCGGTAGTGAGGTGGAAATTTGCGTCCCTTGGTGGAACCCGATTTCTTCTGGTAAGGCACCCTAACGGGTCGCCTTGGGGCGCCTTTTAGCAACCTCGTCTTAAGCCGACAATAGCCAGAACGCACAGCAGCTCAGCTTTTTTGCAAAAGCTGAGCTGCATAATTGTGTATCTATTTGATTTTATTAGGTCACTTGCTGTGTAACCATGCTTCTAAAGAAGCAATAGTTCTTGAGGCAATTCTCTGCAGCGCGTCGCTGGAAACATCGTTCCATGGGTCGCCAGAGTTGCCGCCTGTCTGCTCTTGGCCGTCAATTCTGTGAACGCGGTTGCCGTTTGCATCAATAATATCAAATACATAGAAGACGGTGGTGGTGTACTGGTCACCCGCTGCGGTCAAGAATCCTTTGACTCGGTAGGTTGCTGGCGCACCAACGCGTCTAACGAGGTTGAGATTCGCTGCTGCTGCGCGATTCCCCAGTTCCTCGGAGAGATCATCGGCAATGTTGCCAGGTAGGCCGGTCAGCTGTTCGAACGCGAACGTTGCTTTGGCCGGAGATACAGCAGGAGGAGCAGACTTGGTTTCAATCATGTCCCCGATGCTGGACGGGGGAATAGGGTTTGCCGCACAGCCTGCAAGAATTGCCATAGCGGCAATGATTAATACCCGAGGTGAAAGTACGAGCTTCAGCATGTCAGTCCTTAAAGTCCACTCAAAGAATCAGCGAGGGGTGCCCCAGTAGATTCGTAAAGAATAATTATGGCAGTCTTTACCCTGCCTTCACAGGGAGGTCGAGAGAAAGCTGTGATAAGCTTTCTGGCCCATCTTCGTGTGTGATGTAAGTTTGGCCCAAAGTCATGGCAGTTTCGCTGTCGGAATCCATGATGATCATGTGCATAAACAACACCATGTTTTCCTGAATTTCATGTGCATTTTCTTTGAAGGCCATATACGGCGGCTCCATCCAGCTTGGTGTGAAGCGGGCGCCAAGGGAATATCCGCAGGCATTGAGGCGGTGTGGCATCAGGCCGCGATCATCCAGAATATGAGCGTGCGCGGCAAACAGATCGCCAAAGGTGTTGCCAACCTGCATGGCCTGTTCAACGGCAATCATCGCGTCTTTTGCAGCTTGATGAAGCTCCAGATGGCGCGGGGTTGGTTCGCCCAGAATAACGGTGCGGATGGCGGCTGCGTGGTAATGACGGTAAACACCGGCCCACTCCAGTGTGAGCTGATCATTTTCTGAGAGTGTTCTGCGGCCAGACTTGTAACGGCAGAGTAGGGCGTCCGGGCCGGAGCCGATGACGAACTCGTTGGCGGGATAATCACCGCCACCCTCAAAGATGGTGCTTTGCATCTTTGCAAGGATGCGGCCTTCATCTGCTCCCGGCTTGATCTCTTCCATAGCAGCGAGGAAGGCCTGATCGGCGAGTTTGCCAGCGGTTCTGACGTATTCCAACTCGGTTGGTGATTTGACCAGACGGAGTTCCTTGATGATGTCGGAGGCGTCATCCACGTCTGCGAAGGAATGGAGAGACTCGTCCAACAGGCGGCCATTGGCAGCAGTGAGGCCGTGGGTGTCGTATTCCACGCCGATGCGTGTGCCGAGCAGGTCGAGGTCGAACAGCAGTTCTTTCACCTGACCAACCGGAGATTTGCCAGCCACATCCATCCAGAGGCGGATGTCTTTGAGGTTGGAGGTGTTGCGGGCTTGTCTAAGGTCCGCAGAGCGGGTGAGGAGGATTGGTTCTTCGCCCGGGCGATAGATCAAGCATTGGAAGAAGCAGTAGCCGAAGGTGTCGAAGCCTGTCAGCCAGTACATGCTTTCCTGCGCGAAGATCAGCAGGCAGTCCAGATTGCGCTCTTTGAGTTTTGCGTCCAGAGCAGTACGGCGCTCAGCAAATTCTTCCGGTGAAAAGTGCAGGGCCATGGTTTTCTCCCAATCCATAGTTTGCAACGCAATCTGAAACAGAACTTACTCTTGCTCGCCCGTCAGTACAATCAGGCGGTTAACATGATAGTTGATATTTGGCGCCCGTAATCCGGTTCTTTGTTATGGGTGGTTCTTCGGTAGGAGAAGAACCTATCCGCATCTGCATAGGTGCAGAGTTTCAGGTCGATGACTTCTTTCAGGCCCAGTTGGTCGAGCTGTGCTTTGATGAAGGCAGGTAGGTCGAACATACTGTGCAGTGGCTTTTCGGAAGGCACAAAGAAGCGTTGGTTGTCCTGAGATTGCTCAAGGAAGCGCAGGGCAAACTCTGGGCCGACTTCATAGGCTTTCTGGGAGATCATCGGGCCCATCACTGCGGTGATGTTAGCTGGATCTGCGCCAAGCTGTTTCATGGCTTTCACGGTGTTGGGCAAGATGCCATCTACTGCACCTTTCCAGCCGGAATGGGCTGCGCCGATGACGCCGTTTTCCGGATCAACAAACAGGATCGGGCCGCAGTCCGCTGTCAGAATGCCGATGGCAACACCAGGTGTGTTGGTGACAAGAGCGTCTGCGCGTTTGTCGTCTTCTTCAGCGAAGGGGCCGGATACACTCAGGACCTTGGTGGAGTGGATCTGGTAGGGCGTGACCAGATGCTCTGGTGTGGTGCCGAGCTTTTCGGCAACGCGACGGCGGTTTTCAAGCACATCTTCGCGATTGTCGCTGGAGCCGAGGCCGACGTTGAGGCCCTTGTAGATGCCGGAGGAGACACCGCCTTCGCGGGTGAAGAAGCCATGTGAGATGCGTTGCATTGCTTCAAGCTCTGGCACTTTAATCATTGGCTTCTCCCGCGTTCGACTGGTTTAATTCTGGAAAGGAATTGGTTGTTCTGAAGTGTTGGTGATGCAGAGGACTTTGAATAGGGTGCCCATCTGATCATCGGCGGCAAGGCGCTCCACATCTTTGCGGATCTGGTCCTGATCCAGCGTGGATTTGCCTGCACCAAGCTGGCCAGCGCGTTCCAGCAGACCGAGGCCGAGCAGGAACTGGCCTTGTCCGATTGGGCCATGCGCGTTGGCGCCTTCTGCTGCGGCTGCGTTTGCCAGTGCCTGAAAGTTGACGTGTGCGGTGAGATCCGCTTCGCCGCAGTGTTCCAAAGTGGAGACGTACTCGTGCTTCTTGAGGGCCTGGAAGGTGTCGCCGGTGACAGTTTTGGCGTAACCGTAGTCGATCAGCAGTGCTGCGCCGCCATTTGCTTTGAGGCGGTGGCCGATCTGGGAGGCAATGGCGTTGGATGCTGGTGACAGTTCCAGTGTGTCGCCGATCTTTGCCTGCAGGTTCGCTTTGGCGACGTCTGCTGGTGACAAAGTGCCTGAGCCGATGCCGAACGTGAGGTTGCCATCCTCATCCAGACCAACACAGCGTTCGCGCCAGCCGGTGTCTGTCAGCTGGTACTGGTGGATTGGCAGGGCGTCGAACAGCTCGTTGGCGACGAGAAGTGTCGGGCCTTCCGGGATGGTGTCCAGCGTGTCGTGCCATTTGATGGAGTAAGCCTTCAGCAGCTTACGCTGTGCTTTGCGCAAGGACGGGCTGGTTTCGACCAGATGGATCTGAATGTTCGCAAGCATCTGCGGGCGTAGTGAGATCACGCGCAGGATGTCTTTCATCAGCGTGCCGCGGCCCGGACCCATTTCTACCAGATGAACAGGTCCTTTGAGATCTTGCGATAACCACTGGTGCAGAAACCATGCGCCGATAAGCTCGCCGAACAGCTGAGAGATCTCTGGCGCTGTGGTGAAGTCGCCTTTTGCGCCAAAGGGCTGTTGTCGCATGTAATAGCCGTGCTCAGGATCAGACAGGCACAGCCCCATGTACTCGGCAACGGTCATCGGACCATGATCCGCAATGCGTTTTTTGATTTTTTCCTGAAGAGGCGTGGATGCAGAACCGGTCATTTTGCTTCTTTGTTTTCCGTATTTCTTTTAAGTGCCCAAACCACGATGACAATACCGATCAGAACCATTGGCAGGCTCAGCAGCATACCCATGGTGAAGAAGCCGGATAGATAGCCAATGTGTGCATCCGGAACGCGGTAGAACTCTACAAAGGTGCGCGCCAGACCGTAGCCAATTGCGAAGCTGCCTGCGAGCACGCCGGGCTTTTGCAGCAGCTTGAAGCGGTGAGACAGCAGGCGCAGCACGAGGAATAACAGGGCTCCTTCCAGTGCTGCTTCGTAAAGCTGGCTTGGGTGTCTTGGTTCTGGTCCGCCATTGGGGAACACAACAGCCCACGGCACATCCGTGACACGGCCCCAAAGTTCGGAGTTGATGAAGTTGGCGATGCGTCCGAAGAAGAGGCCGATCGGTGCAGCGATGGCAGCAAGATCAAACATGGTCCAGCCGGACAGGCCGCGGGCTCTGGAATAGATGAACAGCACGACAATCATGCCCAGCAGGCCGCCATGGAAGGCCATACCGCCTTGCCAGACTGCAAGGATCTCGGCCGGGTTCGCCAGATAGTAGGGCAGATTGTAGAACAGCACGTATCCCAGACGACCACCCAGCACGATGCCGAGTGTTGCCCACATGACGAAGTCGTCGATGTCGGTTCCTGTTGGATGAGCTGTCTTGCCCCACAGATTGGTGTTGCGCACGGTCACGACCATGTAGCGCCATGCGAGAAGAATTCCGGCGATATATGCCAGCGCATACCAACGGATGGCCAGTGGTCCGAACTCAATCAGAACCGGATCAATCATCGGGAACGGTATGGCTAGGAGCGGCATAGGAAACCCTTCTGTTGTTAACTGAGCGAGCATTCCGACAAGTGGAGGAAATGGTCAAGTGGTTTATGGAAGGTGTTCAACACAAGCTTTCGGCATTTTACTGACAGGTTCTTTAGGGTTCTGGGCGCAAAACGGCTCTCAACGCTTGAAAGTGGCGGGCCAGACCAATACTTGTTTGAGAGAGATAAATTTTAAGAGGACGCCATGAGCCAGTCTCCTAATCGCATGTTCGACGAGTTTGCTAAGCTGATGACCGATGCAGCTGGTGTTGCACAGGGTGCCAAGCGGGAAGTCGAAACCGCATTCCGAGCGCAGATCGAGCGTTTCATGTCGGATATGGATCTGGTGTCCCGCGATGAGTTTGACACAGTCAAAGACATGGCGATCAAGGCACTGGATGACGTAGAAAAGCTGGAAGAGCGCCTTGCAGCTCTGGAAAAGCGCCTTGCGGATCAGGACGAAAAAGCTGCCCCTGAAGACAAGGCATAATGCCCGCTGAAAATTACATGTGAATATGCTGTGGGCGGCTTTGAGTCGTCCACAATTTTCGCAATGAACTGTCTGTTCCCCCTATAGGGGAATGTCCAAGTCTATCGGTATATTGGCAAAAAAAGGGATTCGATGTGTTGCATCAATAGTTCCCGTGAAACCTTCTTGGTGGAACTTCCTTTGTAGCGCATGCTTCTATCTAAAGAGCACGTAAGTGTCTGGTCCATGATCACTCAACCCGCGTCCGTCCGGAGTGGGTAGATAAACCATTCCTCAAACGGAAAGAGGACCGGAAATGAGCCTTATTGAGTTCGGCACGGAACGCCCCCTGAATCCGGTTGATACGATCGAAAACCTTGCAACCGGTAACGACTGGTCCTTTGAACGACTTGGTGATGATGAAATTTCCATTTCGGTTACAGGGACTTGGTGCGACTATCACGTAACCTTCTCGTGGATGGAAGAGTTGGAAGCGCTGCATATGGCAAGCGCATTCGATCTGAAAGTCCCAGCCCCCCGCAAAGATGAGATTGTCCGCCTGCTTGCGTTGATCAATGAGCAGCAATGGATGGGTCACTTTGATATCTGGGGCCGCGAAGGTGTTGTTATTTTCCGCCAGTCTTTGCTTTTGGCTGGTGGTGCAGAAGCCAATTCTTCTCAGATTGAAGTCCTTTTTTCCAATTCTTTGGATTCATGCGAACGGTACTATCAGGCATTCCAGTTTGTCGTCTGGGCAGGCAAGACCGCTCAGGAAGCGATGGAAACAGTGATGTTTGAAACTGCCGGTGATGCATGAAATTAATGAATGAACGTCCGCTTGTTCTGATTGGAGCAGGCAAAATGGGTGGTGCCATGCTGTCCGGCTGGATGAAGCAGGATATGGCACCAGAACACGTGGTTGTTGTTGACCCAAACCCACCTGCTGAAACGATTGAGACCATCCAAGCGCATGATTTGGCTTGGCACAAAAGCGTGCCTGACGGTGTTGTCGCCGGTGTGCTTCTGCTCGCTATCAAGCCACAAATGATGGAAGAGGTGCTGCCGACGCTTAAAGGTTTGGCAGATGAGCAGAGCGTGGTGCTTTCGGTAGCTGCCGGTACGACCATCAAGCGGTTTAAAGATAACTTTGGTGCCGGGCAGCCGGTGGTTCGCGTTATTCCAAATACACCTTCGCAGGTGGGCCGTGGTGTGACTGCTGGGTATGCCTCTGATGAGGTTCAGGACACGCAGAAGGCATTGATGAGTTCTCTGCTGGAATCCATCGGCGTGTTTTACTGGGTGGAAGCTGAAGAGCAGATTGATCTGGCAACGGCAGTAAGTGGTTCTGGCCCTGCCTACGTATTCCACTTGGTCGAAGCGATGAGCGCAGCTGGGCAACGTTTAGGCTTGAATGCAGAGTTGGCGGAAGCGCTTGCAAGAGGAACTGTGGCTGGCTCTGGTGAGCTGCTTCACCAATCCTCTGAGGATGCAGATGTTTTGCGTAAGAACGTGACCTCGCCGGGCGGCACAACAGCTGCAGCGCTTTCTGTGCTGATGGGGGATGATGCCCTGACCAACCTGATGAGCGATGCGGTTGCGAAGGCAGCGCACCGTGCAACAGAACTTGCTGATTAAGGCAGCTTCTGCAGTGCTGGAAGATTGCTTCCACCAAGTTTCAAAATTACTCGATATTGACGTAAAGCCTCGGTTACTAGACTGAGGCTTTTTCTTTGTACGTGGGGTGTTCCTGTGTGTATGATTAAGTGTTGATGCGTAGTTGGAGCACGTTGCGTTCATTTACATTCACGCCCCGCACTCTAACTTCTTTAATGAAGCGGGTTCTCTGCGGTTGGTCCTAGCCAATCTAAAGGAATGCGCTTCAGAGTGTTGGCCATACAGGAGCGTGCCATGCCTACTGAGAAGACCCATCAGAAAGTCGTCGCGAGTTTCATTGAGCTGCTGGAGACGCACCGGATTGAAGAAATCACCTATGCGGCGATCGCGGACAATGCGGGTGTAAAGATCGAAGTGGTGCGTGCGTGCTGTAATGGCAAACTGGACCTGCTTGCTGCCTTTATGCGGGAGATCGATCAGAAGGTTTTGAAAGAGCGGGACCCTGATCTCATGGATGAGACCCCTCGGGACCGCCTGTTTGATGTGCTGATGTGTCGTCTGGATCTCATGGAGCCACACAGAGAAGCCATCCGAAATCTACGCAGAACAGTTGTTAAAGATCCCGCTCTGGCCATGCACATGCATAAGCTGGTGACACGCTCCATGAAGTGGATGCTGGTTGCTGCCGGTATTGAAGAGTTTGGCTTGCGCAATGTGGGCATGTCGAATGCGTTGGCACTGGGCTTTGAGCGGCTGGTGCGGGTGTGGCTGGAAGATGATGCACCCGGACATCCTAAAGTTATGGTCGCCGTTGATGACATGTTGGCAAATGGCGAAAAGTGGATGGGCCGTGCTTGCCGGGTCGAAAAAGTGGCGGCACCCTTTATTGAAGGGTTGGGCCGTTTGTGTCAGAGGCCGCTGCGCCCAAAAGGCCAGAGCACACCTCCATCAGCTGCTGCAAATGGAGGGGCTGAAGCCAGCCCCTGATGCAGTTGGTATTTAATTTGAGTTACTGAGAAGAATATGGACCAAAAAGAAACGACTAAAACCATCGGCATTGATGATTTTTTGAATGTAGATGTGCGTGTTGGCACCGTTATTGAAGCAGTTGATTTTCCTGAGGCTCGTAAGCCTGCTTACAAGCTGAAGATTGATTTTGGCGATGACATTGGCGTCAAAAAGACGTCTGCGCAGATCACCGCGCATTATGCGCCTGAGACGCTGATAGGGCGTCAGGTGGTTGCTGTCGTGAATTTCCCGCCACGCCAGATCGGGCCTTTCATGTCTGAGGTTCTGACCCTTGGGCTGGCTGACGAAAACGGCGATATTGTTCTGTTGCATCCTGACAGCAAGGTGCCAAATGGCGGGCGGATGCACTGACCCTTATGTGGTTGTTCGGGCAGGGAGATGAAAACTTATCCCCCTGCCTTCAGAGTGTGCCCATACTAATTGCATGCCTACGTAACGGGCTGCTGGCGGAGCGACCGTCAGTGTGTCGTAGGCTGGGCGGGGCTATCAGAAGAGGTAACGCAGCTTTCGGTGGTCCGGTGAACCGAACTTCAAACGTGGCCGCATGGTTTGAGGGGAAGGGCCCAGGAATATAGGGTATCACGCGGTGACGGGCGCTGATGTACCGGCAGGGATACCTGCTTTTGCTGATGTGTCTGTTAAAGACGGAGGAACTGTTCGGGCAGGGAAACCTGACTGGATAAGCCACTGTCTTTCCGGGAAACCGGCTATCGTGCCTTATAGGCAAAAGAGGCGACGTTGTTCATCAAAAGAAAGCCCGGGCAAGGCGTGTAGCCAATGCCGAAGACTCATTACTAACAAACAGCGCAGGTGTTGCCTGCCGCCTTGCTCATCCCGATCATCGGGAAACTTAGCTTCACCACTGCATGGGATGCCATGTGGTGCTGTTGGCATGTCTGCTTGCTTTTCGTTGGTTAGATCGGGATACGAATGCGTACGCGCAGGCCACCCAGAGGGGATTGGCGGAGGAAGATTTCACCACCGTGGCTTCTGACGATATCCCGCGCAATGGCAAGACCCAGACCTGAGCCACCGCTGTCCTGATTGCGGGCCGTGTCCAGCCTATGGAATGGACGGAAGACGTTTTCACGCTCTTCCCGCGGGATACCAGGGCCATCATCATCGACCGTAATGATCAGCCAATCCGGGGTTCGGTTGCCCTTGATGCGCAGCGTCTTGCCGTATCGCGCAGCGTTGGAGATGACGTTCAGCAGACAGCGCCGGAAGGCACGGCCTTTGACGATAACGAGTGGGTCGCCGTCGAAGGACGAGGATACATCCGCCCCAACAACTTCGGCCTCAACCTCCAGATCTTCCAGCATGAGCGAGATGTCGACCGGGGCAGGAGGCTCATCGCCGTAGCCTTTGGAGAAGGACAAATAGTCCTCCAGCATCCGGTTCATCTCATCCACGTCCTTACGCAGTGCATCAGCCTCAGGCGATTGAGGCAGCAGTGCGAGCTGCAAACGGAAGCGGGTGAGAATGGTGCGCAGATCATGGCTGACACCAGCGAGCATGGTGGTGCGCTGATCTACATGCCGCTCGATCCTGCGGCGCATATCGATGAACGCAAGCGCTGCCCGGCGGACTTCTCGTGCACCATGCGGACGGAAATTGGAGACCTGCCGGCCTTTACCAAACTCCTCCGCTGCATCGGCCAGTTGCTCGATGGGCCGGATCTGATTTCGGAGGAACAGCACTGCAATGATGATCAGCACAAGGGACGTAGCTACCATCCACACGATGAAGATGTGTGAGTTGGAGGCATAAGTCTGACTGCGCCGCGCAATGATGCGGAGGGTTTTGTCTTCCAGCTGAATGCGGATCTCGACAAAACGAGCCGCACCAACTGTATCGATCCAGAAAGGCTTGCCGATACGCGCTGCGATTTCGCGGGTCATGTATCGATCAACAAGGTCAAAGAGGGGCTTCGGTTTTGGTGCTGGAAGCGGCTCTTTGGGGAGCACAGAGACTGACAGACCCAGAGCTCCGGCACTAATCCGTTTGAGTGTCGCATAGTTATCGTCATGGGCGTATGTTTCAGTCATGTCGACGACAGCGGCGATTTCTCTGACTACAGCTTCAGAGAGGCGCCGGGTCACGAGGTCATAGTGGCGCTCCATGAAAACGAAAGCGAGGACGGATTGCAGGATCAGGAAAGGAATGACGATGATCAGAAGGGCGCGGACATACAGGCCTTTGGGAAGGCGGTAGTGCAGCCAGCTTGTCACCGCGAAGTAGGGCGTTAAAAGCGTTCTGACCCATTGTGGGAGTTTGAACCGGTCTGATAAGCCCATAGTCCTCTCACTGTTTGCGTGTCTGCTGGCTGTTACTATGACAGCTAGTTGGTAATAAGCCGATAACCTATCCCACGCACAGTTTGCAGGTACAAGGGATTGCCGGGATCTTCCTCAATCTTTCTTCTCAAGCGGTTTACCTGAACATCGATTGTGCGTTCACCGAGGGAGGCATCTGCTCCCACCAGATCAGTTCGTGCTACAGTTTGTCCTGGCTTTTCTGCAAAGGTGTTGAGGATCTGTTTTTCGCGGTCTGTCAGGCGGACGTGTTCGTCATTACGTTTCAGTTCACCGCGCTCGGCGTTGTACTGGAACGGACCGAAGGACAGGACTTCCAGTTTCATCTTTGGTTTTGGGCCACCTCGACGGAGGATGGCGGAAATTCGCAGGAGGAGTTCGCGTGGCTCGAAGGGTTTGGAGACGTAATCGTCGACGCCAGCTTCCAGACCTTCGATGCGGTCTTCGATTTCGGAGCGGGCAGTGAGCATGAGGATTGGGACAGCTTTGGAGCGGCGCAGGTCTTTGGCGAGCTCAATTCCGCTTTCGCCCGGCATCATGACGTCGAGAATGAGGAGGTCGAACTCCAGACCGGATAATCTGCGGCGTGCTTCTTCTGCGTCTTTGGCGACGGTGACGCGGAAGCCGTTTTCTCCAAGGAACCTGTTGAGGAGGTCACGGATACGACTGTCGTCATCAATCAGGAGAATGTGAGGTGCATCATCTTCCAGAAGAGCAGAGCGGGCCACGGTAATTCCTCAATCTGTTTGTTTGCCAATGAGACGGGCAACTTCGCTGCGATCGTTCTCATCGATCATAAGATATAAAAACTGACGGACAATCTCATCACTGCCATTGGGCATCAAGGAGATCGCCTTATTAATACGCTGCGACTGAAGTTTGGACAGCTGGGCACAAAATTCTGTACCCTTTTCAGTGGTATAAAGCAGGCGCTGGCGGCGGTCCAACGCTCCGGGTTCCTGACAAATGAAGTCTTCATCCACCAACTGTTTCAAAACGCGTCCCAGACTTTGCTTTGTAATCTTCAAAATATCGAGCAAGTCGGAGACTCTGATTCCCGGGTTTCTGTGCACAAAATGGAGAACACGGTGATGGGCACGGCCAAAACCCAGTTCATCAAGAAGCACATCCGGATCACCTGTAAAGTCGCGATAAGCGAAGAAAAACAGTTCAATAAGGTCAAACCGTGGTGAATCGCTGTCTTTTTTGTTCATTTCCTGTCCCGGATAACTGCCTATTTTTTAATCTCATAAAAAATACGTCAGCTATGTTGACTTATTTCAGAATGATAGTTACAAGTTACTCATCGCTGAAGAAAGGAAAGAACTCAACATGCGCTGTGTGCGCAATAGTTGAAAAATTAATTTCTTCATCGGTTTTACATCGTGGGTAGATATTGAACATCTGCAGTTGTAATGCGGCTGGTCGTTATACCTATCCTTTAAGAACTCATTGATTTAGCTAGAACACACCTTGACTGGCAAGGCCTTGCTTTGCCTGCACCGTGAATTGTTCGCCATATGGAGAAGAGAAATGGCGGGTATACCCTTTGATCAGCTGGAAGGCTCAATCTGGTTGGATGGAAAAATCATTCCTTGGTCAGAGGCCCAAGTGCATGTGCTTACACATGGCTTGCACTACGGAAGCAGTGTGTTCGAAGGTCAGCGTGCGTATGGCGGCGAGATCTTCAAGCTGGAAGAGCACACCAAACGTCTGCATGCATCTGCTGAAGTTCTGGGTTTCACCATTCCGTGGACGGAAGAGCAAATCAACGATGCCTGTAAGCAGATGCTGGTTGAGAACAACCTGACCGATGCTTATCTGCGCCCAGTTGCATGGCGTGGTAGCGAGATGATGGGTATTTCAGCGCAGGCGAATACCATCCATCTGGCGATTGCTGCTTGGGAATGGCCAAGTTACTTCTCTCCTGAAGAGCGCCTGAAAGGTATCCGTCTGGACATGGCGGAGTATCGTCGCCCTGATCCTAAGACTGCGCCATTCAAGTCCAAGGCTGCTGGCCTTTACATGATCTGCACCATTTCCAAGCATGCCGCTGAAGCAAAGGGTTACTCCGATGCTCTGATGCTGGACTGGCAGGGCCGTGTTGCTGAAGCGACTGGTGCAAACGTCTTCTTCATCAAAGACGGTGCGATCCACACGCCGATTGCGGATTGCTTCCTGGATGGCATCACACGCCGCACAGTGATTGATCTGGCGCGTGCTCGCGGGATTGAAGTGATCGAACGTCGTATTATGCCTGAGGAGATGGAAGGCTTTGAACAGTGCTTCCTGACTGGTTCCGCTGCTGAAGTTACCCCGGTTTCCGAGATCGGCCCTTACAGCTTCGTTCCGGGCGACATCACCAAGCTGATGATTGAGGATTACATGGCTGCCGTTCAGCCAGCTAAAGAAGAGCTGCTTGTCGCAAGCTAAGCTCTGAAGCTTAAAAATTTTAAAGCCCGCGGCTCGGTTGGAGCGGCGGGCTTTTTCGTTTTACTTGGTTGCGAGTTGTGGCTGCTCATGTTGCGGTTTGAAGAGTTTCCCGTTCTCAGTAATCAGAACACAGATTAGTCCGAGGATCGAGAAGAGTGCTACGCCATAGACGAGTGGTAGCTCAGTCCCATCGTAGAGCTTGCCAATGCCTGCGCCGAGCAATGCGCCGATCAGGGTGGTGATGAAGCCGATCATGGCAGAGCCAGCGCCTGCAACGCGTCCCAATGGTTCCATGGCCATGGTGTTGAAGTTTGGGCCAATGAAGCCGAAGAAGAACATGGCCAGCGACTGAATGGCGATGAACGACACGATGGTCAGCGTACCACTGTAAGCAATTGCTGCGGTTAGCAGAGAGGTGGCTGTAAAGCCCAGCAGAGCCATGTGAGACATTTTTCTCAGGCCATACTTCTCCACCATCTGAGAGTTGAGATAGGAGGAGAGTGCCATAGCGATGGAAATTGCAGCGAAGACAATCGGGAACAAATCAGCGAGAGCAAAGCGTTCCATAAACACTTGTTGTGCTGAGTTGATGAACGCAAACAAGCAGGCAAAGACGAAGGTCATCGCCATCATGTAGCCAACGGTAACTCGAGTGGTTAGGGCCAGACGATAAGCGCTCAGGATCGACCGGGCTTCCAGCGGACGTTGATTTACAGGATCAAGGCTCTCTGGCAGGCGCATAAGGCACCACACCAGAAGGAGGACACCGAACATGGTCAGAGCTGCAAACACCCCCTGCCATGGTGCAAACCACAGAACGACCTGACCCAGGAATGGGGCTATGACAGGTGCAATCTGGAAGGCGACCATGACGAGGGACATCACCTTACCCATCTGACGGCCACTGTACCAGTCTCGGATCATGGAGATAGAGGCGACCCTCGGAGCCGCCGCGCCAACACCCTGCAGCGCACGGGCGGCGAGCATGTGCTCGTAGCTCATGGCAAACGTCGAGTACACTCCGCCTATGATGTACAGGCTTAGGCCGATCAAAAGCGTGGTTCTTCGACCAATCGTATCCGAGAGCGGACCGAAAAAGAGGGAGGCACAAGCAAGACCAATCATGTAGGCCGTGATCACCAGCTGGCGATCATTGTCAGCGACAGACAATGCTTCGCTCATGGCTGGGAGAGCCGGAAGCATCATAGACGTCGCAACCGCGTTTAGCGCCATAAGCGCTGCAACAAGGCTGACAATTTCCCATAAGGAAAGCCCAGGATGAGGTACTCGCTCATGCTGCAGATCAGAAACTGCAGACATCAGAGACCTGTTTGTTGGGTGCAAAAAGGTAAGAGGCCGCGATTGCGACCTAATAAACTTAAATTAGCTTCTATTTGAACTGGCAAACATGGCTATGTCAAGGCAAGTGCCAGTCCATTGTTGCGTGATGCATGTTTATGAGATGCTGAAGTTATTTGGCTTTTTCTTCATTCCAGCGGGCGGCATCTGCATCATCTGCTGCTTTAGCTTCAACCCAGGTGCCTTCAGAAGCATCTTTAAGATGTTCCTTCTTCCAGAAAGGAGCCTGCGTTTTCAGGAAGTCCATCAGGAAGTCGGCGGCTTCAAATGCTGCACGGCGGTGTGGGCTGGTTGCAATGACCAACACGATGTTCTCACCTGGTGGGATTTTGCCAAAACGGTGAATGATGGTGAGGCCGGTGATTGGCCAGCGTTCCACGGCTTGCTGCGCAAACTTGGAGATCTGAGCCTCAGCCATCCCCGGATAGTGCTCTAACTCAAGGGCTTCGAGTGTGCCGCCTTCGT
This sequence comes from Pseudovibrio sp. SCP20, assembly GCF_057774105.1. NCBI lineage: Bacteria > Pseudomonadati > Pseudomonadota > Alphaproteobacteria > Hyphomicrobiales > Stappiaceae > Pseudovibrio > Pseudovibrio sp. SCP20. Next base: position 497,806 of record NZ_JBYMDH010000003.1, on the reverse strand, counting down.
CACGGCAAAGGCCTGTAAATGTTACGATTGCGCCAACATCTTTGCGGCCTTTGGTGAGGATTTCGGTCTCTGCCAGAACATCGAAATCCTCAGCCTGAACGCGGACTGTATACTCTGTGGTGCTGTTTGCCATGGTATTCGCAGACTTTCGGAATTGCTGGAAAAAGGAGAGGTGTTCCTCAACCGCCTGTCATTGGCGGGAAGAATGCAACCTCTTCCGTTCCAGTCAGAACGTGGTCTTCCTCTACGTGTTCCTGATCAACGGCAATGCGGATGGTTTCTGGCTGCTCAAATGCGAAGGCATAGCCTTCATCGCGAGCTGCAAGCCAACTCATTAACTCACCAGTCGTTTTGACGTTTTCCGGAAGCTCAATGGTTTCCTCGGAGGTTCCAGTACGTTCACGCAGCCAAGCGAAATAACGAATTTTCATGAGATTGAGCCCCGGTCTTATATGGCTTCCTTTGAATGGAAGCCTCGTCTTTTACAGGAATTAGTCTTCAATCAGATGGCCAATTCCAGCGCGGAAGTAGTCATAGCCCGTATATAAGGTCAAAATCGCTGCGACCCAAAGTAGCACGATGCCGGTTGAAGTGGTGTACGGGAAGATGACGTCCCCTGCCTGGCCTGCCAATAGAAAGCCAAGTGCAATAAGCTGGACTGTGGTTTTCCATTTAGCCAGTTTGGTCACGGGCACTGAAACACGAAGCTCAGCAAGGAACTCACGCAAGCCGGAAACAAGGATTTCTCGGCAGAGAATAATGATTGCTGCAAAGATGGACCAGTTTCCGATGGTCTGATCCCATGCCAACATAAGGAGGCAAACTGAAACAAGAAGCTTGTCAGCAATCGGGTCGAGCATACGGCCAAGGGCGGACTGTTGCTGCCAAATTCTGGCGAGATATCCGTCAAAGAAATCCGTGATGGCAGCTACGAAGAAGATACCTAATGCAATCCAACGTGCAGTGTGGGTCGGGAAATAGAAACACACAGCCAGAGCTGGCACAGCAGCAATGCGGCCGTAAGTAAGAATATTTGGAAGCGAAAATATAAGCTTACGGGACATATGGACCTTCAAGTTTACGCGGCTAACAAGCGCTCATACTCAGGGTGTGCACATCCAAGCGGGTCCTGTCAATTGTGGCCCGCGTATTTGTGCAGGACTTTGGGGGAGTATGTGGGATTATGTAAACATCCCGTCACCCATTTCCTTAATGATCTGCTTTGCCTTGCGCGAAGAGAACTCTTTTGCTTCATCTTCAGAGGCATGTGTGTCTGCACGGATGAAGACATGTTCTTTGGTCTCTTCACCAAACTGCTTAGTGATGCGGCCCGCTGTTTGCCACTGGCCACCACGACGGGATGGCTCGGAGTAAATCAGATAACCCTCAAACTCTTCTGCTTTTGTAGCTGGAGCTGAGTTTTCGTCTTTGTTGCCGCCAAACAGACGTGAGAAAAAGCCCATGGTAGTTCTCCCAGACTAAACGTGGTTTCAGTGGTCTACAGGTTCGCACAGGATGTCTGCGAGCGCATCCTTGTTTTCAGTTGGCTCGCCAAGTTTGCGCATAGACCAGTGTTTTCTGCAGAGCGAGATGTAAGATTCCTCACCGCCGATGACAACCTGATCACCTTCTTCAACAATGTTGCCGCTCTCATCCATACGCGCCACCATGGTTGCTTTAGAGCCGCACCAGCAGATGGTTCTGACTTCGCGAAGGATGTCTGCGATTGCAAGAAGCGCGGCACTGCCGGGGAACATCTTGCCTTGGAAATCGGTTCTAAGACCATATGCCATCACAGGAATGCGGAGGTGATCAGCAACACGGGCGAGCTGCCAGACCTGATCTTCTGTTAGGAACTGCGCTTCGTCGATAAAGACGGCGTTGATTTGTTGCTCTTTGAGCTGCTCTTCGATGCAGGCAAATAGATCGAGTTCGGTGTCGTAGATCAGAGCGTCTGATTTGAGGCCAATACGCGAGGAGATTTCTCCGATTTTGGTGCGGTTGTCGAGCGCTGCTGTGAACAGCAGGCTGCGCATGCCACGTTCCTGATAGTTGTAGGAGGCCTGCAGCAGCAGAGTGGACTTACCAGCATTCATTGCGGAGAAATTGAAATATAGTTTTGCCATTGGCCCTTCGCGGCGCAGAGCGCCTCATCGCGTTCAATCTGATTAGGTCTTCATACATGGATTCGCGAGTGAGGCCAGAACCATGGGAGGTTACTCACAAGGTTCAGTGGCAAACTTTCAGCGGGAGGCGTATCCAGCTACCAAACTAGGTAATTCTCTCATGCAGGCAATGGAGTGATCTGGCAGGACAGGGGAGCTGTTGTCGTGATGAAGGGGGTTAAACCAGACGGATGTGGCGCCGATATTGTTTGCACCTGCTATGTCATGTTCCAGTGAATCTCCGACATGAATGAGTTTGTCGGGGCTCATACCTGCCATCGAGAGCATGGCATCGAAGAGGCGAGGGTCTGGCTTTCGGTAGGGATATTCTTCTGCCATCACCACGAAGTCGAAGAGGTGGGCGATCCCTGCGCTTTTGGGACAGGAGTTGCCGTTGGTGATTAGCGCTGTTTTGTAGTTTCGTTTTAGTGTCGCGAGTGTTTCTTTGACATGGGGATAGAAGTAGGGATCACCAAATCGGACTCTTTTGAAGATCTCCAGTGCCTGCTCGGATAATTCCTTAGCATTGCTCAGTGGATTAAGTGCTTGTTCAAATGAGGATCTTCGTATTTCTAGCAATCGGATATTGTTGGGATCAGCGTCTTCTACAAGAGACTTGTGTATTCTCTTCAAGCGCCTGGGCGTGATGGGCTTTTCTGAATAATGACTGAGAAAGCTTGCAGTGGTGATCAGGGCTTCATCGAGAATGCGTTGAAAGTCAAAGAGGGTTTGGTCTGCGTCGAACGATATGAGCAATTCTCGTGGCATTCCAAGTTTCCCTCCGGATTAGTTCCTAGAAAGTTATTATAGCCTTACTTTAAGGTAATATGTGAAGTGTTGCGAAGATTGGAAAATGGTCTGAGCCGATGTCTTCGCCAATCATAAGGTCTTTGATGATTATTTTTTCAGAAGAGGTGATGTGATCAACTTTAGATCCCAACACCTTTCCAAGGAATGGATTGATAAAATATCGCGTGGTCTGCGGAACGAAGCTCGTGAATGTTGTTTTCAGCTTCAGATCAGCCAGCAATTTCTGGAAGGTATCTGACCAGACCGGAGTGTTCCAGTCCCCTAAAACCATAATGGGTGTATCTGTCCGATGTTTTTGGATGTGCTTGGACACGTAATCCACATAGGTCGTGCGGCCATTCAGTCGACGTTTGCTGCGCGGGCTTGCTGGGTGGATTGCGTAAAGCTGAATTTTCCGGCCATTGACATTGACATCTGCGCTCAAGAACTCACGGGGAATGTAACCGTTGAACCCCAGCCCCGGTACAAGATTGCGCTTTGAGTTCTCTAATGGGAACTTACTGAAAACTGTGAGATCGGTGTCTTTCTTTTCAGGGGGAAGGATAGCGTACTGATAGTTTTCTCTCAGGAATGCTTGGAGGCGCGGGGTTGCGCTCGCGGTTTCCTGAAACACGATCAGGTCGGGTTGGCGTTTTTCGATGAGTTCCTGCAGAGCTTCTTTCCCGAACTGCATATGCAGGAGGTTAAGGCTCATGACGTTGAAGCTCTTACTGTCCGGATGGTTTTCCAGAATAGCGGTGGGCTGTCTGACAAGGCGAATGCTGGTGACCATCCAGAAACTGGAGATGATCAAGCCCAGAAGGCATAGCAAATGAAGCCAATGCAGTCTTCTGGCCATGACAAGCCATATCAGGAGACCGATAAAACCTGCAGCGATGAGTTGCGGGATGAAGAAAGCAGCTGCCTCGCTGAGAAGATTGCCCGGTGCAACCAGAGAGAACAGAAGAAGGAAGGTGACAGCAAGCGTTCCGGCACGGACCAGATGAAGCAGTATTGGGGTATTTGGCTTCTTCTTTAAAAATACCCTGTCTGACCGCACTGACTTCACCTTTGGCTGTTAAATTTTATCGAGAATAGCGCAGAGTCGTTTTCTATTTGTAAAAACAACGCGTTATCCCGTGATTATTCGTGAAAGTGATTGTAAATCAGCTTGGCTATGCTTTCGGAGATACCAGAGACAGCTCTCAGGTCGTCGATGCCTGCCTTTGAGACGGCTTTTGCCGTACCGAAATGACGGAGAAGAACGCGCTTTCTTGCCGGGCCGATGCCAGCAATCTCATCCAGTGGATTGGCAACAATAGCTTTTTTGCGGCGGGCTCTGTGAGAGCCGATGGCAAAGCGGTGGGCTTCATCTCGCATACGTTGGACGAAATACAGAACCGGGTCGCGCTCCGGCAGCATGAAACTTTGCTCTCCAGTTACGAAGAATTTTTCGCGGCCTGCATCGCGGTCCGGGCCTTTTGCGATACCGACGAGTGGAATGTCGGTGATACCCATTTCTTCCAGTGTTTCACGCACAGCGCTCAGCTGTCCTTTGCCGCCATCGATCAGAACCAGATCTGGCCATGCAGGGATGTCGGCGTTTGAAGGTGTGATGTCTTGTTCATCACTTTTGGCTTCCTGGCTCGCTTTGGATTGTGCTTTGAAGCGTGCAGCTTGTTCGTAACCTTCCGGATTTTCTTTCTGGAGGCGTGCAAAGCGGCGGGAGAGGACTTCTCGCATCATGCCGTAGTCATCGCCGGGGATCAGGTCTTCCGACTTGATGTTGAATTTTCTGTACTGGCCTTTTGCAAAGCCATCAGAACCAGCAACGATCATTCCACCAACAGCGTTGGTTCCCGAAATGTGGGAGTTATCAAAAACATCGATGCGGCGTGGGGTGCGATCCAGTCCAAAGGCTTCTGCAACGCCTTTCAGGAGTTTCAGTTGGCTGGAGGTTTCAGCAAGTCTGCGGCCTAGTGCGCCTTTCGCATTGGTGAGCGCATGTTCCACCAGTTCGCGTTTTTCTCCGCGTTTTGGTGTTGCGACTTCAACCTTGCGGTTTGCGCGGGCTGTCAGGGCTTCTGCCAGCAGATCATGTTCTTCGAGATCATGGGAGAGCAGGACCATACGTGGTGGTGGTTTGTCCTCGTAGAACTGGGAAAGGAAGCTCTCCAGAATTTCAGAGGGCTCGTAGCTTTTGTCCGCCTTTGGGAAGTAAGCGCGGTTGCCCCAGTTCTGTCCTGTACGGAAGAAGAAGACCTGAACGCATGTCTGGCCTCCTTCCTGATAGGTGGCGAAGACGTCGGCTTCCTCGATGCCTTGTGGGTTGATGCCCTGATGGCTCTGAACGTGGGAGAGTGCTGCTATACGGTCGCGATAAACTGCGGCTTGTTCAAAGTCGAGGTTCTCAGAGGCCTTTTCCATGGCCTGAGCGAGTTCCTGCTTGATGAGCTGGCTTTTCCCGGAGAGGAAGGACTTTGCTTCAGCTACAAGGCCTTTGTAGTCATCGATAGAGATTTCACCGGTACATGGAGCTGCACAGCGTTTGATTTGATAGAGCAGACAAGGGCGTGAGCGGTTGGAGTAGTAGCTGTCAGAGCAGTTGCGGATCAGGAACGCCTTCTGCATGGCGTTGATGGTGTCGTTCACTGCACCTGCGGAAGCAAATGGGCCGAAGTAGTCACCTTTTCTGATGCGCGCGCCACGATGTTTGATCAGGGCAGGGGCTTCATGATCGGCGCTGATCAGGATGTATGGGAAAGATTTGTCGTCACGCAGAAGCACGTTGAAGCGAGGACGCAGTCGCTTGATCAGGTTTGCTTCCAGCAACAGGGCTTCAGGCTCTGTGCGAGTTTCGACAAACTCCATGGCGGCAGTTGCCATGATCATCCGCATGATGCGGTTGGATTGGCCTTGTAGGCGTGTATAGCTTGTTACACGCTTTTTGAGTGAGCGGGCTTTGCCGACGTAAAGGACTTCGCCGTCCTCATCAAACATACGGTAGACGCCAGGGCCAAGTGGCAGGCGTTTGACGAAATCAGCGATGACTTCAACGCCCTTCACGCCCGGCTTGCGCGGAGAAGCATTGCTTTCAAACTGGATTTCCGGAGTGCTCTCAGGCACATCGACATTGTCTTCTGCTTGGGCAGGCATGTCGGATGTGTCTTTGGCCATGGTCCGTTCGCTCTCGGTATGTTCAGAAGTAAAATATGGAAACGCACCTTATCCGATTCAACGGCAGGTGCGTTCTCTCAAAAGCGTTTTAGGTGTGTCTCTTAGATGAAATCCAGAGCAAATACGCCGTAGATGTAAGCGACGTAAGCAACGCTTAGGAAAATGCCCCATGCTTTGCCAAGGCAGAGACGCTTGGCTGCGAAGATGTAGAGCAGTACGGCACAGGCCAGCATGACCCAGATATCATAGACGAGGATCTGCTCCGGGATCGGGATCGGGATAACAGTGACCGTGATCCCCATGATCGCGAGCAGGTTGAAGACATTGGAGCCGATAACGTTGCCAAGTGCGACCGCGGAGTGCTGGCGGATCGCTGCCATCACGGTCGTAGCGAGTTCTGGCAGGGAAGTGCCAAGAGCAACGACTGTCAGGCCGATCACGGCATCAGAAACACCCCAGGAAGAAGCAACATCGGTTGCGCCTGAGATGGTCAGTTGGGCGCCAAGCGGCAGGCCGATGAGGCCGAGGATCAGAAAGAGGGCTGCAATGCCTTTGTTTTCCGGTACGGAATCGACGTCGAGATCGTCTTCTTCATCATCGTCGGAGTCTTTTGTGCAGCAGGAGCCGTTTTCTTTCTTGTGCTTCTTCGTTGCGCGAACGGAATCGCCAAGGAAAATCGCGAGCAAGATCAGAAGACCGATGCCTGCGTAATGGGTGAGGGTGCCCATAAAGCAGAGTGTTGCAAAGATTACAGAGACCACCAGCATGAACAGGGCATTTCTCTGAGCACCATTTTCATCGCATGGTGTTGTTGCGATGAGGGCTGGAACGCCGAGTACGAGCAGCACGTTGGCGATGTTGGAACCAACCACGTTGCCGATTGCAACGCCGCTTACGCCATCAAAGGCGGCCTTCAGAGAGATGAAGAGTTCTGGTGCAGAGGTACCAAAGGCGACGATGGTCAAGCCGATGATGAGTGTTGGAATTCCCAATGCCTGAGCAATTGACACAGCGCCGCGTACAAGCAGGTCACCGGCAAAGATCAAGAGTGCGAGACCTCCGAGGAGGGCAGCATATGAGAAAAGCATAGGCTGAAATTCCAATTATGTATGGTTTTTTGTTTACACCGAAGGGGGCAGACAAGAGTCTGACCGGGTATATAGACAGGTTTGCGGCGTTCTTGAAGTGTCTCAGATCACTTTTGATACCTGATCTCTGCAAAAATTTCAGTCGGCAGAAATGATCACAGCTTGTGTATAGTAAAAAGGCCACTCAAATAGTATATATTACCTAGCGTAAACAATAGGTTGTCAAAGTCGCCATATTCTTTCTGTAGTTTGCCTTGAATTAACCAGAATTCGCGTCAGATCCAGCCACAAAGTCAAATCATATCTTTCTCCATCCCGGGGCGGTCTCATTTGATCGCCTTCCCCCAGCGGATGCGCTTCATGCGCTCCGCCTATATTTGTTGGAGAATGATACATGCTGCGTATTGCGTCTTGTACCGCTATTGCTTTCGGTCTGATGGCCGGCACTTCCCTTGCTGCTGACCTCCCTCAGCCAGTGCAGCCAAGTCAGCCAGAAATTTCTTATGAAACACCAGCGACCTTTTCTGCGTATGACTGGTCCGGCGCTTACATTGGTGCCAATGCTGGTTGGGGTTTCCTCAGCGCCGATGGCAAAAGCGGTGCATCCGGTGCTCTGGATGACGACCAGAACGGTGTAACTGCAGGCGTTCACGCTGGTTACAACTTCATGGTTGCTCCTAGCGTTGTGCTGGGTGCTGAAGCTGACATTCAGTACAATGACCTTGAAGAGAAAAGCGCTGGTGTAGAGCTGCAGTCTGACTGGAATGCGACTGTTCGCGCTCGTGCTGGTTACGCTCTCGACCGTACCCTCGTATACGGTACAGGTGGTGCTGCATTCAAAGACCTGACTGCAAAATCTTCTGCAGGCAAAGATGAGAAAACTGCGATTGGTTACGTTGTAGGTGCTGGTGTTGAACACGCAGTAACCGACACTCTGACTGCTCGCCTCGAATACCTCTATCAGGATTTCGGCGACCAGAAGTTTGACTTCGGTGGTACTACTGAAAAAACCAAGATCGACGAAAATCTGGTACGCGCAGGCGTGTCCATGAAGTTCTAATTGAACGGATTTTCTGCATTAAAGGCGCATGCTTCTGGCATGCGCCTTTTTTTGTTTTAGCTTCTTTCGAGCATCTCTGGTGCCAGTGTTTCATTATAGGCTGGCACCTGCTCCACAAAGGCGTCATGCCAGCGTACGAGCTCCGGATTTTCGTGGCGCCAGTCGCCGTTAGCCCGTAAGTCCAGATAACCCAGTGAACATGCCAAAGCGATTTGAGCGCAGTCCGGGATGCCATTGGTTTGTGCTGGCGTTGGAAGCGGTTGGTCGTTGAACGCTTTGAGTGTGCGGTTGACCTTACCTTGTTGGCGATCAATCCAGACTGTGTTCCAGTGTTCTTCCGGATGATTTCTGGTTTCGATCTGCGCCTGAATAGCTGCATCCGTGATGCCGTCCGCCATTGCCTGTTTTGTCAGCGCTGAAATGCGTGCTTCACCTGTTGGGATGATCCTGCCGCCGCCTGCGAGCGTGTCGAGCAGCTCCAGTGCAACGCGGCTGTCGTAAACGATCTCGCCGTTTTCCAGCAGCAGTGTCGGGACTTTTGCAAGCGGGTTCTGCTCGTACAAAGATCCTTCAGAAGCTCGGGTGTCTGCCCAATCGACTTTGACCTGATCTTCAAGACCAAGAACAGCTGCAGCAATGCGAGCCTTCCTCCCATAAGGAGAGGTTGGTGATGTGCGAAGGATGATCATTGCAGCTCTTATGCTCCTGGCTCAGGCTTGGTTTTGTCGTAGGCTGGGACGCTGGAGGCGAAGTCATCAAGCCAAGCGACGAGTTTTGGATAGGACTTGCGCCATTCGCCTGCAAAGCGAAGGTCAAGATATCCGAGCGCGCAAGCCAGAGCGATCTGTGCGGCATCTGGTGAGTTGTGCTGAACCTGTGGGAGTGGGGTGTTTTCAAAGGCTGTGAGCGCACGATCTATTTTGGCCTGCTGGTAGTCTACCCAATCCTGATGCTTCTTCTCTTCAGGGCGCATACGGCCTTCATAGACGATCTGGATAGCTGCATCACAGATGCCGTCCGCAAGTGCTTGCTTGGTGAGGATGTCAAAGCGTTCAGCTCCGGCAGGGATCAGCTTTTCACCGCCTGCCATATAGTCCAGATATTCGGTGATCACGCGGCTATCATAGAGCACATTGCCGTCTTCTAGAATGAGACACGGGATCTTGCCGAGTGGGTTTTGCTGGCGCAGCGTATCGTTTGGGTCCAGTGTCTTAGCGACTTCCACGTTCACTTTATCTGCGAAGCCTAACACATACAGCGCGAGCTTGATTTTGCGACCAAATGGAGAAGCGCTGGAGGAACGAAGAGTTTGCATGGCAGCCACCTGTAAAACACTAAATCATGTTGTTACGCGCATCCTTGTCCGAAAACCGGAATTACTTTTCGGGGAGACGCTCTAGGAGAATTGAGTGGTCTGCACGATATCCGTGTTTCTTCCAATAATGCAAGTGACTTCGCTGCTAAAGTGCCTGCGCCTCCCGTGGGCTCGCGATTTCTTCTGCAAAGCGTTCAACGGCTTGCCAGTCCGTGAACTCGATGGAAAGGGATGGGTCTGTTGGACCATTGGTCATCTTCATAATGAGCTGGATCATCAGGCGATCCCACGGTTTGTAATCAGGGTAGTTGAGCGCACCTGCAAAGACAGCAGCCTGCTTTGGCTGGAACTTTGATTTTTCGAGGAATTTCCTGAGATATGCGTTGGTTTCTGGTGTGCTCTTCTCGGCTTTTCGAGCTGTCAGGTTGACTGAGAAAAAGGCTGTTTGAGCTGCATTCAGTTCGCTTAGGTTTTGCTGCACGAACTGGCGCACTGGCTTGAGATGGAAGCCGTAGCGGATGGGCGCACCGATCAGAATGCTGGCGTCTTGCAAATCAGAAGGGAGTGGCTCCATCCCCGTTGCAAGGGGGAGGAAGACAACCTTTTCTCCTTTGAGTTCAAGAATCTCCGAGATCTTGCCAATTATTTTTCTGGTTTGGCCTTCATGGCTTGCGTAAGCGAGATAGTGTTTCATCAACTGCATACCCGTAGGACTGAGCTGGATGGATTATAGATCTCCAGCTTTCTTCGTCCTACGAGGCATGATGTAGCAAGGCTGCTAGCGCGGAATGATTTCCTGCTCTGGGCGAACGGTTCGACACTCGCCGTCGTAGACCCGGAACTTGTCGAGGCCATCGATACACGCTTTGACGCCCCACGAAATGCCAAGGAAACCATCGTATTGTACGAGTGCGTAATAAATTCGATAGCGGGCGTCGTCTGTCAGTGTGGCGATGCCGTTGCAGTAGCGTCGTCCAACGGGACTGGGCCTTCTGATTGTGAACTCGGACTCGCGAATGTCTTCAATCAGCTTGATTTGCAATCCGCCATAGTAGCTGGGCACTGCGCGGGCGATCTGGCGGGCGACTGCGCGTTGGGCTTTGCCGGAATCGCAGGCTGGCAGATAGTCACCGGACCATCCGAAATAGACCTTCTCATCTGGATCGATGAAGTCTTCCTTGTCTATCTGAGGGATGTTGGAGTCAAAGGTTCCCGGAGGGACAAGATCAGCGGCAAATGTCGTCCCGGTGGCAACACTCAATACAGTTGCAGTCAATAGTGTGAGGATTGATCTCGCGCGCATTAACACTCTCCACGGAAAGGCTGGCTGGTCGTGAACAGCAGAAGGCTGCTTGCAGGAAGCGTGAATGCACCAGCCTCTTTACGAGGCGCGACGAGATACAAAAAAGCGCATGAGCTTTGATCCTGCGCTTTAAGCAATCAGTGATTTGCGGATTCTGGTCAATCAAAGGTTCTGAGGGGTTACTCAGCAATGACCTGTTTCACAGACCATTCTGCACCTTTGCCCTGAGAAAGGGCCTGACAGAGCCATGGCAGAGCTGTGTTCATGTCTCGTGTGAGCGTCCAAGGTGGATTGATGACCAGCATGCCACTGGACTTCATTGGTCTGTCATCGCTGATCTGGCCTGCGGAGAGTTCCAGTTTCACTGCGTTGCGGATGCCAGCTTCTTCAAGTGTTGCAATGAGTTGGTTGACGACACGCTGGTTCTTGACCGGATACCAGATTGCGAATGTGCCGGTTTGCCAGCGCTTCCAGCCCCGGATGACGCCCTCAGCGAGACGCTTGAACTCGTCTTCTACTTCGAAAGCCGGATCGATCAGTACAAGACCGCGTCTTTCTTTTGGGGGGAGGAAGCTACCCAATGCCAGCCAGGCATCCAGTGCAATCACCTTGACCTTTTTGTCCCCGCCGTAATTGTTCTTCAGCTCTTCAAAATCTTCTGGATGAAGTTCTGTCAGCGTCAGGCGGTCCTGCTTTCTGGCGAGCATACAGGCAATTTCCGGGGAGCCCGGATAAAACTGGACGCCACCACCGGGATTGAGATTCTCAACGGTCTCCAGCCAAGGGGCCAGGACTTCCTTCACCTGATCAGATGCGGCGTCGATGTTTTCCAGCACTTTGCCGACGCCTTGCTGCCATTCACCGGTTTTCTGCGCTTTTTCCGAGGTTAGGTCATACAGGCCGATACCGGCATGTGTATCGAGCACCCGGTAGGCTCCATCTTTTTTCTGGAGGTACTTCAGGATATTGGCAAGAACGACGTGTTTGAGGACATCGCCGATGTTGCCTGCATGATAAATGTGCCGGTAGTTCATAGTGGCGCCTGTTGGCCTTTGTTTCGCGCTGCCGGAGGGAATGTGTTGCCGTTGGACGCGCTTGTGACTGAGTTTGTTGTCGGCCTTATAGTCCGATGGCGGGGGAGGAGACAAGGCGCAAAGAGGCAGGTTGCGGACAAAACTAAAGGCAGCGAAATGCTGCCTTTAGAAAATCAACAGAGCTGTTTCAGGAGGATTAGTCCTGACCCATGCTGTCAAAATCGTTGTTCATCTCTGGCTGAGATTGAGAGTCTTCAGATGAAGCTGCTGGACCATCTTCCAGTCGCAGTTCAACTGCCTTTGGACCTTTGCCCCGGCGATCAGGTTCTGTCTCAAAGGAAATCCGCTGGCCGCTATCGAGGGTGGTCAGGCCGGAGCGTTCGACGGCTGAAATATGGACGAACACATCGTTTTCGCCTTCATCCGGAGTGATAAAGCCAAAGCCCTTATCCAGTTTGAAGAACTTGACGGTGCCTGACTGGCGTGGGCCTCGTTCTACCGGGGGATAGCTGCGTCGACCGCCGCCGCCACCGTTTGGACCATCACGGAAGCCACCGCCTCCGCCGCCGCCGCTAGCACGATTGCCATATCCGCCGCGGTCACCATCTCCGTGTCCGCTTGCACGATAACCGTTATTCCGGTCTCCGCCATACCCTCCCGAGTTGCGGTTCCCATAGGGGCCTCTGCGTTCATTTTCCATCATCGGAGGCGCGTAGGCATCGCGCTCGGAATCTCCTGGAAAATAAGCTGGTGCCCCAAACTCCGGGCCGAAATTCTGCGAATCCCCAAATTCGCGCTTGCCGCCTCGCTTGCTGCGTGGACGACGACCCGAATTCCCATTATGCATTACAATATCGCCTTTCCTGCGGATTTAAACCTGCCAGTATCCGCATGTACTCGCTTTCTCAAAGCCAAATGCCCGTCCGAAAACAAACAAATAATAAAATCAAATGTCCTAGTGGGGCTTTGGTTAAGAGCTCCTACCTGCCTTACACCGCAAATGCTCCCTAATTTGCTTGGCCGGGTAATAATATTGGCCAGATCAACATAGGCAGTCTTCACGAATGCGCGGCATATAATAGGGGTCAGTTTGGTAATAGGGCAAGCTTTTCCTAGGGAAGGTGGAGGTAAAACCCTATGAAATTGGGGGTGTGACCAGAAATTAGAGGATAAAACGGCATAGTTTACCTCTAAAAGATCGAATATTTTTGCGATGACAAATGAAATTTGCATGTTTGACTGTGATCACAATTATAAATGGTATTTATTTGGACTTGCTTTGGAGGTTGTATTTGAAAATCGTAATATTAGCTGAGTTCAAATGCAGCGGAGAGTAGCCCGCCAAATATGATTACTGTATGGTGCGTGGAATTCGGAATTTGGAGATTGAGCACTTATGAGTGATGCCAGCAATAAAGCAGATCTGTCAGGAGTTCAGATTACTGTTGTCCCGGTCACTGCCTTCCAGCAGAACTGTAGCATCGTCTGGAACAAAAACACGCAAAAAGCGGTTGTTGTTGATCCAGGCGGGGATGTTGACCACATCCTTGCTGCGTTGAAAGAGCTTGGCGTTACTGTTGAACATATCCTCATTACTCACGGGCATATCGACCATATTGGTGGCGCTGCTGAACTGGCAGAAACATTGGGCGTGAAAGTGATTGGACCACATGAGGCTGACCGCCCACTGATTGACCGCGTTGAAGATCAGGCGAAGCAGTTTGGTCTAGATGCCGTGCGTAAAGTTGAGCCGGATCAGTGGCTTGTGGAAGGTGATGTGGTGACTGCTGGTGGAGCGGAGTTTCAGGTTCTGCATTGCCCAGGCCATGCTCCGGGGCACGTTGTTTTCTATAATACGGACCTGAAGCTGGCGATTTCCGGTGATGTTCTGTTCGCTGGCTCTATCGGGCGTACTGATCTGCCCGGTGGTGATCATGATACGCTGATTGCTTCTATCAAAGAGAAGCTTTTGCCGCTGGGCGATGACATTACGTTCCTGCCGGGGCATGGTCCTGCGTCTTCGCTTGGTCATGAGCGACTGAACAACCCGTATCTGAAGTAAGCCTCAGATACTATGGTGCGAAGGGGAGTTTCAGCTCCCCTTTTTTATTGCAGGATCGCTCTGAGTTCCTCGATGCGCTCATTGATCAGCCAGCCGTAGTAGTTCTCGCGGGGCAGATGAGCTGGTCTGATGCGGCGTTTGTTTCTGTAAGAAATCGCGCGTTCCCAAGGGTTTCCGAGATTATAGAGCGTGGAGGTGATCCCGGGGTTTTCAGAGATGTCGACGTTCGCGACCTGCTTGTAGGCGTTGATTGCATCTCTCAGAACTGCGGCGGTGTAGTGGATGGATTTGTTGGGATCCATCACTGTTTTATATAGACCCGAGGCGTCTTTGGAACTGAGCCTCGGGAGGCCGCTGATGCTGTTGACCATGTCGTTCATCTTCAAGGCCGTCAGTGGGGTTATTTGACCTAAACCGAAGCTTTGACCGGCAAACATAGGGCGGAAGAAAGCGCGATGGAATGGTTCTCTGGGATAGCGGATGCCGCCGACGCGTCTGCCCATGAACTTGGAGTTCCAGATGAGTTCATAGCATCTCCAGCGACTGTTGCTGGTTTCTTCACGGTGACAGTTGTTAAACTGCGGGCGTTCTACAAAGCTCCAAACCTTCTCGCCATCATATTGAAATGAAATGGGAATTCGAGCGTATTGCAGGGCTTTCATGTAATAGCCCTGTGCGCTGTCGAGGCTGTCGTAATTGTAGGTGTGCTCGCCGACAATGGCGCCGAGGATGTGAACGGGATCGATATTATAGAGTGTAGCGACTTTTTTGATGTTCCGGATCAGGCGGTTTTCTCTTTTGAGGACTGTGAGAATACGCTGGAACTTCTTCTCGTAAGTTCGATTGAACGCTTTGGTGCGAGTTGCGGATGCAGTTGGGATTGTTGGCTGGATCTTCAACCGGTTGCCAGCAGGCACAATAAGCGGCACGTTGGCGTTTGCCGGGCTCAGCAACAGGTCAGTACTAGGTAAGATCAAGCATAATGCTAAAAGAACAGCACTGGTTTTACGCGGTAACTTCATAGCAATCGAACTCTGGACTATTCATTATTTTAGGTTCTGATTGCTTATGTGTAGAGTAATTGTCCTAAAATTTTATTCAGTCAATGTATTTGCAGCGCTATTAAAAGTATATTGTTGATTATTACATTTGTGTCCTTTCAAGTGTTGTTTGAATTCGTTGGCAACTGAGATTTTTACCTGAGTTACACCGCTTTTAATGAAACCCAGTTCCGCAGCTGCTGCTTTGGAAAGGTCAATCAGTCGGTTTTGAGCATAAGGGCCGCGGTCATTGATGCGGACAGTCAGTGATTTGCCGTTGGTAAGGTTTGTGACCAGCACTCGGGTGCCCATGGGAAGCGTGAGGTGGGCCGCCGTGAGTTTGGACGGGTCCATCATTTCCCCGCTGGCCGTTTGTGAGGTGAGGGCATACCAGGATGCTTCACCGCATTGGGACGAGGTTTTTATCTCAACCTGATGGGGGCGCAAAATGAAGGCAACAAACACGATCACGATGGCGGTGATGAGAAGGAGGAGGGCGTAGATGCGGCTGCCACGGTGGGCTAAGCCTTTATTGTTCCAGGACATTCCGAAGCCTATTGGCTATTTAGCTTCCCTATTTATACAGGGTTTCCCTTGTTTTAGGGACCGGAGAGATTTTCTGTGTTGATGAGTTGGTTTATGTAGGTTGAAGATAATCATCGCGTTTGTAGTGGTGCGAGCCGCTTTCGCAGATCCTGAATAGGGGAACAACGTGCAGCAAAACCCATTGCCAAGCAGACTTATCCTCGCGGACGTCGCCCGCGGTCTCGCGCTTCTGGCAATGGCGATTTACCACTTCTCCTGGGATCTCTCCTGGTTCAATGTTGTTGGTTGGGATGTCTCCGGTGCGCCGGGGTGGCGTCTGTTCGCCCAGTTGATTGCCGGTAGTTTCCTGTTTCTGGTTGGCTTCAGTCTTGTGTTGGCGCATAGAAATGGCATTCGTTGGGAGAATTTCTGGCGGCGGGAGATCAAGGTTGCTGTTGCTGCGCTGGCGGTTTCTGTCGCAACCTACTTTATCTTTCAGGATCAATGGGTTCGCTTTGGTATTCTGCATTCCATTGTGGTTTCCAGCTTGCTCGCTCTGCCGTTTTTGCGGGTTCATTTTATAATTGCGTTGCTATGTGGGGCAGGGGTGATTTTGCTCTACCACTTGCTGGGGGATTACGTGCTGCCTTATCGCCAGTTCTTCTGGCTGGGGCTCAACTCATTACCCGAAGTTTCCGTTGATTATGTGCCGCTTATTCCCTGGTTTGGTCCTGTGCTGTTGGGCGTGGGCTGCGGGGATATCTTTGCCCGCTACGACCTTTTGCGATTTTTGCGCGGTTCTGCGTCGCCAAGCGTTATTTCGCGTTGCTTTGCGTGGTTCGGTCGCCATTCCCTCGCGACCTACCTTCTTCATCAACCGATCCTGTTTGGTGTCGTTTGGGTTGGTGTGAATGTTGGTCTGTTCGGTTATGGGCAGGTGCGAAGCTTTCAGCAGTCATGTACCGCGGTGTGTAGTCAGACAGTAGACGCACGGCAATGTGCGCGAGCTTGTGAGTGTACTTCTGCCGAGCTGATGGAGCGTGGTGTTTGGGAAGATCTGCTGGTTCGGCCGAATGATCCTGATGTGCGTGAGATTGCGCAGCAGGTGTTTCAGGTGTGCTTGCGACCATAAAGCTATCGGGATTTGCGCAGGGAAATTTGCGTTGCTTTGGTTCGTTTCTCGCTGGGTGGTTCTATAGCTACCTTCAATTTTCAGAGATGTGCTGAAAACTGAGATATTCCCTCTGGTGTCAGAGTTTATCCTCCCTCCTCAAAAAAGATATGCCCATGCAATGTGCGAGGGGGCTACTCGTGAATCAGTTGGGTCATGAGCTTCAGCATATTTGCGGTGTTAAGCCTCAAATATGCTGCTGTGTCGTTATTGCATTGAAAAAATATGCTTTTTTTGCCCGCTGAAATCTAAGGGGTTTGGCATCGCAGGCTGAGCCGCAGTGTTGCGACACATTTTTTGACATTACCTAAACGTAAGTTTCAGAATTGAATGAGTTTTTCCATTCGTGTTCGAGTTTTTATTTCGATGCATAAGTCATATTTTGCTCATTTGTGTAGCTCACATAAAGTTAGGTTTAGAAGAAAAATACTCAAAACTACATATGGATGGTATTGACCACGATAAATGTGCGGATAATATATCACTCGGTAAATATACGCAGTTATTATGAAGTGATGTTGGGAATTTCGTGCTAGTGGGGTAAGTATAGTCACAATCTATGCTCAAATAATGTTTTAAACATAGAACTACCTCTTTCGAGGTGGGCTCTTCTTTCACGACATATCTTCGCATCCCTTCAAACGTGGGTCCGGCCCTGGGGAGTTGCCCGAGACCCATTAGCATTGGGGGAAGAGTATGCGGGTTTTAAAGAATGCAGGCCGCGGCCTCGCAGCAGGCTGCTTTGTGCTGGCAGGATCAGGCTCAGCTTTAGCGGGCGCGTGGGATACGATGGGAGTAGGATCCCTTGATCTGCTGTTTGCGCCTGAGAAATTTGTTGTCGAAGGTGGTACGACCTATCTGGATCGCAATGTTGATTACAAGGTGAAGAGTGGCAAGACGCAGGGAGCTCGACATCCTGTTACGGGCAATTGGGTGATTAATCCTGCAGATGTCACCACGGGTTCTGCAAAAGAGAGAGCTACGCCCAACATTTGGAATTATCAAATCGGTGTTAAAGCAACACTGATGGATAAACTCGATTGCCTTGGAAGGGTTTATAATCCATTCGGAATAACAGAGGAAATGGATCCAACTTGGCAAGGACGTTATGGGGGGTATGAAACTGTCGCCAAAACTTTGGGTATGGATGCTACTTGCTCTTATAAATTCCAAATCGATGGTGGCAGCAATCTTCGTGCAATTCTTGGTGTAAAGGCAAATGATCTGTCTTATGCCTCCGATGGAATGGTCTGGGGAACAGTTCTAAAGGCTGGTTTGGCAGCAGCAAGTTCACCGCTTGCAGCTGCTGTTGATCCTTCAAAAGATTATATTTCTCAGGCTGATTTGAAGTCAGAAGGAATGGCGTGGGGGTGGCGTGCAGGCGTCGCTTATGAAATTCCAGCCTATGCTTTACGTGCAAGCGTCATCTATGATTCAGCTGTTGAGATTGATGTTGCCGGTGACACAAGAGTTATCGTGCCAACATCTGCTGGTACTCAATATGTCCCAGGAAAAGGTTATGCCTCGCTGACATTGCCGCAGTCTGTCGAACTGAACGTGCAATCAGGTATAGCCCCGGGGTGGTTGGCCACATTTGGCGTAAAATGGATGGATTGGTCAGTGATCGACCGTCTTGTTGTGACTGATAGCAAAGGCGACGTGAAAACTGATCGTAAGCTGAGTTTTAAGGATGGTTGGACTGTTAAGGCAGGTGTTGGGCATAAACTCAACGAAAAGTTGAGCTTAGGTAGTTCTGTTCAATGGGATCGCGGCGTCGGTGGTAGTTATTCTGATACTTACACATTCGGACTTGGTGGATCTTACGCTCTCAATGACAAGGTAAAAGTCATTCTTGGTGGAGCGGCAATCTATAAAACTTCCGGTGCGGGTGATGCTAACAATTTAGCGAGCGGAGCTGAAAACAATTATGAATATGACTCTTCTTGGAACTATGCGCTGAACACGAAGTTACGAATTGCGTTCTAAGTGATCTGATCAACTGATTTGCGGAAGCCGGGGCTTAGTCTCCGGCTTTTTTGTTTTCAGCGCAGGGTTGATTTTGATCTGTGTCACAGGGTGTGTGTGATTTGTGCAAGCTACACCCCGATTTGTGCTGTTTGTGCAACAGTTTTGTGGAGAAATGAGCATGTTGATTTGTTGGAAAAGCTAGCTCAAAACTCTTAAGTAATTTACGTATAGGTAAGTTTGACTATAGTCTAATACATGGCGCTATCTGGTACTTAACTTCGTTGCTCTGTAGTTAAGTAAATATATCATCATTATTTACCTTAGGTTATATTTAAGTCTTGAAATGCCTGCCCAAACGAAATGGCGTAGTATTTATACTATGGGAGGGGTGATTATTTCTCTCAATGCGTTATGCATGCAGTTAGAACTATATCAGTTTGCTCTGCAAATTGGTGGGATTGCACTGGCGCGAGACACGTAGAGACTCGGTGAGTGCGGGTTGCATGTGTATCGCATTGGGGTGAAACGCGCTGCAATTTCCGTATCTTAAGCAAGTGCTCCCAACTGAATGAACCTGAAATCAATGTTTTAAACATTGTATACGGGGAAACATAAGGGGGAGAGGGCATGCGTGTTCTCAAAACATTGGCTCAGACCACCGTTCTGGGCTGCGCGGTATCCATGATTCCTGCTGCTGCATTTGCGAGTGGTTGGTCTACTGAAGGTTTGAACAGTTTTGATATTCTGTTCGCTCCAGAGAAATATGTATTTGAAGCACAGGCAACTTACGGCGATCGAAATGTAGATTTCGAAGATGTGGAAGCAACTGATCCTACTGGCTCTGTAAGCGGTGGTGGTGCTGACGATATTGCTCCAAATGTTTTCCTTGGTTCTGGTGCTGCAAAGATTGGAATCGGTGACCATTTTGATTTCTTTGCAAAAGTTTATCAGCCTTACCGGATTAATGAAGAACCAGGCTCTAAGTGGGCTGGTCGCCGGTCGCTTGGCGTGACAGATGCCGATGCTCTTGGCATTGATGCAATGGCTAGTTTTAAACATCAGATCGGCGAAAAAAGCCAAATCCGCGTGTTTGGTGGTGTACGATCAGTTTCTCTGGATTATCTTCAAAAATCGCTCACCTATGTTCCTGCGAGTTCTGGCCCACCTGCCACACCTGCATTTGAGGGTGACGTAACCATTGATCTTGAAACAGATAATCGCGAATATGGTTATCGCATCGGTGCTGCTTTTGAGATTCCTGAGATAGCATTGGTTGCTCAGGTCACTTATGACTCTGCTATAGCTTTCGATTTAGACGGTGATTTCTCTGTGGTAGCTCCTACTGGCGTTGCTGTTTCAGAACTCGATGCTACTGCTTCTGCAGAGCTTCCACAATCAATTGAGGCAAGCATTAAGACTGGGGTTGCTCCAGGATGGCTTGTGTCTCTTGGTGTAAAATGGATCGATTGGAGTGTGCTTGATAAGCTTTCTGTTGATTTGAGCACCAGTGGTTCTGCAGTTGGCGTTGTTGAACGTGATCTTAGTTATAGCGATGGCTGGATTGTAGAAGCAGGCGTTGGGCATAAGCTGACTGACAAGCTTAGCTTAGGTGCTAACGTTGGCTGGGACAAAGGTATTGGCGGACCGTATTCTGATCTCTATTACCTTGGTCTTGGTGGTGCATACGATGTGACTGAAAACGTGAAGCTATCCCTTGGTGGGCGTGCTATTTTCAAGACTGCAGGAGAAGGTACTTACGCCATCACTCGTAACATTGGTGGTACACCTACACAGTCTGTTGCCGACTACGAATACGACTCCTCCTGGAACTTCGCTGTTTCTTCCAAGATCCGCGTTGCGTTCTAAGTTGTTGTATCTTTGAGAGTTATGGGGCCGGGGATGGTGATCTCTGGCCCTTTTTTTATTTGGGGGATGAGGCGATGAGGTGGCATTCGTAGCGGTTGTTGTTGCTGAAGCGGATTTCGACTGAGGGGTGTTTGAACTTGTTGTTGATCCGGAAAATCACCGCTTGGGCACCGAGGCTTGCCAGGTGTTTCGGCAGCTTGTTGCTGAAGAACTTGTAATGAGCCTTGATGGGGTGTGGGGTCATTTTTACTACTTCACCTGCAACGGCGATCTCGGCGAAGGCGTAGGTTGAGCTGGTGTCTATTTCATAGTCGACAAAGACAGCGGTTCCGCGAAACTCGTCATAGATAGACTGGCAGTGGTCGGTCATGTTTGAGGAAGCCAGTCCAGTGCTGACAGCAGTGCCGAAGTGGGCGATGGACAGCATGAGTTCTTCTGTGACCAGCCGGGCGTTTGCGTTGCCGGCTGATCCCAAAAGAACTGCAGAGCCAAAGCACACCATCACTGCGAATGTGCGAAGTGGCGTGTATTGACGGGCGGTTGCTGTGTAAGGCATTCGCCTTATTGTCTCAGCTTGAAGGCTTCGGTGCTGAGGAAGCACTTGTCTGTTGGCTGATCTCCGGCGGCGATGATGTGGACCACTTCGTCATCAAAATCATCTTCCATTGTGAAGATCACGCGCAGGAAGCCTTTTTGCTTCAGGACATCCGGCATTTTATCTGAGGTGAAAGAGTAGGTCTCCGGGATGCCGAGAGGGGTGAGCCTGACTTCGGTGTCTTCCACCAGCGCAACCGCGCGGTTTTGTGTTGGGCTGATCTGGTATTCGACAAAGATTTCTTTGCCCATGCCCACTTCATACTTTTTCTCGCAGGCTTCTGTCACAGCCTGGTCGGATGAACCGTCTTCTTTTAAGCCGATGATGTAGTTGAGTGGGACGAGGACCTCACCGCTTACGTTTTTAGAAGGCGCTGCTTGTGCGGTGGACGCGAGGAGGAGGGTGGCCGAAAATATGGTTGTGGCACCAAGTCCGAAAGGTGTTTTTATCATTCTTATTGTCCTGCTCGGTGAGTGAGAGTGAGCGGTTGTGTTTATCTGCACGGGCCAGAACACGCTCTGGCTGTTGAGGCGCAGTCTGCGGCAACCTCAGGCACCACTCAATCCAATGCATTCAGGCTGGTTAAGAGAGGGCAACGGGTTCTTTCAAAACTGTCCTTACAAATTAAGAGGATGATTACGTGAGAGTGATGGAACGAAGGAAGAACATACTTTCTTTTCCAAATGACTCACGGCATAGTGTGCCCATGACTAAGCGCCCCACAAAAACTTCCAGTTCATCCTCACTCCCAGAAGCTGAAGGGTCTTCCGCCGGCTTTGGTGAGGCTCCGCAGCCAGCTCTTTCCGGCAGTCCGTTGTCCGGCTCCGTGTCTGACTGGGCTGATCAGCTTGCCGAAGAAGATCTCTCTGGCCTGAAGGCGAAGAAAGAAGCCGAGCAGCCAGCTGAAGAGAAGCCTGCGCCAAAGAAGAAAACGGCAGCTAAGAAACCTGCGGCTAAGAAATCGGCTGCGAAGGAAAAGAAGGCACCTGCGAAATCTGCGCGGGGTACGTCGATGGGCGCGACCAGTGATCCGCGGGAGCGGGCCAAGGGTGGTTTGAACCCGATTGCCGGATTGGACATATCGCTGGAAGACGCTGAGAAGCTGCTTGATACGCACGTCAAGGAGACGAAGAAAAAGCGGAAGAAGGCGAAGGAAGAGACGATCACCGGTGCGACTGCGACTGTTCAGGCGCTGGCACGGTTGATTGAGCAGGGTCGTTCTGATGAGACGGGGGAAGATGCGTGGGTGCCGCATCGCCCTGAGCGTCCGCAGAAGTCTGAAGGCGGCGTTGCCTTTTCTCTGGAATCTGAGTTTGAGCCGAAAGGCGACCAGCCGAAAGCGATTGCGGATCTGAAAGCTGGTTTAGCGGATGGTGATAAAACACAGGTGCTGCTGGGTGTGACGGGGTCTGGTAAGACCTTCACCATGGCGCAGCTGATTTCGCAGACCCAGCGCCCGGCATTGATCCTTGCTCCGAACAAGACACTGGCGGCTCAGCTTTATGGAGAGTTCAAAGCGTTCTTCCCGAACAACGCGGTTGAGTACTTCGTTTCTTACTATGACTACTATCAGCCGGAAGCCTATGTAGCGCGAACGGACACCTTCATTGAGAAGGAAAGCTCCATCAACGAGCAGATTGACCGGATGCGCCACTCGGCGACCCGTGCTTTGTTGGAGCGTGATGATGTTATCATCGTGGCGTCGGTTTCCTGTATCTATGGTATTGGTTCAGTAGAGACCTATACGGCGATGACCTTCAAGCTGGAGGTTGGTGAGAAGATTGAGCAGCGGCAGCTGCTGGCGGATCTGGTGGCCTTGCACTACAAGCGCAATGATGCGGCCTTTCAGCGTGGAACGTTCCGCGTGCGTGGGGATACGATTGAAGTGTTCCCGGCGCACTATGAGGACCGGGCCTGGCGTATTTCCCTTTGGGGCGATGAGATTGAAAGCATCACCGAGTTTGATCCGCTGACGGGCAAGAAATCCGGTGAGCTGCAACTGGTGAAGATCTACGCGAACTCGCACTATGTGACACCGAAACCGACACTCAATCAGGCCATCAAGTCCATTAAGAAAGAGCTGAAGCATCGTCTTGATGAACTCAATGAGCATGGCCGCCTGCTGGAAGCGCAGCGGTTGGATCAGCGCTGTACGTTTGATCTGGAGATGATGGAAGCAACCGGCGCCTGTGCGGGTATTGAGAACTACTCTCGCTATCTGACAGGTCGTGCGCCGGGTGAGCCGCCGCCAACTCTGTTTGAATACCTGCCTGACAATGCGCTGGTGTTTATTGATGAGAGCCACGTGACCGTGCCTCAGATCGGCGCGATGTACCGAGGTGACTTTAGGCGCAAGGCAACGCTGGCGGAGTATGGGTTCCGTCTGCCGTCCTGCATGGACAACCGTCCGCTCCGGTTTGAAGAATGGGATGCCATGCGGCCGCAGACGGTTGCTGTGTCGGCGACACCGGGCGGCTGGGAGATGGATGAGAGCGGTGGCGTGTTTGCTGAGCAGGTTATTCGTCCGACCGGTCTGACTGATCCTGATATTGAGATCCGGCCTGCCAAGACGCAGGTGGACGATCTGCTGGGTGAGGTGCGTGAGAAGGCGGCAAATGGCTTCCGTACGCTGGTGACCACGCTGACCAAGCGCATGGCGGAGGATCTGACCGAGTATCTGCACGAAAACGGTGTGCGTGTGCGTTACATGCACTCGGATATTGATACGCTGGAACGTATTGAGATCATTCGCGATCTGCGTTTGGGTGCGTTTGATGTGCTGATCGGGATTAACCTGCTGCGTGAGGGCCTCGACATTCCGGAATGTGCGCTGGTGGCCATTCTGGATGCGGATAAGGAAGGCTTCCTACGCTCTGAAACCTCGCTCGTGCAAACCATTGGTCGTGCGGCGCGTAACGTGGATGGCAAGGTTATCCTGTACGCGGACAACATGACCGGCTCCATGGAGCGTGCGATTGCGGAGACCAACCGTCGTCGTGCCAAGCAGGAAGCGTATAACGAAGAGCACGGCATTACACCGGAAAGTGTGAAGCGCTCCATCGGCGATATTCTAGAAAGCGTCTACGAGCAGGATCACGTTTCAGTGGATGCTGGCTTTGCTGAGGAAGGGGCCACCATCGGTCATAACCTCAAGGCTCACATTGAAGATCTTGAGAAGCAGATGCGTGAAGCGGCGGCTGATCTTGAGTTTGAGACAGCAGCGCGGTTGCGTGATGAAGTCAAACGTCTGCAGGAGACCGAACTTGCGGTGGCGGACGATCCGATGGCGCGGCAGTCTTCCGTTGAACAACAGACTGGCGGTTTTGGCGGTAAAAAGAAGTATGGCGCTTCCGGCAACCTACCGAAGGCAGAGGCTGAGAAAGCCGATGCTGGTAGCAAGGTGCACAAACCACGGCTGGGTGAGATGGGACCGGGAACAGACCTGCCAACACCAGCTGGTGCCACAGGCGAGAGGAAGAAACGCCGGACCACATCAGGCCGCAGCTCTGGTGGGCGTCCAGGTACGCGGACATTCAGGAAGAAGAACTAAAGCAGCCTAACTGCTTTAGCTTGTTGCTGCGCATCTCTTTCTACGGATATGCGCAGCATTGACAGACGTCACTGTTTGCACCACATGTGAGGCAAATGTTCTGTTTGCATATCCGTTAGCGCCGCCGGGCACTTTTCGGCGATATCCTGAAACTGGTTAGGTCTATGATTAAGCACATTGTCTGGGACTGGAACGGTACCCTGCTGGATGATTTTGAGATCACAGCACAGTATGGCATCGATACTTTTGCGAAGGCTGGTTTGACCGGCGTAACGTTCGATGATGTGCGGCAGCATCATACGCGTCCTTTTGCCGATTATCTCAAGGCTGTGATGGGGCGCGATGCAACAGACGTTGAGCTCTCTGAATTTTATAGCGGGTTTGGTGCAGTCTATGAGCCGGTGATGTACGATTTGCCTCTGGCACCTGACGCGTTGCACGCGCTTGAGACTATCAACGGCGCAGGCAAGAGCCAGTCCATTCTCTCCATGGCACCGCATGAGGAGCTGGTCTCTCTGGTTCGCCACAACGGCATCTACGAGCACTTCACCCGCGTTGATGGTGCACAGGATCTGAGCAAGCACTTCAAGATTGATGCCCTTCGCGCGCATATCGACAAGCTCGGCGTGGATCCTTCCAGCGTCTGTGTGATCGGCGACAGCATTGATGACTTTGACGCAGCAAAGGGCCTCGGCGCTTCCGCTGTTCTCGTCTCCACCGGCATGTACGCCCACAACCGCCTCATCGCCACCGGCGCCCCAGTGGCAACAAACCTGACAGGCGCTGTTGCCGAGGCGTTGAAGTAACTCCCAACAGCTCAACGCTTTTTCTTAAAAGGGCATAACTTCACTTTCTAAGGGCTGAGTGCGTTAGATCAATGTACTCAGCCTTTTCCTAGGTCACGTTGAGAATGGTTCCGAATTGCAGTTGGACGTGTCTCGATGAAAAGAATTCTCTCAACCTTGGCCTTGAGTGTGTTGATGGCGGGTGGTGCGCTTGCTGAGGAGGGTAAGACGTATTCCGTTAATCAGGTGACTGATGCTAGCGCGAATACGCCTTCTCATATGTTCCGGTTTGAGCCGGATCTGCTTGAAGTTCCGCTGGGCGCCACTGTTAAGTTTGATAATTTTGACGGCAACCACACTGTTATTTCGATCAAGAAGATGACACCGGAAGGTGGACCGAAGTTCAAGTTCAGCAAGATGTCTCCTGACCGGAATGTGACCTTTGATACGCCGGGCATTTATGGCGTGACCTGCGGTATTCATGGTCGCTTTGGTATGGCGATGATTATCAAGGTGGGTGAGGATAATGCTGAGGATCTGAAGAGTGCGCGCACTGTGGTGCCGGGTGGCCGAATGGGCACCAAGATCTCTCAGATACTGGATCGGCTGGAAGGCAAGTAAGTCCAGAAATAGCAAAGGCAGCCGAGGGGCTGCCTTTTTTGATGATGATGTCGGTGAGGCTATTCAGCCTGTGCCACACTGCGTCTGGATTTGATGTAGTGCGGTCCGACTTCCACCAGCAGGATGCCGCTGAAGATCAGAGCACAGCCGACCATACCGATTGGGGCGATGCGTTCTCCCAGAATGACAGCGGCTGCCAAAGCTGCGAACAATGCTTCTGATGAGAGCATGATTGCGGCGTCAGATGGGGTTGTCCATTGCTGGCCGAATGCCTGGAATGTGAAGGCGACACCGCCAGACAAAGCGCCTGCGAAGAAGATCTCAAACCATGCGTTCTGCAAGGACTGCAGAGAGTAGCTCTCGAAGAAGAGTGAGAGGAACACGCAGATCACGCCGATGGATGCGAACTGGATGACAGCGATGGTGATTGGGCGGCCTGATGTGCTTGCGAGGCGTCCCACGAAGATCACCTGAAGCGCCCAGAAAACGGCGCAGACCAGCATGAGCAGGTCGCCAGCGTTCAGGGCTGTCAAACCTCCGCCAAGCAGGTAGATGCCGAGCAGGGTGAACAAGCTGGCTGGCCAGACGAGGAAGTGGGGACGTCCTTTAAAGAACAGCGTCACGAGGATCGGCGTCAACACAACATAGATGGCTGTCAGAAAACCGGCGTTGGTGACGCTGGTGATGACGATGCCGTATTGTTGCAGAACCGTGCCCAGAGTGAAGGCAACACAAATCGTTAAAAGTGCCGGCATATGTGCCTTGGTCAGCTTTTTGGTGTTGTAAATGCGGCGTTCTCGCAGAGCAAATGGCAGGATCACCAGAGTCGCGAGAAGGAAACGCAGGCCAGTGAACTGCAATGGGCCAAGATTTTCCATTGCGGTTGACTGCGCGACAAAGGCCATGCCCCAGATGAGGCCAGCCATAAGAAGAAGAATGTTTGCAGATGCCCTAGTCATTCCGCAGCTGTACTGCAAGCGAATAGGCGCCGCAAGCGGTCTGTCAACGCTTCCGTTGAAATTCTCTCAAGACGATTTTGAGCTTCTGATCACTGCCAGATACGTTGCGTTTGCTTACGCTCGTGCTGCGTGTGCTGGCAATTGTCTTTCAGGCACGGCTCTTTGTCATCCGGTTGAGATCAACCAAATGAAAGATACTTTAAAAGACGAAGAGGACCATAAACATGATGCCGACAAAGGCGGCAATGATGGTGGCCGCTACAGGCCATGGTGACTGGGCATGGTCGACGTGTTCTTTACGATGGTAGTCAACTGGCGAGGTTCTCATTGTGTCCCCCTGCGGCCCGGGTCAGTTGTGTTCCTGAGTAGGGGCCGATAGACGCGGATAACATCGAATACAGAAAGTATATATTACTGGAAATTGGTGTGTTCGAGATACCACAGGTTGAGCTTAAGCAGATCACTCAATTGCAAAACTGCTATGGCCCATATTTTCTCATAGATTTAGAGCTTCGAGACCAGCCTCAAGATAATCAGGCAAGAGTGGTAACCCAAGCAGGTAGGTTGAGACCGGAGAAGTGGATCGTTCACGTGCTTCGGCGAAGGCCAGATCGAGGTCTCCCTGATCATAATCACCCCGTCCGATCCACGCGATTGCGACCAGCTCAGTTGCCTCGTCGACGTTGAGATCGTCGATGATTTCTCTCAGCTCAGACTCAGAAAAGTCATCGTGCTCTTCTTCTGCAAGCCCGTCATGGTGGTGAACGTTTTCCAGTTTTTCCGTGTCGAAGGACAGATCGCCTTCGTGCCCGTCTTCGTAAGTGTCTGGCAGGCTTTCGGAAACAGCGCGCGCTTTTTGTACGATCATGCGAACAGTATCTGCAGATAGTGCTAGTTCTACGGCCATCTTGCGTCCCCGCTTATTGCTGTAGGAGAACGTTACTCCTGTTCGGAATTATTCTGCAAGTGGAACTTATGGAACACCTGCCTGCATTCCAATCGGGCTGAACGGCAGTATGGGGCTGCCAGCTGTAATAGGTGATTTAAGCGGCGGAAAAGAAAAGGGATTTGGTTAAATGGCCGTTAGTGAACTGCTCAAACTTTTCGTATGTAGTTCTACTGAGCGGAATACTGGATATCGTTATGGTTAAAAAAAAACAGTATATACCGCAACGGCAGGACTTGTTTGTGCGCTGCACCTGCGAGTAGCCTTTGATTCAAGGGCGAAATTACAATCAAATCTCCCAGAAATTTTAGGTGCTGGCGGACCTGAGTGCATGGTGCTGGCAGGGTTGTTTATTGCCCTGTCGGCACTGCCAAATTACCCCATTTCACTTTACAAGACAGGCTGCTATCAGCTCTTGAAGGCGTAGATCTTTGAGAGCACGAAGTTGAATGTCATGGACACCAGCGTGGCAAGGATCACGGCCAGATAGGTGGAGAAGCCATCGATCAGGGTGATGAGCGCGCCATAGGTGCTGTAGTTGATGACCGCGCCCACGCTGTTGACCAGAACGAATCTGAAGTACTCACCCAGTGGGCTGCCTTCTGAGCGGAAGGTGAAGACGCGATTCCAGAACCAGTTGTTGGTCATGGCAACCCAGATAGATAGGATTCGCGCGATGAGGGGATCGAGGCCGACAACCTGCCAGAAGAAGGCGAGGGCGGCGAGGTCGACCACAAGACCGGAGCCCCCGACCATTCCAAAGCGAATGAACTGATTTTCTAGGAGTTTTCGCAGCAGGATGTTCACGGGAGTTGGGCTCTCTGTTCTGGTTTCACCAGCTAAATTTTTTGGTGTTGCAACATATGGGCTGCTTATCGCTGTTCTGCCAGAAATGCAAGAGACGCTGCGTTACAGAACCTGCGATTATATCTGGGGAGTAATATTTGAAAAAATCTGCAGTCTTTGGCGAAATTTGAGCCGAAAAACTAGCCTGTTTGCGCTTGCCAAGCCATGGTCTGCGCCTTAGGGTCTGCGCGCACTTATTTTGCGAAGAACGCACCCGCTTCTATTGGAGGGCATTATGGGCTTTATCGCTGACTCGCTGTCTCGTGTGAAACCATCTGCAACGATTGCAGTGACCACGAAGGCACGCGAACTGAAAGCCGCTGGCCGCGACGTTATCGGCCTTGGTGCTGGCGAGCCGGATTTTGACACGCCAGAAAACATTAAAGCTGCTGCGATTGCAGCCATTAATGGCGGCAAAACAAAATACACAGCGGTTGATGGCACTCCTGAGCTGAAACAGGCAATCAGCGCAAAGTTTCTGCGCGACAATGGCCTGAAGTATGAGCCAAACCAGATTACTGTCGGTACCGGTGGTAAGCAGGTGCTCTACAATGCGTTGATCGCAACCATCAATCCGGGCGATGAAGTTCTCATCCCAACTCCATACTGGGTGTCTTACCCAGACATGGTGCTGCTTGCTGGTGGTGAGCCAGTGGTTGTTGAAGCGGATCAGAAGACCTTCAAGATCACTCCGGAAGCTCTGGAAGCGGCGATTACGCCTAAGACAAAGTGGTTGATTTTCAACTCACCATCCAACCCATCCGGCGCTGGCTACACCCGTGATGAGCTGAAAGCTCTGACCGACGTGCTGCTGAAGCATCCGCATGTTTGGATCATGTCTGACGACATGTATGAGCATCTGGTCTATGACGACTTTGAATTCACCACGCCTGCGCAGATCGAGCCTAAGCTTTATGAGCGCACTCTGACCGTGAACGGTGTTTCCAAAGCGTACTCCATGACCGGTTGGCGAATTGGTTATGCGGGTGGTCCTGTTGAGCTGATCAAAGCAATGGCGAAGGTTCAGTCTCAGTCCACCTCCAACCCGTGCTCCATCTCTCAGGCAGCTGCAGTTGAAGCGCTGAATGGTACGCAGGACTTCATCCCAGTCAACAACAAGGTCTTCCAGGATCGTCGTGATCTGGTTGTTTCCATGTTGAATCAGGCGTCTGGCCTTGAGTGTCCAGTTCCAGAGGGTGCGTTCTACGTGTTCCCATCCTGTGCAGGTACTATCGGTAAGACAGCGCCATCCGGTAAGGTCCTTGAGACTGATCTGGACTTTGCAAGCGAGCTTCTGGAAACAGAAGGTGTTGCTGTTGTGCCGGGTTCTGCGTTCGGTCTGGGTCCAAACTTCCGCGTTTCCTACGCGACTTCCACTGAAGCTCTGACCGAGGCCTGCACTCGTATTCAGCGTTTCTGCGGAAACCTGAAGTAAGCGATTTTCTGAAATGGATGTCTGGGAGAGCTCAGGCATCCGGTTTCAAGCGACAGATACAAAAAAGGCGCCGCATCACGCAGCGCCTTTTTTGTTTTAGGTGTTTCGCGAAACTGGAGGCTTAGTCCGGGAGGAGGGCGTCCAGAATATAGCTGTTGTTGACGAATGTACCGCGGCTTTCTTCAACCAGTGTCTGTGCATCGGCGAAGGAGAAGCGAACACCTGCCATGATGGACGCGTTTTCGAGCTTCTCTGAGCGCAGGTCTGCGAACATTGTCATGCCATTGGCTGTTTCTGTGCCTGGCTTGAATTCCATACCCATCGCGTAGATATGGTTTTCGCGCAGGTAGCGGTAACCTGCATAGAAGCGGGCATTTTCGCTAGCATAGTAAGATGCGCTTACTCCGCCCATGATCGTACCCATGTCGTCAATCATCTGAACGCCGATGAGACCATCGACAGACAGGTTCTCAAAATGAACCTGTGTTTCTGCACCTATATAGCCAAGGGATCCAGCACTGCCGTTGATCTGTGCCGCAGAGCCTACAAGACCGAAGTAATTGTAGTCCTGCGTGCGGAAACCCATGCGGCCAGTGCCGGCATAGAAGCCATAGTCTCTAGTTCCGCCTGCGGTCGCATCAAACTGGGATGCAAAGCCCGGGCCTTGCCCGAATGCAGCTGTTCCTGACAACAGGCCCAACATCTTGCCTTCGAGAGCCCCAAAAGCAGTGGTGATGCGGGCATTGATGGGATTTGCCTGCGCGATCGCTGGAAGAGTTGCAATGGCAATTGCACCGGTTACGCCAAACAATAGTGTCTTAAAATTGGAGCGCATTGCTGATTCTCCGTACTCAATTTTCTGAGTGGAGCATTCCGTTTTTTATTTAAAACATTGTTCTAAAGTGTCCCATTATGGGTCAAATCGTTAGGCTTAATATCTATGGTTAATAATCGGTTTACGGCTCGCTGAAATCTGTTTGTGATATATGATTTATCGATTTTCCTGAGCTAAGCCGTTCTGGATGCGTGGCTTTTCGTAGGCACGGGTAAATCCTTTAAGGAAAACTTAGGGTTAACTGGCGTGGGGCAGGGGCAGGCGAGAAGGGGCTGTCCAGAGTTTATGGTGAAAATCCTAATCACGAATTCTAACGCTAATCACTAGGTAAAAATAACAGCTGAACTAAGCGGAGTGTTCACTCTGATCGTAGCAAGGCTTTGACAGGCCATACTGTTTGGTCTCCCATTGCTCAAAGGTCGTAGTGCCTGAGCATTGGAGAACAATAATGAGAAAATGCCTTGCTTTAGCTGCTGTCGCCGCTCTTGGTTTCAGCACTTCCGCCTATTCTGCTGACACTCCTACAACTCCCCCTGAAGAACCAAAGAAAGATCGTCCCGGTGTGGAAGTCGGGTCTTTGACCTGTGATCTGGTTGCTGGCACCAACTTCATTGTTGGCTCCTCCCATGAGCTGTCCTGCGTGTTCAAGTCACCCAGTGGCAAACGCATTGAGGGCTATACCGGCACCATCAACAGCTATGGTCTGGATATCGGTCCTGTGACCTCTGGTACGCTGGTTTGGGGTGTAGTGGCACCTAAGGCTAATCTGAAGCCGGGTTCTCTTGCGGGGAACTATGGCGGTGTTTCAGCTGGTGTGACACTGGGTGCTGGTGTGCAAGCCAACGTTCTGTTGGGCGGCTTGAACCGCTCCATCGCACTGCAGCCTTTGAGCCTGCAGGGACAGACCGGCGCGAACATTACAGCAGGTGTAACGGGGTTGCGGCTGACCAAGCAGTGATCCTTTAAATCTTAGGGGGGATGGTGAAACCTAACCCTTTGATCCTTATAAATTGCACCGGTTCATATTGTGCGGCGGACTGTCACGTTTCAGTCCGTCGTTGTTTTGGCGCTTGCATATCACAGCGTTTCCGAGTGACGATACTTATCCAGAGTCTTATAATTCTCTGGAAGGCGCGTGTGATTTTGCGCCGCCATGGCGCAGACGCCCGTGCCTGCTTCCCAAACCCAAACAGGGAGTATGGATCATGGGAGAAAAGCATGTCGGAGTTGCCGGAGGCAGGGTTAGCAGCCCTCGTTCGGTTGCCATTATTGGACCTTTCGCAAGTGGCAAGACCACACTGCTGGAAGCTCTTCTAGCGCGAACGGGGGCTATTGGGCGACAGGGAAGTGTTGACGCGAAAAGCTCACTGGGTGACAGCAGTGACGAAGCGCGTGATCACGCAATGAGCGTTGAGGCGAACATTGCCACCTGCACCTACAAGGGCGATCACTTCACATTTATCGACTGCCCTGGATCCGTAGAATTTCTTCATGAAGGCAACAGTGTCTTAAACGGTGTTGATATTGCCGTTGTTGTTGCTGAGCCAGATGAAAAGAAGACAGCGGCTCTTCAGCTCATCCTGAAATCACTTGAACAGCGGAATATCCCGCATGTTCTCTTCCTGAACAAAATTGACAAGGCAACCGGCAGTGTGCGGGCGATGCTTCAGGCATTGCAGCCAGCTTCCAGTTTGCCGATGGTTCTGCGCCAGATCCCGATCTGGGAGAACGGCGTGGCGACAGGCTTTATTGACCTGGCGCTGGAACGGGCCTTTGTTTACCAGGATGGCAAGCCAAGCAAGACCATTGAAATTCCTGATGATGAGCGCGGCCGTGAGGTGGAAGCGCGCTATGCCATGATGGAAATGCTGGCTGACCACGATGATGTTCTGATGGAGCAGCTCCTTGAGGATGAGTCTCCTGAGAATGAAATCATTTTCGATGACCTTGTGCAGGAAATGCAGCGCGGTGAGATCTGCCCTGTGTTCATTGGCAGCGCGATCAAAGGCAATGGCATTCGTCGTTTGCTGAAGGCTCTGCGCCATGATGCACCGGATGTGGTTGATACCCGCAAGCGCCTTGGTCTTGGTGAGGATGAGGCGGTTCTTCAGGTACTGAAGACCTATCACACCTCTCATGGCGGCAAGCTCTCTGTTGCCCGTCTGTTTGGTGGTTCGCTGAAAGAAGGCGCGCTTCTCTATGATAGCCATGGCGAAGAGTATCGTCCTTCTGGTCTCTTCCAGATGTTTGGTTTGCAGCCGAAGAAGATTACGGAAGCTGCGGCTGGTGATCTGGTGGCACTTGGCAAGCTGGATGACATTGAAACAGGCATGACCCTTGCTGTGGGTGCACAGCCTAAGGAAACTCTCTTTGTTCCGGGCAGCCCTGATCCTGTGCTTTCCAAAGGCATCAAGGCTACTGAGCGCAAGGATGAGGTGCGTCTCTCTACTGCTCTTTCCAAGCTGGTGGATGAAGATCCATCCTTGAGCGTGACACAGGTGCAGAGCACCGGTGAGACCGTTCTGGAAGGGCAGGGTGAAATGCACCTGCGTGTGGCTCTTGAAAAACTGACTGGCCGTTATGGTCTGTCCGTGAAGAGCTTTGAGCCTCGCATTCCATACAAGGAAACCATTCGCGGTAAAACCGAGCTGCGTGGACGCCATAAGAAACAGAGTGGCGGTCATGGTCAGTTTGGTGATGTGGTGCTGGCCATTCAGCCAATGCCTCGCGGTGAAGGCCACAGCTTCAATGACACGATCACCGGTGGTGTGGTGCCAAAGCAGTACATTCCATCTGTTGGCGAAGGCGTGAAAGAAGCGCTTGAGAAAGGGCCTCTGGGCTTCCCTGTTGTGGATGTGGCTGTGACGCTGAAGGATGGTTCCTACCACTCTGTGGACAGCTCCGATCAGGCGTTCCGTATGGCTGGTATTCTCGCCATGCGAGATGGCCTGAAGGAATGTAAGCCTGTGCTGCTTGAGCCAATCGATAAGGTTGTTGTGGCTTGCCCGTCAGAGACGACGGCGCGCATCAACGCGATTGTCTCCGGTCGTCGCGGTCAGATCCTTGGGTTTGACGCTCGTGATGACTGGGACGGCTGGGATGAAGTGGAAGCTATGATCCCAGAGAGTGAGCTCAGCGACCTTATTGTGGAGCTTCGCTCTGCAACAGCCGGTGTGGCCACATTCTCCCGAAACTTTGACCATCTGGCCGAGCTTTCCGGCAAGGCCGCGGACAAAGTCATCGAGAGTGCGACAGCACCTGCATAACACTCCAGAGCTTGTGCGCGTATTCTTATCCGAAAACCGGAACCACTTTTCGGGAATACGCTCCAGCGTGAGACAGAAAAAGAACCCGGGGCCAAGCTCCGGGTTTTTCTTTTGGGATCAGGCGCTCTCTGTCATCAGTGCTTTGAGGCCAGAGACAAACTGTGCCATCTCAGCATGCCCACCTTTTGGCGCCTCCGGCCATTCGGTTACCCTTGTTCCCCAATACTCTCTGGGAGTGCCTTTGTAGCGTGGCATAAGCCAGACATGGAGATGGGCAACTGCATCACCAAACACCCACGTATAGACGTGCTCGATCTCCTCATGCGCATAGAGAGTACCAGTGATCTGCCCGATCAGAGAACCAAGCTTGCCTGCCTGTTCAGGGCTGAGTTCTGACCAGTTTTGAACGTGAGTTCGCGGTTCAATGATCAAGGCTCCAATGAGATTGGAGCCGTCCTCAGTCCGATCCGGAGCATGAGCAACAACGAAGTCGTCATACCCCTCGATACTGATCGTCAGATTGGATTTGAGGGTTTTATGTTTGGTACAGACAAAGCAATCGGTCATGGTGTACTCGAAAAACGCAGCAGGCTTAAAGCTTGGAGATTAGCATAGCTGCTGGATCCGACAATGTTTCGGGGACGTTCACTCTTCTTCACTTCGACTAATCGGCGGCAGGGAAGCTGTGCGGGCTTTTAGGCGGGCTAGGGAGGACCAGTCTTCGTCGGGGTATCCGGCTTTGATGGCGGTGCGGAGTTGGTCTGTGATGATGTCTGCCATGGGGAGGTCGATCCCGAGGGCCTGGGCTTCCTGTTGGGCCAGACTGACGTCTTTCAGGCCCAAAGTGGTTTTGAAGCCAGGTTTGGGGCTTTGCTCGCGGGCGATTAGGGGAGCGTAGGCCTTAAAGGCGGGGGCGCTGAAGAGGGTTTCGGTTACCAGTGTGAGGAAGACTTCCGGATCGATGCCTGCCTTTCGTGTGAAGGTGAAGCTCTCAGCGAGGACTTCTACGGCTGTGGCCAGCATGAAGTTCATGCCGAGCTTGGTGACGGCTGCTTGCCGGGGTATCGGTCCCATCCAGAACTGACGGGTTGATATAGCTTCTAGAACAGAGCAGGCTTCCTTTACAGCGTCCTTCGGGCCGGCAGTGACAGCGACGAGTTCGCCAGCAGCGGCTTTGTCTGGCCGCCCCAGAACGGGGACGCATAGAAATCTGATGCCGGCTTGTTCGTGAGCTTTGGTGAGCTTGTCGACCATGGGTGGACTGATGGTGCTGTGGGAGATGGAGATGCTGTTCTTTTTGAGGGGGAGCGCGAGTGTGTCGCCTGAGATATAGACGGCTTCCACCGCTGCATCGTCAGATAGCATGGTGCAGACGATATCGCAGTCCGTGAAGTCTTGCAGAGATTGGGCTTGTGTTGCTCCGTTTGCGACAAGGGCTACGGCCTTTTCCGGGGAGCGATTGTAGACCTTCAGTTCGTGCTCTTTGTTGATGCGCTGGGCCATGCCCAAGCCCATTGCGCCGAGGCCGATAAATCCGATGGTCATTGTCTCACTCCTGACTGGCTCTGCTGGCGGCAGATTAAGCCGGCGGAGTGTTGCAAGGCGTTTCGGGGACTTGCTGAATTTGAAGAAATGTATCTTGAAGCGCGTTTGGGAGGGGATGATGCAGGTGCTTCTTGTCTTCGATCACGCGCGGTATCACGGGGGCTTTACTTGAAGTTTAGGGAGTTTCGCAGCTAAGTCATAGGCAATATTGGTAGAGATTACCGTAACCCTTACCTGCTGGGAGATGGCAGCATGAACATTATTCATAGGCCTGAATGGATTATTCCGGAAAGAGAAGCGACACCTGAGGATGTGTTCTTCAACCGGCGCAGGTTTATGAAAGGCTTGGGTGCCGTGGGCCTCGGTCTGGCAGCTGGCGGTGGTGGCCTTGTGAGCAGCGTGTTTGCTCAAGAGGGCAAAGATCCGACGCTCGACCTTTACCCAGCTAAGCAGAACCCTGACTTTACGCTGAAGCGCGCGATTACGCCGGAGAGCGTGACTTCGGTCTACAACAACTTCTATGAGTTTGGGTCTCACAAGCGCATTTCTGGTGCCGCGCAGGCGCTGAAAATCCGCCCTTGGGCGATCACCATTGATGGTTTGGTCGATAACCCGCAGACCATTGATTTTGATGATCTGGTGCGCAAGATGCCATTGCAGGAGCGTCTCTATCGTCATCGCTGCGTGGAAGCATGGGCGATGGCTGTGCCGTGGACCGGTTTCCCGCTGGCGGAGCTGGTGAAGTACGCTGGACCACAGAACGGTGCCAAGTACATTCGCTTTGAGACCTTTGAAGATTCCGACGTGGCCAGTGGTCAGCGTCAGTTCTGGTATCCATGGCCTTACGTTGAAGGTGTGACTATGGATGAAGCGATGAACGACCTGGCGTTTGTTGCGACGGGTATCTATGGCAAGCCGCTGCTGAAGCAGTATGGCGCGCCGATCCGTCTGGTGATGCCGTGGAAGTATGGCTTCAAATCCATCAAGTCCATCGTGAAGATCACCTTCACTGATGAGCGTCCAGTCAGCTTCTGGGAGAAGATTGGCCCAAGCGAGTATGGCTTCTGGGCGAATGTGAACCCTGAAGTGCCGCATGCGCGCTGGTCTCAGGCAACAGAGCGTTTGTTGGGAACGGATGAACGTGTGCCTACACAGCTGTTCAACGGCTACGCGGAGCAGGTGGCGCACCTTTACAAAGATCTGCAAGGGCAAGACCTCTACAAGTAAGAGGCACTCCCACGAGCTTTAGAAGAGGCCTGAGCGATATCCGCTTAGGCCTTTTTTGTAGGTGCGTTCCGGCGCGCAGTTGTGGCTGCGTTTCGTGAAATTGCCCGGATACTCAATGGGTTTTGATGGCTGCAGCTTTGGGCAGGACTGAACTGGAAGGATAAACTGCCTGATGCTGTGGATAATTGAAAAGCGGCGTCTCCTCGTCAAAAGAGGAATCAGTTCAGGCCGCTTTTATTCAGCCGGAATGTGCAAAGTGATTTGGGTGCTCATACGCTCTGCCTTGTCGGCTTCGCTGATGGCGTGGGAGATTTCGCCATAGATTGCGAAAAGTGCGCAGGCAACCAGAGTATAAAATGCTTTTCTCAGGTCATTCACATCCACTACCTCGGATATTTGCCAATAGGTATGATTCGATAAGTAAAGGATGCAAGGTGATTTGTAATTTCGCTGATTAGGGGTGGTGAAATTTCACTGTTTGAAGATTTACCTAGGAAATTTATAGTTAATTCAAGTGTATTTTGCAGAAATTACTAGTTTTGATGGTTTGGGAATACCTCGAATCTAACGGGTTTTCCCTTAGTCTGGCTGCGCAATAGCCTGTTGAATCCGCATGTCTCTGCGTGCGTCTGAGATAGTTGATTTTTTAGTTTGCTCAAAAAGTAAGCGGGCTTGGTTTGTTGTTGAGCAGTGTGATTTTGGCGCTGGTGGTGCGGTACTTTTCGAGCCTCCTTATTCCTCAAAAACCGCATAGAGAACAGATGATTAGGTCTGTAGGTGGCTTTGAGTGCCTTGAAATGTGGTGGGCTTATGAAGAGTTCGCTGGCTAAAAAACCAAGGAAACCCCTTGGTCACTTTAGCGATTTGGCAAAAAAAAAACCGGACCATGCGGTCCGGTTTAGAAGTGATGAATGATAAAGCACCTAATGGGTGCAATCACCTTCCAGAGGGGAACAGTTGATCGAATGTTGGAGCCACTGGGAGGAGAGGTGTGGCAGCAACTGATCAACAGCAGGTGTATATATGCAGTGCAGCGCCGAAACAGCAATCCTTAATTTTTGCATTGCAGCTATGCATTTTGTGAAGGGCTTGAGGCGCTCGGAACTTCCTTGCAGGATCTGACAACTATCATAAAGCTAACTCTGCGTAAGATATTGTCATTTCGGGATGTGCAGGCCTCAAAAAAGCCTCTCATGTTGCTTGAGAGGCTTCAAAAGAGATCCGAAATATTTTTTATTTTGCGGTGCAAAACTTCTGGTTGATTCCACTGAGGAGGCTAATCAAGCCAAATCAGTTCTTTTGCGGAGCCAGAACTGCGTTTTGAACTAGTGAGTCCAGCGTTCTGCGTAGGAGACAAGGAAGTCTCTGAATGCGGTCACGCGGGCAGTGTTCTTCAGTTCGGACGGATACACGAAGTAGGTGTCGAAGCTTGGCAGCTCTTCCTGCGTGACGGACATAACGCGTTTGATGCCAGCACCGGGCTCAACCATGTAGTCTGGCAGGATCGCGATGCCTACGCCGGTCTGAACAGCCTTCTTGATGCCGGAGAGGTTGTTCACGCGCAGGGAGACGTCACGACGCTCACCGTTTGGCAGGCCAGCAGTTGCGAGCCAGTTCATGGC
The DNA here is from genome assembly GCF_057774105.1 of Pseudovibrio sp. SCP20. Classification (NCBI taxonomy): domain Bacteria; kingdom Pseudomonadati; phylum Pseudomonadota; class Alphaproteobacteria; order Hyphomicrobiales; family Stappiaceae; genus Pseudovibrio; species Pseudovibrio sp. SCP20. Next base: position 459,011 of record NZ_JBYMDH010000003.1, on the reverse strand, counting down.
GCGCAGGTAAGAGGCCATGTTGTCGCCGATGGTGATCAGGCGGTGATGGTCCAGATCGTCAATGGTGCTCGGGCTGCCATAGCGCTCAATGTATTTCGGTGACGCATAGACGTGGAAGTGCACTGTGAAGAGCTTGCGCTGGATAAGGTCCGGCTGGGTTGGCTGACGCAGGCGGATGGCCACGTCGGCCTCACGCATGCCCAGATCCAGCTCATCATCCATACAGATGATTTCCAGACGCATGTCCGGATAAAGGTCCACGAACTCGTTGACACGAGCAGTGAGCCAGGTTGAGCCGAGACCCACAGTGGTGGTGACACGGAGCGTGCCGCTCGGCTTTTCCTTGGTGTCTGTCAGGCGGGACTGAACGGTTTCCAGTTTCAGCAGAACTTCACGAGCGGTTCTGTAAAGAAGCTCGCCTTGCTCAGTCGGGATCAGTCCACGTGCATGACGGTGGAAGAGGGGGACACCCAGCTCTGCCTCAAGGGCACTCACCTGACGGCTGACAGCCGACTGGCTCATGTTGAGAGCTTCGCCTGCATGGGTAAAGCTTCCTGCCTGTGCTGCTGCATGAAAAATTCGCAGCTTGTCCCAATCTAAAGAACGGCCTGGCATCTGCTTTCCCCCAATCTTCCCAGTTTGTTATTCAGCTGCTTCGGTTTCAGCTTCCAGAGCTGCCAGGTAGCGTTCTGCTTCCAGCGCAGCCATACAGCCCATTCCTGCTGCGGTTACAGCCTGACGGTAGTGCTCGTCTGTCACGTCGCCAGCTGCGTACACACCCGGAATGGAGGTCTGAGTTGAATCAGCTTCAGTCCAAATGTAACCGGATTCCTTCATCTTTACCTGATCTTTAACAAGATCAACCGCTGGAGCGTGTCCGATTGCGATGAATACGCCGTCAGTGGACATCTCGGTGGTTTCACCGGTCTTGCGGTTTTTCAGGCGAACGCCGGTCACAACAGCTGGGCTTTCGGTGCCGAGGATTTCTTCTACCTGGGTATCCCAGACCACTTCGATCTTCTCGTTTTTGAAGAGACGATCCTGAAGGATCTTTTCGGAGCGCAGGGCATCACGGCGGTGAACCAGAGTGACCTTGCTTGCGAGGTTTGCGAGGTAAAGCGCTTCTTCAACAGCGGTGTTGCCGCCGCCAACCACTACAACTTCCTTGCCGCGGTAGAAGAATCCGTCACAGGTTGCACATGCGGACACGCCGCCAGCCTGATACTTTTCTTCGGATGGCAGGCCGAGCCATTTTGCCTGTGCACCGGTTGCGATGACGAGCGCGTCTGCGGTGTAGATGGTGCCGCTGTCGCCCTTCAGTTCAAACGGACGCTTGGACAGGTCAGCTTCCAGAATGGTGTCGTAATCAATCTTGGTGCCGACGTTTTCTGCCTGCTTGCGCATTTCTTCCACCAGCCATGGACCCTGAATCGGATCTGCAAAGCCTGGGTAGTTTTCAACGTCAGTGGTGATGGTCAGCTGACCGCCGGTCTGCACACCTGTGACCAGGAGCGGCTCCAGCATTGCGCGCGCGCCATAGATGGCGGCGGTGTAGCCTGCAGGACCAGATCCTACGATCAAGAGTTTGGTGTGCTTAACAGTCATTTCCTCAGAACCTTTAATTTCGTGCGCGCTTGGATAGTACCAGTGCAGTGTTAGGGAGGGGTTCTATCCGCTCGCTTGCTTTTGTTCAATCGCTTTGGATATGGCATCCGCAATATCCGGTGTTGCGTCTATCGGTTCATAAGTAGGTGCTAATATGTCTCCGGGGAAGGGATGAAGTACTCCCAAACCCTCCATTTTTGATAAAAACCTATCAAACTTCTTGTGAGCACCTGTCGGGCGGAAGCCGTAAATAGGCTTTCCGGTGGCTGCGGCTTCCCCCACCATATTGGTGGAGTCCGTTGTAACAACAATGATTTCTGCGTTGGCCAGATACTGAACGATTGGGTTTTCACCTTCCCCATTCCAGAACAAGTTGCCCTCTGATCTGCCAAGGTCGTGCAGCTCGGTTGCCAGCTCGCGTGGGGTGCGGCGGGAGCAGGTGATCATGAGAGAATGGGTCTGCGACAGATTTTTAAGTGCGGCGAGAAGCGTGTTGATATTTTCGGGCGTAAAGGTGTGGTGCTGGGAGTTCCCGCCAATCAACACGGCTGCTTTCGGCTGGGGCAGGGCAGCGATGTGCTCAAGCGGATTTTCGCGAGCTTCCTGCAGCTTTTGTGCGGAAAAACGATGAGGTGACGTAAGTGTTGTTACTATGTTTTCTCCGGAAATTCCGTCGTGTTCCGGCGCCCAGACAAAATCAGCAAATTTGCTGTTGATCTTTGGGTCCTTCAGGAAAACAGTAAAGGTCTGGCCCTTGGAAAGCCGCTTTAGTGCGCGTAAGTAGGGCACCGCTCTGCGCCCGGATGCAATCGCGACCGCGGGATATGGGGGTGCAAGCGGGCTTTCTGGCTTATGTGGTGCGTCTTTGGGATCTATCGGACCCCATGGCATTGCGTAGGTAAAAAGCTTGCGGGGGGCAACTATTCGAATTTCGTAGGGCAGATCCAAGGCTTCGGCGACGCCGATGCATTGCGCTACATCTCCGATTTTGCCATCTGTTAAAACCCACAGGTTTTGCGACATTTTGTTCCCCCAGCTTTCGGGAAGTGTCTGCAAAATGCTATTTGTTGATATAGTCTGTCGCAAATAAGCAATAAACTAGCATTTTGCCTAACTTCGTGTTTTAGGCAGTGTTGTAAAACAGGTTAACTGTTAATCCAATAGGACAAGCAAAGGAGACGAGCTTGAAAGCGCGTCTGGATTCGATCGACTGGCAAATTTTGAAGGAGCTGCAGGGAGACGGCCGCATTACCAATGTTGAGCTGGCTCGTCGTGTAGGAATTTCTGCGCCTCCATGTTTGCGCAGGGTTCGAGCCCTGGAAGAAGCAGGACTCATTCGCGGCTACCGCACTCTACTTGATGAGAAACAACTGGGATATGAAGTCACCGCCTTTGTGATGGTTGGATTGCATAACCAAACAGAGAATGATCTCGTCGCTTTTGAAGCGCAAGTCAAGGAATGGCCGTTGGTTCGGGAGAGCTACATGGTTTCCGGTGAAGTTGATTTCATCATGCGTTGTACTGCCAAGGATCTGGAGACCTTCCAGAACTTCATTATTCGCGATGTGACCTCCACCAAGAATGTGGATCACGTTCGCACGGCACTGACCATCCGCCGTATCAAGGATGAGCCAAACGTGCCAATCGACAAGCCTGAATATTTCTAGGCTTTCGATATTGGGAGAACTTGCAAACGGCCTTCGCGTAGGAAGGCCGTTTTTTTATGCGCGATTACGTCCACTTGCCGACGGTGATGGTTACCATCCTGCTGTTGTAAGGCTCTTCAGTGCGGTTTGAGCTTGTTTCGTGCTCTGTGCACCTCCCTTCACAATACGACGGCACAAGACACCCCTGAGGAGATTTATCGGCGTGTTGATATCCCCTCTGTGTGTGATCCGAAGATGTGAAAGCCGGGATGCCTGCGCATAGAAAAACGGCCCTCCGTATGGAAGGCCGCTTAATTTTTCAGTTTGTGGTCGCAAGCCGTCAGAGGGTGCGGATGCTGGTGAAGAATTGGGAGATTTCTTCGGACATCGCTTCGCTCTGCTGGCTGAGCTCTGTTGCGGCGCTGGTTGCGGTGGCAACGGCACGCTTGGACTCTTCAGCAGTGGCAAGGATGTTGCTCAGCTCGTTGGTCACGCCTCGTGCATTTTGAGAGGCAGACTGAATGCTGGATGAGATCTCGTTGGTGGCCACGGTCTGCTGATCGACAGCATCTGCGATCGCTGTTGCGGTGGAGCTGACTTCCTCAATCTTCTGGGAGATTGCAGAGATCTCTTCCACGCAGCGGCGGGTTTCGCTCTGGATTGCACTGATCTTGGAGGCGATTTCGTCAGTTGCCTGACCGGTCTGGCTGGCGAGGTCTTTCACTTCGCTTGCCACAACAGCAAAGCCACGACCTGCTTCACCTGCACGGGCTGCCTCGATGGTGGCGTTGAGTGCGAGGAGGTTGGTCTGTTCTGCGATTGCGCTGATCAGCTCAGTGACGGCGCCGATCTCGTTGGTTGCGGTCTGCAGGCCAAGAACGGTGTCGTTAGTGCGCTCAGCGTCCTTGGACACAGTGCGGGCGGTTTCTGCCGAGCGGCTGACCTGACTGCCGATTTCGGAAACGTTGGCAGACATTTCTTCAACTGCAGCGGCGCCGGAGTGAACGTCAGAAGCGGTGTAGTCAGCGGACTGGCTGGCGGCTTCTGCTGCCATCTGGCTCTGCTCAGAGGTTTCGCGCAGGGTGAGAGCGGAGTTCTCAACGCGTGAGCCTACTTCGCCGGTTAGTTCCATGCGCTTGCTGATGGTCTCTTCGAAGGAGTTGATGGCGTTTTCCAGACGGCTGGTGCGCTCATCCCGCTCTTCGGTGTAGTGACGATGGTAAGCAGCAACAGCCTGACCCATGTCGAACATGACGGCTTTCTGAAGCGCAATCAGACTGCGAGACAGGCGGCCCGGAGAAAAGCGCATTTTGCTGGCAAGGATTTTGGTCAACTCTTCGAGGATAAACGTATAACCACCTATATACCAATCCGGCTCAAGGTCGGTGTACACGTGCGCGCGGCCAATCTTGTCGACGCGTTCCATGTAGGTGGAATCAAAGCCTGCGGTGAAGAGGATCTTCCAGTGGCTCGCTTGAGCTGATTTCAAGCCAGGGACTTTGCCCGCAACCTTCTTTTTCAGCTCAGGATCAAGCTGAACGTGGTTGTAAAAATCACTTAAAATCTGGGTCAGGTGGCCTTCAACAAGCGGCCAGAGATCTGAAAGTGTTTGTATGGTCTGACTATCGATTTTGAAAAAACCGAGCTGGCTTTTCAGACCTGAAAATGAATTGGTGGTCATGGCAGCAAATTTCCCGTCAATTTGTCGAGTTCATTTGCATTTACAAGGGTTAACAGTAGGTAGATTTATCTATGCTAAATTTCGAATATATACCTAAAATTGTGTGAGTAAGCGCAGATTGTGATGGGATATGAGCTTTTTAGGAGGGCTTGTGTGCCAGATTGTCGCAGATTCCTGCGGCTTTTTCGGCTGTTTGAAGTAAACGCGTTAACTTATCAAAAAACCGATTATCTGTTCTGCAATTAGTGGATAACCCGTGCGGGCTGCATAAAAAATGCCGCACGAGGCGGCACTTTTATTTCTTGAAATCATAGGGAGCTAAATTTCTTCAAAGATTATCTCAGTTCATGAGAAGCTTTGAATCGATGAATTCAGCTCTATAATTTACTTAACCGAATTCGACTTCGACGATCTCGTAACCGCGTGCGCCACCTGGTGCCGCAACTTCAACGCTGTCGCCAACGGACTTGCCGATGAGCGCGCGAGCGATTGGGGAGGAGATGGAAATACGACCACGTTTCACGTCGGCTTCAACATCGCCAACGATCATGTATTTCTTCTCTTCCTCGGTATCTTCGTCAACGAGAGATACGGTTGCACCGAACTTTACAGTGTCGCCGCTGAGTTTGGTCAGATCGATGACTTCTGCAAGGCCGAGAAGACCTTCCAGTTCGTTGATCCGGCCTTCGTTCAGGCTCTGCTGTTCTTTCGCTGCGTGGTATTCCGCATTCTCAGAGAGATCGCCGTGAGCACGGGCTTCGGAAATGGCTGCGATAATGCGCGGGCGTTCTCCGGTTGTGCGATGCTTAAGCTCTTCTGTGAGCATCGCATAACCTTCAGGCGTCATAGGTACCTTTTCCATGGCTCGTACACCTTTCTAACGTTGTGGTGGTGTGGCCCATCACACTAAAAAACTGACCGGGCTGAGCGACCCCAACCCGGACCTGTTAAGCTATCTTAGCAAAAGTAAGATTGTAGGGACCTTACTTCAAGCGTTTTCGCGCGGAAAGCTTCAATGCCTTGAGCTGCTGCTACGGCTCCTGCCACCGTGGTGTAATAAGGAACCTTGTTCATCAGCGCAGCCTGTCGAAGCGACCGACTATCGGAGAGTGCTTGCGCGCCTTCGGTTGTGTTGAAGACGAGCTGAACCTCACCATTCTTGATAGCATCAACGATATGCGGACGCCCTTCAAGCACCTTGTTGACCTTTGCGCACGGGATGCCTTGGTTTTCCAAGTATCTTTGTGTGCCCTCGGTGGATATAATGGAAAATCCTGATGCGACCAGTTTCTTCGCCGCCTCAAGAATTTTTGGTTTGTCTGCATCTTTCAAGGAGATGAAGACGGTTCCACCTTCCGGAATAACAGTGCCACCGCCGAGCTGAGACTTGGCGAATGCGAAGGAGAAGTCTGTGTCCAGACCCATGACTTCACCCGTGGAGCGCATTTCCGGGCCGAGGACCGTATCAACACCTGGGAAGCGGGCGAATGGGAAGACAGCTTCCTTAACCGCCACGTGATCCAGCTTCTTAGGCTTCAGATCGAAGGCTGACAGTTTCTCGCCAGCCATCACGCGTGCTGCGATCTTGGCGATTGGCTCACCGATGGTTTTCGCCACGAACGGAACGGTTCTTGATGCACGTGGGTTCACTTCCAGAACGTAGATCTCTCCGTCCTTGATTGCGAACTGCACGTTCATCAGGCCGACAACGTTCAGAGCGAGGGCAAGTTTGCGTGCCTGCTCTTCCAGTTCAGCAAGGGTTTTGTCGTCCAGTGTGTAGGCTGGCAGAGAACATGCGCTGTCGCCGGAGTGGATACCCGCTTCTTCGATGTGTTCCATGATGCCACAGATGAAGACGTCTTCGCCGTCGCACAGAGCATCCACGTCCACCTCGATTGCGCCGTCGAGATAACGGTCGAACAGAAGCGGGTTGGTGCCGAGCAGGGTGTTGATCTGGCCGGTCTTATCATTCGGGTACTTGGCGCGCACATCATGCGGCACCAGCTCTGGCAGAGTGCCGAGCAGGTAGTTGTTGAGTGCTTCTTCGTCACGAATGATCTGCATTGCACGGCCACCCAGCACGTAGGATGGGCGAACGACAAGCGGCAGGCCAAGCTGGTTGGCGATCAGGCGGCCCTGTTCAACAGAATAGGCGATGCCGTTTTCTGGCTGCTTCAGGTCGATCTTGTGCAGCAGGCGCAGGAAGCGATCGCGATCTTCTGCAAGGTCGATCATGTCCGGAGCGGTACCCAGAATTGGGATTCCAGCTTCTACAAGAGCTTCCGCCAGTTTCAGTGGGGTTTGGCCACCGAACTGTACGATCACGCCCTTCAGGGTGCCTTTGGACTGCTCAAGGCGCAGGATTTCCAGCACGTCTTCGGAGGTGAGTGGTTCGAAGTACAGGCGGTCGGAGGTGTCGTAGTCAGTGGAAACCGTTTCCGGGTTACAGTTGACCATGATGGCTTCGTAGCCAGCGTCCTTCAGAGCGAAGGCCGCGTGACAGCAGCAGTAGTCGAACTCGATGCCCTGACCGATACGGTTTGGACCACCACCCAGAATAACAACCTTCTGACGCTCGCTTGGTTGTGCTTCACAGGATGGCAGGCCAGCGGTTGGTGTTTCATAGGTGGAGTACATGTACGCGGTTGGAGAGGCGAACTCTGCCGCGCAGGTGTCGATGCGCTTGTAGACCGGCTTAACGTCCAGCTCAGCGCGCAGTGCTGCGACTTTGTCGGCTGTGGTGTCGGCCAGCACTGCAAGGCGGCTATCGGAGAAGCCCATGGCTTTGACCATGCGCATGGCTTCGGTGTTGTTCGGTAAGCCGTGTTCAACTACCTTCTGTTCCATCTCCACGATTTCCCTGATTTGCTCAAGGAACCATGGATCGATCTTACAGATATCGTAGATTTCTTTGTTGGTGGTGCCGAGGCGCATTGCCTGTGCCACGTTGAGCAGACGGGTTGGCGTTGGCACTGCCAGCGCCTTGCGGATGGCGTTGGAGTCGTCGCCGTGGCCAAGGCCGTCGAGGTCGATTGGATCAAGGCCGGTGAGACCGGTTTCCAGACCGCGCAGCGCTTTCTGCATGCTCTCTTTGAAGGTCCGGCCAATAGCCATCACTTCACCAACGGACTTCATCGCAGTGGTCAGGGTCGGTTCAGAGCCCGGGAACTTCTCAAATGCGAAGCGTGGGATCTTGGTGACCACGTAGTCGATAGTTGGTTCGAAGGATGCTGGTGTTGCACCGCCGGTGATGTCGTTTTCCAGCTCGTCCAGTGTGTAGCCGACTGCCAGCTTTGCAGCGATCTTTGCGATCGGGAAGCCGGTTGCCTTGGATGCCAGAGCGGAGGAGCGGGATACGCGTGGGTTCATCTCGATAACGACCAGACGTCCGTTGTCTGGGTTCACCGCGAACTGAACGTTGGAACCACCGGTTTCCACGCCGATCTCACGCAGAACAGCAATCGAGGCGTTCCGCATGATCTGGTATTCTTTGTCCGTCAGGGTGAGGGCAGGGGCGACGGTGATGGAGTCGCCAGTATGTACACCCATTGGGTCGATGTTCTCAATGGAGCAGATGATGATGCAGTTGTCCGCTGTGTCGCGAACCACTTCCATCTCGTATTCTTTCCAGCCGAGCAAGCTTTCGTCGATGAGCACCTGACCGTTTGGAGACGCGTCGATACCGGAGCGAACAATCTGTTCGTACTCTTCGCGGTTATACGCTACGCCGCCGCCTGTGCCGCCGAGGGTAAAAGCCGGGCGGATGATGGCAGGCAGGCCGATGCTGTCCAGCTGGCGCATGGCTTCTGCGTAGCCTGCGCCGCGGTCGTATCCGGTGATGTTGCCTTCATCATCAAGGATTGGCGGTGAGGAGGCGATTGCGGCGCGCGGGTTCTCCAGACCGATCTTGTCCATCGCAGCGCGGAACTTCTCACGGTCTTCAGCCTTGTCGATCACGTCGGCTTTTGCACCGATCATCTCGACACCGTGTGCCTTGAGTACGCCTTTGCGGTCCAGCTCCAATGCGCAGTTCAGCGCGGTCTGTCCGCCCATGGTTGGCAGGAGAGCGTCCGGCTTTTCCTTGGCGATGATCTTTTCAACGGCGTCTGCGGTGATTGGCTCGATGTAGGTCGCGTCAGCCAGATCCGGATCGGTCATGATGGTTGCCGGATTGGAGTTCACCAAGATTATTCGGTAGCCCTCATCTCGCAGTGCCTTACAAGCCTGAGTTCCGGAGTAATCGAACTCACAGGCTTGACCAATCACGATGGGTCCAGCCCCGATGATCATGATAGATTGGATGTCATTGCGTTTAGGCATGGTGACTCACATATGCTCGCGTTAAAGCACCAGTGCACCCGCATGGTGCTCTGGTGTGCCCTCTATAGGAGTATGTCGGCTGAGCGCGCGTTATAAGAAATATTGGAGTAATTAGAAACCCCAACCAACGCCTATTTCCGAAATAATCCGGTTTTTTTTCTCAAGACTTAAGGGGAGTTTATTCAGCTAAAGTCGAAGTCTCTGTGGGTTTTTCACCATCAAAGTCTGCAATGCCGTGACTCAGGGCATAGCAGGCAAGGCGGACTGACTTGGGAATTTCTACCGGTTTACCGTCTCGATTGCCGTTTTCATAATATTGAATCATTCGTTTTTTTAAGCCGAGGCGTTCTGCGGCCTCTTTTTGCTTATAACCCATCGACTTGCGCCAAGCCCGAAACTGAGATGGTTTCATGATACTAACCTAATGATTCCCAGACTGAAAATTCATTGTACAGACTGCTGTATAATAATCAGCATTGGTACTATTGCATATAACAGAATACAAAAGGCGCAAAAATTGCGCTATTTACCTTGATGAGGCGCAATTTGTGCGCTTATAATTGTGGTGTATCAGGAAAACTTCTGTAAGCCTGTGCGATTGATGCACATAAAGCTGAGGTGGCTTTCCATTCATACAGCTCATTAAGGAGATACCCATGCTCAACGAACTCATCCTCTATCGGGCTAATCTGAAGGGCAAAAAGATGAATGTGCATCGGCATGCCACGTTCAGGTTTCAAATCAGACGGATCGTCAATGGCCTCTTGAAGGGCTAAACGCAAGTTCGGGTTTTAACGGCACGTCATTTTGATGTGGTGATTTGAGAAGCGGGGGTGCTGGCCGTCGCCTGATTGTTTTGGTTTGCACAAGCTGAAGAAGTTTCAATTAATGAAATTGGGTGGCCAAAATTGTGCAATGCGCATTTTTTAGTGCTTTTTGCTGGTGCGATTTTCCCAATATCCTGCCTGTTTATGTATCAGACTGCCCGTTATCCCCTCTGTACGCGAGGTAAGGTAAAAGTTTTGCAGCGCGAAAAATGAACATCCTGTTTAAAAAATGTGCAGTGCGGTCATTTGGTCGGCCAATTTTCGTTTTGCTGAGAAAGAATAAAGTCAGAGCAGATCTAAAGAAGGCGAGTAGTTAAAAGTTTTATTGTTCGTTCTCTCTATCCCTTCGTCATGTTCACATATTATAGACAATATGTAATTGATGGTTTCCTAGTATATCATCTCAGATAACGCAGGAACATCTTTGGAAAATTGACGCGAAATGTAGAATAGATCAGCGTTCTGACAAAATTAGGTGCCGGAATTTTTTCATAATACTTATCTAGTATAACTACTTATGATGTTAATTCTGATATGTCCTAGTGTATACGTTGCATTTACGAAGTAAAAAATGCGAAGGCGGGCTATATTTTATCGGTTTCGTTGTGTAGATTATGAATTGTCCAATATGAATTATCATAGATTTCGTTGAGGACTTTGAAAGTGGGGGTACTCATTCCTCACTGGGAGATGCCTGTATCCATGTTCATATGAACATGGGAAAGCTTCCGCAGTGTGAGTGGGTATCAAATGCTACTACACAAGCTAGTACAGAAGTGGGGGAGTACAAAAGTTATTAGGGGAATTCATGGAAGCACCGGGTGGGGAGCTGAAATGATGAACTTTTGTAACTCTTCTAAGGTTTAACATACAAACCACCGGGCAAATGGAAATGAATAGTATTCCTAGTAAGCTAGATGTCGCGGCAGATATCGCTGGACCAATTCGTGAGGACGATGGGGACGGTCAGCTGCTGGCAATCTCTGAGATGTCAGAGTTGTTTAGTGTAACTCTGCGTACACTTCGCTTCTATGAGGAGAAGGGCCTTCTTAATCCTGTACGTCGTGGCGCACGCCGCTTCTACAGAGGTCGTGACGTAAGCCGTATGCGCGTGATTTTGCAGGCCAAGAAGATCGGTCTGACGCTTGCAGAAGTTCGTCGCATCATCAAGCTTGTTGAGGGTTCCAGCCCTCGTGCAGACCAGCTTAAAGAACTTCAGGAAATTTGTGGTGCGCAGGAGCAGCTGCTTCATGAGCAGGAGCAAGCGCTTCAGGAACAGATTGCAGAAGTTCGTGGTGTGTCTCAGGCACTGACCAGCATGCTGGAAACAGAAGCAGCTTAATCGCTTCTTCGTTTTCTTAATATGGAACCCGGCTCCATTGGTGCCGGGTTTTTTGTTGCCATGATCTTGGGGCTCTCAGGTTCCCGGCAAAGAAAAAGCGGGACACCTGGCCCCGCTTTCAATCGTTTCTTACTGACTGGCTCAGTTATGCAGCCGCTGCAGCCTTGTGGTTCTCGATCTGCTCGATGAAGCGAGAGAACAGGTAGTGGCTGTCCTGCGGGCCCGGGGATGCTTCCGGGTGGTGCTGTACTGAGAAGACAGGTGCATCTTTTACACGCAGACCACAGTTGGTGCCGTCGAACAGGGAAACGTGTGTTTCTTCCACGTTGTCTGGCAGGCTACCAGCGCTCACAGCAAAGCCGTGGTTCATGCTGGTGATCTCAACCTTGTTGGTGGTGTAATCGTGGACCGGATGGTTTGCACCATGGTGGCCCTGATGCATCTTCTGGGTTGTTCCGCCCAAAGCAAGTGCCAGCATCTGGTGACCGAGGCAGATGCCGAAGAGTGGCAGGCCGGACTTTACCAGATCCTGAATGGTTGGAACCGCATACTCACCTGTTGCTGCTGGATCGCCAGGACCGTTGGAGAGGAACACTCCGTCCGGCTTCAGCGCAAGGATGTCATCAGCTGAGGTGTTTGCAGGTACAACTGTTACACGGCAGCCAGCTTCAGCCAGCAGGCGCAAGATATTACGCTTTACGCCGAAGTCCATTGCCACCACGTGGTGGGCTGGTTTGTCCTGAGCGCCGAAGCCGTCATTCCATTCCCAGGTGGTTTCGTTCCAGTCGTAGGTCTTCTGTGTGCTGACACCTTTCGCAAGGTCCATGCCTTCCAGATCTGGCAGGCTGGCCGCTTCCGCTTTCAGTGCGTCCACATCAAACTCGCCTTCAGGATTATGCGCGATGACAGCGTTCTGCATGCCTTTTTCGCGGATGAGGGCGGTGAGTGCTCGGGTGTCCACGCCTGTCAGACCAACAATGCCGCGGGCTTTGAGCCAGGCATCGAAATGATTGCCAGAGCGGTAGTTGGAAGGAGTGGTGATGTCGGTGCGCAGAATCGCACCACGAACGCCATTGGTGCCTTCCATGTCTACAGTTTCGATATCATCTTCGTTGGTTCCCACATTGCCGACATGAGGGAACGTGAAGGTGATGATCTGTCCTGCGTAGGAAGGATCTGTGAGAATCTCTTCATACCCGGTCATTGCCGTATTGAAGCAGACTTCGCCGGACGCTTTTCCAAGAGCTCCAACGCCTCGGCCTTCAATGACTGTGCCATCTGCGAGAACGAGGAGGGCGGTAGGTTTGGGTGCTGACCACGCGTCTTGAGCTTTCATCACTTGCTTTCTTGATACGGTTGATGACAATATGCGTCCATCTGAAACACACCGAAGGGACTTGACTTTGGCGCGTCACAGTCGCATCAAGGCCGGGACCATAGGAGAAGGGGTCACTCTGGTCAATATCACTCGTGTAGAAATAATCGCGCGCGAGTTACAGGAAATTAGCCTAAATCAGAAGGATGAGGCGTCTTATCCGGGATTTAGAGAGCCTCTTTTAAAGTTTCCGCGTCAGGGTTCCTTTAGTATGTTGCGAGACAAAATAGCGAATGCGCTGAAAGCCGCGCAAGAAGACAATAACAAGAGACGTGCCGCCACGTTGCGCCTGATCACCGCTGCCATCATGGACCGGGATATGGCTGCTCGTGAGCAGGGACGCGATGGCTTGAGCGAAGAAGAGCTTATGGACCTGCTGCACACCATGCTGGTACAGCGTGAGCAGGAAGCGACGCACTGTGAAGCGAGCGGCAAGGTTGAGCTTGCTGTACAGGAGCGCGAGGAAGCGGAAATGATCCGTGAGTTCCTGCCTTCTCAGCTGAGCGAGTACGAAATGAAGCTTGTTTGTCAAACAGTTGTCGAGTGCGTTGAAGCGCGCGGACTGCGTGATATGGGCCGTTGCATGGCCGAGCTGAAAGAGCGTTATCCGGGCCAGATGGACTTTGCGAAGGCCAGCTGCATGGTCAAGCAAATGCTCCGTGCTCCGCAATAAATCCGTATTTCCGGAGCACTTTTAGGTCGCCGCGTCGTCATGATGCGGCTTTTCTTTTTTCCTGAAGCAAATTCATGCGTTAAGCCAGTGTTCTGGGGGTTTTGCTGGCTTCTCCGGGGGGACATGGTTATAAAATAGCCATCCCAGCTGCTTTCGGGCCAGAACCACACTATGGACTACTATGCGCTTTGATCAGCTCTTCCTTGATGACATTCGCAACCGCGTTTCGCTTACGGACGTGGTGGGGCGACGTGTAACTTGGGATCGACGCAAATCGCAGCCCGGAAAGGGCGACTATTGGGCCTGCTGTCCTTTCCATTCTGAGAAGTCTCCAAGCTTCCATGTGGATGAGCGCCGCAACCGCTATAAGTGCTTTGGTTGTGGTGAAAGTGGAGATCATTTCAAGTTTCTGATGGAGACAGAGGGCCTCAGTTTTCCTGAAGCTGTGGAAGAATTGGCCGGTTTGGCAGGAATCGCCATGCCAGCGCCAGACCCTCAGGCCGCGAAACGTGCTGCTAAGCGCAATACACTGACCGATGTCTGTGAGATGGCGGCGCGGTATTATCGCCATATGTTCCAGTCTGCTGAAGGGCGTGCGGCGCAAGAGTATGTGCAGCGGCGCGGTTTGTCGGCAGAGACGCTGAATGAGTTTCAGTTCGGGTTTGCACCTCCGGGCCGTGATAACCTGAAGAAAGCTCTGATGGCGAAAGACATCAGTGAAGCTGAGCTGATTGAGGTTGGCCTGCTGATTAAGCCGGATGATGGCCGTCCTTCCTATGACCGTTTCCGTAACCGCCTTATGATCCCGATCCATGATGATCGCGGTAGAGCGGTGGCGTTTGGTGGCCGTACCATGGATCCGGATGGGCAACCGAAATATCTGAACTCGCCGGAAACGCCGCTCTTCCATAAAGGGACGATGCTGTTCAATGCTCACCGCGCCCGCCAGCCTGCTTATGAAGCCGGGCAGGCGATTGTGGTGGAAGGCTACATGGATGCCATCGCTCTCTGGCAGGCGGGTATGAAAGGCACGGTCGCGAGCCTTGGTACTGCGTTCACTGAAGACCAGATCATGCGGCTCTGGAAGTTTGCCGATGAGCCGGTGATCTGTTTCGATGGTGACGTGGCCGGTATCTCAGCTGCGCATAGAGCTGTCGACCGTATTTTGCCTGTGTTGACCAGTGGCAAGTCCTTCCAGTTTGCGTTTCTGCCAGACGGGCAGGACCCGGATGATGTGATCAACGCTGGTGGCACCTCTGCCATGTATGGCGAACTTGAGAAGGCACTGCCGCTTTCTGAGGTTGTCTGGCAGCGTGAGAGCGAGCATGCGCGGATTGATACACCAGAGCGTAAGGCGGCTCTTGAAAAGGCCGTTGAAGATCTGGTGGGCACCATCAAGGATGAGCGCGTTCAAAAGCGCTACCGGATGGACCTGCGCCTCAAACTCTCAAACCTGTTTTATGAGGAGAGCCGTCGGAACCGCGGGCAGGGTGGTGGCCGTGATGGTGGTTGGCGTGGCCCGCAGGGCGGCAATGACCGCGCTTCTCTGGTCAAGGTGGAAGCGCCGGATACGCCAGCTTATGGCGTGGAGCGCAGCTTCTGCACCATGTGCCTGATGTATCCGGAACTGTTTGAGCGTCACTTCGAACGCATTTCGCAGCTGAGCTACTCCAACGAGCTGCACTCCATGTTCATGGCAGCCTTGGTGCGGATTGCGACAGACCTTGCTGAAGGGGCGGTTACGCAAATCTACAACAAGCTGGATGAACGGTTCTATCAGATCCTGCAGGAAGCCATTGTGGGCTCGAAGAGCGAGGATGATGGCAGCAAGAGCACAACGTTGCGGCGTTGGGATGCGCTGACCAATCGTCTGCAGATCCTGAAAGAAGATCCACCAGAAGACTTTGTCGAGATGCTGTTCCTGAACTACGCCGATATGCTTGAGTTGCGCATGTTGGAGTTGGAGCTTGAGCATGAAACGCGGGCGATGGAGCAGGATCTGACAGAAGAAAGCTGGAGCCGTTTTCAGGCCTTGCAGCAGGATCTGTCTCGCCGCCGTGAGGAATGCTTGCGTGATGAGCAGGAGCTGGCAGAGCGTGCCGCCAAGATGCGCTCTACGAAAAGTTCCGTTCTTGCATAACGTCTGAAGCGGAATTTCCGGTCAATTTGTTGGTTCACCCTGCGGGATTGGGTGATGACAACTTGAGGTAGATTTGTGATAGAAGAGCTGTTGTTTTTCAAAGTTATCCAGAAAAACTGGCAATGATCTGTCCAAAATCCCCCAGAATCAGATTGACCAAGCCGAATCGCCCTTGCGAATCACAAAAGGCGAGCTACATACACTAAGTCAGACAGCCGATACGAGCGCCCGTAGACCACAGATGTCACTAGAGCGGCGAAATCATAGTCGGATAATCAGCGCTGTCGATGCCTGGAATGTGCCGGAGACGGCCTAAAACGGTAGGGATGCCGGTGAGCACTCCTGCCCGTATGTGTTTTGGGTTTTCAATTCCGTGAAAACATTTTGATACCAGGGTTAAGTCAGGTTTAAGGGACTTTGCGTTAAACCCCAAAGTCAAATGTGATTCAAATGCTACCTGTGTGGGTTCATGCACGGGGGCGATGGGTTGCGTAACGCAATAGTTCGCTGGCGCACGACCAGCGACTTTGGAGCAGAATATGGCGACGAAGGCGACACAAGCTGAAGATACGCAGGAACCGGCAGGCGCAGAAGGACAAGATGGTCCTCTCTTGGATTTGTCGGTCGCCGCCGTCAAGAAAATGATCAAAACCGCAAAAAAACGCGGTTACATCACTTATGACGAACTGAATGAAGTTCTTCCTCCTGATCAGGTGAGCTCTGAGCAGATTGAAGACACCATGTCGCTTCTTTCTGAAATGGGCATCAACGTTGTTGAGGCGGAAGATGCGGAAGAGGGTAAAGAGGAAGAAGATGCACCGGCTGCTGTAGATGGCGGCGAGCTGGTTGTTGCGTCTTCAACTGCTGTTACCAAGACTTCCACTGCTAAAGAACCAACTGACCGTACCGATGATCCGGTGCGTATGTACCTGCGCGAGATGGGCTCTGTTGAGCTTCTTTCCCGTGAAGGTGAAATTGCGATTGCAAAGCGCATTGAGGCTGGCCGTGAGGCTATGATCTCTGGTCTTTGCGAAAGCCCGCTGACCTTCCAGGCGATTATCATCTGGGGTGAGGAACTGGCCGAAGGCAAAGTTCTGCTGCGTGACATTATTGATCTGGATGCGACTTACTCTGGTCCTGGTGATGCAGGTGGTCCGTCCGATGATGATCTCAGCGAGCAGGAAGAAGCTGGTGAGGGTGAAGTTCCTGAAGCGGTTCGCCAGAAGGAAAAAGAAGAAGCCCGTAAGCGCAAGGAAGAAGAAGCACGCAAAGCCAATGGCGCTGCTGCTCCTGCCCCTGCAGCTGATGGCGCTCAGGGTGAGCAGACCGGCGAAGGTGGCGAAGCGACTGACGACGATGACGACGAGTACGAGGCAAACGTTTCTCTTTCCGTAATGGAAGCAGAACTGAAGCCTATGGTCGTTGAGATCTTTGACAAGATCACCGAGGACTACAAGAAGCTGCGTAAGCTTCAGGATCAGCTGGTTGAAAACAAGCTGGCCAACAAAACACTGTCCCCGTCTCAGGAGCGTCGTTACAAGAAGCTCAAAGAAGACATTATTGCTGAAGTTAAGAGCTTGCACCTCAATGCAAACCGTATTGAGACACTGGTTCAGCAGCTGTACTCCATCAACAAAATGCTGATGGGTTATGAGGGCCGCCTGCTGCGTCTTGCAGACAGCAACGGCGTGAACCGCGCTGACTTCATCAAACACTATCAGGGTTCTGAACTGGACCCGAACTGGATCCGTAAAGTTGCAAACCTTTCTGGCCGTGGCTGGAAGAAGTTTGTAACCAACGACGGTGACATGATCCGCGAACTGCGCGGCGAGATTCAGTCCCTTGCGACTGAAACTGGCCTTGAGATCACCGAATTCCGTACTCTGGTTTCCATGGTGCAGAAGGGGGAGCGCGAAGCGCGTATCGCGAAGAAGGAAATGGTGGAAGCGAACCTTCGTCTCGTTATCTCCATTGCCAAGAAGTACACCAACCGTGGCCTGCAGTTCCTGGATCTCATTCAGGAAGGTAACATTGGCCTCATGAAGGCGGTAGACAAGTTCGAATACCGCCGCGGTTACAAGTTCTCCACCTATGCGACCTGGTGGATTCGTCAGGCGATCACCCGATCCATCGCGGATCAGGCGCGCACCATCCGTATTCCGGTGCACATGATCGAGACGATCAACAAGATCGTTCGTACCTCTCGTCAGATGCTTCACGAGATTGGCCGTGAGCCGACCCCGGAAGAGCTCTCTGAAAAGCTGCAGATGCCGCTTGAGAAGGTTCGTAAGGTGCTGAAGATCGCTAAGGAGCCTATCTCCCTTGAAACACCGATTGGTGACGAGGAAGACAGCCATCTTGGTGACTTCATCGAGGATAAAAACGCCATCCTGCCGATTGATGCGGCAATTCAGGCGAACCTTCGTGAGACCACCACCCGCGTGCTGGCATCGCTCACACCTCGTGAAGAGCGTGTTCTGCGTATGCGCTTCGGTATCGGCATGAACACCGACCACACTCTGGAAGAGGTTGGTCAGCAGTTCTCCGTTACCCGTGAGCGTATCCGTCAGATTGAAGCGAAAGCCCTGCGCAAGCTGAAACACCCAAGCCGCTCCCGCAAACTGCGGAGCTTCCTGGACAGCTAAACCGCTGCACTGGTTGAGAATTAAGAAGCCGGTCTCCGAGAGGGGGCTGGCTTTTTTTGTTGGAGGGTGATTTTATTTACGACTGAAAATCTGCAGAAATTTATTAATGATTGATCCGGCCCTCAATCTTCGATGACGAGACTTCTTGTTCAGTGATCTGTTCTGGAGTTGAAAGCAGAGTTCACACAGCTGCTGAAGATCACCATCTGTTGTAAATTTTGTTGTCAGGTGATGTTTTGAGGGGAGTTCTGAAACATGCATTTCGATTACAGAGCGGGCGAGATTTGCTCTGGCTATTTTGCTTTCTGTGTCGACGGTGATGCGTTCACCATCAAGGTTGAACTCATAAAAATATCCGTTTGAATCGAATAGGGAATACTCATTGTTTGCGATGTCGATGGGTTCAACGTCATTTATGACACTCTCCAATGAATCGTAAAATTCCAGATCACCAGCTTGCTTGATGGAGCTGCTTTCGTTCAACACGAATAGAGTCTGGAGACCTGAAGCTGTTGCTTGCGGAAACGTCAACACTGCCTCCTTACATGCCTCCGAAACTTGAGTAATTAAGTTCTCACCTCCGGCAAACTCCAGATATTCGCAGAATGGGTCGTGGAACACGATAAAGCTGAAACTGCGGTCAAACGTAAGTTCAAAACTTGAGCCGGATATTCTGGTGCAGTACTGTTTCAGATATAAGTTCAAATCGTCCTTTTTGTTTGAAAAGGCAAATACATACTCATCGATAAATGGTTCGTTGCTGGCGGGATCGATTAGCTCAATCCACGAGATATCTATCAGTTTATCTGAGGGCTGTGATGCGATGATACTTAGTAGTGGCCCAATCTCATTATCATCATCACCAAACAGCACATCATCGGAAAGGTAGATTGACGTTAAGCCTAGCTGCGTTAACAGCTCCTTCTTTATCCCTTGCTCAGGAGATGCGAAGTTGAGAAAGGTACATTCGCCAAATTCTCTAATTTCAAGCATTGTAGTATGTCCTAAAAGTCGTCGTTTCAGACCTTGACTGCTAAAACCATTCTCATTGCGTCGGCTAATGTGTGTGTGCCTTCACACAGAACTTCCAGAGTGAACTTTTCCCTGTCGTATTTTACAAAAATCGGTTTCTCTGGGTTGGAGTAATGCTCCAGAAGCCACTTAATGCTCTCGGGCTCGGGTTCATGAGGGTCGTATGTAACAGTGATACACCATCCTGGATTGTCGAGGGTCTCTATTTTGATGCCTCCGGTATGCTCCCAGTCTCCGTTGCACAGATCTGCATACCAGTCTTCCAAACCGACTATATCCATCTCAAATTGCCTTATTAAATAGTTGTACCTGTTAGAAATATGCAATGAAAACAGAATGGATGGAGGGCTGTTAAAAGTAAAGTTTAGCAGAGGCAGTCATCTTGGTGACCTCATCAAGGAATAAATGCCATCCTGCTGATTAAGGCGGCAATTCAGGCGAATTTTCGTGCAACCACCATTCGTGTTCTGGATCCCGCATCGAGTGCGGGAAGACGGCGGAGAGGTGTGAAGCCGTTTTGCTTGTTCCGCTGCCGTCATGCCGGACGGAGCGAAGTGGAGATCCGGTATCCAGCGGAGATGTTTGTGTTTGGGGCATTGGGTCCCGCATCGCACGGCGCTTGTGCGGGATGACGAAGGAAGAGAGGTGCTGCTTCGTGTGGTCTGCGGTGCCCTCGCCGTCATGCCGGACGGAACGGAGTGGGGATCCGGTATCCAGTGGGGGGGAGAGGTTTGTGTTTGGGGCTCTGGGTCCCGCATCGCGCTGTGCTTCGTGCGGGAAGACGGGGGGTGGGGTGTTATCAGCGTATCCTTGGGGCAACACCTTGTCGGCTTGTGCAACTTTTCGTTGACAGGTGGGGCGTTCCATTCCACATTCATATGTGAGGCTTCGAAACCTCTGAAAAGCGGTAACCGCTCCCGTTAACTAGCGGATTTTTTGTGCCTTTTTTCTGGGGCGCAAACCCTTTGCTATGAGCGGGAGGGCGGTGAATACAACACCTCCTTCGGGGGGGAATAAACTCGCCTGTCTTTTCCAGGTTTCGAACCTCCCGCTCGCCAGTGGGTCTTCGAAAGCTCATCTGTCGTTGCGGATCTTCAACAGCCAGAAAAGAAGGCTTTGAATATGGACGACACTGCATGCGCCTGTGGCGCCACAAATACTCTTCAAAATGAAATTGACGAAGTGAACGTTGCCGTTTCTGATCTTCAGAACCTTGTTTACGTTCAGCATTTGGTGCTGAGCGAGCGGATGAAGAACAGCAGCGAGCGTGATGCTTTGATCACCTTGCACTATGCACTCTCTGACCGCCTAGAGGCACTTGATAAGACCTGCGGAATTTTGACTGATGCGTTGTTCGGCACCTTCTCCCCTAGAGGAGCATCCGACAGCGCGACACGCAGCGTCGCCTCTCCAACACCGGTCAACACCAATATTGTGTCTCTTGATTAGATCACTGTGATCGGCACTCCAAGGGCTCGCGACTAAAGCAGTTTGCCTTCAAACTGAAACAGATAAACTGCTTTAGACTTTGATTTTGCGTATTCTTATCCGAAAACCGGATTCCACTTTTCGGGAATACGCAGAATCCACCCTTGCACAGCCCTTCATGAGTGTCCTGCTGGTCTGCGGCCGGGCGCCTCTTGCCCGCAGGCCAGCGTTTTGGCTTATCAATGATGATGTTGGCTTTTGAGTACTCGCGCAGATGTCTTCAAACTGAAGCGTTTCTTCAACTGGGTGTTCCGGTGTTTCTGCCATTCTTGCTCTAAGGTGTGCAATGGAGCAGGGATATGGAGCCGGAAGATTTTCGTCGTGAGCTGGATGGGTTGCGGGCTGCTGTGGAGCGGAAGCCGGGGCGGGGATGGGTGATTGTGGCTGCGATTGTCACGACCCTGCTGGTTCTGGTGGTGATTGTCGCGATTATGATGTTTGTGATGATGAGCCGCATGCACAATGTTGGGTGGGGCGGTCATGGGCCTGACAGATATTTTGATCAGCCTTTGCGGCAGCCGCCTGCGCCACCACCGGGGCAGCCGTTGCCTCGCTAAACCCTGATGGACGTCCTTTGGTTTGAGCACCGGCCGGTGCCTATGTTTCTGGCGGATCGCGGCCGGGGTTGTCTCCACATTTGCGGCACATGCTGTTTCTCCTCTAAAGCTTAGGTCATCTTTGGCATTTTGAACGCTGCGATGGCGGCGAGGCTGGAGATGAGTGCCATGATGAGGAAGACGAGTGGGCCGGACGAAGCTGCATTTTCCAATGTGATCAGATCTTCCGCGCCGGGGATGGAGAAACCGGTGAGGCCTGCCAGCAGGCCAGCCAAGGCTGCGCCGATCGCCATGCCAGCGGATTGTAGCGGACCGATGAAGCCAGAGGCTCTGTCGCGCTCATCATCCTGCTCCGCGTAGATGATTGCTTTCTTGAGGAACTGGCTGCTCATGCCAAAACCTGCTCCGGCAAAGATGGAGGAGACGAGGAAGATCCAGAGAGACATGGCGGAAAGGGCCCACATGGTGAGCAGCGAACCTGCGATGATGCTCAGGGTTCCCACACGGATCAGGTAGGTTTGTACATGCGGTGTCTGCACGCGCGCGACGATCCATGCAGCAGCTGTCCAGCTGAAGGCGGTGATGGCCATGGCGTAAGAGGCCTGCGTGACGGTGAGGCCCCAGAGAACCTGCCCCATGGCTGTGCCATAGACAACGCGGGCGGCGCTGGAGATGGAGAGCAGAAGTGTGACCCACATGCCAAGGCCGATGATGCCGTTGAACCGGAAAGCACTGCGCGGAATGAAGGGCGCGCTGCTTTTCTTATCCCAACTGACGGCCATGAACAGCAGGGCTACGCCGACGATCAGCGCTAATGAGATGTGTCTTAGATCGCGCAGTTCGCCCACATAGGCGATCAACAGTACGGCCACTGCGAGCAAGGAGAGGCGCGGGATAATGTTCTTTTTGCCTGTGCCTACGGACGTCTCTGTCTTTTCCCTCGTGGTTGCCGGAATGACGGTGATTGCGAGTATCAGCAGGAGCATGGCGAGCGGCAGGTTTGCATAGAACACAGCACGCCAGGACCAGCTGTCGGTCAGCATTCCGGCGGTGAGGGGGCCAATGCCTGCAGAGACCGCCCAGACACCTGAGAGGAGTGCAAAGACGGAGGAGACAGCGGTTTTGGGATAAAGGTCTGAAATCAAGGTGTAGCAGAGTGAGACGATCATGCCTTCGCCAAGGCCCTGAAGCATTCTGCCAAGCAGCAGGTGTTCCAGCGAATTGGCTGCGCCTGCAACAAAGGAGCCCGCGAGGAATGACAGTGCGGCGGCGATGAAGAGCGGGCGTGCGCCAATGTTGGCTTTCAGGGATCCTGTGACGGTGCCAGCCAGAATGGAGCCGATTTGAAACAGGCTGAGCACCCAGAAGGCGCGCTGCTGGCCGCCTAGATCTCGGATGATATCGGGCATGATGGCGGAGGACAGGAAGCTGTTCATGCTGGCAGAGCCAACGCCGAGGATCATAATGAGGGACGCCAACCAGCGACCATCCATCGTCAGGTTCTTTAAGGGAGATAAAGGAACAGATTGTGTGGGATTGGATATGGTCACGAGTATCACCTATTTAGAAATATATCTCTTTCTTAATTTGCGGGATTTAATAAGTAAAGTATTTTCTTATTAAATGGAGAGGCCTGTTAAGACCGGCAGAAATCGATTCCGCATAAATTGGCCCCGCATAAATTGGCGGATTGTTCCTTTTGTTTCGTGGGCTTAGCCTTTCCTTAGCACGGGGAGGCCCTTTTTTCGGTAAACATCAGGGCAAATCGAGAGGCGTGGTTTGGTGCGGGCATATGGCGGTGTTCTGCACATAGTCATGCTTGTTTTATGACTTGTCAAAACTGCCGGATTTGGGGTGGTACGCAGCCTGGGAAAGTGGAGGTCGCTTTTCCTGCAGCTGATGAGCGTGGTGTTGCCAAGTGTAGCATGGTGCTTTTCTTCTTGCACCAGTTTGGCTGACAGGAAATGCCGGGCTGGAAAAAGAAAACCCCGCGGGGCGCGGGGTTTTGAAGGTGGTGTTGGAGGCTCGTGTTTATTGCACAAGCTCATATGTTATTGTCACTGATGACGAGAGGGTTTCTTGCCCTGCTGCAATTGGAGGGGCGCTGTCCATTTTTGCAGCTCTCATCGCCATCATTTCCGGATATGGGCTTGGGTTATATCCAGCTTCGGAAATACTCAGGACCTTGCCGAGTGTGACACCAGCAGCTTTTGCGTAGGTTTCGGCCTTGGTGCGGGCATCCTTCACTGCGCTTTCCCGCGCTTCATCAATGTATTTCTCAGGATTGGAAACGCCGAACTGGATCTGGCCCACATCGTTGGAGCCGTTCTGCACCAGCATGTCCAGTGTTGTGCCGAGTTTGGTGATGTCTTTCAGATTGATGCGGATGCCATTTTGTACGCGGTATCCAACAATCTCAGGGGCTTTGCGCTCACCGTTGTTGAGACGACGGTTGTCGTAGATCGGGGAGATATCAAAGCCGGTGGTCTGGATGTCTTTTTTGTCGATGCCAGCGTCTTCAACATCCTGAAGGATGGCGCGCATGGTGACTGAGTTTTGCTGAAGTGCAGATTTTGCGTCATCGCCCTGCGTGATTACGCGGGAGACCAGCGTCGCCATATCCGGTGCCACGTTGACGGAGCCCTGTCCAGAGATGGTGATCTTGCCGGTCTGCTCAGCAGCCTTGGCATTTACACCACTGGAAACAACAAGGGCGGCGGCAACGAGACCGGCAACGGCCAGCGCGCTCATGCTTGGAAGACGCAATTTCTTCTGTTTGTTCTGCATTAAAAACTCCAATGTCAAAGTCGTTTGGGCTGATGCAAGATCAGGGGGCCTGACTGTCATTCTTGATCAGCCGAATATCGAGAAATGCAATTAGAAGTTACAATTGCGGCGGCTCTCGGGCGTGATCATGTCAATTCACGGGTTTGATTTTGATGATCAAGAATAATTGGATCACCCACGTTTCCATCTCCCGACAGCAGGATTGCAATGGGGCGGGAAGACGGGAATTGAGCGCAAATGATGATGGCGAGCACGACAAGTGGCACGCACAGCACCATTCCAATTACACCCCATAATGCGCCCCAAAAGCTCAAAGAGATCATAATAACGAGGGGTGAAATGTTAAGTTGTGTGCCCATCAGACGTGGTTCCACCAGATTGCCAAGAATGAACTGAACTGCTCCCAGTCCCAATGTAATGGCGATAAATGGTGTGAGGGTGTCGAAGTAAACCAGCGACAGCAGGCTTGGGAAAATGACTGCGATCAGGGATCCGATAGTCGGGATGTAGTTGAGCAGGAAGGCAATGAAGCCGAAGAGCGCTGCATAGGGCAGGCCTGCCCAGGATGTGATGGCATAGGTGAGGAAACCCGTGATGATGCTGACGCCGGTTTTGATGCCCATATAATGACGCATGCGGCGGCCAATCTCTCCACGAATGGCAAACGCCAGCTGTACACGGTCGGAATCTTCGAAGAGGGCGGCCAGTTTCTTATCGAATGTGGCGGCCTCAAAAATCATAAAGAGCACGTAGATGAAGACCAGAGAGCTGGAGCCAGCAAGGCTGGTGAGAACAGAGGCTCCAGTGCTGAGGGCTGCGCTCAGCGAGAAGTTGGGCAGGATATCCGACAGCTGGAGCGGCTTTTCCATGTTCAGCTGATTGGCCAGCTTGAGCAGCAGTTCATCCAGCCGACCCTGATATGTCGGGGCGTCGAAGGCCAGTTGCTGCAGATTGACCGAGACGATGTTGAACAGGATGCCGACGACATAGAAGATCGCGAAAAGGGCCAGCAAAATGGTGAGGGGACGCGGCAGGTAGGTGCCGATCACCGGCAGATGTCGCAGGGCGGAGGACATCGAGTTGATGATGTACCAAAGCACCAATGCGATAATCAGGGGGATGATGAGGGAGCGCCCTATGAAGAGTAACCAGCCAATAACGACAAGGAGAAAGAGAGAGGCGGTGAACTTAATGAGGGGCTGGCGCATCATGCACTCCAAGGGGGCAGGCTGTCGGTGGCGTGTTGAGTTTTCACATATTCTCTTAAAATCAGGTATTTATAAAGCATTGTGATGAATCCTCTGTTGATCTGACGGGGAAAAGACACATCCCCAAGTTTCAACAGGATCTGCCGGACTCCCGGCTTTAAACAATTTACTCCACGGCGGTTGTTGGTGTAGAACCTGTCCTCGGTAAGGGCCTGTAGCTCAACTGGTTAGAGCCGTCCGCTCATAACGGACTGGTTGGGGGTTCAAGTCCCTCCGGGCCTACCACCTTTCCCTATCTTCTTTGTTTCTCTTTAAAATTCGCTGTCGTGGTGCAGGTTGCATCTTGTGGTGGAGTGCATTTTGCCTGCCTGCTGTAATCATCTGGGCGCTATTAGAATTGATAATAATACCACTATGAATTCATGGATGATATATTCTATCAATAATCCATTAGGTGAAATTAGTTCATAGTAATTACTTGGTTCTTACCTTGTTAAAAGAAACTAATACCTCGATATGTCGAGAGATGACACAATAGTAATCCCCTAATATACCAAAGCTACATCGATACAACTGACACTTTCTTTCTCAGAAATTTATCGTGAAGTCCTCGTTAGATTAGGGGTTGCTATGAGACTAACATCTGCTCTCGGGCTTATGCTGGGGTGTGCCCTCAGCGTGGGCTCTTCTCACGCACAACAACTTATTTATCAGCCGACTAATCCAAGCTTTGGCGGATATGCGGCCAACACAACGCACCTGTTTGCAACAGCCAACGCGCAGAAAACGGCGACGGTTGGGGGAAGCAACAAGTATGGGTCCGGTTCCGGCAGTGGGGCGGATGGTTCCGGCAGTAGTCTGGCTGACCTGTTTGTGCGCCAGCTGCAGAACCGACTGATTTATGCGCTGGCGGATCAGGTTTCCCAGGCGATCTTTGGTGATGATCCGAAGGACAGCGGCACCGTTAGTTTTGGCGACCAGAAAGTTTCATTTGTTCGCGGTTCAGATTCCATTCAACTGCAGATTATTGACGAAAGCACAGGCGCGATTACCGATATTACGGTTCCGGTTCTGCAGACTGATACTCCTATAAATTAATGCCAGGTTATTGATATGATGAAGAAATCCATTGTGGTTGCCATGGCGTTGTCGTTGTCTGCTTGCGGGCCGGTAACACGCATGGCTTTTAGTCCCGGACCTCAACTTGCAACGGTGTCTGTTCAGGCCAGCAAGTTGAAAAAGCTGCCGCCTCCGAAAGAGCCCGTCTATGCTGCGGTTTACAGCTATCAGGATCTGACGGGGCAATATAAGCCCTCCGATAAAGTGCAGACCCTGTCTCGTTCTGTGACGCAAGGGGCGGATACCATGCTGGTTCGTGCTTTGCAGGATGCGGGGGATCGCAAGTGGTTCCGTGTGGTTGAGAGGGGCAATCTGGATGCCTTGCTGAAGGAACGCCAGATCGTTACGCAGATCCGCAAGATCTATTTGGGTGAAGACAAGGTGGACCCGAAGGTTCTGCCGCCGCTGCTTTATGCTGGCGTTTTGTTTGAGGGCGGCGTTGTTGGGTATGACAGCAACACCCGCACAGGCGGTGCCGGGGCTCGCTATCTGGGCATCGGCGGCAATGCGGACTACCGACAGGATGATGTGACCGTATCGCTTCGTGCTGTGAGCACGCGGACGGGTGAAGTCATGGCCAACGTAATGGTTCAGAAGTCTGTGGTCTCTGTTGGCCTGAAGGGCGGGGCTTTCCGCTACATCGCTTTGGATGAAATTTTAGAAGCCGAAGCTGGGATCACCAAGAACGAGCCTGTGACGCTGGCTGTTCAACAAGCCATTGAGAAGGCGGTTTATGCCATCGTGATGGAAGGTGCCCGCGTTGGAGCCTGGAGTTTTGAGAACCCGGCGCAAGCCAATGCTTTGTATCAGGAATACACATCGGAGAAGGCACAGGTCACTCAGCGTGTAAAGGTTAAAAAGGCGCGCCCCCCATCGAATATGGGTCCTTACAGAGGCAGTGTTCCACTGGCACGGTCAAACCTGTGGGCGAATAAGAAATCTTAGGATGTTGCGAAATGTTCAGCAGTTCTAGAACAGCATCCAACTTTTTCCTCCTGCACTCCAACATCTCTAACTCATTGAAAATAAGAGGCTATGAGAATTGGTGGCAAGAGATCTCGGTTACCGTAAAAACGGTAATAGAGGGTGTGCGACCTCGCTAAAACTCACACACCCTCATGTCGCAACGGAGCAAATTTGATTGGTTGCAATCACCTTTGCTCACCCGAACTATTATAGGTGAAGGTTCGAAATTATGAAGCAAATTCTTATTTTGTCATGTTCAGCTTTAGCATTTTCAGTTGCTGCTGCGCATGCGGGAGATGGTAATGCATCTTCCCTGAGCCAGGTCAATTTAGCTGGTGCAGGCAACACGGGCACAATCACCCAGATTGGCGACAACAACGACGCTATCGTTCAGCAGACCAACACTGCTGGTGGTGGAAATACCGCAACTGTTCTGCAGACTGGTAGCAACAACATTGCTGGTAGCGACCGCAGTCCAAGCGGTAAGTATGATGGCCAGATGGTTCAACATGGCGCCAGCAACACTCTCTCCGTCAACCAAGATAACAATCAGATGGTGAGAAATGTTAGCCAGTCTGGAGACCAGAACACTGCAAGCATCTTGCAGCGTGCCAATGGTTCTCCATCTGACCGTACTCCTGATCATCGTGTCTGGAACGTGGAACAGACTGGTCAAGCAGGTGCTGTCACAATGCAGAACAGCCTGACAATTGATCAGCGTGGCGACACTAACGTTGTGGCTCGTGTTACTCAGGAGAACACCAGTGCAACTGGTGGTGTAAACACTGCAACAATCCGTCAGCGTGGCAATCTTAACGGTGCTAACATCAACAATGTTCCACCAGATCCAACTGGCACCGGTACAAACGTTGTCGAAGGTCCATCTCATGGTGCGAAGCTGATCCAGGTTGGTTCTGCCAACGATACATCAGCTTCTCAGAATGGTTCACGCAATAACTTCTGGCTTGAGTCCAGAGGTAATAGCAACCTGGTTGATCTGGTTCAGGATGCAGGGGCTACCCAGTCCTATGCTAAATCTGTCATCGAAGGTGACATGAATGATGCTGCTTATCGTCAGACTGGTGATCTGCAGGATGCTGATGTCAACGTAAATGGCAATAACTTCCTGATCCGGACCCGTCAGGCTGGATCTTCCAATGCTATCGACTACGTCGGTATGGGCTCCAATGGTAAGGTTTCCATTCAGCAGACCGGTGAAGGCAACACCGTCTCTGGTAACTCCAGTGGTGTTAACCAGTACATGGCTGTGAAGCAGTCTGGTGATGGCAACAGTGTGGATATTGCTGGGCTAAACGGTCCAAACATCAACAAGTTCTATGTGTTGCAGACAACTGACGACAACACAGTAGAGGTTGGCACTGTTTCCGGAAGCTTTAACCGTCTGCAGTTCATCCAGAAGGGTGGCGATAACAACCAGATCATCTGGGGTGACGTTTACGGTGATCAGAACAAAGTGTTCTTCACTCAAAACGGTGCTGGCAACATCATCGAAGGTAACATCGGTGACCTGAGTGATCCGTCTACCAGCAACAACAACCGCTTGCAGGTTGCTCAGATTGGTAATGATAACAAAACTCTGGCTGTGATCATGGGCAACAACAACAACGCCCGTGTTGGTCAGAAAGGCAACATAAATGCTGCTGATGTTAGCCAGACTGGTGACAACAACAACGCCACCATTATGCAGGGTGCTGCGAACGTAAACCTGCCAACGATCGTGACAGACAACTCTGTTCCATTCCAGACACTGGATGGTGCGACTGGTTGGTAAGTCTATCAGCCCCGGCCTTAAGGGCCGGGGTCTTTTCAGTTTTAGTGACTGAATCCAGAAAAAATAGAAAACGCTGTGATGTGATGGAAGTGGCTTAGTCCACTTCCGGAGCATTGTCATGTTGGGTCGGTCTGTTGGTTTTCTTGGTTTTTGGGGTGCCCTGTTGATCGGGCTTTCCTGGAGTGCCGCGCAGGAGCTGGCGGTTATTCCTCAGGTGAATGCAACAGGATATGCGCTGGACAATCAGAGTTTTCGATATCTGGAAGAAAAGAGCGCAAAGGTGTTCACCGGCAATATTCCGCAGGTGACGGAGTACGGTGGCAACACCATCAGTCTTCGTGGTCTTGAAGAGAGTTTTGCCAGTTTGATTGTACCAGTGGAGCCTTCGACGATCAGCGGTGTGCCGAACTCACCGGTTGCCGGGCAGGGGCTCATCATCGGAACGGGAAACACGGTGCTTTATGAAGCGCAGGGAACCGGGAATGGTTTTGGTTTCATTCAATACGGGTACGGCAACTCGCTTTCCGGCAGAGTTTATGGGCACGACAACAATGCGCTGGTGGGGCAGTTTGGGAACAACAACCGGGCGCTCTTCAATCAGTTCGGGAATGGAAATTCTCTGAGTATTATGCAGGGGCAATAGCCTTAGGTGGGCTCATCGCTCCGATTTTCGGGTGATGGTTATGTTTAGAAGTTTTGTAGGAATGATGCTGGCTGCTTTGTTGATGCCGTGTGCGGTGTTTGCGGGTGACGGGAACTCGGCGCTCATCCGGCAGGTGGGTGACAGTCACAAAGTTCAAGTGATGCAGAATGCCAATAATACTGAGGCAACCGTTCTGCAAGGCGGTGATACCTTGACCGCAGGCCTTGGGCAGTACGGTTTGAGGGGCACATGGCTTGTCGGCAAGATTTTTGGTGCTTCGAAAGATCAGCTGGATACGGCAGATGATTTAGCGGCGCTTGCTGTGCGCAACAGCTTTCTTGCGCCCAATGGTGGCGGTGTAGGGAATGACGCCACTGTGGTGATCACGGGTGATAACTCAACGGGCAATCTGTTCCAGACTGGTGATGGCAATCAGGGCTCCGTGGAGGTTTCCGGCAACAACTCCAAAGGTACCTTATGGCAACACGGTAACAACAATGAAGCTGGGCTTGCTGTGACGAGCAATGGAACCAATGTGCTTTACACTCAGCGCGGAAATGGGCTCAAGACTGCGGATACTGGTGCCGGCAATACGCTGACAGTTCATGCGCCGGGCAACACGGTGATGGTTCATCAGCAGTAGAAGCCGAGAGCCAGATTGGGTGTGTTTCCTGAGGTTCAGGTGTTCAGCGCGTTTTCACGTTCGGCCATGGCCAGTGCACCGCGCAGGGCGTCGTTTTTGGCTGGCACGATGAACTGCTTCAGATCTGGCGGGAGGAATGCGTCGTAGGCGTGGCTGAGGCCGCCGAGAAGGGCGATGGGGAGTTTGCCATCATCACTCAAGAGGCGCAGAGCTGAGGCCACGTAGGTGGTGCCTTCTTCGACAATGTCGAGGGCAAGGCTGCTCTGCTGCTTGGCGTAAATGAGGATGATGGGCATGAACTCGCCGAAGTCCTTCGGCTTTGCTGTGCGGGCGAACTCAGAAAGCTTGCGCGGGTCGTCGTCAAACTGGCGCAGGATGTGTTCTGTTAGCGGGCAGAGTTTGCGCAGGCCGTCGTGGGCGAGCAGGGCTTCTTCCAGCGCGCGTTCGCCCATTTTGGCTCCGCTGCCCTGATCCCCGCAGTGGAATCCCCAACCGCCGAGGTAGTAGTGCTTTTCGCCTTTGCGGGCCATAAAGTTGGAGCCGGTACCGAGAATGCCGATGACGCCGTCTTCAGAACCGTGGGCACCTTCCAGAGCGATCAGGCTGTCGGAGACGACCTGAACTGCAGCGAAGGGCAGGTTCTCGGCAAGGCCGACGGGGTCGTTGTGGGCGTTGGCGCCGGCAAGGCCCAGCACGGCGAAGGTGTGCTGCAAGGCGTCTTCCGTGAGGCCCGCATCCTCGCAGGCTTCTTTTGCGGCATGGAGGATGGAGCTGAGGCTCTGGGTTGGATCGCTGTAGATGTTGGCTGGTCCTGCTTTGCCGCGGCCCAGCAAGCGTCCGTCTGCTGTTGCGATTGCTGCACGACATGTGGAGCCGCCGCCATCAACACCCAGAATGTAATCCATGAGGTTTGCCTCTGTTTGTTCCAATCCCTGTGCTGTGTATGGCAGCAGGTGTTTAATGCATGGTTGAGACCTGTCAGTTTTAGCGGCAGTGGTCCCGGTCATGAGCTGAGATTTAAGTTGCTAATCTGCATAAGTCCTGATCTCTTTGCATAAGTCATTGAGAAGGAATTACAGTGAGCGGACCAAACATTCATATTTTTAGAGAGGATGAAGTTGATCGCAGGCGTGAGGCTGGTCTTGTGACCCTGCTGGATCAATGTTTTCCTGGTTTTTTTGAAGGTCGGACTTTCTTCAAGCAGCTTCCTCATTTCAGGCTGATTGCTGAAGAACACGATGAAATCATTGGTCAGGCCGGGGTTGATCACCGGATGATTAAAGTTGGAGACCAAAGCCTGCGGGTTTTCGGGATGATCGACGTGTGTGTTGCTGAAACGCACCGCAATCGCGGTATCGCAGGCGCCATACTGCAAAAAGCAGAGGAGTTGGCCAAGCGGGCGGACGTCGACTTTATGGTGCTGATTGCGGATAAAGGTGGATTGTACCTGAAACATGGGTTCCGCCATGTTTCTCCCGCACCAGGCAAATGGATGGCCATTCATGAGTTGGCCAGCATCATGCTGCTTGAGAAAGATTTGCCTGAGTATTTTATGATTAAGCCTGTCGGCGACAAAACGTGGGCTGGGGGGCAGATCGATATGATGGGCTATCTGTTCTAGGTGTTTTCCGGAGAAAACGGCCTCACCAAACGAATGCGGCAAAAGCCGTTTGCGCTGTGTTTTGATCAGGCAAACGGCTTTTGTGAAACGTTCGTTCTGGTGGCATGCTCTTTGAGGGGCATACCAGCTTGGTCAGATCTACTTCGTGTTCACTCGGGCAGAGAGTTCTGCGGCGGTTTCTTTGCGCTCGGAGTATCTGTCGGTGAGGTAGTCAGCGTGGCCTCGGGTGAGGTGGGTGAACTTCATGAGTTCTTCCATAACATCCACCACGCGATCATAGAGAGAAGACGGCTTCATGCGGTCGTTCTCATCAAACTCCAGAAACGCCTTTGGAATGGATGACTGGTTGGGGATGGTGACCATGCGCATCCAGCGGCCCAGCACGCGCATCTGGTTGACGGCGTTGAAGCTTTGAGAGCCGCCGCTGACTTGCATCAGCGCCAGAGTCTTGCCTTGTGTCGGGCGGACAGCGCCGACGGACAAAGGCACCCAGTCGATCATGGTTTTCATGATGCCCGTCATGGCACCGTGGCGTTCTGGTGAGCACCAGACCTGACCCTCAGACCACATCATCAGCTCGCGCAGTTCCCGCACCTTGGGGTGGTCTGGTTCCGCATCATCAGCCAGTGGCAGGCCGCTTGGGTTGAAGATGCGGGTTTCGGCGCCAAGCTGTTCCAGAATGCGCTGGGCTTCTTGTACCGCGAGGCGGGAGAATGAGCGTTTGCGTAAGGAGCCGTAGAGCAGCAGGATGCGCGGGGCGTGGTCCGGGGCATCGTCTTTGCGCAGGGTGCCGGATTGGATCGGGTGGAAGCTGTCAGCCTCCACCTCTGGCAGGTCAGTTAAATCAATCGAGCTCTCAGACACGGCTTAACCCTTTGCCGGAATGACGATTTCGCCATCTTCCTTGGTGAAGGCGCCGATCTGTTCCTCATCGAGGATTTCCAGCAGCACTTCAGATGGGCGGCAGAGGCGAGT
This sequence comes from Pseudovibrio sp. SCP20, assembly GCF_057774105.1. Taxonomy (NCBI): domain Bacteria; kingdom Pseudomonadati; phylum Pseudomonadota; class Alphaproteobacteria; order Hyphomicrobiales; family Stappiaceae; genus Pseudovibrio; species Pseudovibrio sp. SCP20. The sequence goes on along the minus strand of NZ_JBYMDH010000003.1, from coordinate 425,926 downwards.
GCCTTTGTTGGTGGTGACGAACGGGCGGTTCATGAGGATCGGGTGTTCCTCGATGAAGTCGATCAGCTGGGCGTCGGTCCACTTTTCATCGTCCAGGCCGAGTTCCTCATAGGGCGTGCCTTTTTTGCGCAGGATTTCGCGCACGGTCAGGCCGCTGTCCTTGATCAGCTTCTCCAGCGTTTTGCGGGAAGGCGGGGTTTTGAGATACTCGATAACCTCTGGCTCGGTGCCGGCCTGCTTGAGCATGGCGAGGGTGTTGCGGGAGGTGCCGCATTTGGGGTTGTGGTAGATGATCGGGTTCATTTGGTCTCTCCGATGGGGTCGGTCAACGACAGGGAAACGGGTTGAAGTCCAGACACATGGTCGGATCGCCGCTGCAGCAATCCTCGGTCAGGAACCGAAGCAGGCCGCGCATGGTGTGCGGGGCAATGGCGTAACGCACCACGCGGCCTTCGCGCTGGGCGGTGAGTAGACCAGCGCGTTCAAGCGTTGCAAGGTGGAAGGACATGCGGGTGGGGGCGATGGAAAGGTCTTTGGCAATCTGCCCGGATGGAAGGCCGTTTGGCATGGCTGTCAGGATGAGGCGGAATGCGGCCAGCCTGTCCTTGTGGGCCAGAGCGGCGAGCGCTGCGACGGCGTCATCTTCCTGCAGATTTGTGGGGGCATCACCCGTAGAATTCTCAGTCATGCGAATATATTACAAATATCCTTGTAGTATTGCAAGGTGAGTCTTCAGCGGAGAAAGAGGATAAGGGGAGGGAGGCTTTTTGTTATTGAGGAGTGCCTCCCTCCCTTTGTGCCAATGCCAACCTGTCAGGCATTGGGTGGTTCAGATGGGGGATGTGCTGTTTTGCTTAGCGGCGTGGGGAGAGGTGGAAGAGCACCACTTCTGCGTCCTTGCCGTTGGTCAGCTCCAGTGTGCCGGTGCCATCTGCTTCAATGGCATCGCCGTCTTTCAGCGTTTCGCCGTTGATCTGCACTTCACCGCGGGCCACGTGCACGTAGACGGCACGTTCGTCGGCCAGCTCAAAGCGGATGGCGTCGTCGCCGTTCAGTTTGCCGGAATAGACGTCTGCTGCTGCCTCTGTGCGGATGGAACCGTCGCGGCCATCGTGGGAGAGGAAGAGCTGCAAGTTGCCATCGCGGGCGGTGTCATCCAGCTCCAGCATTTCATAGCGCGGCGTGGTGTTCTTGCGGTCCGGGATCAGCCAGATCTGCAGCAGGTGGGTTTCGTCCGTGCTGGATGGGTTGAACTCTGAGTGCTGCACGCCGGAGCCGGTGCTCATGAACTGGATGCCGCCTTTGCGCACGGTGCTGCCGTTGCCCATGGTGTCTTCGTGGGCCAGAGCACCTTCCAGCATGTAAGAGAAGATCTCGAAGTTCTCATGGGGGTGCATGGGGAAGCCGCCACCGGCTGCGACCCAGTCATCATTGATGACCCGCAGATTGTGGAAGTTCATGTTATTACGGTCAAAATAGTTGGCGAAGCTGAAGGAGTGGGAGGACTTCAACCAGCCTGCATCAACGTGGCCACGGGCTTCGGACGGGCGAATTTTTACTCTTAAATCAGATGCGATCGTAGACATGGGACTCTCCTGATTTCTTAATATTTTCAATGCGGTCGTCTTGCCTCTCAAGATATTCCTCTTCTCAGAATGAACAAGGTAAGCTTTGGTGATCTGATTGTTCGCTAATGGTGAACGAAGAGATTCGGGTGGGCTTTGCGGAAGCTGCGAAAAGGGGCTCACAAATTCACGAAAATTACGCGCGGGGAGGTGGGGAAACAGATTCCTGTGAGCTACTTGTGCCAAATCCCCTAAATCTGTGGGTTAGCGCCACGCTTTAAAGACTTCTGTGTAAACCCTATGCCTAATTTGCGGATTGGTTAATGAATCATTTCCGAGTCATGATGCTGCGGTCCTTCAAGTTGACTGTACTCATGGCCCGGAGCGTGGAACAGGTAGTATGGCGTTGAAAATCCTGCACACAGCAGACTGGCATATTGGCCAGAGTCTGAACGGCTGGTCGCGCACCTATGAGCACCAACAGTTCTTCAAGGAGCTTGAAGAACTGATTGAGCGCCATGAGGTGGACGCGCTGGTCGTGGCAGGAGATGTGTTCGACAATCAGAACCCTTCGGCAGAAGCCACGCAGATGCTTTATGAGACGCTGGCCCGTTTTCGGGAGAAGCGCCCGCATCTGGTGACAGTGCTGACTGCTGGCAATCATGACCCTGCCGGGCGTGTGGAAGCGCCGGGCGTGCTGTTTCAAAAGATTGGTGTGCAGGCGGTTGGCATGGTGCGCCGCCATGATGGTTTGCTTGACCTTTCTCATCACCTCGTTCCACTCAAAGACAGTGATGGTGCGGTGAAGGCCTATGTGCTGGCACTGCCGTTTCCTCGTGCAACCGATTTGCCAGGGCTGAGCTTTTCTTCTTCAGAAGAAGGCTCGCCAGTGGTGCGGGCTGTGGCGGAGCTTTATGAGGCGGCGGTTCAGCAGGCTCGTGAGCAGATTGGCGAGATGCCGTTGATCGCGACTGGACATTTGCATGTGGCAGGTGGTCTGGAGTCGGAAGGCGCAGAGCGGCGCATTCTGATTGGTGGTGAGCATGCCATGCCGTGGGAGCAGTTTCCTGATGACCTGATTTATGTGGCGCTTGGGCATTTGCACAAACCGCAGAAAGTGGGCAAGGAAACCATTCGCTATTCCGGTTCGCCGTTTCCTCTTTCTGTCACCGAGCAACACTACAAGCACGGCGTTAATCTGCTGAGCTTTTCGGATGCCGGCGTGCTTTCCATTGAGCGTCTTGCTTTGACCCGGCCTGTGCCGTTCCACCGCCTGAAAGGGGATGGTGGATTGCTGCTGGAAGAGCTGGTGCCTGCGCTGAATGCGTTGGAGCTGGATGGAGATCTGCCAGTCGAACAACAGCCATTTGTGCATGTGGATCTGAGACCGCAGGTGTCGGCTGGCGGGCTGAAGGCTGAGGTGGACCAGATTTTGGCGGAGTATCCGGTGCGTAGTGCCGGTGTTTCTGTGCTGCGACCCAAACAGCAAGAGGTGGTGAGTGCTGAGGCCGAGAGCCTGATCCGCCTATCTGAAATTCAAACGGATGAGCTTTTCAAATCAGCTTTTGAGCGGGTGCACGGCATGGAGCCGGAAGCTAAGCATCTGGACTATTTTTATCGCGCAATCGCAGAAGCGGAGGTCGAGTAATGCGTATTCTAGCGGTGCGTGGCGAAAACCTTGCCAGTCTGGCAGCTCCGTTTGAGATTGACCTTGAACAGGAGCCTCTGGACGGGGCTGGTTTATTCGCGATTACCGGAGAAACTGGAGCGGGCAAATCCACCTTGCTGGATGCCTTGTGCCTTGCCTTGTTTGGGCAGTGCCCGCGTTTGAGCGCTGCAGGCAGCAGCGACAGTGTGCCGGATGTTGCCGGTGCAGACCTGAAAGAGACAAACCCGCGAACTGTGCTGACCCGTGGTGCAGCTTCTGGCTTTGCCGAGGCGGACTTTATCGGTGCAGATGGAACGGGATACCGCGCGCGCTGGACAGTGCGCCGTGCGCGCAACAAGGCGTCTGGCCGCTTGCAGAATGTGGAGCGGTCGCTGGTTCGCATTGAAGACAATGCTGCGGTTGAAAGCGGCATCAAGCAGGTGGATGCGGCTGTTGAGGAACGGCTTGGGCTGACCTACGACCAGTTCAAGCGCACGGTTTTGTTGGCGCAGGGCGATTTTGATGCTTTCCTGAAAGCCAATGACAATGAGCGGGCTGCGCTTCTTGAAAAAGTGACAGGCACCCAGCGCTACAGAGACATTTCCAAGCAGATCTTCCAGCGGTTTTCTGAGGCCAAAGATGCTGTCGGCAAGCTGGAAGAAAAGTCTGATGTGGCCGGTCTTCTGGAAGACGAGGAACGCACCGCGCTTGTTGGTGAGCAGGGTGAGCTGGAAAAGCAGTCTGCCTCCGTTCAATCGGATATGGATGCCATTGCCAAGTCTTTGGGCCATCTGCAAAAGCTGGATGAAGCCAAGACCAAGCTGGCCTCTGCCCATGATGAGTTTGTTGCCCTGAAAGCGCGCCATGAGAATGCGCAGGCCAAGCGGGATCTGAAGGCACAGTTTGAGCGCATCAAGTCTCTGGAGCCGGTGAACCAGCGCGTGGTGGATGCGGAGCGCGATGTTGCTGGCACGCGTGCAACTGCTGAAAAAAGCCTGGTGATGCTGGAAGCTGCGCGTACGGATCTGGCTGCCAAGGACGAGCAGGCCAAGCAGGCTGATGCGCTGTTCAATGAGCTGGAAGCTGAGCTGACCAAGCTGACACCAGAGTGGAGTGCTGCTGAGCAGCTGGACACCAAGCTGGGTGAGCTGGAAACGGAAGGCAAGCAGCTGCGCGAACGCTCTGATGCGGCCAATCTGGATGCCAAGCAAGCGGAAGATGCGCTGGCGGCACACACCAAATCTCTTGAAGAGCAGAAAGCCTTGCAGGCCACTGTGAAAGAGCAGATGGCCCGGCTGAGTGCGACCAAAGTGCTGAAAGAGCGCCGGGACAGCCTGTTTGCCGATCTGGAAGAGTATGACCGGGTTCAGATTGCGCTTTCCAAGGATGCTGAACGCCTTGTTGAGATGCGCAAGCGTGAGAACGAACTCACTGAGATCCAAAGCAAGCTTTCCGCTGAGCTGGCGCAATTTGCGTCTGATCTAGACGGCTGTGAGAGTGATGTTGCCTCCAAGAAAGGCGAGATTTCCGCTCTTGGCGCCAACGATGCCCGCAAGAGCATGGAGCAACTTTCTGCTTTCCGTCAGCGGGCTGAGAAACTTCAGGAAACCTCTCGCAATTTCGTGAAGGCCAAGCGGAACAAGCAGGCTGAAAGTGCGACCTGGCAGAAGCTTGTAGACCAGATGGAAGGCCTGCAGGAAGCCAAGGAGAAAGCGACCCGGGAACTGACGTTTCGCGACGAAGCCCTCGAAAAAGCGCGTGGGCTCTCCACCCTTGCTGAAGCGGCGCAAGGGGATCAGGTAAAGCTGCTGCGCGCCGGATTGGTTGAAGATGCACCTTGCCCGGTTTGTGGCTCTGACGATCACCCCGTAGATACACAGGAGGGCCGGGCTGCGCTGGATGCGCTGTTCGGCGACGTGTTTCTACAGCGCAAGGAAGCGGAAGAAGCTCGCACAGCTGCGCAGCGAAACCTAAGCGATATAGAGCGAGAGCTTGCTGCCTGCGAAGCTTCAAAGAAAAATGCTTTGGAGCAGGCGGAGCGGTTTGAAGCAGAGACGACTGCATTTGAGGCAGACGCTCAGCAGCAATGGAGTTTGCTTGCAGCTCCGTTCGTGCTGTCGTTTGCGCTGGATGCTTTGCTTGAAACGCCAGAGTTGCTGGATACGGTGCTGGCTCAGGTGACGTCCAAAGCCGATGCTTTGCGCGCAGTGCTTGTTCAGGACGATGAGCTGCGCAAAGAGCTGGAGCAGTTGGAAACCAAGCTTCGTGAACTGCGTGATGCACATAAGAAAGCGGCGGGGGATCAGGCTGGAAAAGCTGAAGAGGTTTCTTCCATCAAGGTGGAACTTTCCGGTGTTGAGGGTCGTCACAACGAGAACTCTGAGGCACGGTTGCGATTGGAGCAACGGCTCAGCGAAACGCTGCTGGCTGGTGGCATGGTGTTTGGGTCCCTTGGTGATGAGTTACCAGCGCTGAAGGTGAGCTTGCAGGACCGCATCAGCACGTGGGAACAACTTGAGCAGCAGGAGGGGACAACGTCTGCCGCGCTGCAATCACTGGAGCAGAAGACCAGTGGTTTGAGCGAGCGGCATGGTGGCCTTGCTAAGACTGCCGCTGACTTGCAAGGGCAGCTTGAGAAACTTCGGGCGCTGCATCAGGAGCGGTTTGCGGAGCGCAAATTGCTGCTGGGTGGCATGGCGACCGGGGCGCATCGTGCAGCATTCACTGAAAAACATAGCAACGCAAAAGAATGCATAAAAAACGCAAGTAACGCACATAGCAACGCAAAGGCCGAGTTTGGCCGTGCGGAGGCTGGACTGGCTGCTGCGAAGGATGCAGAGGCGAAGGCAGGTGCCGCGCTAATTGATTGTGCGGAAAGGCTAAATGCTGAGCTTGCGGGGCTGGGGCTGACGAAAGACGCCTATGACGGCTTGCGGGAGAGGAGCGCTCACGAGCTGGAGGCTTTGCTGGCTGAACTGAAGGCGCTGGATGATGCTTACGTTGCAGCGCAAACTGCTGTTTCGACTTGGGAAAAGGAGCTGGCAGCGGTTCAGGCAGAGCCCTTGCCGGATAAGTTGCAGCCGGAGTTATCCTCTCAGCTGGAGGCCACCAAGCAGGCGCTTTCTGAGTTGCAAGTGAAGCGCGGCGTTCTTTCAGAGAAGCTGCGCGTGGATGCTGAAGCACGGGAAAAAGCCCAACAAATCATGGGTTTGCTGCTGGAGGCGAAGGAGACAGCCAAGACGTGGGGCGCGATTTCTGAGGCAATTGGCTCTGCGGATGGCTCCAAATTCCAGAAGGTGGCGCAGGGTGTTACTCTCGATTTGCTGGTGGAGCTTGCCAACAAACAGCTGCATCAGCTTAAACCACGGTACCAGCTGAAACGGGCTGATTTCGGTCTCGGCATCTTCGTCATCGACCGTGATATGGGCGACACACCACGCTCCACCCGCTCGCTAAGCGGCGGAGAACGCTTCCTTATTTCGCTCAGCCTCGCTCTTGCGCTGTCTGGTTTGGAGGGACGTCAGTCGTTCGTTGACACGCTCTTCATCGACGAAGGCTTCGGCTCACTGGACGCAGAAAGCCTCGATCTTGCCATTGATGCGCTGGAGATGTTGCAGGGGCAGGGGAGAAAAGTTGGTGTCATTAGCCATGTGGAAGCGCTGAAGGATCGAATTCCGGTTCAGGTTCAGGTGGTTAGGCAGGGTGCCGGACGCAGCCGCGTGGCGGTGAATGCGCCAGCAGGGTGGTGATAAGTCCTGCTGGCTTCTTGCGGTTTTGCTAGAAGAGTGCGGGCTTAGTCGCCCGCATCACTCATTTCCTGACTTTGCATAGCTGCTTGTTTTTCCTTCTCTTTTAGCTTCAGAGAAGTTTCCTGCAGCGCAGCGATGTACTGGTCCAGCGCCTGAATTTCCAGATTGGCATTGCTGACATGCTTCGCTGTTTCTCCATCCATAATCTGCGGACGGCCAATCAGGTAGCCTTGCACCTCATCGCAGGATTCATTGCGCAGCAGCTCTAATTCTGGTTCAGTTTCAACACCTTCGGCGATGACTTCCATACCCAGAGCCTGTCCCAGATCGATCACGGCGCGGATGATGGCTGCCAGTTCCGGTGTCTGAGTTACCCCACTGACAAAACTGCGGTCGATCTTGAGGCGATCAAACGGGAAGCGGCGCAGATAGCTGAGGGAAGAGTAGCCGGTACCAAAGTCGTCCAGCGCGATGGTGATACCTAACTCCTTGAGTTGTCTCAGGGTATTTAGTGCGCGGCGGTCATCGTGGATCAGGACGCTCTCTGTGATTTCAAGCTCTAGGCGCTCCGGGGTCAGGCCACTTCGTGCCAGTGCGCCTTCCACTTCCTGAATAAGATACTCATCACAGAACTGCACCGGACTGAGGTTCACACCTACACGATACCGCTCCGGCCACTGAGACGCCTGCGCACACGCTTCGTTCAGCACCCAGCGACCAATCGGGATGATCAGACCACTCTCTTCCGCAACCGGTATGAAGTTGTTAGGAGCGATCAGGCCTTTCTCCGGATGGTTCCAGCGCAGCAGTGCTTCAAAGCCGACGATGGAACGGGTGTCTGAGCGCGCCTGTGGTTGGAAGTGAAGCTGAAGTTCTTCATTTTCCAATGCGTTACGCAGATCACCTTCCATGGTTCTTCTCAGCAGGATGGCTTCTTCCATCTTGTCTTCGAAGAACGCAAAGGTGTTTCTGCCAGCTTCTTTTGCCTCGTAAAGGGCAATGTCCGCCTTGGACATCAGCTCATCAGGATCGGTCCCATGCTCCGGAATAATCGCGATACCGATGCTGGCGCTGGTTCTGATCGTGATGTTGTTGCCCACATGGATTGGCTTAGACAGGACTTCGATGATCTTGTTGGTGAGCAGACCGACTTCTGCCGTTGTCTTCAGATTGACCTGAATGATCGCGAACTCATCTCCGCCCAGACGGGCAACGGTGTCGTGGTGTGTGACACAGGCATTGAGACGGCGGGCGACAGTCTGGATGAGTTTGTCGCCGACGGGGTGGCCGTATAAGTCATTGATATCCTTGAAACGATCCAGATCGAGAACCATGACGGCGGAGATGGTTTCTTCTGCGCTAGCCTGGTTTTCGATAGCTTGCTGGAAGCGCTCGCGGAAGTAGGTTCGGTTCGGCAAACCCGTCAGCATGTCGTGCTGGGCAAGGTGCAGAATGCGGGCTTCGTCTTCCTTCTGCTTGCGCATGTCACGCACTGCAGAGACGCGGAGGTTCTCGTCTCCCACCTCCATCAAGCGGCCACGCACTTCTATCGGAATGCGCTCACCAGTCTTGCTGAGCAGGATGACTTCATTCGGTGTTGGCTCATTGGCCTGAATGGCTGCACGGGCTTTCTCGCGGTAGTCCGGGGCCACGTGAGACAGCAGGCTGGAGCCACGCATTTCGCCTGCGGAATAGCCGAGAAGCTCGTAGAGAACGTGGTTACACTCGACAATGATACCGTCAGTTGAGATGGCGAGACCTTCGAATGCGCCTTCAGCGAATGTGGCGAGTTTGCTGAGTTCTTCCTGCTGCTTACTGTCTGAAGTTTCGCTGATTTTTCGCCGCTTCTCATCGCTCTGCAGCTTGTCGAGGAATGAGTTGAATAGGGAGGCGAGGCGTTCTTGTGGGTCTGTATCGCGAACTGGTAGGCGCTCATCCAACTTGGCGTCATGCCAGACCAACTTGCCGATCAGGTTCTCCATCTGGCTGATGGTGCTGACGATTGGAGAGTCGTTCAGATCAATCTCATCGGCTTTCTGGAACATGCCAGAGTACTTGAAGACTGAGAACAGGATCAGGCCTGTCATAAAGGCCCAAAGGGACGTCAGAGAAGCGCCAACGGCTTGGAGAACGAAGTTGTCGAAGGTCCAGCCCGCCAGAACATTATCTGATGGAAGTGCCAGAGTGTAGCCAAAGAGGCCCACTAATGAGCCGATTCCGAGGCTCGTGTAGTAGATCGTGACTTTGTGGGTCTTGGTTCGGATGAAGACAATACGGGCAGCTGTGACTGAAAGGGCGGAGGCCACGAGTGATAAGGCTGCTACGCCTTCGATCGTCAGGTGTTGCGCATTTCCAAGTGCCGATGCAAGACCGCCGATCAGGCTCAGCAGAATAGTTGGATACATTACCTTTCTTGGCGCAAAGAAGCCAAAGAGAACACCCAAGGCAACAGAGATGCCCGCAGCGACCAGAACGTTGTAGATCGCAGCGCCCAGCTCACCAGAGTAAATGCTTGTGTTGCCAACTGAAAAACCAATGCCACCGACAGCCATGAGAGCTGCACCAGCTTTGATCTGCAGCACATTGTAGTTTTGTGTATTGCGCAGGATATACTCAGGCAGTGCAGGCGAGTTCTTGATGCCGGTGACGAAAATGCCGGAGAATGCCACAAAGGTTGCCAGTAGGGTGACGACCGTTCCACCTCCGATTTGCTCAAAACCTACTGAAAGAACAGTGCCCTGACTGATTGGATGTAAGAGCAGCCCCTGTACGCCTTTCAGGTAGGCTGGGTAGATGACAGCACCAACTGAGAGTGCAAGGATGATGGTTGCGCGGAGTGTGAGCTGATGTGACAGGGGCAAGTATGCGATCACTGCAATCATGGCGGCCATTGCGGCGTGGATTGCTGCGGCATGGACCTCGCTCTGAGGGATGAACTCGACCTCTGACTGCCAAAGGGTCAGCTGAGCTGTGACATCCGGCAGGTTCAGAGTGGTGTCAATCAACAAGCATGCCGCAGAGCTGATTACGATCAGAAGCAATGCGCGGTTGAAAAAGCGAGATGCCCGCATGCGTTCCTGAATGAACAGGCTGGAATACACGACAAGTATTCCAAGAACACCAAGCGCAAATAATCCCACGGACAAAATGGTCCATAGGTTCTGCTGCTGTGTCAGGAGTTCTGCCTGATTTAACGAGCCTTGAAAGCTGGTGTTCGCTGGATCAAAAATTGACGCATACGAAGACACCGACATGAAGTGTAACGATAAACCAATCAGCGTAAGTAAGAGCAATACTGGAAGTAAAAGGGCTCGGAAATGCATTTTGGTACCCCAAGAAATTCCTGGGCATAATTGTTTGAAATTGTTGCGCATTTATTAAGAATTCTAGGGAGTTGAGGGTTTCATCCTAAAAAGTATCGAAAAGAGAGGCGTATATGACGTTTATCTGACGCTTTCAAAGCAAATTGATGAAAATTGTAAGTAAAAGTTTCGGTGATTGAAATTACTTATATACGTGAATACTCGTATTTGTCTTCAAGTTGAGAGAAAAGAGATTCCGCCCGTCAATCATGATTCTCTTCTCTTTTCACAACTGCATTTAGTTCATTTTTTATGGGCAATTGATGTGCATTGTAGGTCTCCATCTTGCTTGAACAGCTTCTGGGTGATCTTGAGCGATGCAGTGGTCCAGCTTGTTTTTATACTCCGCAGTTTCAGTCATGCAGCCAACCGGTGGTGAGCGGGATAACATCCTGCCGAGCTGGAGTTCCACCACAGCACGCCACGGGATTATTGAGAGCATTGAGCGCATGGGGCGGACGGAAAGCCCGGAGTTCGTGGCGCTGGAAGACCGAGTGGCCGTGCTTGTGGGCGATGGGGCATTGTGGAGTACCGCTGTACAGAGCGCTGACAATAAGGTCGTACCACCCAATGCTGACGGAGATCTTGGCAGTTTCGCTGACTACAGCGAAAGCGTGCGGGCTCATTTGTCCCTCAACGGGCCGAAAGCGGTTGGTGCCAAGTATCGGGAGTTCGCCTATCAGCCTTTAAAGGAACTGGTGGGTTTCCTTAAAGAACATCACTTCGAAATCTGGGTGCTGAGCTTTGGTGATCATGAAGTGGATCGCACCATGGTGGAGCTGAACTATGGTCTGCCGCGTTTCCGGGTTATTGAAGTGTCAGCGACCTCCAGTGAAACCCCGTCTTTGAAGTTGGCGCGTGCGATCTGGGATCGGATTGGTGCAGCACCTACGGTTTTTCTGGGCCGGACACAGACAGATCTGGGATTGTTGAAGTTGGCAGGGAAGGGCGAGGGTACTTTGAAAATTCAGATTGCGTCTGGCCAGAGTGGGGTACAGGAAGCCTCCGGCACAACTCCAGATAAGGTCTCTGGAAAGGTTGATTCATGGAGCTTTGTGATTTCACCAGAGAGACATTGGCTCAGGAAGTTTTCGTGGCAGGCTCCCTCTGTGACCAGCCTGAGTAAGAATTAGTAAAAAATACTGAGACTTTCGTTGAGGTCTCTCAGAGATATATTTGAGTTGTTCTAGTTTTAATCGATTGAAGGACTGACTAGTTTTGTAACAATGAATAATTTCTGCTGTTTCAGAAGTAATTTTATTTATTTTGATGAAGATCAATGAAGGGATGGGGCACTCTGATATCTCTAAATGCAGCTTCGGCTGGCACTCGGATGGGGGAGTGTCAACTTTCTTAAAGGCGTGTACCACCGGGTACACGCCTCTTTTTTTGCCTGCAGCTTGTAGTGGCTTCTTCTGAGTAGAAACCTCAGGAGTTGAGCGTTTTCCCAACCTCCTCTTATTTCTAGTTGTGTCTTCTCCTGGAATTTACGATATTCCGGCTGTTGGGTTCTATAGAAGCCAAGCTTCTTGGATGAAAAGGGAATGCGGTAGGGATGACCAAAGATGGGCCCGAGCCGCAGCTGCCCCCGCAACTGTTACGTGGTGCGTTCCTCATAAAAGCCACTGGAGATGATCTCTGGGAAGGCGAGTGATGCAAAAGCCATGAGCCAGGAAACCTGCCCGACACAACATAAACTCAAACCGCACGGTGGGTGCGAAGAGGAGCATATTAAATGCATATTGAACCGGGTTACGTTTCTGCGGCCAAGGTTATTGCTGCCAATGCAGGTGCCGTCGGCGTTTTTGTTTGGGGCTGTAAAGAGCAGATCTCTGAATTTCTGAAAGAGCCGCTTACTCCGCTGAAAACACTTTTGGCTGCTGGTTTCTTCTCCATTTTCATGCAGAGTTTCCATATGTCTGTCGGACCGTCCGAGCTTCATTTTATTGGGGCTATGGCGATGTATCTGACGCTCGGCTTTACACCTGTTCTGCTAGGGTTTGCGATTGGTCTGTTGTTTCAGGCGCTCGCTTTCGACCCGCAGGACATGTACCACCTTGGCGTCAACAGCTTGTCTTTGATGCTGCCGCTGATTTCCGTTCATTATCTGGGTGGTAAGCAGCTGTTTGACAAAGACCTGACCAAACGTCTGAGCTTTGCTCAGATCCTGAAGCTGGATGCTATGTACTATGCTGGTGTGACTGGCATGGTTGGCTTCTGGCTGATGATTGGCGAAGTGGCAACACCATTTACAGCATGGGCGCAGTTTGCCTTGTCTTATCTGGCAATTGTTGTTTTTGAGCCGGTTGTGACCTTCATTGCTGTGAAGGGCCTGAAGGCTATTGAAGACAACGCTGTGGTTCGGACTCTTACCGTGGTTCCGCAGCTGAAGATGGCGTAAGTTTCTACGGGTTTACTTGTAGCAGGGGCGGCGGTTTTTACTCGCTGCCCTTTTTCTTGCTTTCGCGAAGCTGGCGGCTTTGCAAAAATCCTGATTTTGGAAGAAAAAAGCGGCGGATTTGATCTTCGCTGAAGTGTTATGGATTGCCCCGTGGCGCAGCTTCCACTATGAGTGCTTCCCAGAGAATTCTTAGTTTACACAGATCAGGAGATGCAGGCAGTCCATGGCGCGCCAGTTCATCTATCACATGCACGGGGTCTCCAAGGCCTACGGTGCTAAAAAAGTACTCGACAACATTCACCTGTCTTTCTACCCGGATGCGAAAATCGGTATCCTTGGTCCTAACGGTGCAGGTAAGTCCACTCTTTTGAAGATCATGGCTGGTCTGGATAAAGAGTACACCGGTGAAGCCTGGGCTGCTGAAGGTGCCAAGGTTGGTTACCTGCCGCAGGAACCACACCTTGACCCGGACAAGACCGTCTTTGAAAACGTGATGGAAGGCGTTGCGCACAAGCAGGCGAAGCTGGACCGTTACAATGAGCTGATGATGAACTACTCGGATGAAACTGCCGAGGAAGGTGCTCAGCTTCAGGACGAGATCGACGCTCAGGATCTGTGGAACTTGGAAAGCCAGGTAGAGATGGCAATGGAAGCGCTTCGTTGCCCTCCATCCGACAGCCCTGTGACCAACCTTTCCGGTGGTGAGCGCCGCCGCGTTGCGCTTTGTAAGCTTCTGCTTTCCGAACCAGATCTTCTGCTGCTCGACGAACCAACCAACCACCTGGACGCTGAAACTGTTCACTGGCTGGAGCGTCACCTGCGTGAGTTCAAGGGTTCGGTTCTGATCATCACCCACGATCGCTACTTCCTTGATAACGTGACTGGCTGGATTCTGGAGCTCGACCGCGGTCAGGGCATCCCATATGAGGGCAACTACACCACATACCTTGAGAAAAAGACCAAGCGTATGGAGCAGGAAGGCCGTGAGAACATGGCTCGCTCTCGTGCGATCAAGCGCGAAAAAGAGTGGATGGGTATGTCTCCGAAAGGCCGCCAGACCAAGTCCAAAGCCCGTATTAAGGCTTATGACGACCTGCTGGCTGCTCAGGAAGAGCGTATGCCAACCATTGAGCAGATCATGATCCCGGTTGGTGAGCGTCTTGGTAACAACGTGATCGACGTTGAAAATGTTTCCAAGGGCTTTGGTGATCGCCTGCTGATTGACGATCTGTCCTTCAAGCTGCCACGCGGTGGTATTGTTGGTGTGATTGGTCCAAACGGTGCTGGTAAATCAACCCTCTTCAAGCTGCTGACCGGTCAGGAAACTCCTGATAGTGGTAAGGTTGAGCTTGGTGAGCGCGTGCATCTTGGCTATGTGGATCAGTCTCGCGATAAGCTGGATGACAGCAAGACCGTTTGGGAAGAAATTTCCGAAGGTGCTGAAGTTATCTACCTGGACAAGAAAGAGATCAACTCTCGCGCATACTGTTCTTCCTTCAACTTTAAAGGTGCAGGACAGCAGGCGAAAGTTGGCGACCTTTCCGGTGGTCAGCGTAACCGCGTGCACCTTGCGAAGGTTCTGAAGTCTGGCGCTAACGTGCTGCTGCTCGATGAGCCGACCAACGACCTTGACACCGAAACCCTTGCTGCGCTGGAAGACGCTCTTGAGAGCTACGCAGGTTGTGCCGTGGTTATCTCGCACGATCGTATGTTCCTCGACCGTCTGGCAACGCACATGCTGGCTTTTGAAGGTGACTCCCACGTTGAGTGGTTTGAAGGTAACTTCGAAGACTACGAGAAAGATAAGGTTCGTCGTCTGGGCGCACACGCTGCTGACCCACGCCGCATCAAGTACAAGCCACTTACCCGCTAAGTACTGCTTTCTAAAAAGAATTAAGGCCCGCATTTGCGGGCCTTTTTTTGTTGGTGGCTTCAGATCGTGAGAAGTTCGAAAACCGGTTCGCGGCGCAGAGCCTCTGTTTGGGCGACGCCACCTTCACGATCACTGCGAAGTTCATTGCGGTAGCTGGCAAACTCCCAATGGTGAGCAGAAACATCTGAGGCCGGACGTTCGCCCGGTTGAATGCCTGCATGGGTGAGCTTTTGCTCGATTGCTTCAACGAAGGATTTATCGTTCTTCAGATCCTGCGCGGTGTATTGGGAATCCTCGGAGGTTGGGCGTAGGTACAGAGTGAACTGCGCGCCGACCTGAACACGAGAACCCTCTGTCACACGGGTCATGTCTGTGACTTTCCATTTGTCGACCGGAGAGTCCTCAGAGAAAAGCAGAGTGTTAATGGCGTCAAAGGCTGCTGGTACCTGGCTCGGCTCGATGCTCAGGTGGATTTTATCGCCGGCATACTCACCCTGAGCTTTCGCATCGATGCGTTTGGTATGGATGAAACTGTCCTGGTTCTCGATGTTCAGAGTGCGCCAACCGCTGTTTTCTGAGCCCCAGCCGCTACCACGTGCACCTTCAAAAGTTGGTGGATTGGATGCTGGGCGGAAGACAGGTGCCGGGAGGTCTTTCACCTGCTGTGCAATAGCGTCTTGCTTTCCTGCAAGACCGCCTGGTTTATTTGCCTGATGATTTGCAGCAGGCGCCTGTTGCGGCTGGTTCAGTTGAAGTGGTGGGACTTGAAGCTTAAGAGATAGTCCGAACTTTGGCATGTGATCCTCTCCTCATATTGAATTTTTTCAGGCTGCATCTGCGGATGGAGGTGTTTTGCCATCGTGCTTTTGCAACCATTGAGGGAGACCCTAGGGAATATGCATCGTGCATTACGTGCTGCTCGGCACTGATCACGAAAAAGTTTTCAAACCAGGTGTTGTGAAGGTGCTTGTTTGGGAGAACACCAATTGACTGGAGTTCGGACTTCGCTGCTGAGCGGCGGAGCAAGATTTGCTCCGCCGCCCGCTAATTGGTCAGGATCAGTTGCCTAGTGCTTTTGCCATGGTTTGTGCCCAATCATCTGTACCGGTATCTGAGCCGTACTCAGTGGGGTACTGCCACCCCATCATTCCGGCAAAATCGGGTTCTTTTCCTAGTAGTGGAGTGATGAGACTGTCGACGATCTCATCGGCAGACAGATAGCCATTTATAGAGGCTGAGCCGGTGACATTTTGCAGTGTGGTCGGTTTGCCGAGGATAAGCTTGGAGATCGGAACACCAGTTGATGCGATTCCGATAATGCTGGAGGGGAATGTCTGACCATTCACCAGCTCAGTACCTGCAACTTTGCCAGTTTCTTCTGCAGCAGTTTCACCGACATACCACTGATTATTATAGTACTGGATATTGTAGAGATCGATTGTGTCTCCTGCATTCTTGGCGACATCTACGTACACTTGTGTGTAGGTTCCTGGAGCACCGCCATAAAAGTAAGGTGCTTGTGGTGCATGGGTAACGAAGCTCTGACCGTCCGGCAGCTGGTCCTTCAAGGCTTTGGAGAGGTCCACGAGGAAGGATGGGGCATCATACCCCGTGTAGTTGGTATCTTCCCAGTCAATATCGACACCATCGAGATTGTGGTCGGTTACCATTTTGGTCAGCTGTTGCACGGTGTTGTCTAGGTTATTTGCCAAGGCAGC
The DNA here is from genome assembly GCF_057774105.1 of Pseudovibrio sp. SCP20. NCBI lineage: Bacteria > Pseudomonadati > Pseudomonadota > Alphaproteobacteria > Hyphomicrobiales > Stappiaceae > Pseudovibrio > Pseudovibrio sp. SCP20. The sequence goes on along the minus strand of NZ_JBYMDH010000003.1, from coordinate 409,610 downwards.
CCAGGCTGGGGTTGAGAAGACTTCTCCGCCCAGAGAAATCAATACTCGCTTACCTGCAGATTTCAGGTTGCTGATGAGATCTGGTGCATCAAACATTGCTTGAAGTTCTGTGCTTGGGGAGAGATTTCCCGCTTCATCACCTACAACAAAGCAAAGAATGACTGTTGTATAATCGCTTTCCGCCATCTTAGCGATGAGCTGCGCATTGGTGCTGAGTGCGTACCCGACAATTTCTTTATTTGGCATCTTGTTTCCTTTTTCCTGCGGCCAAAGCGGCTGCGTTTAGCTGACGAAAAGAAGGAAAAATCGTGAAACAGAAACAGTGCCGTGGTTAATGTTATGCATGGGGCTGATTTAGAAGAGCAGCAGTCACATTCTATATTCATGCTTCATACGTAGATGTGCTGATGTGACGCATGCGCGCAACTGCTAAATTGATGTAAGTCAAGACTGTGTTCTTCCCCATCAATCAAAAACGGGCACTGTAATGAGCGATACAACTTTGTCTTCTGCTGAGGTTCAGCAGGATAGCGATCCGCTGTTCTTTAAAATACTCTTCCTCGTCCCAGTCATCGGCTGGTTGTTTAAAGACGCTGTTCATGGCAACAGCGAAGCGAAATACTATTTCTGTGCTAACTTCTTTGTTGGCTGGGGCCTTGCAATTGCGTTCTTCGGCTATGCTGCGATTATTATTCCAGCACTGTGCCTGGTAGCACTTGCCTTTACTTGGATTATTGGTGTTTGCCGATAATTTATAGCTACTGATCGTGCTCGCCGCTTTCATTGGGAGCGGCCAGCAGTTCATCCGCAGTTATGGTGCCACCCCACGATGTGATGGTGGCTTCCATTTCGTCAGCCACGCAGTAGCGTGCAGCGTCGCGGTCTAAACCGTCTTCCAGCAAATCATCATAGTCCGTGTATTGGTGGCGCACATAACTGGTTGTTGCCAGCAGAACGGCGATATGTGCCGGTAGGTGGCGCAGATGTTGCTGGTTGGCTTTGCTTCTGATTTCAGCTGCATCCAGAAATGGTACGTGAGGTATCAGTGCGCCGAGTGCATCACTGATTGCCCGTTGTCTTTTGGTCTTGCTCACACATGATCTCTTGCGCTGATGTCTGAGCACTAATTTATCATGGATGACGGCAGGCGCGACACTCTTCTATGTGCAATGCTTGATTTTGCTCTCTGGATCGGATCCTGAGATATGCCCAGCACGTGTTTCTTATGGATTTCCGAGAAGCGTTGTTCAGGTGCATAGAACTCTCCCTGAACATATTCCGCTCCAAGTTCTTTCAGCTTTTCTTCGGTATGAGCGTTCTTGATCTCTGAGAGAATGATCTCGATGTTCAGCGCGTGTGCAAACTCGGTTGCGGCGATGAGCAGGCGGGCTGTCTTCTCGTCTTCAAAGAGCTTCTCAACAGACCCTGCATGCAGTTTGATATAAGAGATGTTCAGTTTCTGGAAGTGCTCGATCTTGAGACCTCCGGAATCGAAATGGTTGATGCAGAGTTTGACGCCGGTGCTGGTGAGTTCATTGAGCTGACTGATCAGGATGTGGGCGTTGGCCCGCAGGAGAACTCGTGAGGGGATCTCTAATGTGAATTTGTCTGGTTGGACGTTGTTTTCCTGAAGCAGATAGCTGAGATCGTCGCAGAAACCTTCCTTCAATAGAGATGGCACTGGCACGCGGAACAGGAACTCCCAAGGCTCCATTGAAGTGTTTTGGCAGGCGCGCATGGTGTGAATGATGGCTGCAATTGTGGTGTCGCCGAGAATGTCGCTGAAGCTGGCGCTGTCGAAGATTTTGGAGAGATCGCTGCCTCGTGCAATTTCAAGGATTTGTGTGGGCCAGTCCGGGCGGGCCTCCAGCATTTTGATCTTGCTGGTTTTGCAGGTTCTGATGGGTTGGAACACGGTGCCAACCTGATTTTGCATGAGTGCCTGTTTTGCGGTGCGCTGCAATGTGACCTGTCGATCCAACCGCGTGCGCATCACTTGATTGAAGAGGCTAGCGCGGTTCCGGCCTCGTTTCTTTGCATGATACAGAGCTGTGTCGGCACTCTCTTGCAGTTCTTTGACGTTGTTTGCATGGCGAGGAAACACGGCAGCTCCGATGCTGACCTTGGGGCGGATCTCACTATGCTCGTGATAGATTGGATGACTGAGGGTTGCAGGCAGCTCTTCCAGCAATGCTCTGATCTGATGACAGGTGGTGTCTTCTAGCAGCAGGGCAAACTCGTCACCACCTAAGCGAAGGGCAGTGATGTTTTCACATTCCATCTGTTTGAGGCGGTCGGAAATCGCAACCAGGGCTGCATCACCTGCAGCGTGGCCGTGGGCATCATTGATGACTTTTAGATGATCCAGATCCACGTAGAACAAAGCGACGCGTTGGTCTGGATCGGTGACGCTCTCGATTGCATCCGATATCAGTTGCTCAAAGCTTTCTCGGGTGCGCAGGCCGGTGAGTGGATCGATGTTGCAGACTGTGAAAATCTCACGCGGATTGGATTGCTGAGGGGGAAGCAAATACCTTGCGGAGGCTGGATCATGAATGCGCAGTGTATCGTTCAGATCGTTGGCTGAGAGGATGCGCAACAGGCCGGGAACCAGAATGCGTGCCAGGTTTCTGAAGCTTTTCAGTTTCTTAGTGAGGTCCGCATTGATGAGCTGATCAGAGCCTTTTTGAAAGTGTGCTCTTGGGAAGTGCGTGGACGTGTTTGTCTCTGAGTTGCAAAGAATGCCAACGACTGCGATGACGCGGTCCTGCAGAGAAAGTGGCATGAGTGCAATGAACTGTGTGGCAGAGGTGCTTTCACTTCTAAATCGGTGTGGGAAGATCTGAACATCATCACCGCAGATTGGCAGCTCGGTAATCTTGGTCAGTAGGGTTCGTAGCTGTCCTTCCAGCGGTTGGATACTGTCAGAAACGAAGAGCTCTGTATCGTGGAGATCATCTTGCGGGTTGATCATAATGAAGGTGGGCAGCTCGAACAGTTTTTCATAGACGCGCAAGACAGATTGCGCGAAAGGCTGTTGGCGCGTCTCAGCAGAATGAGGGCTCGTTCTGTAAACGGGGTACTCGATATTGTATTTTGTGTTGCCTGCTTCAGACATCATTCCCACCACTATCAACCAATTGTTTACCACGCCTCTATTGATAGGGATTATGGGCTTTTACGCAAAAAGAAAGCGGGGGTCTCTCTGAGAATTTGGGGGCATGTTGTGCGGGAATACTATAAAAATACTAGGTAAATTTTAGGAAAATGGGGATAAGCGTCTTCGAATTTTTCAGTTTATATGAAAAGTGAAATTTCTTATTTGCGCATTACATATGTAGATGAGTAATTATGATGCATAATCTCTTCTGCGGCAAAGACAATACTATTTTATGGGTAAGTTATCAGTGATTCCTTGCTGTGGTTTACATAGGGCATAAGCCCAGTAGCTTTTGCTTTATTAGGAAAGCTAAAACTTTTCATATAATTTCTAGTGTGCTATGAGTTTCCTATGAGTGATCGCACAAAAGACAGACTGATGTACGCGCTTAAATCGCGCGGACCTAACACAGCGGCAACCTTGGCTAAACACCTGGGTGTAACGGCTGTGGCTGTTCGTCAGCATCTGGATGCGCTCCTTGAAGCAGAGCTTGTTGAGTTTGAAGATCTGAAGGGTACTGTTGGCCGTCCGCGCAGGACCTGGCGCCTTTCTGATACTGGCAATAAGAAGTTTCCTGACAACCATAGCGGTGTGCTTGTCGATTTGCTTGGCAACATCAAAGACCTTTATGGGGAAGAGGGGCTTCAGCGTTTGATTGATGCGCGTGCTGATCAGTCCCGCAAGTCCTATGTGTCTGCGATGAAGTCTGCCAAGACGCTCTCAGAAAAGCTGCATTGCCTTGCTGAGCAGCGCAGTGAAGAAGGCTACATGGCTGAGGTTCTGAAGGACGGGGAGGAGAGCTTCCTGTTTGCGGAGAACCACTGTTCCATCTGTGCCGCAGCCCGGTCTTGCCAGCATTTCTGCCAGTCTGAGTTGGATCTGTTTCAGGATGTGCTGGGTGCGGATGTGCGTGTAGAGCGCGTGGAGCATATCCTCAAAGGGGATCGCCGCTGCCTCTACAAAGTCTCGCCTAACTAATCAGGCCTTTGTTTTTACACTAGGATAGAGAGAAGCATTGCCAGTTCTACGCGGCTGCTTACGTTCAGCTTTGCGTAGATGTTCTTGCGGTGTGTGCGCAGTGTGTTCTTGGTGATGTCGAGATCTGCTGCGATTTGAGGCTCTGTCTGTGTTCCTGACAGCTGTTCCAGAACGATTGCTTCTTTATCCGTCAAGCGGAAGAGGGCGGTTGCCTTCTGGATGTTGATCTGCTGCTGGATTTCCAAATCGGTGATGAAGAGGAAGAACAGGTCCTCATAATCCGTATCAACCAGACGGATGTCGATATGGATTGGGCGCAAGAATGCTTCGTCGCGGCGGAGGACCAGCTCCTGCTGAACATCCAGATCAATGGTGGCTGTTGCCAGGCTTTGTGCGTTCTGGAACTCGCGCTGATGGCTTGGATCTGTGAACTCCAACCTACCGGTGCTGATCTTGATCTGGGGTGTTTGCTCAAACAGGCGTTTGGCGAACTCGTTGCTGCGCAGGATGGTGCCATTTCCCTGAATTATGGCCACGCCCTTTTGTAGCCGGTCAAGGCTGTCTGCAAGATAGCTGCAGAAGGCTTGGTCTACAATGTGGGCGATCTCATTGCTCAAGGTATTGGATTCCTGTTTTACACCGAGCAACAAAAAATGGCTGATGGTGTAATAGCGTGCGTTTGAATGGAAGGAAGTTCATCTAAATAAGAGTCGTTCTTCTATTCCATATTCTATAGCTTAGTGAAAAATCGATAATGCGTATGCAGTCATACGGTATATTTTTCGGTTATTCACAGCAACGGGTTGAATTAACTACTTTCATTAGTTGGTGACGTTACGCAAACACCTTGCGAGCGCCATGTAATCCTCGCTTTTAGGCGAAGTTTTGCGCCAAATTAAACCTATCCTACGGGAAGGTTGAGGCTCTGCAAACCGCAAAAGTGTTATGCGATCATCTGCGATTTCTGTATCTGTACAAATTTCCGGTAGTACGGTTACCCCATATCCGGCGGCCACCATATGGAGGACTGTGGCGATACTTGTGGCGCCCACATTAGCTGATTGATTTTGACTAATTGATCCACAAAAGCTCAGTGTTTGATCTCTGAGGCAGTGACCTTCTTCCAGTAGTAACAGATTCTCACCGTGCAGATCGTCAGGGCCCATGCGTTTGCGTTCGTCGATTTCGCGTGAACTGGCTACAGCTAAAAGGAAGTGATCTTCAAAGATTGGAGCTTCTTCCAGATCGGGCTCTTCAACAGGCAATGCCACGAGGACGGCGTCCAGAGTGCCGTGTTTGAGTTCGCTGAGTAGGGTCGCAGTCAGTGTTTCGCGAAGATCCAGCTGCAGCGCAGGATATTGCTTCGTGAGAGCTGGCAGCAGTTTCGGGAGGATGTAGGGGGCGAGTGAGGGGATTACACCGAGGCGAATGGTTCCGCTTAAGGGGGAGGCGGCGTGTTCTGCGTAGGCTTTAAGGTCTTGCATCTCCCGCAGGATCTGGTTCGCACGCTTTGCGATCTCTTCGCCTTCCGGAGTCAGGCGGATGGAGCGGGCGTTTCTTTCGATCAGGCAAAGGCCGAGCTCTTTCTCCAGGTCGCGGATCTGCATGGAGAGAGCGGGTTGGGAGACGCAGACTTCTTCCGCGGCATTTCCGAAGTGGCCGTGCTGTTGGACAGCGACGAAATAGCGAAGTTGTTTGAACGTAAGCATGAGATAAAAATATCTTATTGCAGGGTGAAACTGAATTCACATTTGCTGATGAAATGTTGATGCTATTGCCGCTCTGAAATTGTTGATTTTCTTAGGCGGCTTAGAAACTTGACCTCGGGCGACTCAAGGGTGCTTCATCCGGAAGTTGACCTTTTGGTAAGGAATTAACGTTTTGAGTGCCGTAAATGTTGATGAAGCCACTCAAAATTTGGGGACGTTCTGACAAAAAGAGAGTATGTCACCAACAGGAAGTTAACGGTGTCCGGGCCATGCGTCGAACAGATGAATGTGGTTAAGGATTTGTGATATTTTTGTAAGCCCTTGTTGTTGCTTATTTTTTTAATTAAATTTCTGAGGTCCTCGCTAGAGCCCGAAAACTTATTGGTTTTTTTGTTATTCAAAGCATGCAAATCGCACATTAATTTTTCTAAATTAACTAAAAATAGAAGAGATTGAGTTAGGTTTTGTTTAATCCTGTTTCTTAGGTTTTTATTAGTTTGCGTATCCCATCGGTGTTTTAAATGTCATCTGACTTGGCTTCTCATATCGTTGACTTCAAATCTCTGGCGCTTGAAAAAAATATCGAGCGGCGCTCGGAGCTTGCCCGCCATGTGGCACTTTTGTTTGCCCGGACGTGGGAGCGGTGCTCTGATGATCAGATTGATATCTATGATAGCGTCATGCTCCGCCTCTCAGAAATGGTCGAGCGGCATGCGCTGAGTTATATGGCTGAGCAGCTTTCTGAAGTGCGCCGCGCTCCGGAACAGACTGTTCGTAAGCTTGCTTTTGATGAGATTGATATTGCAGAGCCGCTGCTGCGGAGCTCTAACGTGTTGCGTGAGAGTGATCTTGTGAGCATTGCGCGCAGCAAGAGTGATGATCATCGTCTGGCGATTGCAAAGCGTGATGTGATTTCAGAGAATATCAGTGAGGTTCTGGTCGATCTTGGAAACTCCGAGGTGAAACAGACTGTTGCTGGCAATGATGGTGCGGTGCTGGGTCAGCGCAGTGTGAACTCCTTGATGAGTGAAGCGCGCGGGGATGAGGTGCTGCAGATGGCGCTTGGTCAGCGTGCGGATCTAGCTGATGCGCATATCGAGGCGCTTATCAATTTTGCCAGTGAGCAGGTTCGTAAGCAGCTTATTAAAGAGGGTGCAAGCGATGTTGCTGGCAAGCTTCCAAAAGCTGCGCGGATTGCGGCTGGTAAGCTTTCCAACGAGTTCTGGCTTGGTCGTTATGACTTTGAGACCGGACGTGGCCGTGTAATGGAGCTGGTTCGTCAGGGCCGCCTTAATGAGAACGCTCTGCGGGCTTATGCGGAAGAGGATCGCTTTGCCGAGGCTGTTGCAGCGTTTGCGATGTTGGCAGGGATTGGTCATTCAGAAGCACAACATTGGACCGTGCGCAATGATACGGAGCCATTCCTTGTTGTGTGCCGCGCTTCCGGCTTTGGCATGATGACCGTTCAGGCACTGTTGAAGATTGGGCCATGGCGGTATCGCCTTTCCAACTCTCAGCGGCAGGCTGCGTTGAAGACTTATCAGGCGCTGGATCAGCAGGAAGCTTATAAGCAGTTCATCACCTGGAAAGAGCAATGGATGGCTTAGGGCCCGCTCTTTATGCGTTGGTTATTCAAGGGTCGCTTCGGCGGCCCTTTTCTTTGTCAATTTAATCCAAAAGTCGAGTGGTTCTTCAAAAGCAACTTTAGGTACTCGTCGTGTTTACTCCTGCCTGATTGGGTCGTGTAGCCAAAGCAGGATTGATGCAAGTAAGAAAAAGCAAAAAAGTTTCTTCTGACAGTGCTAAAGCGGATCGCTTCCTTAATTTCCTTATCTCCTTTCTGACGCTGCTTGTTCTTGTTGGTATGGGGCTCCTGTTGCACATCAGTTTCGTGGCTGCGCAAACGGTGGAAACTGGAACTCCCGCTGCCGCAGCTCCCATGGTTGCGGAGCAGGAGATGGTGGTGCAGAGCGCACCTGCTGCTATGGGCAATGAGGAGCTGGTCTTTGGGCTGTCGAATGGCCTTGAGCTGTTCTCGCTGGAGAATATCGATCGCTCCAGCGAGTCCCTGAATGCTGTCCTGCTGGATCTGGGTAACTTTCCGGTTCACGTTCACAACGCTTTGGAGCGGGCGCGGCCAGACACCAATATCTCCTGGGTCTGGCAGATTTTTGCGCTGACGTTGTTTGCTGTCACCATTGGTTTTGTGGTGGAGCTTCTGGCTGACAAGTTGTTTGCCAAGCGGTTGCTGCGGTTTTATCGGGGTAAGCCAGAGAGCAGGGCGGAGAAGATTGGTTTTCTGTTCTCCCGGTCACTGGTGCAGGTGGCAGCGATCTTTCTGCATGTGATTGTGACTTTCGCACTTATCCTCGTGATCTCAGATAACACTGAGAGTGTGCGGCATGCGGCGTTGATCTTCGCTAGCTTCTACTTTTTCTTCCGTCTGCTGCTTGTCTTTACGCGAAACTTTCTGGCTGTTGGAAATGAGCATCACCGGGTGGTGCCGCTGGATGATCAGGTTGCGCGGTCTTTTCTGCATGCGATCGTTTTCTGTGGCGGCGTGGCCTTCTTTCTTCTGGCGTTTGGCAGGTGGATGAGCCACTTGTCGCTCAATGCCAATGCACAGCGTATTCTGGATTTGCAGAGTGGGTTATTTCTGGCCGTTTCTGCTGCAGTGATCTGCTACATCTATCGCAGGCCGATCGGGAACTGGTTTTCTGGCCAGCAAGATCCAGCTCAACGGCGACGGGTCTGGCGGCGGCTGTTTAGTCAGAATTGGCATCTGGCAGCACTGGCTTACTTTCTGGTGGCGTGGCTGGTGTTTGCGCACCGGCTGCTGTTGGGGCTGACCTATGACAGTTTGCTGCTGCTTGCGCCTATTGTTGCGATCTTTGCCAGCGTGTTGCTCTACGGCATTCTTCTTCTCGTCATTGATAAATGGCTATTACCGCCGATCAACATCGACAAGCTCCAGGATGCCTTTGTTGAAGAGATTGTGCAGGTAGAGGAAAGAGCAGGACACTCTTACAATCAAGAGGAAGTCAACGCTGAGGCACGGGCGTTGGCCGCGGACAAGGAGGCTGGGCGACAACCCTATCGACAACTGCTGGACCATGGTGCCCGCTTGGTGACATTGATGTTTGGTCTGGCTGTCATCATCGAAGCCTGGGGGATCAATCTCTTCAAGCAGGATGGGCTGTTTGGCAACTTGGTTGAAGTGGCGTTGATCGTGTTCTTTGGCTACATGGCCTATCAGGCTGTTCACATTACCATTCAGCGTCAGATTGAGATTTCTGAGAGTGACAAGAGCGGGCAGGCCAAGATGGGGCGGTTGGCGACGCTGCTTCCAATCCTGCGAAACTTCCTGCTGATCTCAATTGTGGTGCTTTCCGGCATGGTTGCCCTTTCAGAGATCGGGGTGAACATAGGCCCGTTGTTTGCCGGTGCTGGTGTTGTTGGACTTGCGGTTGGCTTTGGAGCGCAAACGCTGATCAAAGACATCTTTTCAGGTGCGTTCTTCCTGCTGGATGATGCTTTCCGCACGGGTGAGTACATCTATGTGACCAATAATGTGGAGGGGACGGTTGAGCGGATCTCCATCCGGTCCATGCAACTGCGTCAGTCTGATGGTCTTCTGAATACGGTTCCCTTTGGCAATCTTTCCTTCGTGAAGAACTCCTCCCGTGACTGGACCATGATGAAGCTGGCGTTTCGGGTTACTTACGATACGGATGTGGACCGGATGCGGGAGTTGATCTCTCAGCTTGGCGACAAACTGCTGAATGACCCTGAGCTGGGGCCGAAGTTTCTGGAACCGCTTCAGTCACAGGGCATCACTGCGCTGGAAGATTCAGCGATGATTGTGCGGGTGAAGTTCACGACGCGGCCAGGGGATCAGTACATTCTACGGAAGGCTGTGTTTGCGGGCATTCGGGAAATCTTCAACCGTGAAGGCATCACATTTGCCCACCGGGAGGTGAAGGTGAGGATCGATGAGGGGGCTGGAAGAGGCCGGTCTTTCTCTGACTCACAGAAAAAGGCAATGGGTGGTGCCGTTTTACCGATTGTTGAAGATGATGACCCGGATAATCCTTCCAAGGCATAAATGCCGCAAATTGGCGGTTTTTCTCTCTTTTTGACCTATGGGAATGTCAGAGTTGAAATTTGATCAGCCAATTTTCAAGGAAAACTCAGAAAAACTATTCCTCTTTTGGTGCGAGAAGGGAATGTTCCTCCTTGTCATCGAGTTCTTATACGTATAAAGATATCTTTATATCATATTATTCGATCAGCTGGCGGCGGTAATAGGCTTGATAACGACAGTAAATAATGAACCAGAAGGCAAACTCCCGGTAGAGGATTTGGTGGGCTGCTTGCGTGCCTGTGGTGAGACGACACGTATTCGTCTGCTTGCTTTGCTTGTGCTTGGCGAGCTGACCGTGAAGGATCTGACAGTCATTCTTGGGCAGAGCCAGCCTCGGATTTCGCGCCACCTGAAGCTTCTGTGTGAGGCCGGGGTGATCAAGCGCTATCCGGAAGGGGCCTGGGTTTATTACCGTCTTGGTGAAGGCGGCCCGGCAGAGTTGGCACGACGCATTGTTGCGCAAAGCCAGCAGAGTGATCCGGTGCTTGCTGCTGACCATGACCGTTTGGTGTCGTTGCGCCGTGCAAAGGCGGAGGAAGCGGCGGCTTTCTTTGCAGCACGTGCCAACAACTGGGACAAGGAGCGTAGTCTTCATGTTCCTGAAGTTGCTGTCGAAGCTGCTATGCGTGCGCTTGTGGGGGCCAAGTCCTTTGATACCCTCCTAGACCTTGGGACTGGAACCGGACGTTTGCTGGAACTGTTCAGCGAGCAATACGAGCGTGGCATCGGTATTGATACCAGCCAGAACATGCTTTCTGTGGCGCGGGCCAATCTGGACCGCGTGGGCTTGCAGAAGGCACAGGTGCGTCAGGGCGATATTTATGCGCTTCCGATTGCACCGGACACAGCTGATCTGACAGTGGTTCATCAGGTTCTTCACTATCTGGAAGAGCCTGGGCGGGCGATTTTGGAAGCTGCCCGTACTTTACGGCCGGGTGGTCGCCTCTTGCTCGTTGATTTTGCTCCTCACGAACTGGAGTTTTTGCGAGAAAAGCATGCGCATCGTCGTCTTGGCTTTTCTCAGGAACAAGTGGGCAATTGGCTTGCAGAAGCTGATCTGGAGCTTGTTTCAACGAATGATCTTACCCCGGGCGCGGGGGAAAAAGACAAATTAACTGTTACCCTTTGGCTCGCTCAGGATCGTCGGGTTGTGACCGACCTGCCTGTAGCGGATCCGACCAAGGAGCTTGCTTAGTTATGAGCGAACATAGTATCGATCGCCGTTTTAGGCTCAATGGAGCCTCTGACATCTCCGTTTCTTTCGAGTTTTTCCCTCCAAAGAGCGAGAAGATGGAGCAACAGCTTTGGTCGTCAATCAAACGGCTTGAGCCTCTGAGCCCGAGCTTTGTATCCGTCACTTATGGTGCTGGCGGATCGACCCGTGAACGTACTCACTCTACCGTTTCGCGTATTGTGAATGAGACTGCTCTGAAGCCAGCTGCTCACCTGACTTGTGTGGATGCCACCAAGGAAGAGGTGAACGAAGTCATTCAGGCTTACTGGGATGCTGGCGTTCGTCACATCGTGGCGCTGCGTGGTGACCCAGCTGCTGGTCTTGGTGAGGCCTACCATCCGCATGAGGGCGGTTATCAGTCTACTGCAGATCTGGTGGCGTCCATCAAAACGATTGGTGATTTTGAGGTTTCTGTTTCTGCCTATCCGGAGAAGCACCCTGAATCTCCAAGCTGGGATGCTGAGCTGGATGTGCTGAAGGCAAAGGTGGATGCGGGCGCGACCCGTGCGATTACTCAGTTCTTCTTCGATAACGACCATTACTTCCGTTATGTGGACCGCGTTCGTGCGGCTGGAATCAACATTCCGATCATTCCGGGCATTGTTCCTGTGACCAGCTTCAAGGGCATTTCCGGTTTTGCGAAGAAGACTGGTGCTTCTGTACCAGGCTGGTTAGCGCACCGGTTTGATGGTCTGGATGATGACCCGCGCACCCGTGAGCTGGTTGCTGCAGCGGTGGCGGCTGAGCAGGTGATGAGCCTTGCGGATGATGGTGTTGAGGACTTCCACTTTTACACCATGAACAAGGCGGACCTCGTTTACGCGATCTGCCACATGCTTGGACTTCGGGCAAAACAGGATGTGAAAGCATCTGTCGCCGCCTGAACTTAATCCACGTCAGCAGAGATAATTATCGGGTTACGGCCCAGCTGTGACCCGCACAAAATAAAGTACTAGAAAAGATCGGATCCCATGAGTTTGCAGGTGAAAAAGACCGGTTCGGACATTTTTGCAGCCCTAGAAGCAGCCGCCAAGGAGCGTATCCTTGTTCTGGATGGCGCCATGGGAACTATGATCCAGAATCTTCAGTTTAGCGAAGAGCAGTTCAGAGGTGAGCGCTTCAAAAACTGGAACCAGGACCTGAAGGGTAACAATGACCTTCTGATCCTGACGCAGCCGGATGCCATTCGGGACATCCACCTTCAGTATTTGAAGGCGGGCGCGGATATCATTGAGACCAACACCTTCTCCTCAACCTCCATTGCGCAAGCTGATTATGCGATGGAGAGCATCGTCTATGAGCTGAACAAAGAAGGCGCGCGCCTTTGCTGTGAAGCTGTTGAGCAGATGAAAGAGATCGATCCATCCCGCCGCCGCTTTGTGGCTGGTGGACTTGGACCGACCAACCGGACAGCTTCCATCTCTCCTGATGTGAACAATCCGGGCTTCCGCGCGGTTTCCTTTGATGATCTGAAAGACTCCTATGCTGAAGCAACACGTGGTCTGATCGACGGTGGCTGTGATCTGATCCTTGTTGAGACCATCTTTGATACACTGAACGCAAAAGCGGCTTTGTTTGCGATTGATGAGGTGTTTGAAGAGAAGGGCGTGAAGCTGCCGGTGATGATCTCCGGTACAATCACTGACCTTTCCGGACGTACGCTGTCCGGCCAGACGCCAGAAGCATTCTGGAACTCTGTTCGTCATGCTGCGCCGTTTACTGTTGGCTTGAACTGTGCGTTGGGTGCGAAAGAGATGCGTGCGCACGTGGATGAGATTTCCCGTGTGGCTGATACGCTGGTCTGTGCTTATCCAAATGCTGGCTTGCCGAACGAGTTTGGTGAATATGATGAGAGCCCGGAATACATGGCTGGGCTTTTGAAAGAGTTTGCTGAAGCTGGTCTTGTGAATGTGGTTGGTGGGTGTTGTGGCACGACACCAGAGCACATCAAAGCAGTTGCGGATGCTGTTGAAGGTTTGCCGCCACGCGCTCTGCCAGAAGTTCCGCGCCTGATGCGTTTGTCTGGTCTGGAGCCATTTACCTTTACCAAGGACGTGAACTTTGTGAACGTGGGTGAGCGCACCAACGTGACGGGTTCTGCGCGCTTCCGTAAGCTGATCAAGAATGATGATTACACCACAGCGCTGGATGTGGCGCGTTCTCAGGTGGAGAATGGCGCGCAGATCATCGACATCAACATGGATGAAGGGCTTCTGGACAGTGAAGAAGCCATGGTCACCTTCCTCAACCTGATCGCGGCTGAGCCGGATATCGCAAAGGTTCCGGTGATGATCGACAGTTCCAAGTGGACTGTGATCGAAGCTGGCCTGAAGTGTGTGCAGGGCAAGGCTGTGGTGAACTCCATCTCCCTGAAAGAGGGAGAAGAGAACTTCATCGCGCAGGCCAAGCTGATCCGTCGGTATGGCGCTGCTGTCGTTGTGATGGCGTTTGACGAGACCGGTCAGGCGGACACGCTTCAGCGCAAGATTGAGATTTGTAAGCGCTCTTATGATGTGCTGGTCGACAAGGTTGGCTTTGGTCCGGAAGATATCATCTTCGATCCAAACATCTTTGCGGTAGCGACTGGTATCGAAGAGCACGACAATTACGGCGTGGACTTCATTGAAGCGACGCGTTGGATCTCCGAGAACCTGCCTTACGCGCATATCTCTGGCGGTGTTTCCAACTTGTCGTTCTCCTTCCGTGGTAACGAGCCTGTTCGTGAAGCGATGCACTCTGTGTTCCTGTATCACGCCATTCAGGCGGGTATGGATATGGGTATCGTGAATGCAGGTCAGCTGGCGGTTTATGATGATCTGCCTGCGGAACTGCGTGAGCTTTGTGAAGATGTGGTGCTGAACCGCCGTTCTGACTCCACGGATCGCCTGCTGGATGCTGCTGAGAAGTTCAAAGGCGCTGGTGGCAAGAAGCGTGAAGTTGATCTGACCTGGCGCGAAGGCACCGTTGAGAAGCGTCTGGAGCACTCTCTGGTTCACGGTATCACTGACTTCATTGTTGAGGATACAGAAGAAGCCCGCCAGAAGGCGGATCGTCCGTTGCACGTGATTGAAGGTCCGCTGATGGACGGCATGAACGTGGTGGGTGACCTGTTTGGCGCTGGTAAGATGTTCCTGCCGCAGGTGGTGAAATCTGCCCGCGTGATGAAAGCGGCGGTTGCTTACCTGATGCCTTACCTTGAGCAGGAGAAGAAGGAGCTTGGTCTGGATGAGAGCTCATCCAACGGCAAGATCCTGATGGCGACTGTGAAGGGTGATGTGCACGATATCGGTAAGAACATCGTTGGCGTTGTTCTGCAGTGTAACAACTTCGAAGTGATCGATCTTGGCGTGATGGTGCCAACTGCGAAGATCATTGATGAAGCGAAGAAGCACAACGTGGACATCATCGGGCTTTCCGGTCTGATCACACCTTCTCTGGACGAAATGTGTCACGTGGCCTCCGAGATGGAGCGTGAGGGTCTCGATATTCCTCTGCTGATCGGTGGTGCGACGACCTCTCGTGTGCATACGGCGGTTAAGATCCACCCGAACTACTCCAAGGGGCAGGCGATCTATGTGACGGATGCTGGCCGTGCGGTTGGTGTTGCCTCTCGCCTGATGGCTGAGGGGGGCCGTGAGGAGATCTACGAGAACACTCGCCTTGAGTATGTGGATGTTGCTGAGAAGCACGCGGCGGCGCGGAACAAGAAGGTGCGTGCGAGTATTGAGAAGGCGCGGGCAAACCGCTTCAAGCCGGACTTTGAAACGCACAAGCCAACCAAGCCGAAGTTCCTCGGCACCAAGACCTTCACAGACTTCTCTCTGGAAGAGCTGGTGGATTACATCGACTGGACCCCGTTCTTCGCGACCTGGGAGATCAAAGGGGCTTATCCAGCGGTTCTGACGGATGATCGTTACGGCCCGGCAGCTCAAGCGCTTTACAATGATGCGCGGGAGATGCTGAAAGAGATCGTGGACGGCAAGCTGCTGCAGGCGAATGCTGTGGTTGGTTTCTGGCCATGTGCGCAGGATGGTGATGATCTGGTGCTCTACACGGATGAGAGCCGTACAGAAGAGCTGAAGCGTCTTTACACGCTTCGTCAGCAGATGGACCGTTCTTCCTCTGATCGTGGCAATGTGGCATTGGCGGACTTTGTTGCACCAGTTGAAAGCGGCATTCCGGATTATGTTGGTGGCTTTGCTGTTACCGCCGGTATTGGTGAGGACGTGCTTGCCAAGCGTTATGCGGATGCAGGTGATGATTACAACAAGATCCTCAGTCAAGCGATTGCAGACCGTCTTGCAGAAGCGCTTGCAGAACGCATGCACCAGTTGGTGCGTACCGAGCTGTGGGCCTATGCACCGGATGAGACGCTTTCTAATGCTGATCTGATCGCAGAGGGCTACGATGGTATCCGTCCGGCTCCGGGCTATCCGGCACAGCCTGATCATACTGAGAAGGGCACTTTGTGGGAGCTGCTTGATGCGGAAGCGCAGACTGGCATTTCTCTGACTGAGAGCTATGCGATGTGGCCTGGTTCAGCCGTGTCCGGTCTCTACTTCTCGCACCCTGACAGCCATTACTTTGGTGTTGGTAAGATCGAGCGGGATCAGGTTCAGGATTATGCGGTTCGTAAGGGCTGGGACTTGGAAACCGCTGAGCGCTGGTTGGCTCCAATCCTGAATTATAATCCAATGGCTCGTGAAGCTGCGGAATAACGCGCTGAAAATTAAAGATTAATCAGGGCTGCAAGGAAACTTGCAGCCCTTTTTCTTTGCTGGGATTGTCGATGATGCGTGCAAGGACTGTTTCCAAATAGTGATCTAATCATTCGCTGTGGTTCGACTATGTATGTTCATGAGAAAACAATCGCTCCTGTTCAGGGGCACTGAGAATGTCAGGTATTCCTCTCCGAAAGCCGGAGTCTTTTTTCAGGAATACGCTATTGGAGATGACAGATGAAAAAGACAATTCTGAAGATCGACAGTTCAGCCGCAACTGCAACCTCCGTCACCCGTCAGCTTGCGGATGAGCTGGTTGGTAAGCTTTCCAACGTAGGTGATGAGGTTATTGTGCGTGACCTCAACCAGCCTGTGTCATTCATTGATGAGAGCTGGATTGGTGCTGCTTATACCCCTGAAGAGCAGCGCAATGAAGATCAGAGAGCTGGTCTTGCTCTGTCTGACACACTCATCTCAGAGCTGAAGGAAGCCGACGTTCTTGTGATTGGTGCGCCGATCTACAACTTCTCTGTTCCAGCTGTGCTGAAGGCCTGGGTTGATCAGGTGGCGCGTGTTGGTGTGACCTTCCAGTACACAGAATACGGCCCAGAAGGCCTGCTGAAGGGCAAGAAGGCTTACATCGTAGCGGCAACCGGCGGTGTGCCTGTTGGCTCCCCAGCGGACTTTGCAGTGCCTTATCTCAAGCAGGTGCTTAGCTTCATCGGTATTACTGATGTGGAAGTAATTGCAGCGGAAGGCGTTGCTGTTGATCGTGATGGTGCGATTGAGAAAGCGCAGAACACAATGGCGGGCCTGACAGCAGTGGCTGCATAATACCCCGACAAATCAATGTCTCATCTGGAGCCCACCTTGGAAACAAGGTGGGTTTCTTTGTGCATCTGGATTGTTAGTGCCTTCTGATTTTTGTTCTTGAAGGACTTCGTAAGCATGGGGGGAGGGGTCTACAGTAGGCCGATAACAACCGCGGCAACAAATGCGAATGCAAATGTGATTGCGATGGCGTTAAAGCTTCGTGTGACAGTCATGGATTTATCTCCCGTTACTCACTAGCTGCTTGAAGCTTATGTGACGGGAGCCACGTTAGGAAGCAAAAAAATGCCATATTTCATGGCGCTGCTAGAAAACAGGCGAAGATCACTTAAAATTCCTACTGCAAATAATTTGTGTAAAGCCGGAGGATACATTCTGGTTGTTTTGTGAAAGACCAAGGGAATTCTTGCGTTTCCTCTGTCAAATCAATAAGCAGGATTTTTGCGGCTCCCGGAATACTATTGGGGTTGTGATATTTTTTCTCCTGCGGTGAATTGGACGTGGATAGTTTAAAACATTCATGACATTTCGGGCCGCAGTTCAGAAACATTCAGCAATGAATCAGGAACAGCGCCGGGCAAACAGCTGTTCAAATCGGGGATTTCGAGGTGGGTTACACGACAGGCGCGCGCGCTGCGCTCAGAACACTTTCGGCCGCGCTTGTTGTTGGCATGTGTATTGGTGCTGCACAAGTTGGTGCTACGCCGATGCCAAAAGCTCGCCCTTACTTCGGCAACACAACGCTGCTGCCACCGATGCCTCTTCCGCAGAGCAAGCTACCTGCCCAGCAGTTTCCGACCCCAATCGGAAAACCGCTTTCGCTGGTTCCTGTTCCTATTGAAAACCAGCGCGTCTTTCCGCCTGCCGGCAATGCCAAGATGTGTGTGTTGCGCGGGTGGAGTGTTGAAGTGCTGGAAAGCGTTGATGGACCGGGCGGTTGCGGTATCGACCAGCCTGTTTCCTTGCGCTCTGTAGTCGCTGGCGGGCAGGAAATTGGCCTGACCATGCCGGTGCAGATTGAATGTTCTCTGGCTCGGCAGCTGGATGGCTGGCTGCAGGATGTGGCCGTGCCTGCTGCGCGCCGGGAACTGGGAGTTTCCATCACCCGCATTCGCACGGCGGCGGGGTATGCTTGCCGCGGGCGGAACAACCAGCGCGGTGCCAAACTCTCAGAACATGGCAAAGGCAATGCGATTGATATTGCCGGTTTCCAGCTCTCTGATGGTCGCGAAGTGACAGTTGAAGAAGGTTGGGACGGGTCTTCTGCGGAAGTGCGTTTTCTGAGCAGCCTGCACAAAGGAGCGTGTGAGCGCTTTACCACTGTGCTTGGGCCGGATGCTGACCGATACCATCGTGACCATTTGCACTTTGATCAGGGCTGTCACGGCAAGGGCTGCAAATACCGGGTTTGCAAATAGGAGACGCCCACCTGATCGAGACGGGGCTTTATCTCTCTCAAGCGGGCGTTTGCTGTGATGTCAGGGCTTACTGGCAGAAACGGTTTTTGCCAGAGTAGGTGCGGTAAGTGCCGGTGTTCGGGTTAAAGCTTCTGTACTTGTTGGTGCAGTATGCGAACCAAGCTGGTGACCACGGGGCTGGGGCTACAGCCTGTGCGTGGTAAACCGGTGCTGGCTGATGCACGACCACTGGCGGGCGGTACGCAGGTGCCGGTGGGCGATACGCTGGCGCTGGTGGACGGTAGGCCGGACGTGGTGGTGCAACATACTGTGGCTGCGGTGTGACGGCATTGCCGATAATGAGGCCAGCTGCCAGACCGATGACGCCGATTGCAGCTGCTTCACCTGCATTGATGCCGTGCTTCTTGTGCTTTTTCTTCTTCCGCTTGTGGTAGTAGTGGTTCTCTACATAGGTGTTGTTTTCAATGTAGGTGTTGTTTCTTTGGCCTGCCTGAGCTGCAGAAACGACTGGCAACATCATTGCCCCTGCAAGCGCTACTGAAATTACTGCTGATGCTTTAGCCATTTTCGTCTCCGTAAACGGTATTTCGTGTTTGTTGAGACTAATTAACCAGAGACGGCCTGAACCTTCTTTGAGAGCGCCATTCATCTTCTGTTCATGTAGATTAATGAGATGGAAAAGCTATATAAATCAATTTATTAGTCGCAAGAAAAAATGTTCAGCGCCTGTGTTTCTTACCGAATTTTAAGTTGAGTATGCTTTTCATATTATTTAGTGCAGATAGACAACAATGAAGAATCTGAGCAGGGTCAGAACCGGATAAGTGAGGTTGGTATGGAAAAGAAGATAGATCCAATTCGTGAGACCACCGATGAAGCGCGCACGCTTGCCAGAAAGCTGATCAGAACGGTCCGGTTTGCTTCCCTAGCTGTGCTTGAGCCGGAGACCGGATACCCTATTGTCAGCCGTGTGGGGGTTGGCTCGGATGTTGTTGGTGCGCCGTTCATGCTGGCCTCCAGCCTTTCCAACCACTCGCAGTGCCTTGAGCAGGATCAGCGTGTGTCGCTGCTGATTGGGGAGCCGGGCAAGGGAGATCCTTTGGCGCATCCGCGTCTGACCGTGATTGGTCGGTTTGAGCGTCTGAGCAAAGGCGATCCGCTGTGCACGGAGCTACGTAACCGTTATCTGATGCGCCATCCTAAAGCCAAGCTCTACGTGGATTTTGCTGATTTTGATTGGTACCAGCTGCATGTCGAGCGGGTGAATATGAATGGCGGCTTTGGTAAGGCCTTCTTGCTGACGCGTGAAGATGTTCTGAGTTCTGAAGAAGGACGCGAGCAGCTGGCGGCGACGGCGCATGATCTGGTTATCCGCATGAATGAACGTCACGCTGATGAGATCGGCAGCTTTGCCTCCAGAACCTTCAAGGTGGGTGCCTCCAAGTGGGGGCTGGTGAGTATTGATGGTGAAGGGGCTGAGTTCTTTGACGGCGAGACGGTTTATCGTCATTTCTGGGATGAAGTGACACCAGCCGGTGCACTTGAAAAGCTGGTGCTACAAACTCTCGGTTGTTCTGTGTAAAACCATGACGTAGGGTTTTGCTTGCCTTATAGTTCTTGTAAGGCGACTATCTATGCAAGGCGCAGAACAGGGTTGGAGCAGAAATGAATAAAGAGAATCTGGACAGCACAGCGGGTGCAGAGGTCTATTCCGAAAAGACTTTGCGGATCTATGACCTGCTGGTTTTACGGTTCTCCAACACGTTTCTGTGGCGTTGTTCTGCTGCTAAGGCACTGAGTTTCTTCAACCGCAATGTCAGCGGCAACCATTTGGATGTTGGTGTTGGCAGTGGTTATTTTCTGGAACATGGCCGTTTTCCGCAGGACACGCGTCTGGTGCTGATGGATCTGAACCCGCAATGTCTGGACTATGCGAAGGCACGGGCGGTGGTTGCTAATGTGAGCACAGCGCAGGCGGATGTTCTGGAGCCGATTGAGTGGTCGGAAGACAAGTTCGACAGCATCAATCTGGGTTATCTGCTGCACTGCCTGCCGGGCTCCATGAAGCAGAAGTACATGGTGTTTGAAAACCTGAAGCCACTGATGAATGAAGGTGGGGTTCTGTTTGGCTCCACCATTCTTGGGGAAGGGCAGAAGCCAAACTGGGCTGCGCGTAAGCTGATGGCGTTTTACAACAGCAAGGGCATCTTCTCGAACCAGCAGGACAACCTTGAAGACCTTCGGGCCAATCTGGAGAAGTACTTCAAGGATGTGACCATTGAGGTGATTGGTGAAGTAGCGCTGTTCAGAGGGCGTGTGTAGCCGCTTCTTCCGGGAAGAGCACAAGGTCATCTTCGGGTGACCAAGGCTTCCATTTTTTGCCAAAGACGGTTTTGAAATCTGGCTGGTCGATGCGCTCGAGCAGCCATTTTTTTACGCTCTGCGGGGCCTCTTTCTCAAAGCGCTCTTTGTCTGCATTGGCGAACTGGCGCACGAATGGGAAGAGTGCCTGATCTGCCAGCGCAGGGCGGTTTCCGAACAGGTATGCAGACTTTTCCAGTCGCTCAGAGAGCTTTGAGAGCTCTTTGATGGCGAGGGTGTAATGCTCGTCCGGGTCGGTATCTTCGTAGCGCGTGGAGTATTTGTATCTGTCCAGATTGCGTTTGAAGTCGCCGTCCATTTCTTCGATGAGCTGCAGCATTTCTTCCAGTGAGCCGGTTTCCGGTGAGAGCCAGCTTTGTGGGTCGTTTTGCTGAAGTGCCCAGAGCATGATGTCCAGGCTTTCTTCAATCACCGTGCCGTCGTTGAGCAGAAGGACAGGCACAGTTCCTTTGGGCGAGATTTCCAGCATGTGGGCGGGCTTATCCCGCAGAACGATCTCGCGAAGGGCGACTGTAGTCTGGCTGGCCACCAACCCCAATCTTGCGCGCATTGCGTAGGGACACCGACGGAATGAATACAGGATCGGGAGGGATGTCTGCTCAGCCATGCTTTCTGTTGTCTGCCTTTGATTGATCGTTTTCAGCAGCTGGTATTTCTAATGAATCTACTGGAGCAATGCCAGCGGATTTGCGCTCATAAGCCTGAATTGCCTTTTCTTCTTTCAAAAAGGCCTCAATATGCGGCTGAAGTTTGAGCTCTCGGACAGGAGTGTCAGTTTCCTGCAGGACTGTTGTGGTCGGCACAAATGCTTTCTGTGCGCGGTCATACATGCTGACGCGGACAAGGCCGGTTGCTGCGACGATGCCCTTTTTCTGGCCACGGGTGAAGATAAAGCGCTGTTCCATGACGGCGGCTTCTTCCGTCCAGTAGACGATCTCGCTTTCCAGCTTAAAGGGCTCCATGAATGGCAGTTCACGGCGGAAGCGGACGGTGGCGTGGTTGGCCAGCGGAGTCCACTTGTTGCGGAAGATGGCTTTGCCCAGCTTGGTGCGGCTCATATGGTCCACACGGCCAAAGTCCATCATAGCCAGATAACGGCTGTTGGTGAGGTGGATGTTCATGTCAATATCGGAGGGAAGAACGCGCAGGCTCACAACAGACTTGCTGAACATATCTGCTAGTTTTTCCCGAAAAGGGAACTTAAGGAAATAAAGTATAAGTCTGAACCAGAGTTGCATTATTTCTCCACGTGATAGCTCACGGGCTCTCACAAAAATCTAATGGATTTTCCAATAGGGAATAAGGTTTCCTATTACGTTAGGTGTGTTGTGCCAGATGTTGAAAGAATTTTCCAGTTATCTCTTTGTGTGGGAGATTGCGTATAGCTCAACTGAACTCGCCGCGATTGCCGGGGCTTTTTTCTTCGCGGCCTTTGTTAAAGGCGCGACTGGCCTTGGGTTTTCAACCACTTGCCTGCCGTTTCTGGTTTATGCCGTGGGATTGAAAAGAGGAATTCCGCTCATCTTATTGCCGAGTATTACCAGCAATATTCTGGTGATGATCGATGCAGGATATTTCGGGGAAATGGTGAGCCGCTTTCGCTGGATGCTTTTGGCGACTGTCCCGGGGATTCTGTTAGGGCTGTGGTTTCTGGATATCGCCCCTGCGCAAGAAGCTGTCGTGGTGTTGGGGTGTGTGCTCATCAGCTATGCTTTGTTCGCCTTCTTCACGCCCAATCTGACCCTCTCACGAGAGATGGAGCGTTTGTTGGGGCCGGTAAGTGGCTTTATCACCGGAGTGGTCAACGGCATTACCGGATCGCAGATCATGCCGGTGATGCCCTATCTGTTGTCCCTGAACCTGAACAGCGAACGCTTTGTGCAGGCAATCAATTGCTCCTTTACGCTGTCGTCGTTTGTGATGGCAGGGGGGCTCTATTACCTCGGTCTGCTGGATCTCAGTGCGCTGGGTGTTTCCGCATTGGGGCTGGTCTTTGTGTATTTTGGTACCAAGTTGGGATCTTTGGTGCGGCAGTTGATGTCGCCTTCGGTGTTCCGGGCCACTGTTCTGCTGCTGCTTTTTGGGCTTGGGGTGAGCCTGCTGTTCAAGGCGTTTTGAGCAGGCGCATTCAGATGCTTTCCCGCGCCTTAAGCTAACTGGTGGTTTATGGATCTCCTCGGTTTGTGCCGGGAGATGATAGAGATTATTGCAGGTTCGCGCCTAGGCTCTGCTTCATGATGGAAATGGAAGCAGACATGGTGATGGCCGCAGAGTATCTCGGGTATACAGCCTTTGAGATCGCCATCATCATGTTCACGTTCTTTTTCGCAGCCTTTGTGAAAGGGCTTGCGGGACTGGGCTTTACGACAATCTGCCTTGCGATCCTTGCCTATACGGTGGGGTTGAAGAAGGGCATTCCTCTGATTGTTGTGCCGGGTCTCATCAGTGATCTGATCCTAGTTTATGAGGCTGGCTACTTTCGCGAATCCTTCAATCGATTCTGGCGGATTTATCTCTTCTCCATTCCGGGCGTGATGATCGGTCTTTGGTTTTTGAGTTGGGCGTCTACTCACTGGCTGACGATCCTGCTGGGTTTTGTCATCATGGCGTTTGTTGGCTATGCGCTGTTTTCAAAGAACCTACGATTGAGGACCCATTGGGAGAAAGCGGGCAGTTCACTTTCCGGCTTCTCAACCGGCTTGCTGACGGGGATGACTGGGTCTCAGTTGATGCCGATCACGCCGTTTCTGGTATCTCTGGACCTGCCGCGCAGCCATTTCATTCAGACAATCAATAGCTTCTTCACGGTGGTGACAGCCATGATGATCCTGGGGCTGACCTATCTGGGCCTGCTGCATCTGGGAGCGTTTGCGATTTCCATCACGGGGCTTGTGTTCGTCTATATCGGGACCAAGAGCGGCAATTATATCGGGCGTAGATTCAGCCCGGCGGTGTTCCGCTATTGTGTATTGGTGATGATGTTCTTTTCCGGTCTGGGGCTCATCATCAAAGAACTCTGGCTGAATGTGATGTGATGGCCCGCCCACTTGCAAACCCAGCGAAGGATCCCCAATTGCATCTCTGTCTAAACGATAAGCGCAGATGGCGCTTCAGAGAAGTTTTCGGAAAATGGTGATCCTTCAACTGATTGGGGGGCTTGTGCTGCTGCTTGTCGGCGGCGAAGCGCTGGTGCGTGGAAGTGTGGCTGTTGCCACGCGTCTGGGTGTTTCCAAGCTTTTTATTGGCCTGACGCTGGTGGGCTTTGGCACTTCCATGCCAGAGCTTGTGGCCAGCCTGCAGGGGGCATTTGCTGGATATCCCGGTGTTGCAATCGGGAACATCGTGGGCAGCAACATTGCAAACGTTCTGCTCATCCTTGGTATCACAGCGTTGATCCTGCCGATCACGGTGAAGCGGGAAGCCTTTCAGCGTGATGGGGCTGTGTTGCTGCTCTCCAGCCTGATCCTGTTGGTGGTGATCCTGACAGGGTATCTTTCCCGCTGGGCTGGCTTCGTTCTGGTTGGGCTGTTGTTGGCATATACCATCTACACCTATGTGGTGGAGCGGCGGGCAGAGCAAGCTTCCGGAGACGTTTATGAGGCTGAAGCGGATCAGGCGAGTTATCCGAACATCTCTATCCTGTGGGGGCTCGGGATCTTCGCAGCCGGCGTGATTGGCATCATTTCTGGTGCAAGCCTGTTGGTGAGCTCCAGTGTTGCCATTGCCCATAGCATTGGCGTTTCTGATGCTGTGATCGGCCTGACGCTGGTTGCGATTGGCACCTCACTGCCAGAGCTCGTCACCTCAGCCATAGCGGCGATCCGCGGCCATGTGGAGGTTGCATTTGGCAACATTGTTGGCAGCAACATCTTCAACATATTCGGCATTGGTGGTGTAACCGCACTCGTTGTGCCAATTCCAGTTCCCCCTGTGATCGCGCAGGTCGATATCTGGGTGATGGTGGGCACGGTGATTTTGATGGCAGTTGCCTGCGTCACTGGCTGGCGCGTCAGCCGCAGGGAAGGACTGTTCTTTCTGCTGTGTTACGCAACCTATATGGCGTTTCAACTCCTGCCGGGAGTGCGGGCTGCAGTTGGGATTGTCTGATCACAGGTTATCTTTGAGGCAAAAACTTATCCTCCCTGGTTCTGGAGCATCTATGCTTTTTACAGGTCCACGTAACGGGCTGCTGGCGGACCGTCCGTCAGTTGGTCGTGGGCTGGATGGGGCTACTGTGGAAGGTAACGTATTTCGTAGCAGGTCCGTGGAGGTTCCCCTTTCACCAACAGTGTTGAGGGATAGCGGATGCCCGGCCAGACCAGAGGGCGCCAGCACTGAGAACTGAGGCTTTCCAACGGCCTTAAGTCTTCCAAGTGTCTTTTGGACCCTGGCCTTAGCCTCCTGCAAAAACATCCGGGCAAGGCGTGTAGCCAATGCCGAAGACTCATTACTAACAAACAGCGCAGGCATTGCCTGCCGCCTTGCTCACCCCGATTATCGGGAATCCTAACTCCACCACTGCATGGGATGCCATGCGGTGCTGTTGGTGTTTTTGGTCTTCTATGGTATGTTAGCTAAGTCTAGCTAAGGTGAGGTGCGATGAAAGTAAACATGCATGAAGCAAAGTCCAATCTTTCCAAACTTGGTGAGAAGGTTTGGCAGGGAGAACGCGTGGTCATTGCTAAGGCAGGTAAACCCTACCTCGATCTCGTGCCGCATAAGGCACAGTTGAAACCGCGCAAACCGGGGCGCTTCAAGGGGCAAATCAAGCTGGCACCTGACTTCAACGAAGAGATCAAAGAAGTTACCTCAGGTTTTGAGGGCGAGGAATGAGACGTCTTCTCCTCGATACACATGCTCTTTTGTGGTGGCTTGGTGGTGATGCGCAGTTAGGGGCCAAAGCGCAGGCGATAATTGCAGATCCTCATAATGAGGTTTTTGTAAGTGCCGCAAGCTCATGGGAGATTGCAATCAAGCAGAACCTCGGAAAGCTCACAGCTCCCAAAGGACTGGCCAGTATCATTGAAGAAGAAGGGTTCATATCCCTTCCCATTTCGCTTTTCCATGGGGAACAGGCTGGCTATCTCCCAGAGCATCACAAAGATCCATTTGATCGAATGCTGATCGCACAGGCGCAAGCGGAAGGGCTAGAGCTTGTGACTTCTGATGAGAAGTTTCAGACTTATGGCGTGCGTTTGGTTGAGGCTGGGGAGTGACTAGCTTACTTTTGCAGTAGCTATGGGGAGTATCGATAATGCAAACTGGAAGTGAGGCATGTGCTTTTTGTAATGAAGTCAGAGAGCTGCGAGAAAGCCATATAGTTCCTAAGTTTGTTTTTCGATGGTTGAAAAATAGCGGAGTATCACCGTATCTGCGCAACCATCAAAATCCAAATAAGAAGGTTCAAGATGGTGTAAAGATTCCATTACTTTGTAATGATTGCGAGCAACTTTTCGAAAAATATGAAACTCCCTTTGCAAAGTTCATCTTCCGGCCATTTGTTGATGATCCTACTTACACTGTCATGTATTCGGACTGGTGTGCTAAGTTCGCAGCTTCAGTTATGTGGCGTGCCGGAACTTTTTTTCTTCTGACAAGTTCAAATGGATTGCCTGTTGAAGTGAGGCAACAAATCGAGGCAGCGTGTGACGTTTGGAGAACCTTTATTTTAGGTGCTAGCCCAAACCCTAGTCAGTATGAACTGCATATGGTTCCATTTGATCTAATTGAAAGTAGTGTCGGTGTTCCACTTCATAAAAGCCTTAATACCTACCTACAGCGAATAATTGACACACATTTGTTTGGTTTCACCGACGCTAATTCGCAAATAATCTCAGTAAAGTTGGGGCCAATCGGTTTGTTTGGTTTTGTATCGCCCCCAAGAGACAAATGGGCTGGAAGCCGTATTAAAGTTCGCTCTGGACAATTTAAGTTGCAAAATTTGAAGCTTCCTCTTGGTCTGTTTCAATATCTTAACTATCGATCTGAGGTAGTATTTGAGCAGTTGGAAAGCATGTCTGATGTTCAAAAATCTAAGGTCATGGATATGATAGAAGAGCACAGTGATGCTTTTTTTGAGAGCAATACATATCGTGCAATGTTGCAGGACATCAAATTGAGTTCATAAAAAACGCCCGGCTGGATGAGCCGGGCGTAGGTGTTTGAAGGGAACTTATTTTGCTTATTGAGGGGTGCCCCAGCCGCCGCTGGTTGGGGGGACGACTGTGATAGCTTCGCCTGCTTCCAGAATGGTCTGGTCGCAGCCTTTCAGCTCTTCCATCTGGCCAGAGTTACGGCGCACATAAGTACGGCCTTTCTGGCCATCTTCGCCGCCCTGCATGCCCTTTGGTGCGATGGTTCTGTGAGAGGCAAGGATTGCGCAGTCCATCTTCTCCAGGAAGCGGATGGTGCGCTTGGTGCCATCACCAGCATGCCACTTGCCTTTGCCGCCTGAACCCTTGCGGATGTGGAAGTCTTCCAACAGCACAGGGTAGCGGAACTCCAGAACCTCTGGGTCGGTGAGGCGGGAGTTGGTCATGTGAACGTGAACGCCATCGGTGCCGTTGAAGCCTGGACCTGCCGGAGAACCGGAGCACAGAGTCTCATAATACTGATAGGTGTCGTTGCCGAAGGTCAGGTTGTTCATGGACCCTTGCGAGTTTGCCATGGCACCAAGAGCTGCGAACAGCGCGTTGGTGATGTGCTGGGAGGTTTCCACGTTGCCTGCCACAACAGCTGCTGGATAATGCGGCCGCAGCATGGAGCCTTCCGGCACCACAATGTTGATTGGACGCAGGCAGCCTGCATTCATCGGAATGTGGCCTTCGACCATAACGCGGAAGCAGTAGAGCACTGCAGCGCGGGTGACAGGTTCCGGTGCGTTGAAGTTGTTGGGCTTCATCTCGCTGGTGCCGGTGAAGTCCACGGTTGCTTCGCGCTTTTCCTTATCAACGGTGATCTTGACCTTGATGGTTGAGCCCTGATCCGTTGGATACTCGTAGGTACTGTCTGCCAGCGCCTCAATCACACGGCGCACGCTTTCTTCAGCGTTGTCCTGCACGTGGCCCATGTAGGCCTGCACGGTTTCCAGACCGAAGTGGTCTGTCATCTTGCGCAGTTCCTGAACGCCTTTTTCGTTTGCGGCGATCTGGGCTTTCAGGTCAGCGACGTTCTGGTGAACGTTACGAACCGGATACTTGTGGTTGGTGAGCAGCTCGACCAGCGCTTCTTCGCGGAACTCGCCCTGATCCACCAGCATGAAGTTGTCGAACAGGACACCTTCTTCATCCACTGTTGTGGCGAGCGGGGTCATGGAGCCCGGAGCGGAACCACCCACGTCTGCATGGTGACCACGGGAGGCTGCCCAGAACAGGATTTCTTTGTTGTCCTCGTCGAAGACCGGAGAGACAACGGTGATGTCCGGCAGGTGGGTGCCGCCATTGTAAGGCGCGTTGAGTGCGAACACATCGCCCGGTCTGATCTTGCCTTTGTTGAGGGAAATGATCGCCTCAACAGAACGGTCCATGGAGCCCAGATGCACTGGCATGTGCGGAGCGTTGGCAACCAGTGCGCCGTTTTGATCGAAGACCGCGCAGGAGAAGTCGAGGCGTTCTTTGATGTTTACGGAGTACGCGGTGTTCTGCAGGGTGACGCCCATTTGCTCTGCAATGGACATGAAGAGGTTGTTGAACACTTCCAGCATCACCGGATCAGCGGTGGTGCCGAGCGCGACTTTCTTCTCCAGCGGGATACTGCGGGTTAGAATGATGTGGTTCTTGGCGTTGACCTCAGCCAGCCAGCCCGGTTCCACAACGATGGTTGCGTGTGGTTCCATGATGAGGGCAGGGCCTTGCAGCTTCATGCCCGGCTGGAATGCATCGCGCTTGAGGATGGATGCATCCTGCCATTTGCCGTTTGCGTAGAACTTGGTCTGCTCTGCGATGGCTGGTGTCTGTGATGCGAGTGCCTCATCAGGTTCCAGCAGGCCAGCGCCGCCGCCAACAGCTTCCACTT
The DNA here is from genome assembly GCF_057774105.1 of Pseudovibrio sp. SCP20. Classification (NCBI taxonomy): domain Bacteria; kingdom Pseudomonadati; phylum Pseudomonadota; class Alphaproteobacteria; order Hyphomicrobiales; family Stappiaceae; genus Pseudovibrio; species Pseudovibrio sp. SCP20. The sequence goes on along the minus strand of NZ_JBYMDH010000003.1, from coordinate 381,020 downwards.
CGAGCGCTTCGACCACGATGGTCTTGTTCTCGTAGGCAAAGCCGAACTGTTTGATGTGGTTCTGAGTGAAGGACGCGATCATGGCGTCCAGATCACCGGTGTTCAGATCCACTGCGATTGGGGTGTCGGTGCCATCGTAACGCAGGTGCGCGCGTGGGATGACGGTGAATTCGTTTTCCGCAACACCCTGATTTTCGACTTCGGACTTGGCGTCAGTTGCAAGTCGTTGAGCCAGCTCTTCCAGAGCGAAGAGGTTGTCGGTGTTCAGCTCTTTGACGACGGCCTGTTGGCGGGTGGCGCGGATATCCGCAAGGCCCATGCCGTAAGCGGAGAGGATGCCGGAGAGTGGGTGGACGATCACGGTTTTCATGCCGAGGCTGTCTGCCACCATACAGGCGCTCTGGCCTCCGGCACCGCCGAAGCAGGTGAGGGCGTATTCGGTGACGTCGTAGCCGCGCTGAACGGAGATCTTCTTGATGGCGTTGGCCATGTTTTCAACGGCGATCTTCTGGAAGCCTTCAGCAACTTCCTCGCCGGTGCGGCCATCGCCGATTTCAGCGGCCAGTGCGTTGAAGGCGTCTTTGACTTCTTCGATTGCCAGAGGCTCGTTCTGGTTTGGACCGAAGATTTTTGGGAAGTAGTCAGCGTTGAGCTTGGCTGTCATGACGTTGGCGTCGGTAACAGTGAGCGGACCGCCGCGACGATAACACTTTGGACCCGGGTTTGCGCCAGCGGAATCCGGACCAACCTGGAAGCGACCGTCTTTGTAATGGAGGATGGAACCACCACCCGCAGCAACGGTGTGGATCATCATCATAGGCGCGCGCATGCGGACACCAGCCACTTCGGTCTCAAAAGCACGCTCAAACTCGCCGTCGAAGTGGGACACGTCCGTGGAGGTGCCGCCCATGTCGAAGCCGATGAGCTTTTCGAAGCCCGCCATTTTGGAGGTTTCAACCGCGCCGACAACACCACCAGCCGGGCCGGAGAGGATTGCGTCCTTGCCCTGAAATAGGGAGGCGTCGGTCAGACCGCCGGAGGACTGCATGAACATGAGACGGCAGTCGGTGTTCTTGATGTCGAGCTCGCCAGCCACCTGATCCACGTAGCGACGCAGGATTGGAGAGAGGTATGCGTCGACAACGGTGGTGTCACCACGGCCTACCAGTTTCATGAGAGGGGAAACTTCATGACTGACGGAGATTTGCGGGAAGCCGACCTGACGGGCGATGTCTGCCAGCTGCTTCTCGTGTTCCGGGTACGCATAGGCGTGCATCAGAACGATGGCGATGGAGCGGATGCCATCCGCATAGGCGGCTTCCAACTGTGCTTTGACATCACTCAGGTTTGGTGCAGTTTCAACAGTGCCGTCTGCGCGGACGCGTTCGTCGGCTTCCAGAACCTGATCGTAGAGGAGCTCAGGCTTGATGATCTCTTTGGCGAAGATGTCCGGGCGGGCCTGATAGCCGATTTCCAGTGCGTCGCGGAAGCCTTTGGTGATCAGCAGGAGGGTGCGATCGCCTTTGCGTTCCAACAGCGCGTTGGTGGCGACGGTGGTGCCCATCTTCACGGTTGCGATCTGGTCGGATGGGATGCGGGTGTCTTTGGCAACGCCCATGAGGTCGCGGATGCCCTGAATAGCCGCGTCTTTGTAGGCCTCAGGGTTTTCGGAGAGGACTTTATGGGCGCGGATTTCTCCTTGTGGTGTGCGTGCGACGATATCGGTGAAGGTGCCGCCACGGTCGATCCAGAAATCCCACTTACCCATTGTCATGTTTTGTCCCACCTCGGTATAAAATATTATTCTGTGATACATCTACAAAATGTAGATAAATTGTCAATGTGATTATGGGAGTGTAACGCCGAACCTGCGAGAAACATGCATGAATTTTTCGTGGACCGGTCTTTTTAGAGAGCTTGTGCCCTGCGCGTAAACTATTGACATTATGTTGCGCGAGCCGGAACGAATCTGTGCTTTTCGAACTTTTGCGGTTGTGAGGTCAAAAATGAGTGATGCTGTTGAGCAGAAGAATGCTGAAGGACTTGGCGTAGGGCCGGTCGTGTCCTCATCTCACCTTGCCTCTGGTGAACTGCCTGCGTTGTCTGAGGTGGAGTTTGCGGTGACGATGATGGTGAACGCCTATCACCGCTGGATGGTGCGTTGCATGGCTGCAGCCGGACAGGAGGGATTGTCCCCGCTGGAGACGCTGGTGCTACACTCAGTCAATCACCGTGAGCGTTCCAAGACGCTGGCTGATCTGTGTCTTGTGCTGAACATTGAGGACACGCACACCGTTTCTTATGCGCTGAAGAAACTTGAGAAGGCGGGGCTTATTCAGTCGGGTAAGCGCGGCAAGGAGAAGACCGCGGAGATTACCGATGCTGGTCGTGATCTATGCGATGCCTATAAGCAGCTTCGCGATGCGCTGCTGGTGAAGCCGGTGAAAGAGCTGGGGCTGGATGAAGCCGAGCTGTCCCGGCTTGCATCTGTTTTGCGCAGTGTTTCTGGCCATTATGATCAGGCGGCGCGTTCAGCTGCGGCGATGTAAAGTGGATGTGGCAGCGTTCTGCCGCTCCAGCATCAATCGACGTGTTCGTTATGGGCGAGGCCTGTGTCGCCCATGAGTAGCTTGATCCATCCCGGCATCCGGCCTGTTCTGCGCAGTGCGCCATCAAGTGAGAACTCTCCGGCGCCCGTTGTCGTGAAGCTGAGATAGGACGCGAAGAGGATGAGGGGCAGCTCCCATGACACTGCTGTGGCGAATGAGACGAAGCCGTGCTCCAACGCTCCGCTGAGTGTTGCGGCAAACAATATGTAAGCTGCTGCGAAGAAGCAGGAGAGGCGGGTGAGCAGGCCGAGGCCGACGCCAATCGCGATTGCCAGTTCGGCCAGACCAGCAGCATCGATGATCATGCCCGGGTCGGGATAGCCAAGCAGAGAGAAGAACTCGACGTGCTCCATGTATGGCAAGGAGCCTGCAAACAGCTTGTCGGTGAAGTGCGGGACCATCACGAAGCCCACCAGAATGCGGAAGAAGGTGAGTTGCCATTGCCAGAGAGTCAGTCCACGGCCAGCGGTTTCAAACGAGTTACGCTGGATGGTGCTGAGGAACCAGATGAGGTTGATGAAGAAGGCGAAGGCAAGTGGCCAGCTGAGCAGGTAGGCATAATACAAAGATGCGATGCGCCATGCCACGAGCTGACAGAGCAAAAGGCAGAGGAAGCCGATTGTGAAGTTCTTCGGAACCACGATGACGACGAAGAAGAAGGCCAGACCCAGCGAGATCAGCATTGGATGCAATGCGGATTCCGGGAGGGGCGACATGAGCACTTCCAGCGAGATGAGTGCTGTGACGCCGAGTAGAAGGGCGGTGATGAGGGACTGAAGCAGTTGGAAGAAGGACAGGTAATGGAAGGGCCGTGCGGTTTCGGCAAGGTCCTCTTGTTCGCTCATGTCCTCAGTGTTTGCATTGCTCTTATCTGCCATAGCTACCTCGCAGCGAATCCCTAGCGTGGGTCATTTGTGTCAAGGTAACGTGGGGCGCCTAGCAAGAGATATCCTGCTATTCTCGCTAGGCTTATTTGAGAGGTTAAGCGCTCTGCGTGGCTTCTATCTGCTTTGTGTCGTTCAGTCCCAGTGTGCAGCGGATGTTGGCGTGCGGGTTGGCCGGATCAACATTGTTCGGTTTGCCGAAATAGTAGCCCTGAACGATATCGCAGCCACCAGCCCGCAGGATCTGGGCCTGCATTTCGTCTTCGACGCCTTCTGCGGTGATCAGCACGTCCAGTGAGCGACCGAGACCAATGATGGCAGCCACAATTGCATCCGTGTGGGCATCTTTGCCGATGTTCATGATGAAACTGCGGTCGATCTTGATCTTGTTGAACGGGAAGCGAGAGAGGTAACTCAGAGAGGAGTAGCCCGTACCGAAGTCATCCATGGCGATGGAGACGCCCATGTCACCGATCTTCTTGAGCGACTTCACCACGCTGGTGGTGTCAGCAATCAGGAGGCTTTCGGTGATCTCGATCTCGAGGCGTTCCGGTGCCAAGCCAGATTCCTGAAGCGCTTCTGAGATCTTCTGCTCAATCTGGCCGGTTTTAAACTGGGCAGGTGAGAAGTTGACGGCAACCTTGAGGGTTGGGTCAGACCAGCTTGCGGCATCAGCGCAGGCTTTCTTGAGGACGTACTCACCCAGTGCTTCGATGAGGCCGGTGTCCTCGGCAATCGGGATGAAGACTTCCGGCGAGATGCGACCTTTCTCTGGGTGAACCCAGCGAAGCAGGGCTTCAAAGGCTTTGAGCTTGTTGTCTGCCAGACCGACCTGTGCCTGGTAGACGACTGAGAAGCCATCAAGCTTGAGGGCGCGGATCATTTCCGCTTCCAGCTCTCGGCGGCGCTCCAGCTCTTCGTCCATGCTGGACTCGTACCACGTGTAGGTGGAGCGGCCACCGTTTTTAGAACGGTAGAGTGCAAGGTCGGCACAGTGCAGAAGGCGGGATGAGCGCCAGGCGGCATCTGTTGCCTGAGCAATGCCCATGGACAGCGAGATCTGGATTTCCTTGCTGTCGATGACGCAATTGGAATTGGTTGTGGCCAGAGCGCGCTGGGCCAGAACGGTGATGTCGTGGCTGGTGTACTCGCCTTCGATCATGACTGCGAACTCATCGCCGGAGAGGCGGGAGACGAGGTGTTCTGAGAAGACGAGGCGCAGGCGGTCCGAGATGATCTGGAGGAATGTATCTCCGGCGGCGTGGCCGTGGTTGTCGTTCACTTCCTTGAATTTATCAACGTCGATGGCGATGACGTAGACATTGGAGGCGGTGATGGATGCCTTGCGCAGGGCCTTGTTCAGCTCGTCAGAGAAAACGGCGCGGTTTGGCAAATGGGTGAGGGGATCGTTGTGGGCAAGGAAGCGGATCGTTTTGGAGGTCTTCCAGCGATCATGCAGTCCTTTCCATGCGAACATAATGGAAGCGATGGCAACGACAAGAACCAGAAGGAATGCAAAGGCTGAGCCAAAAGCAATCGCATCCATAAACACAACGGTGTTGATTGCCGGTTTGGTGGAGAAGATGAAGCCGCCGCGGGCTTTGTTCTCTTCATTCACATAGGGAATGATGACACCAAACTCGGGTATCTGCCATTCAAGCCAGTGGAAGTTGGAGTAGATCTCCAGCTGTCCTGATTTGAGGGCAGAGTGCCAGGCATCGTAGGCGGAAGGATCTGAGAGGATTTCGTTGACGCGGTCGGTGGTCATATCCCGTGGATGTACAGCCAGCGGGCGGCCGGGAACATTGACGGCCAGAAGCTCAAACTCCTCGAACTCCTCCACCAGTGCCTGTTTGACAGCTCTGGCTTTGGCTGCAGGCAGTTTCCAGCTTGGTGAGATGATCTCCGGTGTTGGATCAGAACTGGAGCCGCGCAGGCCGAAACTTAATGGCGCAGAAGATTTCTGAGTTCCCTTGGTTTCATGAGCTGGCTCTTCTTCAAGCGGATGGTGAGATACGATGATGTTTCTGGCGGTGTCGAACTGTTTTTGGGCTTCACCCTTGAATAAATAATATAGAGTTGCCTGATCAATGGCATAAAAACTTGTAGCAATGGCGCCAATCACAGCAAACACTATGGTGGCATAAAGTAATTTGCGATGTGGAGGTATAGTTTCCACTTGAAATTCCCCATCCCGAAACGCACGAAATGGTGTGCGCTGGCAGCAGGCAACTGAGAAGTTAGTTGGCGCTGTTACCTGTATGTGTACTTAATTGATAACGAATATATCTGTAAAACATTACCCATGTGTTTCATGGGGTGATAATTTGAGGTGAAGCTTGGCTGGGCCTTGAACTGAATTCATGCAATGGGCACTTATAGATAGCCTTTGGCAAATAAAACCCAAGGGAAACAAACTATTCGGATTGATAAATAATTTGTTAGGTATAAACCTGATTTGCGGTGACTAATTATTTTGCTGTCTATTCAGGCAAAATTGTCGGGCGAATTGGACAGAGAGCAGGATGCCTATGAATTTTTGGAGCAGCTTTGACAAGATTGTTGGCGCACTGCAGGCCGGTGGCGCACAGTTGGTTGATCGTCTGCAGCAGCTTGTTCAATCTGTCGGTGAAGCGCGCCGGAATGTTGCTTTTACTGTCGCCATGATCGCCCTGTCTGCCAAGATGGCTAAGGCGGATGGCGTAGTAACGCACGATGAGGTTGTTGCGTTTTATGATCTGTTTGAGATGCCTGCCGGAGAAGAAGGCAACGTTGCACGGCTCTTTCATCTGGCGCAGCAGGACGTTGCAGGCTTTGAAACATACGCTTCCAAGCTCTCCGTTTTGTTTGCTGATGATGAGACGACCCGGACAGATGTGCTCGACGGGCTGTTTTACATTGCCAAGGCCGACGGCATTATTCATGAAAGAGAGATTGCGTATCTGAGCCGGATCGCGGAGATCTTCGGGATCGACCCAGTCGGCTTTTCTCAGATCAAAGCCCGTCATATAAGAGGCGGCGGAGACCCTTATCTGGTTCTTGGCATTGATATGAGCGCTACTGATGATGAAGTGCGCTCCCGCTATCGCCAGCAAGTTCGGGAAACACATCCTGATCGACTGATCGGTCGAGGTGTTCCTGAAGAGTTCGTCAAGATCGCCAGCGACAAACTGGTTGCACTGAATAAAGCGTATGAGCAGATCTGCGCAGAACGAGGAATATGAGCGTTAAAACTGAATGCGCAGTCCCTGCGCGTCTTCGTCCATCTCCCAATCACAATGAGCGTCGCGTTCCAGCTGCTGATATGCTGATCCTGCATTACACGGCGATGGAGAGTGCAGAGAAGGCTATCTCCTGGCTGTGTGATCCACGCTCTGAAGTTTCCTGCCACTATCTCGTGGATGAGATGGGCATGGTGACACAGATGGTGCCGGAAAGCCGCCGGGCCTGGCATGCAGGCGTTTCCAGCTGGAAGGGTGAGGATGATCTGAACTCCCGCAGCATCGGCATCGAGATTTCCAATATGGGAGATCTGGAAGAGGGAACGCAGGATTATCCGGATGTGCAGATCGAAGCGGTAATCGCACTTGCCAAGGATATCTGCGAGCGCCACAACATCGTGCCAGAGCGTGTGCTGGGCCATTCAGACGTTGCACCATCCCGCAAACAGGATCCAGGGCGTCATTTCCCGTGGGCGCGTCTGGCTGAGGCTGGGGTCGGGCACTTTATCGAGCCCGTGGACATTGATGCGTCGAGCTTCTTTCAGGAAGGGGATGAGGGGCAGCCGATTGAGGCGCTCCAGTCCCTGCTGGGGCTTTACGGATATGATGTGATGGTGAGTGGCGTGTTTGATGAGAAGACACGGTTTGCTGTCGAAGCGTTTCAGCGACACTTCCGGCCTGCAAAGGTTGATGGGATCGCCGATGCGCAGACCATTGCAACGCTTCATAGCCTGCTTAAAAAGCTAAAATCCTTCTGATTGTGATGGATGTCATTGAAATATCAGTGAAATAGGTTTTTGTACGTAATAAGAATATGTTTTGATTACGTAGGGGAATGGCTCTTTTTTGCTGAAAAGTTTCCCAAAGTAAGGCTGATGCGCCCTGCATCGGCCTTTTTTGTGCCATGAACTAAGGTTTATGCCAGTTTTTAAACATTAAAAATGTAACTTTTCGTGATCGAACCTGTCTGATTTTCGTCTCATCTTCTGAAGATAAACACTCCTGCTCAAAACATGATTGCCAGGACATGAAGATGAACCTTACAAAAATAAAAAATATCGTAGTAATCCCTGCCCTTGCTGCAAGTGTTATGCTTGGTGGTGTCGTCAATACCAGCGTGTTCTCTGATGAAGCAGAGGCTGCTACTAAGAAAAGCACCTACGTCAAGCTGATTGAACAGAAAGCTAAAAAGCACGGCGTACCGCACCACATCGCGAAGGCCGTTGTTGAAGTGGAAAGTAACTTCAACGAAAGAGCTCGCGGCAGAGCCGGTGAAGTTGGTCTTATGCAGATCAAGCCAGCGACTGCGCGCGGTATGGGATACCGTGGTTCAACCAAGGCTCTTTATAAACCAGAAAATAATCTGGAATGGGGCATGCGCTATCTTGCTGGTGCTTATAAGCGCGCCGGTGGTGATCTGTGCGGAACCATTTTGCGATACAACGCTGGCCACTATGCCAAGCGTATGAACCGAATTAGTGCCAAGTACTGTAAGCGCGTTAAGGATATTATTGCTCGCAGCTAAATGCATCTTGCATATTCGGGTCGGGACCTGTAAGTTCCCAATCAAAGTTTCCTAGAATTTTACGAATGTCTGACCGACGGTCAGTCTGTCTGCAAGGACACATCAGGGTGGTTGACCGGGCAAAGTCAACCACCCTAACTCTTAAAATTTTAGGCGAATTCCCCGAAAATTAGGCGAACTTCCGAGCGGCATTGGCTGGTGAAGCCGGTAGTTTGACGCCGTCCGGAACCTTTCCGTCATCGATTGGCTTTCCGAGGGATGTAGTCACAGGAACAACGCCTGCCCAGAGAGGAAGGGCGTAATCCTCTGCATCATCGACTGGTCCACCCTGACGGATTTTAGCTGAAGCATGCTCGATCTCAATGGCGATGACGCCAGTTGAGACCTGCTCTTTCTCAGTCATGGGGCGAACCTCATCCCATCTGCCGGGCAAGAGGTGCTCGGTGATGGCTTTCAGGGAGTCCCATGCTTCCTGATGGTCTGTGACGAGGCGAGCCGTGCCATGAATGATGGCTGTTCGGTAATTGACGGAATGGTGGAACGCTGAACGGGCTGCGACGATGCCATCCACATTGGTGAAGGTCAGGCAGACTTTGGAGTCCTTGCTCATCTTTTTCACGATCCGGGCTGCTTTGGCGCCGTGGATGTAAATGGTGCGATCCAAAACTGCGAAGGCCATGGGAATGACCATTGGTCGGTCTTCGTCCAAGAAGCCCACATGGGCAACAAGGGAGCTCTCCAGAATTGGGAGGATTGTGTCCCAATCATAATCAGCGCGCAGGCTTGTTCTGACACGAGCGAACTTAGGTGGCTTGGCCTCACGAGTCTTTGTGGTCGGAGCTGCTTCAAGTGTCATTTCTGCTGTCATCGTCTTAACCGTTTCTGGTCCCCGGTTTTGAGCACAATCGGCAATATGGGACCAGTTGGCCCGGCAAGCTGTTTGAGCTTCAGCTCTCACCGCTTGCCGGGTTTTCTGTTTCAATAGAGCACTTTGCCTCCGCTGCGGGGCGAAGAAGCATTGTGCTTCTACGTATTCTCTGTAAAACTGGTTCCGCTTGTAGATCCGCTTAATCTAATTTTGGGGTGCCAGTTGTTCGAGTATGTTGTGATGATCAATCGCGAGGTCAGTACCCCGCTGTCGAGCCAGATTTATCAGCAGTATCGGGAGGCGATTTTGAAGCGGCGCATCCCGGAAGGGGAGCGATTGCCCAGTTCCCGGCAACTGGCTGTCAGCCTCTCTGTTTCGAGAAATACCGTGAATACGGCTTATGATTTGCTGCGTTCTGAAGGACTGGTGGACGTGCGCTCTGGTGCAAGGCCGGAGGTGGTCGCTTTGCCAGAAGTTGAAGGGGCATCTGCTGAAGGCAGTGTTCGCGAAACTGCACCTCCGTTGTCATCACGCGGTCAACGGTTTGCGCGGAACCATCGATATACGAGCCCAGATGGGCGGGGCTCTTCCATGCAGCCTGGGGAGCCATCACGCGCGCTGTTTCCCAAAGAGCAGTGGGCGAGGAGCTTGAGGCGTGCCGCGCGCTTGCTGAATGGCAATGCGCTTGGGTATGAGCATACCTCCGGATTGCCGGAGTTGCAGCGGGTGTTGGCACAGTATCTTGCGCAAGAGCGTGGTGTCGTTTGTTCACCAGAGCAGGTGCTTGCGTTTCCGACAACACAGTCTGCACTCTCTCTTATGTCTCAGTGTTTTTCTGAGGAAGGAGATGTCGCGCTGCTTGAAGAGCCGGGGTATCTGGGGGCTCGGTCAGCTTTTGTTGCTGCGGGTCTGAATGTGCGGGCACTCAGTGAGATTGAGCAGATTAAGCGGGCATCGCTGATCTATGTGACGCCATCTCACCAATATCCCACTGGCAGGCGTATGGAGATGGGGGAACGGCTGACTTTGCTCAAGCAGGCCAATGAGCGTGGGGCCGTTATTCTCGAAGATGATTATGACAGCGAGTTCCTGTTTGAAGGACGGCCCATTGCTGCGCTTCAGGGGCTGAGTGATCGGCATTCGGTGATCTATATCGGAACCTCAGCCAAGTCGCTGATGCCGGGTATTCGTCTCGCTTACGCTGTGGTTCCCAAAGAGCATGTGGAAGGGCTGGAGCTGGCGCAGCGGGCCTCTGGTGCTTTGACGAATGTTCATGTGCAGATGGCCTTTGCAGATTTCATCGAGAGTGGTCACTTTCGTGCTCATCTGAATAAGATCCGCAGTGCCTATCATGAGAACGGAGTTGCATTGTGCCAGCTGATTTCTGAGCGATTTGGCAATCAGGTTGGTGTTTCAATGCCCACAGGTGGCTTGCAGACTTGCTTTTATCTGCCTGAGACCTGCGATGATGTCGCTGTTGCGGATGTGATGAACCAGAAGGGATTTGGCGTTAACCCGCTCTCTGTGTTCTATCTGGGAGAACCCAAGCGCGGGCTGATTGTTGGGTTCGCGGAGGCCAATGAGAAACTTCGGGAAGGCTTCGTGCGTGCTCTAGAGATGGCACTGGAGGTGACCGGAGATCGTGTGCAATCGTAATTCTTTACTTGACCTTTTTCCGAAGGCTCCGTAGTTCAGGTGCACCAGTCGGCCGGACGGTTGCTGCTGCAAGTGCCGAAAGGCCGCAGGGGAGGAAAGTCCGGGCTCCATGGAGACACGGTGCCGGATAACGTCCGGCGAGGGTGACCTTAGGGAAAGTGCCGCAGAAAGCAAACCGCCAGTGCATGCATTGGTAAGGGTGAAAGGGTGGAGTAAGAGCCCACCGCGTTTTTGGCAACAAAAACGGCATGGTAAACCCCACCGGGAGCAAGACCGAATAGGGGCGGCGCGGAAGTTTTCTTCCAGTCATGTTTCCAGACCTGACCGCCCGGGTTGGTCGCTAGAGGTGTTCAGCAATGGGCATCCCAGATGAATTGCCGTCGCGTACAGGGGTAACAGCCTGTGCCTTACAAAACCCGGCTTACAGGCCGACTGGTATTTTTCTTATTCGCGGAATAGATTGCTCGCATATTCTTAGAACTACTTGCTGTTGTGTAAGCTGGTTTCATTCCGATGTTTTAGTTGTTTATCGAGACAATCTGCATGTCAGCCCCAAAGCCCTCCAAGCTTGTTTACTTCTGTCATGGTGTTCCAGGTAGTCAGCATGACAGCGCTTTCCTGAAAGATGCCTTGCCTGCGGATGTAGAGCTTGTCGCTCCTAATCTGTTTTTATCAAAGGGTGATCCAACAGAAGCTTGCATTAGGCAGTTTGATGAAGTGACTTCTGGCTGGGACGTTTCTGAGATTCATGTGGTTGGGTTTTCTATCGGGACCATGGCTGCTGCGCATATCGCGAGTGCCTGCGCTGACAGAGTTACCAAGCTTACTCTTGTTTCTTCTGCGGCTCCGCTGAGCCTTGGGGACTTTCTTCCCAAAACCGCAGGAGCGCCTGTGTTCAAGGTGGCAAAGTCTTCGCCTCGTTTGTTGAAGATCCTGATTGCGGTTCAAAGACTGATCTTCCGTATGCGGCCAGCTCTTTTGTTGAATGGGCTGTTTGCGAAGTGCGGACCTCAAGAAAAAGAACTTATTGGGAGACCATCGGTTTCCAGAGTATTGTGTGTTGGGCTGGCGAATAGCCTCGTTGATCATCCTGAGAGCTATGCTGCTTATTTGAAGGCCTATGTTGCTGATTGGTCAGCTGTTCTCTCTGGCGTTTGTTGTCCAGTAGAACTCTGGCATGGGTCTGTTGATACATGGTCACCACTCGAGATGGTGGACGCAATCAAGGCGGCCCTGCCGACAGAGGCGGCTTTGCATTTGGTTGAAGGGGCGGAGCATTACTCGACGCTTCAGGCATACTCAGAGCACCTTTGTCGGAATGTGATTTCTGAGAGTGCGTAATCACAAAAGAAAGCACCGCTTTGGTAGGCGGTGCTTGTGAGGTGGTGGCAAACGTTGAGGGCATTGCCACTAATGTTTGACCTGGGAAGTCTTGAGCTTGTTGGGCTTAGATGCGGATGACCAGTTTGCCCTGATTGGTGCCGTCGAAGAGTTTGTTGATGGCTTCAGGGGCTTGCTTCAGGCCCTCTACGATATCAAGGCGATACTTGATCTGGCCTTTTTGAGCGTAGGCGCTCAGCTTCTCAAAGATCTCGCCGAACCGGTGCTGCTGATCGATGATCACGAGGCCTTTCAAGGTGAGGCGTCGTGCAATGGCGCGGACCAGATGTGGGCCTACGGATGGTTCGGTGTCGTTGTAGGTGGAGATCAGACCGCACAATGTGATTTTGCCGCCAATTTTCATGTTGTCGAGCGCCACTTCCAGCACCTTGCCGCCGACGTTTTCGAAGTGGCGATCAATGCCATCCGGTGCGTACTTTGCGACCATCTCTTCGAGATTTTCGGTTTTGTAGTTGATGACAGCGTCGAAGCCGAGCTCATTGAGGAGCCAGTCTTTTTTCTCGTCGGAGCCGGTGACACCGATGACTTTGAGGCCTTCGGCTTTTGCGATCTGGCCAACGAGGGAGCCGACGGAGCCAGCTGCACCAGAGATAAGGACGGTTTCGCCTGCTTTTGGCGTGTCGATCAACTCCATGAAGCCGTGGTAAGCGGTGGCACCTGGTAGACCGAGGAGGCCCATGAAGTGTTCCAGTGGCACGTCTTCTGGAAGAGGGACAAGATCTTCGCCGGTGGTGATGTAGTGCTCGCTCCAGCCGAACATGCCGTTCACTCTTGTGCCGACTGAGAAAGCTGGATTGTTGGAGGCTTCTACGATGCCGATGCCAAAGCTGCGCATGGTTTCGCCGATGCGGACTGGCGGCATGTAGCTGCCTTCGTCATCGTCCAGCCAGCCACGCATGGCCGGATCCAAAGACATATAGATCTGCTTGACCAGAACTTCGCCGTCTTTCAGTTCCGGCAGGTCTTCCTGCACTATCTTGAAATCAGTTGGCTTGATCATGCCGTTTGGGCGGGATGCTAATGTAACTCGTGTGTTTGTCATTTCATTCTCGCGCATAGCGCGTACCTAATTGTTTTATTGGATGGTTTGATTGAGCCAGAGCCGGGAAACTGGTCTGGCTCAATCTGTTTGGAGGTGAGAGAAGGATTACGCTGCTACCCGAAGGCCGGAGTATTTCTCCACGTAGTCAGCGTTGCTTTTCAGAAGGCCGCGCAGGCCTTTCTTGAACTGGAACTTCATGAGAGGCGTCAGAATCTTACCGAGGATGCCCATTTTCGGCGTGAAGCTCATGGTCATGGTGACGCGGGTTTTGCTTGGGCCTTCCGGAGTGAATTCAAAGATAGCTTTGCCATCTCTGAACGGCGCGTTGGTGTCGTAGATGTCGATGGTGATACGCTGATGCTCCAGATACTCGGAGATGCGCTCTTTCAGGAAGGTTTTGCCATCGGTGAAGTCGCATTGACGAACAGCGCCAACACCGGTTTTTTGCTTTTTGCCAAGCAAGTAGGAGGCATTTAGGCCTGGGTGAAATTTGTTGATGTTGCCGTAGTCGTCCCAGCTGTCCCAGACAGTGGCGATAGGGGCATTTACGGTTTGGTGGACTGCAATCGAAACCATCTGAACTCTCCTCATGTTGAAAAGGGGGAGGCAGACAATACCGAGGCCAGAAACCACCTCTGTCATTGGGGGACGGGTCTTGTCTGCTCCCTTGAGTTCATAGATAGCGTGATGAAAAATGAACCGGTAGATAGGTAAAGATGGACATGATGGTTCAAAAATGAACCAAACGTCTCTGGTTGATTTTGTGAGGATAGGCTGATCGCAGGATCAGGCAGATTGCCTTGTGGCTGTTATGACCAGTTCGCGAATATTCACGTTCTGAGGCTGATTGTAGGCGAACAGCGTTGCGTCTGCCACACTTTGTGGGTCAAGTGCGCCGCCGATCTGCCGTTTCTGTTCCTCGTAGTCTTCGCGGATTTTAGCATCGCGAGTGCTCTCCGGCAGGGCGGTTTCGACGAGGCCGGGGACGATGGTGATGACGCGAACGTTGTGGCCAGCTACTTCCTGACGGAGGGCTTCACTGAGACCGTGAATGGCGATCTTGGTTGCGCCATAGGCGGCTCGCATGGGGAAAGCTTTCTTGGCGGTCATGGAGCCGATGTTGATGATGGTGCCGGAACCGCGTTTGTACATTTGCTGCAGCACTGCATGAATGCCATTGAAGACACCGCGCAGGTTCACATCGATCATCCTGTTCCAGTCTTCTGGCCTCTGGTCTTTGAGTTCACCCAGAAACATGCAGCCTGCGTTGTTGACGATTGCATCTGCCGGTCCAAGGGCCTGTTCAGCGTGGCGGATGGCTTTGGCCATTTGCTCGCGGTTGGTCACATCCACTTTGCGGCAGATTGTGTTGGGGAGGTCCATGGCGACCGTGGGTTCTTTGCGTCTTGCTAAAAGCAGCAGGGGGTGCCCGTCTTTGCTGAAGGTTCTTGCAATGGCTGCGCCGATGCCAGAGCTGGCACCTGTGATCACAACAAGGGGCTTTGTCATGGGTTTGCTTGGGTTCCGGTCACCGTGAGTGTCATGATCTCTAACTCATTACGCGAAATAGTTTTCTGAAGCCTGTTATGAGCGGCTAAAGTTTGTTTCTATTCGTCGGGTGCCTTTACAGGGTTTGAGCAGGGTGGAGGGGACTGTTGGAAAATCTGAGGTCTATTCTGATGCCAGAAATGGTGACTGTTCCAGCTGGTGTTCTTTCTCAAAAGGATGACCGCAAAGGGAAAAGGTGGACGGTGCAGGTCCAGTCTTTTGAGGTCGCGAAGTATCCTGTCACTCAAGTGCTGTATGGCTCAGTTTTGGGAGACTGGCCCTCACGTTTCAAAGGAGATGAGTTTCCGGTTGAGTCTGTGAGTTGGTTTGATGCGCTGCGGTTTTGTAATGCGCTTTCGGGGCGGTGTGGGCTGGAGCTTTGCTATGCATTTCATTCGGATGATGTAGTTGAGCAGTATCTGATGGCGGTGGTTTTCGTTTGTTGACGGATGCGGAGTGGGAGTATGCCTGCCGTGGTGGTTCTCATAAGCCGCGATTTGGGCCGCTGGGTGAAGTGGCCTGGTATGCTGAGAGTTCCGGAGGAGCACCGCAGAAGGTTGGCCAGAAGGCTGCAAATGCTTTCGGGCTTCATGACATGCTCGGCAATGTTTGGGAGTGGTGTTGGGATCAGTATGATCCAGAAATGTATGGCGAGTACCGTATCTTCAAAGGAGGCGGTTGGGCTGATGAGGCGAGGGGATGTCTTGTCACCAATCGGCGGCGAAGCCACCCGACTTTCCGAGTTGATGATCTGGGGTTTCGTATTGCAAGGGCTGTGAGGTTGACTGGTTCAGCCTGATCAAGTACTCATGATCTAAATATGTATACATTGGGATACAATATGGATTTATGGGTTTGGTTTTCTTTCGTTCTGATTTCTGCTGCGAACATTATCACGCCGGGGCCGGCGATCCTCAACACTGTGCGGCGGGCAGCCCAGTTGGGAATGGGCAGGGTGTTTCCGACCATCCTTGGTAACACGCTTGGTCTTGCTATTGCTGGTTCCTTCTGTGCAGGTGGTGTTGCCAGCTTTGTGCTTACCTCAGAGATTTTGTGGAGCGTGTTTCGGTGGCTCGGCGTTGGGTATCTGGTGTGGCTTGGGCTCAAGTTTGTCTTCAAACGTGAGGAGATTGATTTGTCCGGTGATGTGAGAGCCTCTGTCTCGGGCATGACGTTGTTTTGGGAAGCGTTTTTGTTGGCTGTTACCAATCCCAAAGCCATTCTCTTCTTCGTGGCTCTGTTTCCGCAGGTGATGCGTTCTGAGAGTGCGTTGCTGCCGCAAGCTGCTATCTTGGTTGCAACGTTTTGTGGGATTTCGGTTCTCTCTTTATGCAGTTACTCGGCGTTGGCATCCTTGCTGCGTGCGCGCTTTATCACGCAGGCCCGTTATCGCCGGTTTCGTGTGGTCTCCGGCTTTGTTCTGTTTGGGTTTGCCGGGAAAATAGCTGGTGAGGTGCGTTAAAGCGGTTTGCATTTGTCAGGAGAGAGGTGTTCCTGCTTGAAACTTGAGGAGGCTTCGCGCAGATAGGAGGTAACTGCAAGGAGATCTTCTATGAGAACAGAATTTGATCAGGAACTGGAAGAGCGTCTCGTTCGTTATGCTGCGATTGATACGCAGAGTGATGAGACCTGCCCAGAGTCCCCAAGCTCTCAGATCCAGCTCGACCTGCAAAAGGTGCTGCGTGCTGAGCTGATGGAGATTGGTGCAAGCGACGTTGAGCTGACCGAGTACGGTGTTGTTCTTGCAACTATTCCTGCAACTATCGAGACTGATGCGCCTGTGATTGGCCTGCTAGCACACGTGGATACGGCTCCTGCTTATCATGCAGAAGGCGTGAAGCCGCGTGTTCATCGTGCGTATGATGGGTCTGCGATTTCCTTCCCGGATGCTGCTGATCTTTCTCTGTCTCCTGAAAACTCACGCTATCTGGGTGAGAAGATTGGTGATGACATCATCACCGCCAGCGGCAGCACTTTGTTGGGTGCGGATGACAAGGCTGGTGTTGCGATTATCATGTGTCTTGCGCGTCATCTGCTGGCAAACCCGCAGATCCCTCATGGCAAGTTGCGCATTGCGTTTACGCCGGATGAAGAAATCGGGCGTGGTGTTCATGACAAGCTGCCGGGTGATCTGGGTGCTGACTTCGCCTACACACTGGATGGTGGCAAAGTCGGAGAACTGAACTACGAAAACTTCTGCGCTGATGGTGCGACCGTGAAGATCACGGGTGTTTCTGTTCATCCGGGTTATGCGAAGGATAAGCTGGTCAACGCGCTGCATCTGGCAGGTAAGATCATCACCATGCTGCCGCATGCTACGATGACCCCTGAGACCACGGATGGCCGTGATGGCTTCATCTTCGTTGCCGACATGGTAGGCAATGCCGCTGAAGCAGAGTTGCATTTCGTTCTGCGTGATTTTGAGCTGGAAGGCCTTGAAGCGAAAGCTGATTTGCTGGAGCAGGTGTGTGCTGCTGTTCAGGCGACTGAGCCGCGTGCGTCCATCACCTGTGACGTGAAAGAACAGTATCGCAATATGCATCACTGGCTGCGTGATGACATGACACCGGTTGATCTGGCAAAGGCGGCTTATGAGGATATGGGCCTGACTGTTTCCTCCAAGCCGATCCGTGGCGGAACAGATGGTTCCGTTCTGACTGCCAAGGGAACGTCTTGCCCGAACATCTTCACCGGCATGCAGGAAATCCATGGCCCGTTGGAGTGGATCAGCGTGCAGGATATGGCAATGGCCACACAGGTTTGCCTGAAGCTGCTTGAGCGAGCCGCGAAGTAAGCTCATTCGGCCTGAAGAACTATTGAAAACCGTCGGCTATTTGGTCGGCGGTTTTCTTTTTGTCTGTTGGCGTTTGCCGGTTGTCTTCAGCATGCGTTGAAAGGACGGGCACTCCAGATGGCTTGGGGCGGGGCAGTCGGCCACGTGGTGCAGGACATCGCGCAGGGCGGTGAGTTCCTTGATTTGCTCGTCGATCTGATCAGCGCGTTCCCGGATCTGATCTCTCGGGATTTGCAGCTGACCTTGCTCTGAAAACATGCCAGCGATCTCGTTCAGCGAAAAGCCGCCTGCTTTTGCGAGGGTGATCAGGGCCAGCTTGGTCAGGATCTGCGGCTCGTATTGGCGCCTGAGGCCGTGCCGGGTGACAGACTGAATGAGCCCGACTTCCTCATAATACCGCAGGGTGGAAGGCTTTACGCCTGAACGCTCGGTGATCTCTCCGATATCCAGCAGTTTCATGCTTGACCTCAAGTTGACTTGAAGTCGTATCCTGATCCCAACAGGGCAATTTTGCAAGAGGATAAGCAAATGAAACAAGTGCACGTGGAGCCCACACAACAAGTCTGGAAAGACCCCAGAGCTATTGCTTTGCTGATGGCAGCCACTTTGACGGTGATGGCGAATGCAACCATCAGTCCGGCGCTTGCCGGGCTGGAGGAGATGTTCAAAGATGATCCGAATGTGTTGTGGCTGTCCCGGCTTCTTGTTTCAACGCCTTCGCTGACTGTTATCATCTGCGCTCCGCTGGCCGGGGTGATTGCAGACCGTTATGGTCGGCGAGTGTTATTGCTCGTTGGTGTTTTGCTGTTTGCCGTTATGGGGAGCGCTGGGCTGTTTCTGCCGGATCTGACGAGCATGTTGGTGAGCCGCTTGGGGCTTGGCGTGGCTGTTGCCATGGTGATGACGGCGCAAACAGCTTTGATTGGCGACTACTTTGTTGGTGATCAGCGTAGTTCTCTGATGGGTTTGCAGACGTCTGCGCGTAACTTTGGTGGCTTTCTGTTTATCTCCATGGCTGGTGTGTTGGCGGTGAGTTCTCCGAGGTTGCCGTTTGCCATTTATGGACTGGCGTTGCTGATGGTGCCGTTTCTGTGGCGTTACATTAGTGAACCCGCAAAGCATGCCGGCGGAGCACGGAAAACCGCCAGTATGGAAGGCGATGGTTCTCCTATATGGGCATTGTTGTTGGGAGCGTTGGCTGTCTTGCAGATGCTGACAAACATGATCTTCTTTCTGATGCCAACGCAATTGCCGTTCTTCTTGGATGCGCAAGGTTATGACAGTGCGAGTATGACAGGCGCCGCACTCGGTGCGTTGATGTTGTCTGGCGGAACGGCAGCGTTGCTTTACGGGCGGATCAAAGCGCGTGTTGGGTATAGCGGCGCGTTCACGTTGGCCTATGGATTTATGGCAATGGGTTTGATGTTGCTGACACTGCAAAGAACATGGAGCGTGTTCCTTGGAACGGCCGCCATGGGGGCAGGTTATGCGCTGGCAATGCCGAACTTTCCGGCTATGGCTTTGCAGGTTGCGCCGAGTTCACGTCGTGGCATGGCGGGTGGGGTTTTGACATCCTCAGTCTTCCTCGGTCAGTTCCTTTCCGTGTTCGTTAGTATTCCGCTGATTGCAGCTGTTGGGTTTGCCGGAACTTTCCAGATCGTTGCGACTGCGCTGATGTGTATGGCTTTGGTTGGTTTGCTGGTGTTCATCTGGCGTTCTTTCCGTAAAGCGACGACTGCGTTTGTACGGCTGGAAAACTGAACTTAAGAGCCTACGAGAGCGTCAGCTTCACCAAGAAGAACCGTAGATTTTTGTTGATGCTCTTGTTTGCTCTGGAATAGTACGTAGACCGCGCAAATCGAAGCTGTCATGGTGCTCCGATTGCCGCGCTTGGGACGCGGTGAGATGAGCGCTTAGAACAGTTGGTAGGAGCCGAGATAAAGGCAGACTGTTTTAGGTGATGTAATGCCTTTGACATGGTTGCCATGTAAGAGCAGAGGCATAACTGAAAGCGTGCCTTTTAAGGCCTTATCTTGGAATAGCCGCATGAGTGATTTGCCGGTTTTAGGCGCAGCAATGTGCGTCAAACATCTTCCTCAACATCGTGAATGGTTGCTGGAACTTCCCCGAGACCTTGAACTGCAAGATTTCTATAACTGGAAATTGCTGGACAATGGGTGTGATGACCTGATTGCAGAAGCGAAGAAGCTTCTGGATGGTCATGAAGGACGTCTCGGTTTGCATGGTCCGTTCTATAATATGGATCTGTCTGCAGCTGATCCGCTGTTTCAGCAGGCGGTTCGCAAGCGGTTGGATCAGGGCATTGAGCTGTGTGCCAAGATGGGTGCAGACCAGATGGTGTTGCACAGCCCCTATACGATCTGGGATCACAACAACCTGGATATTTACGACAATGGCCGTCAGATGAAGCTGGAGATGATCCATGCCAACCTGAAGGATGTTGTTGCCAAGGCTGAGGACATGGGCTGTGTCATTGTGCTGGAGAACATTGAGGATCTGGATCCGTCCTACCGGATGGACATCCTGAAGAGTTTTGACAGTGAGGCTCTGGCGCTTTCCATTGATACCGGGCACGCTCACTACATGCACTCCTGCTATGGCGCGCCGCCGGTTGATTACTTCATCAAATCCGCAGGCAACACTCTGCAGCACGTGCATATTCAGGACATTGATGGTTATGCAGATCGTCACTGGAATCCGGGTGAGGGATCTATTCCGTGGGAGCCGCTGTTTGCGGAGCTGGCAAAGCTGACGAGTAACCCACGTCTGATCCTTGAGATCATGGATGAGACCACTCTGCGCAAGGGTGCGGATTATCTGGTTGGACTGGGTGTTGCCAGATAACAGAAGCGCTTGCTTTTGTGATGAGATTTTGAGGCTGGCGGAGCTGTCAGCCTCTTTGCTTATGAGCGATCCGAAGTAACCAACAAAACCAATTGTGATCGCGGTGTGTGACGTCCTCATGGGAGGCAAATTATCGACTCGGGACAATCGTGGGTAGGTATGGGAAATTGCCCCACCCCTTGCTGATTGAGCATGGAATCTTATGGTCTGAGGTGGGAAAAGCTCCTTATTGGCGAGGCTGATAGGTTAAAATCACTAGAGCGACTTGGCCAAATTCTTTCTTTCGCCTCTGTAAAAACTGTGAGTACTTCTGGTTGTAATTGCGTTTTGGGTGCGTGTAACTCGCAGAAATCCCTGCGTAAACTCCTATCAATACTTCGTTTACCATAATTGGTGATAACTACCAGATGTTAAGGGGCATTCTTTTCGGTTTGGACATGTGGGTTCATTGACGTCCCATGCTATCCCATGGTATCCCATAGGCTCCCGGGGAATTCCGGTGTGTACTTCAGTAATCTTGTTGTTTTTGCCTGATTTGAGCGCTGGCTCTCCAAGGAGTGGAGAGTTGTTTGATGTGCCGATGACAGATCAAGAAGATCTGGCTCATTAAAGAGGGGACCAATGGCTGGTTTTGTTTCGCACTTCACCAATCGGGTGGATGCAAAGGGTCGTGTATCGATCCCTGCGCCATTCCGTGCGGCGTTGGCGAAAGACGGCTTTGAAGGTCTCTACTGCTTCCCATCTCCTTTTCAGGAGGCGGTTGATGCAGGTGGCAACGGACTTACCGCTGAAATCCAGAAACGACTAGATGCGTTTTCGACGCTTTCCATGGAGTACGACGCTCTGTCCACGGCGCTGTATGGTGCCAGTGAGACGCTGAAAATTGACCGGGATGGCCGGATTGTTCTGTCTGAGATGATCCGCAACCACACTGGCATTGACGGCGAAGTCACGTTTGTGGGGCAGGGGTTTAAGTTTCAGATTTGGGAACCGACCAGGTTCGCCAAGCACCGCGACGAGGCCATGAAGCGGGCGCTTGCAGTATTGTCTTCCGGCGGTGCGCCGGGGGCAGCAGCCGGAGGGGCACTATGATGACGGGCGGCGACGGAGACAAATCCGGTATCGCTGGCGGACCAGCGCGTCACATTCCAGTCCTTCTGGATCGGGTGCGGGAGGCAATGGCCCCCGCGCCGGGTGATGTGATTGTTGACGGCACATTTGGTGCCGGTGGTTACTCCAGCGCATTTCTTGAGGCTGGAGCCAGTGTGATTGGTATTGACCGGGACCCGGATGCGATCCGGGATGGTCGTGCTTTGGAACAGGCGTCTGATGGGCGCCTGAAGCTGGTTCACGGACAGTTTGTTGATCTTGAAGAGCATGCACGCGCGCTCGGCCATGATGCGGTTGATGGCGTGGTCATGGATCTTGGCGTTTCTTCCATGCAGTTGGATCAGGCTGCGCGTGGCTTCTCGTTCCGCTTTGATGGGCCGCTTGATATGCGCATGGAGCAGGATGGGCCAAGCGCTGCGGATGTGGTCAACACCATGGAACGCAAGGACCTGACACGCATCATCGGATTGCTTGGTGAGGAGAAGCGCGCTTCCAGTGTTTCCCATGCCATTTGTCAGGCGCGTGAAGAGAAGCCTTTTGAGACCACGCTTGAGCTTGCTCGCGTGATTGAAAAGGTGGTGAAGCGTAATCCGAAGAAAGCCAGCATTCATCCGGCGACACGCACATTTCAGGCACTGCGGATTTATGTGAATGGTGAGCTGCATCAGGCAGCGGGTGCGCTGGCTGCGGCAGAGCGGATATTGCGCCCGGGTGGGCGTCTGGTTGTTGTGACGTTCCATAGCTTGGAAGACCGCATTGTGAAGCGGTTCCTTGCGGATCGTTGCAAGACCCGCGGTGGTGGTTCTCGCCACATGCCAGAGGTGGATATTCCGCCTCCGACTTTCGAATTTATCGTGAAGGGCAATCAGGATGCCAGCGTTGAGGAGGTTTCTGAAAACCCTCGCGCACGGTCTGCTCGTTTGAGAGCAGGGCGCCGGCTGGATTCGCCTGCACGACCATTAGATATTCATGAGGCTGGCGTTCCGCGCCTTGCTTCATTCCACGGACTAGGGGGCTAGGCTATGCTGCGCTTCGTTAATCTGTTCTTTGTTGTTGCAGTGGTTATTGGCGCTGCGCTCGTTTACGACATCAAGATGTCCAACGAAAACCTTGCCGATCAGGTGCGTCAGCTCTCTGCTGAGATTGCCAAGGAAAAGGACGAGATCCGCTACTACAAGGCCCAGTGGAGTGTGCTCAATCAACCGGGGCGCCTGCAGGGTATCGTTGATCGTTACAACGATATTCTTAAGCTTGAGCCTTTGCGTGCAGAGCAGATTACGACACTGAAGGCATTGCCGGTTAAGCCTGTTCTGATGGAGCCAGTTTCTGCTGATGCGATGAGCGGTTACGCCAGTCGCGTTACATCCGTGCAATAAGGGAGGAGCTCGTGGCCAGGAAAGCTGACAGCTCCTTTTTGAGGCGGTCTAACTTCAATCAAAAACATGGCACTACAGCGATGCGGGTTCGTGGCCCGGGTCGCTCTCGTATTGTTTTTGCCATGACATTGTTCGTGCTTGTGTACGGCGCGATTGCCGGTCGTCTGATCTTGCTTGGATTGCAGGATGGAGATCCAGCTCAGCGTTTCCTTGCTGCGCAGAGTACGGTTGCTCAAGCGCGCCCGGATATTGTTGATCGCAATGGTGAAATCCTTGCGACCGATATCAAGAGTGCAGCGCTTTATGCTGAGCCGCGCAAGATCCCGGATACGGATGAGGTTTTTGATGGCCTGATCTCCGTGTTGCCCGAGCTGGACACGCCTGCGATCAAGAAGCGTCTGGAAAGTAATGCGCTGTTTACGTGGCTGAAGCGTGAGATCACGGTTGAGCAGCGTCAGGCTATTCATGCGTTGGGTCTGCCGGGTGTTGGCTTCCGTGAGAGCAATAAGCGGTTTTATCCGGGTGGCCAGACTGTCAGCCACATTCTTGGTACGGTGAATGTCGACAACCAAGGCCTTTCCGGCATGGAGAAGTATGTCGATCAGGCGTGGCTGAAGGATCTGCAGGATCTTGGCTTTACGCAGGACCGCAACATGGAGCCTGTGAAGCTTTCCGTTGATCTGCGTGTGCAGCATGCGGTGCGTGATGAGCTACGTCGCTCCATGGAGTACTACAAAGCCAAGGCGGCGATGGGTGTGGTGCTGAAGGCAGACACTGGTGAAGTGATTGCCATGACGTCTCTGCCAGACTTTGACCCGAACAACCGTCAGCAGGCGCTTGAGAAATCTCGCATGAACCGTGTCACCGGCGGTGTCTTCGAGCTGGGCTCAATCTTCAAGGGCCTCACCATCGCGATGGCGCTTGATAGCGGCAAGGTGAAGCTGGAAGACGGGTTTGATGCGACCAAGCCGATCCGTGTTGCTGGTCAGAAGATTGATGATTTCCACGGTAAGCGCCGTGTGTTGTCTGTTCCTGAAGTATTCATTTACTCGTCCAACATCGGTACCATCAAAGTTATGCAGCGTGCTGGTATTGAGGTGCAAAAAGAGTTCCTGTCAAAGGTTGGCCTGACCGAAAAGATGAACACCGAGATGCCTGGCGTTGCGCGGCCTCTGCTTCCTCCGAAGTGGAACGAGCTTGCTGCGATGACTATCTCGTTTGGTCACGGTGTGGGTGTGACGCCGTTGCAGATGGCTGTGGCTGGTGCAACGCTGGTCAATGGCGGCAAGTATCTTGAGCCAACCTTCCTGCCTCGCAGTGAGGAAGAGGCGGACAAGCTTGCCAAACAGGTTCTGAAACCAGAAACCAGTGAGATCCTACGGTATCTCAACCGCGAAAACGTTCTGCGCGGATCCGGTCGGCGGGCTGCTGTGCCGGGTTATGACGTTGGCGGTAAAACTGGAACAGCGCAGAAGGTTGTGAATGGCCGTTACGCGGAAGGTGTTTATTTGAACTCCTTCATGTCGGCGTTCCCGATGTCCAATCCTGAGTATCTCGTTTTGATTGTGTTGGATGAGCCGCAAAAAGTGGAGGGGCAACGTTATTCCACCGCAGGGTGGAATGCTGTGCCAACCACTGCATCTGTTATCCGCAGAATTGCACCAATGCTCGGCGTGGTGCCTGATTTCGCAGATGACGCAGAGACAATTCCGGTTTCCTATCAGAACCGGAACTAAACAGGAGAGGTGAATGGGGCAATACATGGAGATTTTGGGGAAATATGAAGACAATTATTCTCCGAAACTGCTTTGCCACATTCATGTCTCATAGGCCGGACATATCGACGCTATGTTGCTTAAAGACCTTACAAAACAAGAGATAGACTCCGCCGCAGGCGATGGGCCGGACGGCGCTGGTGCTCTCACTATTTCGGGGCTTACTGCTGATAGTCGGGCAGTGGAGCCCGGTTTTGTTTTTGCTGCCCTGAAGGGCGCGAAAGTTGATGGTGCACAGTTTATCGAGCAGGCCGTGGACGCTGGCGCTGCTGCTATTTTGATTGATGCAGACCGTATTGATGACGACATCCGCAAGAAGGCCAAACAGGCTCCTCTGATCGCTGCAAAAGATGCGCGCCGGGAACTTGCTTTGATGGCTGCGGCCTTTGCTGGCAGGCAGCCAGAAAAGATGGTTGCAGTCACGGGAACAGCTGGCAAAACGTCCGTTGCTGTTTTCGTTCGTCAAATCTTTGAATATGCCGGGCTTGTTTCAGCCAGCCTTGGTACTATCGGTACTGTGACCTCTACCGGTCAGAGCTACGGTGGTTTGACCACGCCTGATCCTGTGTCTTTGCATCAGGATCTGAAGCGTCTGGCAGAAGATGGTATTACCCACGCGGCGATGGAAGCTTCCAGTCATGGGTTGGATCAGCACCGCCTAGATGGTGTGCGCATTGTTGCTGCTGGCTTTACTAATCTTGGCCGGGATCACATGGACTACCACCCAACGGTGGAGGATTACCTGCAAGCGAAATTGCGCCTGTTCCGTGATCTGCTGCCGGATGACGGTGTTGTGGTCATTGATCCGGAAGCTCAGTTTGCAGACCGCGTGTTGGAAGTTGCCAAAGAGCGTGGCCTGAAGACCTTTACCACCGGGTTCTTCGGTGAAGACCTGAAGGTGCGGAGCGTTCAGCCGGAAGGGTTTAGTCAGGTTCTTGAGCTGGAGACTGCTGAAGGCGTGTTCTCCGTTGCTTTGCCACTTGCCGGCGATTTTCAGGTCAGTAATGCTTTGATTGCGGCAGGTTTGGCGATTGCTGCTGGCGTTCCGCTGCAGACTGCTTTGGAAGCTTTGACGGTTTTACGCGGTGCTCCGGGCCGTATTGAGCATGTTGGCACCCGCGAGAACGGGGCGCTGGTGTTCGTTGATTACGCCCATAAGCCAGAGGCATTAGAGAATGTGCTTGCGGCGCTGCGTCCGTTTGCGCCGGGTCGCCTGATCAGTGTGTTTGGGTGTGGCGGTGATCGTGATGCTGGTAAGCGTCCGATGATGGGTGAGATTTCGGCACGACTTGCTGATGTTTCCATCGTGACGGACGATAATCCGCGCACTGAAAATCCAGACAGCATCCGCGAAGAGATTGTTGCTGCTTGTCCTGCTGCGCTTGAGATTGGGGATCGTGCGCTTGCCATCCGCCAGGCTGTGAAGATGCTGCAGGAAGGGGATGTGCTTTGTGTGGCTGGTAAAGGCCATGAAACAGGGCAGATTGTTGGAACTGAGGTTCTGCCTTTCTCTGATCATGAAGAAATCCAAAAAGCGCTCGCAGAAGCCTCTGAAGAAAATGGCGTTTCTTCTGTTGCTGAGGGTGGTTCGCCAGAACTCTCTCTTGAGCTTGATGAGTTGGATCTTCTTGCCGATGAAGGTGATGAGTTAGCCGCTGCTGAAGCGCTTGATGATGATGATCTGCTGGCGGCTGTTCAAGCGGGTGTGGACGAGCTGGAAGCTGCTCTGCCGGAAAATCCTGATGACGCACGTGATCAGGAAGAAGAAGACTGGCTGGCGCTGGAAGAAGAAGTTCTTGGTGCGGACGATCTGGCTGATGCGGAGCTGGCTGATGTTGAAAGTCATGACCCTGACTTTGGCAAGGATGGTTTCCCGAATGTTGCGGAAGATACGCCTGATGCGCTTGAAGACGAGCTGCTGGGTGATCTAGCGGCTATAGAAGCCGAAGCCGAAGAGAATGTTGAGCCCGAGGTGTCGGCTGCATCTGATCAAGATGATGAGAGCACAGCGGATGCGGATGCATTTCTTGCGGATGAAGGTATCGAAGAGGTTGCTCCCGAGGTTGCCGAGGATGTATCGCAGTCCACTCAACCGGATGAGCAGGACGGTGCAGACGCCCTTGGTGGACTAGGCGCTTCTGAGGAACCTGCTGCTACGCCGGAAATCGCAGATTCTGAGGCTAAAAACAGCGAAAAACCACGCCTCAAGTCAGCGATAGACAAGCCTGAGTGGACTATCGTCCCCCACATCAACCTATTGGACCCGGAAATTAAGTCGGAATATGAGCGGCAAATGATTGAACTGCCTGAAATAGATCGTGGGCCGCTGTGGCTGCTCAGCGATTTTCTGGAGGCGGTAGATGGGGATGTTCACGGTGATCTGGCGGATGACATAACCGGAATTTCCATTGATAGCCGAACGATCCAACCCGGAGAGGCCTTCTTCGCTATCAAAGGTGAAAACTTCGACGGTCACGCGTTTGCGGGAACGGCTGTTGAAGCTGGTGCTTCTGTGGCTGTTGTGTCGCGTGAAAAGCTTGGTGAGCTGCCGGAAGGTGGGCGCTATGTGGCCGTTGATGATGTGCTGAAAGCGTTGGAGCGCCTTGGTGTGGCTGCTCGCGCCCGTTCAAAAGCACGGATCATCGCGGTGACTGGCTCTGTCGGTAAAACAGGCACCAAAGAGGCTTTGCGTCTTTGCTTGTCCAAATCCGGCATCACTCATGCGCCTGTGGCGAGCTTTAACAACCATTGGGGTGTGCCGCTGACACTGGCGCGCATGCACGCAGATACCGAGTTTGGTATCTTCGAGATTGGCATGAACCACCGCGGTGAGATTACGCCGCTGGTGAAGATGGTTCGCCCGCATGTTGCGATTGTGACCACCGTTGAGCCTGTGCATCTGGAAGCGTTTAACTCCGTTGAAGATATCGCCCGTGCGAAGGCTGAGATCTTTACCGGTATTGAACCGGGTGGTGTGGCGATCCTGAACCGGGACAATCGCCAGTATGATCTGCTCCGGTATCTGGCTGCTGTGGCTGGCGTGAAGAACATCGTCAGCTTTGGCATGCAGCCGGGCGCACAGTCCATTGCCAAGAAGGTTGCGGTCAATCCTGATTGCTCCTGCCTCAATGCCAATATCCTTGGGCAGGAAATCTCCTACAAAATCGGTGCCCCGGGCGCACACCATGTGATCAACTCACTGGGCGTGCTGACTGGTGTGATGGAGCTGGGTGCGAACCTTGCATTTGCCGGTTTGGCTCTGGCTGAAATGTCCGCGCCGAAAGGCCGTGGGGCGCAGACTGTTCTGGATGTGAATGGTGGGACTGCACTGCTGGTGGATGAGAGCTACAACGCCAACCCGGCCAGCATGCGTGCAGCCATCAATCTGGTGGCTGGATTGCCGGTTGAGAAGAATGGCCGTCGTATCGCCGTATTGGGGGATATGCTCGAATTAGGTGCAGATTCTGACAAGCTGCACGCAGACCTTGCGCGTGAACTGGAGCGCGCAAAGATCGACATCGTTTATTGTGTGGGTACTCACATGAAGGTGCTCTGGGAACGGTTGCCTGCACAGACCAGAGGCGCCTATTCAGAGACCTCCGACAAACTGGAAAAAGACCTGCTGTCGGAAGTGCGTCCCAACGACATCGTGATGGTAAAGGGCTCCCTTGGAACCCGTATGGGTCCACTCGTGGATGCTTTGAAGAAACGTTTTCCTGAACCGGCTGCAACCGGTAAGTCCTGAGGTTGACTAAATGCTATATTTGCTGGCGGAGCTTTCAGAGGTTTATCCTTCCCTGTCTGCGCTGAATGTTTTTAAATACATTACGTTCCGTACCGGCGGCGCGATTATGACTGCTTTGCTGTTTGTGTTCCTGTTTGGCCCACGCATCATTGATGCGTTGCGTTCGCGTCAGGGTCACGGACAGCCAATTCGTGAAGACGGACCTCAGAGCCATCTGCTGACCAAAAAAGGCACGCCAACTATGGGCGGCCTGATGATCCTTTCCGGGATGATTGTGGCGACGTTGCTGTGGGCTGACCTTCGCAACCCTTACACCTGGATTGTTCTGGGGGTGACTGTTGGGTTCGGCCTGATCGGTTTTTATGATGACTATCTGAAAGTCACCAAGTCTTCGCACAAAGGCTTTGGTGGTAAAGCTCGTTTGGGTCTGGAGTTTTTGATTGCTGGCCTTGCTGCGTTTGCGGTGACGCTTCTGGATTCTGAGCCATTTTCCACCAGCATCGGCTTTCCGTTCTTTAAAGAATTGACGCTGAACCTTGGTCTGTTCTTCATCCCATTCGCTGCCTTTGTTGTTGTTGGCGCGGGCAATGCGGTGAACCTGACTGATGGTCTGGATGGTCTTGCGATTGTTCCGGTGATGATTGCTGCTGCCGCTTTTGGTCTGGTGGCTTATCTCACTGGTAACGCTGTGTTCTCCAACTATCTGCAGATCCACCATGTGGCGGGCACTGGTGAGCTTGCCGTTGTGTGTGGTGCAGTGATTGGCGCAGGGCTTGGGTTCCTGTGGTTCAACGCTCCACCTGCTGCGATCTTTATGGGTGATACCGGTTCTCTTGCTCTGGGCGGTATGCTGGGTGCGATTGCGGTTGCGACCAAGCATGAGATCGTTCTGGCGATCATCGGTGGTCTGTTTGTTCTGGAAGCGGTTTCCGTGATTGTGCAGGTTGCTTCGTTCAAACTGACTGGCAAGCGTGTGTTCCGCATGGCGCCAATTCACCACCACTTTGAGCATCTGGGCTGGACTGAGAGCCAGGTGGTTATTCGTTTCTGGATCATTGCTGTTGTTCTGGCACTGATCGGCCTCGCCACACTGAAGCTGCGCTAGGAGGCCAAAAGCATGATCCCTATCCATCATCTTGCAGGTAAAGAAGTTGCGTTGTTCGGGCTCGGTGGTTCCGGGCTCGTGACTGCGCGCGCGCTTGAGGCTGGTGGGGCTCGTGTAGATGTCTGGGACGATAACGAGGTAAGTGTGGCCGCTGCTGAAGAGCAGGGGCTTGCTGCGATTGATCTGCGCGATGTGGACATGACACGTTATGCGGCACTGGTTGTTGCGCCGGGTGTGCCGCTGACCCATCCGACACCGCATTGGAGTGTGGTGCGGGCTCAGGAAGCTGGCATTCCGGTGATTGGGGATGTGGAGCTGTTTGTGAATGAGCGCGAGGCGGTTTGCCCGGAAGCGCCGTTTGTTGCGATCACTGGCACCAACGGCAAATCTACGACCACTGCGCTGATCTCGCATGTCCTCAAAGAATGTGGCATGGATGTTCAGATGGGCGGCAATATTGGTCGCCCTGTGCTGGACCTTGAAGGTTTTTCTGAAGATCGCGTCTATGTGGTTGAGGTCTCCTCCTACCAGATTGATCTTGCTCCAAGCCTTGCGCCCGATATCGGGGTGATGATGAACCTGTCGCCGGACCATCTGGACCGGCATGGCAGCATGGAGAACTATGCCGCCATTAAGGAACGTCTTGTGAAGGCGGCGCGTCTGGCTGTTGTGGGCGTGGATGATGAGTTTAGCGCAGCCATTGCGCAGCGCCGGGCGGAGAGTGGTGAGCCGATTGAGCTGATCTCCTGCCACGAGCCGGTTGAGTTTGGTGTTTACGCCGCTGATGGCAAGGTCATTGAAGTTTTTGACGAAGAGCAGGTGGTTGTTGCTGACCTGTCTTCCTCCAACACTTTGCGTGGCTCTCACAACGGGCAGAATGCATCGGCAGCGGTTGCTGTATGTGCAGCGCTTGGGCTGGAGCTGGACGAGATTGCCGGTGCTCTGGCAACGTTCCCAGGTCTTGCGCACCGGCTGAAGCTGGTGGCTGAAGCGGGCAAGGTTCTGTTTGTGAACGACAGCAAGGCAACCAACGCAGAAGCGGCAGCACATGCGCTGGCTGCGTTTGACCGGATTTATTGGATTGCGGGTGGCCGTCCGAAAGCGGGCGGTATTTCATCCCTGAAGGCTTACTTCCCGAAGATTGTTAAAGCGTACCTGATCGGCGAAGCGGCGGAAGAGTTTGAGCAGGAACTAAGCGGCTCAGTTGAGGCACACAAGTTCGGCAGTCTGGATATGGCTGTTGAAGCGGCAGCGCGTGATGCGGCGCGTGACAAGAGCAAAGAGGCAGTGGTTCTGCTGTCTCCGGCTTGTGCGTCCTTTGACCAGTTCAAGAGCTTCGAAGTTCGCGGGGATGCATTTGAGAGCGCGGCTGTTGCTGCTGCCAAAATGCTGAATGGTGAGGGGGCACGCTGATGGTTTCACGTACGGATCGCAGTGCGTTTGCAGAATGGCTTTGGACGATCGACCGCTATATGCTGATCGGCATCTTCACGCTGATGGTGTCCGGTCTGGTGTTGTCGCTTGCAGCCAGTCCTCCTGTAGCTGAGCGTATCGGACTTGAGAGCTTTTACTTCGTGAAGAAGCAGGCCATCTTCCTTGTTCCAAGTGCTGCGCTGATGCTGGGCGTTTCGGCACTGTCTCCGCGTTATGTGCGACGGGTGGCTTTGCTGGTGTTCTGCGGCATGCTTGTGTTGCTGCTGGGGACGCTGTTCTTCGGCACGGACATTAAAGGCGCGCGGCGCTGGGTGAGCCTGTTTGGTGTTTCCATTCAGCCTTCCGAGTTTATCAAGCCAGCTCTTGTTGTGATCGTGGCGTTTCTGCTTTCTGAGGGGCGCAAGGCGCAGGATGTGCCGGGGCAGCTGACTTCCATTATCCTGTTTGGGATTGTGGCGGCCATGCTGATTGCACAGCCTGACTTTGGTCAGACCATGCTACTGACGATCGTGCTGTTTGCGCTGTTCTTCTTGAACGGGTTGTCGTGGCTGGCGATTGTGCCGCTTGGCGTCATGGGCATTCTTGGGGTGGCGGCTGGCTTTACGTATCTACCGCACGTGCGCGGGCGTATCATGCGCTTCCTTGATCCTGCTTCCGGTGACACCTACCAGATTGATAAAGCAATCGACTCCTTCATTGCGGGCGGTTGGCTTGGTCGTGGGGTGGGCGAAGGCACCGTGAAGCGTATTCTGCCTGATAGTCATACAGACTTTATCTTTGCAGTTGCAGCAGAAGAATACGGCATCATCGTGTGTGTGGTGCTTGTGACTGTGTTTGCGTTTGTTGTGCTGCGCGGCCTTTACATGGCGATGCAGGATCAGGATCCGTTTGGCCGTCTGGCCTCTTCCGGTCTGATCGTGATGTTTGGCCTGCAAAGCTGCATCAACATGGCTGTGAACCTGAACCTTATGCCATCCAAGGGCATGACACTGCCGCTGATTTCGTCCGGTGTGTCTTCCCTTATGGCGATTTCCCTGACGATGGGGTTTGTGCTGGCGCTGACGCGGAAGCGACCGCAGCCGCGTAAGAACCCGATTATCACTGTTACCCGCGCTGCACCTTTGCAGCACGCTTAGAGAGTTTTGTTTGTGTCGGAGAGTGAAATGAAGCCGAAGATTATGCTCACTGCTGGAGGAACGGGTGGTCACCTGTTTCCTGCGCAAGCGCTGGCCAGTGAGCTGACGCGCCGTGGGTATGGTGTTGAGCTGATCACAGATAGTCGTGCTGACAAGTATGGCAGTGCGTTTCCGGCGGACAAGGTTCATCTGGTCAAGAGTGATACCATTCGCGGCAAGAACCCGATCTCTCTTGCAAAGACTGCGATCAAGCTTGGTCTGGGTACTTTGCAGGCGATGAAAGCAATCCGCGCGGCCAAGCCTGCTGCGATTGTTGGCTTTGGCGGGTATCCGACATTTCCGCCTATGTTTGCGGGGCGCCTATTAGGTATTCCATCCATTCTGCATGAAGCCAATGCGGTGATGGGCCGGGCGAACCGTATGCTTGCCAAAGGGGCAAGTGCTGTTGCGACCAGTTTTCCGCTTAAAACACTGCCTGCTGATCTGGCTGCCAAGGCAACCATGACGGGCAATCCTCTGCGTGACAATGTGATTGCTGTGTGTGGTCAGACCTACAATGCGCCGGAAGAAGGTGGAGCGTTCCATCTGCTGGTGTTTGGTGGCTCTCAGGGCGCGCGCGTGTTTTCTCAGGTTCTGCCGGAAGCGCTGAAACAGATGGCGCCAGAAGATCGCGAGCGGCTGGTGATTGTGCAGCAGGCCCGACCTGAAGATCTGGAAGGCCTTGAAGCTTCCTATCGTGAGATGGGTGTTGCGGCGCAGGTGGCGTCCTTCTTTACAGATTTGCCTGAGCGCATTGCAGCAGCGCATCTGGTTATCAGCCGTTCCGGTGCTGGTACCGTTTGTGAGCTGGCAGCGATTGGGCGTCCTTCTATTTTGGTACCTCTTCCAGGTGCCCTTGATAATGATCAGGGCCTAAATGCGAATGTGCTTGCTGAGGCAGGTGGCGCATGGCCGATCCCACAAAAAGAACTTGATCCGCAACGACTGGCCCGTGAGCTGAAAGAACTCATGGATAATCCGGGCCGTCTTGCACAGGCAGCACAGGCAGCACAGGCGCAGGGCGCGCCGGAAGCTGTACAGCGCCTTGCGGATCTGACCGAAACACTTGTTGGTGCTGCACCGGCAACTGAACAGAAAGAGATTACCTCATGAAAATGCCAGTAGACATTGGGGGAGTGCACTTCGTCGGTATCGGCGGCATCGGAATGAGCGGTATTGCAGAGGTTCTGCATAATCTTGGGTATCGTGTGCAGGGCTCTGACATGTCCGAGAATGCGAACGTTCTGCGTTTGCGTGAAAAGGGCATCAAGGTGATGGTGGGTCACGCTGCCGAAAACCTTGAAGGCGCTGATGTCTGCGTGATCTCTTCTGCGATTAAAGGAAGCAACGTTGAGCTGAAGGCTGCGCGTGAAAACAACATGCCTGTTGTGCGCCGCGCTGAAATGCTGGCAGAGCTGATGCGCTTTAAGCAGGCGATTGCCATTGGCGGCACGCACGGCAAGACGACGACAACCTCCATGGTTGCGGCGCTGCTGGATGCTGGCCACATGGACCCGACTGTTATCAATGGCGGTATCATCAACGCATACGGCACCAACGCCCGCATGGGTGAAGGCGACTGGATGGTGGTTGAGGCAGACGAGTCCGACGGGACTTTCGTCAAGCTTCCTGCCGATATTGCTGTTGTGACCAATATCGATCCTGAGCACCTTGATCACTACGGTGATTTCGATGGGGTTCGTGCTGCGTTTGCGCAGTTTGTTGAGAACGTGCCGTTCTACGGTTTTGCGGTTATGTGTCTGGATCACCCTGAGGTGCAGAGCCTTGTGGGACAGATTGAAGATCGCCGCATCATCACCTACGGCACCAACCCACAGGCTGATGTTCGCTTTACGGATGTTTCCACCAAGGGCGGCAAGTCCATCTTCTCTGTGAGCATTCATGATCGCCGTGGAGACAAGGTGACTGAGCTGAAAGATCTGGTGTTGCCAATGCCGGGTCTGCATAACGTTTCCAATGCGACGGCTGCGATTGCGCTGGCGCATTCTCTGGGCATCTCTGGTGAGAACATCCGCAAGGGTCTCGCGAGCTTTGGCGGTGTGAAGCGTCGCTTCACGCATACTGGCTCGTGGAATGGCGTTGAGTTCTTTGATGACTACGCGCACCACCCTGTTGAGATTAAGTCTGTTCTGCATGCAGCGCGTGAAGCGGCTGAGGGTAAGGTGATTGCTGTGATGCAGCCGCACCGCTTCACCCGTTTGCAGAGCCTGTTTGAAGATTTCTGCGCTTGCTTCAACGATGCGGACAAAGTGGTGATTGCACCTGTGTTTGCAGCGGGTGAGCAGCCGATTGAAGGTGCTGATCAGCCGGACTTGATTTCTGGTCTGCGCGCTGGTGGTCACCGTTCAGTTCACAGCATTGCGGGCCCTGATGAGCTGGCTGGCAAGATTGCGGAGTTGGCTGAGCCGGGTGATCTGGTGATCTGCCTGGGTGCAGGTAACATCACTCAGTGGGCTTACAAGCTGCCAGTTGAGCTGGAAGCACTCTCCCCAAAAGGAGAGACTGTATGAGCCAGAGCGTAAGCTATCCTGATCTGCTGCCACTGCTGGGCGATGCTGTCGAAGATATTCGTGGTCGTCTGATCCCGAACCAGCTGCTGTCTGCTGTGACCTGGTTCCGCGTTGGCGGGCCTGCTCAGTTGATGTTCCAGCCTGCGGATGAGGCTGATCTGGCCGTGTTCATGAAAGCGCTACCTGAAGATGTGCCTGTGACCGTGGTTGGGCTGGGGTCTAACCTGCTGGTGCGTGATGGTGGCATTGAGGGCGTTGTAATTCGTCTGCCGATCCGTGGGTTTGGTCAGGTTGAGTATCTGGGCGGTCATAAGCTGCGGGCAGGGGCGTCTGTTCCGGACAAGAAGCTGGCGGAAGAAGCTGCGAAGACTGGTACAGGTGGTTTTGCGTTCTACACCGGTATTCCGGGTGCTGTTGGTGGAGCGCTACGCATGAATGCAGGGGCTCACGGTACCGAGACAAAGGACCGGGTTGTTAACGTTAACGCGGTGACAAGATCTGGTGAAATCCTCACTCTTTCCAATGAGGAAATGGGCTATGCCTATCGCCATTCTTCAGCCTCCAAGGACCTGATTTTTACCAGTGCGGTGTTTGAAGGTTTTGCGCAGAGCGAAGATGAGATCCGCGCAGAAATGGCTGAGGTTGTTGCTCATCGCGAGAAAGCGCAGCCGATCCGCGAGAAAACCGGCGGCTCCACTTTCAAAAACCCTGAGGGCAACAGTGCCTGGAAGGTAGTTGATGCAGCTGGATGTCGTGGATTGCAGATCGGCGGCGCAAAAATGTCGGAATTACACTGCAACTTTATGTTGAACGTTGCAGACGCTACCGCTCACGATTTGGAAATGCTTGGCGAGACCGTGCGGTCTGAAGCATTGGCAAAGACCGGGACGCGTCTGGAATGGGAAATCAAGCGCCTTGGGGCGTTTGTGGACGGAGCGGCGATTGAGCCGTTTTTGGGTAAGGCGGACTAACTCCGTTCACGTGTTGTTTTAGGCGTTTTAATCAGGATTGGGTTTTGTGATGACCAAGCATGTTGCAGTTTTGATGGGTGGATGGGTTGCTGAGCGCCCTGTTTCTCTGTCTTCAGGCAAAGACTGTGCGGATGCGTTGGAAGCTGCTGGTTATCAGGTGACCCGTGTGGATGTTGACCGCAACATCTCTGCTGTTCTTCAGGACCTGAAGCCGGATGTGGCTTTCAATGCGTTGCATGGCCCGTTTGGGGAAGACGGGGCTATTCAGGGTATTCTTGAGGTGCTCGATATTCCGTACACCCACTCTGGTGTGATGTCCTC
This sequence comes from Pseudovibrio sp. SCP20, assembly GCF_057774105.1. Classification (NCBI taxonomy): domain Bacteria; kingdom Pseudomonadati; phylum Pseudomonadota; class Alphaproteobacteria; order Hyphomicrobiales; family Stappiaceae; genus Pseudovibrio; species Pseudovibrio sp. SCP20. Next base: position 345,064 of record NZ_JBYMDH010000003.1, on the reverse strand, counting down.
TGCGCTTGCCATGCACAAGGAAAAGGCGAAGGCCGTGATGAAGGCGGCTGGTGTGCCGGTTGCTAATTCTCTCGTGGTGAGCCGCGCTGATGCTGCGCGCCGTCATGTGATGGAACCGCCTTATGTGATCAAGCCAATCAACGAAGGGTCTTCTTTCGGCGTGTTGATCGTGAAGGAAGGGCAGGAGTACCCACCGCAGGAATTGACCCGTGATGATTGGGAGTATGGTGAGTTGCTTATGGTCGAGCGCTACATCCCAGGCCGCGAGTTGACGTGTGCGGTAATGGGTGATGTGGCGTTAGGGGTACTAGAAATTGTACCGCTGGGGCACGCTTACTACGATTATGATGCAAAATACGTCCCAGGCGGTTCACAACACATACTTCCTGCGGAAATTTTACCATCTGTTTACCAAGAAATACAAAAATCAAGTCTCAAGGCACATCAGGCTCTGGGGTGTCGCGGCGTTACACGCGCCGACTTCCGTTTTAACGAAGGACCCGGTGGCCTAGGAGAACTGATCTGTCTTGAGGTGAACACTCAACCCGGCATGACGCCAACATCACTGCTACCTGAAATCGCGGCGCACGCCGGACATGATTTCCAAGAGTTGGTGAGTTGGATCGTGGAGGACGCAAGTTGCGGAAGATAAAGGCAAAATTTGATGCATTGCGGGAACGCACAGGCGTCTGGAGCTATCGCTTCAGAAGTCGTGGCGTATCGCGTTTGCACCAGAGACCCGCTTGGGGGGTCACTGGATTTTTTGCACTTATCCCGTCGTGGGCTCCAACTGCGAGCGCCATTGGCTTCCTTGCTTTGTCTGCCGGATACGGAATTACCCTTGGCGGACACGCCCGTGAAGTGAGCGAATCAGTTACATCCGCCGCCGGTTTTGCTGTTAACGAGATCAAAATGGAAGGTTTGCAGCGCGTCACCGAATTTCAGGTGCTGGAAGCGCTGGAACTTCATGAACGTCCTTCTCTGATGCTGTTTAACGCCAGCGAAGCGAAAGAGCGTCTGGAAGGCATTGCCTGGATCCGCAGTGCGTCGATCCAGAAGTTCTATCCGGGCACGCTGCGTGTGATGATCAAAGAGCAGGAGCCTTATGCGCTCTGGCAGCGGGGGAACATTACCTCCGTCATCACCAAGAAGGGCGAGGTCATCACCGATGAGGTGGATGGTCGTTATGCGAATTTGCTTCGTGTGGTCAATCACGGTGCGCAGCTGCGTGCGGGTGAGATCATGAGCGAGCTGGACAAGTTCCCGGGCATTCGTGCTCGTGTGCGCGCTGCGAAGCTGCGCTCCGAACGCCGTTGGGATCTGGCCATGGAAAATGGAATTACGGTGCGTCTGCCTGAATTTGATGTTGGAGACGCATTGGCTGAGCTGAAGAAGCTCGATGATCAGGGTGGTTTGCTCTCCCGCGATATCGTCGCGGTGGATCTGCGTTTGCAGGATCGTGTGGTGGTGCGTCTTTCCGATGATGCTGCCATTCGCCGTCAGACCACCATTGAACAACGAGGCACTCCCTCCAGCACTGGGAGGGACACATGAGCTCGAATAAGAACGTGATCTTCCTGCCGCGTATGCGGCCTTTGCCAAGCCGCAGATCTGTTGTGGTTTCTGTGCTGGACGTCGGCTCCACGAAAGTGTGCTGCATTATCGCGAAACTGGTGCCTGGTGATGAGGAAGACCTGATGCCGGGCCGTACCCACGGTGTTGAAGTGCTGGGTTACGGCTATCAGGCGTCTGCGGGCATGAAGTCCGGCGTTGTGGTGGACATGGATCAGGCCGAGCAGGCGATCCGCCGTGCAGTGGATCAGGCTGAGCGTATGGCCGGTGTGATGGTTGAAACCCTGCTGGTGACTGTGAGCTGTGGTCGCCTGCAGAGTGAGATCTTCTCCGCCACTGTGCCGCTTGGAACTGAAGGTGTTACGGAAGCCGATATTCAGCGTGTGCTGGCTGCTGGTTCTACCCATACAGCGACCGAAGGGCGGGCGGTGATGCATGCGCTGCCGATCTCCTACGGGCTGGATGGTAACCGTGGTATTCGCGACCCGCGTGGCATGATGGGCCGCAAGCTGGGCGTGGATATGCAGGTGGTTTCTGCTGAAGTGCCGCCAGTGCGTAATCTGGAGCTTTGTATTGAGCGCGGTCACCTGCAGGTGGAGTCTCTGGTGGCAACGCCATACGCAGCGGGCCTTTCCACGCTGGTGGAAGATGAGACTGAGCTGGGTGTTGCCTGCATTGATATGGGTGGCGGGACCACCACGCTTTCTATTTTTGTTGACGGTCAGATGGTGCATCTGGATGCGCTGGCTGTTGGCGGTAATCACGTCACCATGGACGTGGCGCGCGCGCTCTCCACACGGATGGAAGCTGCAGAGCGTTTGAAGGTTTTGCATGGTTCGGCCCTGCCAAGTGTGGTGGACGACCGTGATTTTATTCAGGTGCCGCCCGTGGATACGGATGGTGATCTGCCAACGCAGATTCCACGAGCGATGCTGACGCGGGTTATTCGCCCGCGCGTTGAAGAAATATTGGAGATGGTGCGTGACCGGATTGTCGCTTCCGGTTTCGCAGGCCGAGTGGGCAAGCGTGTTGTGCTGACAGGTGGGGGCAGTCAGCTGACTGGTCTTTCTGAAACCGCACGACGCATTCTTGGACGCAGTGTGCGTCTGGGTCGTCCGCTGGGTATCTCCGGTTTGCCAGAGGAAGCCAAGGGTCCGGCATTCTCGGCAGCTGTGGGCCTGCTGATTTATCCGCAGGTGGCACAGATCGAGCAATTCGAACCACGTCACCAACGCCGCGGTCTTACGGGCCGCGGGAGCTATCTGGCTCGAGTTGGGCAGTGGATTAGAGAAAGTTTCTAGTGGGGAAGCGCATAACCCCCACTATCACGAGTTTCGCCAGATGCGGCGGACGCACGAGAGGAAGAACGACATGCCCGGTTCGGGCATGTTATTAGGGTCGCGAGGTTAATATGACAATCAACCTGAAAATGCCTGATATTCAGGAATTGAAGCCCAGGATCACCGTATTCGGTGTTGGCGGCGGTGGCGGAAACGCCGTAAACAACATGGTCACCAGCGGTCTGCAAGGCTGCGACTTCGTTGTTGCTAACACAGACGCGCAGGCGCTTGCTCTTTGCCAGGCAGAGCGCGTGATTCAGATGGGTGTTGCTGTTACCGAAGGTCTGGGCGCTGGTTCCCAGCCTGAAGTTGGTGCAGCTGCTGCTGAAGAAGTTATTGACGAGATCAACGATCATCTGTCCGGCTCGCACATGGTGTTCATCACCGCGGGTATGGGCGGTGGCACCGGTACCGGTGCTGCGCCAGTTGTTGCTCGTGCTGCGCGTGAGCAGGGTATACTGACGGTAGGTGTGGTTACCAAACCTTTCCAGTTTGAAGGGTCCCGTCGTATGCGCGTTGCTGAAGCCGGCATTGAAGAGCTTCAGCGCAATGTTGACACTCTTATCGTTATTCCAAACCAGAACCTGTTCCGCATTGCCAATGCGCAGACCACCTTTGCTGATGCCTTCTCCATGGCTGACCAGGTGCTGTATTCCGGCGTTGCGAACGTCACTGACCTGATGGTTAAAGAAGGTCTCATCAACCTCGACTTTGCTGATGTGCGCTCCATTATGCGTGGCATGGGTAAAGCGATGATGGGTACTGGTGAAGCTTCCGGCGAGAAGCGCGCAATTCAGGCGGCTGAAGCTGCGATTGCGAACCCGCTGCTGGACGAGACTTCCATGAAGGGTGCTCGTGGTCTGCTTATCTCCATTACTGGTGGTAACGACCTGACCCTGTTTGAAGTTGACGAAGCTGCGACCCGCATCCGCGAGGAAGTGGACCCAGAAGCAAACATCATTCTTGGTGCAACCTTCGACGAGTCTCTGGACGGTATTATCCGCGTTTCTGTTGTTGCTACTGGCATCGACAAAGAAATGCGCGAAGATATCTCTCCTGCAGAGGTTCGTATGGCTGAACTCACAGAGCGACTCCAGAGCGCTACTACGTCTACGCCCAGTCCAGCGGTAGCTGCGCCGGTAGAAGTAGCTCCTGCACCGACTCCAGTTCGTGCGATGCGCGCGATGGGCTCAGCCGCAGTTGACGCACATATGGAAGTTGAGCCTGTTGCAGCTGTAACAGACCCTGAAGTTGAGATTGCTCCTTATCAGGCCCGTCGCTACGAGCCAGTACAGGAATATGACGCTCTTGAAGAGCCAACTCAGGTGGTTGAAGAACCAACAACCATCCCTGAACCATTTATTCCACCTGTTGCTCAGAAAGCTGAGCCACAGTCACGTATGCCACGTGTGGAAGACTTCCCGCCGATTGCGCAGCGCGAAATTCGTGCCCGCACTCCTCAGCAGGAAGCTCCGGCAGCACCAGCTCCACAGCCGGTTTCTGCTGCTCCTCAGCCAGCACCAGCCACTATGGCTCCGTCGGTTGAAGAGCACGAAGCGCATCACATGGAAGAAGAGCGCCGCCCAATGGGTCTCCTGCGCCGTCTGACTGGTGGTCTTGGCCGCCGCGAAGATGAGCACATGGAACACCATGAGCCAGTGCAGACAGACGCGTTCGCTGAGGCTCCACGCCAGCCAGCAGCGCCTCGTCCAGCCGAGCCTCAGAATCACGGTGCAACCGGGAATCTGGACGCTGGCGGACGCCCTGCGGCAGCACGCTCTCAGATGATGGAAGACGATCAGTTGGAAATCCCGGCGTTCCTGCGCCGCCAAGCCACCTGATTATCAACAGAACTCGCGCCTCTCGAGCAGCAATTCGGAGATTTCCGGATTGCTGCTTTGCGTTTTTAAGCGAAATTGTCGGTAAATGTACCTAAAATTTTCAGGACGTTACAAACCGTAATAAAGCTTTATTTTATTTGGTAAGCCCCAGGGGCTATGTTCCAGCCAACCCGGTGGGGGTATTCGAAAGTAGTGGCTCATGAGGTCTCGTATGTACCTAGAGCGGAATGATAAAGGCTGGAACATTATGGGAATGCGTGTCGAAAAACAGACAACGCTTGCAGACAGTGTAACCTTGAACGGAATTGGGGTTCACTCTGGCGGTCCAGCTTCCATTACCCTTCACCCTGCAGACGCAAACTCCGGTATTGTTTTTCATCGCAGCACCAAAGATGGGTATGTTGAGACGGAAGCAAGCTGGAAAGAAGTAACTGCAACCTCTTTGTGCACCGTACTCGGTGATCCTCATGACAGCGGCATCTCTACCGTTGAGCACCTGATGGCTGCTCTGCGCGGTATGGGCATTGATAATGTGACCGCTTACATCGATGGACCTGAGATGCCAATCATGGATGGTAGCTCCGAAGCATTCGTTGAAGCTATTGACCGCGTTGGCCTGAAAACGCTGAGCGCAAAGCGTCGTTACATCCGCGTTAAAGAAAAAGTCCGTTACGTTTCCGGTGATCAGTGGTGTGAACTCAACCCGTTTGACGGCACACGCTTTGATATCACCATTGATTTCGATCACGCAAAGATCGGTCGTCAGCAGCTTAAGTTTGACCTGACACCTGAGTTCTTCCGTGATGAGATCTCCCGCGCCCGTACCTTTGGTAGTGTGCAGGACGTCGAGAAACTCTGGAAGCTTGGCTTCGCTATGGGGTCTTCTCTTGAGAACTCCGTTGCTCTTGACGGTGACCGCGTTCTGAACCCTGAAGGCACTCGCTGGACTGACGAATTTGTACGTCACAAAAGCCTTGATGCAATTGGTGATCTGGCTCTGGCTGGTCTGCCTATTCTGGGTGAGTACCGTTCTTATAAAGGCGGCCACCGCATGAATCACTGCATCCTCGTGGAGCTGTTCAAGAACCCTGATGCCTTTGAAATTGTTGAGGCGGATGTGGCTCTGGAAGAGCGTTATGCACGCGAAAAAGGCCATGCAGAGCTCATTGGTGGGCTGCAGGCTGCTGCATTTGGTCCTGAGGTCTCCTAAGGCAAAAATAGTTATTCAACGGTTTTTGCCTCTATTCCGACATAAATTCGAGGCAAATGCTGTGGTACTACGTGACGTTATCCAAACATTGAGATAGAAGCGTGAACTTGGGAGGGATTTTACCCGAATCCCAACACGATAGGAGTCGGAGACATTGCTGCGTTCAGATGCTGCCGGGAATGCTTTGGGGGCCGATCGCCTCAAAAGAGTGATTAGATATGCCTCTTTGGCGTTGGCGCTCGTTGTTGCGGGCTGTGCCACCAAGGATGATGTTGACGACCTTGCGCTGGATGATACGCCTGCGGAAGTGATGTTCAACGAAGCTCTTGCTCTGCGTGCTTCTGGCGATATCAGTGGTGCTGCGAAGAAGTTCTATGAACTTGATCGCGTCTATCCTTACTCCGAATTCGCGCGTAAATCGCTCATCAACATTGCTTACCTGAACTTCAAGATGGGTAAGTATCCTGAAGCGGTTGCTGCTGCGGAACGCTTTACCACGCTTTATCCTGGTAACAAGGATTCAGCATATGCGCTCTTCATCATTGGTGAATCCTACTTCCGTCAGATCCCTGACGTAGGTCGCGACCAGGCTGTGACAGCCAAGGCGCTGGATGCCATGCGTGAAGTTGTGCAGCGTTACCCAGATTCTGAATACACCAAGCAGGCTCGTCAGCGTATCCGCGCAACGGAAGACCAGCTGGCTGGTAAGGAAATGGAAGTTGGCCGTTACTATCTGGCGCGCCGTAACTACCTGGCGTCCATCAACCGCTTCAAGGTTGTTGTGACCAACTACCAGACCACTCGTCACGTTGAAGAAGCGCTGTATCGCCTGACTGAAAGCTACTACGCTCTGGGTGTGACCAACGAAGCGCAGACAGCTGCAGCGGTGCTTGGACACAACTTCCCGCAGAGCCAGTGGTACCAAGATGCCTATTCTCTTTTGAAAAAGGGTGGTCTTGAGCCTCGTGAGAACAAAGGTAGCTGGCTTAGCCGCGCATTTGGGAATATGAAGATCCTCTAAGCCTTTTAAAGGAATCGGGGTGACGTAGACTACCATGCTGGCATCGCTTTCTATTCGGGATATCGTTCTCATTGACAAGCTGGACCTGCATTTCAGCGATGGAATGAGTGTTCTGACGGGTGAGACCGGTGCAGGTAAGTCTATTCTTCTTGACAGTTTGAGCCTCGCCCTTGGTGGGCGAGGAGATGCCGGACTGGTTCGGCATGGTGAAGACCGCGGTCAGGTGACTGCGGTTTTTGACGTTCCAATGGCGCATCCTTTGCGTACACTTCTTCAAGAAAATGATCTGGAACATGACGCCGACATCATCTTGCGCCGCGTGCAGGCGTCGGATGGTCGTACCCGTGCGTTTGTGAATGACTCACCTGTGAGCGCTGGCCTGTTGCGGCAGATCGGGGCGCTGCTGGTTGAGGTTCATGGTCAGCATGATGACCGTGCGCTGATTGATCCTGAAAGCCATCGCCAGCTGCTGGACAGCTTTGGTGGTTTGGAAGGGGATGCTGCGAAGGTCGCGATGAGTGCGAAGGCCGTTCGCAAAGCTGAGAAAACCCTGAAGGATCATGTTGCCCGCATTGAAGAAGCGCGCCGTGAGGCGGATTACTTGCGCTCCAGTGCGGATGAGCTGAGCACGCTTGATCCGAAAGAAGGGGAAGAGAACGAGCTCGCTCTGCGTCGTCAGGACATGATGCAGGTGGAGAAGATCGCTGGTGATCTGCGCGAAGGATATGAGGCGCTGGATGGCCCTGCCTCTCCAATCCCTGAGCTTTCCAGCCTGCTGCGCCGTCTTGAGCGCAAGGTGGATCTGGCGCCGAACTATCTGACCAGTGTGGTTGAGGCAATTGGCGGTTCTCTGGATCAACTGGAAGAAGCGCGGAGCGGCCTTGAACAGGCGCTGCGTGATACGGATTTTGACCCGCAGGAGCTGGAGCAGACCGAAGAGCGTCTGTTCGCGTTGCGGGCAGCGGCCCGGAAGTATTCCGTTCAGCCGGATGAGCTGGGCAAACTGCGTGAGCAGATGGAAGGTGACCTTTCTGATCTGGACGCAGGCGAAGAGAAACTGCAGGCGCTTGAGAGCGCTGTAGAGGCTGCCAAGCAGACCTATGATAAACTGGCTGCTGCGCTTTCAAAGAAGCGTCAGAAGACGGCCAAGGCGCTTGAAGATGCAGTCCATGCAGAGCTTCCGGCTCTCAAGCTGGAACGGGCGCGGTTTATCATAGACATCGAGAGCGATGAAGAGCAGCGTGGCTCTTCCGGTATCGACACTGTTGAGTTCTGGGCACAGACCAACCCGGGCACCCGTCCGGGGCCGATGTTCAAGGTGGCGTCCGGTGGTGAACTCTCCCGCTTCCTGCTGGCGCTGAAGGTGTCCTTGGCAGATAAAGGCTCTTCTCCGACGCTGGTGTTCGATGAGATCGATACAGGTGTTGGCGGTGCTGTTGCTGAGGCGATTGGTGTGCGTCTAGCACGTCTGGCCAATAGCGTGCAGGTGCTGACGGTTACTCATGCCCCGCAGGTGGCTGCGCGTGCAAACGGTCACTTCCTGATCCGCAAGGACGAGGTGGAGAAAGACCGCGTGGCAACCCGCGTGACCGAGATCGCGCAGGAAGATCGTCACGAGGAAATCGCCCGCATGCTGGCTGGTTCCACCATCACCGAAGAAGCCCGCGCCGCCGCCAAACGCCTGATGGGCCAGGAAGAGCTGGTATAGTTATCGGATCTGAGATAGCTTGATCAGCATTGACTGATTGAGCTATTTATCTGATGCATAATTTAAATTTCCCACCTGAAATCCAATGCAGGCTGCGCTCATACGACTGGCATAAAGACAGTATGGGTCGTTCAGCCTCCGATATCTTCATGCTTACCCAGAAGGGTGACCTCAAGCTTGTTCTTAAAGTTGAGCAGGATAGTCCGTTCGCCGAGCTAAGTGATGAAGCCAAGCGGTTGGAGTGGTTGACTGAGCGTGGAGTGCTGTGCCCTGAAGTGCAGTGGTTTGAGCAGTATGAAGGCCGTCAGTGGCTGCTGCTGACTGCGTTGAGTGGAACGGATCTTGTTTCTGATCCGGAGTTGCAACCGCTCCAGCAGGTGGAGATCCTTGCGGACGCGCTTCGCCATCTGCATAGTCTTGATTGGGAAGGTTGTCCTTACGATCATACGGTTGAGCTTGGCTTGCGTGAAGCGGAAGCGCGCATGAAAGCGGGGTTGGTGAACGAAGATGATTTTGATCCTGAATGGCAAGGTGAGCCTGCTCAAAAGCTCTTTTCTTATTTGACTGCCAATATTCCGGAAGTTCATGAGAAAGTGCTTTGTCATGGAGATGCCTGCTTGCCAAACTTTATGGCGACTGCGGGTGATTTCTCAGGGTATCTGGACTGTAGTCGCGTGGGGTTGGCGGATCGCTATCAGGATCTGGCATTAGCCGTGCGCAGCATTCGCTATAATCATGATGACGCAGCAGTCGAGCACTTTCTGAAGTGTTACGGCATCGAGCAGTTCGACAAAAAACGCGCCACCTTTTTCACGACCCTGGATGAGTTCTTCTAAGCCTCCTCCTCACTCATACTCCGCTTCCATGTAGATGGTGAAGCGGAGGGCGAGGATGATGGAGAGGGTTTGGGAGGCAGAGATGCCGAGCATGATGGCGATCTGGTATTGGACGGCTTCGATTGGATTGAAGCCACCAAGGATCTGACCTGTCATCATGCCGGGCAGGGAGACCAGCCCCAATGTCGCCATGCTGGCGATGACGGGGGAGGCGGCAGCGCGCAGGGAAGCTTTGACGAGTGTGCGGCGGGCTTCCAGCTTGGTGGCGCCCATGGTGGTGAGCAGTTCGATATGCTCCCGATCTTCCGGCGTTCTTAAGTTGAAGCGGCGCAGGGCGATGACCAATGAGCCCAGAGCGTTGCCGAGCAGCATGCCGGCGATGGGGATGGTGATCTGTGCGGAGTACCATGGCACCGGGCGGCTGAGCACGACGATGAACATGAGCAGTACTGGCAGCATAGCGATGAGAATGGCTGAGGTTAGCGGTATGGCGGACTTGAGCCGTGGCATCTCGGCTCGCCCTGCAGAGGTGATGGCTGCAATCAGCGCCATGGCGACCAGCCAGAGAATGTTAAGGGCGAGATTGTCCAGATCAAAGACGGTTTGCAGGTAAAATCCGATCACCAGTAACTGGATGCTCATGCGAGCGATGGATATGGCCAGATCCCTGGAGAGGTCCTTGAGGCCCATGGACCAGAGCAGGGAAAGTGGGATCACCGCAATAAAGTAGAAAAACGCCAGATCACTCCATGCAACAGTTGAGGTCATTGTGAGCGCTCCTCTGCGTTGATGTGGTCTGGTTCGGGAAGCGTGATGACCCGATCTATCTCGCCTTGCAGGTGAGCGTCATGGGTCACGATAAGCAAGGTTTCAGCCTGTTCCAGAAGCAGTTTGGCGCAGGCGAGGGCGTGGGCTTTGTCGAGCGCAGCGGTTGGCTCATCCGTGATCCAGAGGGGGCGTTTCAAAAGCAAGGCACGGGCAAGCGTGAGGCGTTGGCGTTCTCCGCCGGAAAGGCTGTTGGTGGCCTGATCCAGCGCACTGTTTGGCAGGCCTGCTTTGGAGAGAGCCTCCAGCATTGTGGCGTCGGTTGGCTTGAGTTTCTGATTTGTGTGCAGCTCAAACGGGGCAAGGAGAGCACCTCGAATGGTGTCTTCCAGCAGGCTGACGCGTTGTGGTAACCAGTTGAGGTGCTTGTACAGGTCTGCCCGGCCTCCTGACGTGAAGGCTTTGCCCTGGAAGAGCAGCTCACCGCTGTCTGGCTTGTCCAGCCCTGCCAGAATGCGCAGCAGAACGGTTTTGCCTCGGCCTGAGGGGGCACTGAGGCACAGCTTGTCACCTTCATAGAGCGTGAAAGAGAACTGGTGAAACAGCTGGCGACCTTGCTTGCTGACTGAGATGTTGCGGGCCTCAATAAGCGGCACACGCTCTGCTTCTGGAAGGGCGACCATAGGAACTCCTGATTGCAGCGCTAAAGTTCCTCAGATGCCCTTGAAAATCAAGGCAAGAGTGGTTTCTGTCCCGATTGATAGAGGTCTGGATATGGTTTGCAGCAGAAAGAGCTATACTGTGATGTCTTGTTGAGTAGCGAGATAGGCAGCCAGACTTTCCAGTGAGCTTTTCCAGCCTTCCTCATTGCTTGCCTTGAAGGTGGAGGTGGGGAACCAGGCTTCACGTACGATGAGGCGGGAGCGATTGTTTGGCAGTGGCTTGAAGGTCATGGTGATTGTGGTCGGATCAGAGGCCTTGCCGTCCTCATCGATCCATTGGCTGGTGTTGCTGATCAGGTGAGGACTGTCGATCTTGAGGTATTCGCCCTGCATGCGGTAGGTGGTGCCATCTGGCCCCGTCATGGTGGTTGACCATGCGCCGCCTTCTCTGAAGTCCATTCTGATCTCGGTGATCTGAAAGCCTTCCGGGCATCCCCAATGCTTCATGTGCTCCGGGGCAGCCCACATCTGGAACAGCAGCTCCACAGGGGCATCGAACTCTCTCATCAGGTGCAGCTCAAATGCTGTATCACTCATTCCTGTGTCTCCCCGTTCTGGAGGTTGCTCAGATAGTCATCAAGGCGACTGAAGGTTTCGCACCAGACTTTCTTCTGCTGACTGATCCAGTCTTCTGCCTTGGCGAGATTATCCGCTGAGATTTCGCAGATACGGACGCGTCCTGCCTTGCGTGTACGCACAAGACCGCAGTCTTCCAGCACTTTGAGATGCTGCGAGAAGGATTGCAGAGCCATGTTGTGATGCTGTGCCAACTCACTGACAGAGGCCGTGCCACGGCTCAACTGCTCAATGACCGCCCGACGGGTTGGATCGGCCAATGCATGGAAGAGATTATCAAGGGAAGCAGAACACTCAGTCATGTGCCTGAGTATTGGAAAGGAAGATACTCAGGTCAATGCCTGAGTAATTGGGGAGCTGCTTTGAGAAGGGTGGTGCAGCTGCCTTGGTGGTAGGGGGTACTTCACAGATCCATACCCCCAACCGAATACTGTGAGCTTATGATGTTGGGGCTTTTGCCTTGTTCATCATTTCAATCTCAGCCGGTGTCAGCTTACGTGTGCCTTTGCCGCGCTTGAGGTTGAAGGTGACCGGGTTTGGATAGTGGTCCAGAGTTGCGCCAGTTACAGCGTCAACGCCTACACCAACAACGCCGCCAATCAGGATGTTGCCAGCCATGCCAGCTGCACCCTTGCCGCTGACGCGGGTCTCAACATCGATGACCTGAGTCTGGTAGCCAGGCGCAGATGCTGTGAGCGTGAACTCTTTTTTGCGTGGTACGTTGATGACACATGGACCAACGCAGGTGTGAGCTGTTGTTGACGTGATCTTCGCGTGCTCTGGCTTCACGTCGATCTTGATGTCTTCAGTTGTACCGCGAACAACTGTGCCGCAACCTGCGAGAAGAACGCTGGATGCAACAACGCCAGCTACTAGATAAGTTTTCAATTCCGTATACCCCATAATTACGTGGGGGCTTAGTAGGCTCGTGACACATTTCAGTCAAATTTATTAATGAATTAACTGGTGATATCTTTATCCAATAAGTTGCAGGTAATGATTTGTTAAATTTTAGATACTTCTGAAATGCATAGATTTACTCATCTTTATTGCGCAAACGCTGTTTCACTTTCCTAAGAGATTCTTAAATTACGTAGCGTATTCAAATAATTAACTTGGTATCTTTTAAACTCTCCGGCAACCAAGAATTTGTGCCTGCGCAGAGCCCCATCTGAAGACTGAAAGCAATTTAGGGGTGGCGCATAGATGGAGGCCGGTAGATGTTTATCTCGTTCGCCCGCTTGCAGATCTATTTTTTCATCGCACTGCTGCTGATTGCAGTGGTTTATCCGATCTATTTGTTTGGATCGGTGATGGGTCTTGATGGATTCGATTTGCGCAGGGTGGGGGGAGACTTCTATCAGTTCCTGTTGGCCTCTCGTATGGCAGTCGCCGGGCAGGCGGCGCAGCTTTATGACTTTGGCTGGTTCTATGATGAAGTGCAGCGAAACGTTGTGGGTGGTTCCGGCTTTTACGCCTGGGTGCATCCGCCGAGCCTGCTGGTGTTTCTGGTTCCGTTATCCGGCCTGACTTATCTGCAAGCCTACAGCCTCTGGATGGGCCTGGGTGGTTTGCTTTCGTTTGCGGTTGCGTTCAGTCGCAAGGCGCCTATTCGGGCGTTTACGTTCTTCATCTTTGCTCCGGCCACATTGGTGAACCTCTTTTACGGCCAGTTTGGCATGCTGGCAGGTGGGTTCCTATATGGTGGGCTGCGTTTGATGAACCGGCATCCGGCGTTGGCTGGCGTGTTACTTGGGTGTGTGTCCATCAAGCCTGAGCTGTTCATGCTGATCCCGATTATTCTGATTGCCCATCGCAGCATTATTGCGCTGTGTGCCTGTGTGGCGACGGTGGCGTTTCTGGTGGATGCGTCTGCTGTGTTCTTCGGCTCCGGTCTGTGGTGGATCTATCTGGAAACCGTTCCGTCCTTGCTGGCGACTGTTATGGATCAGGGTGAGGGCAGCTTCCTTTATCTTATCCCGTCTGCGTTTGGTGCGATGCGGTCTCTTGGGTTCTCAGCAACAGCTGGGTATCTGGTGCAGCTGCCGTTCACGGTTATGGCGTTTGTGGTGACGTTCTGGCTGTTCATGCGGGAGCGGGAGCCGGTTGCGCGCAACCTTGCTGTGACCTTGTGCGTGTTGCTGGCAACGCCGTTCCTGTTCCTGTGGGATTATGCGGTGCTTTCTCCGGCGCTCTATTTGTATGCGACCCGGACTGGCCTGTTTGATGATGACGCGGATTCTCCTTATGTGGCGCCGCTGCTCCTGTTTGCCGTCTATCTGCTGCCGATCGTCAACATTGCACTGGCGGCGCATGGTTTCCCGGTTGGGCCGATCTTTACGGCACTGGCACTGGTTGTGGTGATTGTGCGGATGATGAGCACAGCCGAGACACAAATGAGTGTACCTGAGGATGAGCAGGAGGGGGATAACTCCTTTGCAGAGGAGCGTGAAAGCGATGAGGGGCTCGGGACGACCTGAGCCCGAGCTGCGAAAAACACAGCAACGCAGGTTTCACCCCAAAAAACGCAGAATAACGCAAATCTGCGCAAAAGAACGCAAAACGAGGTTAAAGCAGTTCGCATTTATGCTGAAATACGTGAACTGCTTTATCTTTTTTCTGCGTATCTTTATCCGAAAACCGGTTCCCACTTTTCGGCAATACACTCTAACTCTTTGAAATCTAACGGGATGAGTGCGGATGCCTCTCCTGAGCTCGTTAAATCCTGTCTAAACTCCCCAGTACCGGGTGGTTTGTTATTCCCGGTGGCGATATGAATAATCCCCCTAATTGATGATTAAACAGGTGGGTAGACCGGTGAGCCTTGCTGATACCTCTCAAAAAGACATTGAAGCGCTGAATGCAGAAGAAGCTGCGCTGGAGCTGGAGCGGCTGGCAGGGCTGATTGCTGAATATCGTGCAGCCTATGAAGATGATAGACCCATAGTTACTGATAGCGAGTATCGGCAACTATGCGAACGAAATCTGTCTATAGAAAAGCGTTTTCCAAACTTAGTAAGGGGCGATAGCCCAACACCTAAGCCTGATCCTTCTAGTGTAGATGTTTCGGCAGAAGAAGCTGCGCTGGAGCTGGAGCGGCTGGCAAGGCTGATTGCTGAATATGATGAAGCCTACCATACCCAAGATGCGCCGATTGTTGATGACGCTACCTATGATGGGCTGCGTCGCCGCAACGCGGCTCTGGAAGCCAAGTTTCCTGAGCTGGTGCGTGCAGATAGCCCGAGCAACCGGGTGGGCGGTGCTGTTGCTGAAGGCTTTGGCAAAATCACCCATGCCGTGCCGATGCTCTCGCTGGACAATGCGTTTTCCGATGAGGATGTGCAGGACTTTATCGGCAAGGTGCGCCGTTTCTTAAAGTACGATCCGCTGATGGGTGCGCTGGCTGTTACGGCTGAGCCGAAGATTGATGGGCTCTCCCTTTCTCTTCGCTATGAGAGCGGCAAGCTGGTTTATGCAGCGACCCGCGGTGATGGGGCTACTGGCGAGAATGTGACGGCTAATGCGCTGACTATTCAGGATATTCCGCAGGAGCTGCCTGCAGGCGTGCCGGATGTGGTTGAGGTGCGCGGCGAAGTTTACATGAGCCATGCGGATTTTGCGGCACTGAATGCGCGCATGGAAGCCAATGGCGGCAAGGTGTTTGCCAACCCGCGTAACGCGGCGGCTGGTTCTTTGCGCCAGCTGAACCCGGAAATCACCAAGACCCGTCCACTCAAATTCTTTGCCTATGCCTGGGGCGATATGAGCGAGGTTCCTGCTGATACGCAGATGGGCATGGTGGAGCTGTTCGGTGCGTGGGGTTTCCAGATCAACCCGCTGATGAAGCGCTGTGAGACAGTTGAGGAATTGCTGAAAGTTTTTCATGGCATCGAGGAGGATCGTTCCGGCCTCGGTTATGATATTGATGGTGTGGTTTACAAAGTGGATCGGCTCGATCTGCAGGGACGGCTGGGCTTTGTTTCCCGTTCTCCGCGCTGGGCGATTGCACACAAATTCCCGGCGGAGCGTGCATTTACTACCCTCAATGCCATCGAAATTCAGGTGGGCCGCACCGGTGCTTTGACCCCAGTTGCAAAACTGGAGCCTGTTACAGTCGGCGGTGTGGTGGTCTCCAATGCAACACTGCATAACGAAGATTACATCAAAGGCATCGGTCAGGATGGGGAATCCATTCGTGATGGCAAGGACTTACGCGTTGGCGATACAGTGATCATCCAGCGTGCCGGTGATGTTATCCCACAGATCGTGGATGTAGACCTGAGCAAACGGGCTGAAGATGCGCAGCCGTTCGAGTTTCCAACTGAATGTCCGGCGTGCAACTCGCATGCGATTAGGGAAACTAATCCAAACTCCGGGAAGGTCGACGCGGTACGTCGGTGTACTGGCGGATTGATATGCCCTGCGCAGGCGGTCGAGAAGCTGAAGCACTTCGTCTCACGCAATGCCTTCGATATTGAAGGGCTGGGCGAGAAACAGGTGGAAGCCTTCTACGAGTATGACATGGATAAAGGTGGTATCCGCACACCAGCGGACATCTTTACCCTGGCAGAACGGGATAAGGTTTCCCTCAATAAGCTGCGTTCTCGTGAAGGGTTTGGTGCGGTCTCTGCACGAAAGTTATTCGAAGCGATTGATAGTAAACGCCAAATCGAACTCAATCGCGTGATTTTCGGGCTCGGTATCCGCCATGTGGGCGAAGGCAACGCCAAGCTACTGGCACGGGCCTACTCCTCGTGGAAGGGGTTCCATGACGCGATGATCGCGGCAACGGATACGACCTCAGAAGCCTATCGCGAACTCAATGACATTGACGGGATTGGTGGAACGGTTGCCAATGCTCTGGTCGAGTTCTTTGCAGAAGAACACAACCTGACTGCTCTGGCCGCTTTGATGGAGCAGATCACACCGCTTGATGTGATTGTGGCTGATACGTCTGGCAGTCCTGTTGCTGGCAAAACGCTTGTGTTTACAGGTAGTTTGGAGCGTATGAGCCGTGATGAGGCCAAGGCGCGTGCGGAGAGTTTGGGGGCTAAGGTTTCTGGTTCCGTTTCCAAGAAAACTGATCTTGTGATTGCAGGTCCAAAGGCGGGATCCAAGCTCACTAAGGCGCAAAGCCTTGGCATTGATGTCATCTCTGAGGATGACTGGTTCGAGCTGGTTGGTGATCAATAAAAAAGCGAGGGAGCTGTTCGGCTCCTCTCGCTGCATTAGTAGGCTTGCGGCAGAGCCTACTTCTGCGCCAGTGTTGCTCTGAGGCGGACAGATGCTTCGGCACGTCCGCCGATATAGAGCATCATGTTTTTCCCGTCCGTCTGAACACTCATCGGGATTGTTTTCTCGACCTGCTTCTTCAGCGGATCATAACTTGCTTCAGCCTGCTCCAAAGCCTTGAGAGCTTTATCGTATTCCTGGATTTTCTTCTTCACTGCAGGCTGGGCCTTGATCAGCTTTTTGAGTTCCTTGGCCGTATCGCGATAGTTGGGATCGGTTTTCGGATCGATTTCCTTTTGCTGCAACTGGCTTTCCAGCACTCGTAACATCTTGTGTTTGGCGGAGATTTCGTCTTCCAGAGACTTTAGACCCTGCACGAAGCGATAGGTTCTGGACTTTTCTTTTTCCAGCGCTGCAATGTTGGATCGGGCTTTCTTCATCTCCGGCGCGTCCTCAACATGGTTGTCGTAGGTCAGCCGGATGGCAGCCTTTCCCTGGAAGATGAGTTTGTCGAAGCTTGCAGTGTCTGCCGCATGAATGTCCATCCGGCGCCTGATCTCAGCCCAGATGCTTGTGCGGTTTTTATAGAACTCGTCGTAGTTCTTATATTTGCAAATGACCTTCGGCATATCTCAAGCTCCATTCCAGTTGCGATGGAATGAGAGTGAGTAGAAAATCTTATCGAGACCTGTCGGGAGAGGCGTGCAATTGAGCCAAATTTGAAGATGTGATCGGCTCTTACAGGTGGAAATGAACTGAAACGCCAGCAAACCCGTTAGTCTTTGCTGGCGTTTCTTCATGTATTGCAATGAGTTACCTAGCCGATCTGTTTGCGGATCTCTGCCAGCATGGCCAGATGGGTATGGATGAAGGCGACCAGAATGGTTGCCGTTGCCACATCCACGTTCACGGGCTTTTTACCTGCTTCCGGCGTTTGAACCGCCAGCAAGTCCTCATGTCCTGTGATTTCAGTCGAGATGTAGAGGCGGTCAAAGTCATCGCCAGACGCGGCCTCCAGCTTCTTGTAGATGTCTTCCAGAGCGCTTGGGCGTGGTGGTGGTGTTGCACCTGTGGACTCGATGATCATCGAAACAGCAGCCTGTTCCTCACGCTCCAGCTCCGCAAACTGGCGCACCAGCGGGTTGCTGGCCTTCATGGTCGCCATCTCGCTGATGGCGAGTGAGAAGGGGCTGATGGTGAGGGTTTTGTTGGTGTAGTCCGTAGAGCCGTGATTGTCGGCCAAAGCGGAGGAGACCAGAGCAGGGGCGGCAATGAGTGAGCCGGACATGCCAAGGAGAGCGTTTCTGCGCGTCAGGTGTAACTTACCAGTCTTCATTGTTTTTCTTTCAGGTTGTTACAGTGGTTTTTATGGTTTGAAAGTGAAGTTCGTCCCATTGATCAGTTCTGGAAATTTCAGGTCCAGATATACGCAGTCTTCCTCTTTAAATCGCTAAGCCAGCACTTGATTTTTCAAGTATCTGGGATCTGGCTTGATAAAACACCACAGAGCAAAGCAAGTTTCACCCAAGAGTTACTGGGCGAAGATGTGCTGATGCGCAAAACGATGTGTATCTCTTTGCTGACGCCTCGCTTCTTCAATGTTGTTGCTATATTGTTCTTCGTGAACTATTGGAGATTCTCCCTCTGATTTGAGAGGGGTATGCGTTCAAAGGATCCAACGAGCTCAATGGCAAATTCTTCTGGCCCACTACATCGCGGAATGCCTTCCAACCCTGCTGATCCTCTGGCTGCACCACAGCCCAAGGCAGGTGGTATAGCAGCGAGGGCCATGGCAGCACGGCAAACGACCATGCCTGCCTACATGGAAGGATTGAATGCGGAACAGCGCCTTGCTGTTGAGACGATCAACGGTCCGGTGCTGGTGCTTGCTGGCGCAGGTACGGGTAAGACGCGCGTTCTGACAACGCGTATTGCCCATATTCTGGCGACAGGGCATGCCACTCCGGGGCAGATCCTTGCTGTGACCTTTACCAACAAGGCAGCTCGCGAGATGAAGGAGCGCATCGGCGCTTACATTGGCGAGAACGTGGAAGGCATGGCGTGGCTGGGCACGTTCCACGCGATCTGTGTGAAGATCCTGCGCCGTCATGCTGAGCTGGTTGGTCTGAAGTCTTCCTTCTCGATTCTGGATACGGATGACCAGGTTCGCCTGATCAAGCAGATCATTCAGGCGGAAGGTCTGGATGAAAAGCGTTGGACGGCAAAGACTTTTGCCGGGTTGCTGGACAGCTGGAAAAACCGCGGGCTGACACCGGATCAGATTTCTGCCGGTGAAGCGCAGGCCTTTGCGAATGGTTTGGGGCGCAAGCTCTATCAGACCTATCAGGAACGTCTCTCCATTCTGAACGCCTGTGACTTTGGTGATTTGCTACTGCACTGCATCACCATTTTCAAAGAGCATGATGATGTTCTGAAGAGTTTCCAGAGCCGTTTCCGTTACATGCTGGTGGACGAGTATCAGGACACCAACATCGCGCAGTACATGTGGCTGCGTCTGCTGGCACAGGGCAACTCCAACGTTGCCTGTGTGGGGGATGATGACCAGTCGATCTATGGCTGGCGTGGTGCTGAAGTTGATAACATCCTGAGATTTGAGCAGGATTTCCCGGGCGCGACCGTGGTTCGTCTGGAGCGGAACTACCGCTCGACCAGCCACATTCTGTCTGCTGCCTCTCATCTGATTGCCCACAATCAGGGCCGACTGGGCAAGACCCTCTTCACCGATCAGGTGGGATCTGAGGATGAAGATAAGGTGCAGGTCGCCTCTGCCTGGGACTCTCAGGAGGAAGCGCGCTCCATCGGTGATGAGATCGAAGCGCTGCAGAACCATGGCCATTCGTTGAATGAGATGGCCATTCTGGTGCGAGCTTCGTTCCAGATGCGAGAGTTTGAAGACCGGTTTGTAACGCTTGGCCTGAACTACCGCGTGATTGGCGGTCCTCGCTTCTACGAGCGCATGGAAATCCGTGATGCGCTAGCCTATTTCCGCTGTGTGATGCAGCCCTCTGATGATCTGGCGTTTGAACGTATTGTGAACACGCCGAAACGTGGACTTGGTGAGGCCACTCTGAAGATTGTGCATGCCTATGCGCGGGAGCGGGCTATACCGTTGATGATTGCGGCGGGGGAGCTGGTGCAGACCAATGAACTGCGGCCTAAAGCGCGTGCTGCCTTGGCTGATGTTCTTGGCATGTTTGAGAACTGGCGCAATCAGGTTGAGACCATGAGCCATACAGAGCTTGCGGAAATCATCCTTGATGAGAGCGGTTATACCCAGATGTGGCGTCAGGATCGGTCAGCGGAAGCGCCGGGACGACTGGACAACCTGAAAGAACTTATCCGCTCTATGGAAGAGTTCGAGAGCATGGCTGGGTTCCTTGAGCACATCTCGCTGGTGATGGATAAGGACAGCGATGTGGAAGAGGATGCGGTGTCCATCATGACGCTGCACTCCGCGAAAGGCCTTGAATTTGATACGGTTTTCCTGCCGGGCTGGGAAGAGGGCGTGTTCCCGAACCAGCGGGCGTTGGATGAGACCGGACAGGCTGGTCTGGAAGAAGAGCGGCGCCTCGCTTATGTGGGTCTTACCCGTGGCCGTAAGCGTGTGAAGGTGTGGTTCACCTCTAACCGCCGTATCCATGGGTCCTGGCAGTCCTGTATTCCTTCCCGTTTTCTGGATGAGTTACCCGCAGACAGCGTTGAGGTTGTTGAGGCCTCCAGCTCCTATGGTGGCTATGGTCTGAACAGTGCTGGCGGTGGTTATGGTGCCAGCCGGTTCGACAATAGCGACCCGTTCCAGAGCAAGTACTCCACTCCAGGTTGGCAACGCGCCCGCAAGGCGCAGGCCTCTGGTCAGCAGTATGGCCGGATGCATGGTGGGAACCAAACTCGACGTGCCAAGAAGGCGGGTCCGATGACCATTGAGGGTGAGCTGGTGGCCAAGAGCGTTACTGAGGTTGGCAGTGACTTTGCCATTGGTGAGCGCATCTTCCATATGAAGTTTGGCTACGGCTCCATCAGTGACATTGAGGGGAATAAGCTCACTGTCGACTTTGAAAAGGCTGGCCAAAAGAAAGTGCTCGATAGCTTTGTCGAGCGGGCATAACCTGCAACTCAAGCGTTACTTACCTTTAGGGTAATTTGTGCTATCTCTCTTCTAAGTTGTGTTGGGAGGTGGCAATGGACAGTGTGGTTATCGCGCTTGCGATGATTGGTGTGGCGGGTGTTGGTGCGCAGTGGCTTGCGTGGCGATGGTCGCTTCCTGCTATTGTCCTGCTGCTTGTTGCGGGCTTTCTGATTGGCCCTGCAACCGGCGTTCTCAACCCAAATGCGTTATTTGGTGATTTATTGCGTCCAACTGTTGCGCTCGGCGTTGCAGTCATCCTGTTTGAGGGCGGTCTTTCCCTTAATTTTCAACGTATTGGCGGTGTTGAGAAGGCTGTTTGGCGGCTTGTGTTGCTGGGTGCGTTTATTGCGTTCTTATTGGGCGCGCTCAATGCTCATTATATAGCTGAATTAAGTTGGCCTTCAGCTCTTGTATTCGCTGCCATCCTGATCGTGACCGGCCCGACCGTCATCATCCCACTTCTGCGTCAAGCCCGACTGGAGCGCCGGGTAAGTTCGTTGCTGCGCTGGGAAGCTATTCTGGCTGATCCTCTTGGTGCGCTGCTCGCTGTGTTCATGTTTGAGGGTTATCTGGTTTACCACGGCGATCACGGCTTCTGGGTTCTTGCCGTGCGAGCAGTGGCCGGGTTGCTGATTGGCGGAGTTGGAGGCTGGGCGCTGGGGCGTGGGTTGATCTGGCTGTTTGTTGGTGGCCGGGTTCCCGAGTTTCTGAAAGTTCCTCTGATCTTTGTCAGTGTGATGGGCGCTTATGCGCTTTCTGATCTGGTGCTTGAGGAATCCGGTCTGCTGACCGTGACGGTTCTGGGGTTGGTGCTCGGCAACTCGCGCCTTGCCAGCCTTGAGGAGTTGAAGCGGTTCAAGGAAGCGGTGACGATTATTCTGGTCTCTTCTGTCTTCATAGTTTTGACGGCTTCTGTTCAGCTGGGCAGTCTGGCTGAGTTTGGGCTGGAGGATCTGGCGTTTGTTCTGGTTCTGCTGTTTGTGATCCGGCCTATCTCGGTTTGGGTTGGCACCATCGGCGCGCACTTAAGCTGGAAGGAGCGTTTGCTGGTGGGTTGGATTGCACCGCGCGGTATCGTGGCGGTGGCAGTGTCTGGCTTGTTTGCGCGCTCGCTGGTGGAGCATGGCGCTCCGGATGGTGAGCGGTTGGCAGTGCTGTCGTTCGCGGTTGTGGTTGCCACTGTGTTTGCCCACGGGTTCACGCTTGGGCCGTTTGCACGGTGGCTTGGGCTTTCCAGTCATTCAGGGCCGGGCCTGCTGATTGTTGGGGCAAGCCGGTTTAGCGTTGCGCTGGCGACCAAGCTGAAGACGCTGGACATCAACTCGCTTACCGTGGACCGCAACTGGGGTAAGCTGCGGCTTTCCCGGAATGCGGGGCTGGCGAACCATTATGGAGAGGTTCTTTCTGAAGAGGTTGAGAACGAACTCCCGCTTGAGAACTATAGCGTTTTGCTCGCCGTAACTGACAATGACGACTACAATGCGCTGGTGACCACAAACTTCGGCCCTCTTATGGGGCGAGGGGAGGTTTATCAGTTTGCACCGTCAGAAGAGCAGAGTGAGAAAGAGAAGTTTCGCCGTGTTGTGACGCTCGGTGGACGCCCGTTCCTGACGCCGGAGCACAGCTACAATGACCTTGAAACGAAAATCCGTGAGGGCTGGTTCATCAAGGCCAGTGAGCTGACAGACACCTATGGCTGGGATGCGTTTCAGGAGGCACTTCCGGAAAAAGCAATTGTGCTGATGCTGATTGAGCCGACGAAGAAGCTGCGCCCTATGAACAGCTCCGTGCCTGCGACGGTGGCATCGGGTTCAACAATACTTAGCCTTGTTCCCAGTGAATATGCGGCAGAACGCGAGAAAGCCTCGTGAGCTCTGGCTTTTCGGCGCTGTGCATTCTATACGCCTATGCAAAGATATTGTTTGAGTTTTGATAGCTCATCGTAACTAAGGGTTTTTGCATGGACACGATCCGGGTTCGCATTCCGGCGCCTGAAGCTGAAGCAAAGGCACTCTCCGATATTATGGAGGCCCGCTTTGAAGATGATGGTTTTCCGGTTGCTGTTTTTGAAAGCTCCACTGATGGAACCATCTGGACAGCTGAGGTGCTGGTGCTGGAGTCTACGGTTGATGACGCGATCAATCTGGTAGAAATGCGCCTGTTTGATCAGTTCGAAGGTGGCGTTATCCCAACTTCGGCTGAAGTTGAAGCACTGCCGGACATCAACTGGGTTGCCAAGTCTCTTGAAGGTCTGAAGCCGGTTCGTGCAGATCGCGTTATTGTGCATGGTGCGCATGATCGTGATGCGGTCAACAAATCTGATATCGGTATTGAGATTGAAGCAGCGCAGGCGTTTGGCACTGGTCACCACGGTACGACCGAAGGCTGCCTACTGGAACTGCAGCGTCTGCTGAAGCGCCACAAATATCATCGTATGCTTGATCTAGGTACCGGCACCGGTGTTCTGGGTATTGCTCTTGCAAAACTTTCCGGTTCTGAAGTTCTGGCAACGGATATTGATCCGATCGCGATCGAAGCTGCGATTGACAATGCGCGCAAGAACAATGTTGGTCCGCTGTTCAAAGCCTTTACAGGCGCTGGTGTGGAAGATCGTCGCTTCAACGAGTTTGGACCGTTTGATCTGGTTGTTGCCAACATCCTTGCAAAGCCATTGGTGCAGATGTCTGCCAAGCTGTGCAGCCACCTTGCGCACAAGTCCACGCTGGTTCTTTCCGGTTTGCGCATTGAGCACGGCCCGCGGATTATTTCCGCTTACGGCCAGCAGGGCCTGAAGCTGGTACACCGCCGTGAGATTGATGGTTGGCTGACCCTGACTTTTGCTAAGGGCAACTGGGCACCGTAAGCTCTTTTGCACTGTGAATAATTCAAAACCCTCTTTGCTTTGGCTCAGAGGGTTTTTTGATGTCTGATTTTTGGGCTGCAGAAAACAAAAAACCTTTGCTTCCTGATCCGGCAAATTGGGAGGAGGTTGCCGGGGAAGCAAAGGTTTTTTTGTGTGCCAAGCAACTGGGAGGAATTTGCTTAGCTTGCTAGATATTGGGAGGAGGTATCTAGCTATATGAGTGGCATTTCTAGCGCTTTATCAGCTGCTGATGGCTGCCGGCCATTGGTGTCGTGCGCATCACATTGGGAGGAGGTGTGATCCGCCGGTTTGCTTTGGGAGGGAAGCGCCCCGTCGACGAGAGGACTTATCCATTATTTTAGTTTGTAAAAAAAGAGATAGTTTCGCATGACACTTATGCATTTTTTGCATGTCTTGGGACTGTCATGATCTGAATTTGCATGGAGTACATAGCAGATCTGCGTATACGGCATGGATTGTGTACTTCTGTATCCTTTTGGCTTCTTATGAGAGCATAAAATCCTCTGAGGAGGCTTGTTTGTGTGGTTGAGTTGCGCCGCGATCAGCATTAGCCTTCCGGCATGTTTCAGAGCTTTGACACAGTAAATGATAAATCTCGCGGGCCGGTTCGGTTGGCCGCTCTGCGGGAAGAGCTGGCCTCTCGCGGGCTTGATGGCTTTTTGGTGCCGCGTGCAGATGCACACCAGGGCGAGTATGTGCCTGACAGTGACTGCCGCCTTGAATGGCTGACCGGCTTTACCGGTTCTGCCGGCATTGCTGGCGTGCTCAGTGACAAGGCTGCGATCTTTATTGATGGTCGCTACACTATTCAGGTGCGTGATCAGGTGGATGAAGAGGCGTTTGCCTATCGTCATCTGATTGATGAACCACTGACTGACTGGCTGCGTGAGAATGCACAGGAAGGCCAGAAGATCGGTTATGACCCTATGCTGCATCCTGTTCGTCAGGTGCGCTCCCTGAAAGCGGCTTGTAAAAAGGCTGGTGCTGAACTGGTTGCTGTTGACGGCAATCCAGTGGACGGGGTCTGGAATGACCGTCCAGCAGCGCCGCTTGGTGCGGTCAACATGCATCCAATGCAGTTTGCGGGTGAAAGCGCTGCAGACAAGATCAAACGTATTGGTGAGCTGATTGCTGAAAAGGAAGCTGACACTGCGCTTCTGACCCAGCCGGACTCCATTGCATGGTTGCTCAACATTCGCGGCAGCGATGTGATGCATACGCCGTTGCCGCTGTCTTTCGCTCTGGTGCCGACCAAGGGCAAGCCATCCCTGTTCATTGATGGGCGCAAGCTTTCCAATGAAGTGCGCGATGAGCTGAGTTCTCTGGCTGATATCGATGAGCCGGGTGGACTTACTCCAGCGCTGAAGGCGCTTGGAACGGATGGCAAGCGTGTTTTGATTGATACCGGACTTGCTGGTCAGGCGCTTTATGATGCGGTTGCTGATAATGGTGGCCATGTTGTGGAAGGGCAGGAGCCAACCCTGCTGCCGAAAGCGATCAAAAATCAGGCTGAGATTGAAGGCACTAAAGCGGCTCATCTGCGTGATGGTGTTGCGTATGCACGCTTCCTTGCATGGTTTGAGAAGACTGCACCGCTTGGTGGCCTGACTGAGGTTGTTGTTGCTGAGAAGCTTGAGGAGTTCCGCCGTGAGACGGGTGCTCTGAAGGACATCTCCTTTGACACTATCTCTGCTGCTGGTCCTCATGGTGCGATCTGTCACTACCGTGTGAGCTATGACAGCAATCTGCCGATTGAGCTGAACAGTGTTTACCTGATCGACTCCGGTGCGCAGTATGAAGATGGCACGACTGATATTACCCGTACGCTGGCTGTTGGAGCAGTGACCGCTGAGCAGTGCAAGCACTTTACGCTTGTTCTAAAAGGGCACATTGCGGTTGCGACAGCGCGCTTCCCGGTTGGAACAACAGGTTCTCAGCTGGATACACTGGCGCGCATCGATCTCTGGAAGCAGGGTCTCGATTTTGACCACGGCACTGGCCACGGTGTGGGTTCTTATCTAGGTGTGCATGAAGGTCCGCAGCGGATTGCGAAGGCACCGAACAGCATTGCGCTGAAGCCGGGTATGATCCTTTCCAATGAGCCGGGTTATTACCGTGCAGATGAGTATGGCATTCGCATTGAGAACCTTGAGCTGGTGACACCTGCTGCTGCCATTGAAGGTGGCGACCAGAAGATGCTCGGCTTTGAGCCGCTGACACTGGCACCGATTGATCTGCGCATGGTGGACACCAAGCTTCTCTCTGAGTTTGAGCTGAACTGGCTGAACGCTTACCACGCACGTGTGCGTGAGCTGGTTGGCCCACTGCTTGATGATGAGACCAAGGCATGGCTGGAAGAGGCGACCCGTCCGGTCTCCTGATCATGATCAGCTTTGTCATGAGATAAAGAAAACCCCGCTTCACGGAGCGGGGTTTTTGTTTAGATGACAGCAAGTGCCATTCTTAAGACCACTACACTGACAACACCGATTGTCATGGCTGCCAGCATGGGTAAGCGCAGAGCTGCGACGGCGGTGATGGCGGTTGCTGCGGTTTCAGCAATGCCTGTAGCAAACGCGGTTGGGGCCACGACAGACATAAGGATTGCGGGCGGTACGGCCTGTAGGGCTGCTTCTGTTCTGCCGGAGAAGGTGACGAACTTTGTCAGCACTAGACCTGCGATGCGGGTCAGGTAGGTTCCGGCTGCCATAACCAGAATGGTGAAGAGGACGAGCGGATCAACTGCGAAGATTTCTGAGGTCATGATTGTAACGCCTCCGCAGAGTTCTTAACCCCGTTTGGATTGTCGTCATATTGAATGGCAGCTGCAATGACGCCAGCAACGGCCCCGGCAATTATGTACCAGGCACCCGGCACAAATTTGTGTGTGAGAACAGCTGCAAGACCGCTGGCTGCGAGGACTACGCCTGTCTTTCGGCCCTGCCAGAATCCCATCACGAGACAGATGAAGAGAGCGGTGAAGGCAAAATCCAGGCCGTAGCGGGACGGATCGCCCATGACTGCGCCTATCAGGCTTCCTGCAACTGAAGCGGCTTGCCATGTGATGAAGAGGGTGAGGCCAACACCCATGTAGAAACTGAAGGTTGTGTGCTGTTTCATAGCACGCTGCTCAGACAGGGCCCAGACTTCATCTGCCAATATGAAGAAGCCGAGGTATTTTTGCAGGATTGTCCAGTGCCCCAGCTTAGGGGCCAGAGAGGCACTCATGAGCACGTGGCGCAGGTTGATTAGGAACGTTGAGAAGGCAATGGTGAGCCACGGTAGCGGGTCTGCCCACAGATCCAGCGCGAGGAACTGGGAGCCGCCTGCGAACACAAACGAGCCCATCAGCAGCACTTCCAACGGAGACATTCCTTTTTGTGCTGCGAGAGCGCCAAACAACAGGCCGATGGGCGTTGCGGCGAACACCAGTGGGAAGAACGTGGTGACGCCGAGCATAAATTCATTGGGGCCAGCGTTGACCGCTGATTTGTTTTGGTTGCTTTTCACAAAACCCTCCTAAAAGCATGGAGTGTTTTTAAGGCAGAGCGGCCGGAGCCGTCTTGAACGAAATTGCGCTTCCTATACTTAATTGGTGGTAGGTCGCGGATATTAAATGGAAATCACGGACCGCTGGAAGGCTGCCGGAGTGGTACCGACACGGGATTTGAACTGGCGTGTCAGGTGTGCCTGATCCGCAAAACCGCAGAGTGAGGCTGTCTCGCTTGGAGATGCGCCTCTGACGAGCAGGCGTCTTGCATTGCGCACGCGAACGTCTGTCAGGTAGGCATGCGGGGTCTGGCCCGTGGCCTTTTTGAAGGAGCGGATGAGGTGATATTTGGAGCGGCCTGAGATGTTCACCAGATCATCCAGATGCACGTTGCCCATGAAGCTTTCTTCCAGATACTCACGTGCTCTTCTCACCGCGACCGGATCTTTAGAGTTCATGTCACTTTCGCGGAAGCTGCCGTATTTGGCGAGCATCTTGGCGAAGATCATGTAGAGCGGCTCTTCGGCTTCCAGATCGATGGAGCGGTTTTGTATGGACTTGTGAGCTGTGATGAACTCCTGACAGAGCTCAGGGTCATGGACGCAAGCCTCCGGGAAGTATGGTGTTCCGCTTTGTGGCTTGTCTGTCAGGTCTTCGGCGATCTTCTGCAGCAGAGATATGCTTGGGTAGGTCATCCGGTAAGTGTAGCCGTAGCCTTCCGGTATGCCGTCGTGCAGCTCGAACGGATTTACGAACACCAGATCTCCGGGACCGGCAAATATCTGCTCGCCCCGCTGCCAATAGCACTGACAGCCTTGGAGAATTCCACCGACAACGAAGGTGTCGTGGGTGTGGGGTTCGTAGACGTGGGTTCTGAAACTTGCCGCAAGACATTCCAGTCCGTCAAAGTTGGGAGCGCTCCAGAATTGAGCGTTCTCTCCCGTATTGAGCGGAGTTGCTTCCAATGCAGCTTTTTGAGTGACCGGTTTCATAGACCCAAATTACCCAGCGAAGACAATGATGTCTTGAACGAGATTGCTGTTTTTTACGGATGGGTCAATGGAGATTATCTAGGGTTTGGCTAGCGGTGCTCCTCAACATTCGCCTGAATGAGGGCGGAGTTGAAGTAGCGCAGGGCCTTCACGTGGCTTGCATAGCCAATGACTTGCGTCGGGTTTTTCGGGTCAATGACAGGCAGCGTGGCCTTACCTGCATCATCGAAGGCCTTGAGGGCTTTTTCCAGCGTATCCAGCGGTGCGAGGAACGGTTCTTCAGACTCTGGATCGAAGGTGGTGTCAGTGTCCGGGCGGGGAGGATCCGCGAAATCTTCAACATGCACGATGCGGACGAGCCATTTGTGGGCTCCATCCTGCAGCATCACGCCGCGCATTTCCAGCTGCCAGTGGAAATAGGAGCGGCCATGGATTGCCTGATTGAGGCCAGTGGCGATGGAAACTGAGATCAACAGTGCGATGGACAGCTCGTAACCACCGGTCAGCTCGAACACGATCATCGTGGTAGAGATTGGTGCTCCCAACACTGCAGCAGCTACTGCGCCCATGCCGAGGATGGCGTAAAGACCGTGGCTGGAGGCCATCTCCGGCAAGTGGTTTGCGGCGATCAGGCCAAAAGCACCACCGGTCATGGCGCCCAAATAAAGAGAGGGCGAGAAGATGCCGCCGCCGAAGCGAGAGGCGAGGGTGATGGCCGTTGCAGCTGTTTTGGCAACCAGCAGCGACAACATCAAAGTGAGTGACAGTTCTGAGTTAAGCGCGCCATCCGTTGCTTCATAGCCAACACCGATGACTTCCGGATAAAAGACGGCGATAGAGCCGACAAGCACACCGCCAACAACTGGACGTAGCCAGATTGGCATCTTGACGTTTCGGGCGACCCAGTCGGACCCGATCAGAGCAAACTGGAAGGTGATGGCCACAATCGCGCAGATGATGCCGAGCAGGACAAAGGCCGGGAACTCCCAGTAGGTGTTGATCTGATAATGCGGCAGGATGAATGCGGCCACATCACCAAAGTAGAGGCGGGAGACCAGCGTTCCCATTGCAGAAGACAGCACGATTGGCACGAAGGCAGACATGGCGTAGTGGCCGAGGATCACTTCATGCGCGAACAGAACGCCTGCAATTGGTGCGTTAAAGCTGGCGGAGACTGCGCTGGCGACACCTGCTGCCAGCAGGATGCGCATTGTTGAATCGGGCAGGTTCAGTTTGGAAAAGACGGAGGTGCCGAGGGTAGCGCCCAAGTGCACCATAGGGCCTTCGCGGCCTGCACTTGCGCCACTGCCAAGAGAGATAACGGTAATCAGCGCAGAACTGATGCCGGGCCAGAAGGGGAGGCCGGTGCCGCCGTGAGCGCGTGCTTCAATCACATCTGCCACACCGCCCGCGCGTTGTTTCTTCTGGATGGTTTGCAGCAATAAGCCAACAATCGCGCCGCCGATGACCGGGGCCAGAACAATCACATACCAAGGCTGCGCGTTGGCCGCACTGATCATGCGCTCAGAGGCTGTGCCGAGCCAAGTCCACTGGATCAATCCGATGCCGATACGGAAAAGGATAGCTGAACCACCCACTGCGGCTCCGATGATGAGTGCGAGGAACCAGACAAGCGGAAGCCGCGATGACAAAAACAAACGTAAATTTGGTTCGACCCATTTATAGGCTATACGCATTGCGATTTTCAGCGGGTTAGCTTGGTTATGCATACTAGATTAAGCGATAAGACAATGAACGATTGGCACTGTCTTTAACGAGATTCCCCGGGAAACGCCAATCAGGATATGCTCTGATCTTCGAAATTCGGCTCATTATTTTCGATAAGCACTGAGAAACACTTAAGGCACCTCCAGAGACCGCGACGTAAGGGCGGGTTCTGCCTTGCCAAAAGCTCAATAATGACGACCATGCAGAATACTATAATTCCAATAAATGCCGAGTCGTGGCCTTGGGTTTCGAGTATACGCTTGCATGAGCGCTTTCTGGGGGAAGCATCTGGAATATGAGGGAGGTCTGCTATGTCTTTGACAGGGATGCAGCTTGAGGTGACACGCAATGCAGAGGGGATCGACAAAGCGATCGCGACCCTCACAGAACGGTTTAGAGACCGCTGCCAGACTTCCATGAGTTTGCGGGAGCAGCATGGACACACGACGTCCTGGCTGCCGAACCAGCCACCGGATGCAGTTGTTTTTGCCCAGTCGACTGAAGAAGTCTCTGAGATTGTAAAGCTATGTGCTGAGCTACGCGTGCCAATCATTCCATTTGGCAGTGGGTCGTCTCTGGAAGGGCACCTGAACGCCCCGGGCGGCGGTATCTCGCTTGATCTTTCCCAGATGAATGAGGTTGTTGCCGTTCATCCTGAGGATCTGGACTGTGTGGTGCAGCCGGGTGTAACGCGCAAGCAGCTCAACGCCTATCTTCGTGATACCGGCCTGTTCTTTCCGATTGATCCGGGAGCAGATGCCACTATTGGCGGCATGACGGCAACGCGTGCCTCAGGCACCAATGCGGTTCTTTATGGCACCATGAAGGATATGGTTTTGGCGCTGACTGTTGTCATGCCGGACGGGACCATTGTGAAGACCGGTAGCCGTGCCAAGAAATCCTCTGCGGGTTATGACCTGACCCGTCTAATGGTCGGCTCTGAAGGGACGCTTGGGGTGATCACTGAGATCACCCTGAAGCTGAAGGGAATACCTGAAGCGATTTCAGGTGGAATTGCCTCGTTCGACAGCATTGCGGATTGCTGCAACACGGTGATCGAAGCCGTTCAATACGGCATTCCGATTGCCCGCATCGAGCTTCTGGACACGCTGACTGTCAAATCAGTCAATGCCTATTCGAAGCTGGATTTGCCAGAATCACCGTTGCTGCTTGTGGAATTCCACGGCTCTGATGCCGGGGTTCGGGAACAGGCGGAGCGATTTGGTGAGATTGCTGCTGAAAACTCCCTGAAAAAGTTTGAATGGGCAACTGATCCAGAAGAACGCAACAAGCTTTGGGCGGCTCGTCACGATGCATATTGGGCAGGGTTGGGGCTGGCTCCTGAACGGACTGGTCTCTCGACCGACGTGTGCGTGCCAATCTCTCGTCTGGCTGACTGTGTGACGGCTACACACGATGACATCGAAGAAAATGGCCTGATTGGTCCGATAGTTGGCCATGTTGGTGATGGAAACTTCCATGTGCTTGTGTTGACGGACCTGAATGATCCGGAAGACATTGCCAAGTCAGAAGCCTTTGTTGAGCGCCTCAATTATCGTGCCATTGAGATGGGCGGAACCTGTACTGGTGAGCATGGTGTGGGGCAGGGCAAGATGAAGTATCTGCCGAAGGAACATGGGGCCGGGGTTGCTGTGATGGCAGCGATAAAACGTAGTCTTGACCCGTTGAATATCATGAATCCGGGCAAGATCGTTGCCTTAGATGCCGAGTAAAGAAGTGCCATAAGTACGCACTTGCTTCGTTCCATTCATAAACATTGCCTTAAGTCGTTGCTGTCGTCTTGTTCCTGCTGTAATTCACTTAGATAAACAAGTGTTTGCATGCGGCTCATAGGCGAACAGCGCGGCAAGGTGCGCGGTTCGAAGTGGGTAAAGGAGCTTAACGTTGAATTCGGTTTACATCACCGTTGGTGGGACTTTGATCTTGGCGCTGGTCATCGCGCTTGTTGGCCCTTTGGTCATCGATTGGTCAGCTTATCGTTCCCTGTTTGAAAGCTATGGTGAGAAAATTCTGGGGCATCAGGTTACGATCCTTGGAGAAACTGACGTTCAGCTGCTGCCTGCCCCTTATGTGAAGCTTTCTGACGTGCGTGTTGGTGCCGTCGAAGACCCGCTGATGACCATCAAAGGATTCGAAGGCCGCATAGAGCTTCCCTCGCTGTTGCGCGGTGAAGTGCATGTGACTGAGATGAAGCTCAATGAGCCAGAGCTGAACCTATCTCTTGATGAGGGCGGCCGCCTTGATGTGCTGCAAATCAACAGCCGCCGTTCCGTTATCTCCGAAATCGACCCAACTTCGCTTATTCTTGAAGATGTGAGCGTTCGTAACGGTTCAATCGTGCTGACTGACGCGCGCACCGGTGAAGTGCGCCGTGCAGGCAATGCAAATCTGGAGCTTTATGCTGGTGGTTTGCAGGGCCCGTTCAAAGCGGAAGGGGCAATGCTTTATGAAGGCGTGCCTTACACGTTGAAGATCGGCAGTGGCCGCCTGGAGCGTAATGGTCAGATCCGCGTTAAAACCCAGGTTTCTCCTGCCAATGTTGCTGCACAGTTCTCGACAGATGGTTTCCTGAGGCACCAGAATGGCGTTGTTTCTTACTACGGTGATGCTGAGGTTCAATCGGTTACCAGCGAAGGTTCTGATGATCTGGAGTGGGCCGGTAAGAGTAAGTTCAATCTGGACGGTGAGCGACTGGAGTTGACTGAAAGTACGCTGCGTCTTGGTTCAGAAGATCGTCCGATTACCGCTGAAGGTGGTGGTGTCTACAGCTTTGGCCCTGAGCCTGAGTTTCAGGCTGTTGCGCAGTTCAAGCAGGTTGATCTGGACCGTATGATTGGCGGTGGTCCACAGCGTCCGCTGGTTCCTTCTGAAGCTGTTATGGCCCGTCTGGCTGGCGGCTTGAGCTCCTTGCCGCTGCTGGATATGAAAGGCCAGATGGACCTGACTATTCCGGTTGTTGTGGCAGGCGGTTCTGTTGTTTCCAATCTGAGCACGCTGCTTGAATCTACCGGTACTGGCTGGAAGATTGATGAGCTTTCCGGTGAGTTGCCGGGCCGTAGTCAGTTCAAAACCAGCGGTTATCTGGATCTGCGCAACTCTGCTGGGTATCAGGGTGATTGGGAGATCTCATCTCGTCAACCGCACCAGCTGGCCCATTGGTGGCTGGGTGAACGCAAGGATGCGTCCAAGCGATTGTCTCCTGTTGCATTGAAAGGCCGTGTTGAAGCTGGTTCTGGTGCTCTGCGTCTTCCTGACTTGAGGATTGATGCTGGCGATGTACGCAGTGTGGGTCTGATTTCCTTTGAGCATCCACTCGATCGTAGTCCGTTGATCACCGTTGATATGGACAGCGACCGTGTCAATCTGGATGAGATCCAGCGCTATGTGGAAGCGTTTACGGGCAAGAAGGTCAAGCCGAGTGCGGTTGATATGTCCATGCGGCTTTACGCAGATGAGCTGGTTGCCAGCGGCGTGAAAGCCAAGAGCATGGCTGTGAGCGCGAGCCTGAGCCGGGATGCACTCTCCATCGAACAGCTGAAAATTCGCGACTTTGCTGGTGCCTACATCGACATGAAGGGGCGCATTGATGACCTGAGCACCACGCCTCAGGGGAACATCAAAGGCACGTTGACGGCATCCTCCCTGAGCGGTGCAGTAGCTGTTCTGGAAGAGTATGCGCCTGAGCATCCATTGATTGAGCGCCTGAAGACGGCAGCTCCTGATCTTGCCCCTGCCAACCTGAAAGCTGAGCTTTCCGCTTATGCGGAGAAGGGGCGCACGGATATGTCGCTGAACCTGTTCGGTGAGGTTGGCGTAAGCGATCTGGATCTGAACGGCACTTTCGAAGGGCGCATTGATGATTTTGCTGAGGGTGATCTTTATGCAGAGATGACGCTTGGGGGCAAAGACGGCGTGAAAGTGCTGCGCCAGCTTGGCTTTGAGGCAATCCCGATTACTCAGCTTCAACCGGGTGAGGTTCGCCTTTCTCTTTCTGGTAGCCCGCGTGACCAGTTGGCCTTTGGGTTCTCCAGTGATCTTGTTGGCATGAAGATCCTGTCCGATGGCACTGTTCGTGTGCCGAACCGTTCCGCAGCTGTCTGGTCTGCCAATGTGGCGCTGCAGTCCGATGATCTGGCGGATTATGGTCTGGCGTTTGGCAAGGTGTATCCGATTTACTCTGGCCCGCTGAAAGCAAACCTGACGGCTCAGGTAGAGGGACGGGGACGTGATTTCACGCTTTCTGAACTGAAGGGTCAACTCGCCAATATGGATCTGGAGGGTGATCTTGAAGGTACTCTTGAAAAGAACGGTCCGCTGAAGGCTTCCGGTAAGTTGGAACTTTCTGAGCTTGATATGCGCAGCCTGAGTGAGCTGCTGCTGGGCTCCAATGTTTGGGCGGGTGTTCTTCAGGAGGATTCTATCTGGTCTTCTCAAGCGCTGGGACAGAGCCTTGCAGATGGCGTGGATCTGACGCTTGATGTGACCAGTGATCGGGCGCTGTTCAGTGATGAGTTCCGTCTTGATGCTGCCAGCGGTCAGCTGCGTTTGCGCTCTGATCTGCTTTCTATCAATGAAGGCAAAGGCCGGTTTGCTGGCGGTGAGTTCTCTGGCACATTTGACTTGCAGCGTGATCAGGGGCAAGCAACGCTTTCCGGCCGGTTCCGTCTGGATGATGCGGACTTTGAAGAATTGGCCTGGACTGATGAGGGGCGTGCGCTGGCGACTGGTAAACTGCAGGCCATCGCTGAGTTTGAGGGCAGTGGCCGTACGATCTCAGGTCTTGTTTCTGGTCTCTCCGGTGGCGGTACGTTCAGCGTGACCAATGGTGAAATCCGCCGTGTTAATCCGGCAGCCTTTGATCTGGTGATCAAGGCAGCGGATGCGGGGATGGAGCTGGATGAGGCTGCTATTCAGAGTGCGTTTGCTGATCATCTGGATGCGGGTTCTGTGAAGTTCAACCGCGTTGATGGCTCACTGGGTATTGCAAGTGGACGCATCCGTGCGCGCAACATCTCTGTTGATACGGCTGGCACCACGTTGTTTGGTTCTGCGCTGATTGATCTTGAGAAATGGGCGCTGACTGGTGATGTTTCCATGAAGACCCGTGATGAAGCGCAGAAGGTTGCCGGGGCTGAGCCTCAGGTGGCGATCCTTTATTCCGGGCCGCTGGAAAATCCTGCGCGCAAGCTGGATACGGGGCCATTGCTTTCCTACCTCAACCTGCGTGCGATTGAGCTGAATGTGAAGCGCATTGAGGAAGAGCAGCGCAAGATTGCTGAGCAAGAGCGTATGCTTGATGAGTTGAAGAAGAAGCAGGAAGAGGAAGCAGCGCGCAAGGCTAAAGCAGCTGAAGAAGAGAAGGCCCGTCAGGCTGCTGAAGCGGAAGCTGCTGCTGAGCGTGAGCGTCAGGCGAAAGCTGCGCGGGAAGCTGAGGCACGTGCAGCTCAGTTGGCTGCAGAGGAAGAAGCTCGCAAAGCGGAAGCTCTGGCTGCTGTAAAGCGTGCCGAAGAGGCTCAACGCGCTGCGGAGGCGAAAGCTGCGGCAGAGGCAAAATCAGCTGAGCAAGCGCGTGCAGAGGAAGCCAAGAAGAGCTCTGTTCAGGATTTCAGTGCGCGAATCCGGTCTGTGCTTGATGGAGACGCTGCTGAAAAAAAGCCCAATAGTCCCTCTGTTTCCATCGTGGATCCTCCCAAACCGCGTGCCAAGTCCAGCTTACCTGCTCTGGAAGCTCCAGTGACTATTGGCGGTGTGAATGAGGCAACTGTGCCAGCAGGGGAGGTCGATCTGCTTGGGCCGATCATTCAGTCTGGTGCGCCGAAGAACCTTGGTGTGTTGGAAGCTGGAAATGATAATCAGGTGCTGCGTGGTCCGCTTCCGGACCTGCCTACCGATGAGCGTGGCACACCGAAGTTTATTGAGTTGCCGGGTGGACGGTTGCTGCAGGTTAACTGATCAGTTGGCTTTGAAAGTGCTTGAGTACTGCAACGCGGATGCAGCTAGAGAGATTGTTCTCAGGATTTCTTTCATCATCGATGCCAGCGATGGTCGCTGTGATGTTCTTTCCCTGACTGCGCGCAAGATCTTCCAGACCTGACCAGAACTCAGGCTCCAGCGTAATGCTGGTTCTGTGACCGTGCAGGGTTATGGACCGCTTCTTGAGGCTCATGGGTGCCTCAGTCTTTATCTTTACGTAAGGAGATAGAAGTGAGTTTGTGGCCCTCAAAGCGCTTGGTCTCCAAGGTCGCTTCAGCTTCTTCCTGAGATTTTTCGGCTTTGGTGCGCCCGAACTTCCGGCGATTTTCAGCTGCGGACTGAGCTTTTGTGTCTCTGGCCTTTTGTTTGCGGGCCTGACGCAGATTAACAACGGTCGCGCTCATTCAATCATCCATGTACTGGGGTTGATGAGCCGACCGCTCTTTTCTTGATCGGAGCGATTAGCTCTTTTTGCGGAATGCATCCAGAGAAACAACCTGAGCACTGCCGCTTTCTTCTGTAGAAGTTTCGTCAGCTTCAGACTTTTCTTTGTCTTCTTCAGCATCACCCGCTGTGTCTTCGGCTGCGGAAGCGGTTTTGGCTTCTTCCTCTTCAGCCTGTTCAACAGCAGTTTCCAGACGTGCATGGAACTCTTCAACAGAGTCCAGATCACGTTCTGCGATACGGAATTCTGCAGGCAGTTCTTCTCCGGTTTTGCCCGGCTCAAACTCAAGAGCGAACTGGACAGATGGGTCGAAGAAACCTTTGATTGCAGAGAACGGAACATAAAGATGCTCCGGAACACCACCAAAGGACAGGCCAACCTCGAAAGCGTGCTCAGTGATCTGCAGATCCCAGAACTGGTGCTGCAGCACGATCGTCATTTCTTTCGGGTAGCGTTCCTTCAAGCGGTTTGAAATCTTGACGCCAGGGGCCGTGGTTTCAAAGGCAATATAAAAATGGTGCTCTCCGGGAAGTCCTGCCCGGTTGACCTCAACCAATATCTTTCGAACTGCGCTTCTCAGCGCGTCCTGAATGATGATGTCATAGCGGATTAAATCTTCAGCCATGCTCGGCACCGCTCATCCTTTGCGTTCTTATTCGGCCTAACTATAGCGTAGAGGCGACAAAAAGGCCTGTCTTTTATTTCTATACCCTGAATCGGCGTAGAATAAGGAAAGAGCCTTTTAACACTAAAGTGGAGGCTTCTGTTGCCAGGTGCCCCCGAACCCCGCCTGAAGGTGCTAACCAACAGGACTTAGTGGACTACCGGAACCGCATTACGCAGCTACAGCGTTGTCCATAGCGTAGTTGTCATTTGCAACTATCATTTTGGTCCGATAACGGTGGTACCATGCCGAGCAAAAGCAAAGCCTTTACGCCCTCGTCGATCCTATTTCGCCCCCCCAAAGACCGCTGGAGTACAACGGGCTTTGGTGGAGGCGCCGGGTACCGCCCCCGGGTCCGAATGGTTTATTGCGCTCGCAATTTATTGCCGTAGCCAGCGAACTGGCAGGGGGAATATAGGTGCACGCACTGCCAAATGGAAGTGCAAAAGCTCATGGTTGTTGGCGCAAGACTAAGAGAAGCTGTTGACAAAGCGGCATATTCACAGGGCAATTTGAACAAGTGGCGTCGCTGAAGATTTGTAAATGACGCATTTGCAGGGATTTGTCGGAAGCAGATGATCTCTTGACGTTTTCATGGTCTTTTTATCGACGGAAGCTTGGGGTAAGACCGCTCCTGCAAGATGGCACAGAGGCGTTTTTCAGGAGATTGGCTATACTGTGCGCGAGCCGAATCGTAGAACAGGAGATGACCCTTCGTGCAGCAATATCTAGAGCTGATGCGCCGCATCATGGATGAAGGTGTGGTCAAGGAAGATCGCACGGGTACAGGCACAAAATCAGTCTTTGGTCATCAGATGCGATTTGATCTGTCTGAAGGCTTTCCGGTTGTGACGACCAAGAAACTGCATCTGAGATCTATCATTCATGAACTGCTGTGGTTTTTGGCGGGCGATACCAACATCAAGTATCTTAAAGAGAACAAGGTGCGCATCTGGGATGAGTGGGCGGATGAGAATGGCGACCTGGGGCCGGTTTACGGCTATCAGTGGCGCTCCTGGCCTACACCCGATGGTGGTTCGATCGACCAAATCGCGAATGTGGTGCAGCAGATCAAAACCAATCCTGACAGTCGTCGCCTGATCGTATCAGCCTGGAATCCGGCCCTCGTTGATGAGATGGCGCTGCCGCCGTGTCACTCGCTGTTTCAGTTCTATGTGGCAAACGGCAAGCTCTCCTGCCAGCTTTATCAGCGTTCAGCTGATGTGTTCCTTGGTGTTCCGTTCAACATCGCATCTTATGCGCTGCTGACCATGATGATTGCTCAGGTTTGTGATCTGGAACCGGGCGACTTCGTGCACACGCTGGGGGATGCTCATCTTTATCTCAATCACATGGAACAGGCTGAACTGCAGCTCTCACGGGAGCCGCGTGCTTTGCCTGTCATGCGCATCAATCCAGCTGTGAAGGATATCTTCGCGTTCCGCTACGAAGACTTTGCTCTGGAAGGTTATGACCCGCATCCACACATCAAGGGTGTTGTTGCGGTTTAGTTGTCTTTGACTTTCAAAAGGAGTTCCCATGCGAACCCTTATTTGCGTTCCTGCGCGCATTGGCTCAACTCGTTTTCCTCGCAAGCCACTGCATCCTATCAGTGGGCGTAGCTTGCTGGAGCGTGTTGTGCAGGTTGCCCGGGTGGCTGCCAAGCAAACCAACTCTGATTACGTGGTTGCTGTTGATCATGAAGAGGTTGCTGAACATTGCCGCCATATTGGGGCGCCGTATGTGATGACCGATCCTGAGCATCCGTCTGGAACGGATCGCGCGCTGGCTGCTTCCAAAGCGTTTGGCACGCATCCTGAGTTTGTGCTGAATCTGCAAGGAGATGCACCGTTTACGCCGCCGGCACATGTAGCCGCGCTCATCAAGGCCGCGGAAGCGCGGCCTGATGCGGATGTGTTTACACCGGTTATCCGTCTCGATTGGGAAGGACTTGATGTGCTGCGTGAGCACAAGAAAGCTCATCCGTTTTCCGGCACGACTTGCGTGCGTAAGGATGACGGCACGGCTCTGTGGTTCTCCAAGAATATCCTGCCTGCCATCCGCAAGGAAGAGAAACTGCGTGAGACGGATAACCTTTCGCCGGTGTTCCGTCATATCGGGCTTTATGGCTACCGCGTGGATGCGCTTGAGCGTTTCAACAAGTTGGGCCTTGGCTTTTACGAGCAGATGGAAGGGCTGGAACAGCTGCGCTTCCTAGAGAACGGCATGGTGGTTCACGCGGAAGAAGTTCAGCCGCCGAAGCTTTCCATGTCTGGCGTGGATACGCCAAGTGATGCTGAGCTTGCAGCGCAATTGATTGCGAAGTTTGGTGACCCGTTTGATCATCTGGAGACTGGCCTGTGACGCGTATTTATGTTCTCAGACACGGCAACACCTTTGATAAAGGTGATGTTGTCACGCGTGTTGGTGGCCGCACAGATCTGCCTCTGAGTGTTTCCGGTCTGGAGCAGGCTGAGAAGCTTTCTGAGCACTTTGCTGAACTTGGTGTAGCTTTTGATATGGCGTTCTGCTCGCCGCTCCAGCGCACCAAACAGACTGCTCAGATCGCGCTCAAGACACAGGCTGAAGAAGTTGATCTCAAGGTTCTGCCGTTTTTGGTGGAGATCGACTACGGGCCTGATGAAAACAAGCCTGAGGAAGAGGTACGCGCCCGCATTGGCGAGGATGCTCTTCGTGCGTGGGAAGAAGAAGGTGTGCCGCCGAATGGTTGGCATATAGATCCACCAGCGGTGATTGGTCGTTGGCAGGAGTTCTTTGCGAATGCACCAAAGAAGTATCCGGGCAAAACCCTCCTGGTGACCACCAGCAATGGCATCGCGCGTTTTGCGCTGAAAGCCTTGGCTGATGGTGGCGCTGGCGCTGACCTGAAGCTGAAGACAGCTGCCTATGGTGTGTTCGATGTTACAGACGATGGCAAGCCGTTAATGCTTAGTTGGAATGTGAGGCCGTAGGCTCGTTCCGCTGTCTTGAACTGGTTTGGATGAGAGCAGCTATGCTCTCGTCTCTCGATGGCCCCATGTCTCTTGCCGATTGAGGATAGGATGAAGCAAATTTCGATGATTTCAGCTGTTGCTGAAAATGGTGTGATTGGCGCAAACAACGACATGCCATGGTCTGTTTCTACCGATCTGAAGTTCTTTCGCAAAACGACGACAGGCAAGCCAGTCATCATGGGTCGGCGTACGTTTGAGAGCATTTGCACGACGCTTGGCAAACCTCTGCCGAACCGCAAAAATATCGTGATTACACGCGATCCGAGCTACGCCTATGACGGTGTAGAAGTGGTGAGTAGTCTGGGGGATGCGCTTACTCTGGCCAACGATATTGCAGAGAATGATGATGTCGATGAAATCATGATTGTTGGTGGTGGGCAGATCTACAAAGAAGCTATGCCGAAAGCCTCAACGCTCTACATCACCCGTATTCATGCTCAGCCGGATGGTGACACCAAGTTTCCTGAGATTCATGAAGATGAGTGGGAGCTGGCCGAGCGGACTCCGTTTGATCGCGGAGAAAAAGACTCTGCGGACTCCTCACTGGAAATCTACCGCCGTCGCCTCTGATCAGTTGCCACGGGCTGAGGATTTGGTCGAGAGATCAGCACGTAAAGCCAACCGGTGTGCTGTGTGGGCGTTTTGAGAGTTGTTGGTGCTCGGCAAACGCCCATGGAAACCTGTTCTATCCCAGATCAGCAATGTGTTTGCTTGAACATTAAGCGGTAGGAGTGGTGGCAAGTCCAGCTCCTGCAAGTCACTGAGCCCTGTGATGGGTGACTCTTCTTCCTCATCTATCTCTGTAAGATCGATATGCCGCTGGTACTCCCAGAAGATGCGCTGCTCAGTCATACGGTGAGAGCCGGGAATGTAGAATAATGCGCCATCTTCCGGTGTGATGGTTTCCAGAAACAGTAGCGCTGTTGCGCCCGGTGCACGTGCATCATGCTCAATCTCAAATGGTGGCGTGCTGTTGCCGTCCGTTTCAAAACGGAAGGCCGGTGCGCACTGAGCCATCGCCTCCAGTTGATACATGGGCTTGCCTTTTCGCCCTGCTGCATATTGCAGGGGCGGAGGGATCAACTCATCGGTGATCGCTGATTGCAGGAATGGTTGCCTCAGCAGATGGGTGTAGTTGAGCGGCAGTGTGAAGCTCTGCGCGTTGTGCCAGTTGGACAGGAGGCGCTTGTTGCGATCTCTTTGCCCCACGAAGTAATCAAACGCCTCAAACTTCAGTCTTCGGAAGAACTCTCTGGGTAATGCGTTGTGCTTGATCCAGATGCCATGAGTTTGCAGAGCCTGCGCGCAGGAGGCGGGCAAGGTCATATGCAGTTTGGCTTGTTTTTCGCGTTTTTGGTGATGCAAATCTGAGAGCTCATGATGGAACCAGCTTGGTACCGTTTCCTCATCCCATTCGGACTGGTAGGCGGAGGACGGCAGAAACCTGCGCTGCAAGCTGTTCATCAGGTATTTTGGCTTCATTGCCCGCATACGCATCCCCGCCGCTATTCATTAACGAGAGGTTAAGGGGATCGGTGCGTGCGGTCTTTCCTTCTGTTTCTGCGTGTGAAATCTGCCTAAAGATTAGTTTTTGGCAGCAATTCCCTTGCAAAATGAACGCTGAAGACCAACATAACAGAGGGTTTGAGGCTTGCTCCGTGGGAGTAAGCTGCGGAATTTTTGAGGTGGAATGTCCCAGTTTCTTGAGCTTAAAGACTTCAACGAGTTCAGTCTTGAACAGCTGTACTCGCTGCTGAAGCTTCGGTGTGATGTGTTCATTGTTGAACAGGAATGTGCTTATCCCGACGTTGATGGGCTTGATCCAGTCGCCAAGCATGTGTTGGTGCTGAATGATGCAGGCGAGATCATCGGAGCATTGCGGATTCTCCTTAAGTACGAAGATGGCGATGTGTTCAAGATTGGCCGTGTGATCGTTGCCAAGGAGGCACGAGGGCAGGGCATTGCACGGAAACTGATGGATGCCGCGCTTTCTTACTGTGCTGCCACCAATGATGACGCCCGCGTCGAGCTGCAGGCGCAGGCCTACCTTCAGGATTTTTATGGTCAGTGCGGTTTCTTTGCGATTTCCGA
Source organism: Pseudovibrio sp. SCP20 (assembly GCF_057774105.1). Taxonomy (NCBI): domain Bacteria; kingdom Pseudomonadati; phylum Pseudomonadota; class Alphaproteobacteria; order Hyphomicrobiales; family Stappiaceae; genus Pseudovibrio; species Pseudovibrio sp. SCP20. Next base: position 302,792 of record NZ_JBYMDH010000003.1, on the reverse strand, counting down.
GATCTATCCGGAAGATGGCATTCCGCATGTGGACATGCGTTTGAGGTTGCCGCCTGAAAGCTGAGAGCGTGTAAACCTGCACGTTTCTGCTGTGTCTTGGGGTGGTTTACGTTTTGTTGAGCAAAACAGCAAGAATTTGCCAGAATATGCCTTTAATTCTTACAGCTGAAATTTGTAGGTGAGCTTTTGAGCGTCGGTTGAAACGCGCGAAAGAAGGCTTATCTTCTTCAATAATGTCCGGTTTCTGTGGGGTTTGGGTGTTTTTCCATAAAGTGCAGCCTTTTGGCTTATCTGCATTCGTTGAAAGGCGCTGGTAACTTGCCTATAACCCTAATCAAGTAATAGTTGGCTTAGTCCAACTCTCATTTATTTGTCGGTTTGTCCGGCAGCATACCTAGTAAAGGGATCTCTCTATGCCTTGGAGCAATCAAAGCGGAGGTGGCGGCAATAACGGCGGCCCTTGGGGGAACTCCGGCGGCAACAAGGGCGGTGGTGGCCCTTGGGGCGGTGGCGGCGGCCCACAGCGTGGCGGCGGTAACAACGGCGGAAACCCACCTGATTTCGAGGAAATTTTAAAGCGTGGCCAGGATCATCTGAAGACTGTTCTTCCAGGTGATGGCGGTGGCCTTGGCTTTAAAGGTGTTCTGTTCGCGATCCTCGTTGCTGTTTTGATTTGGATGGCTACTGGCCTTTATCGCGTTGACGAAGGTTATGTGGGCGTTCCTATGGTGTTCGGTAAGGTCGTGGGCCAGACCGGTCCAGGTCTGAACTACAACTGGCCGTATCCGATCGGTTCTGTTGAAACGCCAAACGTACAGGGTGTTCGCGAAACAACTATTGGTCTGCAGCAGTTCTCTGGTCGCAGCGCGGTTTCTACACGTGATGTGCCTGAAGAAAGCCTGATGCTGACCGGTGACGAAAACATCGTTGATGTTGACTTCAAGGTTCAGTGGGTCATTCAGAACACTCCTACTGGTGTTCAGGAGTTCCTGTTTAACATTCAGAACCCGGAAGGCACCGTTAAAGCTGTTGCTGAAAGTGCGATGCGTGAAGTCGTTGGCAGCTCTCAGATTGATGCGATCCTGACTGAAAGTCGTACACCGATCCAGCAGGCTGTTCAGAAGCTGATGCAGGAGACGCTGGACAACTACAAGTCTGGTATCCAGATCACCAACGTTCAGATGCAGAAGGTTGACCCGCCAGCGCAGGTTATTGAAGCGTTCCGTGATGTTCAGGCAGCGCGTGCTGACCAGGAACGTGTACAGAACGAAGCGCAGGCTTATGCAAATCGGATTGTTCCAGAAGCGCGCGGTTCTGCTGCTCGCGTCTCTGAAGCAGCACAGGGTTACCGCGATAAAACAGTTGCGGAAGCAAAAGGTCAGGCTGATCGCTTTACCAAAATCTATGAGGAATACGCGAAGTCTCCGGACGTTATTCGTCAGCGCCTCTATCTTGAGACAATGGAAGAGGTCTTGAGTAAAAATCCAAAAATTATCATTGACGGAAATGGTCAGCAGAATGGCGTGGTGCCATACCTGCCGCTTGACCAGCTGAACAAGCGTGCTGGAGGAAACAACTGATGAAAAGTGGTCTTCTTGGCATTGCAATTGCTATCGTTGCGCTGGTTCTTTACTGGTCCACATTTAGCCTGAACCCAGCACAGCAGGCATTGGTTCTGCAGTTTGGTGAGGTCCGCGGCGTTCAGACAACTCCGGGTCTCAAGTTCAAAGCTCCTTGGCAGAACGTTCTGATCATCGACAAGCGTATCCTTGATCTGAACATGCCTCCTATCGAGCCAATCCTTGCTGACAAAAAGCGTCTTCTGGTTGATGCGTTTGCGCGTTACCGGATTTCTGATCCAGTCCGCTTCTATCAGTCCGTGAACAACATCCCTGCGGGTGCATCCCGTCTGGCTACGTTCCTGGATTCCAGTCTGCGTGGCGTTTTGGGTAACGCAACTCTGGAGCAGGTCGTTCGTGATGATCGTTCCAACCTGATGGAGCAGATCCGTCAGGACGTTGACAAGCGCGCTGCTGCGATTGGTATGGACGTGATTGACGTGAAGATCCGCCGTGCGGACCTTCCGGAAGCGAACTCCCAAGCGATTTTCCGCCGCATGCAGACCGAGCGTCAGCGTGAAGCGACTGAAATCCGCGCACAGGGTGAAGAGCAATCCCGCCGCATTAAGTCTCGTGCAGACCGTGATGCAACCGTTATTGTAGCGGAAGCCGAGCGTGATGCGCAGGTGATCCGCGGTGATGGTGATGCGGCTGCCAACCAGATCTTTGCTGAAGCTTATGGCAAAGACCCAGGCTTCTTCGAGTTCTACCGCTCTATGCAGGCGTACCGGACCGCAATGGAGAAGGGTGATACCTCTCTGGTCCTGTCTCCGGACTCTGACTTCTTCCGCTACTTCAACGATCCACGCGGAAATGTGAGTGCTCCGGCGGCAGGTGCTGCCCAGTAATGAATGATTTTATTGTGGCTCTGGGGCTTGTCCTCGTTGTTGAGGGAGTGGTCTACGCTCTTGCCCCGGGTCATTTGAAGGAGTTCATGCGGAAGGCTCAGGAAATTCCTGATCAGTCTCTCCGTCTTGGTGGTGTTGCAGCAATGGCGTTGGGCGTTCTGATTGTATGGTTGGTGCGTTCGCTGAGTGGCTAGACGCAGATTTGCCAATGATACAACTGCGAGAATTCAGCCTGACGCTGTAAAAAAATAAATGTTAGTTTTGCCCGCGCTTTATTAACCAAGCGCGGGCATATTTGTTTTCAGAATGCGTTCTGGTGGCGCGTGTATGCTCACCTGATAATCTGAGGAGATGGCTTATGGCCGGTGTTTTCCCTCGCCTTGAGCTTGGACGATCAATCAAGGCAATTGTTTTTGCGAGCGTGCTTGGAGTTGCGGCAGTGACCGGCAGCTTTAACAACGCTCAGGCACGTGGCCCTGAATCTCTGGCGGATCTTGCGGAAGAACTTGGTGATGCTGTGGTGAATATTTCCACTGCGCAGCGTGTGAAAGCCAAGCGTTCTCTTCAGTTGCCGGATGTTCCGGAAGGATCTCCATTCCAGGAATTTTTCGAAGAGTTTTTCAACGGGCAAGAGCCTGAAGGTGAAAGTCCTCAGCGGGTTCAGTCGCTTGGTTCCGGGTTCGTGATCGATGGTGATGAGGGCATCATTGTTACGAACAACCATGTGATTGAAGGTGCTGATGAGATCACCGTCAACTTCAACGATGGCACCAAGCTTTCTGCTGAGCTGCTTGGCTCAGATGAAAAGACTGACCTTGCTGTTTTGAAGGTTGAGCCTCAGTCCACCCTGGACTCGGTCAAGTTCGGCAGCTCTGAAGTGCTGCGTGTTGGTGACTGGGTGATGGCGATTGGTAACCCGTTTGGCCTTGGTGGCACTGTGACGGCTGGTATCGTTTCAGCGCGTAACCGTGACATCAATTCAGGTCCGTATGACAACTTCATTCAGACTGACGCTGCAATCAACCGCGGTAACTCTGGTGGTCCGCTGTTCAACATGGACGGTGAGGTTGTGGGCATCAACACGGTGATCTTCTCGCCGTCTGGTGGGTCTATCGGCATTGGCTTTGCTATTCCTGCTGAAACCGCAACTCGTGTGATTGCGCAGCTGCGTGAGTTTGGTGAAACCAGACGCGGTTGGCTGGGTGTTCGTATTCAGCATGTGACTGACGAGATTGCCGAAAGCCTTGGCATGGACAACGCGCAGGGTGCGTTGATTGCTGGCGTTTCTGAAGATGGTCCTGCAAAGGAAGCAGGCATCATGCCGGGTGATGTGGTGCTTACCTTTGATGGTCGTGAAGTGCCTGAGATGCGTGATCTGCCGCGTATGGTTGCGACCACCACAATTGGCAGCACCGTGCCGCTGACTGTTCTTCGCCGCGGTGAAGAGGTTGAGATCGAAGTTACGCTTGGCCGTCTTGATGAAGTGGCTGAAGTTGAACAGGTTGAAGAAGAGCAGGAAAGCCCGAAGGATAAAGCTGACGAGACCGTTGTGTTGGGTCTGTCTCTTGCCAAGATCGATGAACCACTTCGTGAACGCTTCGCGCTTTCCGATGAAATTGAAGGCGTGGTGATTACTCGCGTGACTGAAGGCAGTTCTGCCGAAGACAAGCGAGTGCGTGCTGGTGACGTGATCGTTGAGGTTGCTCAGGAGCCTGTGGCTTCACCGAAAGACGTGGTTGATATGGTTGAGGCTCTGAAAGCCGACAAGCGCCGCTCTGCGTTGCTGTTGCTTTCAAATGGTGCTGGTGAGCTTCGCTTCGTTGCGGTTCGCATCGAAGAGTAAGACGCTCATATAAGACACGAAAAAAGCCGCTTCCGGATTGGGAGCGGCTTTTTTGTTGTTGGGTGAAGTTTAGTTCTTCACGAACTCATCATAGCTGTAACCCTGCAGATAGAGCAGGGCGGTCAGATCGCCATGGTTGATCATGGCGCGCGCTTCTGCCGCGACTTTTGGCTTTGCGTGGAAGGCAACACCGAGGCCTGCAGCGCAGATCATGGCAAGATCATTTGCGCCATCACCGACCGCGATTGCATCTTCCAGAGCGATGTTCTTTTCTTCGGTCAGCTCGTTCAGGCGATCCAGTTTGGCTTGCTTGCCGAGGATTGGCTCAGCCACTTCTCCGGAGAGTTTGCCATCGGCTTCCAGAAGGGTGTTGGCTTTGTTCTCATCAAAGCCTATGACCTCAGCGATCTTACGGGTAAAGGACGTGAAACCACCAGAGACCAGTGCTGCGTAGCCACCGTTGGCTTTCATGGTCTGGACGAGTTCTCTGCCACCTGGTGTCAGGGTGATGCGGTTCTCGATGGTCTTTCCGATCACTTCGGTGCCGAGGCCTTTCAGCAGGGCGACGCGTTCACGCAGAGCAGGTTCAAACTCGATCTCGCCGCGCATAGCGCGTTCAGTGATGTCGGAGATCTTTTCCTTCAGGCCCAGCTCAGCTGCCAGTTCGTCGATGCACTCCTGCTGGATCATGGTGGAATCCATGTCTGCGATCAGGAGTTTCTTTCTGCGGCCATTCTGGGGTTGAATGAAAACGTCAACTGGTGCATCTGCAAGGTTTGTGCGAATAGAGCTTTCGAGCTCTTCAGCATCTGCAGGTGCTTCAACCGTCAGATCAACTGCGATCTGTGGTCGGAGAACTTTAACCTGAGGAGCTGCGGGCAGAAGGGCACTGATCTTTTCGATAAGGTCTTCAGTGACAGCAGGTTTGGCTGGATTGGAAATGAGCGTGACAACAAACGACATAAGCAGCTCTCGAACTGTGCAAGTGAATGGCACTGGGAAAAGGCCTGTTGCCGTGTTGATAGCCGGACCGACGGCCAGCGGCAAGACAGCTCTTTCCATTCAACTGGCAAAAGAGCTGGATGCGTGGGTTGTTAATGCAGATTCCATGCAAATCTATTCTGATCTGCACATATTGAGCGCTCGTCCGAGTGCGGAAGAAGAATCGCAAGCACCTCACCACCTGTTCGGCCACGTGGCCAGTGAGCAGCCTTACAGTGTGATGAACTGGTTGACCGAGTTTGGTGAGCTGTTGGCGAGGGCACGGCAAGAAGGTCGTCCTCTGGTGGTTGTTGGTGGAACCGGGCTGTACTTCAAATCAGCTTTGGAAGGCCTCTCTTTACTGCCGGATATTCCAGAGGGCATTCGCCAGCATTGGCGCACCTTTGCGCAGGAAGCTACTTCTGAGGAGCTTCATGGTGCGCTTGTGGAGCGTGATACGGCTATGGCAGAACGGTTGCACCCTTCGGACACACAGCGCATCGTACGGGCTCTGGAGGTCATTGAGGGGACAGGTAAGTCACTTTCCATTTGGCAGAATGAGCGAAGCACACCTTTGCTTGCTGCTGATGAGGCAATGACCGTTGTGCTCTCGCCGGACCGGAAGGTGCTGCATGATCGTATCCACCGCCGGTTTGATATGATGATGGAGCAGGGAGCTGTTGAAGAGGCTTGTGCACTCTGGGCCAAGGGCCTAGATCAGAACTTGCAGGTGATGAAGGCGATTGGCGTGAAACAGCTTGCAGAAGCTGCCAATGGACTCACCACGATGGAATGGGCGATTGAGAAAGCGAAGACGGAGACTCGCCGCTACGCTAAGCGACAATCCACGTTCTTCAGGGGACAACTTTCCAGTTGGCCGAACCTTGATCCGCTAAATTCGGATGAAGTTGCCGAGTTTGTCAAAACTGTGAAGACGGCTTTCTCAGAGAAAGCGTGACGCCCAATTTTATTGATAGGCGAAATTCCCTGTTAAAATTGGCAGATAGATAGTTTTACGAATGAATTTCTGAGTGACAACTTTCTATGGTTTCTTTAAAGAGAGGCGCACGTTTGGCAGAGGCCGCCAAACAAGCCATACTTTTTTCCGAGAATTTAAATATGCGGCGGAGCTGAGGCTCCTTAGAGCTCTGGTCGGTGTGAGATTACTCCACCGACCAGTACTAATTTTAAGTGATTGTTACGGGTGCTGTTAGGGTAGGTTTACCTTAAGTCATTGTTCGGATCGCATAAATAGCGTTATCCGGCAAATCTATGGTAATTTGAGAACGTAATTTTGCCGCAATAAATGTTGTCTGCATACTTTCTTCGAGAAAATCCTACTGAATTTCAAAGGATTGCATGAAACAAGGGTTCTGACGCTTTTTAGACATATTAAAGTGCCATCAAGCACTCGCCTTTAAGTTTCGCCCATGCTTATAAGCATAGCGCATGCATTAAAAGTGGTCTTTCTTCGGGAAACTGATCTCCGAAAATGACCAGAGGCTGTTGGTCTCACGTAGCCTGTTTTCACGAACTGGCTGGCGTGTGATTATAATGGAGGAAGCGAGCGTGACACTCCCAATTCTGGAAACCAAACGTCTCCGGGCACGTCCTTTTACCTCTGATGATCTGGCAGATCTGGTTTGCCTCCATAGTAACCCAGTCGTTAACCGGTATCTGCAGCCCACCAATGTGGCCTGGGACATTTCTACCGTGAAAAAGCGGTTGGCTGGTTTCATTGAAACGCAGGAACTGATGGGCTTCAGCAAGTGGCATCTGTCTACGCGTGATGGTGAGTTCGTTGGACGAGCCGGCTTCTCTCTTTATGAGAAGACCGCTGAAGTCGAGATGGGCTACACCCTGCATCAGCATTACTGGAACCAAGGGCTAGGCAGTGAGATCGCGCAGGCGCTTGTGGAGTGGTTTTTTGAGAACACCTATTACTCCCACCTGCTTGCTTTTGCGCATCCAGAGAACCATGCCTCCAAGAAAGTGATGACACGTGCTGGCTTTGAGTTCCGTGAAACCCGGATGGTTGATGGTATGCCCTGTGAGTTCTATCAAGTGCTGAGCCCAAGCTGTCAGAAACTGGCTGTTCCGGCCTAAGCAGGCACAAAAAAGCGCGGGCATTCAACCCGCGCTCTTTCCTTGAAATTATGCAGGCTTACACGCTGATTGCGTCTTCTACGTTCACCTGACGCTGGCGGCGAATGGCCAGTTTGTTCAGAGCTGAAACGTAGGCGCGGGCGGATGCGACCAGAGTATCGGTGTCGGCACCTTTACCGGTTGCGATCTTGCCGTTGTCTTCCAGACGAACGGACACTTCAGCCTGCGCATCGGTGCCTTCGGTCACTGCATGTACCTGATAGAGGGACATGGTTGCATCGTGTGGCCAAATTGCCTTGATGGCATTGAAGGTTGCATCGACTGGGCCGTCGCCAGTGGCTTCGCGTGTTTCGTGCTTGCCGTTGACATCCATGGTCAGGATGGCTTTCTGTGGTCCGCCGGTACCTGCAATCACGGTCAGGGCGATAACCTTGACGCTTTCGCTTTCGATGGTGATCTGGTCTTCCACCAGTGCTTCAATGTCTTCGTCGTAGACGTTTTTCTTACGGTCTGCCAAGTCTTTAAAGCGACGGAAGGCTTCCTGCAGCGCGTTGTCGCCCAGCTCATAACCCAACTCAGACAGCTTGTCTTTGAATGCATGACGACCAGAGTGCTTGCCCATGACCAGGGAAGTTGCACGAACCCCTACATCTTCCGGACGCATGATTTCGTAGGTTTCTGCGTGCTTCAGCATGCCGTCCTGGTGAATGCCGCTTTCGTGAGCAAATGCGTTCTTGCCTACGATGGCTTTGTTGTACTGGACGGGAAAGGAAGAAACGGCGGAAACCAGCTTGGAAGCGCGGGTCAGGTAGGCTGGATCGATGGAGCACTCGTATGGCAACACATCGCTGCGGGTGCGCAGGGCCATGACGATTTCTTCCAGAGCTGCGTTACCAGCACGCTCGCCCAAGCCGTTGATTGTACATTCGATCTGACGTGCACCACCTGCGACACCAGCCAGAGAGTTTGCAGCAGCCAGACCCAAGTCATTGTGACAATGCACTGAGAACACTGCTTTATCTGAGTTCGGCACATTCGCGATGATCTGCTCAAACATGCTCTGATATTCAGCAGGCGTTGCGTAGCCAACGGTGTCTGGCAAGTTGATGGTGGTTGCGCCAGCATTGATAGCTGCTTCCACGCAGCGGCTCAGGTACTCGATGGAGGTACGGGTGGCGTCCATGGCGGACCACTCGATGTCATCGATCAGGTTGCGAGCCTGTGTCACGGTTTTGGTGATGATCTCCAGAACCTGCTCTTCGGTCTTGTTCATCTGGAACTGCAGATGGATCGGAGAGGTGGAGACGAAAGTATGGATACGGCCTTGATTTGCCAGTTTAATTGCTTCGCCAGCGCGGTCGATGTCTGCCGGAATTGCGCGGGCCAGACCTGCGATGATGGAGTTCTGGGAGCGTTTGGCGATTTCGCTGACCGCTTCAAAGTCACCCTGAGACGCAATCGGGAAGCCAGCCTCAATGATGTTAACGCCCATTGTGTCAAGTAATTCTGCGACTTGCAGCTTTTCTTCCAATGTCATGGACGCGCCTGGAGATTGTTCTCCGTCGCGCAGGGTGGTGTCGAAAATAACTACTTGGTCTTTAGCGGATGCGGTCATTGGTGATGCCTTCAACTTTGCCCCGACAGCTTGCTTGTCCTGAATAGCGCCTGGGGATTTTCCTTCAATCTCAGATATTTAGATGATCCCCTAAGTGCCCGCCCAGATACGGGGCAGCCGACGCCTAGGGGCATCTAAGTAGAAGGAGGGTGCGTAGGAAGAGGCCGCCATGCGGGCGCATGGTGCTGTTTTCATTCAGATTGTCGCGGTTCGCGATCATTATCTGTCAGCTGCCTTTTCGTCGCTATGGCTCAGAATCAAACGTTTCTAATCACTTAGGTGTCAGATACTCGTCTGAAATTACTAGCCAATTCTTCTTTAAGCGTTACCGAGTAAGTCTCGTTTTTGCCAAATCTGTAATTTTCCTAGCGGATATGAGGTGGAAACGCAAGAATTTTACTCAAAGACAGGGCTCTGATTACTCAAAAGTATATGCAGTTCACGCTGAGATAATCTCAATTGGTTCACAGCGCTGCGGGAAAGCGGAGGAGGCTTGAAGCGCTCCTCCGGAATAATCGATCAAAGCAGCAGTTCGCCGCGTGCGAGGACAACTGCTTGTCCGCCAATGCGATGCGCGTGGATTTTGCCGGACTGCATCTCCATTTCCAGTGAGATGGAGGAGGGGCGACCCATCTTGAAGCCTTGTTCAATGAGATACTTGTGAGTGCCATCCAGCGGAGCATCAAACTCGGCAATGGAACCCGCGAAAGCAGCGACTGCAGAACCGGTTGCAGCGTCTTCCCGTGGCAGGCCGTTTTCCAAATAGACCATGCGGGCGTGGAAGGCACTGTCTACGTGGATGGTCTGGCGGCAATAAGCGAAGGCGTTGTTGTGTGCGATATCGCCGAACGCTTCGTCCCAGTACTTGTGTACGGGTTGGATGCGGTTGATGGCGTCCATGTCAGCTACTGGAACAAATGCAAATGGAACACCAGCTTCCCAAGCTTTCGGCTTGTGGTTTTCGAAAGTGATTTCATTTGGTTCCAGCGAGAGCGCTGCTGCGATTACATCTTTGTCGCCCAGTTTCTGGGCTGGTTTCGGCAGCCTTGGCACATCAAATTCAGCGGAGGTGGCTTTGCCTTTTTGCAGGGCAACGGCGCAACGAACCAAACCGACTTTCTCTTCCAGCAGCACCAGCATGTCCATGTCGTTATCCGGCGCGCCAAAGCGGTTCTCAGCCAGCAGCACTGCGGTACCAACAGTCGGATGACCTGCGAATGGTAGTTCCATGGACGGTGTGAAGATGCGGATGGAGGCGTTGTGAGCCGGGTTTTCCGGCGGCAGAACGAACACGGTTTCAGAGAGATTGAACTCGCAGGCGATCCGCTGCATCTGAGAGTCTGATAGTCCTTTTGCGTCCAGAACGACTGCAAGCGGATTACCTGCCAGCGCCTTATCAGTGAAAACGTCTAGCAGGGCATAAGGTCTGGCCATTTTGAAGTCCAATTGTCTCAGTTTGGTGCTGGGCTGATGGCCTTGGAGCATGAGCCCAGCATGCGAAAAATGTTAGCTTGAGCGCTACTCAAGATTGTTTTGGCACCAAATACAAGTCTGCAAATGAATATAGCTCGTTAATTTAACAGATGTGCGGTGAGCGCGATTGCATAAGGTGGCACGCGATAGGCTTTCAGATCTTCCGGTGATGTAATGATAACTGCTTCTTCCAACTCAGGTTTTTCCTGGTTTGCGTTGAAATGTGAGATTTTTGAAAGGATTTCGTCTGAGCTGAGTTGCAATGTTAAAATACGGGCAATGGCCAGCCGTGGTCCATCTTCAATGGCGAGCACCTCACCCAGATCACCCTGATCGAGTGTGAGACCGGTTTCTTCTTCCAGCTCACGAGCGATGGAGCCGAAGATATCCACCTCACCGGAGGGAGTGATATCATTGAGATCAAGATTTCCACCTGGTGGGTAAACCTGACCGGCGGTTGCGGTGTTGCCAGCCATTTTACCAAAGACCAGATGACCTTCTCTGGAGCGCAGCACAGTGCAGCCGAACAAGTTCTTTGCTTCTCTGTCCGGGAAGCCCCAGTCGCGCCATGCCAGAAATTCGGAGTAGTTGATCTCTACCAGTTCGCCAGTGAACTGGGCGTTGTCCAAGGAGTACTGATAGAGTGACAGAACCTTGCCATCCCAAAGATCCGGATTATCAGAGATCAGGGTTTGCCAGTTGGCTTTGATTGCTTCGCTGTTGTGGGTCGCAAAGTCCCAGGTGGCGGCCATATCGAGCTTCAGGTCAATTTCGGAGACCTCGTGGATCTGAGGTGTGAGATCCTTCTGCATGTGCTCAATCGGGCCAGCGCCCTGAAAGGCACTCGGCCTGCTCATGGTGCTGTGGTAGCCGTGATGGGCATAGAACGGAGCTGCGTTTGCATCTGACTCAAGGCGCAGTTGCGTGCATTGCATGCGTTTGGCGATTTCCTCTGCGCCTTCCAACAGCCACGCGCCGTGGCCTTTTCCGTGTGCCTCTGGCAACACAAACAGACAATTGAGCAGCGCAACCTCCGTGCTTTCTTTGAGAACACGGGCAAATCCGATCGGATGATCTTCCTCTGAGATCACGAGGATCGGATCTTTGTCGATCATTTCTGGTGTGATCTTCCAGTGGTCGCAGAACTCCTGCATGTCCTGAGGATCATAGCCCCAGTGGCCTTTGGCTGCGTGCATTATGTTTGTGAGGGCAATGGCTTGGCTCTTTTCAGCCGGGCGCATTTGGCAATGCATTCTTCTTGGTTCTCCAAAAATCAACTTATGACGAAAAGCAATAGTGCCCGAGGAAGTCGTGGCTCTGGATTCGCCAGTCTTCTTTTCGGTCTAGTTGAAACAACCAGCCAATAGTGGCCCAAAAGAGGAAATGGTTTCAAGTGACCAGCGCGATTTGAAGGATACCCAACCCGAAAAGATTAACGATTAACTACTTGCATGAGGTTCGTTGGCTGACAAGAGCTTACCGGGCAGGCAGACCCTGTTTGACCCAATCGCATGGCGCTCTTTGTGACCCGTGACAATCACAGTTGAGAAGGTTCTCATGCGCATTCTGGTTTCACTCCTATGCTTGCTTGCGGTTGCCAAAGGGCTGCCTGCTTATGCTGTGAGCTGGCAAGCGACCGGGAGTGAAAAGGAACTGCTGCTGACCAAGGGCGTTGGTGGTTTGACGCTGCTGCATAACAGGGCGGGGAAGATCCATCGTTCCACACGGGCAGAAATGGCCAAGAGCGCGCTCATCAACTCACTGAGTGCAGAGGCACTTGCGGGGAATGCGCAGGCTGTCTTTGGACTGGCTGTGGCGCATGAAATGGGCCATGGGGTGCCGCGTGATTTGCCGGTTGCCATGGAGCTTTATGAGCGAGCGGGCGAGATGGGGCTTGCTGCGGCTTACAACAATCTGGGTGAAATCTACCGACAGGGGAAGCATGGTGAAGCTGACCCTGTGAAGGCGCGTGAGCTGTATCAGCTTGCTGCGGATTGGGGCGATGCCTGGGCGCAGAACAATCTGGGTCTTTTGTATCTGCATGGCATTGGCGTTACCCGAGACCCGAAGCTCGCCTTTTACTGGGTGAAGGGCGCTGCCATGGCGGGGTTAATGCAGGGTATTGAGAACCTTGCTGGCCTTTATCGTGATGGTGTTGGTGTTGAGCGAGACGCGATGCGCTCTCGTGCGCTTTATAAAAAGGCGATTGCACTGGGCTCTATTGATGCGCATGTGCCATTGGGCGAGCTGCTTGAGAATGGAGATGGCGGGAAGGCTGATCTGATGGGGGCCATCCGTCACTACCGTGTTGCGGCGGATGCAGGGCATCTGTTGGGGAACCATTATCTCGGCACGCTTTATGAGGATGGAGTTGGCGTTCAGCGGGATCTGGAGCTGGCGTTTTATCATTATGAGCGGGCGGCGAAGCGTGGTTTGGCCCGGTCACAGTTTGCTCTGGGGCGGTTCTATCTGCTTGGGCAAGGAACGAAGCCGAACCTAAAGAAAGCCATTGGTCTTTACAAAGCGGCTGCCAAGCAGGGCAATGCGCAGGCATTGAATGATCTTGGTGTGCTTTATGAAAATGGCCGTGGGGTTCCGCAATCCTACGAGTTGGCACTGGAGTTTTATACGGCGTCCTCAGCCCGGTTTCCGTTTGCGCTGACCAATGCGGGTCTGCTTTATCTCAATGGGCGCGGTGTGCCGCAAGATATCGAGCGGGCCAAGGATCTGTTCCGGGAGGCATCTGAGCGTGGGGAGCCTGTGGGAGATGTGCTGCTGGGCAAAGTCTATTTGCAGGGCTTTGATGAAGAGCCGAACCCGAGTGAAGCGGCGCGGATGTTTTTGCTTGCAGCTTCCAAAGGGGTGCCGGAAGCCTTTTATCTGCTGGGTTATTGCCATGAGAGCGGGCGGTGCATGGACCGCAATCTGGTGAAGGCTCGTGATTTTTATAAGATGGCGGCAGAGCAGGGCTATCGGGATGCGGAGCGGGCGCTTAACCAGCTTGAGTGGCGATTGCGAACCCAGCCACACAATTAAAGCGTATCGCTGAAAAGTGGTAGCCGGTTTTCAGATAAAGATACGCAGAAGCAAAGACAAAAAGAGCCGGTTTCAAACCGGCTCTTTTGCTTCACCGTGAGAGATGAATGTTATTTGGTGGTGCCGCCCTGATTGGCTTTGTCCAATGGCACTGGGCGAACGATGTTGAACCAGAAGTCAAAGGTATCCAGCATGCCGAGCAGATCGGTGAGCTTGGAGGCTTCTCCATCAACTGAGATCATGCCGGATTGGATCGCTTCTTCAAAGGTTTCCATGCCAAGCATGATGTTGTCGAGGGTGCTTCTGTCCATGGTGACGGTCGCGTCTGCATTTTCCAGCTGATAGCCTGCGATGTGGCTGAGCGCTGCGTTCTGCAGTTCCATGGCGTACTTCTGATCGGTATCCGGGAAGACCCAATTCAGTTTGATTTGCTGGTTGCCAGCCTTGGTGTTGTTCAGGCGCATGGCCGCATAGTCGAACAGTAGGTCGATGTCCATAGAGCGGATGATATCGGGGCTGGCGGTGTCGACAGCGGGCAAATCTTCAATGCCGCTGCGTAGCTCCTGTGCACCTGACAGGTAGAAGTTGCGCCATGGGCCAGACTCTGCCTGATAGCCGAGCTGTTCCAGTGCATCTGCCTGCAGTTTGGCGGCATCCTTGTTATCCGGTTGGGCGAAGACCAGGTGGTTGAGCACTTCCACGACCCAGCGATAATCGCCTTCATCATAGGATTCTTGCGCTTTTTGCAGGAGGACGGCTGGGCCGCCCATAAACTCAACGTATTTGGGGCCAGAGATGCGTTCCGGATATTCGTGCAGGGTGGCCGGGTTGCCGTTGAACCAGCCGAGATAGCGCACGTAGGTGGATTTGACGTTGTGGTTGAACGAACCGTAATAGCCGCGGGCACTCCAGTCGTGCTGCAAGGTTTCCGGCACTTCCAGTATCTCTGCGATCTCCGTCATGCGGAAGCCGTGGTTTGCCAAGCGCAGAGGCTGATCGTTGATGTAACGGTAAAGATCACGCTGATTGCGCAGGTGCTCCATGATCTTGTCGTTGCCTGACAGATGCCAGTGGTGCGGGGCAAAGAGGATATCGACGTCCTTGCCGTACTTGTAGATGGCCTCATTGATGTATTTAGACCAGCCCAGAGGATCTCTCAGTTTCGCGCCGCGCAATGAGTATGTGTTGTGCATTGTGTGGGTGGCGTCTTCAGCGGTGCACAGGGCTTTGAGCTCTGGAATGTAGAAGAAGAACTCAGAAGGGGCTTCAGAATCCTGCGCCATCCAGAAATCGAAGGTGAGGCCGTCGATAGTGTGGGTCTCGCCGTTGTTCTTGATGATGTCCGTTGGCGGAATGAGAGTGACGGTGCCGGTCGATGTGGTTGGGCCGAGGCCTGCGCCCACTTGTCCTTGCGGGGAATGAGGCAGCAGGTTGCCGTACATGTAGGAGGCGCGTCTGCTCATGGCGTTACCGGCCATCACGTTTTCTGAAACGGCGTGTTCCATGAAGCCTTCCGGGGCGTAGATCTTTACTTTACCGCTGATCACGTCTTGCTCGTCCACCACGCCGCGCACGCCGCCGAAGTGGTCCACATGGCTGTGGGTGTAGATGATGGCTTTGACTGGCTTCTTGCCACGTTGCTCGTAGTAGAGCTCCAGAGCGTAACGGGCGGTTTCCTCGGAGATCAGCGGGTCGACGATGATGATGCCTTCATCGCCTTCAATGAAGGTGATGTTGGACAGGTCTGCCGCGCGGACCTGGAAAATGCGTTCCGACACCTGAAAGAACCCGCTGAGCAGGATCAGCTGGGATTGGCGCCAGAGGCTTGGGTTGACGGTTTCCGGGGCGATGGAACCTTGCATGATGAAATCGAACTTGGAGAGGTCGTAGACGATCTCGCCCTTGGCATTCTTCACCACGCCGCCATCAGGCAGAGGTGCGAGATAGCCGGCCTGCGCATCCTTGAAGTCTTCTTCATCAGCAAAAGGCAGCTGCTTTAAGATGTTCTCGTAGATCTCACCTGTGAAGCGCGTTGCTGGGTTGGTGACGGTTGCAGCCATAGTTGCTGTGAGGGACAGGGACCAGGCCACGCTGACACCAAGGGATGTGCATAGGATTTGGCGGGCAAAGGATTTTTTGGTTTTGTTGAGCGTCATTCCCGACCTCCGGAGTAGAGTTGCCCCTTCCTTATCGCGTTGCAGTTAAGGGGGAGGCTCAACCAGTGTTTGAAATGAGGTTTTTGGTTGCTGAAGGCCTAATCGCACGCCGCAACCTTGGGTTATTAAGTTCAGGGTTTGCGTGGTTTTGATTGACTTCCGATTTGAGGGGAGTGAATGATTGCCTAGTTATATTTAAAGGTGCCGTTTCAATGATTTCGCGCGTTCTTTCTGCCTTTCTCCTGACCAGTGTCTGCATGGGTTTTGCGCAAGGCGTCTCTGCGGCTCCCTATGCAGAGCAGGAACGTGCGGTGGGGTTGCGTGAGGTATTGGAACAGCGTGGCTATAAGCGCTCCGTTCTGGAAGAGCATCGCAGCAAAGTGGAGAGCATCGATTTTGATGAGCTGCGGTTGCGGGCAGAGCAGGGCGATGTGAATGCGCAGTACCAGCTGGGGGAGTCGTTTTGGCTGGGAGACGGCGTAGCGCTGGACTATGAGCAAGCGCATTACTGGCTGACGAAAGCGGTTGAACAGCAGCACGTCGATGCCAGTGTCCTGCTGGCGATCATCTATGAGCGCGGACACTTCGTGGTGCCGGATCCTGAGCGGGCGGCAGAGCTTTACTTTGAAGCCGCACAATTGGGGGATGACTGGGCACAGGCTCAGTTGGGGCGGCTGTATGTGGATGGTGAAGGCGTTCGTAAGGATGTTGCCTATGGACTGAAGATCCTGAAACAGCTTGCAGCTCTTGAGTATTATGTGGCGCTGGATTTTCTTGGTGACTTTGCCAAGGAGGGGATTCTGGATGGCTCTCCTAACTATGAAAAGGCTGCGGAGTATTACGAGCGTGGCCGGGAGGCCGGAAGTGATGTGGCAGCCTCCCGACTGGCTGAGTTAATCTATGACGGGCATCTGGGCGAGGTTGATATTGAGCGGGTGCTCAGCCTGCTGGAGGAAGAGCTCGGACATTCCTCTCCCGGCGCTGCGTCGGATTTGGCGGATATCTATCTGGAAGGGCGCGACGTTCCCAAGGATGTTGCCAAAGCCCTTGAGTATTTTGAGCTGGCAGCCGAGTGGGGCTCCTCTTACTCGCTGGTGAGGATTGGTGAGCTTTACGAGGAAGGCGCGCTCGGGGAGCCCGATTATGGAAAGGCCGCGGAGTACTATCAGTTGGCCCGTAAGCGGGGGAATGGAACGGCTTCTGGCTATCTTGCCTATCTCAAGAGGTATTTGACGCCTGAGGACAGCACACCTGAGGAAGTGATTGCGCTCTATGAGGAAAGCGTCCTGCGAGGTGCCCGGTCTGGTATGGTTGGGCTGGGGGATTGCTTCCGCGATGGTTACGGCGTTGAGACCGATCATGCCAAGGCGCGGGAGTATTATCTGCAAGCGGTGGAGGTGGGGTCTTCACTGGCGCTGGTGCGGCTGGGGAATGTTTATGATGAGGGCCTTGGCGTTGAGAAAGATTATCTGAAGGCTCGGCAGTACTATGAGGATGCGATTGCGGAGGGGTATACTAACGCGAATGCGGATCTGGCGTTTCTTTATCAGCAAGGGCTGGGTGTTGAGAAAGATGATCAGAAAGCTACAGAGCTTTATGAGTTGGCGCGAGAAGGAGGAAGCACCTTTGCTGCGTTCCGCCTTGGGCTGATCTCCTATTATGGGGATGGCGCAGAGCAGGATTACTCCCGCTCGCTAAAGATGTTCCACGAAGCAACGCGTGGTGGCAGCAAAAGCGCCTACGATTATCTTGGCTACCACTATCATTATGCGCTGGGCGTGAGGGCGGATTATATCGAGGCGCGCTATTGGTACGATGCAGCGCTTGCCGCCGGTATTGATGATGTGAAGATCGATCTGGCGTTTCTGGAAGAGGATGGTCTTGGTGGACCTCGGAACAAAGCCCGCGCCAAGCGTCTCTACAAAGAAAGTATCGAGATCAACTCAGAAGCACGCTTCCATCTTGTTCGAATGGAAGATGAAGCTGACATTCTGGACTTGAAACAGGATGAGCATGTTGCGGCCTATAAAGCTGCGATGGAAAAAGGCAGTCAAGCAGCCAAGCTTGAACTTGCGAGCATTTACTTGTTCTCATCGGACAAACACAAGGATGTTGAGGCGGCAAAGCAGTTGCTGCAGGAACTCGTGAAGGATGGCTACTCAGATGCCTACGTCTACATGGGGGCGTACTACGACGAGGTGAGCCCTGACCAGGACAATGCAGTGGAGCACGCCGTTAAGTGGTTTAGCAAAGCGGCGGACCTTGGGAGCCACTATGCTGCAAAGCGGCTGGTCTGGATCTTCGAGAACAATCCTCCTGATGGTGAGCGGCCAGATAAGTTGGCTCATTGGCGTCAGGTGCAAGGGCTGAATGGTGATGCTGTTGTGGCGCTGGAGGCTGCGAAGGATCTGGAGTACAGCCGGATTGATCAGGACTTAAAACTGCAGGAACGCCTATACACTGTTGCGGCAAATGCTGGTCTTTTACAGGCGCAACTGGACCTTGCCAGAAAGTACATCTATGGCTCTGAGTTCCCCGGCAACTATGAAAGAGGCGTTGAGATATTGCGGGAGGCAGTTGGCCTTCATGGTCCTGCGCAAGCCTACGAGATTACCCATCGGCTTTCCGGTGGGATGACGGTTGATGAGATGCTGAAGACGGATGGCATCAGCAGAGACTGGGACAGGAAACATCTGACTGCAGTGAACCTGCTTTATGGTCTAACAGTGCCGAAGAACGTTGATCTAGCAGAGAAACTGGTTCGCTCTAATCCGGATCGCTGGGTGTATTCTCCAGAAGCGCGGTATACCCTTGCCAATATTGTTTTTTCCAAACAAACACCTTCTCAGGCTGAAGTTGAGGAAGCCCTGCAGGCTTTGGAGATCTCCGCAAACAGTGGTTACATCAGTGCGCAAAGAAAGCTGGCGGAGCTTTATGAAGAAGGGCGCCATGTTGAGCAGAACTACCGCAAAGCGGGTATGTGGTATCGCATTGCTTCCTCCAAAATCCCGTCCCTTAAGATCCATGTAGCACGGCTGATCCTCAACGGAAAAGTGGACGCCAACTATGGTGAAGATGCCTTGGAGATTTTGACGAATGCGGCTGAGCAGCAAGACTTGCTGGCGATTGAATTGCTGATTGAGTATTGGGCAGACAAAGAGCCTGATGGCTATGAGCACAAGCGATGGATGCGCCGATATAAAGTGCTATTCAAGCCATTTTCCTAGCCTCGTTTAATAATGCCTTTTAATAGCTCCGTTAGATTGCTTCATTGTAGCACTCCCATCGATAGATTATTTAAATGGTCTCTGTATTCTAGAGCTCGCGTTCCAAAAACACTTCTTGGGTAGATAGGGTATAGAACTATTATTTCATTTTTGTAGAAGTACAGCTTGAGATGTAATCAGTCAGAGATATGTACATCGCGTTTGCTAAGTCATTTCTCACCAAAAATGATCTATCCGGTGATAGAAGCCATTCTGCGCCTTCGCATGTACTTATCATTCGATATGAACGTAAAGGTGGGTAAAATTCAGATAGTATTTTCTCGTTTGATTTTTTTAGTTCGTATATTTGCTTGTCGTCGAATTCTTTTCTTGAAACTTCTTCTTTAAGTTTATCGAAAAGAAAAATCTGCTTCTCAGTTATATGCGCAAATAATGAGGTAGTCTCAGGTGCACTATTAAAGCTAATTCTTGTATAATCGTATAGTTTAGGCCTATTAATTTGCACTGACTCAACCCCTAAAAAATCACGAAGATCAATACGATTTTCTTCCAGACTGAATTGGCGGGTAGTGTCACATTTTTTCAATACTTTCTGTATGTTAATTGTACACGATTTTACTTCGACTTTCACATTATCGAACCTTGTAGGTTCGTAACTACTGCGTAGGGCGCGTTCGATTAATTGAGTATTTGCGCCTCTTGCTCCTGAACTATTGCTGCTAAGAAAAACAGATACTAAATCAAACTGAACGGGGCTTGATAACAATAGCAATGTACTAAGGGGTATGGCTGCTAATAATACGAATAGGAGCTTTTTGATCACACTTATTATCCCACGAGTCGAAACCACTCGATTAGATTAGGTGCTCGATGATATTGCAACTTTTAGTTTTAAATTGCCTTTTGGTAATATCTATCTGATCACGATCTTTAGCTCGTCGTCGCTCTTTAAGCCGTATCTCCATACAAAGTGGATCAAAGCTCTCGCCTTTCTGATTGAATACAAAAACGATGAGCTCATGAGCCTTTGTCCCTCATAGGAAAGATACAATTCTGCCGGCCTTCTATATGGTGCATATACAAAATGCACAGTCAGGCAATGATGTTAGCGATACAGAGAGATTAGAGCCTAGATACTGTTTCCAGTCCCATCAGCTCTTTGCCGGGTGGTTAGTATCCGGCAAGCAAAGACTGATTAATCGTGCGGACTGGTGCTTCTAGGAGGTCTGGTAGACCGTTTTGTTGTGGCGCTCCATCATTCGATCTGGTGTGCTCAATGATGTGAAGCCAAACTGTTTGTAAAGCTCATGTGCATCTGCTGTGGCCAACATGAAACGGCGTAGGCCTTGCAGGTCCGGGTGTGCGTCGATCGCTTTCATGAGCTTTTTGGAAATGCCTTTGCCACGCTGGGCCGGGGTGACGAAAACGTCCGCCAGATATGCAAAGGTGGCTTGATCAGTCACCACGCGGGCGAAGGCCACCTGTTCTCCGTTTTCCAGATAGACGCCAAAGCAGATGGAGTTGGGAATAGCTTTGTCAAACGTCTTTCTCGGCAGACCTTTGCTCCAATAGGCTTCCTCTGAAAGAAACTGGTAGATCTTATTCAGCTGTAGTTTGCTCTTATCGGTTGAGATTTCAATTTCAAGAATTTCATTCATTTCAATTACTTAGTTAGGAGGAAGTTTGCAGGCTGGTTTCCGGTTTGGGTGCACGGATCATCAGGAGGATGCCTGCAGAGAGGAGGGTGAGGAGAGCGGAAAACTGGATCGTGTTTCCGAAGGAGGTGATGCTGGCCACCGTTCCTGTGGTCATGTTGCCAATCAAGCCTCCGGCAAAGAGGGCATTGGTGTAGTAAGCCGTGGCGATGCCGGGTCTGTGCGGTGCGTAAGACTGGATGAAGGTGAGGCCAAGCCCAACGTTGATGCCATAATAGAGACCCTCCAGTGCACAGAGTAGATAGACCTGTGTTGGGTCAGTTGCCCGAACGATTAGCAGGAAGAAGAGTGTGCCGAGCATTGCTGAAAACAGCATGGCATTTCTCTGCCCGATCTTTTGAGCAGGTTTGACCACGAAGAAGATCGCAATCACCTCCACAAAGCACTTTACTGAAAAAGCCAGGCCTGGCGTTGCGGTTGGGAAGCCCATTTCCTCAATGAAGAAAACAGGTCCTGCCGACACAAAGGTGGTGTTGGCAGCGGTGAGCGCAAAGATTGGCAAACATGCAAAGATGAGCGCAAACGGCACGGGTTCGATACCACCGCCATTGCTGGCTTTTATCGGATGGTGTGTGGTGAAGCTTTTCGGAACGATCATGGCGCCCATGGCCAGCCACAGAATGCTGAGCACGCCAGCGGTTGGGAAAATGGAACTGACACCAAAGATGCCATAGAGCGTGAAGGCCAGCGGTGTGCCGATCATCCAACCTAAAGACATGGAAATGCGCAGATGGGAGTTGAACTTGGCAGGCTCCCGATTGGTTTGCTCTGCAAACAGGCGACCAAAAGAGAACATGGTGGAGAGCACTCCGCCGGAAACACCCATAAGCGGCACACCAAGCAGCAGTATCCAGTAGGACGGAATAGCGGACTGCAGGCCCATGTTGAGCATGTAAAGCGTGGTGCACAGGATCAGAATTGGCTTCAGGCGGGCGCCCGCATCAATGCGCGCGCCGAAGTAACGGTTCGAAAACAAGGTCACAATGGTGGAGCTGGCGATGTAAATGGCGAGCTTCCAGGCAGGTTCGCCCAGCTCTGTGACTACGTAGGAACTGTAAAGCGGAATAAGGCAGGCCACGGCCAGCGAGCCGATGAGCATGTACGCATGAATCAAAAAGGGAAAGCGATCCAGCATTGCCAGAGCAGCGGGAATAGAGCGCATGGGAAATCCACGGGTGATGGGAAAAGATTAACGAGAAACGAGGGGATGTACGTATTGATACATCTCCTTGCAGGAAATGCAAGCAGGGAGATGTTGGAGAGCTCTTTTGCGTGCGTGTTGGGTGCGGGTGTGAGCTTAAGAGGTTTGTGCGAGCTGCTCGCTTTGTGGTGGCTTGATCACCAGCAGGATCAGGGTGGCTAAGGCTGCGAGGACTACGCTGCTCAGGATCGTGTTCTGGAAGCTGGTGTAAGACGCGACGATACCGGTGAGGATGTTGCCGGCCAGCCCGCCAACGAAGATGGCGTTGACGAAGTACGAGGTTGCAATGCCGGGTTTGTGGCGAGCGTAGTTCTGGATGAACGTGATGCCAACGCTGGCACAAATGCCATAGTACATGCCCTCGATGATGCAAAGCATCAGAACCTGATTGATGGAGGTGGCGCTGGTGATGGTGGCGAAGAAGAGCAAGGCGCCCAAACCGGAAAGCAGCATCATGTTGCGCTCGCCAATGCGCTCTGTTGGTTTGATGGCGAAGTAGATGATGACGACTTCGAACAGGCTTTTGGTGGCAACTGCCCATCCGGGAACAGAGGCTGGCAAACCCATCTCTTTGATGAAATAGACTGGTCCGGCTGAGAAGAAGATGCTGTTGGCTGCTGATAAGGCAAACACAGGAACACAGGCGATCAGCAGCATGGCTGGGACTGTATCAGCAGTGTTGCTTTGCTGGGTTTGCTTTTTGATGTGTGTTTTGAGCGTTGCCGGAATGAACAGAAGACAGAGAGTGAGCCAGATGAAAGCAGAGGCAGCTGCAGCAAGGTGGATTTCTCTGAAGCCATAGGTGCCGTAGAGCAGGAAGGCTACTGGTGGACCGAACACCCAGCCCAATGACAGGCAGATGCGCATGTGGAGGTTGAAGGTGCCCGGATGGCGCCCGGTCTGTTCTGCAAACAAGCGGCCCGTGGAGTACATGGTCGACAATGCGCCAGCGCTGATACCGATGAGTGGGATGCCGAGAATGACGAGGGTTACATAAGACGGGGCTGCGATCTGGATGAGCGCATGGAGCGTGAAGGCGCAGATGTTGATGAGGAGCAGCGGCTTGACCCGATTGCCGGCATCAATGAGCCCACCAAAGATGCGGTTGGTGACGAGAGACACCAAAGAAAAGCCGCCGATGACCAGCGCAAGGTTGAACGCTGGTTCTTCCAATTCCTCAATGATGTAAGTGCTCAGCAACGGGATTACGAAGGCAATCGAAAATGCGCCAAAGAACATCACTGCAAAGAATAAAATCGGAAACTTATCAAGTCTTTGTAAGGGACCGCTAATAGGATTCAAGAAAAACTCCACGCCCTGACCTTGCAAATATTGGTTTCGGGCTAATTGCTCTAATACTACGTAAATTACCTGATGGGCTATGCGTGTAAAGTGAGCAATTTTAAGCACAAAAAAACCCGGTTCTGGACCGGGTTTTTCTGGATATCGCGTATATCTAAGCCTCTGGAAGATTATTGATTATTGCTGACTTAGTATAGCTGAGCTGGATTAAGGTTGCATTCCGTAGGGTTGACTTGGAAGGCCGCCTTTGGGCCAGCTCAACCTCGAAGCAGCTTGATTTGCTTGTGCATTCAGACCGCTTCGAGTTTTGCTTTTCGCGTTGTCTTATCCGGGAACTGCTGAGCAGTTCTGTCGGATAGTGCTTAGTTCTTGGACTTGTCGACCAGCTGACCAGCGGAGATCCAAGGCATCATGCCGCGGAGCTTTGCGCCAACTTCTTCGATTGGGTGCTCGTCGTTCAGGCGGCGGGTTGCTTTGAACTTCGCGCCACCAGCCTTGTATTCCTGGATCCACTCAGAGGTGAAGGTACCGTTCTGGATTTCTTCCAGGACGCGCTTCATTTCTGCTTTGGTCTCGGAGGTCACGATGCGTGGACCGGTCTGGTACTCACCCCACTCAGCGGTGTTGGAGATGGAGTAGTTCATGTTCGCGATGCCACCTTCGTAGATCAGGTCTACGATGAGCTTCACTTCGTGCAGACACTCGAAGTATGCCATTTCTGGTGCGTAACCAGCTTCGGTCAGGGTCTCAAAGCCTGCGCGGATCAGCTCAACCAGACCACCGCAGAGAACTGCCTGCTCACCGAACAGATCGGTTTCACACTCTTCACGGAAGGAAGTTTCGATGATGCCGGAGCGACCGCCGCCAACGCCGGAAGCATATGCCAGACCGAGGTCTTTTGCATTGCCGGTTGCGTCCTGATGAACAGCGATCAGGCAAGGTACGCCGCCGCCCTTCTGGTATTCACCACGTACGGTGTGGCCTGGGCCTTTTGGTGCAACCATCAGAACGTCGATGGAAGCTTTTGGCTCGATTAGACCGAAGTGTACGTTCAGGCCGTGTGCGAATGCGATTGCAGCGCCGTCACGGATGTTGCCAGCGATTTCGTCTTTCCAGATGTCTGCCTGAAGCTCATCAGGAGTTGCCATCATCATCAGGTCAGCGTCTTTTGCAGCTTCTGCAACGGTCTTACAGGTGAAGCCGTCTGCTTCTGCTTTCAGACGCGTGGTGGAACCTTCGCGCAGAGCGATGGTGATGTCGGTCAGGCCACTGTCTTTCAGGTTCATTGCGTGTGCACGGCCCTGGGAACCGTAGCCAATGATGGTGACTTTCTTGTTTTTGATCAGGTTCAGATCGCAATCGCGGTCGTAATAAACGCGCATGGTATTACCCCTTGTTTCTCACATGCCTTTCCCAAAGCATGTGTCATCAGTTTTTAATTCCGTGCTCCGTAGAGCTGTATGAACTGTTTGACTGCTGTTTGGGCAGCCAATTCCAAGTCTTTTGCTAATGCCTGAGCTGTACCGCCCAGAAGCATGCGAATGTGCTGGTCGCGAACAACCAGCCCGTAAAGTGTGCTGTAGGCTTCCTGCGGGTCTTCGCAGTGCAGGTAGCCAAGTGTGCATCCCTTTTCCAGCAAAGCTGTGGTCTGTCTGCCAATGCGGGCGCGGCCACTCTTTTCGAGGATGGCGCCGAGACCGGTTTCAGATTTGCTGGCTTGCCCGATGGCAAGTCTGTTCAGGGCCAGAGAAACGTCACCGGAGATTGTCTCCAGCAGGTTTCTGGCAAATTCTTCTAATGCGGCGCGCAGGCCGTCTTCGCTCATGTTGGCTGCGGGGTCAGCACCCGGAATAACCTTGGAGGCTTGACGGGTGACGATTGCGGCCAGCAATCCATCGCGATCTCCAAACCACTTGTAGAGGCTCTCTTTGGAGCATCCCGCAGCACGGGCGATAGCAGCTGTTGTCAGCGCTTTTTCGCCACCTTCCACGAGCAGCTCCAAAGCTTTGTCCAGCACCGCGCGCTGGCGGTCTGTAAAGTCTGGTTGTTCTGGCTCAGTGGACATATGCGGTTCTAATTCCAGCGGTTTGGCTTGTTTGATTTTCTGTACCGTACGGTACGGTTCGGTTATGGCGCAGAATCGAAATGGATGCAACAGGAAAGTGAGGGGAAATGCAGAGTTGACGCAATAAAATTAGGTGTCTTTAGGTGAGCTTGGTTTGATCCTTTCAAAACCGCGCAAAAAAATGCCCCGAAGGTCTGTGCTCCTTCGGGGCATTGCTGATCTGAACCAAAGTCAGTTCAGTTGGGGGCTCTTAAGTTAAGCATGCGCCGCGTTTGAGTTGACGGATGCCTCCTTGTTCTGATCCATGCCGCGAGCCACTTTCCATGGGCGATACATTTCCAGTGCGATCATGACGACGACGAGGGCTGCTGCGGTGATGAGGCCAAGCATCCAGAAGGGCAGGGATGGGAACAGATCAGCGTAGGTGATCTTGCCGAAGCTGCCCATGTCCAGCACGCCGTCGATGAGGGATTTGTTGTAGCCATAAAACGCTGCGCCCATGATGCCGCCGACGACGGTGAGCCATGCGTCTTTGTAGCCGCGGCCAATCTGGGCGAAGACTGTGCCCGGGCAAGCACCAGCGATGGCGATGCCAACGCCTAGGATGGTGCCGCCGACGATGATGTTTCCGACAACGAAGCTCTTTGGATGCAGCTCAGCAAGGCCGAGTGCCGTCAGGCCAGAGAGGGCGACAAGGCCGGTGGCTGTGGCTGCGAGGAACATCTTGAGCATGGTGTAGTCTTTAAAGAGGAACTGGCCAATGAGAACGCCGGGTTCCATGACACGAGACTTTTCCAGTGCGACGCCGAAGATGATGCCCATGGTGAGGCCGAGGATAACAAGCCAGAAGATTTCCATGTGACCTCTCCTTAGGATGCGCGTTTGTAAAGAAGGTTGGCTGCGACGATGCCGCCGGCGAACATGGCTGCGACAGCGACACTTGAGCCGACGCCAAGCTGTGCGAGGCCGGAGATGCCGTGACCTGATGTGCAGCCGCCTGCGATGCGGGCACCGACCAGCAGAACGAAGCCGCCGATGAAGCCTTGCAGAAGCCGGATGACTGGTGCTGAACTTGCGCCGATGGTCTTCCAGCTTGGAGAAGAGAAGCTGGCTTTCCGACCGCTGGCTTTATAAGAAATCAGCGCTCCCAGAGCGATGCCGATGACCAGTGCGCTTTGCCAGAAGTATTTGTCCTTGGACATGTACTTGGCGAAGTACTTGATCTCCGTGATGCTGGAATCGAAGAGTGAAAAGATGAAACCGGTGCCGGTGATGAAAGACGATGAAGCGCCCAGTGCGGTATCAACCAGCAGGAAAGCCGGGATTTGCAGGAGCCCAATAATTATGCCCGCCAGATAGGGGGACCAAACGTTTTGCCTGAGAAGATCCAATTGATTGCCCTCCGATCTCTCTTTAATTTAGAATATTAATATATACTAATAAACTAAAATACAAGAGGAGTTTGCAAGAAATTGTGGCTTCGCTCGGACAGCTGAACTTATCGTTTTCGCAAGATTTTCCAGCCTTTGCTCAATGCAATCAAATGCGTTGGTTAGGTTGTTTGATGTGCAGGTGATGAAGTTCTCTAGTGATTTTAAATATTGGAAATATGAAATTCATACTCCGAGTATTGGTTATTGTGGGACCTGCGTTTTCCTTCAGGATGTAGCTGCTTTGCATTTGGGAGGGATAATGTCTTTATTTGAGTATAAGGGAAATGATGCTCGGCAACTTATGTCTGATGCTTTGGACTTGATGCTTTATAGCTATCATGGGTTGGATGATGCGCTTGGGAGTGCGTATCAGGCCAATGGCTTTTCGCTGGCAACGTTGGTTGGAACCCTTTGGGGGACTGAAGATCAGGCAGGCTTGCTGAGCGGGGAGAGTGAGCAAGCGGCACGTGACCGGATTGAGGAGAAGGGGTGGACGGTCCTTTCTGCTGAAGATCTTGGTTACGAGAGTGCTCTCGTTGATCACAATGGGACGTTTCAGGGTGAGACGTTCAAGTTCAAGGATGCGCAGGCCGACGTGCTGGCCAAGTATGATGAGCATGGCAATATTACTCAGGTGGCCTTGGCGTTTCGTGGAACGACGGGAACTTTGGACAACATTGTTACCGACACCATTGGCGATGTGATTGACTATCTGGAGTTCTTCAAGGATGAGCCGCATTACGTGGAAGAGGCGTTTGGTGGGCTGCTTGCTGCGCTTAAAGACTTCATGGTGGGACACGGTCTGGATGGCAGTGACCTGATCGTCACCGGGCATTCTCTGGGGGGCGGTGCTGTTGCCAACATGGCAGAGCGTAGCAACGACTGGCTGGATGGGTTTTTCGTGAATGCCAATTACATGGCGTTTGCCAGCCATTATGCGCCAGAGGATGGTGCTGCGGTGTTGAGCAGCGGAGCTGAGCTCTTCAGTTTCGATCTGGAGAATGATCCGGTGCCTTCGGTGATTTCCTCGGATGGTCTGGATCTGACCGGAAACGACACAGACTATGGCTATGACACCAGCAATATCGTCATTTTCAATGATTGGTATGATACGCCGCTGTTCTGGGATGGTGGCGGTTTGCTCAATCTGCCAAGCTGGTCAGCGCATTTGCCGTTCAACTACAGCACAGCGTTTAACGCCATCAATGCCTCTGAGTTTTACAGCGAGATGAACCGGGACAGTGTGGTGATCATCTCCGGACTTTCTGATCAGGAGCGCGATGATACGTGGGTTGAGGATATTCAGATCCCGCTGGATCCAACCGGACACCATGGGCAGGACGCCTATATTCTTGGGTCTGCCTCCAGCGACTTGTTGCGTGGCAATGATGGTGATGATGCGCTGGAAGGTTTTGCCGGGAATGATCATCTGCGCGGCGAGGATGGCAACGATCGTTTGCTGGGTGGTGCTGGTGATGATGTTCTGGAAGGCGGGGACGGTAATGACGTCCTCCATGATGGAGCTGGCCTTGACTTCCTTGTTGGGGGGGATGGTGCAGATACATTCTGCTTTGCGGATGATGGTGTGAAGGATGTGATTGACGACTTCAAGGTTGGCGAAGATACCATCGATCTTTCCGCAGCCGGGGTAAGCTCGTTCTCACAGCTCGACATCGATGAGAGTCTGCTCGGTGGCTGGATCACGATCTCCTACGGCAATGATGTGCTTGAGGTGGATACGGGGTGGCTGTTCACCTACAGTCTGAGTGCTGAAGACTTTGTGTTTGTCTGATCAACAACAGGCTTCTCTCGCTGTTTGGTGAGGGGAGCCTAACTGACGGTCGCAGAGGCGCGTGTCTGAGCGCGATAGGCTCGTTCGTTCTTCAGTAACTGAGGAGCGTCGAGGGTGCTGATGGGGACGGATTTGTCCTTCGGGATGTCATCGGTCACCTGCAATGAGAGATAGCGAAGGCAGCACACGCGCAGGAAGCTGGTGAAGTTGCCGAGGTCATGTCCGGCTTCAATGGACTCATTGTGCAAGCGCGTCAGGAGCTGGCCGACGGACATGTCATCTCGCCGGGCGATTTCTTCCAGAATGGTCCAGAAGTAGGTTTCAAGTCGCACACTGGTGACCATACGGTCTATGCGAAGGGAGCGTGTGGTGCTCTCCCACAGATCAGAATCTGCCTTGATGAACAGCTCGCACATGGTCCCCTCCGCTTTATCCCGTGCTATGCCTCAAGCATAGGCAGGCTGGTTGAGCAGGGCAAGGAACTGCTTGAGCCATGCTGGGTGAGCTGGCCATGCAGGGGCTGTCACCAGATTGCCGTCTGTGACTGCATCGGCCACATCGATATCGGCAAACTTGCCGCCGGACATGGTGACCTCAGGTGCGCAGGCTGGGTAAGCGGAGCAGGTTCTGCCTTCCAGAACGCCAGCCGCAGACAGAAGCTGTGCGCCATGGCAGATAGCGGCGACTGGTTTGTTTTCAGAGAAGAAGTGGCGGACCATGTCCAGCACTGCCGGGTTCAGGCGCAGGTACTCAGGGGCACGGCCGCCCGGAATGACGAGGGCGTCATAGTCTGCTGGATTGATGTCGCTGAAGGTGGCGTTGAGAGTGAAGTTGTGACCGCGTTTTTCGGTGTAGGTCTGGTCACCTTCAAAATCATGGATGGATGTTGCGACGGTGTCGCCTGCGCTTTTGCCCGGGCAGACGGCGTGAACATCATGACCAACGGCGCCTAGTGTTTGAAATGGCACCATGGTTTCGTAATCCTCGGTGAAGTCACCGGTGATCATAAGAACTTTCTTTGTGGACATGTTTCCCTCCCAGATGTCGCTGTGAGGGAAACCTAGCAAGGGATGGGACTGAGCGGGTAATAGCGTATTACTACATAGCTCAGTCACATTTTGAGGTCTTAGTCGACTTCGTTGGTGGAGAGTGAATTCCAGCGCTTCAGCTCTGGCAGATCAGAGCCAGCAGCGGTGCGGTCGTTTTCCTGCAAGGTGGATGTGCCGAACTGGAAGAACGCGCCAAAGCGGAACTCATGGACGACTGGTTCGTCGGACTCATCCCCTTTGATCTGGAAGTCATGACCGTTGTAGGACGCGCTGAGGCCAACAGGTAGTGCGGTGAAGTTCTGCTTGAACTCGGCACCCCAGCTGAAGATGTTGACTTCACCGTCACGTGCATCGCTCGGGTTTGGACGGTTGTAACGATCACCATTGACGTAAGACAAAGAGCCGGTCAGCTTGGTGTTTGGCGTGAAGTAGTAGCTTGCGCCACCGCGTGCGAACAGGCCGTTGTCGATGGTTTCGTACTGATCATCGTCGCCATCGAGGAAGCCAGCCTGACTGAACAGGGTGATGTCCTGAATGTAGTATTGACCTTCAAGACCGATGAACTGGAAGGTTTTGTTGGAGTCGTCGTCGCCACCGTCAACAGTTGCACCGCCACCTGCGAAGACGCCAAACAGGCCTTGCTGTGGGTCTTTGTAGGAAAAGTGAACTGCTCCCAGACCGTCACGCAGGGTGTTGTCGCCGTCTTTGGTGTCGAACTGATAAAATTCGATATCACCATCTACCTGCAGGCTGAAATGCTGGAAGAGTGGGATGGCGTAGGAGCCGTAAAACCCGAGGGTTTCTGGCTGGTGATCCTTGGTGTCAACCTGATCAGCCTCAAGATATGTGCGGCCAACATTGATGCCGACGAAGCCTCCAGCCTGCAACTCTGTTGGTGCTGAGGTCTGTGGAGCGGCTTCCTGCGCACTGAGGGGATGTGCGGCGAGGGCAAATGGCAAAGCTACGAGATACAAATGACGCATGGTTCTATTATTCTTGATGGGGGTATCCTTAGGGAATGTCTAACTTAGCAGAAATCCCTTCCTCGGCAATTTGAGGGCAATAAACTATTAGTTATCGTTACGGAGTGTTGCCAATTTGCACGGCGTGTTCAGGCGCCATTATTTTCATTGTTTCATAGGGTTGATGTGGTTTTGGTCGATAATCTCTGATTTTCTGTCTGTGTATGAAAGTTACTGTCTAGGTAGTCTTGGTGTGTTCTTTGCAACCTATGCGGAGCGGGTGATTTAGTTCAAAGGTCGCTGATTTCCTCTACGGTTTGCACTCTGCGTTGGCTTTAAGGTGCTTGGTACATCTTGGAGTAGATCAGACATGACGCAGTTTTCTCAGATGCAGTCTGCCTCAAAAGACGCGCTGGCCAAGCAGATCGGGCAGCTGAAGCAGCGGGGCGTACATTCGGTCATCACGCAGGTGCCGGATATGAATGGACTGCTTCGGTGTCGGCTTCAACCGCTGGATGGGCTGGAGAAGGGCTGCTCCACCAACTCCTCGCTCTATCTCATCCCTCATGGTGACGGGCAGCCCGCGGGGGAGTTGATCTACGAGTCTCCGCATGTCTGGTATCACACCGGCTTTGGCAATCTGCACAGTCTGGCGGACAGCAACACGCTGTTCCAGTTGGGCTGGCGTCCCGGGATCAGTGAGGTCTTGCTCAATTGCTTTAACCGGGATGGGACGCGCTTTGTGCTGGATGTGCGTCGGCCTCTGGAAATGCTGGAGGAGCGGCTTGCTGAGATGAAGCTGACCATGAAGGTTGGTCTGGAGTTTGAACTTGGGATTTTCCATTTTGACCGCGCGCTGGTAGAGGCTGGAGAACATCACAAGCTGAAGCCATTCGGGCATTCCTTGCAGTATGATTCAGTAAATCGTGATCCCGACTACATGGACCTGATGGACGCCTTCCGGGAGCGGATGGAAGGGCTTGGGATTGGTGTATCCTCCATGGAGAGTGAGATTGGCTGGGGGATGTATGAGGTGGCTCTTGAACCCGTTACTCCGTTGCAAGCCGCTGACAATGCAGTGCGGGCGCGGCATCACCTGAAGGAGCTGTGCCGGGAGCGGGGGCTGATTGCCACCTTCATGGCGCGCTATCAGCCGATGGGGCAGGATTCTGCGTGTGGAACTCACGTGCACATCAGCCTCTACGATGAGATGGGGCACAACATCTTTTATGACAAAGACGCTGTGTTGAGTCAGCAGGGCCGGCATTTCGTGGCGGGTCTTCTGGCGCAGATGAAGGCGTCGCATCTGGCATTTCGGCCAACCATCAACTCCTACCGACGGCTCTCGCGGTTCACAGGATGCCCTGAAGAAGTGTGTTGGGGGGAAGAGCACCGGGTGAGTGCGGTGCGGGTGATCTCCAGTCCTGATCCTCAGGCGATCCGGTTGGAACATCGATGCTCAGGTGCTGATACGCATCCCTACATCATTCTTTCACTGATCGGCGCGGCTGGGCTGGATGGCCTGCAGCAGCGGGAAGAACCGCCAGCGATGCTGATTGGGGATCCGGGCAAAGATGAGGATCTTGAGAAACTGCCGCGATCTTTGGAGGAGTCGCTTGAGCTCTTCCGGGAAAGTGAATTTGTACAACAGGCGCTTGGGGTGGCCTTGGCAGATCAGTACGCGCGGAGCCGGGAGAATGAGCTGAAGGCGTTCCGGGCGTGGATTGAGAAGGACATCACCAGCTTTGAGTTCCTGCGATATTTCGAAGGTGTTTGAGGCTGGGTTCCAGGTACAAAAAAAGCCTGCGATGCGGGGCACGGCAGGCTTCTTTTG
The DNA here is from genome assembly GCF_057774105.1 of Pseudovibrio sp. SCP20. NCBI lineage: Bacteria > Pseudomonadati > Pseudomonadota > Alphaproteobacteria > Hyphomicrobiales > Stappiaceae > Pseudovibrio > Pseudovibrio sp. SCP20. The sequence continues at coordinate 270,535 of NZ_JBYMDH010000003.1, read as the reverse complement.
AAACGTGATAGGCTCTTATAGCTCGACTGGCTCACCAAGCGCTTTGCGGAAGCGGCGGACGCTTTGGGTGAAGCCGTGTTCCAGGGCATCGGCGGTGAAACCGTGGCCGATGGAAACCTCTGAGATGTATGGCACGCGCTCGATCAGGGCTGGCAGGTTTTCAACGGTGAGGTCGTGGCCTGCGTTGACCATGAGGCCAGCGGCTTTTGCTGCTTCTGCGGTTGCGACCACTTTCTCCAGCTCAACCTTTTCAGCTTCTTTGTCAGAATGGCAAGCGCCGTAAGGGCCGGTGTAGATTTCAATCCGCTCTGCACCTGCTTCAGCTGCGAGCGGTGGCTGGCTTGGCTCTGGGTCAACGAAGAGAGATGTGCGTACACCCCAGGATTTCGCAGTGCTGATGACGTCTTTCAGGAGATCCATGTTCTCGGAAAAGTCCCAACCATGGTCTGAGGTCTGCTGGGATGGATCGTCCGGTACGAACAGAACTTGTGTTGGGCGGACTTCTTTCACCAGTTCCATGAAGCGCTCATCCGGATAGCCTTCGAGGCACAGCTCCTTGCCGTGCAGTTCCTCGCGCAGCATCTTGGAGATGTCTTCAACATCCGTGCGGCGGATGTGGCGCTCGTCCGGGCGTGGGTGCACGGTGATGCCTTTGGCTCCTGCGTTGAGGGCGAGGGCTGCCAGATGCGTCACGCTTGGCCACGGAACGTCGCGGCGATTTCGCAGAACAGCTACAGCGTTTACGTTGACGGATAAGCGACTTGGCGTCTTCATGGGGGCTACTCTTTATTGAGTTTGTATTTTAAAATAAAACGGCGTCTTCACAGACTTGCAAAAGACGCCGCTTAATATCAATAGGACAAAATTGTCCTCTAACTGTTAAATTTCGTCGTGAAGATCTTTGAGACCCTGACCACCACGTGCAAGTGCGGCAACACCCGTACGCGAAACCTCTACGAGGCCCAGTGGAGTGAGGATTTCAATGAACTGATCGATTTTATTTGTACGGCCAGTGATCTCGAAAACGAAGTGATCAATGGTTGCGTCAATAACAGTTGCCTTGAATGCTTCTGATAGGCGCAGTGCTTCCAGACGCTTTTCACCTTCACCGCGAACCTTAATTAAGGCCAGCTCACGTTCAAGCGGCTTTTCCTGATTGGAGTTCTTTGCAGCCACTGTCAGGTCGCGCACGATGTGAACCGGTACCAGGCGGTCCAGCTGGTGGCGGATCTGCTCAATCACCTGCGGGGTACCTGTGGTGACGATGGTGATGCGGGACACGTGCTTTTCGTGTTCTGTTTCAGACACGCTGAGGCTGTCAATGTTGTAGCCACGGCCAGAAAACAGGCCGATCACACGGGCAAGAACGCCCGGCTCGTTATCTACAATGATTGATAGAGTATGTGTTTCCAAAACATCGCTGGTCTCAGCTAGGAAGTAAGCTGATAGTGCGTCAGTTTTTTGTGCGTTCATAATGAATCTCCCAGCTTTATCCTATACCAATGACTTGCCTGCGGTGTCGATGGCATTTGCAACGGCTTCATCAGTTGCTTCGTCCGGCAACAACATTTCGTTGTGGGCTTTGCCTGACGGGATCATTGGGAAGCAGTTGGTCAGCTGAGCGACGCAGCAATCGAAGAGGACTGGTTCAGGAGATTCAATCATTTCCTGAATAGCATCATCCAGTTCACCCGGCTTAGTTACGCGGATGCCTTTTGCACCATAGGCTTCTGCCAGTTTTACAAAGTCAGGCAGACTGTCGGTGTAGGAGTGGGAGAGGCGGTTGCCATGCAGCAGCTGCTGCCACTGACGAACCATTCCCATGTAAGAGTTGTTCAGGATGAACGTTTTAGGCGCCAGACCGTGCTGAACAGCGGTCGACATTTCCTGAATGTTCATCAGGATGGAAGCATCCCCTGCAACGTTGATGCACAATGCGCCCGGATGAGCGACCTGAGCACCGATGGCTGCTGGCAGGCCGTAGCCCATGGTGCCAAAGCCACCAGAGGTCAGCCAATGGTTTGGAGATTCAAAGCCCAGGTACTGAGCAGCCCACATCTGGTGCTGTCCAACCTCAGTTGAGATGTAAACGTCTTTGCGGCCTTTGATGGCTTCGTTCAGGCGCTGCAAAGCGTACTGAGGCATGATGACGTCATCGCTGTGGCGATAGGACAGACAATCCCGGGCGCGCCATTTGGCAATCTGCGTCTGCCATCCCTTCAGCTCTGGCTGGGAATGGAAGCTGGACGCGCGCCAGATGCGAACCATGTCTTCCAGAACGTGAGCAACATCGCCAACGATTGGCAGATCAACGTGCACGATTTTGTTGATGGACGATGGGTCGATGTCCACGTGGATCTTGGTTGAATTCGGAGAGAAGGCGTCCAGACGGCCTGTAATACGGTCATCAAAGCGGGCACCGATACAGATCATCAGATCACAGTCGTGCATCGCCATGTTGGCTTCGTAGGTGCCGTGCATGCCCAGCATGCCAAGCCACTGTTCGCCAGATGCCGGATAAGCACCCAGACCCATCAGGGTTGAGGTGATCGGGAAGCCAGTCAGATCTACCAGTTCACGCAGCAGCTGGCTTGCGGCCGCGCCGGAGTTGATGACGCCGCCGCCGGTGTAGAACACCGGGCGTTTGGCTTTGGACATCAGCTCAACAGCCGCGCGAATGGCGTTCATGTCGCCTTTCAGCTGTGGGCGGTAGCTCTTGTGGTTGCTTGGGTTTGCCTGAGGGCCTTCATAGGTGCCGGTTGCAAACTGAACATCCTTTGGAATGTCAACAACAACAGGGCCCGGACGACCGGACTGAGCAACGTAGAAGGCTTCATGCAGAATGCGTGGCAGATCATTAACGTCCTTCACCAGCCAGTTGTGCTTGGTGCAAGGGCGGGTGATGCCAACGGTGTCACATTCCTGAAAGGCGTCGGAGCCAACCAGATTGGTTGGAACCTGACCGGTGATGCAAACCATCGGGATGGAGTCGAGCATCGCGTCTGTCAGCGCGGTGACCATGTTGGTTGCGCCCGGACCAGAGGTTACCAGAGCAACACCGGCTTTACCGGTGGAGCGTGCATAGCCTTCAGCAGCGTGGCCTGCACCTTGCTCATGACGGACGAGGATGTGCTGGATCGAGTCCTGCTGGATCAGCTCATCATAAATGGGTAGGACTGCACCACCAGGGTATCCAAATACATGTTCCACCCCGTTGTCCTTCAGCGCCTGGAGAACCATTTCAGCGCCTGTCATCTCCCGTTGCATCATCAAGTCCTTGTTGCCTGTATCTGCTCGTTTCGCCCGATTGAAGGGTGTGCAATCAATCCAGCTGTTTGTTTTGCAGAGCTGCTCTTTTAAACATCTCTGCGAATTAGCCATAAAAAAAGGAGCCGTTTGGCTCCTTGTGCGCGTCTAACCGTTCCGAGTGAGCTAGCTCACTCCGGCGACGCGCTTCCCACCACGATAAGAAGAATTGAAGTTTGCATTCTGGTATTGGGAGCCTCAGGGCTCCACTCTCCCTTAACATAATTCCAACCGTGTAAGAGATTACCGCGCTTCACCATTGAATCGCTCAGGTAAACTCTAAAATTCGGGGTGAGATTAGGCTTAGATACGTAAAAGCGTCAAGTGGCTTCTTCTTAATGTTGCGCCGCAATGACCTCTTGTTTTCTTGAGTTATCTGCAAGTGTCGGGGTACTTTGCGAAAGTTGCGCAACGTCAGAACATGCTCGTCGTGTTTGCATCAGGTTCTGCCGGTGCATTTGGTGCGCTTTGGAGAACCCGCAGAATTGTGCGATTTTGCAGTGCGGTGGCGTCTTATGTCTTTCGGTTGCAGTGCGATGTTCTACCTCTCCTGTTTGCAGGTGTAGGAGGGAGCAGCACAATTTTGGCGTGGAGTGGGTGTTGGACTAATTACTAACAGGGCTAACAACCTCAAATTGGATTGTTTTTTCGCGTTTCACACTCTGGAATTGTATTTGTGCTGCCAAAATTCGTAGATTTGCATAGGTTAGTCTGGGATAAGTTTACTTTACACAAGACATTTTTGAAAAGTTGCAGTTAGGCCCTTGCGCTCTCGCAAAAGGCTTTATATACACCCGCCATCGCTTCGGCGGGAAACGTTTGGGTGTATAGCTCAGTTGGTAGAGCATCTGACTCTTAATCAGACGGTCCCGGGTTCGAATCCCTGTGCACCCACCAAGCGTATCACGTCATGTGAGCCCGTAGCTCAGCTGGTAGAGCAACTGACTTTTAATCAGTAGGTCCACGGTTCGAACCCGTGCGGGCTCACCATTTTCTCCCCGAAAATTGGTGACTGTTTCACAAAGGCTTATAAGCCTGTGATGCTTGTGCGTAGCTTGTTTCCGATGCTCGCTTCTTTCTCTTAGATTTCCTTGTTTGAATTTTGCTGATTGTGTCTTAGCGAGGTCTCATGCCGCGTTTTGTCATCACCGGTGCGTCTGGTGCCGGAAAATCTACATTGCTGAGCTCATTAAAGCTGCTTGGGTACGACTGCCGGGAGGAGGTTGGACGGCAGGTGGTGCGTGAGCAGCTTGCATCAGGTGGGTTAGCTCTTCCTGATAGGGATGCGATTGCTTTTCGGGATTTGCTGTTTGAGCGATCAATCGCTGCTTTTGATGTTGCTCCAAGTTCGCCAGATGCTGTGGTGTTTCATGATCGCAGCTTTCTTGAAGCCATCGCGTATAGCAGGATCATCGGAGCTCCTGTCTCAGAGGAGATGATTGCAGCTGCGCGAGCGAGGCGGTTTGCGGATCCGGTGTTTGTTTGTGCACCATGGGAACAGATCTTTGAGAGTGACGCAGAGCGGACGCATGATTTTGAGTTCGCTTGTCGTGACTATGAAGCGAATGTTGCAGTCTATCGGGCGTTTGGATACGAGCTGACTGAAGTGCCGCAGATGACAGTTGAAGAGCGCGCCCGGTTTGTGATTGAGCAGGCCGAAAGGTCGCTCCAGATTTAATTTCCAGAATCGGCCATGTCACAAAAAGAGAGTTGGGCTGTCTATTAAGGGCAGGGTGAAACTCGGTCTATGAGATTGGCCTTATGCCTTTTCCGGGTTGTGTGAGGTTTGGAATTACACCCTATAGGTTGTTAACAGGCGAGCATCGTGTTTCAGGTTGTGTTGTAAATCTGCAAAGTGTGTAGGGCGAAGTGGCGTAAGTATCTGGATCATATCAAACTTTTTTAGTTGCTTTGAGTGTATTTACTGAAGGTTGTAAGCATCAAATTATACAACCCATAAAATTGCGATGGTTTTCCAAAAACAAGAATATCCGTAGCGTCAATCGTATCGAAACGGACAATTTCTCTCGAATTAAAGTTGATATCAGAGCGCTGGGGCGATGTTGCTGTTCCTGCTGTGATGTCCTGCTGAAATTATCTGGAGGTTTGTCTGTAATACATTGAGGTGTGGCGGATGTATTACAAGAATACACGACTTGAACATCTTGATGGGCGTCAGGATCTAACGCCTGTTTGGAAATACTGGAACGAGCATAGAAAAAAGATTTTTGGCAGGGCGTTTCACCTTACGGGTGGTGACATGGATGCTGCCGAGGAGTTGATGTCAGCAACCATCATCAAGGTGGCGTCTCATTTTGAACAGCGCCCCCTGAATATGCGGGAGCCGATTGCGTTCTTCATGTATGCGCTCAAGAACGAGTTCATCAGCCAGTATCGCAAGAAGCGCTATGAGTACCAGTTCAGGGATGGCGAAAAGGATGTTTACGATGAGCATCTTGCCAACGCTGAGGTGGAAGCGGCGCCGCAAGAAGTTCTTTTGGCGCAAAAGGAAGAGCTTGCATTGATTGGCAAAACGCTGGAGCGGTTGCCTGTCATCTACCAGCAGATTTTTTCTCTCAAGTTTGCCGAGGATCGCAGCTACAGCGACATCTCGGAGGAGCTGAACATCTCCCAGGCACTGGCGCGTAAGCGGGTGCAGTTCCTGCGTGAAAAGCTGCGGGATGCGCGCAAGAAGAAGCGCAGACGGTTCAGTTGATCAGATTGTGTTCACAGGAGGGATGTGAGTGCGTCTTTCCGAATAGTTAACGATTTCAGACTGCGAGGGCACTAGCATGGCGGAAGAGACTGTAAATGCTCAGGTGACGGATGCCGTTACCCAGACAAATGTGAAGGTGGTGGGCGAGGCGCCCTCTCAGGCAATCGCTAATTTGTATCAGGTGGTTAGCAATGCAACGGGGCTCTCGGTGCAGAATGCGACCCATGCTCAGCAATCCATGAACCAGATCTCGACAGCCGTAGTTTCCAAGGGCGTGCAGCTCATTATGGAGATCGGTCCGACGTCTGGCTCTGAATCTACCCCATCAGGTGGCTAGTTTGAGGGAATTTGATGGTGAGGGAGAGAGGTGAGAGTACAGCTTCTCAAGAGTATGAGAATGCGATCACGCGTCGTCGGCGCATGATCTCTCTGCTCCAAGGGCCTGTGAGTGATAATAGTTTGCGTTCCTCAGCTCAGGCCACTGCTGCATCCAGAACACAGGATGTGAAGCAATCCTCCCCGGCAGTCAAAATGTCCTCACAGGCGGAACAGCAAGCCGTCAACCCAGCAAGTGAGAGCAATAGTCAATCCGGAGCGCAACAAACCATGATCATGGATAGTGAAAAGGGACCTGCTGGCGGTGCTGGCTTTGAGGCTGCCATTGGTTCTGGCGGTACAGGCGGTCAGTCTCAAGGCGTAGAAGCCAGCAAGGGATCGGAAAAATCGTCAGGCCCGTCCTATCCTCCGTTGCCAACCTCAGCGCCCGCGACACCTGCTTTGAATGATCAGATCACTCAGGCTGTCCAGTTCACGAACTTCCAGAACTTTCAGGGTCTGGAGACCATGATCTCGGTGCCTGAAGACGTGATGACCAAGCAATCCAGCGGGCATGCCTCGCAGGATGCAGAGACCTACATGAATGGGGTGATGCAGATCTCCATGGCAGCGCAGGCAATTGTGGCGGCGAAGATTGCGCAGGATCCGGCACTTGCGGCAACGCCGGCGCTGACTGAGCTCAACACCATGGTGACCAACGCGATCTCTGCCTTTCAAGAGGTGAGTGAGTGATCTGCCGGGAGAAGGATGGATGAGCGCTCGTGCTGAACGGCCCCGTTATGGCTTTGAAGCTGCTGCAGATGTTCGGTCTGAACCGGATGATGTGGAGGTGGATGAACTGGCGGAGTTGGTTCGGGAGGTCACACGGTTGTTTCAACGAGACTACATTTTGCTTGCGACTTTTCTTCGGGCTCTGACGCGATAGACAGACCCCTGTCAGCTCAAAAGGTGAGATATGGAACGGGACGTTACATACATTCGAGAGGAATTGGAGGAGGTGATCCTCAATCAGTTGCGCCGCTGGGAAGGAGTTATCGAGCAGGAAGAAGTGCGAACATTGTCCCGGTCTGGCGTTGAGGGGTTACCGGGGATGCTGTGCCACCTGAGCCTGGCGCGGGATGCTTTGGTGAAGGCTGAAGGGATGCTTGGCAGTGAGGGTGAGATTTCGGCGGCGGATCTGGTGCTTGGGTTCCGGGATGAGCGGCTTCAGGAAGAGGCAGATCGGTATGACGACCGGGATGATGAAGAGCGGTTGGTGCAGGACGGGGTTGAAGAGGAACTCCTTGCCCGGTTTACCTCGACTGGTGACATCGAGTTTGAAGAGCGGAGCGAGGAGCGCAGGCCGGACCGGAACTCTGACTACAACTGGTAAGACAGGACGTGAGGAGTGGGGCGATGAGTACAGCCGTGAATGGAACGCAAGACGCTGGTCCGCAGAAGGTGACGGCGACACCGGGGCCGGAGCTCAACTCTGCGCTGGATGATGCTGTGGTGCAGCTCACCAAGGTGAAGGAGAATGTGGATCAGGCCGCCAGCGAGTTCGCGCAGCTGCGCCAGGGTATTCCCAACTACAACGAGGTGGTGGCGGAGATCCGGCAGCAGCAGGCGCAGATCAACAGGGCCTGTGAGGATGCCACTACATCTGCTCAGAGCATTGTGTCAGAGGTGGAGCAGGCAGCGGCCAAGTTGTGTACCTCCATTGATGAAGAGATCAATACAATTAAGAGCGTGATTGGGACCGGGAGTGACCAGGCGGAGGTGCAAACACCGCAGACGCCTCCGGTCCAGCCGCCACCGCAACTGGCGCCGGGGCAGGGTGTGCCTCCGCCTCAGGCTGGGGCCGGGATGGCTCAGTTTCCGATGACTGGGCAGCCGGTTCAGGGCGGTGTTGCTAATCAGGAAATGATGGCCGTGCAGGTGGCGGAAGCCTTGAGGGATTATCTAAAGAAGGAGATCAACTCGGAGATTTCCAAGCAGATTGGGCCGCTTAACGACAAGCTCTCAGAGCTTCTGATCGGATATCTGCAGCAGCGGTCTCGTGATCGTTGAGGGATGTGTGAAAGAAACCTTAGCGAAGGCTGAGGCTCTTAGGGAAGAGTTCACAAATGAGAAGGAGCGGCGTCAATAGTCTGTAAATGGCAATAATAACAAGCATATTGGAGAAAAAATGCCAAAGACTATTGAGGAACAATGTGGCTCAACAAAACCCTCCGATGGCGGAGCCGTTGATGCTGATATCATTGCCCTTCTGGGAGTTGCGCCAGCGTTTGCTCTGGGGCTGACCTTTCTGACAGCGGCGCAATCAACAGGGGTGCTTTTTGAGAATTCTGTCGCGAATGCACAGCGCCAGAACATCATTGCACAGACGGCGTTGAGCCAGGGAATTTTGCATACTTATTCTGTTGGTTCCATGGCTGCTGCAAACAGCATTTCGCATATGGATCCGCAAGAGATCGAGCAGGTGAATGAGAGTTTGCTTGAAACATTGCGTCGGTACTTTTCGCGTTAAGGCGTATTGAGAGGTCTCTCCCACATTTCGGGAAGGCTTTTCCAGTTTTCTAAATCATTGAGAGTTTGCCTCTGGTCAGAGCACTGCCTGTGCCTGATCAGGGGTGAAGCAGGGCTGCGTTTTACCGAACTGCTCTTGAGTTCGGCTGTTTAGAGCATGTCGCGTTCATTCGCATTCACGCATCATGCTCAAACATTGTTAGTTGAGCGAATTCTTGTCGTTTGATTGAACTCAATCAAACGGAACGCGCTCTAGGTGGGAGTGACTTTATGGCGGATCTACCCGGGATTGGTCCCGTAATACCAGAGGATGGCATGGTGACGGATGCTGTGACGCAAACCAATGTGTCTGTGATTGGGGCTGCGCCCGCTATTGCAATGGGGAACCTTTACACATCTCTCGCTCATTCGACGGGCATACTCTTTCAAAACTCCGTTGCGGCGGCTTCTCAATTTTCAACTCTTGCGCAGGCGACGACCAATCAGGGCGTCATGCAAATCTACTCAGTCAATACAATGGCCGGAGCATCGGCCACGGAAAAGGTTGCTCAGATCGGGACATCTGATCAGCTGACCACGCTGCTGACTACCTTGCGTAGTTTCAATCAATAACCGGAACTTTCGAGCTTCGCTTTCTGGTGCAAGGCCAGAGCGATGAGAATGGTTCTGATGCATCCTTTCAGTTGTAGTAGTGCGTACTCCTTTGGAGCCAGTTCAAGGAAAAGCAGAACCGGATTTTGACCAGAACTGTATGAAAGAGGACTATTAGAATGCCAACTACTGTTAGCCCAATGATCACTGACGCTGTTACCCAGTCCAACGTAAAGGTGGTTGGTGAAGCCCCTGCAATGGCAATGGGCAGCGTCTATCAGACAATGGCTCATTCCACCGGAATTCTCTTTGAGAACTATGTTTCTGCAGCACAGCAGCAGAACATTCTTTCTCAGGCTGCAGCTAACCAGGGAGTTATGCAGATCTACTCCATGGATACGATGGCTGGTGCTGGTGCTACCGAAAAAGTTGCTCAGAGCGGCACACCAGATCAGCTGAACACGCTGCTGACAATTCTGCGCGTATTCAACCCGACCTAATAGGTTCTGGCGTCGCCGTCCGGCGGCGTTTTCTCAAACTGCTGTTTAATGGTGTCCGGTTGGTTTTCAGTTGGGCATGCCCTTGGTGGTTCTCTGCAAGGCCACCGGACACGACCTCTCTCTTTTGTATTGAAGGATGATGACTATGCCAGATACGGTTAGTCCAATGATCACAGACGCTGTGACCCAGGCGAATGTGAAGGTGGTTGCAGAAGCACCTGCCATGGCAATGGGGTCGCTGTTTCAGACTATGGCGCATTCCACCGGTATTCTCTTTGAGAATAACGTAGCTGCCTCTCAGCAGCAGAATACGCTGGCACAGGCTGCAACCAACCAGGGTGTCATGCAGATCTACTCCATGGACACCATGGCTGCAGCTGGGGCAACGGAAAAGGTTGCTCAGTCTGGTACGCCAGATCAGTTGCAAACTCTGCTCACGATCCTGGAAGCTTTCCGTCCGCGGTAATCTCCGCATTTCGGAAATTCCGGAGTTCGATGACACACTGGGCGGTTTGTCCCGGAACCTTCCCTGCCTCGGTAGGGGAGGTTTTGTCGTTTTGGGAGAGTCTCTCTTGCTGACAGACAGGGGGGAAATGAGTATAGGTATTCTCACGAATAATGCCAAAAGGCTGAGAATGACACCTACACTGACCCCCATTTTGGTCTGTGCGCTCTATAAGTTTGTTGAGTTTGCAGACTACGAAGACATGCGCGAACCGCTGCTTGCTTTCTGTAAGGAGCGAGGCATTCGCGGCAGTCTTCTTATTGCCCGTGAGGGCATCAACGGCACCATCGCTGGTGAAGAGCAGCAGATGCGTGAAGTGATTGCGTACTTGCGCAATGATCCACGTTTTGACGATATCATCGTCAAGGAAAGCTGGGCGAAGAAGCTTCCGTTCAAGCGCATGAAGGTGCGGTTGAAGAAAGCCATCGTGAACATGGGCCTCAATCATATTGATCCGAATGATCTTGTTGGCACCTATGTGAAGCCAGAGGACTGGAATGCGCTGATCTCCGACCCAGAGACGGTCGTGATTGACACGCGCAATGATTATGAGTTTGCGCTGGGCACGTTTGAGGGTGCTCTTGATCCTGAAACGGAAACGTTCAACGAGTTTCCTGAATGGGTCAAACGCAATGACAACTCTCTGCGCGCCAAGAAGAAAGTTGCCATGTTCTGTACTGGCGGCATTCGCTGTGAGCGGGCAACAGGCCTGATGCTGGAGCAGGGGTTTGATGAGGTTTATCACCTTGAAGGTGGCATTCTGAACTATCTGGAGAAAGTGCCTGAAGAGGACAGTCTCTGGAAAGGTGAGTGCTTTGTGTTTGATGACCGCGTGTCTGTCGATCACAAACTGGATGCAGGCTGGGGGAAGAACCTGCCTGAAAAGACCAAGAAGGTTCTTGCGCCTTATCAGATTGACGATAAGTCGTCTGAGCCAAGTGAAGGCTGAAGCTGAGAGTTTTGAGGGGCAGTTTGACTGCCCCTTTTTCTTTCCGGCTGCAGAAAAACTTATCCCCGCTGCCAGCGCATGGTCCATACTTAACTCATGTCCACGTAAACGGGCAGCTGGCGGACCGACCGTCAGTGCGGCGTGGGCTGGGCGGGGCTACCGGGTGAAGTAACGCATCCTCCGGCGGGTCCGTTGAAACACCCCTTGAAAGTCTTTAGTGCAGGGACCAAGCGGAAGCTGGTCACCTGATGGGCGTCTACACTGGCAGCTGCAGCTGTCACGGACAGGTCAAACTGTTCCGGATAGCAACTGCTCAGAGGGAGAGGTTCTGATTAAAGCCTTGTGCTTTGTGAGGGCTGATCCTGATGGGTAGGCACCTGCTCCCAATGCCTTTCGGTGGAGATCTTGTTTCATACAAAAACGCCCGGGCGAGGCGAGCAGCCAATGCCGAAGAAACTTATTTAATTACAATGCGCAGGCACTGCCTGCTCGCCTTGCTCACCCCGTAGCTGGGACCAAACGAAAACACCGCCAGCCATGAGCCAGCGGTGCTAAAAGTGTTTGTATCTTCGTGCCAATCTGCCTTTCGGCAGGATGCTTTATCCAAAGCGGTAGGTTGGCAGGCCTTTGTGTTCCACGTCCATTGCGAAGATGCCGCCGGACTTAGGGAACTCTTTGAGGAGTTCGTCATCGCCATGCGGGCGCAGGCTGGCAACAACAAGCGTATTGAGGTTTGGACCTGCAAAGCACGGGATTGTTGGGCGCGGCACTGGCATTGCGATGGACTGCAGCAGTTGGCCATCTGGTGCAAAGCAGTTGACGTTGCCTGCGGAAACGCCTGCAGACCAGTAGTTGCCATCTGTGTCAGTGGTTGCGCCGTCCGGTCTGCCAACGGTGTTGTCCAGCTGGGCGAACTTGCGCTGGTTGGTGACTGCACCGAAATCGCGGTCAAAGTCATAAGCGAAGACTTCACCAGAGCCGGTGTCGGAGTGGTACATAGTCTTGGTATCCGGGGACCATGCCAGACCGTTGGATGTGCGGATCTCTGTGGCGATCTGGGTGACGTTGCCATCTGGTGCGACGCGGTAAAGGCTGGCGATTGGGGTTCTTGGGCTGATGTCATCCATAGTGCCCACCCAGAACGCACCGTCTGGTCCAACCTTGCCGTCGTTGAGACGGGTACGTGGATTGTCCGGCTCAATCTTTGCGATGACCTCGTAGATTTTGGTCACGGTGTTGAACAGGATGATCTCGTCCTTCATTGCCACAATGAGGCGGCCATCCTTGCAGAGGCCGAAGGAGCCGACGACTTTCGGGAAGTCCCATGTGGTGACTTCTTTGGTATCCCAATGCATTGCGTGGATCTGTTTTCCAAGGATGTCGCAGAAGAACAGGTGTTTTGTCAGTTCATCCCAGAGGAGACCTTCGGCCAGCTCGTAGCGACCGTCCAGCAAGCAAGTGATAATTGGGGTCAAAGTCGTGCTCCATACTCATGCAGCCCGGGAGAGCCGCAGGCAATATACAATTGAGCGTTGTTATAGTGTGGTTTGGCAGAAGCGTCGAGTATGCCTGTGAGAAAAACGCAAGGTTTATGAAGGCGGTTTAGCCTTCCGAGATAGGCAGAGCGCTGCCTTGTTTGGTGGAGCGAATTGCGAAGGAGGAACGCATGCGAACAACGCCGGGCAGGCGGGTAAGGTGGTCACGGTGGATGCGCTCAAAATCGACCGGATCATCTGCCATGACACGCAGGATGTAATCTGCATCGCCGCCCATCAGATGGCACTCCATGATCTCGGCGGAGCGGTCCACGGCCTTCTCAAATGTGGAGAGGGCTTCTTCTGATTGGGAACCAAGGGAGATCTCGACAAAGACACTCATACGCTTGCCGAGCTTCTTGGGATTGAGCAGAGCGACGTACTTCTCGATAACGCCTTCTGACTCCAGTGTGCGGACACGGCGCAGGCAGGCAGAGGCGGAAAGGCCCACATGATCTGCCAGGTCAGAATTGGAAATACGGCCATTGTCCTGCAGAGCGCGAAGGATCTTTTTATCAAGCTTGTCGAGTTTCATAGCTTTGCCGTTTTCGCAGATTATTGTGTCTAGATGATGTTTATTCGTAGAAGTTTGCTAAAATGTACCGTTTAGAGCGCACATTGCAAGCATCTGCCGCAGAGATTTCCATAAGCTATGTAGAAACACAGGTCCGAAGCTGATTGGGAGAAAAACATGCTTGTAGGTGTTCCTAAGGAGATTAAGAACCACGAATACCGCGTTGGTCTGACACCAGACAGCGTGCGTGAAGTTGTTGCTCACGGCCACGAAGTGGTTGTTGAAACCAATGCTGGCGTTGGCATTGGCGCGAGCGATGCTGACTATGAAGCAGCAGGTGCATCCATCCTGCCAACCGCTGCTGATGTCTTCGCAAAAGCAGAAATGATTGTGAAGGTGAAAGAGCCTCAGGCTGTTGAGCGCAAGATGCTCCGTCCTGACCACCTGCTGTTCACCTACCTGCACCTGGCTCCGGACCCAGAACAAACTGCTGACCTTGTTGCATCCGGCGCGGTCTGCATCGCTTATGAAACAGTGACTGACCAAAAAGGTCGCCTTCCCCTTCTTGCGCCTATGTCTCAGGTTGCTGGTCGTCTTTCCATTCAGGCTGGTGCAACTGCTCTGCAGAAAGCAAATGGCGGTGCTGGCGTTCTTCTCGGCGGCGTACCAGGTGTAGCGCCTGCGAAAACCGTTGTGATCGGCGGCGGCGTTGTTGGTGCCCACGCAATTGAAATGGCAATCGGCCTTGGTTCCGACGTGACCGTTCTGGACAGAAACGTTGATGTGCTCGACGCTCTTTCCGCTCGCTTCGGTTCCCGTCTGAAGACAGTGTTCTCCAACCGTGCAGCGCTTGAAAAAGAAGTTCTGGCAGCTGATCTGGTTGTTGGTGCTGTTCTGGTTGCGGGTGCAGCTGCACCGAAGCTGGTGACCAAAGAACACATCAAGGCTATGAAGCCGGGTTCTGTAGTGGTTGACGTTGCAATCGATCAGGGCGGTTGTTTTGAGACTTCCCGCGCAACAACTCACCAGGATCCAACTTACATCGTTGATGAAGTGGTTCACTACTGCGTGGCTAATATGCCAGGTGCTGTTGCACGCACTTCAACCTACGCCCTGAACAACGCAACACTGCCTTACGTTCTGGCGCTGGCTGACAAAGGCTATGCCGCTGCTCTGCGCGACATTCCAGGCTTCATGCCAGGTCTGAACGTGTACAAAGGTCAAGTGACTGTTGCTGAAGTGGCTGAAAACCTGGGTTACACCTACGTGTCTCCAGAAGCAGCGCTGGCTCAGGAAACTGAAGCTGCCTGAAAGTCCAACTGGACGTGATGAGTTTTGAGAGCGGGGGCCTTCGGGCTCCCGTTTTTCGTCGGTAAAGGTTCTGTTTACCCTGTCTCGGGTTTGCCGCAGTGTTAATGAGTTTGCAGGCCTGACTTCGATATACTGGTCAAAATTTACTAGTATTTTTCGGGTTGGGCGGCGTCATGTATCATGATTTGGAATTGGTTCTTCAGCATGATTTGATTGTTGAATGGAAAGAGCACTACAAAGAGGTGTTCGGCAAGCATACGCTGCTGCTGAAAAACCGATTGCACGAATTACCAGTCTTTTTGCCGGAAAATCTGTCGCGTTTGATTGAGGCAACTCCCTCTGAGCATTATGACTTTGTGCGTCCCGGTGCGATTGGCACCAAGAAATCGCAATGGCTTCAGGGCAGCATTGAAGGTGCTAAAGGCGAGGATGTACTTCGTGCTGTAGAAGAGGGACGCTTCTGGCTTTCCCTGCGTGCATTGCAGGAATGGGATGAAGGTTTCCGGCAGATTACCTCGAAAATCTTTGATGAGCTTGAGGTGAAGGTACCGGGCTTTGAAACCTTCAAGCACAAAACAGGGATGCTAATCTCTTCCCCCGGTGCTCAGGTGTACTATCATGCTGATGTACCCGGTCAGTCTCTTTGGCAAGTGAAGGGCCATAAGGACGTTTACATCTACGAGAACACTGGCCCATTTCTTTCTGATGAGCAGCTGGAAGGGATCTTCCTTGGAACGACTGAAGAAGAGATCCGTTTTGAGCCCTGGTATGATGAGTTCGCAACAAAGGTGACGCTGAGCCCGGGCGAGATGGCTCACTGGCCGCTCAACAATCCGCACCGGGTGGAGAACCATGATGAGGTGAACATCTCGGTGACGACTGAGCACTTCACCAAGGAGATCCGGGACTTTTATGCGATCGTTTATGCCAATGGTTTGCTGAGAGCTGCCGGGATCTCGGGTAGTCGGCACAGCCTCGGGGCTATGAAGTACGCCAAGATGGCTTTGGCGGCTGCGCATAAGATGATCTACAAGAAGATGGTGCGACAGAGTTCAAGCGCCAAGAGTCCGCGCAGCTTCAAACTGGATATGGCTGCACCGGACTTTATGTCTGATCTTTAGAGCCGATTGCCGTCAGCAGCGATAGTAATAGGGGCGACCATACGCATCGTATCCAACACAGCGGCGCGGTGTGGTTGCTACGCCGATCAAACCGCCTGCCAGAGCACCGATACCAGCGCCTGCAAATGCGGCCCCAACATCACCCGTTGCTGCGCCGATGGCAGCACCAGTTGCAGCGCCCAGGCCACCACCAACGAGGGCGCGGTCAGTTCTGTTGTACTCACTGCAAGCACCGAGTGTGAGCAGGGTGGCTGTTATTATTATTGTTTTTCTCACGGTCCTACCCATGGTCTGATTGTTTGAAACCCACGGTAGTACCGGATCTGTTGCGGATGAATGAATGCAGCTGATGAGATGGGAGCGTGGTTAAGCGGAAGCTTTTTGTCTGTTGCAACTTGTAGGTATGCAACAAAAAAGGCCCTGCGGGTGCAGGGCCTTTGGAATGGTAGAACCAAATCTTTTTGCGAGGCTTATGGGCACTTCACGCGGTAAGGACGGCCATACTGATCGTAGGCTGTACAGTTCTTCGGTGTGGTGACGTTACCGATGATACCGCCAGCAACGCCGCCGATTGCAGCGCCTGCGAGTGCATCTCCTACACCACCGCCTGTGGCAGCACCGATAGCTGCGCCTGTTGCGGCACCAAGGCCACCGCCTACGAGCGTACGGTCTGTGCTTGAAGTTGAGTTACAGCCAGCCAGAGCCAGTAGACCTACACTTACGCCCACGAGAGCAAGTTTCTTCATTTTCCAGTCTCCTTTTGCTGCCAATCCCAATTTGACCGGACCCCGATACCTCCTGGCAGCTCGTGTTTTGTGAGAACGAGCTAACAAAAAGAACATGGTTAAAGTTTGTTAAAAATTAGAGGTTCCGTGCCTTCTTTAGGTATTTCAACAAACCTTGGGTCGAACTGTCCTTGTTCGCTGCGGATTGACTGCCTTCAACCATTGGTAAAAGTTGAGTCGCGAGTTCTTTTCCTAGTTCAACACCCCACTGGTCGTAGGAGTTGATGTTCCAAATTGCGCCTTCAACAAAGACGCGATGCTCATAGGACGCGATCAATCTACCCAGTGTGAATGGATCGAGACGATCATAGATGAGGGTGGTTGAAGGCCGGTTACCCGGGAACACCTTTTGTGGAGCTAGTTTGGCAATCTCTTCTTCAGACTTGCCATCTTTACGAAACTTGTCTTCAACCTCTTCCAAAGAGCGACCGCGGAGCAGGGCTTCACTCTGGGCAAGGCAGTTGGCAAGCAGGAGGTTGTGGTGGTTCTGCAGGTCGTCTTCGTGACTGTTGGCAGCAACGAGGAACTCGCAGGGGATGATGCTCGTTCCCTGGTGGATCAGCTGGTAAAATGCGTGCTGACCGTTGGTGCCAGGCTCGCCCCAGACGATTGGACCGGTTTCAGTTTCAACAGCAGTGCCGTCTTTGGTGACGCTCTTGCCGTTGGATTCCATATCCAGCTGCTGCAGGTAAGCAGGGAAGCGGGAGAGGCGCTGATCGTATGGCAGTACTGCGCGGGTGTCGTGACCCAACACGTTGCGATGCCAAACGCCGACAAGGCCCATCAGGAACGGGATGTTGTCTTCGATCGGTGCGGTGCGGAAGTGATTGTCCATGGCATGTGCACCGCCGAGGAAGTCGGAGAATGCATCCGGACCAATGGCGATCATGAGTGGCAGGCCGATGGCTGACCAGATGGAGTAGCGACCGCCAACCCAGTCCCAGAATCCGAAGACGCGTTCTTCGGAGATGCCGAAAGCTGCGACTTTGTCCAGAGCGGTGGAGACTGCTGCAAAGTGTGCACCAACTGCTTCTTCACCGCAGTGCTTTGCGATCCATTTGCGTGCGGTTGCCGCATTGGTCATGGTCTCAATCGTGGTGAAGGTCTTGCTGGCGATGATGAACAGCGTGGTTGCCGGGTTCAGCTTCGCCAGTGTGTCAGCGATATGAGCGCCATCGACGTTGGAGACGTAATGCAGGTTCGGACCGTCGTGATAAGGAGCCAGAGCCAATGTGGTCATAACAGGACCGAGGTCGGAACCGCCGATGCCGATGTTGACCACATCGGTGAACTTCTCGCCGGAATAGCTGGTGATCTCGCCAGAGCGAATGCCTTCTGCGAAGTCACCCATGTTGACGAGCACTTCGTTGATGTCCGGCATGACGTCTTTGCCGTCGACCAGAACAGGGTTCTCGGACTGATTGCGCAAAGCAGTGTGCAGAACAGCGCGGTCTTCAGTGGTGTTGATGTGCTCACCTGCGAACATGGCATCGCGCTTTGCTTCCACGTTGGCAGCGCGTGCAAGCTCAAGCAGGAGCTCGAGGGTTTCTTCGGTTAGCTTGTTCTTGGAGAAATCGAAGAGCAGGTCATCAGCAGAACGGGAGAACTTGTCGAAACGAGAAGGATCTGCAGCGAAGAGATCAGTAATCTTGGTGGAATGAATGGCCTGAGCGTGCTCTTCAAGGCGCTTAAAGATATCTTTTGGATTTGCGGTCGGCATCAAAGCCTCCATTTATTCTTGTAATAGCTTCTGGCTGGCAGCGAGTATCGCGCCTTGCCAATTTACCCAAAAGCAGCCTGCGCGCTTAGTAAGGCGTGCAAACTGCTTTAAAGCTTTGTTTTTATGCGTACTCTTACCCGATAGCCGGTGTCTGCTTATCGAGAATGTCGGCAGGTCTTTGATGTAAGACCCCGGGTAAGATATTCAATGCAATCAATCGTGATGGTTCGCGATCAAACAGTCAATGCAGCTGCTTCGCGTGCCCGCTTTTCAATGCCTGCCCAGTCTTCAGATTCAATTGCTTTTGCATCTGCAATCCAGGAGCCACCAACGCAGAGAACGTTTGGCAGCGCGAGGAAGTCACGTGCATTGCCAAGGTTGATACCACCAGTTGGGCAGAATTTAGCCGCTGCCAGTGGAGAAGACAGACCTTTCAACATGGGAGTGCCACCGGCTGGTACTGCTGGGAAGAACTTGAGGCGCTCGTAGCCAGCTTCCAGAAGCTTCATCACTTCGGAAGCTGTCCCCGCGCCCGGCAGAAGAGGTGCCTGCGGGAAGTCTTCTGCTGCCGCGATCAGATTGTCTGTTGCGCCCGGTGAAACAACAAAGGTGGAGCCCGCTTTGACTGAGGCTTCGTACTGCTGATGATTGAGGACAGTGCCTGCACCAACGAGTGCGCCTTCCACATTGTCAGCCACTGCTTTGATGCAATCCAGTGCGTTTGGAGTGCGAAGCGTGATCTCAATGCCCGGAATACCGCCACGAACGAGCGCTTCTGCCATTGGAACTGCTTTTTTAGGGTCATTCACAATGAGAACTGCGATCACCGGGGCGGCGGTCATGATTGCTTCTACACGCTCGATATTCTGAGCCATTACACTGTCTCCATTGCGCTGACCACGTCAGCATTCCTTTGGGTTTTGATAGTCTGCTCCAGATTGAAAACGCGTGCGCCAGTATCGGCAGAGCTCACGTTTGCTCTGAAGCTTGCGAATAATTCTCGTCCCGTTCCACTCTGGCAGCTTTGCAGGTCTGCCAGGGTGATTTCACGTAGGGCTAATTCTTCAGCTGGAACAAGCAGTTCCAGAGTGCCGTTAACTGCATCGAGGCGTAGCAGGTCGCCGTCTTTCACTTTGGCAATCAGGCCTCCGTCTTTTGCTTCGGGAGTAACATGGATTGCAGCTGGAATCTTGCCACTTGCGCCGGACATGCGGCCATCGGTTACAAGTGCGACTTTATAGCCTCGGTTCTGCACAACACTGAGTGGTGGTGTCAGTTTATGAGCCTCTGGCATGCCGCAGGCTTGCGGGCCCATGTAGCGCAGCACAACAACCACATCTTTGTTGAGCTCGCCTGCTTTGAAAGCTGCTTCAACACCTTCCTGCGTATGGAAGACCTGAGCGGGAGCTTCGATGATGTGTCTGTCTGGAGCAACGGCGGAGCTTTTGATGATGGCCGCGCCAAGGTTGCCTTTGAGGACTTTAAGGCCACCGTCCTTATTAAATGGAGCGGACATTGGTGCGAGGATTGTCTCGTCCAGAGCTTTTGCTGGTGCAGGTTTGCGAAGAATACTGCCGTCATCATTCAGGAAGACGTTGACTGTGTAACCATCCAGCCCTGTGCCGTTGACGGTTTTGACGTCTTCATGCAGCAAGCCTGCGCTGAGCAGTTCGCGGATGAGGAAGCCCATACCGCCAGCAGCTTCAAAGTGGTTTACATCGCTCTTGCCGTTTGGATAGACGCGTGCCAGCAGCGGGATGATTTCTGAGAGGTCTGAAATATCCTGCCAAGTGAGCTGAATGCCAGCTGCTGCAGCTACCGCAACGAGGTGCATGGTGTGATTGGTTGAGCCGCCTGTTGCGTGCAGGCCGACAACACCGTTTACGATCGCACGCTCATCGATGATCTCATAGAGCGGCGTAGGGGTGCTGCGCTGTGCTGTAAGCTCAACAACCTGCGCAACGGCTTCTTCGACCAGTGCTTTGCGCAGTGGTGTCAGCGGATTGATGAAGGAGCTGCCTGGCATGTGCAGGCCCATTATCTCCATGAGCATCTGGTTGGAGTTTGCTGTGCCGTAGAAGGTACATGTGCCCGGAGAGTGGTAGGATGCACTCTCTGATGCCAACAGTTCTTCGCGCGTGGCTTTGCCTTCGGCAAACAGCTGGCGGATACGGGCTTTCTCATCATTGGCGATGCCGGAGGTCATTGGGCCAGCAGGGAGGAAAATTGCTGGCAGGTGACCGAAGGACAGTGCGCCGATCAGCAGACCGGGAACGATCTTATCGCAAACACCGAGGAATACGGCGGCGTCGAACATACCGTGGGACAGGCCAACAGCGACGGACATGGCGATCAGGTCACGAGAGAACAAGGACAAGTCCATGGCGGGCTGGCCTTGTGTGACGCCATCGCACATGGCTGGCACTCCACCTGCGACCTGGGCGGTTGCCTGAATTTTGCGGACTGTTTCGCGGATGATTTCCGGGTAGCTCTCGTAGGGCTGATGTGCTGAGAGCATGTCGTTGTAAGCGGTGATAATGCCGAGGTTTGGCTGCTTGTCTGTGGCGAGGTGCTGCTTATCTGCTGTCGGGCAGGCTGCAAAGCCGTGCGCGAGGTTGGTGCAGCCAAGGTTTGTGCGTTGTGGTGCGTTGGTGTGCTGCGCCTTCATGCGACGAAGATAGTCTTGTCTGCTTGTAGCGCTGCGCTCGATTATGCGATCTGTAATCTCTTTGAGGCGAGGATGAACCATGTCTTGTGCTCTGCCTTTTGTTCTTTGACTTTTCATCAGCCAAACCGAACGGCCCTTGGTGGGATTGGGAGGAGGAGAATCCCTGTATTTAGCCGTTTTAATCGATTTAAATTCTGAGCCTAATTTTTATTCTGACAACTCTGCCCATAGGCAACTTTGATTGTTTCGGGGATTGGCGCAAGTGGGAGAAATACTTGCTTGGGTGAAGAGGTGCCGGTGGACCGGCACCTGATGCTTAATCAGTAGGTTTCATCATGCCATGTACGGCCATCACGCTCGATGAGGGCGATGGAGGCTGATGGGCCCCAGGTGCCTGATGTGTAAGGCTTTGGAGCTTCTTTGACCTGGGACCAGTGCTCAAGGATCGGGTCAATCCACTTCCATGCAGCTTCCACTTCGTCGCGGCGCATGAACAAGGTCTGGTTGCCACGGATCATATCCATGATGAGACGCTCATATGCATCTGGATGACGGGAGCTGAAGGCTTCCGCAAAAGTCATGTCCAGCGGCACTTCACGCAAGCGCATGGAGCCTGGGCCCGGGTCTTTAATCATGACCTGCATCTTCACGCCTTCATCAGGCTGTAGACGGATGACCAGTTTGTTTGCTGCGATCCGGCCTGCGTCTGGCAGGAAGATGGAGTGCGGCAGGTCTTTGAACTGGATGGTGATTTCAGAAACACGAGCAGCAAGACGCTTACCGGTGCGCAGGTAGAATGGAACGTTGGCCCAACGCCAGTTCTCTATATCCACCTTTGCTGCTACGAACGTTTCGGTGCTTGAATCGTCGCGGCCCAGCTCTTCCAGATAGCCCTTTACAGCACCACCTGCGGAAGCGCCAGCTCGGTACTGACCGCGCACGGTGTTGCGTTCCACCATTTCAGCGCTCATTGGGCGCAGGGCTTTGAGAACCTTCAGTTTTTCATCGCGAACACTGTCTGGTGCCATGGACTCAGGTGGTTCCATTGCAACGAGACAGAGGAGCTGGAGCAGGTGGTTCTGCACCATATCGCGCAGAGCGCCCGCGGTGTCGTAATAGCCAGCGCGGCTTTCGACACCCAGCGTTTCAGCCACGGTGATCTGAACGTGATCGATGTGAGCTGCATTCCAGAGCGGTTCGAACAGTACGTTGGCGAAGCGCAGAGCCATGAGGTTCTGTACGGTTTCTTTGCCGAGGTAGTGGTCGATACGGAAGATCTGGTGTTCTTTGAAGACAGAACCGATGGTTTCGTTGACTTCGTGTGCAGACTTGCCGTTTTTGCCGATTGGCTTTTCGATGGTCACGCGGGACTTTTCTGTCACCAGATCGTGCTCACCGAGAGCGGAACAGATTGGGCCAAAGAAATCAGGAGAAACAGAGAGGTAGAAGGCACGGACAACGTCTTCGCGGCCAGAGAGCTTTTCTTCCAGCGCTTCCCAACCGGTGTTCTGTGCAACGTCTACTGCAACGTACTGGATACGAGCGAGGAAGCGTTCCAGTGCTTCCTGATCTACTTCAGCCACATGCTCGCAAATGGCTTTGCGGGCCCAGTCGCGGTATTCGGTGTCGCTGAGCTGACGGCGGGAGACGGCGATGATGCGGGCGTCCTCACCCAGATGACCGACTGGTTCGCGGTGATAGAGAGCCGGGAGTAGCTTGCGGTGTGCAAGGTCGCCGGTGCCTCCAAATACAACGAGATCAAATGGGTCTGATTGAGTTGGACGGTTCGCCATGGAGTTCCCTTAGTCGTGAGCCGGTATCGGATATCCGACTTCAATTGCTTGGCATGCGTTTTTCAGTTGGAGAAATTGCAGGAGCAAGCCCGCAGGCCAACTGAATTAAATTTGATTGTAGAGTTGCGAGAGGCGCGGATCTGAGGCCGCAAGCTCGGCAGCTGGGCTGCTCTTATGTGCGTCAAAACTCATACAAAGGTTGCATTTATGAAATTGCACCTCTGTTTGATGCGGGTTTCATCAAATTGCAAGCAAAAATACGAATGTGCCTAGAAAGTAGGCAAATCAGACTGCCGAAAGGAGATCTGGAGACCAAAAAAATCTTGTTTCTGTGGGTTTTGTTTTCTCACTGACATGATTTGTACAATTCCAACAAGCATTTGTATTGGCGGCATTGGGGAGCTCGCAATCTTTTGCTAGGCTTGCCCCTAGGGAAATAGAAATGAGGGAGCAACCCAAGTGCTTCCTCTGGGAGGACATCACATGGGATCTCGCCAGCAGAAGATTGCCGGTTTAAAAACACTCATCGATCAAGGGCAAGGCAATGCGCCTGCTGATCTTGTGCTGAAAAATGTTGAGCTGTTCAGTGTAATCGATGGCAGTCTGACGAAGACCGATATTGCAATCTCAGGCGAGAAGATTGTTGGCACCTATGACACGTATGAGGGTGTCGAAGAGATAGATTGCAGCGGTAAGATCGCTGTTCCCGGCTTCATCGATACTCATCTGCACGTGGAATCATCTTTGGTCACTCCTTTTGAATTTGACCGGTGTGTGCTGCCCCATGGTGTGACGACAGCGATTTGTGACCCGCATGAGATTGCGAATGTGACTGGTGCGGCAGGTATCAAGTATTTCCTCGATAGCTCGTTGGAAACCATTCTGGATTTGCGGGTAAACCTTTCTTCCTGTGTGCCTGCGACCCAGTTTGAAACAGCAGGCGCACGGCTGGAGATTGATGACCTAATGCCGTTCAAAGATCACCCGAGTGTCATTGGTCTTGCAGAGTTCATGAACTTTCCGGGTGTTCTGGCAGGTGATCCTGATGCCTTGGCAAAGATTGCGGAGTTTGAAGGCGAGCACATTGATGGCCATGCTCCGCTGGTGCGCGGCAAGGCGCTGAATGGGTATCTTGCTGCGGGTATTCGTACAGATCATGAGGCGACGACAGCAGAAGAGGCGCTAGAGAAAATCTCCAAGGGGATGACAATCCTAATCCGTGAAGGGTCTGTTTCCAAGGATCTGGATGCGCTGGCTCCGGTGCTTACCCCTGAACGGGCAAGCTTTGTGGCACTGTGTACGGATGACCGGAACCCGCTGGATATTGCGGAAGAGGGACATCTGGACAGTCTCATCAAGCGTTTGATTGCGCATGGATGTGCGCCGCGTGATGTCTATCGGGCTGCGAGTTGGTCTGCGGCCAATGCGTTTGGGCTTCGTGATCGTGGCTTGCTCGCGCCGGGATGGCGTGCAGATATCGTGCTGCTGAATGATCTGGAAAGCTGCGATGTCAATCAGGTGATTAGTGGTGGCCGCGTTGTCACCAACGCGTTGTTTGCAGGCCGTAAGCTGGTTGAACCGGAAGGATTGCTGGATAGCTGCCATGCTGAACCGGTGCATGCTGAGAGCTTCCGCGTACCTGCGCAACGGGAAACCTCTGTGATTGGGGTGAAGCCAGGGCTCATCATCACTGAGCACTTAAAGATGGATCTGCCGGTTGAGCATAACTTCTCCCAGATCGATCTGGGACAGGATGCTATCAAAGTGGCGGTTGTGGAGCGTCACGGCAAGACAGGCAACATCGCGACCGGTTTCGTGAATGGCTTTGGCATGACAGCCGGGGCAATTGCATCTTCTGTTGGGCATGATAGTCACAACATCTGTGTGGTGGGTGCTGACGAAGAAGCGATGGCGACGGCGGTGAACCGATGCATTGCACTGCGTGGTGGCTTTGTTGTTGCAGATGGTGATCAGGTGCTGGCGGAGATGGAATTGCCGCTTGCAGGGTTGATGAGTCTGGAGCGATTTGAGGTGGTCAAAGAGCGTTTGGAAGAGCTGCGTGCTGCCGCAAAATCGCTCAATTGTGTGCTGCCGGAGCCGTTTTTGCAGGTCGCATTCTTGCCTCTTCCGGTTATTCCCCACCTTAAAATTACAGATTTTGGCTTGTTTGATGTGTCGAGTTTTCAGCTCATACAATAGAGCAGGGCGTTGATATCTCTGAGTTTCTCTAGAAAAAATCAGTGGAATGGAAGAAAGTGTCGCATTGAAGTTCAATCGTATGTCTGGGTTGACGTAATGGTCAGCCTGTCCCAAATTCCACGCAAAGCATGATGAAATAAGGTTTTTCTGATATGTTGCGCACATGAACCTTGGCGCTCAGCTTCGGTTTCCTGTCAACTTCGTCTGAAGAACTATAATAATTCGGGGAGGAGATCTGCGCATGGCGACAGGTCGTGAGGGACAAGTGGAATTTCCAATTCGTACTATCGATAGCTATCTGGATGATACCGTAAAGAACTATGCGCATCGTCCTGCTATCTACTTCATGGGCAAAACAACAAGCTACGGCGAATTGGGAGATTTCGTTGAGCGTGCTGCGGGTGCCCTGCAAGCGATGGGCGTAAAGAAGGGCGACAAGGTTGGCCTTTGTCTGCCAAACACGCCGTACTACACCATCTTCTATTTCGCGATTATGAAAGTTGGCGGCGTCGTCGTGAACTTCAACCCGCTTTATGTTGAGCGTGAAATTGCGTTCCAGGCGCGGGATTCTGGTGCACGCATCATGGTGACTATGGATCTTTCCGTGATCTATGACCGTGTTGAAGCTGTTCGTCAGGAAGGCGCGCTGGACAACATCATCGTCTGTCCAATGGCTGACATCTTGCCTCAGCCTAAGAAGCTGCTGTTCCAACTGTTTAGACGTAAAGACGTTTCCAACATTCCTGCTGACAGTGCTCATATCCGCTTCAAGGATTTCCTTGCGAAGTCCAAAGGCGTAACGCCGGTTGCGATTGAGCCTAAGGAAGATGTTGCGATCCTGCAGTACACCGGTGGTACGACCGGTGTGCCGAAGGGTGCGATGCTGACGCATTACAACATCACCTCAAACATGGAGATGTTGGAGAGCCACTACGGT
The DNA here is from genome assembly GCF_057774105.1 of Pseudovibrio sp. SCP20. Taxonomy (NCBI): domain Bacteria; kingdom Pseudomonadati; phylum Pseudomonadota; class Alphaproteobacteria; order Hyphomicrobiales; family Stappiaceae; genus Pseudovibrio; species Pseudovibrio sp. SCP20. The sequence goes on along the minus strand of NZ_JBYMDH010000003.1, from coordinate 244,541 downwards.
GGCTTGAAGCGCGGTTACGAGAAAACGCTCTGCGTGCTGCCGTTCTTCCATGTGTTTGCGATGACCGTGCTGCAGAACCTTTCTATCCTTGGTGCTGCAGAAATGCTGCTGATGCCGCGGTTTGATCTGAAAGATCTGCTGGATCTGGCTGCCAAGAAGAAGCCGACACTGTTTGCTGCGGTGCCAACGCTCTACACTGCGATCAACAACAGTGAGCTGACCAAGAACTACGATCTGACTTCAATCCGCTATTGTATGTCTGGTGGTGCGCCGCTTCCTGTGGAAGTGAAGCAGAAGTTTGAAGCGCTGACCGGCTGTGTTCTGGTGGAAGGCTATGGCCTGACCGAGAGTTCTCCTGTGGCCTCTGCGAACCCGATGGACGGAACAGGTAAAGACGGCTCTATCGGCGTTGTGATGCCGGGTACAACTGTTGAGTTCCGCGATCTGGATGAGCCTGAAAAGGTTGTTGCTCCGGGTGAGAAGGGTGAGCTTTGCATTATTGGCCCCCAAGTGATGAAGGGCTACTGGAACCGTCCTGATGAGACTGCCAAGACGCTGGAAGGCGGCCGTGTGCTGCATACCGGTGATGTTGGTTACATGGATGAGGACGGGTTCATCTTCCTCGTGGACCGCATCAAAGACCTGATCATCTGCTCCGGTTACAACGTGTATCCGCGAGTGATTGAGGAAGCGCTTTATCAGCATGCGGCTGTGGCTGAAGTGATCGTGATTGCGATCCCTGATGGATATCGCGGTCAGGCGCCGAAGGCCTTTGTGAAGCTGAAGGATGGTCAGAGCGCGACTGAAGATGAACTCAAAGAGTTCCTGAAGGGGCATATCTCCAAGATCGAGATGCCTAAAGCGATTGAGTTCCGTGATGAGCTGCCAAAGACCATGGTTGGCAAACTCTCCAAGAAAGAGCTGGTTGAAGAAGAAGCTGCCAAGACGCGTGCAGCTGAAACGGCGACCTGATGTTCTGCTAATAGACAAAGAAAAAGCCCTCGCAGTTTGCGAGGGCTTTTTTGTTGGAGAGGTAGATCTGCTCTAGTGCGTTTTAGACGGGGCTGTTCCGGTTGCCACTTTCTTGCCCAGCACTGTTTCACGGTGCAGGGTGTATAGGGAGGCTGCAACGATGATTGCGCCGCCGAGGTAAGTGGTCCAGAGCGGCCAGACACCAAAGATCACGACCGAGATAATCGCTGCGTAGACGAGGCGAATATAGTCGAATGGTGCAATTGCCGAAGCTTCGCCAAACTTGAGGGCCTGAATGTTGCTCATCTGAGCACCCCAGCTGACGCCAGCCAGACAGAGCAGCAGGATTGCGTCGTTCAGGTCAATGGAAACCCAGTTGTAGATGCCGAACGGAGCCATGATCAGGCCGACGAAGGTTGCCTGAAAGGTCAGGATCGTGATGGGCTGGTCTACCTGAGTGACCTTGCGCAGGATGATGCCGACCAGTGCAGCACATGCTGAGGCGAGGATCGCCATGAAGCTGTAGATGCTCATTTCCGCGCCGGTACCGGGCTGAACGATGATCATCACACCTAGGAACCCTAGGATAGTTGCGGATATACGGTGAACGCCGATGACTTCTTTCAGAAAGAAGACGGCGAAGATCGTGATGAAAAATGTGCGCGCAAACCCAATCACTGTGCTTTCAGCAAGTGGCAGGTGAATGACGGCTGTGAACCCGAAGTACATTGCTGAGGAAGCAAGCAGGATGCGTCCCAGATGAAGCAGTGGAGCCTGTGTTTTGAGTGAGCCCGGAAAACCTCTGATGATGACCGGTGCTGAGATCACCAGCATGAAAAACTGGCGAAGCATAAGGATTTGAGTAACGTGTAGACGGTCGCCGAGCAGCTTAATGATTGTGCTCATAACGGCCATAAGAAATGTTGCCAGAAGGGCCCAGCAGATGCCGCGTGTATTGTTAGACAGGCTTTGCCATTTTTCGGAAAACCTTGTTTTTAACGCAGCAGGTGATGAGCTGCCTTCAGGCTCTGCTGAAGGAACAGGCATGTAACTGCTTTCGAAGCTGCCTTGTTACCGGCAAAAGGACCAGACCCGATGTCCGGTGCAAAATGGTGCGCACCTGTGCGGCGTGCAAATGTAACAAGGATCAGATGGGTGTATGACTTAAATAACCTAATGTTCGCGGTTTGGTCAAATTCTAAAACAAATTTTAGATTGAGAGTTTCGACAGAGAGCGCGAAGCTCCTGACAACTTAGAGCTACAAATATCTCTCCGCATTTTGCTCCAGATGATGTGTTAGTGACGTTAAGTTACTCTGGAAACAACACCTCTGTGGTGCACCAGAAAACACTTGCAGGTTGAGAAAACCACTGTACGTTCTCTGCTGATACGTAAAAAGCTGTATTGGGAGGTGCGGTGTTGGGTCGCTCTCCAGATTTTTGAGGTTTTCATGAATCAGGTTGCTACACCGAAGTTTGGAGTTGGTGCTCCCGTTCGCCGTAAAGAAGATGCCGCTTTTATCTCCGGGAAGGGTCATTATACGGATGACCTGAAAGTGGAAGGTGCGGCGCATGCCGTTGTTTTGCGGTCTTCTTTGGCGTTTGCAAAGTTCACTCTGGGAGGATTGGATGATGCGCGGGCGATGGATGGTGTGCAGCTGGTTCTGACTGCGGCGGACATTGAGGGGACGAACTCTATTCCGTGTAAAGCAGTGCTTCGGCAGCTGGATGGCACGAAGCACTGGGTGCCTCATCGTGAAGTTCTTTGTTCTGATACAGCTCGGTTTGTTGGTGATGCGCTGGCCTTTGTTGTGGCCGATACGGTGGAACAGGCGCGTGCGGCCATGGAGATGATTGAGGTAGACTATGAAGATGTCGATCCTGCAATCGGAACCGAGGCTGCGCTAGAGGATGGTGCGCCGCTGGTGTGGCCAGAGCATGGGTCCAATGAAGCCTTCAATATTGGGATGGGTAACAAGGATGCGATGGAAGAGGCCTTCCAGAATGCGCACCATGTTACCAAGATCAAGGTGGTCAATAACCGTCTGGTCTCCAATGCGGTGGAGCCGCGGGCCTGTATTGGTGAGTTTGATGGCGACAGTGGACGTTACACACTGACCACCGGAACGCAGGGCGGACATGCCATGCGTGACCTGATTGCCAAGAACATACTCAACGTTGACCCAAAAGATATCCGCGTTGTGACGCCGGATGTGGGCGGTGGCTTTGGAACCAAGATGTTCACCTATCTTGAGTATCCGCTGTGTCTGATCGCTGCGAAACGTCTTGGCCGTCCGGTGAAGTGGCTTCAGGAACGGACTGAGCACTTCATGTCTGATGCGCATGGCCGGGATAATGTATCCACGGCTGAGCTTGCGCTCGACGAGAACGGCAAGATGATTGGCCTCAAGGTGCATGTGCTTGCAAACATGGGTGCTTATCTGCACGAGTTTGGTCCGGGCATCCCTCAAGTCGGCATCACGATGACCTCTGGTCTTTATGATATCCCCGCCACATGGGTGGAAGCGACTGGTGTTTACACCAACACGGTGCCAGTGGATGCTTTCCGCGGAGCAGGGCGTCCTGAGGCGCTTTATCTGATGGAGCGGCTCGCTGATAAGGCTGCGCATGAGATGGGTATGGATCCGGCTGAGTTCCGTCGTAAGAGCTTTATCCCCGATGAGGCCTTACCTTATACAACAGCGCTCGGACGCATGTATGATACTGGTTCCTTCGGTGCTCATCTGACAAAGGCGTTGGACGAGATCCATTACGGCACTTTTGCGGAACGAGAAGCAGAGAGCAAAGCCAAGGGTTTGTACCGTGGTATCGGTCTGTCAACCTATGTGGAGGCCTGTGCCTTTGCGGGTGGTGAAGAGGCCAAGCTCGAGCTGAACAAGAACGGCAGTGTGACATTGCTGATCGGTACGCAGAGTAACGGTCAGGGCCATGCGACAGCTTATGGTCAGGTGATTACTGAGTATCTTGGTTTGCAGCTTGATCAGGTTGAGATGGTGCAGGGGGATACGGACCGTGTGGCGACCGGTGGTGGCACTGGCGGATCCCGATCGATCCCGATTGGATTGCCTTCTGTGAAAGCAGCCTCTGAGACGCTGGTTAAAAAGATCAAGGAGATCGCCAGTGAAAAGCTGGAGGTTGGTGCAGTGGATCTGACGCTTGAAGATGGGCAGGTGCGTGTGGTTGGAACCGACCAGCAGATCAGCCTTGCTGATGTGGCGGGATCTCAGCCAGATACCTTGAGCGCTGCGGAAAAAGTCATGCAGGATGAGTGTACTTATCCGAATGGCACGCATGTGTGTGAGGTGGAGATTGATCCGGAAACTGGGAAGACGGACGTGGTCAACTATGTGATCGTGGACGACTTCGGTGTGACGGTGAACCCAATGCTTCTTGCTGGTCAGGTACATGGCGGTGCCGGGCAGGCGATCTCTCAGGCGCTGTGTGAGAACACGGTTTATGATGAAACCGGACAGCTGCTTTCAGCATCCTTCATGGACTATCATGTTGCGCGTGCTGATGATTTGCCGAGTTTCGACTTCTCGACAAGCAACGTTCCTTCCACGACAAATGCGATGGGCATTAAAGGGGCTGGTGAGGCTGGTTCTATTGGGGCGGCGCCGGCGGTGATGAATGCTGTGCAGTATGCGCTGCGCAAGAATGCTGGGGTTGAGCATATAGATATGCCCGCGACGCCGGTTGCTGTGTGGAGCGCTATTCAGGACGCTCAGGGCTGAGCGAAGCAGCTCGCAGACATTGACGTGAGATTGTGCAGGCGGGCTGGTGTCCCGCCTGTTTTCGTAGGTATCAGAATGCTTTGAAGGTAATGATAGTTCTGGTGTCCTGGATGCCTTCGAAGACCTGTACCTTGTTGGCAACGAAGTGTCCGATGTCTTCATCGTCGTTGATATAGAACTTGGCCAGCAGATCGAAATCCCCGGAAGTGGAGTAGATCTCGGAGGCGACTTCCGCGTCTGCGATGGCGTTGGCAACCTGATAGGTTTTTCCGAGCTGGCATTTGATCTGTACAAAGAACGGAATCATTAATCTGCTATCCTTCTGTCCCGTAAGCCTGTTTTGTCTTTCCGGGTGCGCTCAAAATTGAGTTTGCGTTGTTTTGTGAGCATTTTGCGTTGAAGCTGCGTTTTTTTGCAAGCTTTTGCGTTTTTTAAGCGAAATCTACCCCCAGTTGCCTATTGTCGCGGCCTCTCGTTTCCCCTTGCAGTTCGCCCGTGGGTTTGCTAGCAAAAAATTCTAACCAATGGGGGTGCTCGGTAGTGACTGCCGGGCTGAGAGGCAGAAGGCCAACTCCTAGAACCTGATCCGGGTCGTGCCGGCGGAGGGAATTGGGATGAGTACCAAGGTAATCGTTCCCGCCGTAATCAATAGGGGAGCGAAAAAAATGTCCTACAAAGCTGAAGATCTCTGGCAAGTGTTTGAGAACCTGCGTGAGCGTGGTGTGCGGGTTCATTGCCTGACGAACTCTGTTGCGCAGAGCATTACCGCGAACATTATGTTGGCCTGTAACATTGTACCGTCCATGACAGCCGCTCATGATGAAATTCCTGCATTCGTTCAGGGTGTCGATGGGTTGCTGGTCAACCTTGGGACGTTGGATGGTAAGCGCCGGCATGGGATCCGGTTGGGGCTGGAGAATGCTGCAAAGAAATCTATCCCCGTGGTGCTGGACCCGGTTAAAGTGGATCGTACTGACATTCGCATGGAGTTTGCGAAGGACATTTTGCAGGACAACATCTCCATCCTGAAAGCGAACATGACTGAGAGCGCCGGGCTGAGCGGTGCGGTTCGTGAGGATACGCTGCTTGTGCGCACCGGAAATGAAGATGCCGTGTTTGGCCGGGAGGCAACCTACACCATCGGCAACGGTCATGCCTATATGGACAAGGTGACCGGTATCGGCTGTGCATTGGGGGGAGTACTGGCGGGTTTTGCTGCTGTTGAGCCGGATCAGGAACTTGCCGTGGTTGCGGCGCTGGCTGTCTATGGTGTATGCGGCGAGATTGCCGCAGAGCAGGCAAATGGGCCGGGAAGCTTCACTCCAGCTTTCATCGATACCCTCTATGGCTTGAAGGCTGACCAATTCAACGAGCGCCTCAAGCTCGAAACAATGAATAATAAAGGTGGGGTATTGGCCTAATGAGTGCGATTGCAGTCACAATTGCGGGCTCGGATTCAGGCGGTGGTGCTGGCGTTCAGGCAGACCTGAAAGCCTTTTCGGCTCGCGGTGTTTATGGGGCCAGTGTGATCACTGCACTGACGGCCCAAAATACCAAAGGTGTGACAGCCATTCATGATGTGCCGCCAGCATTCGTGGCGGACCAGATGGATGCTGTTTTCTCTGACCTGAAGGTGGATGCCGTGAAAATCGGCATGCTTTCACAGCCAGAGATTATCGATGTTATTGCCACAAAGCTGGCGGAATATGATGTTAAGCGCGTCATCCTTGACCCGGTGATGGTTGCAACTTCTGGTGATGTTTTGTTGCAAACCTCAGCCGTTGCGGTCCTGAAGCAGAAGCTGTTTCCCATGGCGGCGTTGATTACGCCGAATATGCAGGAAGCGGCCTTTTTGCTGGACCAGCCGGTGGCCGGATCCCGTGAAGACATGCACAGCCAAGCTTCGCTTCTGCTGGACATGGGTGCGAATGGGGTTCTGCTGAAAGGCGGACACGGATCTGATGATACCTGTGATGACCTCTTCCTCTCCCGCGATGTGGAGAGGTGGTTCACGGCGCCAAGACATAAAACGCAGAACACACATGGGACTGGCTGTACCCTGTCTTCTGCGATTGCGGCGGAACTGGCCAAGGGGCTGGCGCTGCAAGACGCCATTGGCGAAGCGAAAGAATATATTAGTCAGGCGATTAAAGCTGCAGATACGCTTGACGTAGGCGAGGGACATGGGCCTGTGCACCATTTCCACGAATTCTGGTCTGAATAAAAGGCGGAGATAATGACCAAGAACAAAGATAATAATCTGACCCGCCGACAGGCGCTGGGGCTAACTGCTGGGGCAGTTGCCGGTAGCGCTGCACTTGCTGCACCTGCTCTGGCTCAGGATGCTGAACCGGTGATCGAATGGCGCATGGTGACCAGCTGGCCGAAGAACCTGCCGGGCCCAGGAATGTCTGCGCAACGCATTTGTGATCGCATCAACATCATGAGTAATGGTCGGATGCGTGTGCGCCTGTTTGCTGCAGGTGAGCTGGTTCCGGCTTTTGAGGTGTTTGACGCTGTTTCAAGCAGCACTGCACAGATGGGCCATTCCGTTGCTTTGTACTGGGCTGGCAAGATGCCGGGCTCAGTGTTTTTTACGACCGTTCCTTTCGGTCTGCTGCCTCAGGAGCATACTGCCTGGGTGGATCAGATGGGTGGTCAGGAACTTTGGGATGAGCTTTACGCGCCGTTTGGCGTGAAGCCGTTTATGGCCGGTAATGCCGGTCCTACCATGGCGGGCTGGTATCGTGAGCCTGTTGAGACACTTGATGACCTGAAAGGTCGCAAACTGCGCATGGTTGGCCTCGGTGGTGAGATCCTGCGCAAACTTGGTGTTACCCCGGTCAACATTCCAGCTGCCGAAATCTTCACCAGCTTGCAGACCCATGTGGTGGATGGCGTTGAGTTTCTCGGACCCTGGACTGACAGTGCGCTGGGCTTCCATAAACTGGTCAAGTACTACTACGGTCCGGGCTTTAACAAGCCAAACGGTACTGGCGAAGCGATTGTGAATGCGGTTGCGCTGGAAGGTCTTTCTCCTGAGCTTCAGGCGGTGGTTGAAGAGGCTTGCCGTGTGGAGGCTGACTTGGCGCTTTCTGAAGCCAATGCACAGAATGCAGCGAGCCTGAAGGTGCTGCAGGAAGAGCATGGTGTGGAGGTGCGCGAATTCCCTGAAGAGGTTCTTACTGCCTTGAAGGAGACCAGCATTGAGGTGCTGGATATCTATACCCAGAAAGACAAAATGGCTCGCAAGATTTATGAGAGTTACATAGAAGCGCAGGGGCTTCTTGCGGATTGGAGTGCCCTTTCGCTGGGCAAAAACATCGCTGCAAGAAGCTAACCGGCTCATCAAACTACGTTTAAAAGACCCTCCACTCGGAGGGTCTTTTGTTATGTGGAAGTTTTGCCACAGAAAATGTTTCAGTTTACTTGCACGAAATACGCATAACTAAATGCATGGAGCATCTACTGCCATTGATGTTTTGTGAAGGTGGGCGGGTAAACCTTTAAAACTACCAGTGCAAGAATTTGATAATATTTGGAATTCTAGTTGTAAGAGCCGAATCAATAAGTAACTCGTAACTTGATCATGGCGCTGCTTGATTGTTTTCTTGAGAACAGAAAGTACCGTGCATGTCCAGATATCTGCCCATTACGATCGCCAGTCTCTCCACGCTGCTGATTGCCTCTGATGCCTTCGCCGGTGCTTTTGCTGTTCGTGAGCAATCTGCCTGGTTCCAAGGCCTTTCCTTTGCCGGAAATGCGACAGTCTCAAAAAGCCTTTCCAGTATGTACTGGAACCCAGCAACGATGACAGGACATGACGGCATACAGGTGGAAACCTCCCAGACCGTTGTGTTTCCTCGTGCCACGATTGATCTGGATACGGCGACCATTGATGCGCTGAATATTCCAGTCAGTGGAGTGCCTTACTCCTCAGGTGATATTGGCGTGGATGCTTGGGTGCCTGCAGGATATGGCACCTGGAAAGTGGATGAGCGCCTCACCCTTGGTGTCAGTTCCAATGCACCTTATGGTTTTGAAACCAAACCTCAAATTGAGTGGGCGGGGCAGGTCTATGCGCGGTCCTCCCGTGTGCTTTCTGTCAATATTACGCCGATGGCAGCTTATGAGCTTACCGAGAAGTTCTCCGTTGGGGTTGGTTGGCAGCTTCAATATTTGCAGGTGAGGCTGAAGTCAGCGACGGGTGTTCCACCAATTGCTGCTAACTCCCCTACAGCGGAACTGCGGGGTGAAGACTACAACCTCGGATTTGGTGCAACTGTTGGGGCTCTTTTCAAGCCGTGGGAAGGTACACAGCTTGGTATTGGCTATCGCTCGCCCATTGAACACAACCTCAAAGGTCGGCTTGTGGTCGGCGGTAATGCGCCAACACCCATTCGCGCAAACATCATCATGCCGGAGACGGTGACGGTTTCCTTCCAGCAAGAGCTGAATGAGCGCTGGCGTGGGATGGGTACGTTTGAGTGGACGCACTGGTCACGGTTTGGCACCTTCCCGGTGTTCAACCTGCAGGATCAGGTGGTTTCTGAGCTGCCGTTCCAATACAACGACGGTTACTTCATCTCGCTTGGCACGGAGTATGATTTTACCGAGAACTTCACGGGTCGGTTTGGATTGGCTTACGAGTGGTCACCGATTGATGAAGCCAACCGGACGCCTCGTCTGCCGGATGCGAACCGGTTCTGGATCAGTGCCGGGCTGAGTTATTTCTATGAGGACTGGCTGGAAGTGGATATTGGTTACTCGCACCTGTTCCCGGAAAGCGAGAGTATCAACATCAACCCGGATCATCCATTCTATGAAGGGATTACCATTCAGGGGCCGGTGAATGACACCAACGTGGATATTGTTAGTCTGGGTGCTCGTCTGAAGTTCTAAGAGCTTTGTTCGCTCATCTGGCCGCCTCCCCAGAGTGATACTTTGGGGAGGCGGTTTTGTTTTAGAATGCGCTTGGGTAGAGGCCGCCGTCGAGCAGCAGGTTCTGGCCGGTGATGTAACCAGCATGGGCGGAACACATGAAGGCGCAGGCTTTGCCGAACTCTTCAGGATTGCCGAGGCGCTTGGCTGGGATCTCTTCTGAAGACAGGCGCTTTGCTTCCTCAATGGAGATGCCGGTCTGTTCTGCCTGACGTTCAAAGCCCCCTTTCAGGCGGTCGGTGTCGAATTTGCCGGGCAGGACGTTGTTGATGGTGACGTTGTGCTGTGCGTATTGACGGCAGACGCCTGCCAGGAATGCGGTGAGGCCAGCGCGGGCGCCACTGGAAAGATCGAGGCCCTCAATCGGCATCTTCACAGACATGGAGGTGATGTTGACGATGCGGCCAAATTTGCGCTCTGCCATGCCATCAATGACGGCTTTGATCAGCTCAATCGGGGTGATCATGTTCTGGATAACACCATCCTGAATGGACTGGCGATCCAGTTCCTTGAAGTCTCGGCGCGGTGGGCCACCGTTGTTGTTGACGAGGATATCCGGGTTTGGGCAGGCGTTGAGGACGGCTTGCTGGCCTGCTGGAGAGGAGATGTCAGCAGCAACCGGAGTGACAGAGATGGAGTGCTTTGCAGACAGATCCTTGGAGATCTGATCGAGTAGTTGCTCGTTGCGTGCATTGATCACCAGATCACATCCGGCTTCTGCCAGCGCTTTTGCTGTACCCAATCCCAGGCCACGGCTGGATGCGCAGACGATGGCTTTGCGCCCCTCAATTCCCAAGTTCATTTGAATATCCCACTGAATCAATGCGTTCTGGCAGGCAGCTTACTGGCTCTGAGGAATTTGAGCCAGTGACCTTCAAGCTTAGCAAGCGAATAGAATAATCACTTGAATTGCATGGACTTGCTTTTCTATCCCCTAATAAACGGGGAGTAATGTTGCTTGAGGTTCAAGCAAGAAACTGCAAAGTTCGAGTAAATGTATCCTGTCATATTTGTTTCTTGTGAATCAATTTAAAGGAAAGAAGGTTTTCTTATTCCGGAGGCTTTGTGGTGACCGGGGATTCTACTAGCAAAAAGTACAGAAGCTTGTTTCTGTCTGATGTACATCTGGGCACGCGCGGATGTCAGGCAGATTTACTGCTGGACTTTTTAAAGCATAACGATGCTGACACGGTTTATCTTGTTGGAGATATCATCGACGGGTGGCGTCTGAAACGGTCTTGGTACTGGCCTCAACTTCACAATGACGTGGTGCAGAAGCTGTTGCGCAAAGGGCGCAAGGGCGCACGCATTGTCTACATTCCCGGCAATCATGATGAGTTCCTGCGGGACTTCTTTGGCATCCACTTTGGCGGGGTGGAGGTCGTGGATCAGTTCATCCACGAAGGAGCCAACGGCAAGAAATATTTGGTTATTCATGGCGATCAGTTTGACGTGGTGGTGCGTCACGCCAAGTGGCTCGCATTCCTTGGGGACTGGGCCTATGTGACAGCGTTGAACCTGAACACGGTGCTGAATTACTGTCGCCGCAAGCTGGGGCTGACATATTGGAGTTTGTCTGCCTGGGCGAAGCTGAAGGTGAAGAATGCGGTCAACTTCATCGGCAAGTTTGAGGAGACGCTGGTTTCCGAAGCACAGCGGCAGAAGGTGGATGGGGTGATCTGTGGTCACATTCACCATGCGGCGGATCACGAGACCAACGGCATTCATTACATCAATACGGGTGACTGGGTGGAAAGCTGCACCGCTGTTGCCGAGAACTTTGACGGAACCTTTGAGTTGATCCGTTGGGGGGATGGCAAGCGGGCTGCTACTGAGCCTTCGAGGGAGAGTTCCGGCAGTCGGGTGGCGGCATGAGTTCGATCCTGATTGTCACCGATGCGTGGAAGCCTCAGATCAACGGTGTTGTGCGGACGCTGGAGCGGTTGGCTGTTGAGTTGCGGCGCATGGGAATTCGCGTTGAGTTTCTGACACCGCAGTCGTTTCACAGTGTGCCGATGCCATCTTACGGCGAGATCCGGCTGAGCCTGACGCTGCCTCATATCGTGCGTGGGTTTATCGAGAAGTACGACTGCGATCATCTGCATATCGCGACTGAGGGGCCGCTTGGGTTGATGGCACGGCAGGTGGCGAAGCGGGATGGGCGGGTTTTTACCACGAGCTATCACACGCGTTTTCCTGAGTATTTGCAGGCGCGCTATCCGGTGCCGTTGTCCTTCAGCTACTCGTGGCTGCGCCGGTTCCACAACAGTGGGCAGGGATGCATGGTGGCGACGGGGACGTTGGAAGCAGATTTGCGGATGCGGGGATTTGAGAACCTGCTGCGGTGGTCGCGTGGGGTGGATCATCAGCGGTTCCGGCCTTTACGGACCGCGCGGCTGGATCATCTGCCAGGGCCGCGGTTTCTTTATGTGGGACGTGTGGCGGTTGAGAAGAATATTGAGGCGTTTCTTCAACTGGCTTTGCCGGGCACCAAGGTGGTTGTTGGTGGCGGGCCGCAGCTGGAGGAGTTGAGGCTGGCGTATCCTGAGGTGCTGTTTACAGGGCCTGTTGAGGGGGATGAGCTGGTTGAGTATTACGCCAATGCGGATGTGTTTGTGTTCCCCAGCCTGACGGATACGTTTGGCAATGTGTTGCTGGAGGCGATTGCCTGTGGGACGCCGGTTGCGGCGTTTCCTGTGATGGGGCCGATTGACGTGATCGGGAACAGCGGGGCCGGGGTGCTGAAGAATGATCTTCAGGCAGCGGCATTAGAGGCGCTGGAGATTTCCCGTGACCACTGCCGGGATGTTGCTCTGCGGTTTACATGGCGAGCGAGTGCTGAGCAGTTTCTCGCCAATGCTGAGCATGCGTATGATCCGGCGATGCCTGCCGGGTTTCGGCAGGGTGCTGGAGCAGGTCAGGGATCTGTCGGAAATCACCTGAATGGTTGAGCGGATCTCCTTGGGGGTGTTTCAGATTAAGATCAGCCTGCGTAATTTTGCGTGTTATAGATAGCCTCATATTGCAGTTATCGAGGTTCTTATGGTTTTAGATGTTTCCAGTCCCGTTGAACTCACCGTTTCCGAAATTGAAAAAGCTAAAACACGGCTGCAGGGCTATGCCAGTCTGACACCGCTTTTGAACTTTCCGGTGTTGGATGAGCGGGTGAATGGCCGCGTTTTCATCAAAGCGGAAAACCTGCAAAGAACCGGAAGCTTCAAGTTTCGTGGAGCGTTCAATCGGCTTTCTCTTATTCCGGAGGATAAGCGGCCTGCGGGTGTTGTGGCCTGTTCTTCCGGCAACCATGCACAAGGTGTGGCTGCTGCGGCCAAGATCCTGGGTTTCCCGGCCACTATCGTGATGCCGAAAGATGCGCCGGAACTGAAGATCCAGCGCACCAAGGCGCTTGGGGCTGAGGTGGTGCTTTATGATCGGGAAATGGAAGATCGTGAGGCGATTGCCCAAGGCATTTGTGAGGAGCGTGGTGCGACGTTCATTCATCCTTACAACGACAGCGGCGTGATTGTTGGGCAAGGGACCACGGGTCTTGAGATTGCCGAGCAGTGTGAAGTGCTGGGCGTGACGCCTGATCTGGTGATCAGCTGTACGGGTGGCGGTGGCCTCACCAGCGGTATTGCGTTGGCGTTGGAGGAGAAGCTGCCTGAGGTTCAGATCTATACAGCGGAGCCAGACGGGTTTGATGATTACGCACGCTCTTTAGAGGCTGGTGAGCGGGTGAGTAATCCGGCGCTGGGTGGCTCTGTATGTGATGCGGTGCTGACTGAAACGCCGGGTGATAAAGGCTTTTCCGTTTTGAGCCGACGTCATGCCAAAGGTTTGAGCGTGAGCGATGAGGAAGCGCTGAATGCGGTTGCCTTTGCTTACTTTGAGCTGAAGCTGGTTGTGGAGCCGGGTGCTGCTGTTGCGCTTGCCTCTGTGCTTTCCAAGAAGATTGATATTACCGGGAAGACCGCGGTCATCACCATTTCCGGCGGTAATGTAGACCCTGCTGTTTTTGCAACTGCACTGAAGCAGTATTCTGCTGAGACAGTTCCGGCCTAAGAAAAAAGCCGTTTGCGCGGGATAAGGCGCAAACGGCTTTTAAAAACTTCGGTGTCTCGTTTCTGATCAGGAGAACAGGGCGAGGCGCTCACCTGTTGAGAGGTGGTGCAGCGGGTCTGAGTTGCTGCTGCGCGGTGCTGTCAGAGGCGGAGACTCTCCCTCGATCTCAATCGGGTTCTCTTCCTCTTCCACCTTTGCTTCTGCTGCCAGTGGTGCACTGTCATTTGCTGGCACTGTGCTTTCAGTCGCGATCAGATCATCTTCTTCTTCATCATCAAGAACCGCGACTTCAGAAGTTTCGACCACTTCCGGCTCGTCTGCCATATCGTCGAGCTCAACAACTTCAGCCGCTTCCTCTTCCAGCTCAGCTTTGGCTTCCTGAAAGGGGGCTTCTGCGCGTGCCTCGGTGGCAAACTGGACGACATTCTCATTGAGAGATTCTTCAGAGGAGGCCGGTGTTGTGTCGAACATGGCATCGATGTCTGCCTGATCCACGCCTTCGCCATCCATCTGAGGGCCGTTGAGCAGGTGCGCATCCGGGCGTTTGTCGATGTGACGGTCGTCTTCGTCATGCGGATCATCAAGGTTGATGTTCGGACGCTCTTCGTCTGTCAGGTCTACACCCCAGATGCGGATCATCTTGCTGATGCGGCCTTCAAGGTAATGAAGGGCTTTGACCACTTTGTTGATGCGCTGGCCGGTGAGGTCCTGGAAGGAACAGGCCATGAGAATTTCCATGGCCATTTCTTCAATGGCATCGCATGGCGCATCTTCAGCGCCGGATGCGCGCAGTTTGTCCACCAGATCCTGAATCGCTTCAGATGATTCCAGAATGACCTGGGTTGCGCTTTCCGTGGATGTGACGATTGCATCCAGCTCGTCAGAGGCTGCTGAAAAGCGGTTATTGTCGGCGTTCTCAAGCTTGATCTTGGAGATCTCGTCTTTGGTCCGCTCGATCGCCTCATACATTTCATAGGTGTGCAGGCGATAGCTTTCCATCTCTGATGGAAGTTCGCGCTCAACCAATGTTTTCTCAAGTCTTCTCACAGCTTCCAGAAGGTCTGCTGTCTCGACTGATCTGTTTAAGGTGAGGTGATCGTGAAGGAAAGCGCGACCTCTTTCTGTCTCAGAGAGTGCGCTTTTGATGGCATCAAATTCCTCGGGGCTCAAAAGGACCTTTCGGTTGTTGCCAGCCATAAGTGGCTCCTTCATAACTAACTAAGAATATACTACAAGTTTATATAACAGATCCTACGGCTAATAATTGGTTTACATTGATTTGGATAGTCCCTATTAGCACAAGTAATAGGAGTATCCCTTCCCATCCTTATTTGTGGGTACTCTCCACCCCCATTTGTAGTGTTTTCCAATGACTATGCCCAGAAGCAGTTCCCCTTTAGGGAAAGCCCATAATCTATTCTGGATCGCCACAGGCGTTAGTGGTCTGTTTGCGGCGTTCAATTTTGCGAACGCATTCTTTCTTGCGTACTTTCCTCTTTTTCTCGAGGATATTAACTTCACTCCTGTGCAGATCGCATTTGCGATTGCCTTGCCGAACATCGTCCGGATTTTTGCAACTCCGGTGATGACGAGCATCTCTGACCGGGCGGGCCGCAGACGTCATTCCATGGCGCTGTTCAGCGTGATTGCGCTGATCTCGTTCTGGGTCATGATCTACTCCAGTGACTACTGGGTGGTCATCGGCCTCGTAATTTTCCTTTCCATTTTCTACACGCCTATTCAGCCGTTGCAGGATGCATACGCATATGAAACCGTGCACACGCTTGGCCTCAATTACGGGCCGATGCGGTCGTGGGGCTCCATTGCGTTTGTGGTCGCCACGCTGATTGGTGGTTGGTATCTGTCCTTTGGTGAGCCTGCAGAGCTGTTGTTCCTGACTGTCGGCGCGCTTGGCGTGCTGGCGTTGACATCTGTTTTGCTGCCGGGCATGCCATCTGAAAGCCGCAGCTCCACCAAGGAAAGCATCTGGAAAGCGGAAGAGCTTCGTGATCCGCAGTTTCTATTGGTGGTGCTGGCTGGTGGTTTGTTACTGGGCAGCTTCTCGGCGCTTTATGCCTTTGCCAGTATCTTCTGGCTGTCCGTTGGCATTAGCGATGCCATGGTCGGCGGCTTGTGGGCGCTTGGTACGCTGGCAGAGATTGGTATCTTCGTGTGGGGCTCGTTCTTCATGCGCCACCTTGGTGCGTGGGGCCTGATGGTGACGGGTGGTGTGGCGAGCATCATTCGCTGGTTGCTGTTCCCGTATGCCACTGAAACCTGGTCTGCCGTGCTGTTGCAGCTGCTGCATGCTGGAAGCTTCGGCATGGTGTTCCTGGGGCTTGTTGCCTACACGTCCAAGCTGGTTTCCAGCAAACGCCTTGGCACTGCGCAAGGGCTTTCTCAGACTGCCTTTGGTGTGGTGATGGGCGTGAGCGGCATTGCCAGTGGCTGGCTCTACGAGATTGAGCAGGCCTACGCCTTCTATCTGATGGCAAGTATCTGTGTTGCCGGTGTGGTGACACTGATGTTTGTGACAAAGCGCGTATAAATGAAAAAGGCGGCCTCTGAGAGAGCCGCCTTTTCTTGTTCTTAACCCCAGAGCTGCGGGGAAGGAGGGTGCATCAGGTTGCCCTCAAACTGGATCGCATGATCGCGGTCCTTTGCGAGCAGCAGTGGTCCATCCAGATCTACAAAGTCAGCGTTTTGCGCCAGCAGCATGGCTGGTGCCATGGCGAGAGACGTGGCGAGCATGCAGCCAACCATGATGACGTAGTCCATCTCTTCTGCCTTGCGCAGCAGCTTCAGGCCTTCTGTCAGGCCGCCAGTCTTGTCGATCTTGATATTGATCGCCGAGTAGCGATCGCGCAGACTTTCCAGATCTTTTGAGGTGTGTAGGCTTTCATCTGCACAGATTGGGATGAGATGTTCCACCTCTGCCAGAACAGCGTCTTTGCCTGCGGGTAGCGGTTGTTCCACCAGACCAACACCAGCCTGCTGACAGGCTTTGATGTTGGCTTCCAGATTGCTTTCCGACCAGCCTTCGTTGGCGTCCACAATGAGCTTGCTGTTTGGCGCTGCCTGTCTGACAGCTGCGATGCGTTCCACATCCCCATCACCAGCAAGCTTGACCTTGAGGAGCGGGCGGCATGCTGCTTTTGCTGCATCCTCTGCCATCTTCTCAGGTGTGCCAACGGAGATGGTGTAGGCGGTTTCCAGAATGTGCTGAGACTTGATGCCGACCAGTTCAGCTACAGTGGTGCTCTGGCGCTTCGCTGTCAGATCCCAGAGGGCGCAATCCACTGCGTTGCGGGCAGCGCCTGCCGGGATGAGGCTTTGCAGCTCTTCGATGGAGACGCCAGCTTCAATAGCAGCGCGGGCGGCCTCAATCTGCGCGGTGACGCTTTCAACGCTCTCGCCATAACGGGGATATGGTACGCACTCGCCACGTCCGGTGAGGCCATCCTGAGTGAGGCTGGCGGTGACAACGTTCACCTCGGTTCGGGAACCGCGGGCAATGGTAAAGCTTCCCGCAATTGGGAATGTTTCAGCTTCAATAGATAGGCGACAGGTCAAACCAGTTTAAACTCCGCGCAAATATGATCAATGATTGGATCGGTCCCGAAGCGGACAGGATCAGTTGCGGGCAGTTTATGCTCTTCACTCAGCTCTTCAATCAGGTTTTTTGCATGATTCTCAGAAAGCATCATGGTGTTGATGGCAAGGCCGACACAGCGGATGTCCGGGTTTGTCAGGCGGCCAAACTGTACGTTCAGGTCGATGATTTTCTGAATGGATGGGATTGGTGTTGAGACGCCGCGCATGGTGGAGCGGGTTGGCTCATGGCAAACCACAAAGGCATCTGGCTGAGAACCGTGGAGCAGACCCAGAGAGACGCCTGCAAAGGATGGATGTAACAGGGAGCCCTGACCTTCGATCACATCCCAGTGGTCGTCTTTGGTGGCTGGGCTGATGTATTCCGCGGCGCCAGAGATGAAGTCTGAAATAACAGAGTCGATGGCGATGCCGCGCTCGGCGATGAGGATGCCGGTCTGGCCGGTGGCGCAGAAGTCTGAGCTGACGTTGCGTTCTGCCAGGCCACGCTGGAGGGCGATTGCGCTGTATTTTTTGCCAACAGAACAGTCTGTACCAACGGTGAGCAAACGTTTGCCAGATCGCTTCTCGCCTTTGCCAGTTGGGAAGGTGAGGTCGGTGAAGCGCAGATCATGGAGTTTGCGGTTGTTCTTTGCGGCGGCTTCGGCAATGGCCGGGATGCTTCCGAGCTGAATATGCAGGCCTGCTGCAATGTCGAGGCCATTGTTGAGCGCATCAACGATGGTGGCGATCCAATGATCTGGCAGAACACCGCCTGCATTCACGCAGCCAATCACCATGGTTTTGGCGCCAGCTTCAGATGCTTCGGTCAGGCTCATTTCAGGAAGGCTGGTGTGGGCTTTGCAGCCGGGAAGTGTAATTTGACCCAGACACCACTCCGGTCGCCAATCAAGTACGCCATGCGCAGTTTTTGCTGCGAGCTCGTCTTTTACGTCCCCAAGAAATAATAGATATGGCTTAGAAATAGACATTATTTTATCCGTTGTACTTGTGGCTGAATGAGGATTACTAGACGACACACTACAGAAACCTGTATAGGATCAATAGGATTTTTGGATTATAGGGCGCAGGGTCCCGAGATGAAGCTGAGTGATAAATTTGATGCGCCGGACCTGGTAACTGCTGAAGACGGGGCGTTACTTTTGCTTACGGCTTCCGGTGCCTGGGGCATCCGGCAAGGGGCCACTTGCGAAAATCTCATCAATCAGGTGGCGGCGTCTCTCACTCACTCTGTAATTTGCGTGGATTTAAAGGCGGTTAGTTTTCTCGATACCGCTGGTGCCTGGCTGCTGCAGCGGTTCCAGATGGAGCAGGCGGAGCAGGGTCGGGAGGTCAAGTTCCTTTATGAAGACGAGCGGTTCGACATCCTGCTGAAAGAGGTTGACCGGCAAGAAGTCGACAATCCAACCGAAGAACACTCTGGTAACTCTTTCCTCAATTACCTCGAAGCTGTGGGCGAAGCGACTCGCCAGCTGGGGCGTGATACGCGCGATATTCTGGCCATGCTTGGTAGCCTGACAGCGACGATTACGGCTGCTGCGACCCATCCAAGCCGGTTGCGGCCTATCTCCATCGGCGTGCAGTTTCAGCGCTCCTGTATGGGAGCGGTTCCAATTGTGTGCCTGATGAGCTTTCTGATCGGTGGCATCATCGCGCAGCAGGGCGGGTTTTATCTGAAGCAGTTTGGGGCAGAGATCTTTGTGGTGGATCTCTCCGGTATTCTGGTGCTGCGTGAGATTGGCGTTATTCTGACGGCGATCATGGTGGCTGGCCGGTCTGGTTCTGCTTATACGGCTGAGCTGGGGTCCATGAAGATGCAGGAAGAGATTGATGCGCTTCAGGTGACCGGTTTGCGGGTGACGGAAGTACTGATCCTGCCGCGTCTGGTGGCGTTGATGATTGCTCTGCCGATCCTTGTGTTTCTGGCGAATATCGCGGCTTTGTTCGGTGCCGGGCTGACTTGCTGGTGGTATCTGGGCATTGTGCCTCATTCCTTTATTGCACAACTGCAGGCTGCTGTTACTGTTGATACACTGATGGTCGGCATTGTGAAGGCGCCTTTTATGGCGCTGATCATCGGGCTTATTGCGTGCATGGAAGGTATGAAGGTTGAGGGCTCATCGGAGTCGCTTGGGCGTCATACGACTGTTTCTGTTGTGAAATCTATTTTTATGGTCATCGTGGTGGATGGAGTTTTTGCTGTGTTCTTCGCGTCTATTGGGTTTTAACCAGTATGGGACAAGGGCAAACAGGGCCGATGAACGGATCAGGCTCGGGTCACCAAGCTGCTGATGATCGGGAAGTGCTGCTTCGGGTTCGGGATATTACCGTTGGCTTTGGCAATAAGCTTATTCTGGAGAACCTGAATCTTGATGTGTACCGCGGCGAAGTGCTTGGCTTTGTTGGCGCGTCCGGTATGGGTAAGTCTGTGCTCATGCGTGCTGTGCTGGGGCTGACACGGCGGCGGTCCGGTACCATTGAGGTGTTTGGGCAGGACTTTGATGAAGCTACGGATTCCATGCGCCGCGAAATTGAGCAGCGCTGGGGGGTGTTGTTTCAGCAGGGGGCGTTGTTTTCCTCGCTGACGGTGAAGCAGAACGTGCAGGTGCCGATGCGTGAGCATCTGAAGCTTTCTCCGCGGCTGCGGGATGAGCTGGCACTGCTGAAGATTGAGATGGTTGGGTTGCCTCTGGATGCGGCAGACAAGCTGCCTTCCGAGCTTTCCGGCGGTATGATCAAGAGGGCTGCGCTGGCGCGATCGCTGTCGCTGGATCCTGATCTTTTGTTTTTAGATGAGCCCACTTCCGGTCTGGATCCGATCGGGGCGGCTGATTTTGATGATCTTATTGTAAAACTGAAAGAAACTCTGGGACTTACGGTTTACATGGTCACCCATGATCTGGATAGTCTTCATAGTATTTGTGATCGTATTGCCGTGCTGGGTGAACGCAGGGTTTTGGTTGAAGGAACCATTGAGGATATGATGCAGGTGGAGCACCCTTGGGTTAAGTCCTATTTCCGTGGGGCGCGTGCCCTCAATCGGGTGTGAGGAGGATGCATGGAAACCCGCGCAAATAATATCGCTATCGGTGCATTCGTTCTAACTGTTGTTGGCATCGCCTTTCTGTTTACATTCTGGCTCTTGAGCGCGGGTGATCGCTCGAGCCGTCGTGACATCAAGATTATCTTTCCCGGTGCTGTGACTGGCCTGCCGATTGGTGGTCAGGTGCTGTTTAACGGTATCAAAATCGGTGACGTGAGTGCGCTCACGTATGATGCTGAAAACCCGAAGCTTGTTGTGGCGACTGTGCGTGTTGATGCCAATGCTCCGCTGCGCCGCGACACGGTTGCTTCTCTTGGGTTTACGGGTTTGACGGGCGTTGCCTATGTGGATCTTTCCGGCGGGTCATCGGAGTCTCCGCCGCTGTTCTCCAAAGCGACTGATACTGTTCCGGTGATGTATGCGCGCAGGTCTCAGTTTGAGGATTTGCTGGAAGGGGCCAAAGACATCATGCGTAAGGCGGATTCCACGCTGACGCATATTGATGAGCTGGTGATGAATGCCCAACCGGATGTGCAGAAAACCATTCAGAACGTTGAGGTCTTTACGCAGGCGCTGGCCAACAATGCCAAGGGCGTGGATGACTTCCTTTCTGGCGTGACTGAGACCAGTAAGGCGCTGACCAGGCTTTCTGGCAAGATCGGTAATCTGGTGGACCGTGGGGATGACCTGCTGGCGAATGTGCCGCCGGACAAGCTGGGCCAGATCGTCACCAATGTGGAGAGCATGACCAACAAGCTGTCAGCTTCTACAGATGGTGTTGGTGAGATCATCGCTAATGGCAAGCTGGCCTCTGATCAGCTGGTGAACTTCACCACAGAGCTGAATGATGAGCTTGAGCAGCTGGAGAAGGTAATTGCTGCGGTCAAGCCTGAGGAAGTCGGGCGCATTTTGAAAGGCGCCTCGGATCTGGGCGGTGTGCTGACGGAGCGTCGTGGGGACATTAACACCATGCTGTCCTCTGCTTCTGTTGTTGCTGAGAATGCGCGTGAGCTGACTGTTGAGCTGACCAAGAACAAGGAAGCGATCGACCGCATTGTGAAGAATGCAGAGACAGCTTCTAACGAGATTGTGCTGACCACTCAAAACGCCAACCGTATTTTGAGCATGGTGAAGTCTGATCAGGTCAGCAACATTGTGACCTCGGTTGAGAAGGTGACCAAGACACTTTCTGACAAGGATCAGGTGATCGCGAAAGCCATTGAGGATGCGGGTGCTGCAACGGCCAACATTCGTGAGGTGAGCAACACCATTGCCGGGCGCAACAAAGAGATCGACAGCGTGATTGTTTCTGCGCGCGAGGTTGGAACCAACCTGAGTGCCGCGTCTGATCAGCTGAGCGAAACCATGGACAACGCCAATACGCTGATCTCCAACACCAATGGTATTGTGGAAGCGATTGATCCGGCCAAGGTCTCCAACATTGTGGCTTCGGCTGACAAGGTTGCGACGACACTGGCTGAAAAGACACCAGAGCTTTCCAAGGCGATTGATGAGATCGGCAATGCTGCCAAGTCCGTCAACGACATGACAACGGAACTGAAGAAGAAGGTTCCTGACGTTGATAAGGTGATTGATCAGGCGAAGAACATTGCCACAAATCTGAATGCAGCTTCTGTGCGCGTGAACACCATTTTGGAGAAAGTGGACG
Organism: Pseudovibrio sp. SCP20; assembly: GCF_057774105.1. Lineage (NCBI taxonomy): Bacteria > Pseudomonadati > Pseudomonadota > Alphaproteobacteria > Hyphomicrobiales > Stappiaceae > Pseudovibrio > Pseudovibrio sp. SCP20. The sequence continues at coordinate 222,487 of NZ_JBYMDH010000003.1, read as the reverse complement.
GCATGGTTTCTGCTGATGGACAGGGCTTCATCAAGGAGGCAACTGATGCAGCGGCTTCCATTCGCAAGGTTGCAGACGCTTTTGCTAAGCGGGCAGAGCCAATTTCGCTGGCCCTGTTGAAATTGAGCCAGCAAGGCGGACAGGACTTTACTGCGGCAATGCAGCAGTTAAACCAGACACTTATTGAAATTCGACGGGCCGTGAATAATTTTGACCGCAACCCAAATCGTGTGATTTTTGGCGGATCGGACACACCTGTATTTAATGGGGCGCAGCGGCGTTGAGTTTTTGGAAATGTTTGACAAAACTATAGGGAAGCGACTCGAAAACCCACGGGTTGCCTATGGCAGTAAGCTGGAGCTCGGCGTGTTCGGTTCGACACTTAAAAAATTGGTTGTTGGTGCCGTTCTGTTGGGTGGTCTGGCAGGGTGTGGGGCAAGTGGCCCAGAAGCCCTGTATGGTTTGACTGCGCCGCGCGATGTTCCTGTCAAAGTGAGAGCTTCCGACTATCAGGTGCTTGTTGCAACGCCGGTTGCTTTGCAGGCGCTGGATACGAGCAATATTGCGGTGACACAGGGCGGTGGTCCGATTTACTCGTACTTCCCGAAAGTGGCGTGGACTGACACGCTGCCTCGCGTCTTCCAGGCAAAGCTTGTTGAGACGCTGGAGAACACTGGCAAGCTGCGTGGTGTTTCCCAACCGGGGCAGGGCCTTCTGATCGACTACCAGCTGCAAACCACTCTGCGGGCTTTTGAGCTGCAGGTAGACGGTGGTGACAAGGCGTATGTGGAAGTGGCCGCTCGCATCGTGGATGATCGTGACGGACGGTCCATCGGCATGCGCGTGTTCGCAGCAAGTGTTCCGACAACGGATGATACCGTTACTGATGCCATTCCGGCGCTGAATGCGGCCTCAGATAATGTGCTTTCTCAGATCGCCAGCTGGTCCGTTAACACCGTTGGACGCATTCCTCGCTCCAAGGCGGCTGCCAAGCGTGCTGAGCTGAATACTCAGGAAACCGCTGGCAACAGACAGGTTGCTGCTGTTGCACCAGCGATGACTGAGGCAGCGAAGGGCAACTAAGTGGAGTTTTGAATGTAGTAGTCCTAAAACTCTTCTATAGGTGGACCGCCAGCGATCAGTAGCCACTTCTCGTCAGTTGTTTTTTGGTAAAGTTGTGCTTTCCCCCAACCTATTTGGGGTGAATACTTTAGAGCGCAAGTTATGCATAAATTGCCCCATGGAGCGTTAGATGAAAAGGTTGCGGGGCCATCAATCATGTAAATCTCATCCTGCATTGGCCGGGAGCACACATCACAGTTTTCAATATCTCCACACCAATGGATGTTCGGCCACTTGTGCTCCTCGGACTGAGCAATCGCCTCATAGTGTTGCTTGGCTCTGAAGTAGGTAGTCATTACAGTTAAGGCCTGTCGTCTGGTGCGCCTAGAAAAAGCGGAGATGCAATTGCGATTTTATTGATATCATCAACGCTCTTTATGTTTAGTATTCCAGCAGTTTTTATCGTTCCGCTACTAAGCATCGAAAATGAAGTCGATGTTGTTATCCATCTTGGGTTGATTAAGCAAACAAGTTTCCAGCCATCATATTTTCGATATATGATACTTTCTTCTTTACTCCATGAATCTTCAGGATCAAGATCTCTAGATATCTTTTTACTTCTAAAAATAACTTCTGATGAATACCAGTATGAACCAACTTCTAGCTCCTCAAATTTGGTTGTAGAGCGCAAAATATTTGCATACAAAGCTTCGTCATTAAGAACTTTTGTGTATGTAGACATTAAGCGTCCTGCTTGGAAGCCTAAATCCCGGAATGATTGAGCATTGCTAAGTTCGATTTGAGGTAAATAGATTGAGTTTACAACGGCGTACATATCTACACGTGGTACATTAATGTACGATAAGTAATGAAATTTTGGTCGTTGAGCTAGTACCTTTCCCAATGATGCTTCAATCCAAGCATAGTGTCGTTCGCGCAGTTGTAAAAGATACTCTTCTGTAAATTTACGAGGTTGTTGATCTACCTCTGAATGGCATGTCTTGCACAAAAGAATTAGGTTTGTAGCTTTTGCAAGTGCTTTGTCTTCGCTCCCTGACTGTCCTCTTGGGCCTAAGGGTGATGCGGCAATTATATGGGCATCGTCTCCTAATCGCGCCCTCTCGTAAAATTCGTTTTCGGCAAAAATCTCACAGCGACATTTGTTACAGCGTCCGCCTGACTTTCCTATAATAAATCTTCGATCGGCTTCTGAGGTTCTTTTTCTGGATCTCTCCATATTATACAATCCTTGATTGCTTTTTTGGTAAGTTGAATATTTCGATTAAAATATCTAGTAGTAACCGTGATTAATATTATAATAATAAATTTATTCTCAAAATTGATACTTAAATAAGGAGCTATATTACATTGATGAAATTTTATTAACTTATTTAATGTTAATGCATGTAAAATATGTATGCTAGAGAGTTGTTACAATTTTTGAGGAAACTCGTAAAAGATCTATATTGTCTAGAGCTAGGTGAAGATGAGATGTACGTGAGGCAAGTTCACGGAAGTAGGTATTCTGTTTTCGTTATGGCTTTTCCTTTTTCCGCTACCTAGACTTGTTTAAAGACCAGTATCGACGAAGAGGGCATAGAGCCAGCGCGTGGCTGGCTGGGTGTCAGCTTACTATGCGGAGGTTTCTTCCTTCTTGGTTTGCCCGGACAGAACGAACTGCAAAACCAGATCATCCCGTCGTTTGGCAAGGTCTTGCATGGTTGTGTTTTCCAGCGAGGTTTTCACGCCATCTTCGAGGGTGTCGACCACTTCTGGCGTGATCTGCGGGGTGCCAAGGTCATCCCACCAGCTTTGGAATGGCCCACCAAGATGATCGCAGAAGGAACGGATACCGCCTTCACCTCCACCGAGATGTAAGAGCGTGTTTGGCCCCATCGCTGCCCAACGGAGGCCAGGGCCGTACGCAACGGCTTTGTCGATGTCCTCAACGCTGGCAACGCCTTCCATTGCCAGATGGATGGTCTCACGCCAGATTGCGGCTTGCAGGCGGTTTGCGATGTGTCCGGGGACTTCTTTGTTGAGGCGGACGCAGACTTTGCCAATGCTCTCGTAGAAGTCTTTAGCTGACTGGAGCACGTCTGCATCTGTCTTCTCGTTGTCCATCAGCTCCACTAATGGAATGAGGTGTGGTGGGTTGAAGGGGTGGGCGAGGATAAAGCGTGCTGGGTTGTTAAACCCTGCCTGCATATCGGAGAGCTTCAAGCCTGAAGTTGAGCTGCCTATGATGACCTCTGGCTTCAGGTGCGGTTCAATCTGCTGGTAGAGCCCGTGTTTGATCTCAAGACGCTCTGGTACGCTTTCCTGAATGAAGTCAGCATCTGACACAGCTGCTACCGGATCGTTCGTAAACTTCAGCTTAGACGTATCGCCTGCATGTTCCCATCCAAGGGCAGCGAGCGTTTCTGAAGCGTTCTTTATCAGAGTGGTGACCCGGTCTTCCGTTTCCGGAGAGGGATCGTAAACGGTGACCTGCCGACCCGTGGCCGCGAACAGCGCTGCCCAGCTCATTCCAATTGTTCCGGCCCCGAGAATTGCAATGTTTGGGTACTTCATGTCAGCTTTTCCTGTTGTTGCCCGAATTGAATGAGCTGCTCAGTCTGGCGCAGAGATTGCACTACACACCAGTGCAGGTAAGCAGAACTACTATGATGTTGTTTTCTGGGTCAATTTGGCAATTTGGAGGAAGGTTACGAGCAGCTCTCCGAACAGCAAAGTTGAAGGCAAACGACACTGCCAGCAAAAAAGGCTCCTGAGAGTTTCAGGAACCTTTTTAGATTTCTAAGGCTTGCTTGCAGATCGACTTCCAACGTACAGGTCAAAAAAGATGGTGATGTGATCGGTGGAACGGTAAAGACGGCAGAAGTTACCTCCGTACTGCCTAGACTGCTTTGTTATCACTCTCACATTCGCTGGTTTTAATCATCTAATCTTATCAGTGACGCAGTACTGGTTGCCTTTTAGTTCCGCGTTGTATGTGCGTAGACTTTCTGGTGCTTCAACCTCGATACAAAGCTGGAACTGCTTAGCAGAGAGCTTTTTATAAATGACTTGAGATGCATATCCTGTGAGCAAATTAGGATTACGTGCGCAGCTCATAGGATCTAACTCTTCTGGAAGGTCTTTATTGCGGGTGGCCTTGCAAAACGTGATACCCTTTTGAAGCTGATTGATATCAGAGATACGTAGTTGATCTCTGCGTTCCAATTGCCCTTGCATTGGTCCGCCAACGGTCCAGAATGATAAGGCCAGCACAAGTGTTGCCAGCCCACTTGGTATCCAAGTTGCAAATAAGCTGCCTAGTCTGCTGATATTTTCCTGAAGTTGTCGACCCTGATAAAAGTACTGGATGACTACGAGTGAGAGGAGTGCGACTGCGCTAGATTTAGCAATAAAGCGGGCTGTCAGATCTCCATCAAGGAAACGGTAGATCAGATAAATGGCGTCGCAGAGTAGTGTCATTGCAGCTGCAAAAATCGCAATGGCGGTGAGCCAGCGTCTGACACTGCTATACTTGCTTGCTGGATTTGCGCTGCTGTCACGCTCATCTTTGAGATGGAGCCAGAGGAAAACTGGAGTAAAAATAATCAATGCAGCCATAGACCAGCGAAGGCTGCGTAGGCCACTGCGGGAAAAACTATCTCCAACCTCTGGTATCCAGAGAGTAATCAGCCCAAGCAGCAAAATCAAAGTGTTGCCAATGACCATCCCAAAGGCTGCGAAGAGAAGCGCGTAGAAGACTGCATCCCATGCTGAAGTAGAGCGCTGTGGTTGAGGAACTGCCCCAATCGTTTCATCATAGGACCAGCTTTTCAGAGCTGTGTCTATCTCAATAGCAGTCCAGTCTGACGGGCTCAGGCTTGTACGGATGTCTTCCTTGGAGAAGCCCTTGTTTAGCGCATCACGCACGAACTCGGAGAGTGAAGCGGGGATTTGCATCTGAAAATCCTTTGAAAATCAATAGTAAAGTAGGCGTGTGCCTGAGTTTGGAATTTTCAATTTTGTCTGGGTAATACGCCTTCTCATTTTACATGTGCATGTCTTTTCATGCTGTTCAAGGTTCTCCGGGCCTAAACTTGTTGCTGACTCCGATAGTTCACAGCGGAGATGCAATAACTTATGCGACCGGCCCAACAAAAAAGGCTCCTGAAAATCTCAGGAGCCTTTTTTGATTTCTAGTGCTTGCTTGCAGCTTAGTCGAAGCGACCGCTGGCGTGGGCGAGCATGGTGTAGACCTTGCCGGTATCAGAGGTCAGGTAAGTCTGACCGAGCTGATTGTCGCTGTCGCTTCTGGAGACTTGAGACAGAAGCTGCTCGAAGTCCTGAATGTAACGCTCTACAGCGCTGCGGAATTCAGGATCACGACCGTACTTCTGGCGGATCTCGTCGAAGGTCTGCTGACCTTGCAGGGTGTACAGGCGACGGGTGAAGACATCGCGCTCGCCGCGCTTGTAACGTTCCCACAGGTCCACAAAGGTTTCATGGTCAACTGCACGAGCAATGTCCATGCTCAGGGAGTTGAGGGATTCAACCATGTGCTGTGGGGTGCGTGCGTTTGCTGTGTCGTGTGCGTGTCCGCCCATGCCGTCTTCATCGTCGGAAGCGCGGCGGAGCAGGTCGCTGATCCAGCCTTTGGATGTGCCGTTTCCCTGTTGTACTGCTGCCGGAGTTGCCTGCGGACGCTTAGCGCGTGGGGCAGGGGCTTCCATGCGGCGTGGAGACGGGGACATACGTGCTGGCTTTGCACCGGTTGCAGCAACCTGCTGCAGGGTTGGTGCTTCAGCTGCTGCGTACTGGCCGGCTGCTGCCACAGCTGCAGGAGCAGCGTTGACTGCGCGTGCTGGCTCAGCTGGTGTGGACACATCGAACTGAGAGGACTGGCGAGATACGATGCCGGAGAGTTCCTCCAGTGCCTTGACCTGTTCACTCACGATGCGACGCAGTGCAGAGGTGGATGCTTCTGCTTCATCCGGCAGAGCCAGAATACCTGCGTTGAGCTCAGAGCGGGTTGCTTCCAGTTCCTGATGAACAGAGCGGGCCACATCGCGCATGCGAGCTGTTGCGTCGGTGAAGCGCTCAGATGCCTCGGTGACGGTGGACTTCATGTCATGGAGGATTTCGTCATGAGCTGCGCGAACTGCATCACGTGCCTTCTGACCTTCCATGCCAGCAGTCATGCGCATGCTTTCGAACTGCTCAGTCACAGACTTGGTCGCAGCTTCAGCAGCAGCGCGGAGCATGCCGGAAACTTCACGCGCCTTATCGTCAGCAACTTCAAGCGTGTCACCAAGGGTGTTGGTGTAGTTCGCCATGAGCACTTCGACATCCTGAGTTTTCTTGATCAGGGTGTCTGCGACCATCTCGATTGCCATGCGGCGATCGGAGAAGCGGCTGTCCACGTGGGTGTTGGTTGCTTCCAGATCTGCAATTGCCTGACCGAGAAGCTGGTTCTGGTCTTCCATGCGGCCTGCGATCTTCGCAGCGTCAGCAAGCACGGTGTGTGTTGTGTTGCGGAGCTGGCCGACCTGGGCTTCGATGGTGGCGTTTGCAGCTTCGGTTTCGGTGACTGCGCGATCGATCGCGGTTCTGAACTCACCTGCGCGGTTTGCCAGGTTGGTTTCAACTTCAGACAGGTTCTCGCTTGCAGAAGCAAGGATCTGACGGAGGCTGCCGTTGGATGCGTTCAGGCGTGTCAGGATCTCGGAGACGTCTGTTTCAAGACGCTCTTTGGTGCCTGTCATCACGTTCACAGCCATGCGGGTGCGATCTTCGATGGTGTTGCCGATGCCGTCGATGGTTTGTGTCAGCGCCTCGGTTGCCACTGCGCCCTGACGGGTCACGGTGTCTGCAACTTCCTGACCCTTCGTGGAGACTGCGTTGAGCAGGACGTTCATGTCGGCCTGCATGCGCTCGCGGCTATCATCCATACGGGTGGTTGCGATGGTGCTGCGCTCGTCGATTGCGGTGACGATCTTCTCACCAGCTTCAACCAGCTCACGGGTTGCCTGCAGACCGTTCTGTGCGAAGCGGTCGGAGACTTCACGGCCCTTCACGGTCACTGCATCCAGAATTGCGTTCTGAACTTCGTTGACGCGTGTGGTGAGGTCGTGGGCCCGGTTTTCGATAGCGAGGATAAGTTCGCTGCCATCCTTGCCAATGATTTCGGAGAGCTCGGAGGAGCGGCTGCCGAAGGCATCGTTGAGGTTTTCAGCTTTAACCAGCAGCTCGTCTGCCACGGACTTGACGCGGGTGGACAGGGTGCCAGCTGCTTCTTCGATGGTGGTGAAGACGCGGGCACGAACTTCGTCGGTTTCGCCTGCCAGAAGCTTGCGGACGTCTTCTGCAGATTCTGCAAGGATCGTCTTGGAACGCTCGCTTTCTGCGGAGAGACGGCCAGTCACCAGCTCGATGGTCTGGGACAGGTCGCCACGGACCTTGTCGCTTTCGCCGGTGAGGGCGCCAGACATTTCGGCGAGGGTTGCGGTGTACATGGCGCGGGCGTTTTCGCTTTCCACGGCCAGTGCATTTGCTGCCTGTGCCACGGTTGCCAGAACGCGCTGTGCGACCTCGTCACCTTCCTTGGTCAGCGTACCGCGGACGTTCGCCATCGCATCGGAAACAGCTGCTGCTGCTTTCTCGCCTTCGCCTTCCAGAGAATTGCGGGCTTCGCCGATGGAGTTGGAAACGATTTCCTGAAGGCGCTCGCCTTCTTTGCTCAGGGTACCGGAGAGCTGCTCTACAGAGCTGACAACCTTCTCGGTTGTGAGGTCTCGTTCCTGAGCAAGGCGATCGGATGCCTGACCAACGACTTCGAGGATAAGGTCGCGAACACGGGTGCTTTCGGAGCCAAGGGAAGAGGTAGCTTCTGCCATTGCTGTTGTAAGCGTGCTTGCTGCCTTCTCGCTCTCGTCGCCCATTGTAGTGGTGATAGCTTCGAGGCGATCGGTGAGGATCGTTTCGAGAGCTTTGGAGCGACTGTCGAGGGTTTCTGCAACTTCGAAGACCTTGGAACCGAGAGAGACGTTGATCTCTGCCACCTGCTCGGAGAGAGCGTCGGTGAGGTTCTTGGACTGCTGAACGATGATGCTGCCAGCTTCTTCCAGACGGCTGTCGAGTGCTTCGTTGATCTCTGTCTGACCGTCGTGGAATGCCTTTGCAATCTCACGGGTACGGGAAACCAGAGTCTCAGAAATCTGCTTGGCGCGTGCGTCCAGAGCCTGATCAATGCGCTCGGTACCGGAGGACAGGGACTCGGAGAGATGCTCTGCGCGGTCGGTGATGACTGTCGCAGCTGCCTCGACCTTGTCGCCCACAGCCTGATCGAAGGTGGACAGGCTGTTGGAGATGGTTTCTTCGATTGCTTCGGAGCGCTGAGCGAGGATCTCGCCGATCTTCTCTGCACGGTTGGAGAGAGACACGCCAACCTGCTCCACGCGCTCGGAAAGATTGACCGCGATGATGTCGGTGCGATCTTCGAGGATCTTGGAGATGGACTGGGTTTTCTCTTCCAGAGTGCTTGCGATGATGCCGGTGCCCTGTTCCACAGCGTCGGCCAGCCTGGTGGTGCGGCTTTCGATGGTTTCGGTAAGGGCTGCTGCGCGGGTATCGAAGCTCTGTTCGAAGGTAGAGGTGCGTTCTTCCAGTTTCGCGTCGAGGGACTCGATGCGGCTGTCGAAGGATGCGCCGATGTTCTGGCTGCGCAGGTCGATGGACTGAACGAGATCGGAACCGCTTTCGGTAACAACCTGCTCCAGTTCTGCCAGCTTGCTTGCCAGACCGTCGTTGAGGGCGCGGCCACGGATATCGAGGGTTTCGGTAATGCGATCGCCGATTTCGGTCAGATCAGCTGTTACACGCTCACCACGAGAACCGATGAGGTACGCCAGCTGTGTACCTGTGTCAGCCAGTTTGTCAGCCAGTTCCTCAGTGCGCAGGCCAAGTGCGCCGGTGATGTCGGATGTTGTGCTTTCAAGAGCGGTCTTGAAGGCGGAAGTCTGCTTGCTGATGGTGTCAGCCACTTCTGCGCCACGCTCTGCCAGACGCTGGTCCAGCTCAGCACCGTTGATGGTGATGCTTTCGTAGATCTGAGTGCTGACGTTACCAAGACGATCAGCCAGCTCGCCGCCGCTGACAGTGATGGTGGTGCCGAGTGTGTTTGCAGTCTCGTCCAGACGGGTTGCGATGTCGCCACCACGCAGGGAGAGGTCAGCAATGATGCTTTCACCTGCACCGCGCAACACTTCGGAAACCTCGGTGGAGCGGTTGGACAGGGTGTCGATGAAGTCGGTGCACTGAACTGCGATTGCTTCGTTGATCTCGCGACCACGGTTTGCAATGCCTTCTGCTGCCTGTTCGCCGGTTGCGCGCAGGGCAGTGTCCAGGTTGGTCACACGCTCGTCGACAACGCCCATCATCTCTTCGGTGCGGCCAGTGATCGTGTCGATCAGGCGGCCACTTGTAAGAGACAGGTTGGCATTGATTTCTTCGCCGCGTGTAAGGATCTCGTCGGAGAGGCGAGTGCTTGCAGAGGAGAAGTGCTCGGTGATACCGGAAATGGATGTTTCCAGAGTCTCATGCAGCTGTGCGTTTGCGCTGCCGAACTGATCGGAAACGGTTGTGACGGTCAGGTTCAGCGTATCGGTCAGCTGAGTGTTGGCCGTGTTGACGGTCTCGTTCAGGCTGCTGACGCCAGTGTCCATGATCGTGGAGATCTGGGAGCTTGCAGAACCGACAGTTTCGTTGAGGCTGCCAACACCAGCGTCCAGAGTTTCGGACATGATGGTGTTTGCAGTCTTGACGGCATCTGTCAGGCTGCCAACGCCGCTGTCCATGACAGTGGAGATCTGGGAGCCAGCTGCATTGACTGTTTCGCTGAGCGTAACAACGCCGCCGTCCAGAGTTTCGGAGATCTGCTCTTTTGCACCAGAAACAGTTCTGCTGAGGCTGGAAACGCCGTCTTCCAGAGCGTCTGTGATGTTGGCGGTTGCGCCGGAAACAGAAGCTGTGAAGTTGGATGCGCTTGCGTCCAGAGTTTCTGTCAGCTGTGCAGAAGCACCGTAAACGCTCTCGTTGAGATTGGTTACGCCGCTTTCCATTGTTTCTGCAATGGCAGCTGTGCTGTTGGTGACAGTCTGAGAAAGAAGCTCAACGCCGCTGTCCAGAGACTGGGAGAGTTCGCCGCTGACGCCATCAACTGTGCGGGTGATGGTGTCGACGCTGCCCTTCAGGGTCTCGGTCAGGTTGTCGTTTGCTGTTGTGATCTTCTCGGTGACTTCGTTGGAAGCGGTGAGAAGTGTTGTTGTCAGCTCAGAACCTGCGGTTTCGACGCTCTGGTTGATGGAAACAACGCCAAGGTTCATTGTTTCGGTCAGAGTATCGTTTGCGCTGTTAATCTGGTCTGTAACAGTAGAGGTAGTCGCTGCCAGAGCTTCGGAGAGCTCGGTGCTTGCACTTGTTACGCTTGTGGTCAGCTCGGTTACGCCGTTGGAAAGAACGGTGCTGACCTGAGAGCTTGCGCCTTCTGCTGCGGAGCTGATGGACTGTACAGAAACATTGAGGGTTTCTGTGAGGGTCGCATTTGCTTCGGTGAGCTGCTCGCTGACAGTAGATGTGGTGATGACCAGAGTTTGCGCCAGCTCGGAGCTGGTTTCGGAAACGCTGGTGGTGAACTCGGACAGACCATTGGTGAGTGTGGAGTTCAGCTCTGTGTTTGCAGCGCTGATCTGGCCAACAACTTCGCCGGATGTGGTGACCAGAGTTTCGGTGAGCTCGGAACTTGCACCCACGAACTGAGCAGTCACGGAAGAGACAGTCTCTTCAATGGATGCGGTCAGTTCAGTACCCTGAGCCTGCAGTACGCCTTTCATGGCTTCTGTCTGGTCAGTGATGGTTGCAGACAGTTCTGCGCCAGCTGCGCCGAGTGTTGCGTTCAGTGCGTCGCCGCGTTCTGCCAGCAGGTCACTGATTTCGTTGCCGCGTGCAGAGAGGCCTTCAACGATCTCGGTACCAGTGGTGGATAGGGTTGCGGTGATTTCATCGCTGCGGCTTGCCAGGTTATTGACAAGTTCCTCAGATGTCTCAGAGAGACGGCTGTTCAGATCAGAACCACGCTCGGTGAGGTTATCGATGAAGGAGTTCGCAGTTGAGGAGAACTCTTCATTAATAGAAGAGCCACGCTCATGAAGTGTTTCAGAGAGCTTGGAACCGGTTTCAGAAAGAGTTTCAACCAGTTCGGAACCGGTTGATGTGAGACGCTCGACATAATCATCGGAACGGATGGTCAGCGAGGAGACCATTTCGCTTCCGGCTTCCGTGAAGCTGTCGGTGACTTCTGAGACGCGGGTTTCCAGCTTGCTGTTCATCTGCTCAAGCATAGAGTCGATCGAACCGGTGAGGCGTTCCCGGGCGCGATCAACGGAGGAGGCGAAATCCTCTGAAGTGTTTGCGAGCTGTGAAGCAAGGTTTTCGTGGGAGCCGGAGATGGTTTCACGCACCAGTTCCGCGTTGGCCTGAATGGCTTCACGCTGGCTGACGAGTTCTTCCACCAAACGGCGAATTTTCAGTTCGTTGTCATTATATGAGTTCTCAAGGGAAGACACTTCCTTATGGATGAGAACTTCCAGCTCACTGGCACGGGCAATTGCGCGTTCAATACCGTCGCCCATGGCAGCGGCTTCGCGGCGGATCGCCTGACCAACGTTGAGGATGCTTTCTTTTGCAACATCTTCCGGCTCAGCCAGACGAAGCGCAACTTCTGTCATGCCCCGTGCGACGTTGCGCATTTCCTGCGCGCGCCAGAACATGAGGGCCATAACCCAGACAAAAGCGATTGGAACAACAATAAAGACGGAAACGAGAACCAGTGTCGGGTTTTCGAATACGCCTGCGAATGAAGATGATTTTTCGAGCTGCTCAGCAAATGCGCCCCAGGACATTGCAAGGCCGAGGCTGGCCCAGACAACGGAGACTGCAAATGCGAACCAGAACGGAGCTGCAGACGGCTTGCGCTGCAGAGCAAACATCAAAGAGCCAATGGACTGGCGATCATCATTGCTTGCTGTTGGCGGGCGGCCACCACGGCCACGCTTGCGAACCTGTCTCGGTGCCTGATTTTCTTCTACAAGCTGAGCCAGTTTTTTGTCAGTTGAAGGCGCAGTGGTTGCAGCCTCCTTTGCAGGGCTAGCCGACATCTGCGGTGTGTCCGCACTCGTGCTTTCCTGTTCGCTGGATAACATTGACTCCTGTGGAGCGCCAAAATCAGCCTGAAGGGCTTCTTCTACCGCTGACAGAGCCACTTCCGATGGAGCTTTCGCCTTCGGGGTGTTCGCCATATCTCGCCTCGCGTCCGTACTCTCTACTTGCCGGTCGTCAGCACATCATTTCGCCTTTTGTGCCGGCGCCGTCACCACAAGGTGTCTGCCTTACGCGAAAAGCGCTCCTCCCAAACAGAAACGCATTTCAGACAACAATGGGTTTGGCCCCATACAATCCGACAGCTCTGAATTGAGAGCACCGCCGAACTTCTAGGGCCAAAAACAGGGAGTTTTCAGAATCAAAGCGGACCGTTAATGTTAACGGTGCATTAAGATTTAGATTTCCCCACCTTGCAGCTACCCTTAACCTAATGGCACAATCCGGTGGACTGTACAACAGAAGTTGCCGGGATTTTTAGGTGCCCTACGATAAGTCACAGGCAGCATTTTTGGGGGGAACTCACTATGGCTAATCGCGAAAATTCTCCAGTCAGTTCTAAAGGTCCCAATCGGCCGAGTCCTACACAACTCAAATGGTTAAGGCGAGGTCTTAACGAAGCAGGTGGAAAGTTGCCGCTGTTTGACGAGAGCGGTCGACAAGTGCCAGCTGCAACTGTGCGGGCGTGTGTTGCGGCAGGGTGGGCGGAGCCTTGGTTTTCCAACCCATTGAAGCCCGATTGGCTCATATGCAAGCTGACCGACAAGGGACGCGAGATGCTGGAGCGGGATGGTAATTCGAAAAATCTTGTTAACCATCTTTAACAGAGCACCTTGTCAATTTTAACGTGTGATGGCAGTGAAGGCTGGTGGCGGGGCTCCGAGTCTAGATTTGAATCTGGGCAGTAGGATGTTGTTAACCATAAAATAAAAACCTGTGTTTTCTTTTGGGGAATAGATTCCGTTGCCTATGGGAAATGAGGGGTAGAGTCACTGCAGAGTCATAGCGGTGGCGGGTTTTGAGTCACTCAAGCGAATCAACTTTCCGAATAACTTGATAACTTTGAGTCACTTGGCTGTGTTTGGAGGCGTGGCGTCAACTTGGCACTGGAACTACATAAAACTACAAGTGCGATATGCAGGGATCACTTCTCTTCTGTGACGTTTGATGATCCGGATTTGCAAGGTCAGATCCTGGAGATGTTTGAGGAGCAGATCGATGAGTTCCGTCGGGGCTTGCAAGGCTCGTCAAGCGCTGAGGTGCTGAAAGCTGTGCTGCATCGCTTCAAAGGATCAGCGCGCGGCGTTGGTGCCTTTGCTCTGGGCGATGCGCTGGAACATGCTGAGCATGAGGCTGCTGGAGGGCAGGTGCCGGCGCTAGCAACTGTAGAGGCTTGCCTTGATGCTGTGTCTGCTGAGCTTCAGGTGCTGCGTAAATCGTGACGTGAAACTGGCTGCGCGGGTTTGACCATAAGGTCTGGCTCAGAAGTTCTTGAATAGCAGGGCGCCTGCATGTATCTGAAGACAACAGAATAAGCCAATCAGGGTCGGGACGACTTTAAATATGCCAAAGATTACTTTCATCACCTCATCAGGTGAAAGCCATGAGGTGGATGCTGCTGCCGGTTCTACCGTTATGGAGAACGCGATCAAGAACATGGTTCCTGGAATTGAAGCGGAATGTGGTGGTGCCTGCGCCTGCGCGACCTGTCACGTGTACGTGGATCCAGCGTGGAATGACAAGACTGGCGAGCCTGAGCCAATGGAAGAAGATATGCTCGACTTTGCTCAGGATGTTCGTGATACTTCCCGTCTTTCCTGTCAGATCCGTGTAACTGACGAGATGGATGGTCTGGTGGTTCATATCCCTGAGAGCCAGAGCTAAGCTGCAGCTTCAGAGTTTAAATGAAAAAGGCTGGTCCGATTGGGCCAGCCTTTTTTGTTGCGTGTCGTGAAGGGCTTACTCGGCGCCGACGGCCTGTGGTTGGCGGCCTGAGACCCACACGGTTTCCATACCCGGCTCCGGATGACGAGGGATCATGCGGCTCAGGATCAGGCTGATGGCAGCCATGGATGCGCCTGCGATGAACACCAGAGCAGGCGAGAACAGCCAGATGGTGCCGAAGACAACCGGGATCACCACTGCAGCGATATGGTTGATGGTGAAGTCCACGGCGGACGTTGGTGCAATGTCTGCCGGATCTGCGATCTTCTGGAAGTAAGTCTTCATGGCGATGGCCATTGCGAAGAATGCATGGTCGATCACGTAGAGCGCGCCTGCAACCCAGACGTTGGTGACGAAGGCATAAGACAGGAACACGATGATCAGGCCGATGTACTCGCAGGTCAGCGCAGTTCGTTCGCCGACGCGACCGATAAAGGTGCCGATCTTGGGAGCGAGGAACATATTGATGGCGCCGTTCAGCAAGAACAGGGCTGCAACTTCATGCACTTCGTAGCCAAAGCGTTCCACCATCAGGAAGCCTGCGAAGACCGTGAAGATCTGACGGCGTGCACCACTCATGAAAGTGAGGGCGTAGTACAGCCAGTAGCGTTTGCGCAGGATCAGCTTTTTGTGCTGCTCAACGTGTGCTTTGTATTTTGGGAAGGCAACTGCTGCGAAGATGGTCAGCGCCATGCCTGCAATTCCAGCCCAGAGGAAGACTTGCTCATAGGCCAGGTCAAAGGTCTTCCAACTGAGCATGATCGTGCCGTAGATGCACAGGGAGACCAGAGACGAGACGGCGATGATCTTGCCGAGCAGGGCTGGCGCATCCTTCTTCGGCAACCACTGCAAAGACAGAGACTGCTTGAGCGTCTCGTAGTAATGGAAGCCGAAGGACATGATGAGCGTGGTGGCATAAAAGCCGATTGCGGATGGGAAATAGCCTGTAATCGCAATGCCGAAGCCCATCAGGCCCAGTGAGATCAGCGTGAAGGTCTGCTCTTTGAAGATGAGCAGCATGAAGATAACGGTGAACGCCAACAGGCCCGGGATCTCGCGGATGGATTGCTGAATACCAATTTCCTGACCGGTGAAGCCGAGCGTGTTCACTGCGAAGTTGTTGATGAGGTTCCACCACACAGAAAATGAAAGCTGTGAAGCGACGGTGAGAACCAGCAAAAATACAAAGGGTGAGCGCCAGTCGGCTCTGATGTCTTTAATGATATTCAACATGGTGCTTCGTTCTTATGAAAAGGTTTTGCAATTAAGTAAGCGAAAAGTTTGTTTACGTGATAGCACTAGTTTGCCAAAAAATGTTTTGGAGTCGCCAAGAGGTGTTCGATGCCAATTCACGCTGATGTTTACATGGATCCGCATGAAGTGGACCGCCCGCAACCCATTGTTGCTTATGCGGTAGATATGCCCATTGGAGGGCAGGGGCAGCCGCACTCACATGCGCGCGGTCAATTGGTGCACATCATGCAAGGGGCGACCACGGTGTTCACTGAGGAGGGTACGTTTGTTGTGCCGCCGGAGCGGGCAGTGTGGGTTCCGGGTGGGATGATGCATCGAACGGTCTACCCTGTCAAAACCCAGTTCCGCAGTCTGTACCTGCGCGAGGATTGGTCTGCGCGGCTCTCTGATAAACCAGTGGTGGTGCAGGTAACACCGCTGCTGCGTGAGTTAATACAGGAGCTCATGGCAGCGCCCAGGGATTATGCGCTTGATGGACCAGTTGCGCGGATTGCGCAGGTGATTGTTGATCAGCTGAAGAGTTTGCCGGATGCGCCGTTGCAACTGCCTATGCCGGTCAATCATGCGTTATTGAAAGAGCTTTGTCAGTCAATCTTGTCATGCCCGGCGCATTTGCCAAGTCTGGCTGATGCAGCGGAGCGGACATGCATGTCTCAGCGGACGTTTGAACGGCGGTTCTTTGATGAGACGGGCTGGAGTTATCGGAAGTGGTGCGGGCAGGCGAAGTTGTTTCGTGCGCTGGAGTTGCTCTCAACAGGGCGAAGCGTGGGTGATGTGGCCTTCAAGCTTGGCTATGAGGGGCCAAGTCCGTTTATCTCACAGTTTCGCAAGGCGTTTGGTACGACGCCGGGCAAGTACTTCAAGCCGCAGTAGTTGTTACTTGCCGCCGCTGCAGGAGCGGATAAAGTCACGAACTGGCTTTGCGCTGCCTTTGAGGCTGACGTTGTAAGTCGCGTAACCGCCCAGGTTGACCTTGAGCTCGTTGTCACGCGCCATCCGGTTCCAGAGTGAGGAGCCATTGCTTAGGGTGAGAAGCGGTAGGGAAACCCCGGCTTCCGGATCCAGTGCACTGCCGACGCCGACATAGCTTTCCTTGAAGCGTTTGGTGCTTAGTGAGATCAGGATGCTATCGCCCGGCTTTAGTGCAGGAACTGTTGACTGGAACATGATTTCAATATCGCCACTACCAGCTATGCAACGGGCATAAAAATCAGTGTCGTCGGTTTCTGGTACACCATGAACAAGCACTTTGTTGTTATCACCTGTTGGCAGTCCGGATACCCAAACATACGCGCCGTCAAAGCCATTCAGCGGTGCTTTCTCATTCAGGAACTTGTCCGGATTTGGCAGTAGGTCTTGCGTAATGAGGTCGGTGTTTTGCTCGTGGAAGACAAAGTGCTGAGCGGTTCTGCCGCTGCTGTTGAGTGCGCAGGAGAAGTTGAAGGGCACATACATGCCCTGACTTTGATAAACACCGCGGCCCGCCAGTTTATCGCCCGTGCGTACCAGCACAGGTTTCTGGTTCAGCTGGTCATTTGTGAAAGTACCAAGGCCCAGATAGATGGGCGGTAACTCTGAAAGGGAGTTTTTGGTGGCAATGATTTTGCTGCCAAGCTTGGAGCAGGCGCGGCGGGCGTTCCAAAGAGGTTCTGCCACGCTGATCACAAGATCATCTTCAGGAGCGATCTCGCTGTTTTCCAGCGGTGGCAGGTCTTGTGTTACGACCTGTGTTGGAGGTGCGGCTTGCGGAGAGCTGCTGTCCCGCTTCAGCTTATAGTAACAGGCTTTTCGAGCTGCCGGATCCGGATCTCCAAAAAAGTCAGTTCGGCAGTGAACATCGCCCTCAGCGGTTTTTTCATAGAATGCGCCGGGTCTGCCAAAGCGAACAGTTGTCGGGTATGGCAGCTCGCAGACCTGAAACTCCAGTGCGCACTTGCGCCAGCCATCTTTAGTAAACTCGGGAAGCTGCGGGATCGGGGTGATCACACCGCCAGAGCTTGCTGACTTTACTGGCGTTCTGAGCGCAGATGATGTTGCACTGACTGTGTTCACGCTTTTGCGGGAATATGGTTTGTTGCCCACATAGAAGATGCCCGCACAGCCTTTGTCTGTCCAAAGGTGTGATGGGACAACGCCCCAGCTCTCGTTGAGCTTACACAGCGCATTGGATGTCTGGCGCAGAAGCTGGACGTAGTTGCGGTTGGCGTTTGAGATTCTGCATTTGGTGTAAGCAGCGTTCTTAGAGGCGCAGACAACGACGTTGGTTCCGTCTAGGCGGTCTGGCGTGTTGGCAATGTGGTTTGCCGTTGATGGCCGATGTGTTGGATCGCTGCGATGAACATTCTCCCCATCATGTTGCTGGGTGAGTGTATTGGTCAGGCAGTCGATAAACTCCGGGCTATCCAGCGATGCATCTGTTTTATCGAGGCAGCTTTCAATGATCAGTGCCGGGATGAGTGAGTTGATCGGCGGGATAGTTGTTGCGTTGGCATTGGCTACAAGAAAGGGTGCAATGAGGGCGAGAGTGCCCGCAGATTTCCTTGTGAACAGTTGCCACATATTAGATTTGCTCACAGCATAGCCTCTCTTAGCTCGTCTGGTGCACTTGTTGCCTAACGCAATCAGCTTGCGCCCAGCTTAAAGCTTTGCGTCTCGACTTCTCCAAAATGGCAAGGAAACGCGCTGTGGCTGAGCACATGGTGCTGTCTAAATCTCAAAGCTATTCGCAGTCTAGTTGTAAAAGTACAAAAGAGGGAAGTTAAATACGCAGTGTTGTTAGCGTACAAGTTCCTTCATGGCAGAATCCAGCCCTTCCAGCGTCAGAGGATACATGCGCTGATCAAACAGTTCTTTCATCATGCCGATGGAATGGGTGTAATCCCAATGCTGCTCGCGCACCGGATTGAGCCAGACGGCCTTTTGATAAAGGTCGGTGACACGCTTGATCCATGTGTGACCGGCTTCTTCGTTCCAGTGCTCAACAGAACCGCCCGGATATGTGATCTCATAGGGGCTCATAGATGCGTCGCCGATGAAAATGACCTTGTAATCACTTGGGTATTTGTGGAGCACATCCATAGTGTTGATGCGCTCAGTATGGCGACGGCGGTTGTTCTTCCAGACGAACTCATAGAGGCAATTGTGGAAGTAGAAGTACTCCATCACCTTAAATTCGGTTTTGGCGGCAGAGAACAGCTCCTCGCAGACGCGGATGTGGTCATCCATTGAGCCGCCGATATCAAAAAACAACAGCACCTTGACTGCATTGCGTCGTTCCGGGCGCATGTGGATGTCGAGCAGGCCTTTGTGAGCCGTGGACTTGATGGTGTTGTCCAGATCCAGCTCATCCGCTGCACCGGTTCTAGCGAACTTGCGTAGGCGCTTTAGGGCGACTTTGATATTGCGTGTGCCCAGTTCAACGGTATCATCCAGATCTTTGAACTCACGCTTGTCCCAGACTTTGACTGCGCGTCGGTGGCGGCTGCCATCCTGTCCAATGCGGATGCCTTCAGGGTTGTAGCCATAGGCGCCGAACGGGGATGTGCCGCCTGTTCCGATCCACTTGTTGCCGCCCTGGTGGCGTTCTTTCTGTTCTTCAAGCCGCTTTTGCAGCGTTTCCATGAGCTTTTCAAAGCCGCCCATGGACTCAATGAGTTTCTTTTCTTCTTCGCTCAGGTGTTTTTCGGTGAGTTTGCGCAGCCATTCCTCGGGGATTTCCGTGGTTGGCACTTCGCTCATCAGATCAAGGCCGTTGAACGTGTGTCCGAAGACCCGGTCAAACTTGTCCAGATTGGCTTCGTCTTTGACCAGCGTGGCACGAGCGAGGAAGTAGAAATCCTCGACGCGCTTGTAGGCAAGGTCAGCGTCCAGCGCTTCCATAAGCGTTAGATACTCGCGTACGGAGACGGGCAGGCCAGCGGATTTGAGCTCTTCGAAAAACTGAATAAACATGGGGTTACACTATGCGATAGGGCTGTGTGGTGTCGAGAGTGCATTTGACACCTTAGGCAAAAGCATAGGGATCAGTAAGAGCCTCTGGCCCAATCGATTGCTTTGGCCAGATGGAGCTCCACGAAGTCGCTTTTGCCTTCACGGTATCCGACTACATCACCGTTGACGTCTTGTGCTGTTTTCTTCTTCAAGTGCGCATACTTTTCACGCACTTCCGGGTGGGCTTTCAGGTAGTCACGAAAGGCGAGATGGCGATAGACGTGCGGATCGCCGGTTTTGAAGGCGTGGAGGTGATGTGTGCGGTCGTCTCCACCTTTCTCAAAATAGCGACGACCTTCGATGCCGTGTTCGCCCTTAGCTACATAGCCGATGTTGATGAGCTTTGCGGACTGAGCTTCAAGCGCTTCAATATCCGAGACTTCTAAGAGGATGTCGATGATCGGTTTGGCCGCAAGGTCTGGCACGGAAGTGCTGCCTATGTGGTGGATGCCTTCGACGATGTCTCCGAGAAGATCGTGCAGGATCTCCTGTTCTTGTTGAAAATCCTCTGCCCACTTGGCCTGTGCATCTACCACTTTGACTTTGCGTGTGATCATCGCTCTGCCTGTCGTTGTTGTGCCTTGTGAGCCCTCAGCATAGCAAGTGCCTAGGAGATGTGCAGGGTTCTGTCAGATCCTCGTTAATCTTGGTCTACAACCTCATCTGGGGCAGATTTTGTTATCTCGCTCATTAGTTCTGTCAGAGAAGGGCCCTTTGTTGCGATGAACGGAGCCGGGCGGCAGGTCTGAATGGCAGCTACACCAATGCGGGCGGTGAGGAAGCCGTTGACCAAACCTTCGCCCAAACGGGCGGAAAGTTTTGCCGCCAGACCCTGTCCGATGAACTGTTCCAACAGACTGTCACCAGCAGCCATGCCGCCTGTGACGGCTAGATGGGCGGCGACATCTCGTGCCAGTCTCCAGAAGCCCAAAGCGCCGGGGCGGGCACCGTAGAGGCGGGAAACGCGTCGTACGATGCGCAGGTTTTCGTAGAGCACGATCAGAATGTCGACAAGTGCGCGCGGGGACAGAGCAGTCACCACAGATACACGCTTTGCACTTTCCATAACGATCAGGCGAGCGCGGGCATCCAATGGGGCCATCAGATCGCGTTCTGCGAGTTTAACGAGGTCTCTGCCGTCGATGATCTCCTGCATATGTCCTTTCAACTGAGTGCGGCCATGGGCTGTTTCAGGCCTATCGGCATAAAGTGCCATCAGTTTTTGTAGGGCTGCGCGGGCTTCTTTATCGCTGTCGTTGTCGGCTGCGGTTTGCAGATCGTCGCGGATATGATCGATCTGTTCCAGCCGCGAAAGTGCCCGCCACTCTTTGAAAAACAGGCCGATCAAGCCGAGGAATGCCAGCGCTGTCAGGCCAACGGCCGTCCAGCCTAGCCAGTCATAGCGGGCAAACAGGTCTCTGATGAGGCTGTCGACAGCAAGACCAACGGCAAGGGAGGCGAGGCCGCCGCCGCCAATTGCGATGATCTTGCTCCAGCGGCTCTTTGCTGGTTTGGGCTCCGGTGCAATGGCGCTTTGCGGCAGTGCCAGCGCGCTTTCACTTTCCTCTGAGATTACAGCTTCAGAAGAGAGTGGCTCATGGGCGAACTCTCCTTCCAGCCGGACGGAGCTGTCATCCAGTTTGAACGCTTTGGGCGCACGGCGGGCCTGTGGCTTGTGCTGGTGTGTCTTCTTGTTGGTCATGCGAGTTTGTCTCCCAGCAAGAACTCCATAGCGCTGTCCAAGCGGATGTGAGGGAGTGATAATGTTAGTCCTTCTGCAGTTCGCTCCAGCTTGGGAGGGCGGAAACGAACATACTTCAGTGCGGTCTGATCTTCTGGTTTGTCCTGGTCTTGTTCTGCCGTGAAAAGGTCGCTCAGGTCATCTGGTAAGTCACCAGGGAAGATTGCGGCTTCTTCATCGCCGTCAAACTTCATGGAGCCGATAGTCTCGTTAGGCATTGGCGTGCCGAGTAGCGCAGGTGTTTCGACGCCGTCGTGATGGACGGTTGCTTGCCGCGTTGCCCTGACAGAGGCGAGAGCAAGGGTCTCGACGGATGCGCCGGAGAACTCTGCCCGGTTGATTGCTTTTTCGACCAGCTGTTTCAGAAGCATTTCAAGATGATCGTGATCTTCTCGGCGCAAGTGATCTGCTTTGGTTGCTGCAAACAAGATGCGATCGATCTTGCGCGACAGGATCGAGAACAGCCAGCTGGACTTGCCGGGTCTGAAGGCGCCCATGATTTCCGTAAGTGCGCGGCTCAGATCGTCTAGGGCTTCTGGCCCGGCATTGATGGCGGTCAGGGCATCCACGAGCACAATCTGCCGATCCAGACGGGCAAAGTGGTTCTTAAAGAATGGTCTGACGACGTGCTTTCGGTAGGCTTCATAGCGGCGCTCCATGATGGCCAGGAGCGTGCCTGCTTTGGGCTTAACCTGCGTGTTGCCCAGATCCAGCGGAGCAAATGTAAGAGCTGGTGTTTCTTTCATGTCGCCAGGCATGAGAAAGCGTCCGGGAGGCAGCATGGAGAGCGCGTTCTCATCATCGCGGCAGCGGCTCAGATATGTTGTGAATGTGCTGGCCAGCTCTTTGGCGACTTCCTCAGAGAGCTCGTCATGGAGTTTATCCTGATAGCGAGCAAGCGTTTCCAGAAACTCCTTGGAAAGATCTGGTCTTGCCTTGGCGCGGCGGAGCGCTTCCTCTGAGAAACGGCGGAAATCCTGCCTCAGTAGAGCAAGGTCCAGAAGCCATTCGCCGGGGTAATCGACAATGTCGAGATGCAGTTTACCACCGCCCAGACGGCGGTTCAGGAATGTGGCTGACTCGTATTCGATTGTCAGGCGCAGCTCTGAGATCTGGTGCGTGGATTCCGGCCAGAGGCGATCTTTTGTAAGCGTTTCGACATGCTGCTCATAGTTGAAGCGTGGCACGTCGTCATCAGGCTGCGGCTGGAGATAAGCGCGGGCTAGTCTTCCTGTGCCTGCAGCATCCAGCAGGGGCAAGCGGCCGCCTGCGATGAGGTTATGGACGAGGGCAGAGATGAAGACGGTTTTACCGGATCGTGCCAAACCAGTGACGCCCAGACGTACGGTTGGGACTGTCAGATCAATTGCTGAATCCGACAGATTGTCCAATGCGGTTTGCGCATCGTTCAGGGCCAGCTTCGCGTTTTTAAATAATGAATTCAGTGGGCTCACAGATCATCCTCCAAGGAACGATGTGGTGCGTTCTTTGGAGGAATGCAATCGCAAATGCCCCAATAATTGTAGAGTAAAGCAAAATTTTCCTAGCTAGGAGCCTGAGACAGCCTGCAAGTGTCGCGGCTGGAAGAAGGATACAATCCGGCCTTGTTTGCGTTCTACCTCTGACCAGCGATGTGCTTCGAAGTCTATGACAGCCAATGCGCCGGTTGGGTATTTGGCCTCCATCTGATGGATATACTCTGGGTTGCCTTTGCCGACCAGTTCAAGAGCCGTGTCCTGAATGGCTGTGTTATGCCCGACAAGGAGAATGGTGTCGAACCCACCGCCGTAAGCCCGGATGGCATCGGTGTAGTCGCCTTCGCTGGAGTTGTAGAGATCTCGCAGTAACTGGATACGGGTATCGCAGCGCAGGTAAGGCATCACTTCCATGAGTGTTTGCCGGGTGCGCAAGGCGGTTGAACATAGAATGAGCTTAGGATGCAGTTGATGCTGGTGGATGTGAGCTCCGACCCGTGCTGCGGCTTTCCAGCCACTGGAGTTTAGAGCGCGGTCATGATCGTGGACGCCTGCGTCACTCCAGTCGGATTTTGCGTGTCGCAACAGCATTAGGCGAAGCATATGTTACCCTCCAGTTATACGTTATTACTTTATGTTCCTAAGAGGTAGAAACATTCTAAGTTGTATTTATGCTGCTGTGCGATATTGCGGTGCAGCAATATTGGATGGACTTATTTGTTTATTACTTGCTTTGTCTCTGTTTGAAACCTACATGCTTTTTTTGTGATTTGGAAGTCGATAGTATTCCCCTAATAGTATGGGGTTTTTATCTCATAATTACTGAAATATTTATTGGTGATGCATGCATTATTAAATGCAGCATTTTCATCTTTTAAATGAGAATGTAGATGCTTGCCTGAAGCTTTGCTTCGGCGCTTCAGTGCGTTGGCGTGAAGGGTGAGCGATGTGTGATCTGCATTGTATAAACTCCCCACACGATTTGAGGGAGATTAGTTGCGCTGCTGCTCTTTCTCAATGCGGACTGCCAGCTGCTTAAACAGGGCTCTGATTTTCTCAAGCTCGCTCACAGGCAGATCGTCGGAGATGGATGTCCAGACGGTATAATCTGCACTTGGGGCTGTGTAGGCGACAAAGCTCTCAACACGTCCCATATTCATTGTTGTCTCGGTTCTGAAAGCGACCTCGTTCTGCGGTGTCTTCAGGTTCAGCGGTTTGAAGTGACTTTGGCGATAGCCGCTTTTGAAGTTATTGATGAGTGTGGAGGCCGTTTCTTTCTTGTGACGACGAAAGATAACTTTGATCTCGCCGTTCTCTGTCTCATACACGCAACCGGTTCCCAGTTCTTTCAAATCCGGCACCAAAGCAGATCTGGAGAGCCGACTGATATAGTCAGGGCAAAACATGCCGGTGAAGTGGGTCAGCGCATCAACGTCTTTCCGCCAACCATTGTGCAGTGTGTGTGGCTGGTAGAGGAGGCTTTCAGAGATAGTGCTGTTCGCTTGAGCTGTTGTTGTGAATGAGCTGCTTAGTAGGACCGCGCAGCCTATCAGTGTCGCCAGAGGTGTGCGCATGCGTGCTGCGAGGCTCAAAAATCTTGCGTTCTTTTGTTTTTTCATTTTCAAGCCAAGCAATCGATGTCAACGGCGGTTCATGAAAGCAAGGCGCTCAAATAAGTGAACGTCCTGCTCGTTTTTTAGAAGGGCACCATGCAGAGGTGGAATAATCTTCCGGCTTTCGGTTTCGCGCAGTGTCTCTGGATCAATGTCTTCGTTAAGGAGCAGTTTGATCCAGTCCAGCAGTTCGGAGGTCGAAGGCTTCTTCTTCAGGCCCGGCAGGTCTCTGAGGTTATAGAAGGCGTTCAGTGCTTCTTTGAGCAGGCGATCTTTGATCTGACCAAAGTGAACGTTGACGATCTCGCTCATGGTCTCTGCATCAGGGAACTTGATGAAGTGAAAGAAGCAGCGGCGCAGGAAGGCGTCCGGCAAGTCTTTCTCATTGTTGGAGGTGATGATCACGATTGGGCGCTGCTTAGCCTTTATGGTTTCACCGGTCTCATAAACGAAGAACTCCATGCGATCCAGTTCCTGAAGTAGATCGTTCGGGAACTCGATATCAGCCTTATCAATCTCATCGATCAGCAGAACCGGGCGTTCGTCCATCTCAAAGGCAGTCCAGAGTTTGCCTTTGCGAATGTAGTTGCGGATGTCCTTTACGCGCTCATCGCCGAGCTGGCTGTCGCGCAGGCGGGAAACCGCATCGTACTCATACAGGCCTTGCTGTGCTTTTGTCGTTGATTTCACGTTCCATTCAAGAAATGGAACGCCAAGGCTTTGCGCGATTTCCTGAGCTAGGACAGTTTTGCCGGTTCCCGGTTCGCCTTTTACAAGCAGGGGGCGTTTAAGGGTAATTGCTGCGTTGACTGCGATCCGAAGATCTTCTGTGGCAACGTATTGGGAAGTCCCTTCAAATTTCATTGCTAAATCCTGCTTGAACATCGTGATTTGGCGAAAACACTAATCTCTCGATAGGCAATGGGCAATCCCTGCAGGGTTGCGCCATTGGGCTTATCTAGTGGTTTCGGTTCTGAGTGGGCTTCTTTTGTGTCTATGGGAATTATGTGCCGGGTGTGGCGAGTTAATTGCCGGGTTTAGATGGGAATTTTTATGTTTAACAATAAGTTAAAATTGTAAATTGCTGAAATGGCTGAATAAATTAAGTTTTTTAAATTGGCATGCAAGTTGCATTGAGTGTTCAAAAATCTGCGCAAGTTTGAGCGAATTTGAATTTTAGGTGGGCTCGATGAGTATTTATGGTGCAATCAACTCTGCAACGACCGGTCTGGACGCACAGTCCAAGGCGTTGGAGAATATTTCCGGTAACGTGGCGAACTCCTCGACCACCGGCTACAAACGCCTCGAC
Organism: Pseudovibrio sp. SCP20; assembly: GCF_057774105.1. Classification (NCBI taxonomy): domain Bacteria; kingdom Pseudomonadati; phylum Pseudomonadota; class Alphaproteobacteria; order Hyphomicrobiales; family Stappiaceae; genus Pseudovibrio; species Pseudovibrio sp. SCP20. Next base: position 196,891 of record NZ_JBYMDH010000003.1, on the reverse strand, counting down.
ACAAGTTTCTCTGATCTCGTTGCCAGCACTGGCAGTCGTCAAAGTGAGCAGGTATCAGGCACAGTGCTCGCGACGTCCCGTGCGACGAACTACTTGTCTGGTGATATCACATCTGCTGATCGCAATACTTACATGGCGATCAATGGTCCTGGGTACTTTCTTGTGACGAACCGTGATGGTCTTACACAGCAGACACCAGAAAATTTCTACACACGTGCAGGTGATTTTGAGCTGGATACCGAGCGTAATCTAGTCAACTCTGCTGGGTATTTCTTGCAGGGTTACCCGATCAATCCTGCAACAGGCGCTGTTAGCGATCGCCCGGAACCCATTCAGGTTTCCGATGCGCCGATGCCTGCCAAGCCATCAACTCAGATTGATTATCAAGCAAACTTGCCGTCTACGCCTACCACAGGCAACTATGATACAACTGATGGTGCGCCAAACTCCCAGTATGTGGATCTGAGTGTGTTCTCGACACCGGATACGCAGACTACTCCAGCTTTGGTGGATGCCGGCCCAACAGCATTGACGGAAACGAGTAAGCTCACTGACTCTACGCAATTTGATGCGGGTGACACTCTTACGTTGACAGTAGGTGGACACGCACCTGAAGTTTTCACTGTTGGGGCTGACACAACTGTTCAAGACTTGCTGGACAAGTTGAATGGTATGCACGGTGTTACAGCTGAAATTCTGGCTTCTGGTGAAATTAGCATTTCCTCCTTTGAGGACATGACTGTTGTTGAAACCGGTGGTACGACCCCAATCAATATGACCTTGTCAGCACAGCCAATCGCGCCAGCTACTTCGGTTGATCGCTCAGTTGTAACCGGCGACAAAGCTGATGACTTCATCAAATCATCAATCGCTGGCGGTCAGGAGACTGTGTATGACGAAAACGGTACTCCAGTTAACGTAGAGCTGCGTTGGGCTCTGAACGCTGAAAACAAGTGGTCACTGTTTTACAACACGAACACCAAAGCAACTGGTGATGAAGTGGCTTGGAAAAAAGTCAGTGACATGACTTTTGATGCTGCAGGCCGTCTGACTTCTCCGGCTTCTGGTTTGGTCGACATTCCTGATCTTGAAGTAAATGGTGTTGGCATGGGCGACATTACATTCAAGTTCGGCCAAGAAAACCTGACACAGTATGAAGACACAATTGGTAATGCGACCAGCATCGATTTGTCTCAGGATGGTTTCCCTTCCGGCACATTGCAGGATGTTTCCATCGATGCTGAAGGCAATGTGATTGGTAAGTACTCCAACGACAAGTCACAGAAGCTCTTTAAAATTCCTGTAGCGACCTTTGCTGCTGAACAAGAATTGCAGCGCGTGGATGGTGCGGCTTTCTCTGAAACGTCGACTTCTGGTGAGCCAGACTTCCGTAATGGTGGAACTATTCGAGCGAAGGCGCTTGAAAGTTCGAACGCTGACATTGCGAAAGAGTTTTCAAAGCTGATCATTACTCAGCAGGCGTACTCAGCAAACTCTAAGGTTCTTTCGACTGCAAACCAGATGCTGGATTCGGTCCTTAATATTGTTCGATAGTTTGGTGTTGAGGTAGGCAACTGCCTACCTCTCATTGCTTTAAGGAGTTTGGAATATGACACTCGGTGCGGCTCTTAATGCAGCGATGTCGGGTTTGTCGCTCACAAAAGCTCAGCTCGCGGTTACGTCTAAGAACGTTGCGAATGCAAATGTTGAGGGTTACACGCTCAAGACTATTGTTGGGACTGAGGTTCATAACACCTCGACGTCCTCATCGTCCGTGCTGACCAATCAAGTTAAGCGACAAGTCAATACTGAACTTCAATCTGCTTACTGGGAAAGCTTGAGCGATTCAGCTTACTCGACCCAATATAACGAGTACATCAAACAGCTTGATCAGATGTTCGGGAAAGTCGGAGATCCTAACTCTATCCCGAGCTTGATGAACAACTTCACAAATGCGCTAACGTCACTGGCAACAGACCCAAGTTCTCAAAGTGCGCAGGAAGTTGCTGTAAATGCTGCGGAAGAGCTGTCTAGGAGTATTAACAGTTCTGCCGAGCAAGTGCAGGAAATGCGTCGTGATACGGATGCTGCAATTGCAGATGACGTTGATCAGGTTAATGCAATCCTCAAAGAAATTGAGAGCCTGGAAGATAGCATTATTGTTGAGCGCTCTGCTGGGCGTGAGACAGCTCATTTGCAGGACCAGATGGATCGCCAGCTGGAAGCTCTCACAGAGAAGATGGATGTTGAGATTGATCAGGGCAATGACGGATTGCTCCGTATTTCAACGCAATCTGGTATTACTCTATACAACGATCGAGCCTCAGAGCTTCAGTTTACGCCCAAGCCTACTCTTGGGGTTGGCGTTGAAGGAAACCCGATTGAGGTGAAGTCTCGCTCCGGTGCTGTGATGGAGCTCTCCAGCCATGACCTGAAAAGCGGTAGTATGGGAGCTCTTGTCGAGCTGCGGGACAATACTCTTCCAGAAACGCAAGCCCGGTTGGATGAGCTGGCTAGTCAAATGGCACTTTCATTGTCTCAACAGACATCTGAGGGCGTAGCAGCGGATGATGGTGGCGCACCTCCTGCTGCGACTGGTTTAAGTGTTGATACGTCTAATCTCAATTCTTCTGGCGACACTATTGAGCTTGAGTTCAATGTTAATGGTGAGAGCCGGAAAGTCACGTTTGTAGCTGTTACTGATCCGAGCTTATTGCCGCTTTCTCCAGATGTGACGGCTGATTCAAACGACATCGTTCATGGACTTGTTATTCCTGCGACGTCTGCATCTCTCCAAAGCCAAATATCCAGTGCTCTTGGGGGTGGGTTTGACGTTTCGGTAGATGCCGGTGGGGAGCTGAAGGTTTTGGCTCCAACGAGCCCTGGGACTATTGAAGTTACTGGGCTTACTGCGAAAAATACACGAACAGTTACAGCCGCGGATGGGGCTGAGATTCCTCTTTTTGTAGACTCAAATGATGGTGGTGTTCCATATACAGGGGCCCTTGAAGAGGGTGGGCAGAAGACCGGTTTTGCGCAACGGATTACAGTAAATGAGGCGGTTCTGGATGATCCTGGCCTGTTGGCTGGCGAAACAGACAAGCAAAGCTCTGAGCGCGCAAATCTTCTGAAAGATCGGCTGACTAAGACCGAGTATACGTTTTCTCCAAGCTCAGGCGTGGGTGCGAAAAATGCGCCTTATGTGGGTACGATTTCTGACTTTGGCATTGAAACGGTCGTAAAGCAGAGTCAGATTGCGAGTGCTGCAACTTCGGCTGAAAGCAACTCCAAGGCTGTCACGAGCATTGCTAAAAATGCTTATGAGAACAGCTATAAGGTTGATGTAGATGAAGAGCTGGTTAAGCTGACTGAATTACAGAATGCCTATGCCGCCAATGCGCGCGTTTTGTCAGCTATCGATGAGCTTTACGATACTCTATTCAGTATCAGATAATGTTGCTTTAGGAATTGGATATTCAAATGAATACAATTGGTTATTCCAAATCACATAGTTATATGGTCGATCTCCTAATGCAGCAGAAAACGCAGCTGGAGAATAAGTCCATTCAGCTGAGCTCAGGATTGAAGTCTCAGACTTACGGAGGGATTAGCTCCGATTCCCGTATGGCTTTGGAGTTACGTCGTGAGATCTCGAATATTGGGATCTACGAGGGTTCAAATGCTATTGCGAGTATTCAGCTGGATTTGATGGGCAAATCTCTTGAGCACATGGAGAAGATGCGTGCTGAGAGTGTGAGCGCTATCGATGACAATAACTATACGCTGACGACTGATGGCCAAACCACAAGCCAGCAGGCGACTGAAATCATGCTGCATGAGACGATCTCGCAGCTAAACTCAGAAGTGAATGGTTACTATCTGTTTGGTGGCAAGGATGCGACTGAGCCTCCTGTAGCGTCGCTTGACGCAATTATGGATGGGCAAGGTGGCAAGCTTGGCCTCAAAGAGTTGATGAAGCGCTATGAAAACGCGCATATCGGCGCTTCTGAAAATGGACGAGTTGAGACCAGTGTGACCAGTCCTGCTGGTGTGCCGACACTTACCCTTCAACAAGACAATGTTGAGGGATTTGGTTTTCAGATCAACTCCGTCACTGCATCCTCTGCTGATGTGACTACCGCTGTTGTGCCAGAAGATGTTTCTGATCCACTCAACCTTCAGGGTAAGCAAGGGACGTTCGCTTTTAATGATACGCCTGCTGTTGGTGATACGATTGAAGTTGAGCTTGAACTTCCTGATGGTAGCACATCAGTAGTTAAACTCACTGCAACAGATGATCCGGATGCGGGTGAGGGGACTTTTCTGATCGGTACAGGTGCCAACCCTACTCTTGAAAGTGCCCAGAATGCTCAAGTTGCTTTTGATAAGGCTATTAGCGGAATAGCTAAGACAGAGCTTCGAGCGGTTGCTGATGTTCAGGCTGGTGAAGAGTTTTTTGGTAACCATGGACGTCCTGATCCAACTCCAAAAGTGCCGAAAGCAGATGGTTCTGGCTATGAGACTGGAACGGATCTTCTGGTGGATTGGTATACTGGCACCGAGAATGATGATGATCCGCGTGCTGATAAGGTCGTTCAGATTGATGACAATGTACGGGTAGAGTACGGTGCTCGTGCAAACGAGAATGCCTTCTCCGAACAGCTGCAGAATCTAGCTGTGTTCGTCGCTGCGGACTTTACTGCTGAAACGCCTGACGATGAGGCGAGTGAGGCTGTGGCTAAGTCTTATTATGCGTCACTTGCGCAGAAAAGTGATGATGCACTCTCCGTGGCCGGAAATCGCAACTCTGGAATTCAAAGTGTCGCTTCTGAGATGTCAGTTGTTAATACGACTGTAAAGCGAACTGCTGAGCGGCAGAAGCAAGAGTTGCTGACCTATCAGAATACGCTGACAGGTATAGAGAACGTCGACAAGACTGAAGTTGGTACAGAGATAGCTGTTTTGAGCACTGATCTGGAAGCCTCTTATCAGGCGACGTCAATGCTTCTTAATCTGAGTATTACTAACTTTTTGAGATAGCAAAAAGCCTCCTGAAAACGGAGGCTTTTTTACTTTAGATGTTTGCTTTTTGCCCTCTGAGGCCAGCCGCCAGAGACTTGTTGATGCTGATCATGGTCTCTAGTGCTTCAGGCTCTGCACCACCCATCATTTCCATAGTTCTGTTGAACATAAACAGAGCTAGATTTGCAATGTTGTTTTGGAGCTCAAGCGGTAACTCGCTGTGGCTTGCTGTTGCCTCAGTAACAAAGATTGTCCAAAGCGTGCGATTGAATATGAGTGTTTCATTGCGCTCTTCGCGCGAAACTGTATCCCACTCACGTTGCAGCACAGAAAGGCGTGCGGCAGCTTTCATCAGAGCTTCAGCTTCCAGAGCTCTCGGATCCGCTGAGGCCGAGGTGTTCGCGGACTGCTGATATGCCTGAGTTGCTTGTTGATACATGACTTATCAAAGTCCTTTCATATTCAATCAGTTTCTTCGCGAGCTTCAGGGCGCGATAGAGCTCTTCCTGCAATATTGCTTGGCTGATATCACTGATAAGGTCGCGTGTGCTTGGTGCGGCCTGCAAGATCTTTCCAATAACGTCGAAGTACTCTTTCTGAGTAACCGTTATGTCTTGTTTCAAATACATAACCTGGACTGCAAGGTAGACCTGTTGCGCCATCGTGCTGGCGTCCTCAGGTAGCAGAATATCTTTCTCGCGGAGGATCGGTGCGTCGCCTTGTATAAAAAAACGTGCACGCTGCTTGTCGTTGGTGATAAGTGTTTCACCAACAATCAATTTTTCTCCGGGTTTTAGTTCTACCTTTAGTGCCATGCAGCCTCCTTCAAAGCACTCTTAACTATGATGGCAACCAAAAGGTTAATCTAGTTAATTCTTACGAGTTATTCAGCGATTTATTTCGAATTTTGATCAAGTTTAGAGCGTTTCTGAATTGAATTTCCTGAACCGGACTTGATGCATGACAGATTGAGTTGTTTGCGAGGTTTATCAAAGTGCTGACCCAAGAAATATGCACAGACAATATTGGCGTGATGTCTACAATAGTCTCTGAGTTATCTAGCTGAATTAATTGAGTAAAATTTTCATTTTTAAGATGTGCGCTATGATCACCACTACAATCCCTGATTTATTAAGTGCTTGTTAACACGTTCCCCCTTTACTCGCAGGACGGGTAATTGTACCCAATTAAAACTCAGTAATTATTTGCTGCGTTTGTGACCCAGAAAGGGTCATTCATTATCCTAGAAGGGAATTATAAAATGGCTGATATTACACTCACCGCAGCAGTGCGCACGAACCTGAACACACTTCAGAGCACGGCTTCTTTGATCAGCGATACTCAAGAGCGTCTTTCCACTGGTAAGAAAGTTAACTCTGCTCTTGATAACCCGAATTCTTTCTTCACCGCGTCTTCTCTGAACTCCCGCGCATCTGATCTGAGCAACCTTCAGGACGATATTGGGCAGTCTGTTTCTACGCTAGAAGCTGCAGACAAAGGTATCGAGGCAATTGATAAGCTTTTGGACGCTGCGAAAGGTAAAGCGAACCAAGCGTTGCAGACGCAGGACATTGAAGAGCGCGCTCAATATGCAGCCGAGTTTAACGAGCTTCGTACTCAAATCGAAGATATCGCGAAAGACTCTGGCTACAAAGGTAAAAACCTGCTCGGTGGCGATGGTAACGATCTTCTGGTGAAGTTTAACGAAGATGGCTCATCCAATTTGAATATTGGTGCAGTAGACTATACTGACCTCGACTCCTCAGAAACACCATTTAAACTCAATAAAATCGAGGAAACTGTAGAATCACAAGAAGCTGTCGATTTCGCAAACAACGAAGTTGCACTTGCTTTTGGTGTGAACGGCGGTAAGTATGAAGGTACTATCGATCTCGGTGGAGTTGGTAACGACAGTTCAACTGCCTTGAACACCCTCAATGGTTTTACTGATGGTGATAACATCAGTTATGACTTTAATAGTGCTGGCGCTGTCGATTTCGTGATTGGTAGTGGTCCAGGTCAAATCGAAACCATTGGCGATCTGGCTGCTGCTTTAGATGATGTTGCAGGGATTTCCACTACCCTCAATGCTGATGGTACAATTGACTTTGTTTCTGATGAAACGCTAACATTCACTGAAACTGATAATGACTCCAGTGGTGCGCCAGGTGGTGCGGTATCGGGTACGACCGCTACGCTGCAAACGCTAGATGGGACCACAAATCTGTCCAGCTTGAAGAATTTCTCTGTAGGCGATTCCATCACTTATAAAGTTGGTGATTCCGCTGAGAAAACTTTTGAGATCGGGTCAACAACTACTCTTCAGAATTTCGCTGATGTTCTTGGTAGTGACGATAACATCAATGTGAGAATTGAAAACAATACTCTGGTAGTCGATTCAAACATTGATGATATTCAGCTTGGCTTTATTGCTGGTACCGATAATCCGACAACCGGTGCAGAGTTCGGTGCATCCGGTGGTGTTTCAGTAGAAAAAGACACTCAGGCTCAGGCTCGCATCGCTGGTAATGGTTGGGGTGATGATTCCTTCATTGAGAACTCGCTCGATCAGGTCCGTGAAGCTCAGCTTTCTTTGCGTGCACAGGCTTCTACCTTCGGTACAAACCTGTCTGTTGTGACCAACCGTCAGGACTTTACAGCTGATCTGATCAACACGCTGGAAGTTGGTGCTGGTAAGTTGACGCTTGCTGATTCCAACCTGGAAGGTGCAAATCTGGCGGCTCTGAACACTCAGAACCAGATTGCTACTTCTACTTTGTCTCTGGCAACTCAGGCTGGTCAGTCTGTTCTGCAGCTTATCCGATAAGCTTCGTTTCAGATTTAGATTTTGGGAGAACGCGCTCATTTTGGGCGCGTTTTTCTTTTGCGTTGGTGTGTGCGTTGCTTTGCGTTTTTTGGGTGAGGGGGCTTGTGCCACCGCACACAAAAAAAGAGCCGTGCAGCGGGGGCGGCAGGGCTCTTAGATTAAGTCATTTTGAGGCGTAGAACGCGTTCAGCTTAAGCGGCGTGCTCTTGCTGTGCGGCTGCTTGCTTCACTTCGTAGGCTGTTGGCTCGATAGCTTTTGCTTCACCACCCAGATTACGCTTTTCCTGTGCTTGTAGTACTTCATCCAGGAAGGCCTGAATGCGGCGAGCAGTTTTAGAGGGAAGTTCATAAATGACTTCGCCTTCTGGCTGCTGTGTCATCGCATAGATCAGCTCTTCGGATTCCTCATCGTAATTGTACCCGCGTTCGACTCGGCTCTCTTCACCCTTTGGTTTGCTCGGGATGATGCCCAGGCGCGAGTCTGAGAGGTATGATTTCTCGGAGGCGGTTGAGTTTTCGGAGGATTCTGAGGAAGCGGTGACGGCTTGGGCGCCGGCGAGTTCAGTTTTGACCTGTTCGGTATCCGACTTCACAGGTGCAGCCTGTGTTGTTAGTGCTTGATGTAAGAGTGTTGGTCTTTGTGCGACTATTTCCATAATGTCCCCCACGTTTTCATTCTCGAACAACTTTATGGGGAATGTTCTTAAATAAGATTAATCTTAACACTCGAAATTTACTAAATATTTATAGAAATAGTACTGAAAACCGCCAAATCCTCTTATTTTTCAGGGAGCGTTTGAGCGGTCTTCAGGGTATTTCGTTAATATGCACGCTTAATATGGCGTGGATCAGAGGGTTTGGTTAACGGCTATGCCCTGGGCTGATCTTTGAGGTGCGCTCATCATGCCGTTGGCGCCATAACCTCTTGTTTTCATTTGTGATCCGACAGCCTTGGCAACGGTTTCAATAACGTTGTCAGTGACCGAGCGTGCCGTTGAGACAACTTGCAGGTTGGTTTGCAGAATTGGTCTCAGATTGCCGTGGCGTTCTCGCATACGTTGAATGGACTGAGGAGCCAGATTGCCCAATGCAATTGCATTGGCGCTCGCGACGCGGATGCCGGAGAGATAAGACTCGATCGCGGCGTGCTTCTTGGGGGCAACTGTTGGAAGCTCTGAGATCTGTCCGTCGCGCAGCAGTTCTGTTTCTGCTTCGATGATGGTGACCAGATTGTCCATTGCGGTTTCAAAGTTTTCGCAGAAGACCTCAGCCTGCAGCCGGGTTTGGATCGGTTCTTCTTCAAACGATACTGTACTCTGAACAGTTTCAGCCTCGTAGTGATTGGTCATACTGCGGTCTCTTGAAGTTGAAGTAATTGCGAATGAACTGAAGCTGCAATACCAATGCCACCAGATTGAGACATTGTGTTGGCATACTCATTGATCAGCATGGATTTCCACGCATCTGAGCCTTCTTCGGTGCCGAATGTTCCGCCTTCATCCAGGCCGGTGAACATGTTTTGCAGCATCTCATTTAGAAACACAGACTCAAACTCCTTGGCCTTTTCCCAAAGAGGATCTTTGCCTGCAGGTGCGTTGCCATTTGCTTTGGCGCCGCTGATCAGCTCTGCTGAGCTTGCCAGAGCAGGTGAGGGGAGTTGTGCTTGTTGCAGCATTTAGAGAACCTCAATTTCTGCCTGAAGGGCGCCAGCGGCTTTGATTGCCTGTAGGATGGAGATCAGATCTCTTGGACCGATGCCCAGAGCGTTCAGTCCATCTACAAGCTGCTGAAGTGTGATTGTTTCATTGACCAGTGCGAGCTGGCGGTTGTCTTCGGTCACCTGAACGTCTGAGCGCGGTACAGCAGCTGTATCCCCTTGGGCGAATGGCAGGGGCTGAACGATCTCAGGAGATTCTGCGATTGTTACGGTCAGATTGCCTTGTGCGACAGCGACAGTGGAGACTTTTACCTGCTGTCCCATGACGATGATGCCGGAGCTTTCGTCGATGACGATTTTTGCTGGCAGGTCCGGCTCTACGATGAGCTGTTCAATGTCGGTGATGAGATCGACAATGTTACCATCAAATTGCTTCGGCAATGTCAGGTGAACCGTTGCCGGATCCAGTGGTTCTGCTGTTGGCAGGCCAATCAGCTCATTGATTGCGATAGCGATGCGGCGGGATGTGGTCAGGTCCGGGTTGCGCAAAGCGAGGCGAATGGAGCTGAGAGAAGAGAGTTTGAACTCAACTTCACGCTCAACAAGTGCGCCGTTTGGAATGCGGCCTGATGTTGGAACTCCGCGAACGACCGAGGCGGCTTCGCCCTGTGCTGCAAAGCCAGCAATCGCCAGCGGACCCTGTGCGATGGCGTAGGCTTCGCCGTCAGCGCCCATCAGAGGGGTTACCAGTAGTGTGCCGCCCTGCAGGTTCTTAGCGTCCCCCAATGCACTCACTGTGACATCAATGCGGGTACCTTGTGTCGAGAACGCGGGAAGGTTGGCTGTTACCATAACGGCGGCGGTGTTTTTGGTGTTCAGGTCAGCTTCGTTGGTGTTGACGCCCAAGCGCTCCAACATGGCCTGCAAAGATTGCCGGGTGAACGGTGAGGCGTTCAACGAGTCACCTGTGCCCTGAAGGCCGACGACAAGGCCGTACCCAATCAACTGGTTGTCTCGGATGCCTTCAAAATCGGCAATGTCCTTGATCCTGGAGGCGGCATTTGCCTGTAAGGTCGCGCCAAAAAGGATCAGCAATGCCGTTGCGGCGATTCTACGTAAACTTGCGAAAGAGCGCATTGGTACCCGGCTATACAATTCACACTTGCCGCAATTATGCGAATATTGTGCCAGTTGCGGGGCGTTGTTTGCTAATTTTTAACCTGCTGAATTTACTGGGTATTTTTAGTAGGGGGTGGATAAAAGTTAAAGCACTGCAAATTTTAATGCGGCAATTGTTGCCTGCTTGGTAAAGTTTTTGCGTGATCAGCTCGGCAAATGCGTTCGGGTTTAGCTTGTTGTCCAATAATAAAGCTCTGAGGGTAAGGTTTTGCTTGTACGCAGCACTCCAGTTTCTGGTTTGAACTCCACGAGTAAAGTGGGCACAAAACGTCGTAAGGGTTCTGAAGGCGAGCAGGCGGGTGCGTTTGCTATCGAAGAAGAAACCACGACTGTTGCGCAGTCTCAGGCTGGTGTCCCAACCCCTTCACTTCAGGGTGTTGATTCCCTTCTCGCGCTTCAGCAGATGGATGTGCAGGTTGATGACAAGCGTCGTGCTGTTCAGCATGGAAACAAGTTGCTTGATCAGTTGGATGCGCTGCGGATTGATTTGCTGCAGGGTAAGGTGCAACCAGAACGTCTGGAACGGCTTGTTGGTAACTTGTCCATGCAGGTGAAGAGCGGCAATCCTGGCCTCGACAAGGTTGTCGAAGATATTGAATTGCGTGCAAGAATCGAGCTCGCAAAGCTTGGTCACTACGTAGAATAGCCTATCTAGTTACGGTAGTTATGAAGGTTTCCAACCGCATAAGTTGCTGAATACACTGAATAATTGTGTTCTTAGACAATTTCATCTTTTTAGTAGATTGTTGTTTCAGGTTCCTCTCGTTATATTCCAGCCGCCAATATAAATAGGCGGAGTTTCAGATGGCAGTTGATGTCGCAATTGATTATCGTCCATCTCCGGATGAACCATTCATGAACGACCAACAGCGCGAGTACTTTCGTAGAAAGCTGCTTGCGTGGAAGGAAGATATTCTGAAAGAGAGCAAGGAGACCCTTGCTGCGCTTCAAGAAGAGAGCACAAATCATCCAGATCTGGCTGACCGTGCTTCTTCTGAAACCGATCGGTCGATTGAGTTACGTGCGCGCGACCGGCAGAGAAAGTTGATTTCCAAAATTGACGCTGCTCTTGCTCGCATCGAAGACGGATCCTACGGCTATTGTGAAGAGACTGGCGAGCCAATCTCTGTACGCCGACTGGATGCGCGACCTATCGCTACGCTCTCTATCGAGGCCCAGGAAGCCCACGAGCGTCGCGAGAAAATCTATCGGGATGACTGATCCTCTGGGAGACAGGATATCGCCTTTCAAGCTGTGGTCCTAATATTGTAGGCACTATTACTTGAAGTATGACTTTACGAGGGAAGCATGGCTCTGCTGTGCTTCCCTTGTTTCGTTTTGGGTGTGTAGGATGGTGCCTTCAAAAGAAAACGAGCCCGGCATGCTGGGGAGCATTTTGCCGAGCTCGCTTTATGTACCGCTCAAGCCGGGGAGCTTATTGAGCGGCGTTGGGTTCTTTGAACTTTAGAATGGAAGAACGATGTCGAGCACCTGGCTGCCATAGCGTGGTTGCTGCGCGACAGAAATCTGCCCGCGGCCACCGTAACCGATGCGTGCTTCAGCGATCTTTGTGCTCTCAACTGTGTTGTCTGATGCAATGTCTTGCGGGCGGATGACGCCTGCGACGATCAACTCGCGTACTTCATGGTTCACGCGGACTTCCTGACGGCCTTCGATGACGAGGTTTGAGTTTGGCAGAACCTGTGTCACCACAGCGGCGACTGTCGTCTTCAAGCTCTCCGTGCGGTCGATTGAGCCGCTGCCCTGAAACGTGTCAGAGCTGTTGATGGAGGCGAGGGCATCAGCAGATGCGCTGGCAGGAAGGGCCAGTGTGTTGATGGCCGCGCCCAGTGCGCCGCCAGCACCGGAGTTCTTTGCATCACTGCGGGAGCTTCTGGAGGAGTTCTCGAAAGCTGCTTCGTCAGAGATTGTGACGTTGACTGTTACGATGTCGCCAATGCGCTTTGCGCGCTGATCCTGAAAGAATGCACGATTGCCTGTGCGCCAGAGTGAGTTGGCGTTGTAGCGTTCCGTTTCCTTCACTGGCATCGGCATCTGAACAGGGCGATAGCCCGGCTGGGTGCGTGGATCCTGAATTGCAGTCAACGCAGGTTCCTGACCGACCTTGGAAAGCTTGTCAGCTGTTTCGCAGCCGGCAAGAGCCAAGAGGCCAATCGCAATTGCAGCGTATTGTTTGAGTTTGTGTGCTGAAGAAGTTCTGGACATCAACGGTTCCCCAGTACAGCTGCGACTTGCGTGTTGGAGGTGGTTACGACGGCAATGTTTTTGCCAATCACCTCTGCAAGGATTGTTTTCTTTGAGGTTGGGTTCAGGATCTCGATCAGGTCGTTTTTGCCGCCTTCGGATTTGGCTTTACCCTGCGTGGAGATGTTCATGCCCGGGATCTTGTAGAGCACAGTCACCTTCGCGCCACGTTTTACCAGAACAGGTGTGCTGACGTCACGTGGCGTGATTGTAGAGCCGGAGCGCATGTTGCGGCGCACTTCCATGCCGATGAGATCTGCGGCAGCAAGAAACTCACGTCCTGCATATCGAGATGCTGGTTTGCGTTCCTGGCGAACATCCTTCGCAGTGATGATCGCGCCGCGATCCAGATTGCGAGCGAGTGTCGTGATGGAAACCATTTGAGAAGCGTTGCCAATAACGGAAATCGGCTTGCTCTGGCCTTCCTGCACGACGTTCAGAATCGCTTTGAAGCGTGCTGTGCGTGGTGTCCAGTTGATGTGGCCGATGGTCAGCGGTGAAATAGCGTTTGCGTCTGCTTGCAGGTTCACCGGAAGTGGTGAGCTGAAGGAGATCTCTATTTCATCCGGCTGCACGCTGGCGCGCTCAGCAAATGCATTGCGCAGAATGTCTGTGATCAGCACTTGATCGACCGGAATGGACAGGCGGTGTACGCTTACGGTGGTGAGGCCGTTGGTGTCTGCCTGAATAAAGCCGGCCGCTTGTGCCTGCTGTGCGATGATCAGCGCTGAAACGTTACCTGTGGTTCCCAGATCTGGGCTGCGGAAGATTGGTGTTTGGGCCAAGTCTCCAGCTTCGGTGTAAAAATCACCAATGGTCACGACTGGGCCTGTGACGTTCACTGTTGGGCGCAGGGTTGGGGCGGCGATTGCACTGCCAGCTGCCAGTGCGATCAGACCTGCAAAGAATGTAGTTGCCAGCTTTCTCATCAGATCAACCCCTTAGCGAAGGTTCGTTGTCGTGGAGTACATCTCATCGGCTGCCTTGATGATCTTGGAGTTCATCTCATAGGCGCGCTGAGCGGAGATCAGGCTGGAAAGCTCGGTCACAGCATCAACGTTTGATGATTCCAGGTGACGCTGCAAAATGTTGCCGAAGCCTGCGGTACCTGGGTTATTCAGCTGTGGTGGGCCGCTTGCTGGTGTTTCGAGGAACAGGTTATCGCCGATTGCCTCAAGGCCTGCCTGGTTAGTGAAGCGGGCGGTTTCTAGCTGGCCGAGGTTCAGAACCTGATCATTGTCGTCCATAGCCTGCACGAGGCCCTGAACGTTGATGGTTACATCGCGGGCATTGTCTGGAATGGTGATGCCCGGCTGAACTGGATAACCGTCTTTTGTCACCAGCTGTCCGGTCTGAGAGCGGGCGAAGGAGCCGTCTCGGGTGTAGCCGATTGTTCCGTCCGGACGCTGGATCTGGAAGAAGCCTTCACCGCGGATGGTTACATCGTACTCGTTGCCGGTCTGGGTGACTGAACCTGGAGACATGATGCGGGTTGTTGCTGCAGTGCGCACACCAGAGCCGATCTGTACACCGTTTGGAACGATGGTGCCGGCATCAGAAGTTTCGGTGCCCATGCGGCGTTGGTTTTCGTAGAGCAGATCCTGAAAGTCTGCGCGCTGGCGTTTGTAGCCAGTGGTGCGCATGTTAGCCACGTTGTTTGAAATGACTTCGACGTTTAGTTCCTGAGCTTTCATGCCGGTTGCGGCGATGTGTAGGGCTTTCATGGTCCTGCTCCTTAAGCTTCAACCGATCCAAGTTCGCGGATGGAGCGCTGACGGAGTTCGTTGCGCTGCGACATCATCTTGGACACGCTTTGATATTGACGGGTGATTTCGATCATGCGGGAGATTTCGCGAACGCCTTCTACGTTGGAGCCTTCAAGAGCCCCCTGAATGACGGTCGGGTTGTTTGCTGGGATCGGGTTCAAGCCGGAAAACAGGTTCACGCCAACGTGCTTGAGTTCTTGGCGGTTGTCGAAGGTGTAAACATCCAGGCGGCCAATTTCGCCTTGGCCCGTGGAGATAACACCTTCTTTGGTGATGGTGATTTCACCATCTTCAAGATTGATTTGGATTGGAGCGCCATCAGCCAGAACTGGCAGGCCGCCGTCCGTCACGAGTGTGCCTTCAGGGTCAATCGCGAGGCTACCGGCGCGTGTATAGAACTGTTCGCCCTCGGCGCCAGTTACAGCAAGATAGCCGTCACCTTCAATTGCAACGTCCAGCGGATTGCCGGTCAGTTGAATTGAGCCCTGAGTCAGAACTGTTGCCGTGCCTACATCCTGCGTAAAGGAAAGAGGGCGGTCCGGGCGCTGAAACTCAGTCGCCTGCGCGGTTGGCATCAGGTACTCCTCAAAGATGAGCCTTTGAGCCTTGTAGCCAGTCGTATTGATGTTAGCCAGATTGTTGGCCACCACATCCAAGTTCCGACGAAGGGCACTTTGACGTGACAAGCCGATCAGCTGTGCGTTTTCCATTTTATGCTCCCCAGCATTGCGACAGGTCTCCCCAGACCCGCAGCGCCAAGGTTCTTGCAGGAGTTGTGCCAGTTTGAGACTTTGGCTGAATTCTGCTGTTTTGATGGAGTAGGAGGCAAAATATCTGTTAAGTATCTGATAAAATATGCCTACTTTAATTTCCTAGTGGGCAAAAATTGCTTAGTAATGACGTATTAACCATTTGGTAATCTTTGTTAACCAATTAGGTTATATTAACAATTGTTAAACCTTTGATTGCGATTCACCGGGACGCAAAAATGGCAGATGCAGAACTGCAAAATACCGAGGATGAGGGTAAGTCCGGCAAGCGCAAGATCGTGATCGGTGCGATTGCAGGCGTTTTGCTGTTAACCCTTGGTGTGGGCGGTGCATATGTAATGGACTGGATCAATCTGGGTGACACTGCAACCGTCAAACGAGCTGATGGTACGGTGGAGCAGATTGAAACCAAGCCTGTCGTTTTCTACGACCTGCCAGAAATGACGGTGAACCTTTCTACTCAAGGCCGCACAACCTATCTGAAAGTCCGCATCGCTCTTGAAGTTGAGAGCGACAGCATGGTTTCTCAAGTGGAGCCTTATCTTCCTCGCATTCTTGATGCTTTTCAGATTTACCTTCGCGAACTGCGCCCTGCTGATCTTGAGGGGTCTGCTGGTCTGTTCCGCTTGAAGGAGCAACTTCTGCGCCGCATCAACTCTGCAATCTATCCAGCCAAAGTCGAAGGGGTTCTCTTTAAAGAGATCCTGATCCAGTAGGGGAGCGGCATATGTCAGATACCGATAGCCTCCCTGAAAACGAAAACATGGACGACGCCTGGGACGCTGCCCTTTCTGAAGGTGGCAGCGGTGATAGCGACGAAGACCTGGCGGCTGCCTGGGGTGCTGCACTTCAGGAACAAGGTGTAGAAGGCGGCGAAGAGGCTGCAGCTCAATGGGCTGCAATGATCGACGACAGCGAGCCGGACCTGGAAAGTGCGTCTCGTGGTGCGGACCGTATCCTCAATCAGGAAGAGATCGACAACCTTCTGGGCTTTACGCTGGATGGTTCTCTGACCGGTGATGAAGGCGGTATTCGCGCGCTGATCAACTCGGCGATGGTGTCCTATGAGCGCCTGCCGATGCTTGAGATTGTCTTTGACCGTCTTGTGCGTCTGACAACGACTTCTCTGCGCAACTTCACTTCGGACAATGTTGAAGTCTCTTTGGACTCCATGACCAACGTGCGTTTTGGTGACTATCTGAACTCCATTCCACTTCCTGCGATCCTTGGTGTGTTCAAGGCGAGGGAATGGGACGGGTTTGGGCTTGTTACCGTTGAAAGCTCTCTGATCTATTCCATCATTGACGTGTTGCTTGGCGGTGGTCGTGGGTCTTCGCCAACACGTGTTGAAGGTCGTCCTTATACGACGATTGAGAGCAATCTGGTTCGCCGGATGATCGAGATCATCTTGCTGGATGCAGAGCAGGCTTTTGGGCCGCTCTCACCGGTAAGCTTCCCGCTTGAGCGTCTTGAGACGAACCCACGCTTTGCTGCTATCTCCCGTCCGGCAAACGCTGCTATTATGGTTGAGCTGCGTATCGACATGGAAGATCGCGGCGGCAAGGTTGAGATTGTTCTGCCTTATGCGACCCTTGAACCTATCCGTGACCTGCTTCTGCAGATGTTCATGGGTGAGAAGTTCGGGCGTGATCCTATTTGGGAAGAGCACCTTGCAACGGAGGTTTACTCCTCTGAAGTGCAGGTTGATGCCGTCCTTTATGAAAACACAATCCCGCTCCAGCGGGTCCTTAATCTGGAAGTTGGTCAGACATTGCTGTTTGATACCGGCCCTCGCGATCCCGTTCAGGTGAAATGCGGTGGAGTACAGTTGACAGAAGGCCTCATGGGCCACGTTGATGACCGAATTTCTATCGAAATTTCAAAGAAGCTGAAGCAGCCGAAAATGACGCTCGCCGCTTTTGAGAAGTCCCTGCAAAGCGAACTGGAGACAAACTAGTCATGTCCCTAGGTCTTATCATTGAATGCATTGTTGCTGTTCTTCTGGTGATCACCATTGGCTACTGCTGGACGCTTAACCGACGTCTCAGCCGTCTGCGGTCTGATGAAGAGTCCCTGCGTGCCACGATTTCTGAGCTGATTACAGCAACAGAGATTGCAGAGCGTGCGATCCTGGGTCTCAAGTCTACTGCCGGCAACGCAGACCGTACTCTGGGTGCGCGTCTTGGTGAGGCTGAGGCTGTTTCCCGTAAGCTGACTGATCAGCTGGGTGCTGGTGAGGATGTTCTGGACCGTATCGGCGGCGTTGCTGATCGTGCACTGGCAGATCGTGATACGCGTGTCGCAGCGCCTGCTGCTCATGCTGCTCCTGCCTCCCGCACTTATGAGACCGCAGCTGAGGGACTTGCTGCCGGGATCATTGCGGATCAGGAGTTTGCCCAGCCGGTTGAACCCCGCAGTGCGCCAGCTCCGAAAGCTCCGGCACGTTCTGTGACCCGCGATATTCGTGAGGCTGCAAACGAATCTGCTGCGCGTCTTGAGCGCTTTCGCAGGCAAGCTCAGGATCGCGTAGCATGAAACTAAGACTTCTTCCGATCGTCGTTTTTGCTGGTAGCTCCCTCCTTGTTCTGAAGCTGCTTGGGTTCTTTCTCGGTGACACTTATCCGATCGGTGCTGTTCGTGTTGCGGATGCTCAGCAGTCCGCACCTGCTGTGGCTGAGACGGAGGCTGCACCAGACCCAAGCGTGTTGCCAAATCCTTCTGGTGCCAGGAAAATTCAGGTTGCTCAGAATGCTGAAGGCGTGAAGAACAGTGGTGTTCCGACCAACTCTGTGTCTGAACTTGCTGTTCTGAATAGTCTTGGTAATCGCCGTGATGCGCTGAACCAGCGTGAGAAAGATCTGGAGCTTCGTGCGCAGGTTCTTGCGGCGGCTGAAGCGCGTTTGAACAAGCGTTTTCAGGAGCTGAAAGCGCTGGAAGCGAAGATCGATTCTGAAGTTGAGCGCAAAGAAAAACAGGCTGCGGAAGAGATCATGGATCTGGTGAAGATCTATGAGAGCATGAAGGCCAAAAATGCTGCGCGTATCTTCAATCGTCTGGATCTGGACATCATGCTGAAAGTGGTGAAGCAGATGCAGCCGCGTAAGATGGCGGATGTGCTTTCTGAGATGGATCCGGAGATGGCTGAGCAGCTCACTATTGCTCTGGCAGCTGGTGAAAGCCGCAATGTGAAGACCACTTCCACAATTCTCCCGAAGATTCAGGGGAATTAACGGAACCAATTGGCGGTTTTTCGCTCCTGATGCTGGAGTCTGTAAGCTTGCGTTAATAGCCAATTGTTACAGATACCTAATTAATTTTAGGGAGTAAGAATCGGGCATGCGCGACTTTGGGGGCGACAATGGGGATAGGCAGAAGCGTTCCTTTCTGCGCGCCACTTTACCATACCTGCCGCGTCGTGCCTTGCATGGAGCACGCATTGTGAAGGTCAAAGGCAAAGCCTGGCTTGTCTCACTGATGCTTGCCACCACTGCGCTGGGAAGCAGCGTTTTGAGTGCGTGGGCCGAGCCTGCTCCGGCTATTGTTGAGGTTGAAGACACCGGCACCTTTGCGCGGATGGTGATTACATTCCCAGACCGCTCGCTCTTGCCCCCCTATGAAGCTTCCATTTCCACCAGCGTTCTGCGGATCTCTTTCCCTGAAGGGATTGAGGCAGATGTTGATGATGTGCCGGAAGCGCTGATGGATTACATCTCCATTGCCCGTACTGATCCTGATGGTGCGGCGCTGCGTTTTGCTTTGCGCCAGCCGCTGAACATCAACAGCATGGAAGCGGGTGAGAAGCTGTTTATTGATCTTCTGCCTTCCAGCTATGAAGGGCGCCCGCCTTCGTTGCCACAGGATGTGGTGGATGAGCTGGCGCGCCGGGCTGCAGAAGCGCTTGAGCGTGTTCGGGTGCTGGAAGAAGCGAACGCACTTGAAGATCAGGAAATTAAAGTCAAATTGCGGATTGGCGAACACCCGACGTTTACGCGTCTGATCTTTGATTGGAATGTGAACGTTGGCAGCTCGTTTGAGCGCAATGGAAACAACATTCGCGTCAAGTTTGATCAGGCTGCTGATCTGGACCTCTCGCAGTTTAAAGCCAGTTTGCCGCGAACGGTGCTGGATGTGGCTTCCAAGACACGTGACAATGATCTCATCTTCAACATGATCGTTGATCCGCGTGTGGATGTGCGCTCGTTTCAGGAAGGCAAGCAGCTGATTGTGGATGTGACGCCTGAGGATATCGGGCAGTTGGATCCACGTGTTGCTGAAGTCCGTGACGAGTTGTTTGGCAATGGTGACGTTCCTCAGGGAGCGGCCAATGTGATCAATACGTTGGGTGATAAGAACGCGTCTGCTCCAGCGCCAGTGGCTGCTCAACAGCCTGCAAATGCGCCGGGCAGTTTGATGCCTGCACCGCAGCAGGTGCAACAGCCTCAGCCTCGTGAAGAGGCGGAAGGGCTTGAGTTCGCGCAGATGCCATTGCCTGTCGCCAAGCCTGAGCTTGAGCGGATTGGTGAGCCTGTCGACCGACTGACTCCTTCTGATATTCCGCAGTCGAAGCCATCGGAAGAAGACCTTCGTGCTGCAGCTGAGCGTGCGCCAGAGGCTGCTGAGCCGGAAGTTGTGGTTGAAACTACTGCGCCGGAGGCTGCTCCAGCGCCTGCTACTCAGGAAACCGCTGAGGTGCCTGCAGCCGAAGTAATTCCGGAAACGGACCTGATTGCTGAAGTTGTCAATGCGGGTGGGCAGACGTCTATTCCACTGGCGCTTGATGATGAAGTTGCGAAGCAGAGTGAGCCTGTGATTGCGACGACTCCTGTGGTGACAGATGTTGCCGAGGATTTGCCGATTGCGCGCCGGGCTTCTGCAGAGAGCATCGTTCAGGAAGAGAATGATGCTGCTGGGCAGGTTGTTGGCGTTGAAACATATCGCATCGGCGATACTGTGCGTCTCGTCTTCCCATTTGAAGGGGAAGTGGGAGCTGCTGTTTTCCGCCGAAATGACAAGGTCTGGGCTGTTTTTGATAGCACTGAGCATCTTGATGGGCGCGGTATTCCTGCTGTTTTGAGTGATCTGGCCCGTAACGTTGAGCTTGAAGAAGTTGATGCGGCGCAGGTGCTGCGGTTTGATCTGAAGCGGACCACGCTGATTTCCATCGAGTATCAGGATGAAGCATGGGCGATTACTCTGGGGCCTTCCATCTCGACAAAGACCGAACCGGTCGATGTGGAGCGGAACGTTCAGGGCGATGGCTCCAATGTTCTGCGTTTGCCGTTTGGTGAGAGTGGGCGTCTTCATGTGTTGACGGACAAGAGCGTTGGTGACCGCATTTATGTGGTCAGTGGAGCTGCGCCTGTTCGCGGTATTTTGAAATCGCATCGGTTCCCTCAGGTTCAGATCCTGCGGAGCTCGCAGGGGCTTGCTGTTGTTCCGAGTGCGGATGGCATTGATGTTGAGCTTTCCGGTGAGGATCTGGTGATCTCCCGCCCTGATGGGTTGAAGATCTCCAATCGTGGTCTTTCCAAGGGGACGACCATTGGCGCTCATGTGAAAGATCCGACCCAACCGGGATTGATTGAGTTTTCTCAGCTGCACCAGCAGAAGCCTGAGGATTACATGCGCAACCTTCGTGCTCACGAAGAGGCGATTGCGCGGGCTGATCCTGAAGAGCTGAGCGGTCCGCGGCTGGATATGGCGCGTTTTTTTCTCTCTAGCGGATTTGCTCAGGAAGCCATTGGCACCTTGCGGATCATGGAAGAAGACGATCCGCTTATCGAGAAAGATGCCACGTTTAACGTGATGATGGGTGCTGCACAGATGTTGGCAGCACGTCCGGGAACAGCGTTGGAGTATCTGGCTGCGCCAGAACTGGCGAGCAGTCCTGATGCTGCGGTCTGGCGGACCTTTGCGCATTCTTCGCTGGGGGACTGGCAGGGGGCGCACGCCAATCTGGGGCGTGGGCTTGCTGTAATGGCGAACTACCCGGTGATGCTGCAGGTGTATTTCAACCTTGCTGCTGCGAAGACGCATCTGGCGCTTGGTAACTACGGCAAGGCGCTTGGGGCCCTCTCTCAGATTGAGCCGTCTGATGTGAACGAAGAGCAGGCGATCCAATACGACTTGCTGCGTGGCCGGATTGCGGATGCTTCTGGTCGTTCTCAGGAAGCGCTGGACGTTTATGATCTGGTGGTGCGCTCCAGTGATGGGCCGGAGGCGGCTGAAGCGAAGTTTCTGAGTGTGAAGCTGCGCTATCGTGATGGTTTGATTGATGCGGATGAGGCTCTCTCTGAACTGGAAGGTCTGGCCGCTTCCTGGCGTGGTGATGAGACTGAGCTGAAGACGCTCCGATTGATGGCTCAGCTGCATGCGCAGGAAGGCAATTATCGCCGGGCGTTTGAGGCGATGTCTCAGGCAGTGCAGTCTGATGCAGGTGCTGAGATTACCTCGAACATTCAGCAGGAAATGGGCTCTGTCTTTGCAACTCTGTTCCTTGAGGGCAAAGCGCAGGCTTTGGAGCCTGTGAAGGCGCTTGCGTTGTTCTATGACTTCCGTGAGCTGGTGCCTGCTGGTCGTCAGGGTGATGAGATGGCCCGGATGTTGGCCAGCCGGTTGATCGACATGGATCTGCTGGATCAGGCGGCGTCTGTGTTGCGGCATCAGATCGACAAGCGCCTGAAGGGTGCTGCCCGTGCGCAGATCGCGGCTGATCTTGCCGTTGTTTACTTGCTTAACCGGAAGCCGGAGGAGGCGCTTCGTGTGCTTTCGCAAACCCGTCAGG
Organism: Pseudovibrio sp. SCP20; assembly: GCF_057774105.1. Lineage (NCBI taxonomy): Bacteria > Pseudomonadati > Pseudomonadota > Alphaproteobacteria > Hyphomicrobiales > Stappiaceae > Pseudovibrio > Pseudovibrio sp. SCP20. The sequence continues at coordinate 174,621 of NZ_JBYMDH010000003.1, read as the reverse complement.
GGCAGTTGCCAGCCGCGTTGCAGCGTCAGCGGAACATTGTTGAGGCGCGTGCTCTGAGTGAGAGTGGCCGGCCTGACCTTGCGCTGGAACTGGTCCGCAACATGTCTGGATCTGACGTGGATCGTTTGCGTGCTGATACGCTTTGGTCTGCACGGTCCTGGCAGAAGGCGGGTGAGCAACTGGAGCAGATGAATGGCAGCCGCTGGTCTGATGAAGTGCCGCTGGCCGATCATGAACGTGTTGATGTGATCCGGGCGGCGATCGCCTACACACTGGCTGAGGACAGTCTGGGGCTTGAACGTTTGCGCCAGAAGTACTCTCAGAAGATGAGTCAGTCTCCTCAGGCTGAGACGTTTGAGGTTGTGACGCGGCCGATTGAAGACCGTGGCGTTGAGTTCCTCAATGTGGCCAAGTCAATCGGGGGCGGGGATAGTCTGGTGTCCTTCCTTGAAGAGTACAGACGTCAGTACCTGTCAGCGACGCCGATTGTTCCGACGGAAGAGGCTTCGCTCTATCCCAATGACAAAAGTGAGGGGGCGGCTTAAGCCGGTTTTTCCTGAAATGATTTTAGCACCGCTGGGCAATCCCGGCGGTGTTTGTGTTTGAGGACCCCGTTTCAACGGGTGGAGCAAGGCGAACAGGCTCTGCCTGCGCTACTTGTTAGATATGTTTCTTCGGCATTGGCTGTTCGCCTCGCCCGGGCCTTTTATCATGAACACGCGGGCTCCCCCTCGGACAGACGCGACAGGCACGTTTGCGCATCATAGATGCGCTTCATGCCTTTGACAGTTTCCTGTCACCACCGGACGCCCTCCGGAACGACCCCAAGCTCCCTACTACCACTGTGGTCTCAATAGGGTATGGCGCTTCACCGGACCTCCCGACACGATACGTTACCTCATGCCGGTAGCCCAACCCCGCCCACGCCACGGAGCGGACGGTCCACTCCTGCCCGAATGCGTGGGCACGAGAGATAGGATAGGGCGGATTTTGGGAAGGGGGGATAAGTTTTGTGAGGGTGTCGCCAGAGCTTAGTGAAATGCTGCCAAGCCCTGACGTACTTTCTGTGATTAGAGCGGCGCTAACCGCCGAAACTTCGGACCAGACTGCCTGCGATCAGTTGCCAGCCGTCGACAAGCACAAAGAAGATGAGCTTGAAGGGCAGGGAGATTACGATTGGTGGCAGCATCATCATACCCATGGACATGAGAACGGATGCGATCACGAGGTCGATGATCAGGAACGGGAGATACAGCAGGAAGCCGATCTCGAAGGCGCGGCGTAGTTCGCTGATCATGAAGGCAGGTACGAGTACGCGCAGGCTTAAGTCTTCAGGTGTTTCTGGTGTCGGTGCCTTGGCGAGTTCCTGAAAGAGCAGCAGATCAGATTCACGCACCTGCTGACGCATGAACTGATGGAATGGCTCGGAGGCGCGCTCAAACGCTTCCTGCGGCTCAATGGTTCCTTCAATCATCGGCTTTGCGCCCAGATCCCATGCGGTTTCAAAGGCAGGCATCATGACGAATGCTGTCAGGAACAAGGCAAGGGATAGCATGACTGCGTTTGGCGGGGCAGTCTGCAAGCCGATGGCTGAGCGGAGTAGGGAGAGCACCACAACGATACGTGTGAAGCTCGTCACCATGATCAGGATGCTTGGTGCAAGAGAAAGCACCGTTAACAGCATGACCAGCTGAACGGCGCGCTCTGTTACGGAATCGCCTTCACCACCGCCGAAGTCTATTGAGATGCTTTGTGCAGCGGCAGGACCAAACCAGAAAAGCAAGAGAGCGAAAACCAAAAGGCCAATTTGCCCTTTGTTTCCGCCCAACTTTGCTTTCACCAATCCCGCAAAATTATTTAGTGTTGGCCTCAATGTCATCTAGCAGGTCTGCCATTTCCTTTGCGATGCCATCCATGGCTTCTTGCGGGTCTTCTTTAGGTGGTGTTTTGTCTGTTTTCTTCGCAGCTGGCTTTGAGGCTTTTGGCTTCTCTTCCTGTTTTGGCTGCTTGGCAGGCTCTTTAGCTTTTTCCGCTTTTGCAGGCTTCTTCGCTTCAGACTTCTCTGCAGGCTTTTCTTCTGTCTTTGCAGGTGCCGGCTTCTGGCCCTCAGCTTTCGCAGGCTTTTGATCTGCTGCTGGAGCCGCTTCTGCTTCCGTCTTGGCTGCAGGTTCTTTTGGCTGTTCGGCAGGTTTTGCCTCAGCTGCTTTTTCCGGCGTTGCTGCTGGTTTCTCAGCGGCCTGCTTTTCCGGAGTTGCAGCAGGCTTATCTGCTGGAGCTGCTTCCGGCTTCAGCTCTTCCTTCTTTTCGTCCTGTGCTTTGGCTGGAGCTTCGTTGACACGTGGACGCATGAAGGCGCTGGCTGCCTTTGCTGCCGGGCCATTCATTGGTGGCCGCATTGCAGCTTTTGGAATTGGCTTGTTGGATGGCGCTGTCTCAACCTTTGGCTCTTCTGCTTTTGCAGCAGGCTTTGGCTGGTTGAAGCCAACATTACGAGCAGGTGCCGGACGTGCGGAGATCGGACGGGCTGCTACCTTCTGAACGCCACGGGCGCCGCCAATAGTTGGCGTTTGAAGCGCTGTTGGCTTGTTTGCTGTAGCCGCTGGAGCAGGAGCTGCCGCCATCGGCTTTGCAGCGCGTAGTGGTGCAGTCTGCGGTGCTGCGATGACCTTCTCGCGCTGAGGTGCGGCAACCGTTGGTGCTGGCGCTGCTGCTGGCTGAACAGGTGCCTTGGCTTCTGGCGTCTGTTTTGGATCAGGGCGGGTAACCGGTGCTGGCTTAGGTTCTGCCGGAGCAGGAGCCGGGGTTGGCGCTGGAGCTGCCTCTTCCCCCCAGTTCAGGCGAGCGGTTGGTTCGCCCGTTCCCTGAGCCTGCTCAACGGCTGCCGGTGCTGCACCGGTCTGGCCGTTACCTGCGTACATCTGTCCGCGTGGCGGGGTGGAAACCGGCATGCCGCGGATGATGCCCTGTTCGACCACAACATCATTTGCACCACCAATCATGATGAGGTGCTCGACATTATCTCTGCGCACGAGGAGAAGTCTGCGCCGCGCATCAATATCGGTTGCATCCATGATGGCCAGACGAGGCTGGCGACTTCGCGAACCTTTGTAGCTGGTTCGGGCAAAGCGTTTCAAAAGCGGAATGCAAACCGCGATGAGAACCGCGATAATCAGCATGGCCAGTACGACAGCAAGAAGCTGCGCGCTTCCCTGAGACATACCGGTGGTTTGGGCCAGCCAGTCAGGCATGAATGTTCCTCAACTCGTATTCAACATTCAGCGGACCATCTGCATGAGCAAACAGCCCGGAACTGGGGTACGAATCCCCGCATTAACTCATGCGCGCATTTGTAACCTATAGTTTATGTAGAATGAACAGTTTAGAAGGGTGAAGTTTGTGGCGTTACCCGAGTTTTTGCGAGAAAATCGCGAAATGGGCCTCTTGGCTAGGTGAATTTTGCTAGCTGGGCAAAATTTTCCACTCCTGCTGCCGCAATTCTTAATAGGTTCTGAAGGTGTTGATTCTGTCCGGTGACTCGCCGGAGCGTGATTTTGGCTATTCCCCTGCTTTTTAAGGATTCTTCGGTGTGTAATTCTTAATGGAACCTTAATATTAACCTTTTGTTAACCATTGCCTAGGCACTTTCTTCCTAGTTTAATTTAACAAATCTGTTCTCATAGGTTGTGCTGTCAGATGGCCTTAACTGATCTCCCGATGTTTCAGGCGTTGCGCCAGAAAATGCAATGGCACCAACAACGTCAGGGTGTGCTTGCGGAAAACGTCGCAAATGCGGACACGCCGGGATACCGCAGTAAAGACCTTAAGGAACTGAGCTTCTCCGACATGGTGGATGCCGAGCAGGGAACCGGGGCGTTGCGCCCTGTGGTGACCAGTGCCGGGCATATTACCAGTGGGGGCATCAGCGCGGGCGTTGGGACGAAAGTTTCCAAAGCGTCCAGCTTTGAGAGAACACCGGATGGCAACAGCGTGGTTCTTGAAGAGCAGATGATGAAGATCGCTCAGAACCAGATCGACTACCAGACTGCGACGAGCCTTTATTCGCGCAGCCTTGGGATGTTGAAGAGCGCGCTGAAGTGATGATTGAGAGCAGTTGCTGTGGTGTGAGCGGCATCAAAGCAAATGTGGGAGGAGCCCATGGATTTTATTAAGTCGATGTTTATTGCGGCGTCCGGTCTGAAAGCTCAGACGGGCCGTATGCGTGTGATCGCAGAAAACATTGCGAACGCTGATTCCACTGGTCAGACACCGGGTGAGGATCCGTATCGCCGTAAGGTTCCTACATTTTCCAGCAGCTTTGACGCCAAGGTTGAGGCCGAGCTGGTGAAGCTTGGCCGGGTTCGTGAGGACAAGAGCGAGTTCAAGCTGCGTTATGAGCCAGACCATCCGGCAGCGAATGACAAAGGCTATGTGAAGATGCCGAATGTGAACACGCTGGTTGAGATGGCGGACATGCAGGAAGCCACGCGTTCTTATGAGGCAAACCTGAACGTGGTGAAGTCTTCCCGCTCCATGATGCAGAAAACACTCGACATTCTTAGAGGTTGATGACCGGTTGGCTGACACCGGAAGGAGATACAATCATGTCTAATGCTTCTATTGCTGCAAGTGCATATGCAAACACAGCAAAGCTGAGCAATCCGCTTGAAGCTGCCAGTGAGTCTGGTGATAAGAGCGGCGCCTTTGGCAATATGGTGCAGTCTGCGATCAGCGAGATCAATGAGAGTGGCCAGATTGCTGATGTGCAGTCTCTCGATTTGCTGCAGGGCAAGGCCAATGTGGTTGATGTTGTGACCGCTGTTGCAGAGACCGAGCTGGCTCTGGAAACCGTTGTTTCTGTTCGTGACCGCGTTATTTCTGCGTATGAAGAAATTATGCGGATGCCAATCTGATTGGTTCGCTTTATGTGAGGTGTCAGTGAACTAAGGTAAATGGTGGTTAGAACACAATGACCGGAGCAGAAGTGCTGGATATTGCCAGCGAAGGCATATGGACACTTATTCTGGTGTCGGCCCCCGTTATGCTTATCGGGCTTCTGGTTGGTGTGATTGTGGCGCTGTTTCAGGCACTGACACAAATTCAGGAACAGACGCTGGTGTTTGTTCCAAAGATCCTGAGCATCTTCATTGCGTTGCTTGTGACACTTCCCTTTATGGGGGAGTTGATGAATTCTTTTACAAACCGCATTGCCGGGTTGATTATCTCCGGATATTGAGCGAGATACAGCGCAAGGCGACGCGCATTCTGGGGGCAATTCTGTGACGATCAATCTGGATTTTTTACCGGTGATCGTCGTTAGCTTTCTGCTGATGTTTGCGCGTATTGGTACGATGATCATGCTCGTGCCAGCGTTTGGTGAAACCTTCATTCCCGTCCGCGTTCGTTTGACCATAGCTCTGCTGCTGACTTATGTGTTCCTGCCGATCAACTCCAATCTCTATCCTGATGATGTGATGAGCAGCCTGCCCAAACTTCTGGCGTTGCTGGGCGGTGAGCTAATGGTCGGGTTCTTCATTGGTTTGTCCATGAAGCTGATTTCCTACGCGCTCTCAGTGGCTGGTACGATCATGGCGAACCAGTCCGGCCTTGCGTTCGCGATGGGTGGGGATGCAACGAACTCGGGCCAGCAAGGGGCGTTGATGGGCAACTTCCTCAACGTGCTGGGCATTTGCATGGTGTTCGTGACGAATCTGCACTACGTGATGATTGCGGCCATGCAGGACAGTTTTGTGCTGTTTCCTCCCGGCAATCCGCTGCCGGTTGGTGATCTTTCCACGCTGGCGGTTGAGACGGTGACGCACATGTTCTCCGTGGCTGTGCGTCTGGGCGCGCCGTTTATTGTGGTCGGGATAGTGTTTTACTTCAGTCTGGGGCTGCTGAATAAGCTGATGCCTCAGATGCAGATCTTCTTCATCGCCATGCCGGTCAACATTATGATCGGTTTTGGCATCTTCCTGCTGCTGCTTTCCACTTTGATGGGCTACTATCTGTCAGAGTTCCGTGAAGCACTTCAGCCGTTCCTTTTGAATTAGTGAGGAGCTGATGGCTGAAGATACCGACGATTCGGAGAAAACCGAGGACCCCACGCAAAAGCGGCTCGATGATGCATTCGAGAAAGGGGACATACCAAAATCGCAGGAAGTGAGCTCGTGGTTCTCGTTGGTGGGGACCGCTTTGGTGATATCTTTCCTCGCGCCGACAATGGTTTCGAGTGTTTCAACGATTTTAAAGGGATTTTTTGCCCATGCGGACACAATTGCTGTTGATCCGGGTGCGCTTGTTTTCCTTTTAGAAATAACTGGGCCCGAAATACTTGGTGTGGTGGCACTGCCGTTGCTGACGCTCATGGCGCTCGCTGTGGTTGGAAACGTGGTTCAGCATAAACCGCTCTGGACTGCGGAGCGGTTGAAGCCGAAGCTGAACAAGATCTCGCCGCTTTCGGGGATGAAGAGACTGTTCTCCAAAGACAGCCTTGCCAACTTCCTGAAGGGGCTGGTGAAGATCATTGCGGTGGCGGCGGTGGTTTTTCTGGTGTTGTGGCCAGAAAGAGACCGGTTGGACACGGTGGTGTTCAGAGAAACGGGCCTTGTGCTGGAGGAGGTTCGTGAGCTCGCCATTATGGTAATTGGGGCAATTCTTGCGCTTATGACTGTTGTTGCCGGGGCCGATCTGGTCTGGCAGCGCAAAAAATGGTTCGAAAAGCAAAAGATGACCCAGCAGGAAGTGAAAGAGGAATACAAGCAATCTGAGGGTGATCCCAAGATTAAAGCCAAAATTCGAGAGTTGCGCCTTCAGCGTTCACGCAACAGAATGATGGCAAGTGTGCCGGATGCGACGGTTGTTATTACAAACCCGACCCACTACGCGGTTGCTCTAAGCTATGAAGAGGGCATGGGAGCGCCGCAGTGTGTTGCGCTTGGGGTGGATGACCTGGCGCTCCGCATTCGAGAGGTTGCGAAAGAATCTGATGTGCCGATCGTGGAGAACCCTCCACTGGCACGTGCGTTGTACGCATCGATTGAGTTGAACGATTATGTGCCTGAGGAGCACTACGCCGCGGTTGCGAAGGTGATTGGTTATGTCATGCAGCTGCGTAAAAAGAGGAGCTGGCGGTCTTAACAGCGCGGGAGTGCTGGAGTGTCGGCTTTTGAGCGGATTATTCTCATGGCGAAAAAGTCAAGGTGTCTGCGGGTGGCCGTAGAGAGGGTAAGATGACAAAGACCGAAGCGCGGCGACCTGAGCCGGTGATTGACAGGACAGACAAAGGGGGCAGCCTTGGGGCCTTGATGCTGCTTGCACTCGGCCTTGTCGCAGCAACAGCCGCTTTCGCGTTGATGCGCAAAGAACAGGCCGAGCCCTACATTTTGGGGCTGCTGGGTGTTCTGGCTGTTGTTGGGGTGTTCTCGCTCTTTGCCATGGCCATTGGCCTGTTACGGTTCATCTCTAAATCCCACCGCAATCCGCTGGCCGAATCCTTCATGAACTCGCTGGATGACGGTGTGTTGCTGGCGGATCATAACGGCCGCATCATCTACGCCAACCAGTCCTATGCTGAGCTGACTGGTGCGCGCGGGCCAGCTGATGTGCGCACGGTGGAGCGGGTGTTCTCTTCGGATCCGGACGCCGCAGATGCCATATTCCGGCTTTCGCAAGCCGTGCGAACCGGGCGATACGCGACAGAGGAAGTGCGCCTGCCGAATGCTGTTGGCGAGGTTGCCAGTGGTGCGCGCTGGTATCGCATTACCGTTCGCCCGCTGGAGCAGGATGCAGCTGTTGGCGTCGATAGCGGCATTACCATCTGGCAGGTTTCTGACATTACCCGTGATCGCACTGAGCAGGAGAACTCCTTCCAGGAGCTGCAACGTGTGATCAACTTCCTTGATCATGCGCCGTGCGGCTTCTTCTCGTCTGACAGCACTGGCAAGCTGGTTTATCTGAATGCGACCCTTGCAGACTGGCTTGGGTATGATCTGACCCAGTTCATTTCCGGCGAACTGTCTTTGAAAGACATCGTGCGCGGGGAGGGGGCGGCTCTGGTTGAAGCTCTGCAGGGTTCTGAGGGTGAGGTTAAAACCGAAAGCTTTGATATTGATCTGGTGACGCGCAGCGGCACTGGCCTGCCAGTTCGCCTTGTGCACCGTGTTCCGTTTGGGGCTGATGGCCTTGCTGGTGACAGCCGGACGCTGGTGATCAACCGTTCTGCTGGCAATGATGATGAGGAAGCGCTGCGTGCTGCTGAAGTGCGCTTCTCCCGTTTCTTCAACAACACACCGGTCGCGATTGCCTCTATCGACAAGAATGGCCGCGTTGAGCGCACCAACGGTCCGTTCATGCGCTTGTTTGAGCAGGGCGAGGGCCTTGGCAAAGACGTGAAGCTGACCGAGTTCGTGGCTGAGAATGATCGTGCTGCCTTGCAGGGCGCGCTGGAAGAAGCTGCGCTGGGCAAGAGTGAGATTGCTCCGCTGGATGTTTCGCTTGAGGGCAATGGTGACCCACGGTCCGCGACCTTCTACGTGTCTGCTGTTCAGGATGGGCAGGCCGGTGAAGATGCAGCGGTGATTTACGTTCTTGAGACCACTCAGCAGCGCGCGTTGGAAGCTCAGTTTGCGCAGAGCCAGAAGATGCAGGCGATTGGCCAGCTGGCTGGTGGTGTTGCGCATGACTTCAACAACGTTCTGACCGCGATTATTGGCTTCTCTGACTTGCTGCTGGCAAGCCACCGCCCGACGGATCCGGCCTTCCAGGACATTATGAACATCAAGCAGAATGCGAACAGAGCGGCGGGCCTTGTGCGCCAGTTGCTTGCGTTCTCCCGCCGTCAGACACTGCGCCCGCAGGAGCTGGCACTGGCGGATGTGCTGGCAGATGTTTCCATCCTGCTGGACCGCTTGCTGGGCGAAAAGATTGAGCTGAAGCTGGTCCATGGCCGCGAGCTGTGGCCAGTGATGGCTGACGTGAACCAGCTGGAACAGGTGATCGTGAACCTTGCGGTGAACGCCCGTGATGCGATGGAAGGAGGCGGTGAAGTTTCCATCCGGACGCTGAACGTGGATGAGGACGCGTCCAAGACCTACGAGAATACACGCGGTATGCCTCCGGGCGAGTACGTGCTGATTGAAGTGGCTGATAACGGTCACGGCATGTCTCAGGATGTGATGGACAAGATCTTCGAGCCGTTCTTCTCGACAAAGGATGTCGGCAAAGGAACAGGCCTTGGGCTCTCCACTGTTTATGGCATTGTGAAGCAGACCGGCGGTTATGTGTTCTGTACCAGTGAGGTTGGTGTGGGCACCACGTTCCGCATCTTCTTCCCGCGCCATATCACCACCGAGAAGGAAGAGGTGGTTGAGGTTAAACCTGAGCAGGAAGCAACCGAAGCGGACCTGACAGGTTCTGCAACTATTCTTCTTGTTGAAGATGAAGAGGCTGTGCGGGCCTTTGCGGCACGTGCTCTGAGCGGTCGTGGCTATGAGGTGTTTGAGGCTGGTTCTGGCACTGAGGCACTGGAAGTGATGGAAGAGACCGGCGGGGCGGTTGACCTTGTGGTTTCTGATGTTGTGATGCCGGAGATGGATGGACCGAGCCTGCTGATTGAGCTGCGCAAGACACGTCCTGATCTGAAGATTATCTTTGTTTCCGGTTATGCCGAGGATGCATTTGAGAAGAACCTGCCAGCGGAGGAGAGCTTTACCTTCCTGCCGAAGCCATTCACGCTGAAACAGCTGGCGACCACGGTGAAAGAAACGCTGGAAGCCAAGACGCAAGAACGGGCGTAGTCTTTTCTGACTTTGAAACAAAAAAGCCGGAGAGCATGTTTTGCTCTCCGGCTTTTTTGATATCTAAATGCGCTGCTTATCAGACGCAGCCGGAAGAGTTTTCCGCGTTGGACTTCAAGCGTTGCAGGCTCTGCATGGAGCCTGGGTTGCCTGGCAGTTGGAAAGACTGTTCCTGCGAGGTGTAGATGTTGTTGACCAGCGCAAGATCCTGCACAACGTTGGTGCTGCACTGTGTGCCGGAGAAGCGAACGCGGATGCGGTAGGCGCGCTCACCAGAATCTGACGGGCCAAACTCATTGTCGAGTACAGCGTTGTCACCGCGCACATAGCTTTCCATCACCACCATGTTTGGCTCGTTTTGCTGAACGATGGTGCCTTTGGCGCTTGCGCTGTTGACCAGAGTGGTGCGCACAACTTCAGGCGAAGCTTTGATCTGAATGGTTTGAGAATCGGCATCCGCGCGGATGGATGGTTGCCCGCTGCGAGTGGATGGGCCGCTTTGGCAAGCTGCGAGAGCTGCCGTTAATCCGATAAAAATAAGTTTCTTCATAGCGTAAATCCTGCGGGTGACAAAAGCCGATGCAACTGCCGCCAACCGCGAAACTCTGTTGGGCGTGATTTCAATGGAACCACCCAATAAATTGGATTGGCCTCTTTCACATATGCGCGCCAGATGGCGTTTTGATGAGTACTATATGACCACAAGATGCAGATGCGCCAATAAAAACACAGCGATGTAAAGTTCTATAGCTTTAGAACACCTAAAATAATCGGGGCGGAAAAACAACGGAATCTTTCGATCAAAGAGACGTGAAAACCTCTGCATGTATTGAGTTGATTGGAAGCGTGGGGAAAGCTCTGCACAAGTGGCTAAAGCAGTTCGCTTTTTAGTTGAGGCAAATGAACTGCTTCAGCCTTTGATCTTGCGTATCTTCATCTGAAAACCGGTGCTCACTTTTCAGCGATACGCTTTAGACCACAAAAAATCCGGGCTGGAGGCTCCAACCCGGATTCTTATGAGGCAGATGCCTGCAAAAACTTAATCAGTCAGACCGCACGCGATCTTTGTTGCCAGCTTTGCGTTGTTCTTAACCAGCGCAATGTTGGTTGCCAGACTGCGGCCTGCTGTGCGCTCGAAGATATCCTGCAGAACGAATGGTGTTACGTCCTTGCCAGTAATGTTCTGTTCTTCTGCTGCGTTGATAGACGCATCGATGAACACCTGCATTTCGTCAGATGGGATTTCATCTTCAGCTGGAACAGGGTTGGTTACGAGCATGCCGCCGTGATCGCCAAACGTTTCGCGGAATTTGATCAGTTTGGAGATGTCGTTTGCATCATCCAGGCGGTAAGGCGCTTTGATCTTGGAATCGCGGGACCAGAATGCTGGTACGTTTTCACAGCCAAAGCCGATGACTGGCACACCGCGGGTTTCCAGAACTTCCAGAGTTTTTGGGATGTCGAGCAGCGCTTTTGCGCCAGCGGAGACAACACAAACAGCGGTGCGGGACAGTTCGTCCAGATCTGCGGAGATGTCGAAGGTGGTTTCAGCACCTTTGTGTACGCCGCCGATGCCGCCAGTTGCGAAAACACGGATGCCAGCAGCGTGTGCTGCCATCATGGTAGCTGCTACTGTGGTGGAGCCGTTCTTGCCCAGAGCCATTGCGAAGGACAGGTCCGCGCGGGAGCATTTCATCACGTCTTTGGCGTTAGCCAGCTCGTCCAGAGTTTCGTCTTCCAGGCCGACGTGGAGTTCACCGTTGAGCACTGCGATGGTTGCAGGAACTGCACCGCCGTCGCGGATGATCTGCTCAACTTCGCGTGCTGTTTCAACGTTTTGTGGGTACGGCATGCCATGGGTAATGATTGTGGACTCCAGCGCAACGATTGGAGCGCCGCTGCTGAGAGCTTCTGCAACTTCTTTTGAATGATGGATTTTAATTGAACTTCCCATGGTTTTCCCAGTCTTTCGTATGTTGTTGGTGCTTAGGCATGTTCTAATAAACGAGCTTTAAGCGATTGGGGTGAAAGCGTTTCCGGCGCGGCGCCGGTCGCTTCCACTGTAATGGATGCAGAAGCAAGCCCGCTCTTTACTGCTGAAAATGGGTCTTCATTGAGGCAGCTTGCATAAAGAAAGCCAGCAATGAAGGCATCACCGGCGCCGGTGACATCCACGGGAACAACAGAAAATGGAGTGTGCGAACTTGTGCCGCCTGCACAGTGAAGAGCCAGTGGCTTGTTGGCGTTGCTGACCAGAACGGTGGGAATACCTTTTTCAGCCAGCTGTTGCGCCAGCTCTTCTGCGGAAAATTCCCCCGGCTCGCAATCCAGCAGGGCCGTGGCTTCATCTGTGTTGGTGAAAAGAATGTCAATTTGGGAGAGAAGGGGACGAAGTTTAGGTGCCTTAGCTATTGAGACCGTATCAGCGGCCAGAAGGCGATCCCCTTTGGAATTGGCGAGCGTGAGAAGCGTTTCTTCTTCCAGATTGGTTTCACAGAGCCATATATCGCAGTTCAGCAGTGCTTGCGGAATTGGATTTGCTTCTGAAAAACTCACTCTGGAGGTAATCTCGCTGTCCGAAATGGCTGAGAACAGTGTGCCATCCGGGTTGTGAAGAGCCAGATATGATCCGGTTCTTCCGTCAGCTACTGTCTTGATGCTGGATGTATTAATTCCACATTCTGACAGGCTTTTTGCGAGGAACGCTCCGTCGGCGTCGTCACCCAGACATCCATGCATTGTCGGCTGCATGCCCAACCGCGCCATGGCGCGTGCAATGTTGGCTCCAACACCTCCTGCGCGGGACATAATTTTCCCTGGTGTTGAGGTGTCCGGTTTGAACGGTCGATCTGCATGGGCAATCCTGTCCAGATGGATTGCTCCGATTACTCCGACCTGTTTAGACGACATAACCAATTCTTCCTCCCGACATCGAAAGACCGTTGATATGCAAGTTGGTTGGCCAAAGCAAGCTACGAGCAAATACAGACTGTGGGTGATGTATCAAAAGTGCATTTTTGAGGTTTGATTCCAGATGCGTGCCTCCAAACAGGTGTCAGGAAAAGTTATCTACATGTTGAACAATAGGAGAACGTATTGAAATTAATCCATTTTTATTAGTTAGTTATCAGGTATTGCGAAGTTGGAACAAAGTGAGTACAAATAACTGACTTTGAAACTGCACGTCCATCGTGAAATAAGGGATGAGAACGTATGGCACAAACTTCACTTCGCCTTGTTGAGGGCAATCAGATGGACAAAAATAAAGCACTGGATGCAGCGCTTTCCCAAATTGAACGAGCCTTTGGTAAAGGCTCCATTATGCGCATGGGCCAGGGACAGGCCGTAGAAATCCAGAGCGTTTCGACTGGTTCTCTCAGTCTGGATATCGCGCTGGGCATCGGCGGTTTGCCTAAGGGACGTATCATTGAGGTCTACGGACCTGAAAGTTCCGGTAAGACCACGCTGGCGCTTCACACTGTGGCGTCTGCGCAGCGCGACGGCGGCATCTGCGCATTTGTTGACGCTGAGCACGCACTGGACCCGGTGTATGCACGCAAGCTTGGTGTGAACATTGATGACCTGCTTATTTCTCAGCCGGACGCTGGTGAGCAGGCGCTTGAGATCGCAGACACTCTGGTTCGTTCCGGCGCGATTGACGTGCTGGTGATCGACTCCGTTGCAGCTCTGACACCAAAAGCTGAACTTGAAGGCGAAATGGGCGATTCGCTTCCGGGCCTGCAGGCTCGTTTGATGAGCCAGGCACTGCGCAAACTGACCGCATCCATTTCCAAATCCAACACCATGGTGATCTTCATCAACCAGATCCGTATGAAGATCGGTGTGATGTTCGGTTCTCCTGAGACGACAACCGGTGGTAACGCGCTGAAGTTCTACGCTTCTGTACGTCTGGACATCCGTCGTATCGGTGCGATCAAGGATCGTGACGAAATCGTTGGTAACCAGACCCGCGTGAAGGTGGTGAAGAACAAGCTGGCGCCTCCATTCAAGCAGGTTGAGTTTGACATCATCTATGGTGAAGGCATCTCCAAGATGGGTGAATTGCTGGATCTCGGTGTGAAAGGCGGGATTGTTGAGAAGTCCGGCGCCTGGTTCTCCTACAACAGTCAGAGGCTGGGGCAGGGGCGTGAGAACTCGAAAACCTTCCTGCGAGAGAATCCTGAACTGGCGGAAGAGATCGAACTTGCGATCCGGCAGAATGCGGGTTTGATTGCTGAAGCGATTGATGATCCGGAAAAAACTGCGGAAAACCAATAGAGTTTAGAGGGGCTGGATTTATCCAGCCTCTTTTTTTGTAGGGTTTTATGGACAGATTTGCCGCAGATGGCTAAAACGCGGCAGATACTAATTTTTTGTTGCATCTTTCCGGATGCGCATACCCTGCAATTTGGCGGCTGTGATTGTTGAAGTAGCTGCCCACTAGAAAACGAGACGGACATCAAGACCTATGAGTGGCGTCAACGAAATTCGGTCGGCTTTTCTCGACTACTTTGCAAAAAACGGACACGAGGTTGTTCCTTCCAGTCCATTGGTGCCACGCAATGATCCGACATTGATGTTTACAAATGCGGGTATGGTGCCATTCAAAAACGTATTCACCGGCTTGGAAAAGCGGGATTACGTGCGTGCAACATCTTCGCAAAAATGTGTTCGTGCGGGCGGCAAGCACAACGATCTGGACAACGTTGGCTACACTGCGCGTCACCACACGTTCTTTGAAATGCTCGGCAACTTTTCCTTTGGTGACTACTTTAAGGAAAACGCGATTGAGCTGGCCTGGAACCTGATCACCAAAGAATACGGCCTGCCTGCTGATAAGCTGCTTGTGACTGTTTATTCCGAGGATGATGAAGCCTTCAATATCTGGAAGAAGCTGACTGGCTTTGCTGATGAGAAGATCATCCGCATTCCGACCTCAGACAACTTCTGGGCGATGGGTGATACTGGTCCTTGTGGTCCTTGCTCTGAGATTTTCTACGATCACGGCGAGCAGATCTGGGGTGGCCCTCCTGGTTCTCCTGAGGAAGATGGTGATCGCTTCATCGAGATCTGGAACCTGGTGTTCATGCAGTATGAGCAGCTGGCTGATAAACGCATCGACCTGCCGCGTCCGTCCATCGACACCGGCATGGGTCTTGAGCGTTTTGCAGCGATCATGCAGGGCGTGCACAACAACTACGAGATCGACCTGTTCAAGGCTCTGATCGCGAGTTCTGAGCACCTCACCGGTGTTGAAGCTGCTGGCAAAGCACAGGCAAGCCACCGCGTGATTGCTGACCACCTGCGTTCCATGGCGTTCCTGATTGCTGATGGTGTTCTGCCATCCAATGAAGGCCGTGGTTATGTTCTGCGCCGCATCATGCGCCGCGCGATGCGTCACGCGAACCTGCTTGGTGCAAAAGAGCCGGTCATCTTCAAGATGCTTCCAACTCTGGTTCGTGAAATGGGCCAGGCCTTCCCTGAGCTGCCACGTGCGGAAAAGCTCATTGAAGAAACCATTCAGCTGGAAGAAAAGCGCTTCATCAAAACGCTTGAGCGTGGCCTTGGTCTTCTGGAAGACGCGACCAGTTCTCTGGGTTCCGGCGATCAGCTGGACGGTGAGACTGCTTTCAAGCTTTATGACACCTACGGTTTCCCGCTTGATCTGACACAGGATGCGCTGCGCAACCGTGAGATCGCGGTTGATACCGATGGCTTTAACACCGCGATGGAACGTCAGCGTGCTGAGGCGCGTGCTGCCTGGGCTGGGTCCGGTGATGCTGCGACGGATGCGATCTGGTTCTCTATCAAAGAGCAGGCAGGTGCCACCGAGTTCCTCGGTTATGAAACCGAGAAGGCTGAAGGTGTTGTGCTGAGCCTTGTGAAGGACGGTGAAGAAGTCAAAGTTCTGAAGCAGGGTGAAGAGGGTTCTCTGATCCTCAACCAGACCCCGTTCTATGGTGAATCCGGTGGTCAGGTTGGCGATTGTGGTACCATGGTTGCTGACGGTGTTTCCATCTCTGTGACCAACACGCAGAAAAAAGCTGACGGCCTGTTTGTGCATTCTGTTCGCGTTGAAAGCGGTGACGTGAATGTGGACGATGCGCTTGAGTTGATCGTGGATCATGCACGTCGCAGTGCAATTCGCTCCAACCACTCTGCAACTCACCTTGTGCATGAAGCGCTTCGCGAAGTACTTGGTACGCACGTGGCTCAGAAGGGATCTTTGGTGACACCTGAGCGTCTGCGATTCGACTTCTCACATCCAAAGCCTGTGAGTGCGGAGGAGACCACCAAGGTTGAAGCTCTGGCAAACGAGATCGTGCTGCAGAATGGTGCAGTTGAGACTTCTCTGATGGAAGTTGATGAAGCGATTGAAGCTGGCGCGATGGCTTTGTTCGGCGAGAAATACGGCGATGAAGTTCGCGTGGTTTCCATGGGAACAGCGACAACCGGCGAGAAGGCTGGCAAGTCTTACTCTGTTGAACTTTGTGGTGGTACACACGTTAAGCGCACTGGTGACATCGGCCTTGTGACTGTTGTTTCCGAAGGTGCGGTAGCTGCTGGTGTGCGCCGTATTGAAGCGCTGACCGGTGATGAAGCCCGTAAGTATCTGGCTGAGCAGGATGCGCTGATGCGCGAAACTGCTGGCCTGCTGAAGGTTTCTGCTGCTGATGTTCCTACGCGTATTGCAGGCCTTCTGGACGAGCGCAAGAAGCTAGAGCGTGAACTGGCTGAAGCGAAGAAGAAACTTGCCATGGGCGGCGGTGGCTCCGGCGGAGATGCCGGTGTGACTGAGGCTGGCAAATTCAAGCTGATGGCGCGTGTGCTTGAGGGCATCAACCCGAAGGATCTGAAGTCTGTTGCTGATGAAGGCAAGACTGCAATCGGTTCTGGTGTTGTTGTGCTGATCAGCAAGGCTGAAGACGGTAAGGCTGCGATCGTTGTTGGTTCAACCAAGGACGTGAGTGAAACTGCAAGCGCGGTTGATCTGGTGCGCATCGGTTCTGCGGCTCTTGGTGGTCGCGGTGGCGGAGGACGCCCTGACATGGCGCAGGCAGGTGGCCCTGATGCAGGCAAAGCAGAAGAAGCGATTGCGGCCATCAAGGCGCATCTTGAAACGCTTTAAAGCTGACCTGATAATCTGAGTTTCATGAAGGGGGGATTTAATCTCCCCTTTATTTTTTGCTAGTTACTTTTGAAGTTATTCGATTTCTGCGTTTCTTTTTTGTTTTGATGCTCGGGCATTTGTGGGGCTTTGGTGGCTAACTCGATCAAGTTGAAAGTGTACAACCTGCTGGAGCGCAGCAGTGCGGGCAATCGCCTGGCTCAGCAGATAGATGCCATTTTGATCGTCTTCATCGTTGTGAATGTGGGCCTTGCGGTTCTTGAGACAGAGCCGAGCATTGGTGGGGTGTATGTCTGGGAGATTTTTCTCCTCGATTTCATCGCCGGATCTATTTTCGCGATCGAGTATCTGCTGCGCCTTTGGGTGTCTGATCTGCATCCGCCTCTGAAGAAGTATGGGCCTTTGAAAGCACGGGTGGTTTATGCCTTGCAGCCGCTCTCCGTGGTCGATTTTGTTGCGGTGGTGCCGTTCTGGCTTTCTCTGTTTTTTGCAAGTATCAGCTGGAAATCGCTGGTCATCTTGCGCTTGTTCCGTTTTTTGAAAATTGCGCGTTACTCCCCGGCTGTTCGCTCGCTTGTGTCGGCGGTGGTTGCGGAGCAGCGGGCGATTGTTGGCAGTCTTGTGCTGATTTTGGGTGTGGCACTGGTGGCTGCAACGCTGCTTTACAGTGTGGAGCATGCCGCTCAGCCAGAGCATTTTGG
Organism: Pseudovibrio sp. SCP20; assembly: GCF_057774105.1. Taxonomy (NCBI): domain Bacteria; kingdom Pseudomonadati; phylum Pseudomonadota; class Alphaproteobacteria; order Hyphomicrobiales; family Stappiaceae; genus Pseudovibrio; species Pseudovibrio sp. SCP20. Next base: position 156,997 of record NZ_JBYMDH010000003.1, on the reverse strand, counting down.
CACGATACCGGCCGCGCTGTGGTGGGCGTTCTCAACCCTGACAACAGTTGGATACGGTGATGTGGTTCCGGTGACAGCTGCTGGCAAGATGATCGCGAGCGTTGTGATGTTGATGGGCTACTGCTTGTTTGCGTTGCCGGTGGGCATTGTGGGCACCGCTTTTGCCCGCGAAATCCATAGCCGTGATTTCGTTGTAACCTGGGGCATGGTGGCTACCATTCCGCTGTTTGAGCGGCTTTCTGCCATAGAAATCGCGGCCGTGACCGAGCTTCTGCATTCCCACAGTGTGCCTGCCGGACAGTCCATTTGTGAGAAGGGAGAGGATGGGAACAGTCTTTTCCTGATCGCTTCGGGTGAGGTGGAAGAAGTTTTTGACGATCACCGGGTGCTTCATGGTGAAGGGGAGCACTTTGGGGAGGCGTCTTTGTTTGGCCATCACAAACGACGTGCGCGTGCTGTTGCCAAAACGTCGGTGCAGCTGATGGTGCTTAAGATGGATGATCTGCGCCGCTTCATGGATCGCAAGCCTGCAGTGGCGAAGAAGATCATTGATGAAGCGATTGATGAGCGTAAAGCGCACCACGTGGATGTGGAGTTTACGTCCTAGGTTCGATTGGGCTCTCCTTTCTGATGTAAGGGGCCAGTGCTTCTATCTTGTCTGTCCAGATGTAACCATCGAAGTTGGCTGGGATTTCCAGCAGTTGCTCTGGCGTGTCTATCCCGGCGCCTGCGCCCTGTGACTTGTAAGGCCCGGATAGAATGACCTCGCTTCCATGTGCTTGCAGTCTGCTTTGAAACTTGTTTGGCCAGCCCCAGACGGCCCATGCGTAGTTTGAAGGCACCGTGATCATCGTGTTTCTGCATGTTTGTGGGACGTAACCGCTCCATCCCAGTGCGATGTATTCCTTCAGGCAGGTTTTGGTTCTTGCCTTGTCGAACCCCTTGGTGTTTGCGGTGGATTCAGCCATGAACCGGGTTGGGTTTTGTGCGCCATAGACGGCCCAGACCTGCTGTTTCCATTGAGGGTGTTCCTCCAGTTTTGCCTGTAGCAGCTTTGCGGAGCGGAGTTCTTTTTCCTTGAAGTTGATCAGGAACTTCTTGTCTGGAAACGCCAGAAACACCTCATCCAGCTCGGGCATTGCGCCAATGCCAGTGCCTCTGAGAGGGTAGGACTTGCCGCCATCAGCGGTGTATCCAAAGGCGATGTCCAGGGCTTTGAGCTCAGCGAGGGAGTGATTTCGGGTGATGCCTGAGCTGTTTGTTCTGCAATCGACTGTCCAGTCGTGGAACACGGCCAGCTTGTTGTCGGTGGTTGGGTGAATGTCCAGTTCGACGATGTCTGCCCCGGCCTCAAACGCGGCCTGCATGGAGGCGATGGTATTTTCCAGATAGGGGTGGGAAGGCGTGTCGATGCGCTCTGCCGTGCAGGTTTTGTTGGTCAGGTTCTCGCGGTGATAGGTCTGGTGCACGCCGCGATGAGCGATGAACCTCGGCTTTCCTGAAGTGGAGTCGAACGTCAACCATGACGCGTTGAAGAGGTAGATGCCTGCGGCAGCGAGCAGGAGGAAGAGCGCAATCTTTTTAAACATGAGAAGAACACCGGTTTGAAATGAACACCGTGCCTTCAGGTTGAATTTGGATTGTGTTCGCACTTAGGCGTTGTTTGGGCGCACTCAAGGCTTTGTCGATTATCCTCTCCAAAACTGCGGGTTGTTTGGAGGCTCGAAACAGCCCGCAGCGCTTGTTGATTTATTGATCTGTTGTGTGGCAGCTGAATGTGATTTCAGTGCGGGCAAGATTGTAGAAGTAGTTGCAGTTCTGGAAGAAGAGCTGGCCGCTGTTGAAGAACAGTGTACTGCCTACAGGGTGGTTTAGAGACCATCTGGCGGATTGGCCGAGTGGCTGGTCTGTTCCGTAGGAGAGATTGGTGAGGGGTGTTTTGCTCTCTGGGTTGGCGAAGAGCTGAAAGTCGTAAGTTGATGTATCGATCTCTGACTTTGAGGTGCCCTTTGTACAGCATGGGGCTGAGCTGCTTGCAACTGAGAGGATGCCGTAGCTGATGCCTGTGTCTGGCAAGAAGCGGACTGGTTGTGGGGCGTCTGTTGGGAAGACCGGTTTGCCGGTGGCTTTGTCACGTAATGCAAACGCTAGCTGTGGGGTTATGAGCGTTTCTGTGCCGTCTGCTGGTTTTGTGAGTGGCACGGTGATGGCTTGTCCGAGGTTGGGCAGCGGGTTTTTGGGGGAGGCGAGATAGACATCTAGGGCAGGGCTGCCTGATGTGATGCTGCTCAGCGCATAGTTCTGCTGTGGGAGCGGTTTGCCGTCGGTGTCGACAAGGTTCAGGAAGGGGTTGTTGGAGGCGTTGCTGTCGTCGTCTTTCTGAGGGAAGCTGCTGGCCTGATCAAAGCCGACACCCATCATGTAGACTTGCGGGTTGAGGGTGCAGCCTTCGGGCGGTGTGCTGGAGCAGTTGGGTGTTTTACCTGCCGAACACCGCTGCACGGCGGCGTATACCGGGAAGTCTTTCAGGTGTTTTGTTGGCTGCTCACCGATGGTGCCGAAGGAAAGATCTCTTTTGACGATGTAACCGGCGTAGCTGTTGCCTGAGCTGGAGTATCCAAAGGGGACGCATGTGCCTCCGGATCTTTCCTCCTTTGTAGGCGTGAAGAACTTCGCTGAGCCGACGATGCCGGTGGAGCCAGTGTCCATGACAAAGTAGGAGTGCTTGCCATCCGGGCGGTGCAGTTCCAGTTGGAAGTAGGCGCCAACTTTCTTGGCGGTGATGGACTTCTCCTGCGCGTAGGCAGCTGAGCATAAGAGGACGCTTGCGACCAGTAGTGAGAGTGCATTCTGCATGACTATCTCCTTTTCAGTGAGGGTAAGCTGGGAAAGGAGAATGTTGTCTTGCGACGGGGCCTCTCAGATTTGACGGGATGTTCTGCGCATTTTGAAGGGGCGTTAAACGCAAAAAGGGTGCCCGGAGGCACCCTTTTCGGAAATCCAGCAGAGGCTGAGCTTATGCAGCTGCCATTGCTTTCTGAAGGTTTTCGTCGACTTTGTCGAGGAAGCCAGTTGTGGTGAGCCACTTCTGGTCTGGACCTACGAGCAGGGCCAGATCTTTGGTCATGTGACCGCTTTCAACTGTGTCGATACATACCTGCTCAAGAGTTTCAGCAAACTTCTTCAGCTCAGCGTTGTCGTCGAGTTTCGCGCGGTGAGCCAGACCACGGGTCCATGCAAAGATAGATGCGATGGAGTTTGTGGAGGTCTCTTCACCCTTCTGGTGCTGACGGTAGTGACGGGTCACGGTGCCGTGTGCAGCTTCAGCTTCAACAGTGCGTCCGTCTGGTGACATCAGAACGGAAGTCATCAGGCCGAGGGAACCGAAGCCCTGTGCAACGGTGTCGGACTGAACGTCGCCGTCGTAGTTCTTACAAGCCCAAACGTAACCACCGGACCACTTCATTGCAGCTGCAACCATGTCGTCGATGAGGCGGTGCTCGTACCAGATTTTTTCTGCTTCGAACTTCTCTTTGAACTCAGCTTCGTAGACTTCCTGGAAGATGTCTTTGAAGCGACCATCGTATGCTTTCATGATGGTGTTCTTGGTGGAGAGGTAGCAAGGAACTTTACGGCCCAGAGCGTAGTTCATGGATGCACGAGCAAAGTCACGGATGGAATCATCCAGGTTGTACATTGCCATTGCAACGCCGGAGGATGGTGCGTCAAACACTTCGTGTTCGATCTCGGTGCCATCTTCGCCAACGAACTTAACAGTCAGCTTGCCTTTGCCTGGGAATTTGAAGTCAGTCGCGCGGTACTGGTCACCAAATGCGTGACGGCCAACGATGATTGGCTGAGTCCAACCTGGAACCAGACGTGGAACGTTGGACATGATGATTGGCTCGCGGAAGATAACGCCGCCCAGGATGTTGCGGATGGTGCCGTTTGGAGAGCGGTACATGCGCTTCAGGTCGAATTCTTCAACGCGTGCTTCATCCGGAGTGATGGTCGCACACTTAACGCCAACGCCGTATTTCTTGATCGCTTCAGCAGCGTCAACGGTGATCTGGTCATCAGTTGCATCACGAGACTCGATACCGAGGTCGTAGTACTTCAGGTCGATGTCCAGATAAGGATGGATCAGCTTGTCCTTGATGAACTGCCAAATGATGCGGGTCATCTCATCGCCGTCGAGCTCGACGACTGGATTTTCTACCTTGATCTTCGCCATATTAGTAGACCTCGTGTTTATTAGGTACGTGACAATGGAGCCGGTTAAGGCTCAAGTTGCCATGTGTATACACATGTGCGCAATTTAATGCCAGTGGAAATCTGCGGTTGGAGTGCCAGTAATACCAAATTCGTATGCCGCACTGAAGTGGTTGCCGCTAACAATTTGCTATTTCAACTGTATTTGCGCTCAACGATGGTTTGAATTGCTGTCTATAATTCCGCAGTCCCTCTTTCTTTTCGGGGAGTGATTGTCGGTCATTCTCGTGACAGGCTGGGAACTGATTGTTCCGATATCCCAAGATGTTATCCACTAAGAGTTGTGTTTGCGTAGTTTGCTCTTAACTCTCAAAACATATCCAATTACTCTGACCATTAGATGGCGCCATAATTGGGACGCGAGCATTTTGTAGAGCGCGCAGGAGTCGGTTGCTGCGTTCTTTAGCTTAGGAGTTAGGGAAGATGCGGATTGTTGTAACCGGTATGGGGGTGGTTTCACCCTTGGGTGTTGGGATCAACCCGTTTTGGGAGCGTCTGGTAGCTTCCAGAAGCGGTATTCGCGCTCTTACCAGATTTGATGGAAGTGAGCAGGCTTGCCAGGTGGCAGGGCAGGTTCCCTCCATTGATGAAGATGAATTTGGCTTCGATGCCAGTGTGGCCATTCCTTTTAAAGACCAGAAGAAGATGGACCTGTTTATCCATTATGCTCTGGTTGCAGCCAAGGAAGCCGTTGACCAGGCTGGCTGGTATCCGGAAACGGATGAAGACAAGGAGGCTACAGCCACTATTATTGCCTCTGGTGTTGGCGGGTTCCCTGCCATGACCGGGGCCACGCGCACCGTGGAGACCAAAGGCCCGCGGCGGCTCTCTCCGTTTATTGTGCCAAGCTTTCTGGCAAACCTTGCAGCTGGGCAGGTTTCGATTGCCAACGGGTTTAAAGGCCCGCTGGGAACACCTGTAACGGCATGCGCTGCCAGTGTGCAGGCGATTGGTGATGCGGTTCGCATGATCAAGAGCGGTGAAGCGGATGTGGCACTTGCTGGTGGAGCTGAGGCTTGCATTGATGCTGTGTCGTTTGCTGGCTTTTCTGCCGCGCGTGCACTTTCCAGTGGCTTTAATGAAGAACCGCACAAGGCCTCTCGCCCATTTGACAGGAACCGCGATGGGTTCGTGATGGGTGAAGGGGCTGCGATGCTGGTGATTGAGCGGCTGGACCATGCGCTTGAGCGTGGAGCTACGCCGCTTGCTGAAATCCTTGGATATGGCACCTCAGCCGATGCACACCATGTGACGGCTTCCCCGCCAGATGGAGCGGGTGGTCAGGCTGCCATGCGTAAGGCGCTGAAGCAGGCCGGGATCAATCCCGATGACATTGACTACATCAATGCGCACAGCACTTCGACCCCAGTTGGTGATGCGGCAGAGATTGCTGGTATTCAGGCTGTGTTTGGAGATCGCGGAAAAGATCTGGCTATTTCTTCTACCAAGTCTGCAACAGGTCACCTTTTGGGTGCTGCTGGTGCGATTGAGGCGATTGCCTCTATCATGGCTTTGAGGGAAGGGGTGCTTCCGCCAACACTGAACCTGGAAGAGCCGGATGAGGCGGCTTCTCAGTTTGAGTTGGTGGCCAATGAATCCAAGGAAAAGGACCTCAAATACGTTATGTCCAATGGCTTTGGATTTGGAGGCGTGAATGCCTCTGTCATTTTTGGAAAGCCAGGCTGAGGATTAAAGCAGGTTGCCATTCTGCGGAAACTACGAGTTGCTTTAATCCCCTGTTCCAGCACTGCCTTATTGGCTCAATAGCCATTTGATTTGGGTGGTGCGATTTGGAGAGGGTAGAAGTTTTGGGAAAGGCTCAGAGATCTTCTGAGCCTTTTTCTTTTTGCCACATTGGTCGATTAAGCGCGCTTTATCAGCTTAAAACGGCTCATGGTTCTTGCTGTTTTACCAAGCTGGTTTAGGTATTACTTATATACGCATTCTGTTTTGAAGGTCCTGTTCATCCTTCACAGCTATGCTCATCGTTTACATAGATATTGAAAGTCTGATTGATGCTCAGTCGATTGAATAACAAGCATTATGCTTTGATCACCGTTCTCCTGCTTGTCCTGACAGCCGTCATTTTGCTTGCCATGGGGCGAGAGCCAATCTGTAAGTGTGGGGAGATCAAGCTTTGGACGTGGGACGTCAACAGTTCGGACAACAGCCAGCATATTGCTGATTGGTACACGCCTTCGCACATCATCCACGGCATGCTGTTTTATGCGCTGTTCTGGTGGATGGGGCGTTTGTTTACGGGTGGTGCCGGTTGGCCGATGGGTTTCCGTCTGGTGCTGTCTGTTATTGTGGAAGCGGCCTGGGAGATCGTCGAGAACTCCAGCTTCATCATCAATCGCTACCGGGAAGCGACGATCGCGCTGGATTACTTCGGTGACAGCGTTCTCAACTCCGTCTTCGATATTATCTGGATGATCTTCGGTTTCTGGCTCGCGGCCCGTTTGCCGGTATGGCTGACAGTTGTGTTGATCCTTGCGATGGAGCTGATTGTTGGCTCGATTATTCGGGATAACCTGACCCTCAATGTGATTATGCTGGTCTATCCGTTGGATGCTATCCGCGAATGGCAGATGCAAGCCTACTGATCTACATACAAAAGTGCCGCGCTCATTGCTGATTGCGCGGCACTTTTGTTTTTGAACTTAAGCTGTCGATGATCGCCTGAAGTGTTCGCCCTACTGCTTTTTGTGAGCTGCAAGAGCGATGGCAACATAACTCCAGCCGTTGAACATGATCGAGATGCCGGCCACGAGGCCGAGTGCCCATGCTGTTGAGCCGGGGAAGTCGAGCAGGATCATCAGGCCTGCGCCAATTGCTATGATACCGGACGCGAGTATCCAGCCCCAGCTGCTGTGGGGGCGCAGGCGGAAGGAAAACATGGCTTGTGCGATGCCCTGTGCGATGAAGACAACTGAGAGCACCAGTGTGAGTGCTTCTGTTCCCGCAACAGGGTTGTAGTAGATCGCGATACCGCCAACCAAGGCGATGATGCCGATGAGGGATTGCCAGAGGAAGCCTCCCCATTCTTTCACCTGCATGGCATGCCAGAGTTGAAGAACCCCGACGACGATTAAAACTAGTCCGATAACCAGTGCTACTGCGATGGAGGACGCGTATGGTATGACCAACACAATCGTACCACCAATCACCATCAATACTCCGAGCACCAGGAATTTCCACCAGTTGTCACGCACTAACTGCGTGAGATCCGGGACATTTGGAGGCGGGGTGCCACCTGTGTTGGGTTCTTGTCCAGGCATAGTCGTCGGGGTCTCCTTCGTAGAGGGTCGGGCCATTCAGAGGCTGCATTGAAACGGCTAACTCTCTAGGTAACAGCAAAACACAGCTTTACTCTTGATTGAATTCGCCGAATTTTACCCTCTTTAGGTGACTAGTCAGAGCTCTCACACGATTTCGCAGGACTGAGGTGCCGGTGGTGAGTTATCGCCGCTGGAAAACAGCAGGCTAATCCCGATGGGATTTTGTTTTTCTTCGGGCTATTCTGGCCAAAACTGCTCTGGTAATTTTCAGCCTGATCGGCTAGAGGATCGGCATGTCTGAAAGCACTCCTGAAACAAACACCGCCATTCCTCCTGTTGTGGTTCTTTGTGAGCCTCAACTTGGCGAAAACATCGGCATGGTTGCCCGTGCGATGGCCAACTTTGGCCTGCACGATCTGCGCCTGATCAACCCGCGTGATGGTTGGCCGAGTGAAAAAGCGCGCTCTGCTTCTAGCCGGGCTCATCATGTGATTGATGCTGCTCGGGTTTTTGACAGTGTGGAAGAAGCTGTTGCTGATCTGAAGCTGGTTTTTGCGACGACGGCTCGCAGCCGCGATATTCCGAAGCCGGTTGTTGGACCTGATGAAGCTGCCAACGAGAGTGTGGCTCAGGGCCTGCGTGGCATTCCATCTGGTTACATGTTTGGCCGTGAACGCTGGGGCCTGAACAATGACGAAGTGGCGCTTGCGAACAAGATCGTGACGCTGCCGGTTGATCCGACCTATGCTTCCCTGAATATTGCTCAGGCTGTTTTGGTATGTGCCTATGAATGGCGCCGTGTGGCGACAGCGGGTGCATTGCCTTTCTCATTGGATGATTATGAGGGAGAGCCTGCAACTCAAGAATCCATTCAGCGGATGTTTGATCATCTGGAGTCAGGCCTGGACGCGCGTGGTTTCTTCCGTCCTGTCGAGAAAAAGCCAGTCACAATTCGTAGGTTGCGCAACATCTTTCAGAAAGCAGATCTCACCGATAATGAAGTGCGCATTCTGCGTGGCGTGATTTCTTGCTTCGAAAAGTATGGTGTGAAGGATCAAGACTGATGTTGAACGGCTCTCCGGTTGTTCCGTTCCAGCCCCTGCATATGAAGCCAGATGTGTCTGGCCGTGTGCTGGTGCTGGATAGTGGTGTCGGAGGGCTTTCTGTTCAACGTGAGATCAAGCGGGCGTTGCCTGATGCGGGGCTGCTTTATCTAGCGGACCGGGCGGCATTCCCCTATGGAGACTGGGAGGCGGATGCTCTTCGGGATCATATTGCTTCTCTGGTGAACTCTGTGAGCGATGCATGGCAGCCGAGTGCGGTTGTGGTGGCGTGCAACACGGCTTCCACACTGGTGCTCCAGCGTTTGCGGGAGTTCCTTGATGTGCCTGTAGTAGGCACGGTGCCTGCGATTAAACCAGCTGCGCAGAAGACGAAATCCGGTGTGTTTGCGGTGTTGGCGACGCCGGGAACTGTGAAGCGCGATTACACGCAGGATCTCATCATTGACTTTGCCCCGGAGCACCATATCGCTCTGGTTGGTGCCACTGGCCTTGCTGCGCTGGCAGAAGATAAGCTGGCTGGTCGCGCGGTTGATCTTGATCGTCTCCGCCGTGAAATTTCGCCATGCTTTGTCGAGAAAAGCGGAGAGCGTACGGACTGCGTTGTGCTTGGCTGCACGCATTATCCGTTTCTGCAGGAAGAGATGGAACAGGTGGCTCCATGGCCTGTGACCTGGATCGACCCAGCCCCTGCCATTGCCCGTCGCCTGACGGATGTGCTCAAACGCGATGGCGTTGCAGTGGGGTGTGAAGACCTGTTCTTTGTGACCGGTTAAGCCCGCATTAATCACGTGTGAGAGTTGCCTTTCTCATCTGTTGGACGAGGTGCGGTGCCGACTTATGCTGATGGCATTTCTATTATTAAGTGATTTGCCATGTTGAATTCTCTCATTCGCTCTTACAAAGGGCAGAAGTACTTTCTCCTTGATCCGTATATTGCACAGCATAACCTCATGCAGCTCCGGGTGTTCGAGGTTCTTACCGGTCTTCTGATCGTATCCAACTGTTACCTAGCTTATTCAGGAGCTTACGCGAACGGCACGTTTTTACCCCCGCAGGCTGTTACTGAGCTAATGCAGTGGGTCCTTCCGTTCCTTGGGGATTTGGCTGCCCAAGCTCAAACACCTGAGCAGCAGGCGCTTGCTGTTGGACAAACGACATTTCTTGGTTTCAGTTTCCTGATTGTGCTTGTCACACCGGTGCTCGGCGGGCTGGTGATGGATGTTGAGCGCAAGACGCGACTGGCTGTCCCAAAGGTGATGGCGTTCGTCGGGTCCATGGGATACGCCATGTACAAAATTCTCAATGCGAGTGAAGTTGTTCTCTTCTCAGAAGGCGGTCAGATCCGGACGCTTGATCTTTCTGCGGCACAGCCTGTTGAACTCGGCAATCGAGGAACATTGCTTCAGCCAGACATTATCACTGATGTCATGACGGCTGACTGGTTTCCCTATGTGGTTCTGGGATTGCTTATCCATGGTTTGGCGTGGATTGCCCATAGAGCTTTCATTGCTCTGAGGCTTTTATAGGTTGCTGGATTGTTGCGGGGCTTGGCGCAAATCCTTTCTTATTTAAGTGGTTGTTCTAGGCGGATCTTGAATTTGTTTTGATATGCAGTCGACACCTGCGGATTTGCTGGAGTCGAAGCCTTGGATATCATCAACATTGTCGTCGATTACACCAACGCCATCCTCTGGAACTATGTTCTGCTTTATGGATTGCTTGCGGTTGGTGTGTTTTTCACCATTCGGCTGGGGTTCATCCAGTTTCGATATTTCGGACAATGTTTCAGTGTTCTTCTCAAGTCCCGTCATGAAGACCGGAACGGGATCAGTCCTTTTCAGGCATTGTGTACCAGTCTGGCTTCGCGCGTTGGTACAGGCAACATCGCAGGGGTTGCTGTTGCGCTGACGCTGGGCGGGCCGGGCGCTATTTTCTGGATGTGGATGGTTGCGCTGGTTGGCATGGCGACGGCTTATGCTGAGAGTGCGTTGGCTCAGCTTTATAAGGTTGAGGATGATGAAGGGCAGTTTCGCGGCGGTCCAGCTTTCTACATGGCGGCAGGGCTGAAGAGCCCGCTCCTTGGCCATATCTTTGCGATTGCTTTGATTTTTGCGTTTGGTGTTGTGTTCTCTGCCGTGCAGTCCAACTCCATCGCAGATGCCATGTACAGTGCCTTTGATATGCCGGAGATCGTGACTGGCGCAGTACTTGTGGTAGCCGCTGGGCTCGTCATCTTTGGTGGTCTGCGTAAGATCGCGCACTTTGCCGAGATCGTGGTTCCGTTCATGGCGATTGCGTATGTGGTGATCGCGTTTGGTATTCTGGCGGTCAACTTTGAGCAGGTTCCGGGTGTTCTGTGGAGTATCGTGGCGCATGCGTTTGGGTTGGAAGAGGCTGTTGGTGGTGTGACCGGCGGTGTGATGGCAGCTCTGCTCAATGGTGTGCGCCGCGGGCTTTACTCCAACGAAGCGGGCATGGGTTCTGCGCCGAACGTTGCTGCCTCTGCTGTTCCTGACCCGCATCATCCGGCTTCTCAGGGCTTTGTGCAGGCACTGGGTGTGTTCATTGATACGATCGTGATCTGCACGGCGACTGCGCTGATTATCCTGCTCTCCGGCATTTATGATCCTACGACCGGTGTGACTGGCATTTCACTTACTCAATCAGCCGCTGAAGCGCATGTGGGTGATTTTGGTGTCTACTTTATCGCGGTGGCGATTCTGTTCTTCACGTTCACGTCTATCGTTGCAAACTACTCCTACGCGGAGAACGCCATGATCTATCTGGAACATGGCTGGAAAGGCGGCCTGACAGTGCTGCGTATTCTGTCGCTGGCCATGGTGTTCTGGGGATCTCTGCAGACCGTTGATACGGTGTTCAATGCTGCAGATGCAGCCATGGCGGTGATGGCGACGATCAACTTGATCGCAATTGTGCTTTTGGCGCCTAAAGTCTCTTTGATCACAAAGGATTACATCAAGCAGCTGAAGGAAGGGAAGGAGCCTTTGTTTGATGTTGCTGAACATCCAGAGCTGTCCGAGGGTGTGGATGCCACGATCTGGAGCAAGGAGCGTGGTGAGGAAGCACAGAAGCGGTACTGATCAGGTCTGTGTTTCTAGGCGATTTGCTGTCATATTTCGTTGACTCTTGGGCGCATTTTCAATAGGAATGCGCTGTTCAGAGCGGTTCCCTTGGAGCCGCTTTGATTTTACGCACCCGTGTGGTTCGGCATGCGCTATTTGCCGTAACTGCTGTCAGTCGCTTGTAAGCTTTTGTGTTTGCAGCGAAAAAGGAGGGCGCGTTTCCTTTAAAATTATAGATCAACGCAAAGGAAACTGCGATGTCTAAGCGCCAGAGCGCCAAGTATAAAATTGACCGTCGTATGGGTGAGAACATTTGGGGTCGCCCAAAGTCTCCAGCTAACCGCCGTGAATACGGTCCTGGTCAGCACGGTCAGCGCCGCAAAGGCAAGCTTTCTGACTTCGGCGTGCAGCTGCGCGCAAAGCAGAAGCTGAAAGGTTACTACGGCAACATCTCCGAGAAACAGTTCCGCAAAGTTTATGATGAAGCTTCCCGTCAGCGCGGCGATACTTCTGAAAACCTGATCGGTCTGCTCGAGTGCCGTCTTGACGCTATTGTTTACCGCGCAAAGTTTGTTCCAACTGTGTTTGCTGCTCGTCAGTTCATCAACCACGGTCACGTGAACGTAAACGGTCGTCGTGTAAACATCGGTTCTTACATGTGTAAGCCTGGCGACGTTATCGAAGTTCGTGAGAAGTCCAAGCAGCTGGCAATCGTACTGGAAGCAGTACAGTCCGCTGAGCGTGACACTCCTGACTACATTGACGTTGACACCAACAAGCTGGTTGCAACTTACTCCCGCATCCCAGCATTTGGTGACGTGCCTTACCCAGTTCAGATGGAACCAAACCTGGTTGTGGAATTCTATTCCCGCTAATAGGTTTGATCCTGAACGATTTGATTTGGGCTGCCCTTTGGGTGGCCCTTTTCATTTTGCGGTGCTATTCCTGCCGCAACGAATTGCATTCATCATCGCCGGATGAATAACGAGTAAAGATAAGATAAAGCCATGAGTCAGTTAAGCGCAGAACACGCAACCGATACAGCTGCTGAAAGCAAAGTTTTCGATCCGGATTGCCATCCGCTGTTCCGTGAGGTGCCAAGTTCGGTTGAGTTTAAAAAGCTGCGTAAGCGCTTGCTGCGTGAGACCCGTCAGGCGATCTCTGATTACAAAATGGTGCCGGATGGTGCCAGTCCGGAAAAGACCAAGTGGCTCATCTGCCTGTCTGGCGGTAAAGACAGTTATACTCTGCTTGCGGTTCTGATGGATCTGAAGTGGCGCGGTCTTCTTCCTGTTGACCTGATCGCCTGCAATCTGGATCAGTCCCAGCCGGGCTTCCCTCAGCACATTTTGCCTGAGTTCTTTGAGCGCTATGAGATCCCGAGTAAAATCGTGCGCGAGAACACCTATGGCATCGTCACCGACAAGCTGCCTGAGACCTCCACCTATTGCTCTTTGTGCTCCCGCTTGCGCCGCGGCATTCTTTATCGCACTGCGCGTGAGCTAGGCTGTGAAGCGATTGTGCTGGGTCATCACCGCGATGATGCGCTGGAAACCTTCATGATGAACATGTTCCATGGTGGCCGCATGGCATCCATGCCGCCGAAGCTGGTGAACGATGAGGGCGATCTGATGGTTCTGCGCCCGCTGATGAACTCTTCTGAAGCAGACATCGAGAAGTTCTCTAGGGCCATGGAGTTCCCGATCATTCCGTGTAACCTGTGTGGTTCTCAGGATGGCCTGCAGCGCGTTCAGGTGAAGAACATGCTGCAACAGTGGGAGAAGGAAACTCCGGGTCGTCTGGGTATCATGGCGCGTGCGCTGGCACATGTGCGTCCATCTCACCTGCACGATGCGAAAGCGTTTGATTTTGTTGGCCTGCGTCCGAACTCTGGTGAAAAGGGTGAGGGCGATGAAGAGCCTTGTGCAGCAGCAGAAGCGATGACTGAAAAGCTATTTGGCAATGAGTTTTAGCTGCTTGGGCGACCTCTAAACACTTCAGGCCGCTGTATCATTTGATGCAGCGGCTTTTTTGTTCTTAGCGCATAGATTGAAGAGCTGCACAGGATTGAAAGATGGCACCACTTCGTTTTCGGGCTCGTAATACAGCCTTGGTTCTGCAAAACCTGTTTGTTGCTGTGATGTTTGTTGTGTTCTCACAGCTGCACGGGTTTGCTGCGCTTTCTCCGCTGTTGGAGGAAGTGTTTGGTATTGGGGTTGGCACATTCTTTACGCTCGGTATCACCGTCGCATTCGGCACTGCCTGTATGTTCTATCTGCCTTCCCTGAACTACGTTGAGATCAACCGCGACGGGATCGTGTATCACCGGGCGCTGGTTAAGCGCCGACTGGCCTGGGAAGAGGTGGAAGCGGTTGGTGTGAAACCGTTGACCTTCATGGGTGTCAAACTGGGCAAGCGCGTGGTGCTGGATCTGAAAGGCAAACGCAAGTTCCCTTATGCGCAGGCCGTTCGCGGTCTGAGCATTGATGGCATTCTTCCAGGTTCTTACAGAGAAACACCTGAAGAGATGGCACAGCAGATCGAGCAGTTTCGTGGTGTTGCCGGGTTTTGACTGGACTGGTTGCCAGAGAATCCAGACAGAATTTTAAATTCTTGTTAGGTAATAAAAGTTCATAAATAGCATGAAATAATTGCAAAAGATACGCGATTTTACCTATTCGATAAAGAATGTATCCAGAATCTGTAACTAAAGTCGAATAAGGACATACATTTCAGCGGTCAGGTCCCGGTTTGAGGGGCGATATTTTTTAGTTTCTCGATGTGATTTTTCACCAAAGGCATTGGAGGCAACTATGAATATGGTGATTGAAGGCCTGAATGGCATTGGATGGCGAAAGCGGAGAAATCCTGCTTCTGAATCCTGTCAGTGCGGTTCCTGGAAACTGCATTGGATCAAACACTCCAAGCGTGACTGGCCGTCAAAATGCAGTAATGCTGATTGCCATAAGAAACCCACCCTAGGCGCAGATGTCAGATGGCTTAGCGGCAGCCGTCCTCAAATTATCCCCCTGTGCGATAGTTGTAGCAAGCAAACTGATCGTTTCAATCTCAGAGAGGGTACGGTCACCGTACTGACGCATCAGTATGAGTGCAGCTGAGCTCTCACTTCATTCCACCATAGTACTTACAGGCGTCAGGGCCGTTCAGTAAGGACGGCTTCTGGAATACTGTCATGTGGTTGCATTCGTAGCGAGCCAGACCTTCCTTTGTGGTTGGCGTGATACTCGCCGCGACGGCTCCCATCGTGGTTCCTGTGATTAAGCCAAGGAGCAAAACTCTCAGATAAACTTGCATCTCTCATCCCCCGATGAACTGTTGATGAGACGCTTTTAGCAAGGGGAATGTGAGAGAGCTCTGAGAGCAATGTTCATTTGGCGTTCAGGATGGTTAAGCCGTCAGGCTGCTCCAGTTAACTTTTAAAAGACTGTCTTGATTTGCTGCCTCAATGAAGTCGGAGAGAGGCATAGGCTCTGCCTTGTTGTCATGCGGGGCGACGTGCAATGCATTCCATCCAGCTTCCCGCGCGGGCTTGATGTCTTTTTCCAGATTATCTCCGATGAAGAGTGCAGTATCGGCTTCAAAGTTGTGCTGGGATTGGAGCTTACGGAGGAGGGGAATGCTTGGCTTGCACTCTGCGGGGAAGGGATCTCCACTGGCATAGGCAAAGTCTACGTGCTCTGAGATGCCCAGCTTGTTCATGACGGCCCATTGAAACTGAGAGGGGCCATTTGTCATCACGCCGATCTGACAGCCAAAGTTGGCTTTGAAGAGCGCCATTGCTTCGAAGATGCCTGCGAATGGTACCTGAGCTTCTGACCAACGCTGTGTGAACGTATCTAACGCGTTCTTTTGTTCTTCAGGTGATAGTTCCGGAAAGCAGGATTGAACAGCTTCAAGGCCGGTATGCTCCCCATTGTGCAGCATATGGCGGAGCCAGGTGTCACTGTGCTTGTTGAACTGCTCGCCAAAGATCTCAAAGAACATCTTGGGATAGGAGGCTTTGTGATGGCAAATGGTGCCATCCAGATCGAAAACAATGGTCTTGAACATGTACTGTCTGCTTATTGAAAAAACTATGGTTCAAACTATTCGGTTCTGACAGCTTGGCAACAAAAAACGGGCCTTCACACGAAGGCCCGTTTTGGAAAATGTCTTTTCAGCAGAGACTTATGCAGCTGGTGCGATCTCGATGTCTTTTTCTGCAAACAGAGCCTGCAGTTCCTGAGACTGGAACATCTCACGGATAATATCACAGCCACCGATGAACTCACCTTTGACGTAGAGCTGTGGGATTGTTGGCCACTGGCTGTAGTCTTTGATGCCCTGACGGAGGTTATCGTCTTCAAGAACGTTATGACCGATGTACTTCACACCAATGTAGTCCAAAATCTGCACTGACTGGCCGGAGAAGCCACACTGTGGGAAGTTTGGGGTGCCTTTCATGAAGAGCACAACATCGTTGTTTTCTACTTCGTGCTTGATCCAGTTTTGGATATCGCTCATTTCGCCGAGTTCCTTTCGCTCGACCGGGGTCAAAGCCCGGTGACCGTGATTGTATTTTGTTCGTGGTGCGGCCACTCATATGGGAACTTGCATGGGTAATGCAAGAAAAAGGTCGCACCTTCGTGTTCTGTTATTCCGGAGCTGAGGTCTGCAGCGCCAAAGCGTGCAAATCGTCGCCCATTTTACCCTTAAGAGCCTGATACACCATCTGGTGCTGCTGTACGCGGGATTTACCGCGGAAACTTTCTGAGATGACGACAGCTGCGTAGTGATCACCATCACCTGCCAGATCTCTGATTTCCACGTGTGCGTCCGGCAAAGCC
This sequence comes from Pseudovibrio sp. SCP20, assembly GCF_057774105.1. Lineage (NCBI taxonomy): Bacteria > Pseudomonadati > Pseudomonadota > Alphaproteobacteria > Hyphomicrobiales > Stappiaceae > Pseudovibrio > Pseudovibrio sp. SCP20. The sequence goes on along the minus strand of NZ_JBYMDH010000003.1, from coordinate 140,450 downwards.
TCTTTAATAAGGGTCTGTAGTTCGCCTGCGTCCATGGCCATGAGTGTGCCTCCTTGCCCGACTGGGTTGCTTCTGTTTGGCTGCTTCTCTCACCACGAATGAAGAGAGAAGCGAATCTTATTTAGAACTCAGTTTAGCAGTTCGGTGGACGAGTATCAGCTCGCCTGCATAAAATGCGGGAACCATCCCTCGAAAGCATTATTCAGCTCTTCAACTGACACACTGATTTTATCGCCAAGAACCAGAGTATCACCACCAGTCTTACCGATTTCTTCTGTGCTGATACCAGCGTCGATCGCATCTTCCAAGAAGGCAGCGAGTTTTTCCTCTGCCACAGTCACAACATAGCGACTTTGATCTTCACCAAACAGAATGGCATGAGGATGGTCACCGTTCACTTTTGCAGTTGCGCCGAGCTTGCCTTTAATCGCCATTTCAGCCAGAGCAACAGCCAGACCACCTGAAGAGATGTCGTGTGCAGCTGTGATACGGCCTTCGGTGATTGCTTCACGAACGAAGGTGCCGGTGAGCTTTTCAACTTCCAGATCAACTGGAGGAGGAGCGCCTTCTTCGCGGCCCAGAACTTCTTGCAGGTACTGAGAAGAGCCGAGGTGTTTGCCCTTACCGCCCAGAACGACGATGGTTTCGCCAGTGCTAACAAATGCACTGCCGACGCGTTTGGTCACATCTTTCAGCAGACCAACGCCGCCGATGGCTGGTGTTGGCAGAATGCCTTCGCCGTAGGTTTCGTTGTAAAGGGAAACGTTACCGGAAACGATTGGGGTTTCCAGCACTTCACAGGCTTCGCCGATACCCTTCAGACAGCCAACGAACTGACCCATGATCTCTGGCTTTTCAGGATTGCCGAAGTTCAGGTTGTCGGTGATTGCCAGTGGCAGGGAGCCAACTGCAGACAGGTTACGATAGGTTTCTGCAACGGCCTGCTTGCCACCCTCATAAGGGTTTGCGTAGCAGTAGCGTGGGTTCACGTCGACGGAGAAGGCCAGACCCTTGTCTGTGCCGTCCACGCGAATGACGCCTGCATCACCGCCCGGAGTTGCGGCAGAGTTGCCCTGAATGAGGGTGTCGTACTGCTCGTAAACCCAGCGACGGGAAGAGCCGTTTGCGCCACCGAGTAGCTTCAGCAAAGCTTCTTTGTAGTCTGCTGGTTCTTCAACGTTGGCTGCAGCGATTTCTTCTGGCTCAGGCCACTGTGTCCATGGACGGTCATACTCAGGAGCTTCGTCGCCGAGTTCCTTGATTGGCAGGTTCGCCATTACTTCGCCGTGCTGCTTCACAACGAAGCGCAGGGTATCCGTGGTGATGCCGCAGATTGCGAAGTCCAGACCCCACTTGGTGAAGATGGCTTCCGCTTCTTTTTCCTTGGATGGCTCCAGCACCATGAGCATACGCTCCTGGCTTTCTGAGAGCATCATCTCGTAGGCGGTCATGTTTTCTTCGCGGGCAGGAACCTTGTCGAGGTCGAGCTCGATGCCGAGGTTGCCTTTTGCGCCCATCTCAACAGCAGAACAGGTAAGGCCAGCTGCGCCCATATCCTGAATAGCGATAACCGCACCGGTCTTCATCAGCTCAAGGCAGGCTTCCATCAGGCATTTTTCGGTGAACGGGTCACCAACCTGAACGGTAGGCCGCTTTTCGTCGATGGAATCATCGAACTCAGCGGAGGCCATTGTTGCGCCGCCAACGCCGTCGCGGCCTGTTTTAGCGCCGAGGTATACGACTGGAAGACCGACACCTTTTGCTTCGGACAGGAAGATCTTGTCTGCATCAGCAAGACCAGCTGCGAAGGCGTTTACAAGGCAGTTGCCGTTGTAGGATTTGTGGAACTCAACTTCACCGCCCACTGTTGGGACGCCGAAGGAGTTGCCGTAGCCACCAACGCCGGAAACAACACCGGAAACGAGGTGGCGTGTGCGTGGATGATCCGGTTCTCCGAAGCGCAGAGCATTCATGGCTGCGACAGGGCGTGCGCCCATGGTAAACACGTCGCGCAGGATGCCGCCAACGCCGGTTGCCGCGCCCTGATAAGGCTCGATGTAAGATGGGTGGTTGTGACTTTCCATCTTGAAGACAACAGCCTGGCCATCATCAATATCGACAACGCCTGCATTTTCGCCTGGTCCCTGAATGACGCGAGGGCCAGTGGTCGGGAGTGTCTTCAACCATTTCTTGGAGGATTTGTAGGAGCAATGCTCGTTCCACATTGCGGAGAAAATTCCAAGCTCGGTGAAGGTTGGCTCTCGGCCAATCAGCTCCAGGATGCGAGCATATTCATCTTCCTTAAGACCGTGGGCCTCAATGAGTTCGGGGGTGATCTTAACGCTATTTTGGATCATCACACTCAGAAAATTTGGGCGCTGTGCGCCGGGGCCAAATGTCACGGGCTGCTTAACAGGATTCATAGAAAAATGGAAACTGTAGAGGCCGCTTTTTTGGATTTTTTGCTGCCAAGGCATGGTTTTTTGCAGCTTGACGACAAGTCACTCTGTTTAAATCATATGGAGCTGTGATCTTTTGAATTGGCTGAAAAATTTTTCAGACTAAAATGCGCAGTTTACGGTGGTCAGAAGGTGACTTCGCCCTGCAGAGTTGTCACGGACATGGACATGTTCGGCAGCTTGGTGCGGCTCCAAGTTCCACTGCCTTTGGCGTTTGCCCATTTTTCATCGCCACCCAGAATGGCCCAATTGCCAGAGTACCGTCCATCTTTGATGCCCGTGATCTCATAGCTGATGGCGAATGGTGCGCCGTTCTTGTCCTTCAGGCTACAAACACCGCCGCCCTGTACCTGCATGTTCTTAACGACCGCACCACCGAAGCAGCTGCCGGATACGAAGTCGAATGGATCTTCCGGGTTGTCGCTGAGGAATACGTAGTCTGCGTTGATGCGCTTGAGGTTGAGCTGGTCGGTAATGATGGCGTTGTTGTAGAGACCGAAAGTTGCTAGCTGACCGGTGTGAGAGAACCCTGCTGCTCTGGCGTTGACCTGTGCTGCATTGGCAGAAAGAGCGGTGGCTCCAATTGCTGTGGCGAAAACGGTTCCGAGGACGGCAAGTCTTTTCGCAAGGGGTGGCATCACAGATAGTCCTTTGCAGGTTTGCCCGGCGATTTAGCAAGGCGCATGTGTTTTCGCGATGCAACCACAACCTGAGAGGCTGTTTCAATCATGTCCTTTTGAACTGGTTAGGGTTTTGTTTCGCGTTATGCAATGAGCGGACGCTAAAATTTTACGCTTCGGAAATCTTCGTTAACCTACTGTATTTACTAGCTACTTAGAATTTGGAGGGATCATTTTCACGATTTCAAAACCCTCATTTGCGATGCTTTCACGTGCCTCCAAATGGGCGCCTTTTGCTGGTGCTAATAACCGGCTTGTCTAACAAGAATTCGCCGATGCTTATGTTTTGCGTAGCGTCAGGTGAGCGGAGATAAAGGGTGCCTGGAGGCATTTTTCACATAAGTGGTCCGATCAAGGTGATCTTAGGCGCATGCGCCTTGATCGGCGCTTATGTTGTTATTGATTACTTCTTCACCTACACCGCAGATGCCTATGTCTCCGCAGATGTGGTGCGTGTCTCTCCTGAAATTTCCGGATTTGTTACCGAGGTTCCTGTTGACCGAAACAAGGCCGTAAAGGCTGGCGAGCTGCTGATGCAGATTGATCCTGAACCTTTTGCTTTGGCGGTTCAGGAAGCGCGGGCGCAGGAAGCCATGTCTCTGGCAAACCTGCGCAGGTCTGAGGCAGAGGTGCAGGTTGCCGAGGCTGCGGTGACTGCTGCCGTTGCTAAGGTTGCTAATCTCTCAGCTCAACAGCAGCGCTTTGAGGAGTTGACGGACAATGGTTTCGTAACCCAACAGCGTCTCGACAACATCACACTCTCGCTGGAAGAAGCGAATGCGGAAACGGATTCGGCGAGAGATACATTGCGGGCCGCGGCGCATCAGGTGGAAGTGCAACGCTCGACTTATGAGGCTTCTCAGGCGGCAACAGCTCTAGCGCAGTACAACCTAAGAAAGTCCTCCTTGCTGTCGCCGGTGGATGGTGTGGTCAGTGAGTACACGGTTAACCCGGGGAACTATGTGCTTCAGGGCATTCCGCAGATGGCGCTTATCACGAATACCAACTGGCGGATCATTGCGAATCTGATTGAGAGGCATGCGGCCCGATTGAAACCGGGGCAAACGGTATACTTTCAGGTCTCCAGTGATCCATACCGGGTTCACAAGGGGACGGTCCGGTCCATTGGGCGAGGTATTTCCCGCATGGATCAGGACCCAAGGGTTCTACCTTACATACCATTGACGACCGACTGGATCCGGCTTTCGCAGCGGTTTCCGGTCGAAATTGATATGGGGGAGTTTTTGGAGGACCACGTTCCAATGCATGGGGGAGATGCTCGCATCTTCCTTGTGCATTAGGGGAGGCGCCATGTTCTTCAACTACGCTATCGGTCTCCGCACCAGCCTGATGGTCACACTCGCCTCTGTCATTGCGCTGATTGTTGATGCGGATGATCCTTGGTGGGCGGCCATGTCTGCCATGACGGTGGCCAATGCGGACTGGACCAACGTTTGGCGCAAAGGCATTCAACGTGTGATCGGCACCATTGCCGGTGGGTTTTCCGGGTACTGGATCGCGGTTGCAGTTAAGAACTATGAAGTCTTCCAGATGATTGCGGTAGGGTGCCTTGCAGCCCTTGCGATCTATAAGCGAATGGCGAGCCCAAACTATGCCTATGCCTGGTTGATGGGGATCGTGACTGCGATGTTGGCCATTTATATTTCTCTGCTGGAAATCGATCTGTTGTTCTACCTGATGGTTGACCGAACAATTACGGTTGCAATCGGGGTGATGACGGCTGCTGTTGTCTCCTATTACTTCCTCGAGGAAACGTCTTTAGGCGTTGGAGTTGGGCCCTATTTGACGCCCAACATCGACACCATGGATAAGAGCTGGGTGATTGCGCTGTGTTTGAGCGGAGCTGCTGTCGCGATGCTGGCACCGATCATCTACGTGGGCCATGAACTCGCGGCGATGGTGCAGATCATTATTACCTCGCTTGTGGTGCTCTATGGGCCGGTTGTGTCCGTGAAGAAGTTTGCTTTGAACCGAAGTCTGGGCTGTCTCATCGGTGGGTTGATGGGGTTCGGTCTGATCGGGCTCGGGTTACAGTCGTTTTTCTGGTGGGCGCTGCTGCTTGCAATCGGGTTGTTCTTCCTAGCCTCGGTGCACCACGGCAAGAGTTACTGGGCTTATGCAGGAACGCAGGGTGGGTATGCGTTTGTGATTGCGGCGCTGGCGTCTGCAGGTCCGGTCGACAACTTCAATCAGGTTATTGACCGATTAGTGGGTGTTGTTTTGGGGGCTGTGATTGCGATCTGTGTCTTGATTGTTGTCCGCATTTGGCAGGGGGCAGACTTTCCAGATATTGAGCACATCAATCAGAAGAAGGCACGAAAGCCTCGTGTCAAAAAGACATAAAAAAGAGAGGCTGCGAAAACACAGCCTCTCTGAGCACCAAGAAAGTGTTTGTGGTAAAATTGATTATAGAGCTCCGGTGTATTCACCGCGGGCGGGATAATCGTTCTTGATGCAAAAGTCGAGAGCACCGAGCATTGGTTTAAAGTCAGGACGTGCAAATGGCATAGTCTGCACATTCCCGAAGTAAAGTGTGCCGTCAGGCTTTACGAAGAACAGTCCTGGTTCTGCGAACAGATCTGGTTCTTCAATACCGATAGACGTTTTTCCGCGGCCTGCTGAAATGAACAGACCCCATTCACGCGCCTTGGTCAGAGTAACGCCATACCCAACGCGCAGTTTGTCTGCTTTGATTGCGTTGGAGAATGTTTGGGCACGGTCCTCTGTATCGGTGGAGAGAGCAATGGTTTTCACACCGCGTTCTTCGAACTCCGGTGTCAGACGTTCCAGTTCTTTCAGGTAGGTTGCACAGATGGGGCAGTGCAGACCACGGTAAAAGACAACCAGAGTGGCAAAGTCAGAAGCTTCGGCTGACAGATCGAATGTACCACCACCAACGAGGTTCGCAGATAAGCTTGGGACTGGCTTGCGAGGGATCAGCATATTATTCTCCTGAGCTAAGTATTCTTCTTGTAGCTTTGCTTATTTCGTTTTTTGAAAAGGCAATTAGCGGTGGTCGATTTGTAGCTATTATGTTATTGAACGTTTAATTGCCTTTTGTTCGAAAAAACTGATCGAGAGTTCGGATATGGCCACTGAGCTAGCTGAAGTGAAACCACGAGAGCTGCGATACGACCGTCTGTCTTCGCTTATTGAGCGCTTTAAGGTGGAGGCGCATATCCTTCACAACACAGAGGATGAGGTGCTTCAGGGCAACTTTTTTATCCTTCGTTGCATGCATGGATTCCGGAAGCTCGTGTTCCTTCCTTCCAGTCCCAACAACCCGACTGAGATCAAGCGTATTTGCGATGATACCATTGTGCTCGCAGGTGCTCGGGTGGAGTTTGGTGGGCCGGGATCTCAGCTGAGTACGGCGCTGCCGGACTATGTCGAGATCTATCTGCAGGATGCGCCTGAGCTCGAAAGCCTTGCTGACCTGATGGTGGAAGAAGTGCTGTCTCCGCGCTGTGGTGGAGCGGCGGTGATCAACCGGCTTTGCGAAGTGGTGGTGATCCGGTTGCTGCGGCATGCGGTTCGTTCTGGTGCGGCGTGTAGTGGGTTGATCGCCGGACTTGCGCACCCAAATCTAGCGCAAGCACTTGTGGCTATTCATGAGGAACCGGCAAAGCAATGGCGGTTGGAGACCCTCGCTGAAGTTGCGGGCATGTCGCGCACTCAGTTTGCCGTTCACTTCAAGGATGTGATGGGTGAAACGCCGGGCTCTTACTTAAGCAACTGGCGTCTGGCTTTGGCGAAGCTGGATCTGGAGGCTGGGCGTCCATTGAAAAGTGTAGCGGCACGTGTTGGTTTTGCGTCGCCGACGGCATTGTCGCGCGCCTACCAACGGCGTTACAATGAGTTGCCTCGCAATGTTGCATTGAAAACAGTTGTGGCTGCTTAATACTGGGGCGCGTTGTGTATTTGTCCTAATGTCACAACTCTGCTTTATATGCTGCTCCGCTTTCTATTCAGAATACGATTGAGCCATCCATGAGTTTTGCAGAACGTCCGACAAATCTTCCTGAGGAACATGTTCAGGGTCATGCGTTAGAGGTCTTTGTTGCTTTCCTGAAGTTGGGCCTGACATCCTTCGGCGGGCCGATTGCGCATCTTGGGTATTTCCGAGAGGAGCTGGTTAAGCGACGGAAGTGGCTTTCAGAAGAAGCTTATGGAGATCTGGTTGCGCTCTGTCAGTTTCTGCCGGGGCCTGCGAGTAGTCAGGTTGGGTTTGGACTTGGCTTGATGCGGGCAGGACCGCTTGGTGCGCTCGCAGCGTTCTTTGCGTTTACCGCACCTTCTGCTTTGCTGCTCTTTGGTTTTGCATATTGGGCCAGCGCTTTTGAGGGGCCTGTCGGAATGGGCCTGATCCATGGCCTCAAGCTGGTTGCTGTTGCTGTGGTGGCGCAGGCGGTTTGGGGGATGGCACGTAACTTCTGTGCAGATCAGTTGCGGGCTGGGCTAGCGGTTCTTGCAGTGGTTCTGGTTGTTGCGCTGGGCGGTGCTGGCGGGCAGATTGCTGCGATCGTTGCTGGTGGCTTAGGTGGTTTCCTGTTTTGTCGCTCTGAGCCCAAAGCCGACGTTCATGAGGTGCTGTTTGCTCCGAGACGGCGGTTTGGTCTTTTAGCCGTTGCGCTGTTTGCTGTTCTATTGTTCGGCCTGCCTGTTTTGAGTGAGTGGATTGTTGATCCGCTGCTCGGTGTGTTTGCCAGCTTCTATCACTCCGGTTCGCTCGTGTTTGGTGGTGGCCATGTGGTGCTGCCGCTTCTGGAGGCGGAAGTGGTTGGAACAGGGCAGGTCAGTGAGAGTTCGTTTCTTGCTGGATATGGTGCTACGCAGGCGGTTCCCGGACCACTCTTTACGTTTGCCGGTTATCTGGGGGCTGAGATGCCAACTGGATATGCACCGTGGATTGGCGCGTGCGTTGCTTTGATCGGCATCTTCTTGCCGGGAGCTTTGCTTTTGATTGCAGGTCTGCCTTATTGGGCTGTGCTACGGCAGACGCCTTCAGCGCGTGGGATCATGGCAGGCGCAAATGCAGCCGTGGTTGGCGTGCTCGGTGCGGCGCTTTACTCACCTGTGTGGACCAGTGCAATCTTGGAGGCGAAGGATTTTGCAGCGGCGCTTTGTGGCTTTGTGCTGCTGGTTTCTTTCAAAGCACCGCCCTGGGTTGTTGTGGTGCTGCTGGGCCTGACCGGGATTGGTTTTGCATTCATCTGAGGCATGAAAAAACCCGGAGTGCTGAGCATCCGGGTTTTAAAAAAGTTATTCTGTTCGCAGTTTAAGCTGCAAGGCTCTGCATGACGCTTTCGAACAGCGCGCGGCCTTCAACACCACCGTGAAGATCTTCAATGAGATTTTCTGGGTGAGGCATCATGCCGAGGACGTTGCCTTTTGCGCTGGTGATGCCAGCGATGTCGTTGATGGAACCGTTCGGGTTGGTGCCGTCAGCATAGCGGAATGCTACGCGGCCTTCGCCTTCCAGTTCTTTCAGCGTTTCTGCATCAGCAAAGTAGTTGCCGTCATGGTGAGCCACCGGACAGCGCCAGACCTTGCCTTTTTCCATGTGGGATGTGAAGGCGCTGTTGGTGCTGGTGGTTTCCAGCATGACTTCCTTACAGACGAAGTGCAGGGATGCATTGCGCATCAGAGCGCCCGGCAGAAGGCCTGCTTCGGTCAGCATCTGGAAGCCGTTGCAAACGCCCAGAACGTGACGTCCCTGATCAGCTGCTGTTTTCAGAGCTGGCATGATGTGGGAACGAGCTGCAATCGCACCTGAACGCAGATAATCACCGTAGGAGAAACCGCCCGGAAGGACGTAAAGATCTGCTTCCGGCAGTTCTGTTTCGGTGTGCCATACTGTGGCAACAGGCAGGCCGGAGATTTGCTCCAGCGCTTTGATCATATCGCGGTCACGGTTGGAGCCGGGGAATAGGATCACTGCGGATTTCATGAATGTTTCCTCTTGGATGGAGGGCGGCTTGTCACAGACGAGGTTTTACAGGAGTAAAAACACCGCAAGAACAGAGAGGGCAGCTGGCAAGCCAATAAAGATGATCGCCTTGATGATCATGAAACGGATGATCCGGCTGGTATCGTCTTGCACGTTTTTGCCCTCGCAGGTTCGTCTATCAGTTACAGCTTAGAGCAGCTCGATAGAGTAATTTTCGATGACGGTGTTTGCCAGTAGCTGTTCGCACATGGCTTCAATGTCAGCTTTGGCCTGAGCTTCGCTGCGGTCAGCCAGCTCCAGATCAAACACTTTACCCTGGCGAATGCCTTCAACGCCTTCAAAACCAAGAGAACCAAGGGAGCCTTCGATTGCTTTGCCCTGGGGATCGAGAACACCGTTCTTAAGAGTGACGGTCACACGTGCCTTCATGGTTCTAACTGGTCCTTCCTTACCAAAATGGGAGATTTAAGCGGACTGCATTGCGCCTGTCGCCCAAATCCATTCTTTGCGCGCGTTCATAACGCGGGAATCTATGCTGGGGAAGCAAAAACGAGCCAAGGTAGTGAGATAGTTCAATACCCGTGCGGTAGATTGCTTGCCCCAAAAATGCAAAACGGGCCTCACGGGCCCGTTCATTGATTACTTGACTAGCACTGGTCCAGAGTGTCCCGGACGGTCGTTGTCGATCAGGATGCCGAGCCTGCGGGCTACTTCCTGATAGGCTTCAACCATTCCACCCATGTTCTGACGGAAGCGGTCCTTGTCCATCTTGTCGTTTGTGGAAGTGTCCCACAGGCGACAGCTGTCTGGAGAAATCTCGTCCGCAAGAACAATGCGCATCATGTCGCCTTCGATCTGACGTCCAAGTTCGATCTTGAAGTCAACGAGGCGGATGCCAACGCTCATGAACAAACCGGACAGGAAGTCATTGATGCGGATGGCGAGTGCCATGATGTCATCAAGCTCCTGAGGAGCGGCCCAACCAAAAGCGGTGATGTGTTCTTCAGAAACCAGCGGATCTCCAAGTTCGTCGTTCTTGTAATAGAACTCGATAATGGAGCGTGGAAGCTGAGTGCCTTCTTCCAATCCCAGGCGTTTGCACAGAGAACCTGCAGCAACGTTGCGGATAACGACCTCGATCGGGATGATTTCCACCTGACGGATCAGTTGTTCGCGCATGTTCAACCGACGAATAAAATGGGTTGGAATACCCATGTTATTCAGATTGTTGAAAATGTACTCAGAAATCCGGTTGTTCAGGACACCTTTTCCATCAACGACTTCATGCTTTTCGTTGTTGAAGGCTGTTGCATCATCTTTGAAGTGCTGAATCAGCGTTCCCGGCTCAGGACCCTCATAGAGAATCTTGGCCTTGCCTTCGTAAATTCGCCGACGGCGGTTCATAGGCATGTACCATTGCGTTTGTAGAACAAGTCGTACGGGTGACGTCGGGGCGTAAACCAGATGTCTTTCAAAGCACTCGAGCCTAAAGACTGCAAATGTTCCTCCAGCATTGGTTTTCGCATCTTTCGTCATTGCGAAAATCGCGATCCCGCTATGCGGCGCGGAACTTAACCGACTTTTTGATAAAGCACAAATGGGTAATTCGAATGGCGTTACCACCATTTGATATACCACTGACTACAACTAATGGCTTTTGACCTGCAAATAGAAGTTGCGTACAATGATTCACGTAAGTTATAGCGTGACTTGTAAGAGGGGAGGGACCTTTTTACATTGTCTGAGCTAGGAGGGAATAGATGACCACGTTCGACAAACGAGCTGATGCGTTTGAAGGCGGTTTCGCAATGGGTTCTGAGCTTGCTTTCAAAGCGACTGCGCGGCGCGACAAGCTGCTGGGGCAGTGGGCTGCTGAGAAGCTTGGTTTGGCCGGGGACATTGCAGAAGAGTACGCCAACAAGATCGTACAAACTGATCTTAAAGAGCCAGGCGACGAAGACATTTTTGCTCGTATTTCCAAGGATTTTGCTGATGCAGGTGTTGAGCAGTCTGAACACCAGATTCGCCGCACCATGGAAGAGCTGATGGCTGTTGCGAAGAAGGAAGTTGCTGAGGAAGCGTAAGCTGATCCTCTCAAGCTGGCCCATCTGATGGGCGCTTCACAAAAGAATTTGCCGTCTTCCCTTGATATTGTGAGGGAGACGGCTTTTTTGTTTGAATGACAATTGCGTTTAAGAGCTGGTGCTGCGTGGTTGATGGTGCCTGTGCTCGATCAGATGAGGCATTGCATGACTGATAAAATGTGTCTGGCAGAAAAACTGCGTGCAGGGCAAACCGTTGTGAGCGCGTGGGCAAGCCTGCCATCTCCAATCTTTTCGAATCTGTTTCTGAAAAGTGGCTACGAGGCAATCACTCTGGATTTGCAGCATGGATTGCTGACGACAGCTGATGCTCGTGATTCTATTCGGGAGATCATCATTGGCGGTGGTCATGCTGTGGCACGAACCTGCGTTGATGATTTCAAGAATGCCAGCTGGCTGCTTGATATGGGCGCGGAGGTGATTATCGCGCCGATGATCAACTCAGTGGCAGACGCGAAGAAGCTCGTTGAGTTCTGCAAATACCCACCGCTTGGTTCGCGCAGTTATGGTGCTGTGGGTGCGACGATGGCCTCTGGTACCACCATGGATGCATATTTCACCACTGCTGATAAGAAGACACTTGCCATTGCAATGATTGAGACACCGGAAGCCTATGAGGCTCTGGAGGATATTCTTGCTGTTGATGGATTGGATGGTGTTTTTGTTGGGCCAGCAGATCTGTCCCTGACTGTTTCTGGTGGGCTGCGCGTCGAGCCAGTGGCAGATGCATCTTTGGCGATGCAGAAGGATATTGCCGAGAAGACACGCGCTGCTGGAAAGATTGCAGGGATCTACTGTGTTTCTAAAGGCCATTTGCAGCACTCGAAGGCCGCTGGTTATCAGTTCATGACGTTTGGAACAGATTCGACTTTGTTTATGAGTGCAGCATCAGAGGCTGCTAAAGCTCTCGATTAAGATTGCATTGCATACAAAAAAGGCCGCCTCTCAGGCGGCCTTTTGCGTTTATGGATCAGAACTTAAACCTGAGCAGCTGTGCGAATTGCTGTGATGTTTTCGCGGTAGCTTTCTACGGTGCCACCTTTGAACACGGCTGAGCCAGCTACCAGTGTGTCTGCGCCAGCTTTGGTGACTAGTGGTGCAGTTTCCGGAGTGATGCCGCCGTCGATCTGAATACGGATTGGACGATCACCGATCATGCTTTTGATGCGGGCAACTTTCTCAATCTGAGAGTGAATGAACTTCTGTCCGCCGAAGCCCGGATTGACGGTCATGACGAGGATCAGGTCTACGCTGTCCAGAACGTACTCCAGGCAGCTTTCATGTGTGCCTGGGTTCAGAGAGACACCAGCTTTCTTGCCAAGGCCACGGATTGCCTGCAGAGAACGATGCAGGTGGGTGGTCGCTTCAGCGTGGACGGTGATATAGTCCGAGCCAGCCTTTGCAAAGGCTTCAAGGTATGGGTCACACGGCTCGATCATGAGGTGGGTGTCGAACACCTTGTCGGAGTGTGGGCGGAGCTTTGCGATGACATCTGGGCCAAAGGTGATGTTTGGAACGAAGTGACCGTCCATAACATCCAGATGGATCCAGTCGGCTCCAGCTTCTACAACATCACGAACTTCTTGCCCCAGCTTGGAAAAGTCTGATGCAAGTACGGAAGGTGCGATAACGAGCGGCTGTGCCATGGCAGGGATTCTCCTTGATGTGCCCATTTGCTGTGCGGCTAACATGGACACAAGAGAGAAGCAAGTGGTGCGAACAGCGCAACTGCTGCTCGCTCTTTAAGGGGCAGCTGTTTCAGTCTTACCGATATGCATGGCAACGGGCCTTAGGATCCACGGCAACAGGTAGATCGGGAACTGAGCAAAGGCGAAGAAGAGCCACGCAAGCTCAGGGATTGTGCCGCCTAATGCAGCAACCATCAGACCCAGATTTCGGCTTCCTGTACCATAGGCGGCTATGAAGGCGGTTTGCTTGCCTGCCGGGTAGAAGATCAGGAATGTGATGAGCAGCTGAATACCTGCGATGGCAAAGACACCGATGAACAGCGCGGTCGCCTTGAATGGGGCGGTTAGCGCAAAGTCGGTCACGCCATCCATAGCCGCGATGGCGAAGATGAACAGAACAACGCAGTTGATGCCGTTGATGTGGTCTGTGGCCTGATTGATACGCTCAGCACCAAGCACGTAATAGAGCAGGCGACCTAAGCCCGCTGAGCCGATCAGGAACATTGCCAGATTGGTGGCTAGTGAGAGTGGGGCAACCTGCAAGGAGTCTGGCAGTAACAGATACGCAAACAGGGCCGTACTGAACGGGGCGATAATCAGTGCGAGTGTTGAGATGGTGAGTGCGAGCGCTCCGTTGAGGCCAAACATCCAGATGAAAATTGGCGTGGACATGACAGGTGGTGCCGCTGAGACCATGAACAGTGCAGTGAGAACGCCGAGATCTATCTGATCCAATCCGATTGTCAGGCATATCAAAGTCGCAAGCAGGGGCAGGATCAGCATCTGCCAGAGAACTGCTGCGATTGCTGGGAGAGGATGGGTGAGCTGCTGTGCGATGGCAGCGTTGTCGACGCGGATAAAACTCAGTGTCAGCAGAATAAAGATGGCAGGTGTTAAAAGAATGCGCAGGGCTTCTGCAATGCCGGGCAGAAAGAGGCCGAGAAAGATTGAGATCGCTACGGCATTGGTGCCGTTTCGTCCCAGAAAACGCAGGAGCGCGTTGATCAGCTTGAGGCCGCTTATAACGAATGTGGGGGAGGGCAATGTTTAGTCCACGCGAAATCTATAAGTGCAAGAGATCGCGCGACTAAACCATATCAGTCGAGTTTGAGCAAACATTTCGGAGTTTCGGCGACCGTGCGTAAACTAACTCCGATTAGGCTGTGTCAGAAACTTTAACTGACAAACTCTTTAAGCGGTAACGCAACTGTTTCCTTAATTGTCGAAACTACAATGCGGGACTGAACATCTGAGACCAGAGCGTTGTCCAGAAGTTTCAAGCGAAGGAAATCGTCATAGGACTTTATATCTGTGGCGACTACTTTGATGAGATAGTCCACTGCGCCGGTGATGCGTTCGCATGTAACAACTTCGGGCCATACCCCAATAAGCCTGTCGAATGTTTCCATGTTCTCGCGGCTGGGCACAGTGAGCTTAACAAAGGCATATGCGAGAAAGCCAAGACCGACTGCTTCGCGATCAACCAGAGCTGCTGTCTGTTTGATCACTCCAGTCTCCTTGAGTTTCTTAATTCGCCTCCAGCAAGGAGTTTGGCTCATACCGGCTTCTTTGGCGATATCTGCGATGGATTGGGATGCATCTTTTTGCAGAATGCGCAGAACTCGGATGTCGGATGGGTCCAATAAGGAATTTTCGCTCATATGCCCTCTTAGGAATAATTTTTCGACTGAGTACGTATTTGTCGGTAGGATAGCACAGAAAGCACGCAAAAAAAGGATCACTATGGGCTAGGACGAAAGAATTGGTTTTGGCGGGGGGGACCGTCCACAGCCATGATGGGAGAGGAGCTCATTGAATGAATGTAAGTGTGCCACCGATCAGCTTACATGATAAATACACAGCTGAAACAGGCAATGTTTACCTGACCGGTATTCAGGCACTGGTACGACTGGCGTTGGACCGCGGTCGTTTGGATCGAGCTAACGGATTGAAAACAGGCGGTTTTATCTCAGGATACCGCGGTTCTCCAATCGCTGGCTACGACACGGAGCTTCAAAGATCACGTCAATATCTTGATCCGCTGGATATTCAGTTTCAACCGGGAGTGAATGAGGAACTGGGTGCAACAGCGGTTTGGGGATCGCAAAAAGTTCGGCAGCACGGAAAAGGTTCTGCCTATGATGGTGTCTATGGCATCTGGTACGGGAAGGCGCCAGGCGTTGATAGAGCCGGAGATGTGCTGCATCAGGCAAGTGCTTCTGGAACCGACCCTAATGGCGGTGTTGTGGCGCTTGCTGGCGATGACCATCTGGCAAAATCTTCCATTTTGCCGGCGCAAAGCGAGTTTTTCTTTCAACACGCAGAAATCCCTGTTCTCAACCCGGCTGATATTCAGGAAGTGCTGGATTTTGGTCTGCACGGGTTTGAGATGTCGCGTTACACCGGTCTGTGGAGTGCATTGATTTGCCTTGCGGATACGATGGATGCATCTGGTGTTGTTTCTGTTGACCCTCAGCGTTTGTCATTCTCACGCCCAGCTGCGTTTGATCCGCGCAAGAATGCGGAGTTGAACCGGGTTCTTCTGCTCGGCAACCGTCTGGAAACGGAGCGCTTGCTGCGAGATATCCGGATGCCGGCTGTTCTGGCCTATGCTAAGGCGAATCGTCTGGATCATGTGGCCTATGGCGCGCAGAAGCCTCGAATCGGTATGGTTGCCACGGGTAAAGCGTTCCGTGATCTGTGTCAGGCATTGCGTCTGATGGGTATTACGGATCGGCGTGCCAAGGAGATCGGGCTTGCGGTTTATAAGGTGGGCATGCCTTATCCGCTGGAGCCAACTGCATTTTCCAGCTTTGCGCGCGGTGTTGAGAAGATTCTGGTTGTTGAACACAAGCGTGCGTTCATCGAACCACAGATCAAAGAGATCGCTTACAACTGGCCGAGTGATCAGCAGCCGCAGATTCTTGGAAAGAAAGATGCGCAGGGTGAGCCATTGCTCTCTGATGTGCTGGAGCTTTCCATTGATGAGATGATCCGCGTGATCATGAACTTCCTACCTCGGGAGTACATCAATGACGAGATGCGGTCTGTTGCTGATTCCATGATGCGTCAGCAGATGTGGGCGCAGGGACATGGTGAGCTTGCTGCTCGTTCTCCGTTCTTCTGTTCTGGCTGTCCGCACAACACGTCTACCGTGGTGCCTGAAGGGTCTCGCTCCATGCCGGGGATTGGCTGTCATGCCATGACCGAGATTAATGGCCGGACGACTGATGGTCAGATTGCTATGGGTGGAGAGGGGTCGCTGTGGGTTGGACAGGCGCACTTTGCCCGTGATGAGCATGTGTTTGCGAATATGGGTGACGGCACCTACTTCCACTCCGGTATTCTATCGATCCGACAGGCTGTGGCGGCGCGTGTGCCGATAACCTTCAAGATCCTGTACAATGATGCTGTTGCGATGACAGGTGGTCAGGAGATTGATGGATCGCTGACTGTGCCTCAACTTCTCAATCAGCTTCATGCCGAAGGTGTTGAGAGGGTGGTCCTGCTTTCCGAGCATCCCGATGATTATCAGGGGCGTCAGGATCTGGCGCTGACCGAGCCAGTGCATCACCGTGATGATCTGATGAAGGTGCAGAACGAACTTAAGGAGTTCAAAGGCGTTTCGGCGATTGTGTTTGATCAGACCTGTGCGGCTGAGAAGCGTCGTCGGCGTAAGAGAGGATTGTATCCCGATCCGGATCTTCGTTTGTTCATCAATGATCGTGTGTGTGAGGGCTGTGGTGACTGTTCTGTACAGTCCAACTGTCTCTCTGTTGAGCCTGTTGAGACGGTGTTTGGCGAAAAGCGCCGCATCAATCAGTCTTCCTGTAACAAAGACTTCTCCTGTGTGAAGGGCTTCTGCCCATCTTTTGTTTATGTGAAGGGCTCCAAGCTGCGTCAGGCCAAGCCAGCGGACTTTGCGCTGGATGAGTACGTGAAGCAGCTGCCTGAAGTTCAGCTTCCATCGCTTGAGAATACCCGCAACCTGCTGGTGGCTGGTATTGGCGGCATGGGTGTGACGACTATTTCTGCCATCATTGCGATGGCGGCGCATATTGACGGCATCAAAGCGTCTACGCTGGATATGACAGGTCTTGCGCAGAAGGGTGGTCCTGTAACCTCGCACGTGCGTTTTGCAGCAGCAAGTGACACGATTGAAGGGCCTCGTGTTCCGCCTGCACAGTTGGATGTGCTGATTGCGAGTGACATGCTGGTTGCAAGTAAGGCTGAACAGCTGTCGCTTTATCACAAGAGCAGAACGCATGGTTTTGTGAACACGAACGTCACGCCGACTTCAGAATTCGTTATGAAGCAGCAGCTGTCGTTTGATGAGCACAAGATGAAGCGGACGCTTGAGCAGGGTACACTTGATCTGAGAGCACACGATCTGGCGAATATTGCTGAGAAGCTGCTTGGTGATGCGATTTACACCAATATGATGCTGATCGGTCTGGCCTATCAGGCTGGCACACTGCCAATCTCAGCACAGTCGATTGAAAATGCCATCTCATTGAATGGTGCAGCGGTTGAGAAGAACATCAATGCCTTCCATGCAGGTCGTGTTCTTTACTCCAACCCTGATGCGATCTTCGCAGCGCTTCCACGTCAGGAAGCCGTTACGGTGATGACGCTGGATGAGAAGATTGCGTTCTTTGCCAAGGAGTTGACGGCATACCAGAACAAGTCTTACGCCAATAAGTATCTCGATAAGATCACCGAGATCCGTGCAAAGGATGAGGAGTTTAGCCCGGGATCTCTTGAGATCACCCACACTGCCGCTGAGATGCTTTACAAGGTGATGGCTTATAAAGATGAGTACGAAGTTGCGCGTCTTTATAGTGAGCCTGAGTTCCGCAAGAACCTGGAAGCACAGTTTGCTGATCCGGGTGAGTTGCAGCTGATGCTGGCGCCACCATTCTTGCCTAGTAAGCCTGATCCAAAGACTGGACGTCCGCAAAAGCGGGCCTTTGGTCCGTGGATTTTCAAGGCATTTGAGATGCTTGTCTCACTCCGTGGTTTGCGTGGAACAGCACTTGACCCGTTTGGGTATGCACGTGAACGGAAGGAAGAGCGTGCGTTGATCAAACAGTACCGTGATGACCTAAGTCTTGCCTGCGGAAAGCTGGGAACAGCAAATTACGGTCTCCTACGTGAGTTCCTCAATTTGCCTGATTCTATTCGTGGCTATGGTCCGATCAAAGACGAGAACATGCGGCTTGCGCAACTTCGGCGCGAGGAGTTGCTTGGTCGACTCGAGGAAGATCCAACCACGGTGACCTTCAAAGAAGCGGCCGAATAACATCCAGTTATTGGCGGAAAATCAACAAATGCCGATCCCTATGGGGTCGGCATTTTGTGTTTCAAGTCACAGTTACGTGACCTTTTTCTTGCTATGCGGTTTCTTACGGGCAGCTATCTCGATTTTCTCAAAATTCGAACTTGTCTTTTTTTTGGTCTTCCTCTAAAACCGACTGGACGGTACAAAAACCGACTGGACGGTACAAAAACCGACCAGACGGTACAAGGCTCCGAGAGTGGAGAGGGATACCAACGTGGAAACAACAGCGGAACATATTCTGGATGCGGTCGAGCGTCTGGTTTGCATTGAAGGGACGCGCAAGCTGACCATTGATGCCGTGGCGGCTGAGGCCGGCATGTCCAAAGGCGGAGTGCTTTATAATTTCCGGAGCAAGCAAGAGCTTTTGCTTGGGGTGATCCGCCGGGTTGTGACCGAAGTTCGGGAACGGACTTACGCGTTGAGTGACAAGCTGACAGAGCAGGGGGTGGCCTGCCCAATTTTGAGGGCAAGCTTTCAGATCTATAAGGAATATAGAGAGAAGACCGCACCTAAAGCACTGTTTGCTCTTGCTGCCCAAGAGCCTGAATTGGTTGCTGAATTTCAGGATATGAGCACTGAGTTCGGTCGAGCAATCAGCAGTGAGATTAGTGACCCGGTGTTGGGGCACATGTGTTTGCTCATTATTGACGGACTTTACTATCGCCAGGCTCTGGACATTGAACACTGCAGTGCTGGTGAAATCGATGAACTTATTGATCGCGTGTTGGAAATTTCCTCCCAGAACTCCCGACACGCCGTATTGAACGCTGAAGCTGGAAACTAAGGTAAAATGCAGAAAATAAGCGGAAAAAGTAGAATAGGACGCCTGGGCGCGCCTATTTTTGTTGGGGCACTTGCTCTGCTGCTTGCAAGCTGTCAGGAGCAGGAAATTGCGGAAGCACCTAAAACGGTAGCGCCGCGCCCAGCTCGTGTCATGGTCGTTTCTGAGGTTGATGATCTCTTCACACGTAACTTCACTGGACGTGTTGATGCGGTTCAGACCGTTGATCTGGCATTCCGGGTCTCCGGCCAGCTTGTCGAACTGCCAATCGTTGAAGGACAGCGCATTGCAAAGGGCGATTTGATTGCTGCGCTTGACCCAACCGATTACGAGAACGCTCTTCGGGAAGCTCAGGTCAACTACGAGCAAAAGAAGAAAGACCTGCAGCGCTTTGAAACGTTGAAAGACAAACAGGTTATTTCTGAAGGTCAGTACGATAACGCAAAAACTGCATTTGACCTTGCTGAAGTGACCCTTGATCGTGCCAAGCAAAACCTTGGTTACACAAAGATTGTGGCCCCATACGACGCAATTGTTACTTCCCGTACGCTCGACAACTACGCGATCATCAATGCTGGTACCAGCATCGCACGCGTACAGGACGTGAGTGAAGTTCGCATCGACATCAACGTACCAGAAACACTGTTTGCTCAGGCAACAGAGTCTTCCGTGCTGAAAATGACCGCTGAGTTCCCATCTCATCCGGGCAAAGTGTTTCCGCTGGAATACCGCGAGCACAGCACTGAAGCTGACATGGTTGCACAGACTTACCGCGTGACTTTGGCGATGGACAATGATGCTGGCTTCAACATCATCCCTGGCATGACTGCGAGCGTGAAAGTGAAGCTCAACAGTCTTGATGCAGCAGGTGCTACTGCGTTCTTCGTCCCAACTTCTGCTATCGGTTCTGCGCCAGACAAGAGCTCTTACGTTTGGGTTGTTGATGAGAGTGAAAAGCGCGTTGGTCGCCGTAAGGTTCTGCTCGGTACCGTACTGGGTGGTTTCATTCCGATCCTCTCCGGCCTGAAGGACGGCGAAATGATCGTGACAGCAGGTGTGAGCCATCTGAGTGAAAACCAGCAGATCGTGCCAAAGCTGTAAGAGTAGCGTCTAGGAGTTTTTGAAATGGATATTGCACGCTACTCAATTGAGAAGCCGGTCAATGTCTGGATGGTTGTCCTGATTGCTCTTCTTGGTGGCATTTGGGCTCTAGGCGGCATTGGACGACTGGAAGATCCGGCATTTACAATTAAAGAAGCGCAGGTGATCACCTCCTATCCGGGTGCGAGCGCTGCGGAAGTAGAAGAAGAAGTTACTGAACGGCTCGAAAGTGCCATTCAGCAGATGCCTCAGCTGAAGGAAGTTCGTAGTACCTCTGAACCGGGTCTCTCACGTATTCAGGTAGAGATGAAAGACATCTATGACGGTACTGAGCTGCCACAGGTGTGGGATGAGCTGCGTCGCAAAGTGAACGACGAGATGCCGAACCTGCCAAGCGGTGTTCGCACTCCGATTGTTTACGACAGCTTCGGTGATGTGTTCGGCATGTACTATGCCTTGACAGCTGATGGATACTCCAACCGGGATATCCGTAAGACCGTCAAGGAACTGCGCCGTGAACTGCTGACTGTCGACAATGTTGCGAAGGTTTCCATCCTTGGTGCGCCTGAAGATGAGATCGTCATTGCGATGGATCAGGACCGTCTGGCACAGCTGGGTATCACTATTGCTGACGTGCAGAACGTGCTGAATGCAGAGAATGCTATTCAGGCGAACGGTACCACGGTTTCCGGTGATCTGCGCATCCGCATCTCGACTGTTTCCGCCTTTGACAGCTACCGCAGTATTCAGGATCTGGTGATTGGTAATCCGGGTTCAACTGCGATGGTGCGCCTGTCAGATGTGGCGACGCTTTCCGTTGAAGAGCCTGAGAACCCAAGTGTTCTGGTTCGTCATAACGGACAGCGCGCTGTTACTCTTGGTGTAGCTGCTGTTGAAGACACAAACATTGTGGCTGTTGGTCAGGGCGTTGAAGCGCATCTGAATGAGCTGCGTGCGAACTTGCCAGTTGGCATGGAAATCATCCCGATCTACGAACAGCACCGTGTGGTTGATCAGGCTGTTGGTTCCTTCGTGTGGAACCTTGTGATGTCTGTTTCCATTGTGATTGTAGTGCTCGGCATCTTCATGGGCTGGCGTGCTGCTGTTGTGGTGGGTTCTGTTCTGCTGCTGACCGTGCTTTCAACTATCCTGCTGATGAAACTTGGTGGTATTGAGCTTGAGCGTATTTCGCTTGGTGCTCTCGTGATCGCCATGGGTATGTTGGTGGACAACGCGATCGTTGTTGCTGAAGGTATGATGATCAACATGCAGCGTGGTATGCGGCCTATCAAAGCTGCGTCGACCGTTGTTGAGCAGACCAAGTGGCCATTGCTGGGTGCAACTGTTATCGGCATCATGGCGTTCTCAGGTATCGGCCTTTCCAGCGACAGTACGGGTGAGTTCATGTTCTCCCTGTTCGCGGTTGTTGGCATCTCCCTGCTGATGTCCTGGTTGTTCGCGATCCTCGTTACACCGCTGTTTGGTAAGTACTTCTTCAAGATGGCGACCATCTCTGGTGACGAGCATGATCCGTACCGTGGTGTTCTTTACACCCTGTTCCGTAAGATCCTGGTTCTGACCCTGAAACTGCGCTGGTTGTCTCTGGCAGCACTGATCGGTGTGACTGTAGTTTGCTTCTGGTCTTTCCAGTTTGTTGGAAACTCCTTCTTCCCGAACTCTGCAACGCCGCTGTTCTACGTGAACTACTGGCTGCCGCATGGGACCGACATTCATGCGACTGCGCGTGATATGGAGAAGCTGGAGAACGAGATTCTGTCTCTGCCGGGTGTTGTTTCTACCAATACCTTCATTGGTCAGGGTGCGACCCGCTTCATGCTGACATACTCTGCTCAGGATGGAAGTTCCAACTATGGTCAGGTGATCGTACGCACTGAGGATACTGATACCATTGATGATTTGGCTCTGAAGATCCGCGAGTTCGGTGTTCAGGAACTGCCTCAGGGACAGGTTTATACCGAACGTCTGGTGTTTGGCCCTCCGTCCGGTGCTGATGTTCAGGCGCGTATTACAGGTCCGGATGCGGATGTTCTGCGGGCGATCTCTGAAGAGATGATGGCGATCTTTAAGGATCCTCAGTATCGCTTGAGTGATGTGCGTACTGACTGGCGTGAGCGTGAGTTGGTGATGCAGCCGAAGTTCGACGAACAGCGTGCGCGTATTGCTGGTATCACTCGTCAGGATCTGTCTACTGCAATCCAGTTTACCTCTGACGGTATCCGTGCCGGTAGCTATCGTGATCTGGATGAAGATATTCCGATCATCGTGAAGCGTCAGCGTGGTGAAGGTGAGACTGCCTCTGAAGCTCTTGTAAACACTCTGGTTTGGAGTTCTCAGCAGCGCAAGTACGTTCCGATCGATCAGGTCACCTCTGGTATTTCTACCGTGGCTGAAGATACTCTGATCCGTCGCCGGGACCGTGTGAAGACGCTGAGTGTGCTTGGAGCGAGTGCGCCGGATGAGTTGGCGTCGGTTGCTCATGCCCGAATTCGGGGTGCGATTGAGGCTGTTCCGCTGCCGGATGGGTATTCCATGGAGTGGGGTGGTGAGTACGAAAACTCTCAGGATGCGAATGAATCGCTGGGGAGTAAGGTACCAGTCACCTTCCTTGTGATGATTGTTATCTCCATCCTGCTGTTCTCTAAGGTTCGGGAACCACTCATCATCTGGCTGATCGTACCGATGTCTGTCAACGGTGTTGTGATTGGTCTGCTGGGCACAGGTTTGCCGCTGGACTTCATGGCGATCCTTGGTGTGCTGTCACTGTCAGGTATGTTGATCAAGAACGCGATCGTTCTGCTGGAAGAGATCGACCTTCAGCTTGAAGAAGGTGGAGACCGGTTTGACGCTGTGGTTCGTGCGAGTGTGTCTCGTCTGCGTCCGGTGTCTATGGCGGCGATCACGACGATCCTTGGTATGGCTCCGCTGATTGTTGATCCGATGTTCGCGAGTATGTCTGTGACCATCATGGGTGGTCTGGCGTTCGCGACGGTGTTGACACTGATTGCTGTTCCGCTGCTGTTCATCATCTTCTACCGCATTCATCCAACGAAGGGTGCAGGTAAAGGTGAAGCAGACAAGCCTCTGAAAAAGCTGAAAGAAAAAGTTTCTGACGATCAGAAGGCTGAGCCAGAACCGGCATAAGAAAAAGGTCTTCCCGGTTACCTAAAACCGGGAAGACCTCCGAGATACGCAAAGGGCGGCGTATATTTACCGCAACACTCCGTCCTTTGCTCCCCCGCGTCGCCTCTGCCCCCAACACCAGAGGCGGCGCATCTTTTTTGCCTTTCGGCACTTATTCAAGAGAGCAAATCTGCCTTGAATACCGGCTCCCATCCCTGGTGAGCTCGATCCAAAACTCCAGCACATTATACCGGTTTGCGTCGATTTGCGTTGTTTTGCGCAAACTTGCGTTTTTATGGGTTTGCTTGCGCTGCTATGTGAGCTTTACCTTAACGGAAATATCAGGATACGGAATTCAAATCTACCGTGATCCGTGTTGGCTCTTCCATGTTGGTACTGTGTCACCAGGGTACTCCGTCGCATTGTAGACGCCGCGAGCGATGGCTCGGGAGACGGTCTGAGCGGCGTAGGCGCCGAGCTCGAGCAGTTCGACCATCGGGTCCTGCATCTTGCGTTTGCCGGTTGAGATCACGAAGAGCAGGTCACCATCCATGGGGGTGTGCGCTGGCCAGAGGGCGCGGGCATAACCGTCGTGGGCGGCGGTGGCGATGCGTTTGGCCTCAGATTTGGTGAGGATCAGATCAGTGGCAACGATGCCGATGGTGGTGTTGGTGTTTGGGGACAGATCGATTGTGCCCAGAGTGAACTTGGTTTGCACGGTGCGATCCATGCCTGGCATTTCTGTTGGCCAGCCGAGACCACCGAATTCCCCGTTTTGCTCGCTTGGAGCGGCCCAGAAGTATGGCGTGTCGCCGATGGTGGGGCGGCCGAGTGCGTTTACCGCGATGAGGGCGCCAACTGTGCCGCCGCGGGGCAGGGAGAGGGAGGCGGAGCCGAGGCCGCCTTTGAGGTCTGCGGTGGTGGCGCCAAAGCCTGCGCCTGCTGAGCCGAGCTCAAAATCTTCACCAGCGTTGTCGACCGCTTCGATGCCCATTTCGCGATAGACTGGTTTTCTACCCCAGGATTTATCCCCCCCGTTGAGGAGATCGAATAGAATAGCTGTGGGGGTAATCGGAATGACTGCACTGCCAACTTTGAAACCTTTGCCGAGTTCTGCCAGTCGCACCTGTGCGCCGCTGCCTGCATCCAGCCCGAATGCGGAGCCGCCGGACAGCACGAGGGCGTCGATGGCATTGACGGTTTGCTCTGGTTCCAGAAGAGCGATATCGCGCGTGCCTGGTGCGCCGCCTAAAATGGCGACGGACGCGACGGCTTGTTCGTCTGGTATGAGAACCGTGACACCGGACTTGGTCTTTTCGCAATGGGCATTGCCGACCTTCAATCCCGGAACGTCGGTTATCAGATTGCGCGGTGCTGGTGTCATCGTTTTTCCCTAAATCAATGTCGAAATATGCAGATGCACAACCGCGACAGGTCCATCGCGATTGGTGCAGAAAATTCTTTTATTGCTGTAGGCCTGGTTCCGAAATGGGAACTTAGGACCAAATTCAGACGGAATGATAGTTCCGATCAAGGTAGATCAGAGCAGGTGCAAATTCACCCAGACGTGCTGCGACCACCTCGCCGAATATAACAGAGTGCGTGCCAACTTCAGTCACTTCTTTAATGTGGCAATCAAAGCTGACGCGTGCGCTCTCCAAAATCGGGCTTCCTGTTGCCAGAGTGCCCCAGCTTCCTTTTGCGAAGCGTTCTTCCATTGAGAGGTCGCCCTGACCTGCGAAGACATTGGAAAGATCGGTGTGGTCATGAATAAGTGTGTTGATGGAAAAAACGCCGTTGTCTTTGACGATCTGATTCACCTTTGCGCTGCGGTTGAGGCAGACGAGCAGGGTGGCCGGATCATCTGACACAGAGCAGACAGATGAAACTGTTGCGCCAACGCGACCGGCAGTACCGGCACTGGCAAGCAAGTGAACTGAAGCGCCTAAACGACTCATTGCCTCTCTAAATTCATGAGAGGCCAGACTTTTGCTCGTATTATCAGCGGGCGCCATTGTTAAAGCTGTCGTCATCCAGTTCGTTCCAAGATATTCCCACAGATATGATCTGTGTTTCACACTGTACAATATTCATTAGTACTTTTCAGTCGCCCAAAAACGACAGGTATTTCAATTAGAGTAGTTATAGCCATTTGCTGAGAAAAGCTAGTTCTACTGCTAAAAACTGATTAATATACCGAGGGCTTCCCTCTCGTTTTGGAGCCGTGATTTGCTGATACGGAATTTTCGTAGAAATTAGAAGGCTCAATCGCGCCTTCGCAAGCCGGCAGATTGGAAATCTTCAAAAAATCCCGGGTACCATCTTGCAGTTTTTGTCTGGATATGGTCAGTATACATCAGCTGTGATATATTACAGAATAGGGAAGAGGCATTCTACGGATGAGAAATATTCACGCGTTGGTTGTGGTGCTCTGATCTCAGAGCCTGTCCTAGCGGATTGTCGGGAGTAGGAATAAGTCCAGATTTTGGGTTCTATGAAATAAAAATGCGTTTGCGGCGCATAAAGAATAGGAAAATTCCAAAATACGGACTTATAAGTATGGGTAATATACTTACAGGTCGGCTTACCATAAAATATTGGGGTCTGAATTCGGAGGCATTCAGACTGGACAGCAACTAAAAGCTGATCTCATGCGGGGAACAAAATAAAACATGGATTACTTTCTCCAACAACTTATCAATGGTGTGACGCTTGGGTCCATTTATGGGCTCATCGCCATTGGCTATACAATGGTCTATGGCATTATCGGCATGATTAACTTCGCCCATGGCGATATCTTCATGGTCGGATCTTTCGTTGCACTTATTCTAATTGTTGCACTTGGCATTACTGCCGCTACACCGGTGCTTCTTTTGATTTTGGCTCTGGCCCTCGTTCTTGTGGTGGCCATGGCTCTGACTGCTGTTTGGGGGTGGACAGTAGAACGTATTGCCTATCGGCCTTTGCGTGGCTCATTCCGCCTTGCACCGCTGATTACTGCAATTGGTGCATCAATTGCTCTTCAGAACTTTGTTCAGGTTTCTCAAGGCGCGAAAAACAAACCACTTCAGCCGCTGATTCCGGGAGGATTTCAGCTGACTGATGGTGGAGCTGACGGCTCTGGCTTTATCGTTAATCTGTCTTACGTGCAGATCCTGATTGTGGTGACCACCGTCATTCTGATGGTTGGGTTTACTTACCTCATCAACAATACAAATCTTGGCCGTTCGCAGCGCGCTTGTGAGCAGGACCGTAAGATGGCAGCGTTGCTTGGCGTGAACGTCGACCGCACCATCTCGCTGACCTTTGTGATGGGTGCTTCTCTGGCAGCTGTAGCCGGTCTGATGTTCCTTCTCTATTACGGCGTTGTTGACTTCTACATTGGCTTCCTTGCTGGTGTTAAGGCGTTTACCGCTGCGGTGCTGGGTGGCATTGGCTCCCTGCCGGGTGCAATGCTTGGTGGCCTGCTGATTGGTCTGATCGAGACATTCTGGTCCGGTTATTTCTCAGTTGAGTATAAGGACGTGGCCGCATTCTCGATCCTGGCGATCGTGCTCATCTTTATGCCGGAAGGTCTTCTCGGCCAACCTGAGGTGGAGAAGGTATAATGCAAGCAAGACAAAGAGATAGCTTGCTTGTTGCAAGCCTGAAAGACAGTCTGGGTGGTGCGGTTATTACCTTCGCACTGGCCTGTGTCATGGTGGGTCTCAAGGTTGATGTTGCCTCTGGCCGTGGTGCCGAACTCTTCCTTGAACACCGTTGGCTGGCGGTTGCCACCGCTGTGATTGTTGTGTTCGCAGGTCGCTTCCTGCTGAACATGTTCTTCTGGAAGCGCGAAGATGCACCAAGCATCGGGATTTCCGGTTTTCTGCCAAAAGGTGGTTTGGGTACCGGCAGTGCGAACATGCTGAAATACGGCATGCTGGTGCTGGCTGTGGTGCTTCCGTTTGCGTTGATGTTCTGGCTCGGCTCCCGTGGTTCCCGTCAGTATATTGACCTTGCTATCCTCGTGCTCACCTATGTGATGCTGGGGTGGGGCCTGAACATTGTGGTTGGCCTTGCTGGTCTTCTGGACCTTGGCTATGTGGCCTTCTACGCGGTGGGTGCTTATTCCTACGCGTTGCTGGCGCACTACTTCGGCTTCTCCTTCTGGATCTGTCTTCCGCTGGCCGGTATTCTGGCTGCATTCTGGGGCATTATTCTGGGCTTCCCGGTTCTGAGGCTTCGAGGGGACTACCTTGCCATTGTGACGCTTGCGTTTGGTGAGATTATCCGTGTGGTTCTGCTGAACTGGTACGAGTTTACCGGTGGTCCTGATGGTCTTTCCGGCATTCCGCGCCCAAGCTTCTTTGGCCTGGAGTTCACCCGTGGTGAAGGCGGTTTTGCTGACTTCTTTGGCCTGAAGTACAACAGTATCCATCGCATTATCTTCCTGTACTACCTCATCTTTATCATGGCGATGGTCACCAACTTCGTGACTATGCGTTTGCGCAGAATGCCGATTGGTCGTGCATGGGAAGCGCTGCGTGAAGATGAGATTGCGTGTCGTGCGCTTGGCATCAACACCACCAACACCAAGCTGACAGCTTTTGCTCTTGGCGCGATGTTCGGCGGGTTTGCTGGCTCCTTCTTCGCAACACGTCAGGGCTTTATTTCTCCCGAGAGTTTCACCTTCCTTGAATCTGCGATCATTCTTGCGATCGTGGTGCTGGGTGGTCTCGGTTCGCAAATGGGCGTTGTGATTGCAGCGGTTGTGATGATCGGTGGCTTCGAGTTCTTCCGTGAGTTTGAAGAATATCGCATGCTTGTCTTCGGTCTGATCATGGTTGTCATCATGGTCTGGAAGCCTCGTGGGCTTGTTTCCAGCAGAACGCCGAGTGTGGCACTTTCCAAAAACGCAAAAGGCATATCTGCCGATCTTGTTCAGGAGGGCCACGGATGAGCACCTGGGACAACAACCCTGTTCTGAAGGTCGAACACCTGACCATGCGCTTTGGCGGTCTGACCGCTGTTGGCGACCTGAGCTTTAACGTTGGGCGCGGTGACATTACTGCGCTGATCGGACCGAACGGTGCGGGTAAAACCACAGTGTTTAACTGCATCACCGGGTTCTACAAGCCGACTGAAGGTCGTCTGGTGATGAACCGCTCCAACGGAGAAAAGCATCTTCTGGAGCGCAAGCCGGACTTCAAGATTACGGCTGAGGCGAAAGTTGCCCGTACCTTCCAGAATATCCGTCTGTTTGGCGGTATGACCATTCTGGAAAACCTGATGGTGGCACAGCACAATCCGCTGATGGTTGCTTCCAACTGGACGATTGGTGGTCTGCTCGGTCTGGGCGGCTACAAGAAGTCCAACGTGGATGCGATTGAGACTGCCAAGTACTGGCTGGAGCGGATCGATCTGATTGATCGGGCTGATGCACCTGCTGCGGACCTTTCCTATGGTGATCAGCGCCGTCTGGAAATTGCCCGTGCCATGTGTACCGGTCCTGAGCTTCTTTGTCTGGATGAACCAGCTGCTGGTTTGAACCCGAAAGAGAGCCTGGAGCTGAACACTCTGCTTCAATACATCCGTAAAGAGCACGACACGTCTGTTCTGCTGATTGAGCATGACATGTCTGTTGTGATGGAAATCTCCGACCACGTTGTGGTGCTGGATTACGGCGTGAAGATTTCTGATGGCACCCCAGAGTTCGTGAAGAACGATCCGCACGTGATTGCGGCTTACCTGGGTGTTGAGGATGATGAAGTTGATCAGGTTGAAGAGGAGGTGGGCATCGTATGAGCGCACAACAACCACTCCTGAGCATTCGCGGTGTTCAAACTTTCTACGGCAAGATTCAGGCGCTGCATGGTGTTGATCTTGATGTGTATGAAGGGGAGATCGTGACGCTGATTGGTGCCAATGGCGCCGGCAAGTCGACCCTGATGATGACCGTTTGCGGCACGCCGCAGGCCCGTCATGGTTCGGTGTCGTATTGCGGTGAGGACATCACCTACAAGCCGACGTTCGAGATCATGCGCACCGGTATCGCTCAATCTCCTGAAGGACGCCGTATCTTCCCACGCATGACGGTTCTGGAGAACCTGATGATGGGCGGTATGGTTGCTGGAAACGAGCACTTTGAAGAAGACTTGCGTCGTGCGTTTGAGCTGTTCCCGCGTTTGAAAGAACGTCAGCAGCAGCGCGGCGGGACGCTTTCCGGTGGTGAACAGCAGATGCTGGCGATTGCCCGCGCGCTGATGAGCCGTCCGCGTCTTCTTCTGCTGGATGAGCCGTCTCTTGGTCTGGCACCGATTATCGTATCGCAGATCTTTGAGGCGATTGCTGAGCTGAACCGCACCGATGGTCTGACCGTGTTCCTTGTTGAGCAGAATGCGTATCATGCGCTGAAGCTGGCTCATCGGGGTTACGTGATGGTCAACGGCACAATCACCATGACCGGCACAGGTAAGGAGCTTCTGTCTCGTGAAGAGGTGAAAGCGGCTTATCTTGAAGGCGGCGCACATTAGAGCATGGCTATGACAGACGAAATTTTGAGCCATGCTCTAATGAATTGTTTTTGCGCGGATCCTTGTCCGAAAACCGGTTCCCACTTTTCGGGAATGCGCTCGACGGAGGCTTAGAGATGGGTATTCTTTATGGCAGCTCGATGCCTGCCTTTATCATGCTGGTTGTTGTTCTTGGCGGTTTGGCTGCTGCTGCAACGGGTCGTTCCATTGCGACCACGTGGCGACCTTTGCCGATCCTGTTCTGGTTCATCTTCCTGCTGTCGCTGGCGATGCGTTTTCTGTCGTTTGCGCTGTTTGAAGAGCCGCTGCTGTCTATTCAATATCTGGTGGTGGACTACGCCATTCTCATCGGCATTGCGCTGGTGAGCTACCGCGTGACCCGCACCAACCAGATGGTGACGCAGTACAGCTGGCTTTATCAGAAGACAGGTCCGTTTGGCTGGAAGCTGAAGCCGGGCCAGCAAGATAATTACTAATTCGCAAAATTACTTAGATAATTGTTGCGCATTCGGTCAGTTCTGGTTCAAACTGGTTTCTGGCTAGGCATCCAGATGATGAGTACGGAGAGGTCTCATTGTCGGAAGCATTGAGCAGGCGAGGGGTTTGCCTGCTCTGGTGGGAGACGGTTGCGTTTCCCGCTCAATTTCAATTGAGAAATGCACCTGACTCGGGGAGTTTTTTATGAAAAAGTATCTTTTGGCGAGCGTTGCCGGTGTTGCTGCTATGGCAATGTCTGGCGCGGCTATGGCTGAAATCGTTATTGCTACTGCAGGCCCAATGACTGGTCAGTACGCATCGTTTGGTGCGCAGATGAAAGCTGGTGCTGAGCAGGCTGTTGCTGACATCAACGCTGCTGGCGGTGTGAACGGCGAGATGCTTGTTCTGGAAGTTGGCGATGATGCATGTGACCCTAAGCAGGCTGTTGCGGTTGCGAACCAGATGGTTGGTAAAAACGTAGCATTCATGGCTGGTCACTTCTGCTCCGGTTCTTCCATCCCAGCTTCTCAGGTATATGCTGAAGAGGGTATCATCCAGATCACCCCAGCTTCTACCAATCCGAAGTACACCGACGAGCGTCCTGGTCCTGGTACCTACCGTGTGTGTGGCCGTGATGACCAGCAGGGTAAAGTTGCCGGTACTACGCTTGCGACAGAATTCGGCGGCAAGAACATTGCTGTGATCCACGACAAGACCGCTTACGGTAAAGGTCTTGCTGATGCGACCAAAGCTGTGATGAATGCTGCTGGTAAGCAGGAAGCGCTTTATGAAGCTTACACCGCTGGTGAAAAAGACTACACCGCGCTGGTTTCCAAGCTGAAGTCTGAAAAAGTCGACGTGCTTTATGTTGGTGGTTACCACACTGAAGCTGGTCTGATGAAGCGTCAGATGGTTGATCAGGGCATGGACACCATTCTGGTTTCCGGTGACGCCCTGGTGACTGATGAGTACTGGTCCATCACTGGCCCTGCTGGTGAAGGCACTCTGATGACCTTCCCACCGGATCCACGTAACAACGAAGAAGCTGCTGCTGTTGTGGCTGCTCTTGAAGCTGCTGGTAAAACCACTGAAGGTTACGCACTTTACACCTACGCTGCGATCCAGACATGGGCGGCTGCTGCTGCCGAAGCTGGCACCACCGACTACGACGCAGTTGTAGAAAAGCTGAACGCAGGCAAGTTCGACACAGTTCTTGGCGAACTGTCCTTCAACGAGAAGGGTGACGTGTCTCTGCCAGGTTACGTTTGGTACGAGTGGAAAGACGGTTCCTACGGTTACCGCTAAGATTTAAGACCTGATTATCGTCAGGTTTTATGAGGGTTTCGGGGCGCTGCTCCGGAACCCTTTTTTGTTGCAGTTTAGCGAGGCTGGCAGAACACCATTAAGGGTGAAAGTGCTTGATTACGGTAACCTACAGTAGGCTTAAGGTTCAGTGCGTAAACTAGCACCTTCCCAAAGCAGTTGCAGATGAACTGCTTGCGTTTGTATTGCGTATCTTTGCCAGAAACCGGTGTCCATTTTCCGGAGATACGCACTGATGGAAGGTGTGCCATGATCATCCGGTGTCTGGTGTTTCTCGCGTTTTTGAGTTCCTCTGCTGTTGCCCTTGCTCAAGGGCCGAACCAGCCACGAGCTGATGAGATTAAGGTGTTTCATGAGTGCCTGCAAAAAGGGGGGCTTGTGTTCACTAACAGAGTCCAGTGCATTGGAAAGGTGTTTGAACATTGCGCCATGAAGTTGCAGGACCAGACCAGCATGGGCATGCGGGAATGCTACTCACGGGAAACAGCGCTTTGGGAGAAGATGATTTCGAACTCTGAAAAGGAGTTGAGGCGGAACGAGAACAAGGCCACGAAGACCGAGCTTGTTGAATCCACTCGGAACTGGAAGGCCTTTCGAAACAACGCCTGCAACATTCCCTTTGCCATGAACCCTAAGGGAACACTGGCGCCGGTGCTTGGGATGGAGTGTTTTAACCGCATAACGGCTTTGTGGGCGCTTCAACTGTCAGAGTTTGCAACACCTTTGGGAGATTAAGGCCTGATGAGATTATGGGCGTGTTTGGTTGTCTTTACTGCGGTTAGCTTTAGCTCCGTTCAGGCTGCGCAGATTGATCTGCCGGTGTGTAAGGCTGGTGACGGCAAAACACCTGTGCCGCGCTGGGAAGTGACGGCAATGCCCGTCGATACGCCTGAAGGGGAACCAGCCGAGCCTTTTACCTACACAGTCACCTATCCGCCGCCTGCCTATCACGGATTGATGGGCCACCTGCGGGTGAAGCTGGGCACGTTGGATGAGCAGTATTGCAGTGCTTTGCGGGAAGAGCTTATCGAGATCAAAAGAAGCACGGGTCAACCGATCCCGATCGTGATTGAGTGGCTGTTTGATGACAACGGCCCAAAGGATGATGTGCGGTCGCTGGACTTTTATGAGCTTCCCGAGTTTACGCAGGAAGGGTGCTGGCTGGATGGTGTCTATCAGTTTGTCGCGCTTGGGCACTCAGAGGCGCAGCCCGAAGAATACATGCTGAACCTGGTGCCTCTGGAAGCCATCCAAAAGTCGGGTTCTTTCTGTCGTCCTATTCAAGAAGGGTGAGCTGGCTCTGTGACGCCTTGCTTGTTTTGATAGTACTTCAGCCGTGTGTGCGGGCCCGGCGTCTTATCTCTTTTGCATATAGCCCTGTTTCCCTAAGGTGAGAAACGGCGTAGGCTTGGTTGTTGCAGCCAATGCGTGAGGGGGAGTTATGGGGCAGACGGTTGAACATGATACGATCATCATTCGGGAAAAGTTGGAGGCATCTGCTGACGAGGTGTTTGCTGCTTGGGAAGATCCAAACGCCCGGATGGTTTGGGGCGTTCCTTCTGATGATGAAGCCATTGCATTCTTAGAAAATGACTTTTGTGTTGGTGGTTTGGACGTTCACCAGTGCGGCCAGAAAGGTGATCTGCGATTTCGTGTTGAGACGCGTTATCACGACATTCGTCGCCCGGATCTCCTGCTGTTTACTGAGCGGGTCTCAACCGGTGACATGCTGCTGAGTGCTTCCCTGATCACGGTTGTTCTGAAAGAGCAGGGCAGTGCTACTGAGCTTGACGTGACTGTTCAGGTCACATCCATGGTTGGCTCCGACATGATTGAGGCGACCCGTGGAGGTTGGCAAGCGTCTCTGGCGAGGCTGGCTGGTTATCTGGAGCGGTCCTATCGCGTACAGTCCGGTGCTTGATTGCCCGCTGGTGAACTGCTGTTGCACAGGTGTAAAGCTTATCAGTACATGCCAGGTGCAGTGCTGATTAAAGCCGGATAGCATTTTGGTTCTGTTTGCCGGCTTACTAAAGCAGGATGATCCCTCATCCGCAGTATAGTGGAATATTCTCTCTGTAATTCGAGGAATTACCTTATGTATTCATGGTGTTGTATGCTGTGATGCGTATGAGGAACTCACTTTAATAGTGAATACTTCAGAGTTTTGTCTGTTCAAATCACTCCCAGGTTTACTAGGGTAAAATATCAATTTGATTCAATTTTTCTGTATTGGAAGATTGAAGGATATGGGTGCAGGCAGCTGATGTGGGGCGTTTTAGCGGTTTGTCTGTGCATGGTCAGGGGCATACATGCGGATCAAAACCCTTTTAATTTCAACCTGTTTGGTCGTGTCCGGCTGCGTGCCGCACATTAGCGACAGTGTTGAGGAACTGGCTGAGACGACGGTTAAAAAATCTAACGAAAAACCCGTTGTTGAACGTGCCAGAAAAACCGAAGCAGAGCTAGCCGCTGTCAATGCGCTTGCTGGTAAATGGTCTGTGGTGCGCAAACAAGGGCAAAAACCGTGCGCGCTGCAGCTGAAAACAGCGCAGTTTGGCAAGAATTATTCGGCGAGCTCCGTGTGTTCCGGCAAGCCAAATGTCTGGGCCTGGAACACAAAAGAGGATGCTCTTGTCCTTTACGATCACAGAAGTGAGGTGATCGGGTCTTTTCATAAAAATGAGGTGGGCAGCTGGAAGGAAGCGAAAGCGGGTGGGGACCCTGCGCTTCGTCTGATCCGGCACGGGCAATAAGACCCAACGTATTCTTTGGGGGGAATGACATGAGGAAGTTTGTTGTTGCTGCAAGCCTGTTGGCGCTTGCTGGCTGTCAAAGTGCCGGAGGCGGCGGGGAGACCTACAGCGCGCCTGCACCCGCAGCGCAGCCACCTGCCAGCGTTGCCGATGCTCAGGCCGTGGTGGCGCAGGACCAGACCGCGCAAAGCAAAACCTATCGCAAAGCAGATGGGACGGTTGTGACCGAGACCACTACGACCTCAGCGCAGGCCAATGTTGATCCGGGGACAGCAACGGCATTTCTGGCGGGTGTTGTGGCCGCTGCTGCTCTTGGCAAGAAAGAAGAGCGCAGGTCTCAGCCCATTGTGAAAGCTGATGATATGGTTGGCAAATGGACGGTTTATCTGAACTCTGATGACCGCGTGTGTCAGCTCAATCTCAGTACTGAACCCAAGGATGAAGGCTTTGCTGCGAGCTTCAATCACTGCATGGATGGGGACCTGTTCTTCGTTTCCAACTGGCGGATGAAAGGGCAGGAGCTCGTGTTGTTCGACAACTTCTCCCGCGCCAAAGGCAGCATGCGCATGACCGAATGGAACCGCTGGGAAGGCCAACTGGCCAGCAACAGTAAGCCAATTACTATTGCGCGGTAAGGCATTGGTGTTCAGGCAGGCACTGCGCTCTTAAGTGCTGCTGAGAGCGCAGTGATGGCTTCTTTGCTCTTGGAGTCCTTCACTATTGTATGCAGCATGATTGGTAAAGATGGCAATGCGGGTAGCGCTAGCCGTTCTCCCACATCCACCGCACCTATTGGCAACATCCGCCGTGCGAGGGCTGCAACGCCCAACCCTGCCATGACGGCGGCAGAAACAGCAGTGACACCTCCACCGACAAACACTTCCGTCCATGGGATGTCTGCGTCATCGAGCAGCTTTCCGGCCATAATACGCACGCCGCATGGCTCTGGCATGGTGGCGATGGGAAGCGGCTCATCTGCGCGGGGCTGCCAGTCTTGAGAGGCAAACCAGCCAAACTTTTCATTTGCGATGAGCTTGCCGTCATTTCTGTCTGCATGTTGGCGGATGATGACGGTGCTGAGTTCCTGCCGGTCGAAGCTCTTGAGGAGTTCGCCTGAAGAGCCAATCCTGATCTCGATGAGAAGCTGCGGGTCTTGCGCGTTCATGCGGGCGATCAGCAGGGGCAGCTCAGGCCCTGCAACGTGATCGCTGATGCCGATGGTCAGACGTTGACGTGTGTTGGTGAGGGAAGCGAGGGCGTGGTCGTGTTGTTTCAGGAGTTCTCTGGCATGCTCCAGAAACGTGGTGCCTTCTGCTGAGAGCTGAACGTAACGCGGAGTTCGTTCAATCAACTGGCAGCCCAACCGCTTTTCCAGCCGTTTCAGCTTTAAACTTACTGTCGACTGGGTTGTCTGAAGTGCTTCGGCAGCCTGCGTAAAGCTGCCAAGTTCTGCAATGCGAACAAAGGTTTGCACGGCGTCGAGATCAAGTGGCCGGTTTGTCATTTGAATGCTCAATAACTGATATCGCTAAGTATTGTATATTCAAATAGATGGGGTGCGTCTAGGTTTCTTTCCATGACTTAAAGGAGGAAGCGTCATGCCACTTGTCCATATCTCATTGCGTTCAGGGAAATCTGATGTCTATCGACAGGCTATTTTTGACGGTGTTTACCACGCCATGCGGGATGTGCTGGATGCGCCGGAAGACAACCAGTTTATGGTGATTACCGAGCACACAAGTGCCAACTTCCGTTTTGGGGCGTCCTATCTGAACATCGCCCGAAGTGAGGATTTGGTTTTCATCCAGATTACACTCAACAACACGCGGAGCTCAGAGCAGAAGAAGGCGCTGTTTCGTCGGATTGTTGAGCTGCTGGGAGAGAGCCCTCAAATCCGGCCTGAGGATGTCTTCATCAATCTGGTTGAGGTTGAAAAAGAGAACTGGTCGCTCGGCAATGGCGTTGCGCAGTACGCATGAGCGCACAGTTACCCTGTCAGTTGCGCCTGCAGCTGACGAGTGAGATATAGCAATGTCTGATACGAGGTTGTATCAGACTTGCTTGTCCATGATTTCTGCTGGCAGGTGGGCCATCCACTTGCGGCGGATTGCTTTTTCCAGGTCCAGGTTGTTGCGGTCCGCGTAGAGCAGAAGGTGAGCCAGCAGGTCTGCGGCTTCGTCTTCTTTCTGGGCGTGCAACTCTTTTGGTGTTGCAGAACCGGAGCGGCCACGGCGGGTTGCCTTCATATGGGCTGCCGTCAGCTCTCCGAGCTCTTCCTGAAGTTTGGCAAGGTACCAGATCTCATCACGGTTGATGTTGAACCGCTTGGCGTAGATTGCTGATACTGTTTTTACAATGTGCAGAAGTACTTTGAATGTCATCGGCTCTGACGGAATGGTTGGGCTCTCTGCGAACTGGCAGAAGGAAGCTGAAGGATTGTCAGGAACTTATGTGAAAGCGTATCTTTATCCGAAAACCGGTTCCCACTTTTCGGAGATACACACTAGAGGAATCTCTGCGTGGCATCATATGAGCTATTTATGCGCTTGTCATTCAGGGCGAGGCAAAGATCTTTGACTGCATCCAGCGAATGGATTGCCCGAAACTCATCGGTATGGGGCAGTATCGCCTGAATTCCGCGGGCTTTGGCTTCGAACTTATCGTAGCGCAGCAGCGGATTGAGCCAGATGAGCCGTCTGCAAGATCTGTGGAGACGATCCATCTCAACGGACAACTCATCGTACGCTTCCCGCTCCAGCCCATCCGTGATGAGCAGGACGATTGGTCCGCCGTGGCAGACGCGTCTGAGCCAGGTGCGGTTGAAGGTTTGCAGGGAGCTGGCAATGCGGGTGCCGCCGGACCAGTCCTCTACTTCATCGGTACAGGCTGCGAGGGCCTCGTCCGGGTCCTTCATGCGCAGGGCGCGGGTGATGTTGGTGAGCCGTGTGCCAAACAGAAATGTATGAGTTTTGCGCTTTTCTGACAGGGCATGCAGGAAGTGCAGCATGATGCGGGAATACTGGCTCATGCTGCCGGAGATATCGCAGAGGGCGATCACGGGCGGATGGACCTGTGCCGGTGCTTTGTGCTTGAGATCGATGATTGACCCGCCCGCCTTCAGTGTGGCACGCATGGTTCTTCTGGCATCCACCTGCTTGCCGATGGTGTGTGAATGTACCGGCTTGAAGCGGCGGGATCTGACCTGATCGGCTGGCATTGTGAGATGAGTGAGGGATCTGCGTGCTTCCGCGATCTCCTCAGCTGTCATCTGAGCGAAGTCCTTCTTCTGCAGGACTTCCTTTTCTGAGACGGTGAAGCGGGCATCTACCTCCAACAGCGGCTTGGTTTCCTTCGCCTCACGCTGTTTGTTGGCTTCAAACGCGTTGGCGACGCGGGATTGGGCTGCGCGTGGCTTTTCCGGTTCACGCTGTCCGGCTGGAGCAACTGGAGAGAGCAGGGCGAGCATCTTTTCGACGAGGCCTTTGCTTTGCCAGTAAAGGCGGAAGGTTTCGTCAAAGACGGGTTGCTGGTCGCGTTTGTGGACGAAGACGGAGTGCAGGGTCCAGTAGAGGTCCTGCTTGTTTTCAATGCCATTGATGGTTACTGCGCTTACCGCATCCACCACGGAAGACGGCCCCGCAGGCAGACCCGCTTTGCGCAGGGTTCTGGCAAAGTGGACGATGTTTTCCGTGATGCGCCCGTGAGGTGGGCGGGGAGAGGGAGCGAAGTCGTCCTGCATCAGATGAGGCTACACGGTTGGGGCAGGCATGCTGCCGGCAATGGTGGCCTGTGAGTTGGCTTCCATGCGGATCTCATCAAGGATCGCGCGGGTTCTGGAGCCTTTGATGCGGTCGATATCTTCCTGATACTTGAGCAGCACGCCGAGGGTATCGGAGACCATCTCCGGATCCAGCGCAACTTCCTGCAGTTCAGTGAGCGCGGTGGCCCAGTCCAGTGTTTCAGCAACGCCGGGTTTTTTGAAGAGAGCCTCATCCTTACGCAGCTTTTGTACAAAGGCGACGACTTGTGCTGAGAGCGTGGCGGCTGCTGCTGGCAGTTTGGTCTGCACAATCTGAAGCTCGCGCTCGGCGGTTGGGTAATCCACCCAATGATAGAGACAGCGGCGCTTCAGTGCGTCGTGGATTTCTCGCGTGCGGTTGGTGGTGATGATGGTGATCGGCGGTTCTTCGGACTTGATGGTGCCGAGTTCCGGGATGGTCACCTGACTGTCTGCCAGCACCTCCAGCAGGAATGCCTCAAAAGCTTCATCGGTGCGGTCGAGTTCGTCGATCAGGAAGATCGGAGCGCCGAGCTCTGTAGTCTCCAGTGCCTGAAGCACAGGGCGCTTGATGAGGAAGCGCGGACTGTAAAGAGCAGTGTTGAGATTCTCGCGGTCTACACTACCTGCCGCTTCTGCCATGCGGATTTCGACCATCTGTGCGGCGTAGTTCCACTCGTAAACGGCGGAGGAGATGTCCAGCCCCTCATAACATTGCAAACGGACGAGGGGGCGGTTGAGGGTGGCTGCGAGGACCTTGGCGATCTCGGTTTTACCGACGCCTGCTTCACCTTCCAGAAACAGAGGGCGTTGCATGCGCAAGGACAGGTGCAGCACGGTTGCGAGCGCACGATCTGCCAGATACCCGCCCGAACTTAAGAGCGTGAGGGTTTCCTCAATGGAGTTTGGTAGATCAACCTTGCTGCTCATAGATAATCCGCTCCTGCCCTGTCTTATGTTTCGTCGTGCTTTGATTTGCGCACCTCGATCATAATAGG
Source organism: Pseudovibrio sp. SCP20 (assembly GCF_057774105.1). NCBI lineage: Bacteria > Pseudomonadati > Pseudomonadota > Alphaproteobacteria > Hyphomicrobiales > Stappiaceae > Pseudovibrio > Pseudovibrio sp. SCP20. The sequence goes on along the minus strand of NZ_JBYMDH010000003.1, from coordinate 101,342 downwards.
GAGAAAAACGTATATTGAAAGCGGATTGTTGCCAGATGAACGGCCTGCGCGTTCTAGCGGTTTGTAAGGCCTAGGCCCTTGCCGTCGCGCATCACAGTTGTGGCTTGGGCAGTGAAGGCACCGCCAGCTTCTTCGTGCAGGGTGAAGCCGGGAAGGATCTGCAACGGAGCCCGGCTGGCTGCCACAGCGCGCACGATAATCCGGGTGGCTGGTGCGTCCGCTGTTGGGCGGATCGGGATGATGTCGATCGCGCCAAAGCGGCGTTGCATTGGGCCCAGAAGATCCTGCAGGCCGTCTGCTCTGAAGATGATGGAGAGCGTGCCGCCATCCTTCAGCAGGTCTTTAGCGGTTTTAATCCACGGCTCGATGCCGCGCTCATCCAGAGCATGCGCCGGTGCGCGGTCTGATTGAGGCGTGACCCGAAAGCGCGTGCTGTCGTAGTAGGGCGGATTCATGATCACGTGATCTGCGATGGATGAGCCCAGTCCGCTTTGGTGGCGAATGCTGCCTTTGGCGGTGAGGTTGGCTTCCAGAATAGATACACGATCTGCGAAACTGGCGTTTTCCGGCAGGGACAGACCTTTGCGGGCTAGTGCTGCGGTTACAGGATCGACCTCTACACCCACGGCTTTGATCGTAGGCAGACGGCGAGCTGCGCAAAAGGCTGCGGTGCCTACGCCAGTGCCCAGATCATAAAGCGTACCTGAGGTATTCTCCGGCAGGGATGCAGCCAGATACACTGCATCCAGCCCGGCACGATGGCGGCCTTTGGCTGGCTGTTCCACCATAACTTTCCCACCAAGGAACTTGTCCTTCGTGGTTGGCTGTGGTGTTTCAGGTGTCTCTGGGTTGGTCATGGCGTTGCCGGATCAAATAAATGCATTAAGGCACTGATACAGGCTGCCGATTTTCATGCAATCCCTATTGTTTATCTAACGAGAAGTTTTCACGCGTCTTTTAGGTAGTGCTCGAGACCTGCATCGCGCATAAGTTGACAGGCTTCGTCTAATCGATCGGCCTCAACCATGATCCGGCGCGGAAGAAAGCCAAGTGAGCCATCCAGAATGCTCATGTTGGTGTCGGCGACGAAGTAGATGATTTCCGCTTCTCCCAGCAGGGCTTCAAGATGAGAGATGAGGACCGGGTCTGTTGTTCTGATGAGTTCTTCCACGATGGTGTCCTCTTGATGGGAGTTGCCTGTTACGCCAGAAATTATGCAGGTTAGGGTTGGTATTGTGAAAAAAACTAATTGTGATTGGTAAATTATCCATTGGACACTACTTTATTGGCAGCAAATTCTTACTAAAGCTTGCCCGAGCCTAACTACCAACCTATTGTCCCGTTGGAATCAAAATAGAGGTATCCCGTGGGCGTTGTTGGTCTTCAATCACAGACAGCCAAACCAGCTGGAATTCAAGGGCTAGTCGAGCTCGTTTCTGGTGACATGGAGAAGGTGAACGAGCTGATCCTCTCCAAAGCCGGTTCTAATGTTGAGCTGATCCCGGAAATTGCGCGTCATCTGATCGATTCAGGTGGGAAGCGTTTGCGCCCTATGCTGACACTGGCATTTGCCCAGATGTTTGGTTACGAGGGCGAGGGGCATGTCATTCTCGCTGCATCTGTTGAGTTTATGCATACTGCAACTCTGCTGCATGATGATGTGGTGGATGAGAGCGATATGCGCCGTGGCAAACTGGCAGCCCGCAAGCTGTGGGGCAACCAGGCCAGCGTACTGGTTGGTGACTATCTGCTGGGTCAGGCTTTCAAGATGATGGTTGATGTGCGCTCTCTGGAAGCGCTGCGCATCCTCTCTGAAGCCTCTGCGATCATTGCTGAAGGTGAAGTTCTGCAATTGGGCGCGGCTCAGGATACGACCACGACCTACGACATGTATCTACGGGTGATCGAAGCAAAGACTGCAGCGCTGTTTGCAGCAGCTTGTGAAGTGAGCCCTGAGATTGCGGATGAGGGCGACGAGATGCGTGCTGCTGCGCGCAAGTTCGGCCTTGAACTTGGCTATGCCTTCCAGCTGGTTGATGATGCGCTGGATTATGGCGGGGCGACCGTTGATCTTGGTAAGGACGTTGGCGACGACTTCCACGAAGGTAAGATCACTTTGCCAGTGATTTACGCCATGGAGCGTGGCAGCGATGAGGACAAGGCGTTCTGGAAGCGTTGTCTGGAAGACGGCGACATCAAGGACGGCGATCTGGACCACGCGATCAAGCTGCTGAAAGACACTGGTGCTCTTGCTGACACTGTTCAGCGGGCACGTGACTACGGCGCATCAGCGATTGATGCTCTTTCCGTCTTCCCGGACGGCCCAGCCAAACAGGCTCTCAAAGAGGCCGTAGACTTCTGTATCGCTCGCGTGAGCTAAGCAGAGAGCAATTTTAAGAAATTGAAAAGCGCCGCGGCAGAAATGCCCGGCGCTTTTTTGTTGGGCGAGGAGGAAAGCTTTTTCTCTGAGTTCATGAGAAGTTAGCACTGCTGCCTGCTTCAATTAACGATGCAGCAGTGCATTGAAAAACAAACCTAAATCACGCCGATTGTAGTTTGTGGGCGTAATAGTCTCGGTAGTTTTTGTTGTAGTCTTCTTGCTCAATCGGCAAATCGAGTGTTGCCCGCAATCTGTTGGCAATATGCTGTTTTGACCAGGTAATTGCCGCAAGCTCGGAACCGTCTTCTGTTTCCAGCTCTGATATGATCTGGAGGACTTTGGCGCTCAGATCATCCTCATTGTTGCTTGCGCTCCAGGCATTGCTCGCAACGACAGATGCCCCAGTGGCGATAGCCATTGTAGAGCCGGCCGTTAAAAGTGCACGTCGATTGATATGCATGTCTTCACCTTTGCGATCCATTGAATTTTTTCCTTAGGATGTAGTTCGGCAATTGTAGATCAGGGGCTTTTTCTGATGGGTTGTCGGCTTCTGCCGAGCCCCTGATCTGTGGCTATCAATGCAACTTAGATGTCACTCACATCTGCAATGTTGATGTTGAGTGCTTCTGCAACACCGGTTCCATAAGCAGGGTCAGCCCGGTAACAGTTGCGGACATGGCGGTGCTGGATTTCGATGCGTGCAGGGCCAATTGAGCGGGCTGTGTTTGCAAACAGAGCTTCTTTCTGCGCAGCATTCATTGAGCGGAAGAGTGCGCCGGGCTGAGAGTAGTAATCTTCATCCTCTCGATGATCCCAATGACCAGCAGCTCCCTCGATGGAAAGTGGTGGCTCGGAGAAATCTGGTTGCTGTTGCCACTCCCCAAACATGTTTGGTTCATATCCGATACGTGACCCGTTGTTGCCATCAACCCGCATGGCTCCATCGCGGTGGTAGGAATGGAATGGGCAGCGCGGGGCATTGACCGGGATTTGCGAGTGATTAACTCCAAGGCGATACCGCGCAGCATCACCATAAGAGAACAGGCGGCCCTGAAGCATTTTATCGGGTGAGAAGCTGATACCAGGCACGACTGTTGAAGGGGCAAATGAAGCCTGCTCAACCTCAGCGTAGTAGTTCTCTGGGTTCCGGTTCAGCTCAAGCACGCCCACTTCGATCAACGGATAATCTGACTTGGGCCATACCTTTGTCAGATCAAACGGGTTGATGTGATAATTGCCGGCCTCTTTTTCTGGCATGATTTGGACAGAGAGTTTCCATTTCGGAAAATCACCATTCTCGATGCTGTCATAAAGATCTCGCTGGTGGCTTTCTCGGTCATGGGCAACGATCTGAGCGGCCTCTTCATCCGTCAGGTTTTTGATACCTTGTTGGGTTTCAAAGTGGAACTTAACCCAGTACCGTTCGTTATCTGCGTTGATGAAACTGTAGGTATGGCTGCCAAAACCATGCATATGGCGATAAGTTGCTGGAATACCGCGATCTGACATGACGATCGTCACCTGATGCAGTGCTTCTGGCAGATTTGTCCAGAAATCCCAGTTGTTATCCGCGCTGCGCATGTTGGTGCGCGGGTCACGTTTTACGGCATGGTTCAGATCCGGAAATTTGAGCGGATCGCGGAGAAAGAAGACCGGTGTGTTGTTGCCCACCAGATCCCAGTTGCCTTCCTCAGTATAGAACTTGATAGCGAAGCCACGAATGTCACGCTCTGCATCCGCCGCGCCACGTTCACCTGCCACAGTAGAGAAGCGCATGAACAAGTCGGACTTCTTGCCAACTTCAGAGAAGATCTTTGCTCGGGTGAACTTTGTGATGTCATGGGTTGTTGTGAACGTTCCATAAGCTCCTGACCCTTTGGCATGCATTCTGCGCTCAGGGATAACCTCACGATCGAAGTGGGCCATTTTTTCGAGGAACCAAACATCCTGCAGCAGAGCAGGGCCGCGAGGTCCGGCAGTTTGAATGTTTTGATTGTCTGGAACTGGGGAACCGAAGGCGGTGGTCAATTGGGGCTTATCAGTCATTTTCTCTCCGCGTCTTGTTATTCCCGAAGGATGATTTCGGAGGAGAGAAAAACAAAATCAGATAAACTTATTGAGCCATAATTAGTCTTGATGATGCCACTTTAACGCGTAGAAAAGACAGGGTTTGCCTGAGTTTTATCTGCTTGAAAGTCCGCAATCATTGTGTAGGTTACCTGAGGACAACTGCGGATTGCATATGAGCTGCGAGGTAGATCATGTTCAAGCTACATGTGTTCTGCTCATAAATGATCGCATGAATCAGTGAGGAGATAGGTGTGTCTGCTTCGGAGGAAAAGATGGGAGGTGAGCCCCCATCTTGGAACCGCTTAGATGCGCGTTGGTTAGATGGTTGCCGTGGCAACCTACACCTCTGCCGCTCTGATCCACCAGTCGCTGTGGAGGTCCTGCAGGTGGGTGGCGATGGACTGGGCGTCCTCCAGGGTTTCGCAAAGGGCAAAGCAGGTGGCGCCGGAGCCGGACATGCGGGCGAGGAGGGTTTCTGGCTGAGAGGCCAGGAGGTCCAATACCTCTGAGATTTCGGCAGCCTGTGAGATCGCTGGCTTTTGCAGGTCGTTGCGGCAGGATTTGAGCCAGTTGGCGAGGGCTTTCATGCTCTCAAACTCTTCCGGCATTTCTGGCAGAGGCGCGTTGTCTTTCTTTTCAAGCGCACGGAAGATGGTCGGGGTGGAGATCTCGATCATCGGATTGACCAGCACGATGGCGCCCGATGGGAAGCCAGCAACGGGTTCAATGACTTCGCCAATGCCACGGATGCGGGCTGGTTTTTCTTCCAGACACATGGGTACATCAGCGCCGAGGCTGAGTGAGAGCCTGGCCAGATCTGCCGGTGCCGGAGAGGTACCCCAGAGTTTGGCGAGGGCGCGCAGGGTTGCGGCTGCATCGGCTGAGCCTCCGCCAATGCCTGCTGCGACAGGAAGGGATTTTTCCAGTTCAATGCGGGTGCCGGATGCGTTTGGAACGTGCTCTGCCAGCATCTGTGCTGCTTTGTAGACCAGATTGTCGGAAGGATCGCCCTGTATCTTTTCTGCGAAATCACCGGTGATCTGCAGTGACAGGTCTGGGGCAGCTTCCACGGCGATGCGGTCGCCCACCTTTGGAAAGATGACCAGACTGTCGAGCAGGTGATAGCCGTCTTCGCGCTGACCGGTGATGTGGAGGGCAAGGTTCACCTTGGCACGGGCTAATTCCTCAACCCGTGCTGCCTTTGTGTCTTCCAAAGTCATAGCAATATGATCGCTTTATGAATTACTTACTGTCTGCAGAGCTGGCGACGACCGGAACAGCTTCTTCCATGCCGTTCTCGATCTTGTCCAGAATGCGTTCCAGATCTTTTGGTTCTGGCTCAAGATCGCGGGCGTGGTTCCACTTGTAGCGGGCTTCCAGTTTGCGACCGACCTGCCAATAGGCATCGCCCAGGTGATCGTTTATGATCGGATCATGCGGGCGCAGGGCGACGGCGCGTTCTAGTTTTTCGACGGCTTCTTCATAGCGGCCAAGGCGGTAGTAAACCCACCCAAGGCTGTCGACGATGTAGCCGTCGGTTGGGCGCAGGCGGACTGCGCGTTCAATCATCTTCTGCGCTTCATCCAGCTTCAGACCCCGATCCACCAGCGAGTACCCGAGGTAGTTCAGGATCATTGGCTGTTCTGGCTTTAGGGTCAGCGCTTCGCGGAAATCTTCCTCCGCTGCATCCCATTTGTCCTGACGTTCGCGGGTGATGCCGCGGAAGTAGAGCAAGGTCCAGTGGTTGGATTGAATTTCGTTGAGGGTGCTCAGGCCCTGATCGTAAGAAGTCTCAGCTTCTTCAAAGAGGGAGTGGCCACGTAAAACGTTGCCCAAAGAGGTGATGGCTTCCAGGTCGGTCGGATCGGATTCAACCAGCTTTTCCAGATGGGCGCGGGCTTCTTCCAGATTGTCCAGAATGTTGTAGTGGAGTGCGATCTGGATTTCGGCTTCCCGTTTCATCGGGGAGCTTTCAGAAACCTCAGAGAGGTATGCAATGGCACGTTCGTTGTCGCCAAGCTGCTCAAACAGAGAGGCCAGACCGATCAGCGCGGAGTCGTTGCCCGGATTGAGGTAGATGGCGAGCTGCAGGTAGTTTGCGGAAAGCTCTTCGCCTTCCTTACTGACTGCGATGCCAAGACCGTGCAGAGCTTCAGCTAATCCGTCTGCTGGTGTTTTGGCAACGGATTCAATGACCTCACCGCTTTCAATCTGTTCTCTCAAGGAGACGAGAAGTGGGTGTTCTGGGATGAGCTGTTCGTATTCAGCAACGATGTCCAGTGCTTCCTGCTGTCTGCCGGATGCGGCGAGCATGCGGGTGTAGGAGATGGCGTTGCGCAGGGCGCCGCGGTCAATCTCGTAGGCAGCTTTATAGAACTCAGCGGCTTTGTGCGGATCGTTGTTGTATTCTGCCAGCAGGCCAGCGTTGAAATTGATGAAGAGGTCAAACCACTTCGCACCTGTCGTGCTTGTCAGGTCTTCAATAGCTTCATTCGTTTTGCCCTGACCGGCCTTTTCCCATGCGGAGACGAGGGCAAAGGTGAGACGAGAGAGTGGATTTACATTCTGAGTGACAGCGTCTGGCAGCGGGGTGGTGTAGTCACCTTCGTGGATACGCTGCGCGGCAATGGCCAGCTGCGCAAGAAAATGCTCGTTGTCTTCTTCCAGAATCTGGTTTGCCAGCGGAAATGCTTTCTCAACATTGCCGTTGGCCAGAGATGTGACAAATGCGCGGTCCAGAATGTAGAAATTCTCCGGATCACGCTGCAGAGCGGCTGTGAAATAGTTGGAGGCTGCTGCCAGATCCTGTGCGAGAAGGGCGCTTCTGCCTGACAGGTAACTTCCTGACAGAGAGCTTGCAGCCGGCAAGGATTGGGAGTTTGCTTTTGCTTCTTCAGCTGGCACCAGCGGGGTGCCTAACATGACAAGCATCAGCGCTGAGGCCATAAGGGCCTTTTTGAAAAATCTGTTTTTAATAACAGAATGATAGGTCATACGGCCATTGTTCTGAGCAGAAGCAGAATTGGAGCGGAACAGCGCAAAAGAGCTTGTCAGGGTCATATATGTCTCTCATTGAGAGCCGATTGCGACTCAATATTACATCAATCTGTTAGTAGCGAAGAATGGCGTTTTTATAGCAGCCGGATTACTCACCGCGTTCTAAAGAGTGTATCCGATCATTCTTTCAATTGAACCTATATTTTTTCAAGTATCTGCGGATAAGTAAGTATATTGATATTTCTCAAGAATTCAGAAGTATTTACGCAATAACACTAAGGTCGAGGTCTGAGTCTCTTGCTATAATGAGCCTGTTCATTGCAGATAGTAGGCAGTGGTGCAATTCCAAGTGAGATTGGTTGATGTCTCACTCAATAAAGGGGGGTGTTATGACCAAGTGGGTCTACATCTTTGGAGAAAACAAAACCGAGGGCGATGCTTCTATGAAGGAGCTGCTTGGAGGCAAGGGCGCCAACCTTGCAGAGATGAGCAGACTAGGATTGCCTGTCCCTCCCGGATTTACCATTACAACGCAAGTTTGCACGCACTATTATGAGGAAGGCCAGCAGTATCCGTCCGAGCTCAAAGAGCAGGTCCATGCTGCGATTGCCGCCGTTGAAGAACTGACAGGGCGTGAGTTTAACAGCACGACGAAGCCGTTGCTGTTGTCTGTGCGTTCCGGTGCCCGCGTTTCTATGCCGGGCATGATGGACACAGTTCTCAACCTGGGTCTGAATGACCGGACCGTTGAGGCGCTGGCCAAAGATGCAAATGACGATCGGTTTGCTTATGACAGCTATCGTCGTTTCATCCAGATGTATTCCGATGTGGTGCTGGACGTTGACCATGACTATTTCGAAGAAATTCTGGAAGACTTCAAGGACGAGCATGACTACTCCCTTGATACGGATCTGACCGGTGATGACTGGAAAGAGATCGTAGCCGCCTACAAGGACAAGGTTGAAGAAGAGCTTGGTCGTCCATTCCCTGAAGATCCTGAGGAACAGCTCTGGGGTGCGGTTGGTGCTGTGTTCAAGAGCTGGATGATCCCACGGGCAAAAACCTACCGCGCCTTGCATGAAATCCCAGAGGACTGGGGCACTGCAGTGAACGTTCAGGCGATGGTGTTTGGTAACACGGGCGAGAACTCTGCCACCGGTGTTGCCTTTACCCGTAACCCGTCTACCGGTGAAAATGCGCTATACGGCGAGTTCCTCATTAATGCGCAGGGTGAAGATGTTGTGGCGGGTATCCGTACGCCGCAAGACATCACCGAAAAAGCCCGTATTGAAGCGCATTCTGAAAAGCCATCTCTTGAAGCGACCATGCCTGAGGTGTTTGCGGAGTTCAAAGCTGTCTGTGACAAGCTGGAGAACCACTACCGTGACATGCAGGATCTGGAGTTCACCGTTGAACACGGTAAGCTTTGGATGCTTCAGACCCGTAATGGTAAGCGCACGCTGAAAGCCGCGCTGAAGATTGCGGTTGATATGGCAAAAGATGGCCTGATCACCAAGGAAGAAGCAGTTGAGCGCATTGCGCCTTCTTCTCTGGATCAGCTGCTGCACCCAACCATTGACCCGAACAGCGAACGTGATGAGCTGACCGTTGGTTTGCCAGCTTCTCCGGGTGCTGCTTGTGGTGCGATCGTGTTCAACTCTGACGATGCCGAGACAGAAAAGGCCAATGGCCGTTCCGTTATTCTGGTTCGTACAGAAACCAGCCCGGAAGACATCCACGGCATGCATGCTGCGGAAGGTATTCTGACGACCCGTGGCGGCATGACCAGTCACGCGGCTGTTGTGGCGCGCGGCATGGGTAAGCCATGTGTGGCCGGTGCCGGTTCCATTCGCGTTGATGCGCGCAATGAAATCATGAGCGTTGATGGCCGCAGCTTTGGCAAGGGTGATGTGATCACCATTGATGGTGGTAACGGTCAGGTGCTGGCTGGCAAGGTTCAGATGCAGGAGCCTGAACTTTCCGGCGACTTCAAGAAGCTGATGGAATGGGCGGATGATATTCGCCGCATGAACATTCGTACCAATGCGGAAACACCTGCTGATGTGAAGGTTGCGCTTTCTTTTGGCGCTGAGGGGATTGGTCTTTGCCGTACCGAGCATATGTTCTTTGAAGGAGAACGTATTCTTGCTGTGCGTGAGATGATCCTGTCTGACACCGTTCAGGAGCGTAAAGCTGCACTGGCGAAGTTGCTGCCGATCCAGCGTCAGGACTTCATCGACATCTTTGAGTTGATGGTTGATCGTCCGGTGACCATTCGTCTGCTTGATCCGCCACTCCACGAGTTCCTTCCTAAGACGGATGAGGACATTGCTGAAGTTGCCAAGCAGATGGATATTGATCCAGAAGAGCTGCGAGAGCGTGCGGAAGAGCTGGAAGAGTTCAACCCAATGCTCGGCAACCGTGGCTGCCGTCTGCTGATTTCCTACCCGGAAATTGCAGAGATGCAGGCACGTGCGATCTTTGAAGCTGCTCTGGATGTTTCCAAGCGTCATGGCCGTAAGGTGACACCTGAAATTATGGTGCCGCTGGTTGGTCTGAAGAGCGAGCTGGATATTGTCCGCGCTTCCATTGATGGCACTGCTGAGGTTGTGGCGAAGGAACTGGGCGAGAAGCCTGAGTATTCTGTTGGCACCATGATTGAGCTGCCACGCGCTGCGCTTCTTTCTGAAGATATTGCAGCGTCTGCGGAGTTCTTCTCCTTCGGTACCAATGACCTGACACAGACCACCTTTGGTATCTCCCGCGATGATGCTGCGTCCTTCCTGGGCAAGTATCAGGATCGCAAGGTGATGGAAAAGGATCCGTTTGTGTCTCTGGATATTGATGGTGTTGGCCAGCTGGTGAAGCTTGCAGCCACGAACGGTCGTAAGACCAAGGCTGATATTAAGCTTGGTATCTGTGGTGAGCACGGTGGTGATCCGGCTTCTATCGCGTTCTGCGAAACTGTTGGCCTGAACTACGTGTCCTGTTCTCCATTCCGTGTTCCTGTTGCGCGTCTTGCAGCTGCTCAGGCAGTGCTGGCTCATCGGAACAAGGGGTGAGTGGTCCAACCAAAAAGGTGAGGAGCTGGCCTAAGGCGGCTCCTACCTCTCTTGAAGAGTTGAGAGCTGGCGGTAAGCCAGCTCTTGCACGTTTGCTCAGCGCGATTGAGAGTTATGAGGGGCATCCTCAGTTGATCTCTCTTCTGGATGAAGCGCTGCAGAACCCAATGGCGCATGTGGTTGCGCTCACCGGTCCACCCGGCGTTGGGAAATCCACCCTTACCAATGCAATGATTTCCGAGTACCGCGGCGCAGACAAAAGCGTTGGGGTGATTGCGGTAGACCCTTCCTCTCAGGTGACGGGCGGATCGCTGCTGGGTGATCGAACCCGTCTTTCGACAGATCCGGAAGACCAGAAGATCTTCGTGCGCTCTATGGCTGCCCGGGATCGGCTTGGTGGGCTTTCTGAGCATGCTATTGCAGCTGTTATCCTGATGCGGGCCGTGATGGACCGGGTGATTGTGGAGAGTGTTGGTATTGGTCAGTCAGAGGCGGATGTGGCTCTGGTGGCTGACAGCTGTGTTCTTTGTATTCAACCGGGGTCGGGTGATAGTCTTCAGTTCATGAAGGCGGGCATCATGGAGTTGCCGGACATTATCTGCGTGACCAAAGCGGATATGGGTGATGTGGCCAGCCGAGCGCGTGCGGACGTGGAAGGTGCCATGAGCCTAAGTGCGCGGCGAGGGGACTGGAAGGTTCCTGTTCTGATGCTCAGCGCATTGGATAGTACAGGTCTGAATGATCTGGTGGAAGCCTGCGATCAGCACGTGGTTGCTTTGAGTGAACGCGGTGAGCTTGTGCAGCAGCGCGCTGAGCAGGTGAAGGCCTGGTTGGTTGATCAGCTGAAAGTGCAGTTTGGCCAGCATGGGGTTGCTGTGCTGCAGGCGTCCGGTGTGCGTTGGGAGGCGGCGGTGAAGAGGCCGTTTGCTTTCAAGCAGGAAACCAGTGAGACGTTTGCTGCGTTCTGGAAGAGTTTTTCTTAAAGCCTAATCTGAATAGCCGACTGGCTTGGAAGGGCGCAGGTTATTCTGCTGCGCCCACTCTGATTTTACGTGGCTTTTGCTCCAGCTCTTCGTCCATATCATCACGCCACAGACGGAACTTGCCGAGCGGGATTGGGCGGGAGAACAGGTAGCCCTGCATCATTGGGCAGTCCATGGTGAGCAGCAGTTCTTTTTGCTCTTCTTCCTCAACGCCCTCAACACAAACCTGCATGCCGAGACGCAGACCCAGTGTGATTGCGCTTGCCAGAATTTCCCTAGCTTTAGCATCGGTAACTGCGCCATTGATGAAGGAGCGGTCGATTTTGATCTTGTCGAACAGATCGCGGCGCAGGTAGCTGAGGGAAGAGAAGCCGGTGCCGAAATCATCCAGCGCGATCTTCACACCCAGATTGCGCAGGCGCTCGATCACTTCAACCACTGTCTCAGAGTAGTTGATCAGGACGTCTTCGGTAACTTCCAGTTCCAGACGGTTTGCTTCCAGCTGGTACTTCTCAAGCAGCTTGCTGACCAACTCCGGGAACTCCGGATGGCGCAGCTGGGTTGGGGAAACGTTCACGCACATGGTGACTTCATCAAGGGTTGCACCGTCCTTGATGGCGTTCTCCAGCACCCACTCACCGATACGGTTGATGAGCATAGATTCTTCTGCAACCGGCAGGAAGGCTGCTGGTGGCAGGAGACCTTTTTTCGGATGGTTCCAACGGATAAGTGCTTCGGCTGCCAGAATATTGGTGCCAGACTGATCCATGATCGGCTGGTAGTAATTCTGGAACTCATTGGCGTTGAGCGCGCGTTTGATGTCCTCTTCAATCTCACGGGAGATCTGGAGAGTATCTTCCATCTCTTTTTCAAAGAGCACGTAACGACCGCGGCCCAGCTTTTTGGCCTGATACAGCGCGATGTCCGCGCGGCGGAGCAGCTCGGTAAGGTCATGACCATGTGCCGGAGCGATAGCCACGCCCATGCTGGCGGTGGTGAGGATCTTGTGCTTTTCGACCTTGAATGCATCGGAGAGCATCTTCTCGATGTACATGCAGGTCTCGATGATCTCTTCCATCTTGGTGCGGTGAGACAGCACCAGCAGGAACTCATCGCCACTGACACGAGCAACACGGTCTTCTGGATTGATGGAGGCTTTCAGACGTTCAGCAACCAGCTTGATGACTTCATCGCCGATGGAGTGGCCAAGGCTATCGTTGATCTGCTTGAAGTGGTCGAGATCCAGAAACACGATGCCGGTGATGCGTTGCTTCTGGCGGTCGCGTTTGAGGACATCGGCCGCAAAGACTTCAAACCACGTTCTGTTGGGCAGACCGCACAGGGCGTCATGGAGAGCTGCGTGTGTTGCATCGGCTTCATTCTGCAAGATCCGGTCAGTCATTTTGATGTAGCGGAGCAGAATGAGGATGGTCGTCAGCAGGATCGCTGCGATGGTTCCTAGGAAATACGGGGAAGAATTGGTGAAGATCGCGCCTGAGGCTGCGGTTGTCTTCCAACTCAGGTTGGCGATTGTCTCACCACTGCGACGAAGCAGAGGAACAGATACGCGCTGGAAATCGGCTTTCGGCTTGTTCGTGGTGATGAACATTTCAGAAAGGCCGGTGGATTCTTCAAAGGAGCGAATGGAGCGGATGTCCAGAGAGCGGACCCACAGCAGATAACCGGCTACTGCCGGCATGCCTTTTGGTGGTGCAGTGGACGGTGTGATTGCTGCGACAGTGACGAGTCCAATCGCGCCATCAACCATAACGACATCGCGCAGGCTGAGAGAAAGCGGTGCGTGGCTGCGCAGAGGTTCTGGAACGCGCAGTTCTTGCTGCTTAGTGTTTGCCTTGGTTTCGAGCTCCATCAGCGTATCGTTGATCTGGCCGCGCAGCTGATCTTCAAAGACCTCGCTGTGCCATGGCAGATCGCGGCGGTAGGTGTAGAGCGGCTTCATGTCCTTGTTGAGGATCACGAAGATGTCTCTGTCCCCGCGTGTGCTTGGGGTTGGTGTCAGGTCTTCATCCAGCAGGATGTTGCTTTCTTCAGACAGAACAGACGCATAGGCCTTGTTGGAGATGGCGATACGCTCTGCCTCGTTGGCCAAACCGTTGCGGAACACCTTGAGGTTACTCTGAACCAGCCTGATTTCTTTCTCGACTTCAAAATCGAGGGCGCGCTGGGTTGACCAGTAGAAGGCCACGTAGCCAACGGCCAAGGCGGCGGCGACCACAGAAAGGATCAGCAAAGCCATCATACGGGCGCCGACTTTCTTGCCACGTGTGATCGTGTTGCCGAAAGCACTTCCCAATACTGCTGCAGAAATCGGGGTTTTCGAACTCAATTGTCCCGCCATCGGCATTCTACTCATGCTGCCTTTTAAACTCTTGATTGTATGCGTAAACGCACTTGCCCATGCTTATGTTCTGAAAGTTTGCTTGAGTGAGCCTGTACAGAAGGTGCGTTTTATCGATGACTTGGGAAATTTATGTGAATGGAGTTCTGTTGATGCGGGAAACTCAGATGAGTTGCAGTCCTCTGAAGCTGACATGACCTGAGCCGGCTATGATGATGTGATCGTGTAGCACAATGCCGAGTGGTTCCAGTGTGCTGGCGATTTTTGTTGTCATCTCAATGTCTTGCCGAGATGGCGTCGGGTCGCCAGATGGATGGTTGTGAACCAGAATGATGGCGCAGGCAGATAATTCCAGTGCGCGTTTGGTCACTTCGCGCGGATACACCGGTGTATGGTCGACTGTTCCGGTTTGTTGGACTTCATCGGCGATCAGGCGGTTCTTTTTGTCCAGAAACAGGATGCGAAACTCTTCTTTATCATTGTGGGCCATGGCAGCTCGCACGTATTCCAGCACCTTGCTCCAGGAGGAGAGGGGATCGCGCTCTACAACCTGTGCTTTTGCATAGAGGATGGCGGCAGCCTGTATTTCCTTGATGAAGCTTGCGGTGCGTGGCCCGCAACCGGGAACCTCCTCCAACCGCTGTTTGGGGGCAGCGAGGACTTGTGCGAATGAGCCGAACTGAGCCAGCAAGGATTTGGCGAGGGGTTTGGTGTCGCCTTGTTTGATGGAAGAGAACAGCAGCATCTCTAGTATCTCATAGGACTGGAGGCCATTCAGGCCGTTTTCCTCGAAACGCTCGCGCAGGCGTGCACGGTGGCCGTGATAGTGTTTGGCTGCTGGTTTGCTGGTTTTGCTCTGCCGGGCGGCAGGCTTGACCGGTCGTGGTGCCGGTTCATCCAGAGGGATCTGGTTTGGGAGTGCAGGCACGGTAGGTGCCTGCTCCTGAGGAGAGGGAGTTGCCTCATGAAACCCGAAACTGGTTTGCTTCATTCCCCCTCCTTGTTTGGTGCTTTATGCAGCGGCTCCGGTTTCCGGTTCCATTGGGTTGAACAGGCCTGCTGGTGACGTTGTGAAGATATCGCAGCCTGATGAGGTGATGCCGATGGAGTGCTCAAACTGAGCAGACAAGGTTTTGTCCTTGGTCTCTGCTGTCCAGCCGTCTTTGAGCACGCGAACGTCCGGGCGGCCGAGATTGACCATTGGCTCAATGGTGAAGATCATGCCCGGCATCAGCTTGATGCCAGTGCCCTTCTGGCCGTAGTGTAGGATGTTTGGCATGTCGTGGAACAGCTTGCCAACTCCGTGACCGCAGAAATCACGCACGACGGAGCAGCGCTCTGATTCCACATACTCCTGAATGGCGTGGCCAATGTCGCCTGTGGTGTTGCCCGGCTTGGCAACTTCCAATGCGCGCATCAGGGACTCGTGGGTCACTTCAATCAGGCGCTTGGCGGCTGGCTTCAGTTTGCCAACCGGATACATGCGGGAGCTGTCGCCGTGCCAGCCATCAACGATGTAAGTGACATCGATATTGACGATGTCGCCTTCCTTCAGCTTCTTCTTTGGATCTGGGATACCGTGACAGATGACACGGTTGATGGAGGTGCAGCAGGACTTGGTGTAGCCACGATAGTTCAGCGTTGCAGGGACGCCGCCGCGCTCCTTGCCGAACTTGAAAACGAAGTCATCAATGTCCTGTGTCGTGACGCCAGGTTGCACCAGAGGCACGAGTGCGTCGAGGCACTGCGCAGTCATCTGGCTTGCTTTGCGCATACCTTCAAAATCTTCCTGGCTGTAGATCTTAATCTGGCCAGTGTTTTTCAAGGGCGCTTTGGCAGCGTCTACATACTCAATCATTTTCCCGTTTTTTCCTTGTTCCGTTCGCGCAGGGACCAGCGCAGATTACATCATGAGGAACTGTAAAATGCGCTTATGCGAGCTCGCAAGCCCTGCTTCTCCGTAGAAGCTTCTCCTATTTTTTTAGGGGCGATCTATGGAGTAATCTCGTGTTTCCCCACTTATATCGGGTATTTCTAAAAGGGATAGAGAAAAAAGAAGGTCAGATCCTTAACTGCGCACGCATTTTGTGAAGGCCGCTGTTTTTCCCTGTTTAACGCAGGGGGAACGGCGATTTTGATGGTCGTGTCATCCGGGGTAAGTCACAGGAACTTCTTGGATAACGGAAAACAGGCACTTGCACGATGCTGGTTTGCTCGTGTACTCAAGTGCCTGCAAGCGGTCGTGGTGGAATTGGTATACACAGCAGACTTAAAATCTGCCGCCCTTGGGCTTGCGGGTTCGAGTCCCGCCGTCCGCACCAAACTCTCTCCCTGAAAATATAGAGCAAACTCGTAATAGAAACTGTCTACACAGTTTTCTTGCTGGAAATGCGTGATCGTTTTTCAGTGCGCTTCGAAGTAATGTTCTTGTGTTGCCCTCAAGAGAAGATTCGCTAGCGCAATAGGTTAGATCACTTCACCTGTTCTCTACATATTGTTGTTTTACCTAATAGGCTGATTTTAAGAAAATTGTATTTTCTGCGCTGTTGTAAGGCGATCAATGGAGCGGAAAATGCAAAAAGTACTAGCCGGGGCTTTCTTGGCAATGTTCGCGATATCTTTAGGTGTAGGGGTAGCTGCTGCGCATAGTGGTGGGACTAATAGCGATGGATGTCATAATGATCGTAAGCGCGGAACCTACCACTGCCACTAGGTGAAATAGATAAGTGAACAGATAGCTGGGGCATTGCTCCAGCTATCTGTTTTATGTGTGTAGGCTAAACATTGAACTTGTAGTGCTTATCTTCCGCAGAGACAGCTGGTGGTATGCGGTTTTGTTCGAAGAGGTCGTAGCCTTGTTTCAGGTTGCGCCAGAACGGATGCCATTTGGAGCTGCTGTGTTTGCTGAGGTTTTCTTCGGTCATCTCGAAGGGGAAGATGTGAACCGGGACAGTGTCTTGTCCGCTTTGCAGTGCAGCTTCGACAAGCAGGTAGATTTCCTCGATATGCTGATTGGTCATGGCGTAGCAGCCGATGGAGAGGCAGTTGCCGTGGACCATGAGGTAAGAACCCGTTCTGCTTAATGACTGGTCGAAAGCGTTCGGGAAACCGAGGTTGAAGGAGAGATGATATCGGCTGTTCGGGTTTAGCTGTCTGGCTGAGACGTTGTAGAAGCCTTCCGGTGACTGGCCGTCGCCTTCTTTCAGTTTTGGTCCCAGATCGCCAGAGTATTTGCAGATCTCCCAGGATTTATAGGGTTGATAGGTCTGGCCAGTTCTGACCCAGGCTTCCAGTCGGCTTTCTTCTTTAAAGACCCGCAGGAAGATTGGGCTTCCCAGCTCCATACCTTTGAAGGTGAGGTCAGCGCGAAGGGCTGGCAGGCGTTCTTCTTTTACTTTCGTCAGGTTTGCAGAGCCGGGTAGGTCGTAAGGCAGCATCAGATAAGTGCCGAAAACTGCCAGCATCACGAAAAAGGCTGTGCCCGCGGCCCAAAGGAGCGGACGTGAAATGGTTTTTGCCATGGAAGGTCCGATTGCAAATCACTGAAAACTGTTGCTTGCAGATAAGAGAGGCAATGTGGCCAAGTGATGGTTCGCCCCATGAACCCTGTGAACAGACTGCTCTGGTATTCCTGTGGCGTAAGAACGCAGCGCATTTGTTTTGCTTTTCTTTGAGAAAACAAATGCTAATGCAGTTCGCATCTGGGCTGTATCTGGTGAACTGCATTAGCAATTTTTGCTTGCGTATCTTTATCCGAAAACCGGCTTCCACTTTTCGGCGATACGCTATAGTGTCCGTGCCCATTCTGATCTGATTGCTCTATTGTGCTATAGAGCATTTCTATCAAGCGTTGTGTGAAGGGTGAGCGTTCTTGGATATTCGGCAGTTACAATACCTCGTTACTCTGGCTCAAGAGCGGCATTTCACTCGTGCTGCAGCGGCTTGTAACGTGACGCAGCCAACGCTGTCTGGCCGAATTCGCCAGTTGGAAATTGAGCTGGGTGTGCCGATTATTGAGCGCGGCAAGAAGTTTCATGGACTGACGCCTGAAGGGGAGCGGATCCTCGTCTGGGCGAAGAAGGTGCTTGCGGACTGCAACAGCTTGCGGAATGAGGTTGCCGGCAAGAGCGCTGAGGTGTTTGGCAAGGTCAATATTGGCGTTATTCCATCCGCTGATGTGGCGACGGCGTCTCTTATTCTGGACCTGAAGAAAAGCCATCCGCATGCACATGCTACGATCCAGCTGATGAGCCATGATGAGATCCATAAGGCGCTTGAAGATTATCAGATTGATGCGGGCATCACCTACACTCAGTTCAGCGATGCCAAGAAGCACAGCAGCTTTACGCTCTATGAGGAAGACTACCGCCTGTTCATGCCCGCTGGGCACCGCTTGCAAAATGCTGAGGCTGTGGAGTGGGAAACGGCTGTGAATGCTGGGGGCATGGTCGCGCTTTCGCCTAATCTGCAGAACCGTATGATGGTGGACAGCACGCTCAGGTTCCTTGGCGTGGAGCTTGATCCTGAGATTGAGGCGGAGACAATTCCGTCGCTGGGTGGTTTTATCCGCGCAGGTTATTGTGCGATTTTGCCGGAGTTTTCAGCTCTGTCGCTGGGAGCAGGGATTGTGTCTGTTCCACTGATTAAGCCGGTTGTTTCTCACAGTATTGGCATGGTGATGACAAAGCGTGAGCTTGAGCCTGCGATTATCACCTCACTGGCAGAGTGTGCAGCTCAGTATAAGAAGCCGGTTCTTCCTGCCTCTGCTGAGTAGAGCTTTCATTTATGATGATGAGATAAAAAAAAGCCCGCGAAGATCGCGGGCTTAGTTTGTTTGGGTTTGCTTTGTTATTCGGCAGGCATTGGCGCTGAGGTCCGCTTGCCAGTTTCTGCCGGTTTTGTTGTTGGTGCTTCTCCTTCACCCAGTGCGTCTTCTGCCATGTGGTACTTCGGGTGGACTGGTTTCATGAGAAGGTTGGAGATAAGTGCTGCGACGAGCAAACCAGCCATCACATACATTGTTGTGTTGTAGAGGCTTGGGGTCGGATCAATAGTTCCTTCCGGAGCCACTTCCATCAATCTGGAAACAGAGATGGATTTTGCTGCGATGAGTTCTGCCAGCTTTTCTTTGCCTTCACCGAAGGTTTGGAGGAAGACAGTTGGATCAACTTTTTCTGCCAACTCATAGATCTTGGCGTTTACAGACCGTTCGCGCAGGAATGTGATGAGGAACGGACCGGCCACACCAGCTGCTGACCATGCGGTGAGCAGGCGACCATGGATACCACCGACGAACTTTGTACCGAAGATATCTGCCAGATACGCAGGGATTGTCGCAAAGCCACCACCGTACATGGTGAAGATGGTCATGGTTGCTGCGTAGAACATCACCAGCCACATCACGGATGGGCTTGCGCCTGCTTCAGCTGCGATGAGCGGAATGGACAGGTATAGGAAAGAGCCCAGTACGAAGAAGACGGTGTAGGTGTTCTTGCGGCCAATATAGTCAGAGAGAGTAGACCAGCCGAGGCGACCCATGGCGTTGAAGACAGAGATCATCAAGACGTAGGTTGCGGTGAATGCACCATCCACGATGGTTGGCATGCCGTTGCCGAAGATCTCGTAGATCATGGTTTTGGAGACAGAAATCACACCGATACCAGCTGTCACGTTGAAGCAGAGCACGATCCAGAGCTGATAGAACTGTGGAGTGCGCAGAGCTGTATCAATATGCACGTGGTTGCGAGTGATCAGGCCTTGCTTTGCTGGGTCTTCCTTCGGAGGTTCCCAACCTTCCGGTTTCCAGCCTGGTGCCGGAATACGGTAGGCGAAAGATGCCAGGATCATTACGACGAAGTAGACGATACCCAATGTGAGGAAGGTGGATGCAGCACCGGTGTTGCCTGTGCCAGCAACATAGACGCCTGCCTTGGCACCTTCGAAGGCTGCCTCTGCCTGTGATGCGCTGACTACGATTGCTTCTACTTTTGCGCCAGCGACCTGTACGTAGCGGATGCCGTTTTCTACGGTTGTCTGCACATCGGCGAGTGGGCCGAGATAATCTGGTGCTTTGGCATAGAGGCCCAGAAGCCAGCTTTTCAGCGGAACAGCGATGATCGCGCCACCGCCAAAGCCCATGATGGCCATGCCGGTTGCCAGACCACGGCGGTCAGGATACCAGCGGATCAAGGTAGAAACCGGAGAGACGTATCCGAGGCCCAGACCACAGCCACCGATAACGCCATAGCCCAGATACAGCAGCCATAACTGATGTGTCATGATGCCGATTGAGCCAATGATATAGCCTCCACCCCAGCAGAAGGCAGCTGTTGTGCCTACACAGCGTGGACCGACTTTTTCCAGCCACTTGCCAGCAACTGCTGCTGACAGGCCGAGGAACAGGATCGCTACAGAGAAGATCCACACGACAGAGCTGAGGGACCAATCTTCAGCTGCTGGTGCGATGCCGCCAATTTCTCTGATGAGCGCCGGGTTGTAGATACTCCATGCATAGGCTGAGCCGATGCACAGGTGAATTGCAATGGAAGCCGGTGGAACGAGCCAACGATTGAAGCCCGGCTTGGCGACAATCGCGTCTTTCAGCATAAAGCTTGGTATTTTAAACATCAGCAAACCCCTAGAGCAATCAAAGCGGTTTGCATTCGCCTCGCTCGGCAAACCGCTTCAATCTTGTGTTGCGGCTACATCCTGTTTCCGAAAACCGAGCCCCATTCCGGGGATGTGCCTAGGAGGCAGGCGAGAGGGAGGAGGCCTGCATCCATACGTTGAGTTTGCATCTAACACATGGCGAGTTGAAATCGCCAGAGTCTATCACGTTATAGATGTAATCTATTACAGAGCTGGTTCGTGATGGTCTGAAGTGGGGAGTTGAGCAAGGATAGTGCGGTGAAAAATTTTGCACGCTCTGATTTATTTTGAAATATCAGAGAAGTAGCTTCGCTTGCTATCTTTGTTTATGCCAGATTGAGTGCTGGTTGTCATCCGTACTGTGCGTTACTGACGTCAGGTTTTACTCAGGTGCGTATTGTCGCAGTGGTTGCAAATGCAAAAAAGCGCATCGCTGGGCGATGCGCTTTTTCTGATTTTTGTTGCTCAGGATTACAGCAGTGCTGGAATACCTGGGAGCATGCCAACTGCGGCCATTGCCAGGGTACAGATGATCACTGCACCTGCTGGGATGACGATGCGGTCTGCAAAGCTCAGACGTTCTGCACGTTCTTTGTCACCAATCAGACCGTTGTTGTCGAGGAACATGGTGATTGCCCATGCCAGAACAGGGTTGGTGACGATTGCTGCGAAGATGCAGATACCAGCGGAGTTGGTGTCGTTGCTGGATTTCACCATCTGCAGGCCAGCTTCCAGAAGTGGAAGGAATACGCCGACGAGAAGAGCACAGGACATCACTGGCTGCCATACTGCTACGTCCATTGGGTAGCCGATGGTTGCGATAACGATGCAGAGGGTGCCGAGCAGGATTGCGCCTGCTGGGATTGGACGCTTCGCGATCGCAGCTGGGATCATGTAAGTGCCCCAGGAAGAAGTGATGTTACCACCGCCGAAGAAAGTGCCGGTGAACTGGCGCAGGGAGCAGCAGGTCATGGTGTCATCAACGTCCATCAGAACTTTATCGGTGTTCTTAGGGTAATTGAGTTCCTGGAAGATACGGTGGCCAAGGAAGTCCGGGGACCACATTGCTACTGCCAGAATTGCCCAAGGCAGGGAAGCAACGAAGTGGTTGAAGCCAGGAATGCCAAGCTGCCAGCCGGTTTCAGTGGAACCCCACCAGTACCATGGGTTCATGTTTGGCAAGCCAGGAGCTGTGGTGAACTGGAGGTCAACACCAGCGCCAAGAGCAAGAGCCAGAACAACTGCTACGACGGAGCAAGCCGGGATTGCGAGCCAGCGTTTGCCGACCTTTGCGAGGAAGGCATAGAGAACGATGTTGACTGCAAAGATTGCCAGAGCAACGTATGACAGGCTGTAGGCAAGATCATGCTTCGCCTGCAGGCCGCCGGCCCAGGTGAAGAGGGATGTGATCTGCCCCTTTGCCCCCATGAAGCCGAGGAACACGAGCAAGCCACCTGCTACGCCCTGACTGGTCAGGTTCACCAGACGAGAGCCGCCTTTGAAGTAGCTGAGGAGCAAGCCGAAGAGACAGACGAGTGCTGCCAGTGCCAGTGGGTGTGCACCTGCAAGAGCGATGGAACCAATGAGAGGGATCATTGGACCGTGGTTACCTGCAAGGTTTGCACGTGGGTTCAGGAAGCCGGAACCGATGATGCAGAAGATCAGAGCAGGGATGAGCATCTCAACGCGAACCACCTCGATGATCCACTCAGCGCCCAGATTAACGTGAGGCCATTTTGCGGTGAGGCCGGTTGCCCATGCAGTCATAACCGCAGAGTACATCACGGAGATGCCGATGGTGCCTGCAATTGCCGGAACAAAGTCTTCCATTTCGAAGCGGAAGTCGCGGCCTGGGAGGTTGAGGCCCCAACGGCGTGGTTTCATGATCTGGAGTTCGTGGTCCAGATAATCGGACCGTTGCTCGAACTCGCTGGCAGGCTTGTGTGCCTCGCTATAGGATTCTTCGTGCTTGTCTGTCTGCTGAAGCATAACAGCCATTCTCCATAAAACTGACGGGGGAAAGGAGAGGCTGGCTTCATGACGCTTGCTTGCTGAGCGAAGCTGATGAAGGCATCTCGTTTCATGGTCTTGATTTCTGGTTTGCGGGAGGAGCTGGAACCGTCAGGATTTCGGGTTTGAGCTGCAGCTTTATGGGAGGTTTTAAAGTGCAACTGCGTCAGCGGTTACAAACTCGCTTTGACTTTCCTTCCGGGTTCCCGGGTCGTTGAAACGGACCCTGCAAACCACAAATTCAGACCATGAGTACCCTTCCCCTGTTCTTCAGTACCGCAAGGCCCTACCTGAAATGACGTAGGGAAGCTTACGGTGTTCAGCGAGAACTTGCAGAAGGTTGCAGCTTAAATAAAATCGTATGAGTCTATCGTGTCATTGATGAAATCTATAAGGCGAAAAACTGCGACAATATGAGCTATCTAGTTGATTTTGTTGAATTGCCTTGTTTTTGAGTGTAGTGAAATTTCAGTCTTCAATATCTCATTTAAAACAATAGTATAATGAAATTAATTCAGTTGGAGCGCATGTTAAGGCTGATGAAAAATGTGATCTGAGAGTCACATCCTGTCACGGTAGAATGACTTATAGGTAGTATTGTCGCAGTACTGTGGGAATGTGCGGTGCACGTGTTTTTCCGAGTTTAAATCGTGCTTTAGTGACACTAAGTCGGCGTCACACACGGCAGAATTGCAGTTCTATTATGCTGCACACCCATGCCGAGGGGATATCCTGATCAGAAAAAACTTGGCGGGGTTCTACTTTTGGCGTAGATAAACGCTCCATGCTGCCGGACTGTTCTGGTCCGATATGACCCTTCAGATTTTCACGGTCCAGTAACCTCAAACATCATCAGAGTGATTTACTGCGCTCTTCTGCTGAGAAGCTTAACCGGGATTCTGTAGGATTTGAGATTAAAGCTTGTTGGTGCAATTGCCTGAGGCTGCGCCCATCTTGAGATGAGAGATATAATGGCGACGGTGGGTCCCGTATTACGGGTGCTTGGATATTTTCTGGTTGGGCTGGCCATTTTGATGCTGGCGCCTGCATTGCTGGATATCTACTTCAGTAATCCTGACTGGATTGCGTTTGCACTTTCCTCTCTGTTTGTGGGCCTTCTGGGTCTGCTGCTTGCGGTTTCAACCGCCAACTACAAGCTTGAACACCTCACCATTCGCCAAGCGTTTTTGCTGACCACGACGTCGTGGTTCGTGATGCCGGTTTGTGGTGCGCTGCCATTTCTCAGTCTTGGCATCGGGTTTGAGAATGCCTTCTTTGAAAGTGTTTCGGGCTTCACAACGACCGGGTCGACTGTTCTGATCGGGTTGGATGGGATGCCTCCGGGTTTGCTGTTCTGGCGGTCTCTGACGCAGTGGATTGGTGGTATTGGTATCATCGTTATGGCGATCCTGCTTATGCCACTGTTGCGTATCGGTGGTATGCAGCTGTTCCGGACTGAAAGCTCCGATCGCGGTGAGAAGATCGTGGCACGTGCTACTGATCTGACGCGCCTGATTGGCGGTGTTTACATCATGCTGACGCTGACCTGTGCGATCCTTTATGTGTTCTCTGGCATGTCTTTGTTTGATGCGGTGAACCATGCGATGACGACGCTGTCTTCCGGTGGTTTCTCGACGCATGATGCCTCGTTTGCGTACTTTGAGAGCACGGCGGCAGAGTGGGTGGCTGTGGTCTTCATGCTGGCTTCTGGTCTTCCGTTTGTTGTTCTGATCAAATCCCTGACCAAAAATCCGATGGCGCTGCTCCAGGATCCGCAAGCACGGGCGTTTATTTTTGTCATCATCATTCTTTCCAGCATGACGGCGCTGTATCTTGGCATCGAAAACAAGTTCACGTTTGGCCGTGCTGTGGTGGAGGCGCTGTTTGTGGTGATTTCCATCATCACCACCACCGGCTATGGCCTTGGCGATTACACGGCCTGGGGTCCGCCGATGATGGGCTTCTTCCTGATGCTGACGTTTATTGGCGGCTGTACAGGGTCGACCAGTGGTGGCATCAAGATCTTCCGTTTCATCGTGTTCTTTGGCACCGTTCGGGCTTACATGAACAAGATGATCCGGCCTGATCAGGTGGTGCCGGTGCGCTATGGCGATACCAAAATTACACCTGATCTTGCGTTCTCCGTTCTTGCGTTCCTTGTTGTATATATGGCGACGGTTGGTCTGATTACGGTTATCCTTGGTGGTCTGGGCCTTGATCTGGTGACGGCTATGAGTGCGGCGACCACTGCGATTTCCAATGTGGGACCGGGACTTGGTGATGTGGTTGGTCCGGTCGGAAACTTTGCGGACATTCCAAGTAGTGCGAAGATCGTTCTTTCTGCAGCCATGTTGCTGGGGAGATTGGAGCTCTTCACTGTGCTGGTGCTGTTTAACCCTGAATTCTGGCGGTGACGCTACGTCCCTGAGAGATCTTGGTTTTGTGTAGTGGGCATATCCGCGTGGACTGTGCCCATTCTATTGTGTGAATAGGTAGTTGCCCGATTAATTCAATTGCCAGATATCACTAAGTGGCCTAAAACCAATGCTTCATAAATGTTTGAGAGCATACCGTTCCAATCTCGTCCGTGAAGGGACAATATGTGACTAGCGGGCGGGCTAAATTGGATTTGATGTCGGCGGTATAGATGTTGGTTTCCATACGACCGGTTTTAAGTGTGCTTGGGTACCTTTATGTCGGCCTTGCTGCTGCCATGCTCATCCCAGCATTTGTGGATGTTGTGTCGCGTAATGCTGACTGGCAAGCCTTTATTATTTCAGCATTAATCACTGGTCTCGTTGGCATGTTGCTTATCGTTGCCATGGGTGGTGCGCTGCGTGATGGGCTGGATACACGCCAGACATTTATCCTGACAACTTTGTGCTGGGTTTCGCTGCCTGCGTTTGGTGCATTGCCTTTCCTTTGGCTTGGTATTGCGTACGTGGATGCTGCGTTTGAGGCTGTTTCCGGGTTTACGACCACGGGCTCCACGGTGCTGACGGGGCTCGACTCACTTCCTCCGGGCTTGCTGGTGTGGCGCTCGCTGATGCAGTGGATGGGCGGTGTTGGGATCGTCGTTATGGCGATCGTTCTTTTGCCGTTTCTGCGCGTTGGTGGAATGCAGCTGTTCCAGACCGAAAGCTCTGACCAGAGTGAGAAGATTGTTAGTCGCTCCATCGAGCTGATCCGCCTGATCAGTATGACTTATCTGCTGCTGACCAGCCTTTGTATCGTGCTTTACTGGTTCTCCGGTATGACCATGTTTGATGCGTTCAACCATGGCCTGACGACGATTGCGACCGGTGGGTATTCCACGCATGATAACTCCTTCGGATACTTCACCAACCCAGTGACCGGCTGGATTGCTGTGGTGTTTATGATCGTTGGCGCACTTCCGTTTGTGCTGATCATTCAGGCGCTGCGCGGTCAGCCGATGCTGCTTTGGCGTGATCCGCAGGTGCGGGCATTCCTGTGGCTGGTGGGGCTTATCTCTCTTGCTCTGACGATTTATCTGGGCACCTCCGGCAATGCTGACAGTTTTGGCAGTGCGATCCTGCAGTCTGCGTTTAACGTGATTTCTGTGGTGACTGGTACGGGCTATGCCATGGGGGATTACACCTCTTGGGGTGCGCCGGTGATTGGTCTTGCGTTCCTGCTCAAGTTTGTGGGCGGGTGTACCGGTTCCACGACGGGCGGTATCAAGGTCTTCCGCTTCCTCGTATTCTTTGGCACCGTGATTGCGCATATGCGCCGGATGGTGCGTCCGAACCGTGTGATTTCCGTGAGCTACGGTAATACGCATCTGACCCCTGAACTGACGTTCTCCGTTCTTGCGTTCCTCGTGGTTTATATCGGCACCGTTGGCATTCTGACGCTGATCCTTTCTCTGTTCCATCTGGATCTGGTGACTGCCGTTTCTGCTGCTGCGACGTCTGTTGGTAACGTTGGTCCGGGTCTTGGCACCATGATTGGTCCGGCTGGTAACTTTGCGCCGCTGCCAGATCCTGTGAAATGGATTTTGTGCGCAGCGATGTTGCTGGGGCGTCTGGAACTGTTTACGGTTCTCATTCTTCTGGATCCTGATTTCTGGTCCAAATAATCTGAACAATTTGGAAGGTCGCGATGCGATTTGATGTGCCGCTGGTTACGGGCCGGCTGATTAAGCGTTACAAACGGTTTCTGGCTGATGTGACACTGGATGACAGCGGAGCGGAAATCACTGCGCACTGCGCCAACTCCGGTTCCATGATGGGCTTGAAAGAGCCGGGCATCAAAGTTTGGCTGACACCGAATGACGATCCAAAGCGCAAGCTGAAGTATTCCTGGGAGATGCTTGAGATTGATGGTGCGATGGTGGGGATCAACACCAGCCGTCCCAACGGTCTTGTAGAAGAGGCCATTGAGGCGGGACGTATCCCTGAGCTGAGCGGTTACGACAAGTTGCGCCGTGAAGTGAAGTACGGCAAGAACTCCCGTATCGATATCTTGCTGGAAGGCGAGGGTGATAAGCGCACCTATGTTGAGGTGAAGAACGTGACGCTGGCTCGTGAAGATGGTGTTGCGGAGTTTCCTGATGCTGTGACTGCTCGCGGTGCCAAGCATCTGGATGAACTTGCTGATATGGTTCGCGAAGGTCACCGTGCCGCTATGGTGTTTCTGATCCAGCGTGATGACTGTGATGCGCTTGTTCTGGCCCGTGACATTGATAAGAAGTACGGCGAGGCCTTTGATGCGGCTGTGAAAGCAGGCGTTGAGGTCTATGCGATTGGTTGCCGCCTGACGGCTGATGAGATCATTGCGGATCGGGCTATTGAGGTGCGGTGTTGAGCAAGATTGTCTCTATTTTGAGAGGTAGTCTTCTGCGGCCTGTGAAGTTGGTTGATGTCTTTGTTGTGGCGATGGCTGCTATATCCAGCATTGGGCTGTATTGGGAATCTAGCTTATACTCTTGGGACTTGATGGTAACGGGAAAAGCATCTTTCTTTTACTTTGCCTTCCAAATGCTTTTGCCGCTGTTGGGATTTGTGTCGCTGAGCTCGTGGACTTTCTGTCCTTTGTTAGGAACACAAGGTAATTGGAGCTTCTTTCTATCAATTGTTGGAGTGATTTTTATTGCTTCAACTTCAGCTGCTTTTTTCTCGTTGTTTTATTTGGTTATTGATCAATACAGCACAACTCCATTCTTTATGATCGAAGGAGGGGTTCTTCATTGGGTAGCTCTCGCGATTATGGGAGGAGGTATCATACTCCTCGAGCTAGCCAAATTTTGGTGGGCCACGTTACCAATCACACTAGGCGTGCATTTTGTTGCTCAGTTACTCCGCCAGCGTGAAGGCCGGTAAGTAACCGAGCAATAAAAAGCCCCAGCGGTGAGGCCGAGGCTTTGAAACTCTTATGCAGACTTCCGCCAGGCTGTTTAGCCTGCGGTATCTTTCGAGATTGGTGGCTGGAACTGCATGCCCAGATCCCATGGGAAGTACACCCAGGTGTCCTGAGAGACTTCGGTCACAATGGTATCAGCCAGATCGCGGCCCATTGGCTTGGCGTATACGGTTGCAAAGTGTGCTTTTGGCAGCATTTCGCGAACAACTTTTGCTGTCTTACCGGTATCGACCAGATCGTCAATGATGAGGATGCCTTCGCCGCCTTCAGAGCCGATCACTTTTGGATCGATTGGCTTGATGACCTTCAACTCACCCTGATCGTCGTAGTCGTGGTAAGATGCGATGCAAACTGTCTCAATGGTGCGAACACCCAGTTCACGTGCAATTATGCCAGCTGGAACAAGGCCACCACGTGTGATGGCTACAATCGCTGTAAATTCGCCTTTGTCGGCGAGGCGCCAAGAGAGGGCACGGCAATCGCGGTGGAATTGGTCCCAAGAGACCGGGAATGCTTTGGATTGCTGCTGATTATCCATGTGTCTTCTTTCAAAGAAATTTTGTCTTTGCAGCTTCTACGGCTGCTCGGACGGCTTCACTGGCCTGTTCCAGTACATCATTTGACCTAGATCGCACAACAACCTGTGTGGAAAATACTCCATCTTTTGACTGCGGATACGAGCCAATTGAGGTTTCCGGGTAGTTTTTCTGGATTTCCCCTAGGTCTTGCGCGATGCGACTCTCAGGAAGAGCGGCCTCAATTGTCACGGAAAGCATCTTTTGGCTGGTTTTCAGAGTCGGTGCAATAGCATCCACCATGGCCTGCATGATTGCAGGAACGCCGGCCATCACATGGACGTTCTCAATACGGAAGCCCGGTGCGATGGAGACCTTGTTTTCGATCAGATCTGCACCATCAGGAATACGGGCCATGCGCTGGCGGGCAGGGGTGAAGTTCTCTGCACCGTAGTGATCTTCGAGCAGCTTATAAGCGCGTGGGTCAAGATCAATGGAAACGCCAAAGGCCTTGGCGATGGCATCGGCGGTGATGTCATCATGGGTTGGGCCAATACCGCCGGAGGTGAAGACATAGGTGTACTCAGCGCGCAGAGCATTGACTGCTTCTACGATCTTCTCCTCAACGTCTGGCACAACACGCACTTCGCTTAAGTCGATACCGATGTCGGTCAGGTAAGATGCCAGAAAGCCGATGTTCTTGTCTTTGGTGCGACCTGACAGGATTTCGTCGCCGATTACGACATAGCCCGCTGTGATGATTTTGTTGGTCATGGCTTTCTGTATTCCTTCGAAACTCAATATGCTTCGATAAAGCAGTTCGACATGATCCTTGATCACGCGGACTGCTTTATCGTTTGCTTATGCGCATCTCCGAAAACTGGTGCCCACTTTCCGGAGGTCCGCTTTAGATATCTTCGTCTTCTGGAGACCACTCGTAGATCCAGTTCAACCGGTCCAGAAGCTGGCTCGGTGAGCTGGAGCGCATGACGATGTCCCGTGGTATACGCAGCGGGAAGCCCATGTGGTAGACCCAGTCATTCCACTTTACGAGCTTGCTCATCTTTTGGATGCGTGGACGACGAGCAGCTTCATAGGCCTGAAGCGCCTGAGGCGTTGCGCCATGTTTGTCGACCATTTTGGAAAGCACTGCTGCATCCTCAATAGCCATAGCCGCCCCTTGCGCAGAAAACGGCAGGATAGCGTGGGCCGCATCACCGATGAGAGTGACCGGACCTTGGGTCCAGGCCGGACGGGTGTCGACCTCGCACAGGGACCAGCGTGTCCATGTTTCCGGCAGGTAGACCAGACGGAGTGCTTCCGGTGTCCAATTGCGGAAATGCTTACGCACGTCATCACGGCCAACAGGATGAGACCAGGTGTCTTCTTCCCAGCTTTCCTTGGTGATGGCGACGATGTTGAGCAGCTTGCCGTTTTTCACCGGGTATTGAACCAGATGCGCGTTGCGGGCGAGCCAGAGGCCTGAGGTGCTGAGCAGATGCTCCAGATTGAACGGCGGTTCTGCTGTTGCGCGATAGGCCACGAAGCCAGTGTGCTTTGCAGGTGCTCCGCCCAGAGTGTTCTGGCGAATGCTGGAGCGCACGCCATCTGCGCCAATGAGCAGATCAAACAGCTCCGGCACGCCATCTATGCCAGAGGCAAAGGCAGCGCCGTTCAGCTTAACGGTGTCGCCACTGATCTCAGCGTTGTCGATCTTGGTGTCCAGGCGCAGGGTAACTTCTGGCGTATTCTGAACAGCTTCGAGCAGGAGCTGCTGAAGATCTGCACGGTGGATCACATAATATGGTGCGCCGTAGCGATCTTCTGCGATCCGTCCCAGAGGAACCGTTGCCAGTTGAGAGCCATCCTGACCGGAGCGAATGTTGACGCTGGAAGGGGAAACGGCTCTTGCCATGAGGGCAGGGCCCAAGCCAAGGGCCTGCAGGCATCTCATCGCATTGGGGGACAACTGAATTCCCGCGCCGACTTCGGAAAGCTCTGGAGCAGCGTCGAACAGGAAAACACTGTGGCCCTTACGGGCGAGATATAGCGCAGCTGTAAGGCCGGCGATCCCGGCTCCTGCGATAGCAATATTTCTTGGTATCATTGCGCAGCTTTCCTGCCGTGCTTTGCCTGAAACAGGGGAACAGGCATCGCAGCGGGATTACTGATTATTCGTTTTATCGTCTAAGTGATGCGGCTGTTAAGCCGCATCAGGTGTCCATACGCAATCAGCCGGATTGGATTCGTGAGAACCCAGGCTGGCGTCGTAGTGATATAGGGTAGAGCAGTAAGGGCAAACCGCGTTGTCATCAGCACCCATGTCGAGGAACACATGCGGGTGATCCAGTGGTGGCTTTGCGCCGATGCACATGAATTCTTTGGCGCCAATTTTGATGGCTTCTACACCGTTGCTGTTGTGGAAGTGTGGTACGACTTTATCGGCCATTTGTTTGCCAAGCTCCATGGAACATAAATTTTGCCGGTGACAATAAATTGGTTCTGCGTAAAAAAACAGGTTTTCTAGGAGATTGATTGCACTGCATCCTATGCGGTCCACAACTGTACTGCGTTTTTTCACCTAGCACTGAGGTTTTAAGGCGAAAACGGTTCTGTTTCGTTCTGTGTGTATAGTTAAGGGACTAATCCAAATTGATAGGTCTTTGGCCTTTTCTTTCTTGATACTTACATTTACCCTCCCTTGATCCCATAGTTTTCCTTTACGTAAACGTTAGGTAATATGCCAATATTCAACAATAATGATCGTCCTATCGCTTATCTTGATGAAGGAGAGGGCGACCCAATCCTGCTGATCCACGGATTCGCCTCCAACAAGTTCGTCAACTGGGTGTACCCTGGTTGGGTCGATTTGCTGGTGAAGGATGGTCGCCGTGTGATTGCGATTGATAATCGCGGTCATGGCGAGAGCTACAAGTACTACAATGGCGAAGACTACGGCGCGCCTGTCATGGCAGAGGATGCGCTGAAGCTGCTTGATCATCTTTATATCGATAAAGCAGACCTGCTTGGTTATTCCATGGGAACGCGCATCTCAGCGTTCTGCGCTTTGCAGGCACCTGATCGGGTGCGTTCTCTGACCCTTGGCGGAATGGGATATGGCCTGATTTCCGGCGTTGGGAATCCTGAGCCTATTATTGAAGGCCTGCTGGCTGACA
Source organism: Pseudovibrio sp. SCP20 (assembly GCF_057774105.1). Classification (NCBI taxonomy): domain Bacteria; kingdom Pseudomonadati; phylum Pseudomonadota; class Alphaproteobacteria; order Hyphomicrobiales; family Stappiaceae; genus Pseudovibrio; species Pseudovibrio sp. SCP20. The sequence goes on along the minus strand of NZ_JBYMDH010000003.1, from coordinate 69,760 downwards.
AAATCTCTGATGTGAAAGACCGGACGGGTCGTGCCTTCAGAGCGTTTGCCGAGCAGACCAAGTCTGACAGACGTGCATTGGCTGCTTGCATGCAGTCTGCCCGTAAACCGATTTCCGAGGACATGGTATCGACCATTACTGCGCCTACACTGGTGGCTGTCGGCACCAATGATGATGTGGCTGGTGATCCAAAAGCGCTTGCTGATCTGATGCCGAATGCCAGCTATCTGGAAATCACCAACCGGGACCACATGACGGCTGTCGGCGACAAAATTTTCAAAAAAGGCACATTAGAATTTTTGGAGCAGTTTTCATGAATAGAGGTACCCACGAATTTATCGGAGCCGATGGCAACCGTATTGTCGCTGACCGGTATGGCACAGAAGGCCAGACCGTGATGATGATGCATGGCGGCGGGCAGACGAGACATTCGTGGGGCAAGACTGCAGAGATGATCGCCAATGCAGGGATGCAGGCGTTTTGTCTTGATATGCGTGGCCATGGTGACAGTGCATGGGTGGATGGCGAGAGGTACTTCTTCTCCGATTTCGGTGCTGATGTTGCTGCTGCGGCGACGCAGATCCATGAGGAAACCGGTATCAAGCCAATTGCGATCGGTGCCTCGCTGGGTGGTCTTGCATCTATTCTGGCGGAAGGGGCGCTGCGCCCCGGTGCTCTTGCTGGTGTGATCCTTGTAGATGTAACGCCTCGCCTTGATGAGGGCGGGGTGAACAAGATCCTCTCTTTCATGGCGGAAAAGGTGGAGGACGGATTTGGCAGTGTTGAAGAAGCTGCTGATATGATTGCTTCCTATCTGCCACATCGCAAACGTCCTAAAACGCTGGATGGCCTTTCCAAAAACCTGCGGTTGCGGGAGGATGGCCGGTATCGCTGGCATTGGGATCCGCGTTTTATCACCCACCATGCAGATCGGGCTGATATGAAGGAGCAAGTGCAGAGCCAGTTGCTGGAAGCTGCGGCCAACCTGAAGGTGCCGAGTATGCTGGTGCGCGGTGCGGCTTCAGAGCTTGTGAAACAGAGCCACGTTGATGAATTTCTTGAACTGGTTCCGCATGCACAATTCACAGATGTGAAAGAAGCTGGTCATATGGTTGCAGGCGATGTGAATGATATTTTTACTGCCGCGATCATGCCATTTCTAAAAGAGTACCAAGCTGCCGCCTGAAATTAGAATGAAGTTCTGCATTTCTTGGAAAATGTAGTTTCCCTTTCTCTTTGGTGTTGTGGGTTTGGTACGCGCTTTCTCTAATGGCAATACTGCGTGATGTACTATAGGCGGATAACTCAAAGCGACTAGGTGGGACTTGGATTGAAATGGTCTGCACCTATGTAAGGTTGAATAGGTCCTATCCATAAAGGAACATTCTTTCATGGTGCAAATTTCTTCAAGTAGCCCCAAGGAGCTGGCCTCTCACGATCCTGTTTGGGATCGCGTGAAAGCAGAAGCTCAAGCCATGGCCAGCTCTGAGCCAGCGCTTGCGTCTTTTGTGTATGAGACGGTGCTGAATCACTCTTCTTTGGAGGAAGCGATTGTTCATCGTGTGGCGGATCGTCTGGGCCACGTGGTTGTTTCTTCTTCTCTCATTCGTCAGACCTATCTGGATGCGCTGGATCAGGCGCCGGAGATCGCGCAGTCTTTCCGCGTTGATCTTTCAGCTGTTTTTGATCGCGATCCTGCCTGCGACCGTTTTCTTGAGCCGCTCCTTTACTTCAAAGGCTTCCACGCGCTGCAAACCCATCGCCTGGCAAACTGGCTTTGGGCTCAGGGCCGTGAGGATTTTGCGCTTTATCTGCAGAGCCGTAGTTCTGAAGTGTTCCAGATGGACATTCATCCGCAGGTTCCAATCGGGCGCGGCGTGTTCTTCGACCACGGCACAGGCATTGTGGTTGGCGGTACCGCTGTTATTGAAGATGATGTTTCCATCCTTCAGGGGGTTACCCTTGGCGGAACAGGTAAGGTTTCCGGTGATCGTCATCCGAAGATCCGTCAGGGTGTTCTGATTGGTGCCGGTGCCAAAGTTCTTGGCAATCTGGAGATCGGCCATTGCTCACGTGTGGCGGCTGGTTCTGTTGTTCTGAAAGACGTTGAGCCATGCACCACAGTAGCGGGTGTTCCTGCAAAGGTTGTGGGCGAAGCTGGTTGCGACCAACCAGCCCGGGCCATGGATCAAATGTTAGGCCAAGGTCAAGGACTTTCCTCGCAAAACAAACAAGGATAAGCTAGTTTCCTAGGGTTGGCACGAGGATAAACTTGTATAGTTTGTGCCCCAAGTTTGAAGTGAAACTGGTAAGGAGACGGCTGTGAAGCCTGATGAAATTCGTAAGGTGCAAACCTACATGCGCAACACATTCAAGTCGCCAGAACTTGAAGTGCGCGCGCGTCCTCGTAAAGATGACTCTGCTGAAGTTTATATCAATGACGAGTTTCTCGGCGTGATCTTCCGCGATGAGGAAGATGGCGAACTGAGCTGGAATTTCCAGATGGCTATCCTCGATATTGACGTGGAAGGCCTCTAAGGCACCACGCAAATCTGATAGGTTTGAAGGGCTCCGTTTCGGGGCCCTTTTTGCATCATAATGAGACGTGGAATGCGCTCTGCATCCTGAAATGAAACGTATTCTCCTCTCCGGCCTACCCGGAAATTTCCACTGCCTTCCTATATGTAAATATTAACAAGAGGTTAACTGAGGATGGTATGCGGCATAGGATTTGCTTTCATCTGCACTGTATCGCGATTGAGCTGGGATGAACCAGCGAAGAGTGGGGGAGTGCATGCTGGGCGAATTATTGTTGGCCGCGTTTATAGCGGCTTCTGGGTTTGTGACCGCGGGTATTCTGGGTAGTTTTTATCAGTTGGTGACGGGAGAGCCGCCAAAGTTCTTTGCCGAGATGAAAGGGCCAGTTTCCTGGTTGATTGTTGTCGGCCTCTGGCTGGTTGCTGGACCGTTTATATTCATGCGCAATGCGATCCAAGGATATTACTGGGAGAGCTTCAGTCCGGGCATGCTTGCTGCCGCTGGTGGCTTAACGGCTATATGGAGCATTCTTTCCGGTACGTTTGTTTTGAGTTTTCTCTTGGCACTTTAAGCAGGGCCTATGCTAGATTGCGCAGGATTTGATTTGTGCAATCTAGGAGAACCTTGTGCCATTTTATAAGCTTGGAGACAGAAGCCCTAACGTTCCTGAAAATGGAAACTACTGGGTCGCGCCATGTGCAAGTCTGATTGGGCATGTGCAACTGGATGAGGAAGCGAATGTTTGGTTTGGCGCCATATTGCGTGGTGACACTGAACTCATTCACGTTGGTGCGCGCTCTAACATTCAGGATGGTTCTGTACTTCACACGGACTTGGGGTATCCGCTTGTTATTGGTGCGAACTGCACCGTTGGGCACAAAGCTATCCTGCATGGCTGTACAATCGGTGAGGGATCGCTGATCGGCATGGGTGCCACGATCCTGAACGGTGTCAAGATCGGCAAAGGCTGCATTGTTGGCGCGAATGCGCTGGTGCCAGAAGGGAAGGTTATTCCGGATGGCTCCCTCGTTGTCGGTATGCCGGGTAAAGTGGTTCGTGAGCTGGATGAAGACGCACAGGCAATGCTGATCCGCTCCGCTGATGGCTATGTGATGAATGCGCAGCGCTTTAAAGAGCAGCTTGTTGAACTCTGATAGTGCATTCGCACTTTAAAACAGAAAAGCCGCGGACAGGTTCCGCGGCATTTTTATTGCTATAGGCACTATGTTCAATGCAAGTATTACTCTGGGATGCTTGCCACGGTGGTGACGCGCTTATCGGAAATGGCGGACCATGCTGCTGCGTGACGGGCGGACTGACGTTTGACATAACGGTATGGGGTTGAATACCAAGGCAAAATGGATGAGATCTGATTGTCGAGAATAAGATCTCCCTGATCCGTGCGCACGCTTAAGACAGCATGTCCACCATTGTTCAGGTCTTTCACAACGGTGATGAGCAGGGCGCTTGGCGGCCATCCCAGCGCAATCAACTGCCGTTGCTTTTCCAGAACATACTCTTCGCAATCACCGGCACCTTGCGGGTAGGTCCAGTACTCCGCCACGCCAAAGAGCTGCTCATCTGTGAGCGGGCGCACCTGAGTGTTGATGGAGGCGTTGACGTCCAGAAGCTCTTGCCAGCGCTCTTTGGTCAGGCGAACGACAAGAGGGGTGTTGGTGCCATAGCGGCATTGCTGAGGGTAGTTCTGGCAGAATTCGATATGACCAACAGGGGCACTTGCTTGTCCGATGACGGGCATGAAACGACCCGGAATCTGCTCGGCATTCGCCTGAGACAGACCCATAAATCCGCTCAACGCGATACCCAATACACTTTTCGCGAACAGCTTATACTCAAACACAAGTAGCGCCCTCCAATCATGGCTGGCTCTACTTTCATTCGGGCGCTTTTATTTGGTTATAACCTTTAAACTCAGTATTTAATCAAATTCGACTCGCATTTAACTCAAGTTTGCATCGTAATTAAATTAAATCAGATGAAAATAAGAGCTAAATTTAATTCAAATTGTAATGAATTAAAGAGTCCGCAGAAATCTCTAGTTTTTGAAGGCTACGTTGCGAGAGTTCGTCGGCATAAGTACGGTTAATTTAAAGATAATTGCGGAAAGCTGTGCTTCTTGCATATAAAATTCACCGCAAATATTTTTTTATAAATTTATCGAAAAGCTGATGCTTAACCGTTGAAAACGAGGAATCGCTGCGGTTGAGCCTTAGCGCTTTTCAGCGTTGGAGATGTGGTGTTCCAACAACTCCTTGTTCTGGACGGTTGCAAACTCAACTGCGATGCCCTCTTCGAAATGACGGACAATGCGTGCACGCATCTTGCCGAGCGTAATCGGAGTTCCAAGGGCTGGGCGCACATCTGTTTTGAGTGCAGCGCCAGAGAGGGACACGTCCACGATACGGCAAGCATACTCTCTGCCATCTGGCAAGATGATCTTGGTCATTGGGTTCTTTGGAACAAAGCGGTCGAACCTGCGATCTTCAGGCAGGTTGAGCTCATCTTTGTTCGCCAGCCATGTGAGGACGGATGCCAGCTTGTCGCGTTTGCGTGCGCTGGCGTTCACAGTCATGGCAAAGCCGCCGTCGATTTCACGGACGATCTTACCTTCAACGCGGCCAATGTGATCGAGATAGGCAACAACACGTTCGCCGATTTCGCCCATAACAGGGGAGATGAAAGCGGCGCCGCCAGGGGACATGTTGACCACCTGACAGGGGTACTCGCGTCTGTTTTCCAGCATGAAGCGGCCAAGCACGTTGATTTCAACGCGGGAAAAACGGCGTCTGTCAGGTTCTTTTGCCGCGAGTGCAGCAATTCTGTTGGTCGCTGTGCGCCCTGCCATTTTCCTAGGAATCCCGAGTACGCGATTATTGTCTAATACGAAACTTGGGTCACACCCTAGGAAAACAAGGTTAACAGAATGGTAACTCAGGTGAGCCGTACAGGTTTATATTTTGCCACCATCAACAACTCTAAGATGTCCTACCTGTCGGCTGTTTGGAATTTCAACGGCTTTTGGTGCGGCAGGGCGTGACAAGCGGCTACCACGACTTACCCTTGGTTCCATCGGGCCAACGGCGCGATGCGCTGGCGTTCCGAAATGTGGGACGCATTCATTTTCTTCGCTGAAAAGTGGTGCGTCTTCGTCCGGCCAGATCAGGCGCAAGCTGTTCACTTTTTGCTTGGAGATGGCCTGAACGCCGAGCCAGAACGGACGCTTCAAAGGAGCCATGCAGCCGAGGATGCGTGTGCAGCCTTCGCCCTGAACGCGTATTGGCAAGAGCAGGAGCTCCAGATCGACGGACTGGCCCATTTCTGTGGTGCCGGTGAAGCTGATGACAGCGGCTGCGCCGTCCTGCGTGATTGCGGAGAGCATGGCTGTGACGGCCTGCTGGTCTTTTTCATCCCAACCGTCCAGGAAGCTACGGCCTTTCAGCTCGCGGCAGAACAGGGAGCACAGGCGTGTACCTGCCAGGCGGAACCGGAAGTTGTTTTGCTTTGCCAGTTCCAGAATAAAGGTATCACCCAGAACACTTTTGATGGCGGAGGGTTGAATGTCGCCCCGTTCTGGTGCTGGACGTTCAGCCCGAATTTCGTCCCAGTATTCAAAGAGTATCCGTGATGCGCCGTGTTTCATATTCCTGCCTTCCCCAGTCCGCTTATTGGGTGTTCCCATTGGGGTCAGTGTCCTTTTTATGGACAACTTTAACTATCCGCTGGTCTATGGTGGGGAATAAGCAGGGAGCATGCCAAACTACAAATATCATAAAAATTTAATAAAATATTAACCTTAACAAAGGGTTTAAGTTGTGGTGTGCAGCAGTTTATATAATCTTGGTTGCAGTTGCCTCACCTGAACCCTTGAGGCCATAAGAATTGAGCTATTTTCGGCGGAAAACCTAGGTTTGCTGCGTTTTGTACGTAGCCAGAAAAATCGGGAAATCACACGCCAAACGGGGAGAAGCTCCGATAAACCGTCAGCGCTTGGGGGAGTGCTGGCGGTTTATTGTTTTTATTTGATCCTTACATTCTGTGCCAAACCTTGCGAACTGTGCCAAGTTACCCTAGTTCAAAATGGGACAGCAATTTTCGGGTCTGTAATGAAATGAACCAATCCAACGAAGAGCATCAGGGCCCGGACGGTCCGTATTTTCACCGCCCAGCACGGGAGCCGATGTTCAATCTGCCAACTGTCGTTGTTGGTCTCTCCCTTGTCCTCATAGGGATCCATCTGGTTCGGGCTTACGTTCTTTCTCCGAATGAAGAAGTACAGACGCTACTTCTGTTTGCCTTCTGGCCAGTTCGTTATGTTAGCGGCTTTATGGCTCAATATTCCTGGCCGGGTGAAACGGCTTCTGCGGTCTGGAGCTTCCTGACCTATGGTTTCCTGCATGGCAGTGCTGAGCATATCGGCTTTAACGTGCTTTGGATGGCTGTGTTTGGCAGTGCGGTTGCCCGCCGGTTTGGCGCGACGCGGTTCCTGCTTCTTTCTGCCGTTTGTGCCGTTGCTGGCGCCGGTGCGCATCTGGCAACCAACTGGGGAGATCAGGTGCCGGTGATTGGTGCTTCTGCTGCAGTCTCCGGTCAGATGGCTGCTTCTTTGCGGTTTATCTTTGAAGCAGGCGGGCCGATGAGTTCTTTCCGCCGTCATGATACTCATGCTTATTCCGTGCCTGCGTGTCCTTTGATGGAAGCGCTGAGCGATCGCCGTGTGCTCACCTTTATCCTTGTCTGGTTCGGTCTCAACTTCCTGTTTGGAATCTGGTCAGCACCTATCGCAGGTGAGGGTGTAAGTATTGCGTGGCAAGCTCACGTAGGTGGATTTGTGGCTGGATTGATCCTCTTCCCACTCTTAGATCCGATTAAACGGCGTTGGTCCTGACTACTTAATAGTTAGCTAACTACATATGTTAACAGCACCTAAGTTGGTGGCTAGGCAAGTATTGTTTTTTTGTGCCATGATACCGTAGGGTTAGATTTGTTCTCTTCCTCTTTTTTCTCTGAGAAAGAAGGATGGCATAAACAAACGAGGAGGTCGCCATGACAGTTGCTGCCATATTGAACGGCAAAGGGCGGGACGTTTATACGGAAACGAGCACACGTAGTTTGAGCGAAATATGCGCGAGCCTTGGTGGACGCCGCATTGGTGCGATTGTGTTGTGTGACGAGCCGGGCGTGATTGTCGGTATCGTTTCAGAACGTGATGTGGTTCAGGCGATCGCCATGGAAGGTCCTGACGTTCTCGCTCAACCCGTTAGAGAGTACATGACCAAAGAGGTTGCTGTTTGTACGGAAGCAGACTCTGTAAACGGTGTTATGGCACGCATGACCGAAGGTCGCTTCCGCCATATGCCTGTTGTGGAAGATGGCAAGCTGATTGGCCTTGTTTCTATCGGTGATATCGTGAAGTTCCGTATCGCTCAGGTGGAGCGTGAGGCGGACGACCTGCGTAATTACATTCAGGCAGTCTGATCTGCTGGTTTACTGCTGTGCTACTCAGGCACAGCAGTCATTTCTTCCAAAAATCGTGATTTTACACCGCATCATTCGTGTGATGCGAGTGCCGGTATTATGGCTGCATTTCTGCCAGCTGGTGGATCTCCGGCAAGGCCCGGCATGTTGTTTCATAGCCGACGCGGATAGCTTCTTCTCCGCGATGGAAGTCGAACAAGCCGAGATGAGACAGGCGCAGGGTGAGGATGGTGTCTGGTGGATCCCCTGCCAGACGTGAGCGACCAATCCTATCTTGTATGATGTTGTAGCTGTCCATCATAACACCGGAAATGCCAGGCAATCCCTTTTGTTTTCCGCCAAAAATCTGGCGTCTCAGGACGCGTTTTATTGTGCCGCCGGGATCTTTGTTGAGTTTGCTGTCGATCTCCGGGATCATGTCTTTTGGGATCGGGGGCAGCTCGTGCACCACTGTGGAGCCGCGACCAAATGTGTCTGAGTTCAGATTGACGGCAATGACTGCTCTTGCACCCATGGCCCGGCAGACGGAGACGGGAATTGGGTTGACCAGTGCGCCATCCACCAGCCAGCGGCCACCGTACGCAACGGGCTCGAACACGCCGGGGAGGGAGGTGGAGCAGCGCATGGCTTGCGTGAGCAGACCTTTCTTCAGCCAGATCTCATGGCCGGTGCCCAGTTCTGTTGCGACTGCTGCAAAGGGGCGGTCGAGATCTTCAATCATGATGCCGCCGAAGTGGTCTTCGAACAGGGAGAGGACTTTTTTGCCAGAGATGAGGCCGGAGCCACCGAAGGAGAGATCGACCATGCTGAAGACGCGGCGGCGGGAGAGGGAGACAACCCATTCCTCAAGCTGCTCCAGCTTACCACAGAGATAGCAGCCGCCGACGACGGCGCCGATCGAGGTACCTGCGATGAAGTCCAGTTGGATGCCTGCTTCTGAAAGAGCTTTGAGAACGCCGATATGGGCCCAGCCGCGGGCTGCACCTCCGCCAAGTGCCAGGCCAATGCCGGGGGTGATCTCCGGCTCTGGAATGGTGGTGGGTGTTTCTGGCTCTTCTTCTACAGGCTGTTTGCTGTTGGGCCACAGAGGTAGATTTTGCAGCACTGCCATCTCCCCGACTGTCTTTACACTGGTTGAATAGTCAACATTACCTTGGGGTAACTATGCTATTTAAACCTATAAAAAGACTGAATCGGGGCGCAGCGAAACCTACTGTTTTTTCCCGTAAACTTCTTGGGGGTCATATACCGGAGCGACTTCCGTCTTCTCCAGCCAGACATCGCCGGTTTCGTTCGAGTTTACTTTACGGAAAAAGCAGGAACGATAGCCGACGTGGCATGTGGCGCCGTTGCCATGGACTTTGACGCGAAGCCAGATTGCATCCTGATCACAATCAGTACGGATTTCAATAACTTCCTGTATCTGACCAGAGGTGCCACCCTTCTTCCAGTACTCCTGGCGGGAGCGGCTCCAATACCATGCTTCACCAGTTTCGATTGTGCGGCGCAGGCTCTCGGAGTTCATATAACCCACCATGAGAAGCTCACCGCTGTCGAAATCAGTGACTGCAGCAGCAATCAAGCCATTTTCGTCAAATTTCGGGCAGAGTTCATCGCCCAGCTCAATTGCGTTTTTGTCAGCGCGCGGTGCAAAGCCGTCGGCTTTAATATTCGTCGACATGAAATGCTCGAATTTTCTGATGAATGGTCCGAGCTTACGAACGGACCATTGTCATGAAGCGTACCTGTTCAGAGGCGTTGTCTTCAAAAACACCGGAGAACCGGTTGGTGAGGGTGGAGACACCCTGTTTTTGAATGCCACGCATGGACATGCACTGGTGCTCTGCTTCAATCATGACAGCGACGCCACGAGGAGCCAGATACTCTTCCAATGCAGTTGCTATCTGAACGGTCAGATGTTCCTGTGTCTGAAGACGACGTGCGTAGATTTCTACAACACGTGCGATCTTGGAAAGGCCCACGACAGCATGGTTTGGATAATAGGCGATATGCGCCTTGCCTGTGAATGGCAGGACGTGATGCTCACAGAAAGATGTGAAAGTGATATCTTTCAGCAGCACAATATCGTTGTATCCACCGACCTCTTCAAAGGTGCGTTCCAGATGCTCGCGAGGATCTTCCTTGTAACCGGAGAAAAGATCTTCGTAGGCTTTGACCACGCGCTTTGGTGTATCCAGCAAACCTTCGCGCTCCGGATCATCTCCGATCCATTGAAGAAGTACGCGCGCAGCAGCCTCAGCTTCAGCCCGGCTAGGGCGGTTGGGGAGCTTGTTGTCTTCTGTAGCCGTGGGATCGGTTTCTGTAACCGGTCTCAAAACAGCGTCCATATTATGTCTCCAACAATACGCAGGCGATGGGTGTAATTTAAGACATACTTCTCTTAAAAAAACACTGAACCCGCCATAGGTTCCTGCGCAACAACTATTTTCGTCGGCCTGTTTTCAGTTCAGGCTCTTCCCATTGTCATACGCAAATCTACGGCTTACCTAAGGAGATGTGAGTATGGCGCAGGGTATAATCTGCGACAACCCGTTTAGACCGCCAATAAATTGGCATCTATGGTTTCTTCTAGGTAATGTGTGCTAGATTGCGATATTCCGCTTTTGACCTCTAGCAAGGTCTCGGCAGCACCACCTATATAAGATAGATGTCTTGGTTAGGAAAGGGTCTTCCCTTATTAGTGAGTGATCCAAGCTCGCTTTAGGTTATAAAGCGGGCGTGAGAAGAGTAGCCAGAGTTTTGCATGTTGGACGACATTTACAATACTAAGATCCTTGAGTTTGCAGGGAATATTCCTCTGTTGGGGCATATTGATAACCCGCAGGCTCAGGCAAAAGCACACTCGCGGCTCTGTGGTTCGACGGTGAGTGTTGAGGTTTGTGTAGCCAATGGTCTAATAACCTCATTTGCGCAGGACGTGAAAGCGTGCGCTCTGGGGCAGGCTTCTGCATCCATTCTGGGCCAGCATGTTATTGGCGCAACACCTGCAGAAGTGCGGGAGGCTTATGCGCAGCTGCACGCTATGCTGAAGGATAACGGCCCTGTGCCGACCGGTCGTTTTGCTGACCTTTCTTTCCTTGAGCCAGTGCGTGACTATAAAGCACGCCATGCGTCCACCATGCTTGCGTTTGAAGCGCTGGTGAAGGCGCTTGATGATGTTGAAGCTGCTGTTGCCTAAGGCATTTTGTTATGTGTAAGCCCGATCCGCTCCCAAAAGAGAGGCCTGCCAGCTTCTTGGCGCGGCTAGGGATTGGGCTTATCTGGATTTATCAGCATAGCCTGTCGCTGATTTTGGGGCGGGCCTGCCGCTATCAGCCATCCTGCTCTCATTATACAGCTGAAGCCATAACACGGTTTGGGTTTTGGCGAGGCGGCTGGATTGGGTTGTCGCGGATTATCCGCTGCAATCCTTATGGGGCAAGCGGGTATGACCCGGTTCCGCTCAGCTTACCCAAGGCATCGAGATGGTATTTGCCGTGGCGGTATGGTCATTGGAACGGTGATCATATTGATCCCAAAACACGTTTTGATCTGAAAGACTGAGGCTGCTCTGAGTATCAAGGGCAGCTGAACTCGGTCTTTTCTTCGGCTGTTGGTACCGGAAGAACGGTGAACTCTCCCTCAATTGCAAGGTTTTCGTAGGGCTGTGAGTTGACGACCACGCCATATGCCTTGCCGCTGGCTTCATCGAGCGTCCACACCCATCCCAGATTGGATTCCTGCGGATTATCTTTCCAAGAGATCTGAGTGATGTCTGGTGTGATCTGCTGAACCGTATAGGTTGCGGTGCCCTTGCTCTTGCCGAACTGCGAGGTGGTGTTCCAGGCCAGAGCTTCTGCATTGCAGATGAAGGCGGTGAACTTTTCTTCGATGGCTTCCGCCCCATCCTTGGTGATGCTCCATGCAAAATTCAGGGATTTGCCGAGCCATTGTTCTGCGGTTTTTGCAGCAGACGTGTTGCTGCCGGTTTCAGCAAGTGTGTGGACTTCGCTTTGAAGGCTTTTGCTTGTGGGAACCGGCGGACCGTCGCCAGGAACCTGGGCTGTTGTCACGCTGGCTGATTGAAAAAGGAAAATTGCAGTGGCGCTCAGGAGGGCTGGGGTTCTCATTGTATTCTCCTGTTTCAATTTTGTTATCCGGCCATTCAAAGAAGATCAGCGTTTGTCGTCGTCTTCCTGATCTTGCTGGGTGGCCTCATTATCGGGCTTCTGTGTGGTGACAGGTGGCGCGGGCATCATGGATTGGTTGCTCATCGGATAATCAGGCATGCCGGATATCATTGAAGGGTCTTCCTGAGCGCTGTTATCTTCTTCCTCAACACTTCCTGAGGTTCCCAGAGATGGTTCATTGAACATCTGCGCAGGGGAAGGGAGGGACCATGCTGCGATGGATAGTCCCAGAACGATGATATGAGTTGGAAGCCAATGCCTGCTCATTTGGACGCCTTTGATGATCTTCGGGATGTGCACTCCACTACAGAAACTCATAATTTCGTTTGAAGATAATGGCTTAATGTAGAAAGGCGTCCAGCAACCAGCAGTGGTTCCCGGTCCTTCGCTTAACAAAGCGCTACTCGCCGAGGTGGGAATTCGTGAAATTTTCGCGGTGATGATTACGTAAATACCCCTGGTTAAAGCTGCTGGAGTGGGGTGTTGTTCACAGATTGCCGGCTAAAAACGTTTTTTCCGATGTTTTCCCAACTCAAATTTCAAAGGGGCGTTGACAAGAGGGCCTCAAATGAAGATAACCCGTCCTCACACGGCGCGGCCAACTTGGCCAATGCGACGGAGGAGTGCCCGAGTGGCTAAAGGGGGCGGACTGTAAATCCGCTGGCTATGCCTACGTTGGTTCGAATCCAACCTCCTCCACCACCTTTCTTTTTCGTGAAATCAAACAGTTACGGTGGAAGCGCATGTCTTCTGAAGAATTCGATCATCTCCCTAGTTTTGCATTTGGCGACAGCCCTGAGCTGGCTGACAGTTTGCTTGAGCTTGTTCTGAATGGAACAAAGACAGCGACCTGCGGTGATCTGCATTCCTATGAGAAAGACGGAGAGCCCCTTCCTCAGCCGGGCGATCAGTACGTTATTCTGGATGGTAAAGGGCAGGCAGCCTGTGTCATCGAGATGGTGACTGTTGATGTACGCCAGTTTAACGAGATCGATGAAGTCTGGGCTGTGCTGGAAGGTGAAGGCGATCTGAGCCTTGAGTTCTGGCAGGAAGGCCATCGCGAGTTCTTTGAACGCAATGGCGTTTATGCTCCTGATATGAAGCTCGTTTGTGAGTACTTCCAGCTGGTGAAGATCTTCAAGCGCGATCAGGCGAAACCTAAGCCGAATTAAGTTTCTTCCAGCTTTTGCTGCTTGCCTTCTGCACCGGATGAGCGTTTGTCTGGTGGGGTGCTGTTGTTCTCAATAATCTTCCAGATATCCTGCTGCACATTCTGCCATTGGCGGAGTTCGTCCCTTGCTGGCAGTTCTGCGCGTAGAGCTTCTTTCGATTGTATTGTCGATAAGATCAGGGCAGCCAGTTCTTCCGCGTTGTGCGGGTCAAAGTATTGGCAATGATCTCCACCGACCTCTGGAATTGAGGTTGCGTTTGAGGCCAATACGGGTGTGCCCATCCAGAGCGCTTCACCGACTGGCAGGCCATAGCCTTCAAACAAGCTTGGGTAAACCAGTGCGATAGCTTCTTTATAAAGTGCTGTCAGCTCTGCGTTTGTTGGTGACTGGACAATTGTCACGAACTTACCGATGGGCGTGTACTTTTGGTCTTTGTTGAGGCTGGCAAACGCGCCGTTGGGGATCGCTCCCGCACATATGAGCTGAGGTAACTGCGCGTTTTCGTCTTGCTCCACGATATGCAGGTATGCGTCAAAGACCAGCTTTGCGTTTTTTCGGTAGCGAATGTCTCCAAGCAGCAGGAAGAAACCGTGCTCGGGCCGTTGCCGCAGAGGGTAGATAGGCTCTGCCTCCTGAAACTCATGAGCCAGATGCACCACACTGGTGCTTTGCGGGGAGGGGAGCTTTTGCTCTGCGAGGAACTTCAGGAGATCATTGCGCGTATATTCGGAGTTGGCAATCACGTGCGGCCTTGTGGTGACCGTTCGTCTAAGGTGCTCCAGCCAAAGCTTTGCGCCGAGATCCTCCTCCGGATCGTTGAGGCGTAATGGGGAGATGTCGTGGATCATGACATAGACGGGCACATAGGGTGCGCGGCTCTTCACATATTCTGTCAGTCGCCGTGCTTCTTCCAGGTTTCCCAGTGACAGAAAGGGGGCGTCGATGTCTGTCAGCGGTTCCTGCAATGCTTCGCCATCATGAGCGCCGATGGTTTTATTTGCACGTGCGCGCAGTGTGTGTCTGAGCTTGTGGAACAGGCCTTTGAGTTTGCGGTTTCTGTATTTTTCAGAGCGGAATGCTTTAACGGGAGCGCCCAGCAAATCAGGGAGACATGCGGGGTTCAGGTCATCTGATGCGAACAATGGATCGGCCTGCACGCTCACATATTCGTTTTTGCGGGCGTCATGACAGATGAAGGTGACTTCGATGTCGTCTTTATAGAACCGCTTTGCTGTCTCGTAGAGCGTTCTGGTGACGCCGTTGGCCTGTAATGAGGTGGATCTGTTCTGCCTCAACGTGGTCAAGTCAAAGTAGAGCTTTGGCTTTGGCGTGGTCATGCTCAGCTCCTGACAGCTGGTAGAGTGTGCGTCATGCATTCCTTGTGATGGAGTTTGCGAATCCTGTTCTGGCCAGCAGTATGAGGAGGTGGAGCGGGTAAGGCCAGCTAAACCCTTGCTAACCCGTAATAATTCAAGGTGTGTAACCTGTCGATTACGTGCCTGTGCCCGCGGAAAACAGAGTTGATCTGCCCCAGATTCATCTGGACGCGTCCTTTAGAATTGGTTATTCAGGCAACCCATGATTAACACCAAACCGCTTACCTGCCTTGTTTGCAGGAGTGAGCTGGAGAATTGATATGCTTCAATTGACTTTCCCTGACAATTCCGTTCGCGAATATGACGCTGGTTCCACCGGCGCTGATGTTGCAGGGAGCATTTCCAAATCTCTCTTGAAAAAAGCTGTTGCCGTCGCAATTGATGGTGAACTGCGCGATCTTTCTGATCCTATTGAAACGAATGCTGCGATTGAGATCGTAACCCGTGATGACCCACGTGCGCTGGAGCTGATCCGCCACGATGCGGCGCACGTGATGGCGGAAGCTGTGCAGGAACTGTGGCCTGAGACGCAGGTTACAATTGGTCCTGTTATCGAGAACGGCTTCTACTACGACTTCAAGCGCGATACGCCATTTACCACTGAAGACCTGCCGAAAATCGAAAAGAAGATGCAGCAGATCATTCAGCGGAATGCGAAGTTCACCAAAGAGATCTGGAGCCGTAACGAAGCAAAAGAATACTTTGCTGCCAAAGGGGAAGACTACAAGGTTGAGCTTGTTGATGCGATCCCTGAGGATGAAACCGTCAAGATCTACAAGCAGGGTGAATGGCTTGACCTTTGCCGTGGTCCGCACATGGCGTCCACTGGTCAGATCGGTCAAGCTTTCAAGCTGATGAAGGTTGCCGGAGCCTACTGGCGCGGTGATGCAAACAACGAAATGCTGACCCGTATCTACGGCACTGCATGGTCTAGCGATAAGGATCTGAAGGCTTACCTCCATATGCTTGAGGAAGCTGAGAAGCGCGACCACCGCAAACTGGGCCGCGAGATGGATCTCTATCACTTCCAGGAGGAAGGTCCGGGCGTTGTCTTCTGGCACCATAAAGGCTGGCAGCTGTTCCAGAACCTGACCAACTATATGCGTCGTCGTTTGGAAGATGACTATCAGGAAGTGAATGCACCGCAGATCCTGGATAAGGCTCTTTGGGAAACTTCCGGTCACTGGGAGTGGTACCGCGAGAACATGTTCGCGACTGAGACTGAAGATCACCGTGTCTTCGCGATCAAGCCGATGAACTGTCCTGGTCACGTGCAGATCTTCAAGCACGGACTGAAGTCCTATCGTGATCTGCCACTGCGTATGGCTGAGTTTGGTGCGGTTTCCCGCTATGAGCCGTCCGGCGCGCTGCATGGCTTGATGCGCGTTCGTGCGTTCACGCAGGATGATGCGCATGTGTTCTGCACTGAAGAGCAGATGGCTGCAGAGTGTCACAAGATCAACGACCTGATCATGTCCGTTTACAAGGACTTCGGGTTTGAAGAGATCGTTGTGAAGCTCTCCACACGTCCTGAAAAGCGTGTTGGTTCTGACGAAGTTTGGGATCACGCTGAAGCTGTGATGGGTGAAGTGCTGAAGGAGATCGAAGCGAACTCCGGCGGTAAGATCAAGACCGGCATTCTGGAAGGTGAGGGCGCGTTCTACGGTCCTAAGTTTGAGTACACTCTGCGCGACGCGATTGGTCGTGAATGGCAGTGTGGCACCACTCAGGTGGACTTCAACCTGCCAGAGCGTTTCGGTGCCTTCTACGTGGATAGTGATGGTGAGAAGAAGCAGCCGGTGATGATCCACCGTGCGATCTGTGGTTCTCTGGAGCGCTTCCTTGGTATCCTTATCGAGAACTTTGCAGGTCACTTCCCGCTTTGGCTGGCACCTCAGCACTTTGTTGTTGCGGCGATTACTTCTGACGCTGATGATTACGCAAAAGAAGTGCATGCTGCGCTGAAGAAGGCTGGTCTGCGTGGTGAGCTTGATCTTCGCAATGAGAAGATCAACTACAAGGTTCGCGAGCATTCACATGCCAAGATCCCAGTGATCATCGCTGTTGGTAAGCGTGAAGCGGAAGAGAAGACTGTAAGTATCCGTCGTCTTGGTTCGCGCAATCAGACTGCTATGACTCTGGACGAGGCCGTTGCAAGCCTGCGTGATGAAGCTACAGCACCTGACCTTAAAGAGCAGGCTTCCTGATCTTTAAAGGGACACTGATTTAAAAGGCTGGCAGCGTGTTTGCGTTGCCAGCCTTTTTCTTTTTTGGCCTCACTGTCGCCTAATGTTCACGTAAGTTTGCGAAAGCTTACGAAGCCAGCTCACAGAAAAGCTGGGCGAGTGAAGTGAGGTTAGCGGTGAACCACGCGGAGTTAAGCTACGCCAATGATGGTCATCCCCTATTGAAGCGATGGCTTATCCGGAGCATTGAGGGGCTCTCTGGTCGCAAGAGACTGCTGGATCTTTATGAGGTCTGGCGGAGTGATTATTCTGTTTCGGACCAGGCCCTCTGGCGGGACCTGCTGGATCTGATTGACCTTCGTGTTGAATGCACCGGTCATTGCTGGCCACCCTCTGATTTGGATGGCAAGCCGCTGGTGCTGATTGCGAACCATCCCTATGGCATTGCTGACGGTATTGCGATCCTCTCACTTGCCGAGCAACTGAACCGTCCTTACCGCGTGCTCATCAATAATGAACTGCTTAAGGTTCCTGAGGTCCGCCCCTTTGCACTGCCGGTTGATTTTGAAGAAACTGAAGAAGCTCTGCGAACCAATCTGAAGACACGGCAAGAGGCGTTGAGGCTGCTACAGGAAGGGGTGACGATAGTTATCTTTCCGGGTGGCGGTGTTGCGACGGCTGCTAAGCCCTTTGGTCGTGCAGAAGAGCTGCCGTGGAAGACGTTTAGTGCAAAGCTTATCAGGAGTGCCCGAGCGACGGTGCTGCCGGTTTACTTTGAGGGGCAGAACTCACCGCTGTTCCATCTGGTTAGCCGCTTTTCACTGAGCTTGCGCTTGTCTCTGTTGATCCGTGAGTTCAAGAGCATTCTGGGGCAAACAATTTTGGCGCGGATTGGAGATCCAATCCCCTATGAGGCTTTGGAGAAATGTGAGAGCCAGCGGCAGATGATGGAGCAGTTGCAGGCGGCTGTTCTGGATTTGCGGCAAAAGGCCGAGACTGCAAAGCCCGAGACGTTTTATCTGCCGTAGGGAATAGCAGGCCAATAAAAAAGGCGCCGTTTCAGGCGCCTTGGTTATCGTTGCTGTGGTCTGTCTTACATTGGGTTCTCTGCAAGCACTTCCACTTCCACGTTGTTCACGCTTGGGTTCACGGTGAACTCATCGCGGTACATCTCGCCGTTGTTGCGTGCCATGACGGTGTAAGTGCCTGCCGCGAGTGTCAGGTCGAGGAATGCGCCGTTGCCGCTTGCAACGGTGTCGCCACCTGGTGACAGGATGGTCCAGGAGGTGTTGGCCAGAGATGTCTTGTTCTTGGCGCTCACCAGCTTCAACGTGATGTTGCCTGCCTGATGGTAGAGAGTGGCTTCTGTCAGCTTGCCAGCCTGTACGTGAATGTCAGCCCGCACAACAGCGTTGATGTCGCCGTAGCGGCTCTCAACGTGATAGGTGCCTGCGCTCACAGGGACAAGTTCGCCCGGCTTGATGCCTGATGCGATGAGACCACGGTCGCCTGTTGCATCGTAGGTCATGTCATAGATATTGAAGCGCACATCTTCACGCGGCATCTTCTGATCGTTACCAAGGGCTGCATCCAGACGAATGCCACCTGCGTTTAGAATGATGGTGCCGGTCTTCACGCCGCTCTTGAGTTCATAGCGTGTAGTCGCCGTGACTTTGCCAAAAGAAGTGTGAACCAGATAGGTGCCTGGATCGAGACGGAACTCTGCATCCTGATCCTGTGAGGATGCGACCATGTTCAGGGAGCCGTCGGCATTTTCTTTTGAAGAGTATACGCGCCACTTCAAACCACGAGTGAGGTTTGGTGTTCCCTCAGCCAGCTTGGCAACCAGATAGAGCACGGGCTGCGCACCGATTGGTGCTTGTTCTGCGCTGACTGCTGGTGGTGCGTATGGCAGGAAGCTCGTGCCCAGTGTTGGTGCAAGAGACTGGCCCTGATATCCGCTGAGTGGGTCATAGCTGATTGGAGGTGCAATGGTCTTTTCTGGCTTGGCGGCCAGATCCAGCACTTCCTTGGAGAACGGCAAAGCGGGTTTGGAAACAGGAATAGGTCCTGCAGCCTGAGCGGCGTTTCCAAGCAATGCCAACCCAGCACAAAATGCTGTGGCGGCGGCTGCGCGTTGTAGCGCTTTGTTGAACGTCGATATCCGCTCTAACTTCACGTGTGCTCTCGCTACTACTTCAGAAAGTGTTACCCATGTGTGACAGTAAATACAAAACCGTCACCAGCCCGAGTGAAATCAGATTACAGTGACAAACTGTGTTTTGGAAGTGTTTTATAAATTTTTACTCAGTGGGTTGGGGATTGGTAGGCAATGTGGCAAGAATGGGGCAAGACCATCCTTTAATTGACACAGTTGATATTCTGTATAGGACTATTGCGTAGCTTTAATCCTTGAAATCCTGAAAAGAATCGAGACCGTGGAAATCAAAGACCTTCCAGAACTGAAGAGTTTTCTGAAAACTCGTCGCTCTCATCTCGCTGCAACACTCGTACATCCTGGCCCTGATCAAGCACAAATTTCTGAGCTGCTTGAGATGGCATGTCGTGTGCCGGATCATGGGAAAATTTCTCCTTGGCGGTTTGTTATCTATGACAATTCACAGGCGGACACCATCGGTGAGAAGCTTGCTGAAATTGCTGAGAAGCGTCAGGGACCGCTTGGAGAGAACACTAAGGCGATGGAGCTGGAGCGTTTCAAGCGTGCGCCTTTGGTCATTGGCGTTCTTTCTTCCCCAAATCGTGAGCATAAAGTGCCGGTCTGGGAGCAGGAGCTGGCCGTGGGTGCCGTTTGTGTGTCTCTGCTTAATGCTTGTTTCTCAATGGGATTTGCTGGTCAGTGGCTGACAGAGTGGTACGCTTTTGATGATGAAGCTGCTGCGCATCTGGGTGCTCGTGACGGTGAACGATTTGCAGGCTTCATTCATATTGGAAGCCCGAGTGTCGTTCCAAATGAACGTCCACGGCCTGATGTAGCCCAATTAACCGAATATTTTCAGAGCGCTCCATCCGGTGTTGATGCGTAGGAGCTGAGATAAGTCTATGTTTTATGAAGCAAATAAGCCGCATGGGTTGCCGCACAATCCATTCAAGGCCATCGTTGCGCCGCGTCCGATTGGTTGGGTTTCAACTGTCTCCAAAGACGGTGTGAAAAATCTGGCACCTTACAGCTTCTTTAATGCTGTCTGTGACACGCCTCCGATGGTGGTCATTGGCTCCAGTGGTTACAAGGATTCCGTAGGCAACATTGAAGAGACGGGTGAGTTTGTTTGTAACCAAGCAACGCTGGATCTGGCCGATGCGATGAACCAGTCCTCTGCGATGGTGGGTTCTGACGTTGATGAGTTTGAGCTTTCCGGCCTGACTGCTGAGGCGTCAAAACTGGTTGCAGCTCCGCGTGTTTTGGAAGCGAAAACCGCGTTGGAATGCAAGCTGATCAATGTGCAGCGCCTGATCGATATTGACGGAAATGAGACCAACAGCTGGCTTATACTGGGTCAGGTTGTTGGTGTGCATATCGACGAGAGTGTGCTGGAAAACGGCATGCTCAATGTGGCGAAAATGAAGCCATTGGCGCGGTTGGGCTACATGGATTATTCGGTAGTTGATTCCGTATTCCAGATGGATCGACCGGCACTTCCGGAAAAAGTCTGAGAGTAGGGCGCTTCGGCGCCCTTTTTCATAGGGCTGCGAAAACCTGTTGTATCAGGCTTGCTTCTTCCGGTGAATTTGCTGTTTTTCCAGCAAAGCCCTGCGAGGCGACCAGATCAATCAACTCCAGCATTTTGGCTCGCGGTAGATGAGAGGGCACGGCGGTGTCCAGTGGGAGCAGGTGGGCTGCTCTTGCGGTGAAAAGGCATTGTGTGCGGGCATGCTCGAATGGTGGAAGGAGCTGGCCTTGCTCATCTCGTGAGTGTTTTGCTGCCAGAGCAATTTTCAGCACCTCTTCATTCCAGCAAAGTGCAGAAAGGCGCGGGCTTATGCCATTCAGGTTTGCAAGGGCCGTGAATGCGGACGGGAATCTGCCAAGCTCTGGAATGATTTTAAGGGAGCCATCCTGTAGCCCGTGTTCGGCTTCATAAACCGACAGGATTGCATGCAGGCGCTCAATGTCTGCTGCTGATTTGACGAAGGTCGGGATCACACCATTCTGTTTTACATCAGTGTATGGCTTGAGTGTCGACAGGATGGTGTTTTCTGATGGATCATTGAGAACGAAATAGAGGTGGTTTTGCTTGCTGAGCTGCGCCAGTGCGTCAGGTGAACCATAAGGGTCGACTTCTCTGGCTGGCTTTTCCGGCAATATGGCATAGGCCAGCTCAGCGTGTGCCGTGAAGTCCTTGCTTTGAGCGATTGCCGATGCCGTGGTTTTGAGCAGACAGTTCATTGGCTTTCTCCGAATCCAATCAGAAATTGAATTGTAAAGCATAATTGGCAGTGATCAGGATATGCGAAAACTCTATTTTAGCTCAAATAACTCAGTGATTTCAGTAGGGCATATTTAAAAGTTAACTATTTGTTAACTAATATTAAGGGATATTAACTAATGGTATTATAGGGGGTAGATTCTAGTGAAGGTTGCAGGCGATCCTTCCATAGCTGGGCGTATTGAGTTGGCTTTTCAAAAGGCCAGTTCCAAAACGGGTACGTCCTTTGATTTCCTGCTGCAAGCTGCTGCCCGTGAATCCTCTTTTGATCCCAACGCCAAAGCCAAGACGTCTTCTGCGTCCGGTTTGTTTCAGTTTATCGAGTCGACCTGGCTTGAAACTCTCAAGAAAAATGGTGAGGAGCTGGGGCTCGGGGACTATGCCCAGCACATTCGCGTGGATGGTAGCGGCAAATACCGGGTAGACAACAAACACCTGAAGCAACAGCTGCTGGACCTTCGCCATGATCCGGAGATTTCATCTCTGGTTGC
Organism: Pseudovibrio sp. SCP20; assembly: GCF_057774105.1. Classification (NCBI taxonomy): domain Bacteria; kingdom Pseudomonadati; phylum Pseudomonadota; class Alphaproteobacteria; order Hyphomicrobiales; family Stappiaceae; genus Pseudovibrio; species Pseudovibrio sp. SCP20. The sequence goes on along the minus strand of NZ_JBYMDH010000003.1, from coordinate 47,866 downwards.
TGGTGCGTTGGCGAAAGACAATGCGTCCGGTCTTTCTTCAAATCTTGGGCGCGATCCGTCAGCTGGTGAGTTGTATCTGGCGCACTTCCTTGGTGTGAACGGCAGTTTGCGTTTGCTGAACGCGATAGAGGATCGCCCTCAACATCCAGCTGCTGATCTGTTTCCTTTGCAGGCCCGGGCCAACAAAGCTGTTTTTTACAGTAGGGATGGACAGCCTCGGTCAGTGAGTGATGTTCATGATCGGTTGGTCGGTCAGTTTAATGAGACGATTGCCGGCGCTGAGCGTCCTGCCGTTGGGCTGCGCAAAGGGCCGATTACCAAGCCTATTGATAGCCACCGCGTTGAAAGCCGTATTCTGACGGCGTGGCGGGCGACGACTGTCGACAAAAATGAAGCACCATTCCAGTCCTTGTTCCGGACTGATGAAGCAGCTGCTGTGACGGCCTCTAAAGCTGTCAGTGAGACGAAGCGGTCAGGGGTGGAAGTACAAGAATCCATCAGTCAGCAGTTTGTTGCACCTAAACCTGTTGCGCGTCCTTCCGGGTCTCCATTGGACCTGACTAAATTTCTCGCCCCAGCGCAAACCAGTGGAAAGTCCTTAAGTAAGAAGGTCTAACCCCTGTGATTTACAGGTGTGCCCTGGTGTTCTGATCTCTCAAAAAACACGTTTTGCGAGAAACTGCGGGTGCGGTGAACGAAGCCTTAAGAATTATGATTAATTATTTCTACCCATAGTTGGTGGACACAGGTTTCCGAGTACCATGATTATCAAGAGTTTCCTGAATTGGGTGCAGTATGCGCCAAGTGGTAGTCGCGCACAGGCGGCTGGTGCTTTGGCACGTGCGTTTTTGTACTCTGACCTTGAAGGCTCTGAACACAGTGAAGCAGAAGCGGCTTTGACCTTCCTGCTTGATGATCGTGATGTTGCCGTTCGGGTCGCCCTTGCAGAAGCGTTTGGCGCTGCTAAGGTTGTGCCTGCGCACATCATTTCTGCTTTGCTGGTGGATGAGGATGAGGTTGCGCTGCCTTTGCTTTCCGGTGCAACGGAAATCCCGGAAGGGGAGCTGGTTGATCTGGTTGCGACAGGGTCTGCAAGACGCTGCGTGGCTGTGGCCAGTCGTCCTGATATCTCGGTGGGCTTGTCTGCGGCTATCTGTGAGGTTGCTTGTGAAGAGGCCTGTGCGGCTTTGCTAAGCAATGAGAAAGCTGAGCTGACTTCCAGCAGTATGGAGCGTATCGTTGCGCGGTTTGGTGAAAGTCGTGACGTTAAAGATGCTTTGATGTCTCGTGATGATGTTCCGCTGCAGATCCGTCACATGATGCTGCGTCGTTATACTGAAAGCCTTGGTGATCACCCGCAGGTGCTGGGAGCGCGGAACATGCGCGCGCCAGAGCAGCTGGTGGCTGACGCTCAGGACCGTTCGACGATTTCACTGGCCTGGAGTGCTTCTGACAAGGAGCTCCAGGGTTTGGTGGAGCATCTGGTGGTGTCTGCTCAGATGACGAGCGTTCTGCTGCTGCGTGCTGCTGTAACTGGTTGTTTTAACTTGCTCACCAACTCTCTGTCGCGTCTGTCTGAGTATGATGAAGATCAGGTCTTTGACGCTCTGGCAACGCCGTTCAGTCCTGCTCTGCGCCGGGTGCTTTCAGCAGCTGGCTTGCCGGATCGGACGCATGCGCTGTTTCAGGAGTGTATTGCCAGCTGGCAGCGGGTTGAGAACATGCAGATCGACCACTGGTCCAAGTCCCGTATCGTAGCGGGGGATCTGATTGCACTGGAAGATGAGCTGGGCATTGAGGATCTGGGTGATCTTCAGGATCTGCTGCATCGTCTTTCCAACGAGGCTGCTCGTGAAAGTGCGCGGACCCGTGTTGCTGAAATGCTGAGTGACGTTGCTTAAGGCACTCAGTTCGTTGCCCGATTAGCTATCGATGAGCTGAGTGAGCGGTTCGCTGGCTTCTTCCAGACGTGAGACAAGCGCTACGCCGAGCTTGTTGGTATCATCGCGGGCGTCTTCTGAAATCATTGCATTGATCGCGCTGACGTGTTGGGCGATGAGCTCTTTCGGGTAGGTGTCCTGCGCTTTGGCTGCGACGAGCAGGAGGGTCAGGTTGTTTGCGACGCGACCGACCAATGGGAAGCCCAGAGTTTCAGCCTGACCTTTGATGTCATGAGCGCAGCGGAACAGGCTGTCGTAGGTTTCTTCAGTAAAGTCAGCGTCTTGTGCTGCCTGATTGGCTTCCTTAAGGCAGTCGACTTCCGAGCCCATCCAGCTTTCAAACTTATCTGAAAGCTTTTCAATCGCCTCTTCGGCTGCTTTGACCGGATCAAACTTGGCTGCTTCGATGGTCGACATCTTCCGAACTTTTTTGGAAAGGTCGTTGGGAACGCGGATGTGTTCCTGAGAAGATTTATCTGAACCAGTTGTAGAAGCCATTGTCCTGCGCAATTCCTGAGCCTGCATTGCTGTAGGCGCGATTATATTTCGAATTCGTAATAATATCTAACGGTTTTATGGGCAATCCCAACCCGAAGTTGTCTCTAATAACATATTTGGCATGGGACTGCCATAAACGGGTGTGGCTCAGTACTTAAACATCTCTGAGAGGATACGTTCGTCCCAGCTGTGTTCATGATCGAACATGATGCAGCTTTCGGCGGTTGCGTCCTGATAGATGGTGGTGCTGATAACATTGCGGAACTCGCGGTGATCAGCTGCCGCGTTGACCGGGCGCTTATCAGCCTCAAGTACCTCAATCTTCACGGTGTTCTGCGTGGAGAGCAGGGCGCCGCGCCAGCGTCGTGGGCGGAATGCGCTGATGGGCGTAAGTGCCATTAATGGCGAGTCAATCGGCAGGATCGGTCCATGGGCTGACAGGTTATAAGCCGTGCTGCCCTGGGGAGTAGAAATAATAATGCCATCGCAGGCCAGCTCTTCCATGCGCACGCGGCCATCAACGGAGATGCGCAGTTTAGCGGCCTGATGTGACTTGCGCAGGAAGGACACTTCATTGATTGCGCGGGCGGTGAACTCGTTGCCGTCTTTGTCGATCGCCTCGATGTTCAGTGGATGCAGAGGCGTTATCTCTGCTTTTTCAAGGCGTTCGACGAGATTTTCGGTGCGGTACTCGTTCATGAGGAAGCCGACTGAACCTCGATTCATGCCGTAGATGGGCATGCCGGTGTTCATAAACTTATGTAGACAAGAGAGCATAACTCCGTCGCCACCAAGCGCGACAATGACGTCTGCTTCATCTTGTGAGGCAGATCCATACATCTTTTCAAGAGCTTGGCGTGCAGCAAGTGCTTCTGGTGTGTCACTGGAAACAAAAGCGATGCGGTTGATAGTTCTTCTCTTCAAAGACGGCTCCTCCCTTAAAAAGGAGGTAGCATGACTTTCTGAAAATTCAAACTGCCTTTATGTCGCTTCTCGTCGGTTTGCCAAGGGATTAGGCGTTGCTGGCGTGATTTGAGCTGTTAAAAATACATAGATACTATAAGTATTGTGTTGTGTATTTGTGCAATACTACTTGTTTGTGTTCGAATAAACATCAAGGTACTGATTTGCAACAGTCTGCTTTTCAGTTGATCGGAGGGGTTTTTGTTAAAATAACTTTCGAGTATGTTGAATGTGTTGCAGATGGTTGAAATTCTCTCAAGATATCAATTATCTACAATGTTGCGACCAGAATATACTGCTTACCTTTTCTTATAGCTATTTGTAGCAGAGACCTTTTGAGCCTTAAGCAAGAGGTCGGTGGGAGCTTTTGCGCGGCGGCAGGGGCTCCCACCTTTTTATGCGAAGGTCACTTGGTTGTCTGGCGCGGTAGCGCTTTGGTACCGCCGGACATTGCGGCTGGAACACCTGTGGTTCCCGGAAAACTGATCGGTAAATTGCGGTCGCATCTGGCGGCGAGGAAGGCGAAGCATTCTGCTTCCACGGCATCTCCTCGCCAGCCAAGTTCTTCTGCCTGCACGATTTTTACATTCGCTCGCGCTTCGATTTCCTTCAGAAGCTGCGGGTTTTTGCGTCCGCCGCCACAGGCTACCAGGCGAGCTGGGTGTTTTGGTAGCATGTCCAATCCTTTGCCGACTGCACTGGCTGAGAAGGCGGTGAGTGTTGCTGCGCCGTCTTCGAGAGAGAGGCCGGTTGCCATGTCTTTGGTGAAACTGTTGCGGTCGAGGGATTTTGGGAAGGCTTCTGCTAAATAGGGGTGTTTGAGGAGTGACTGGAGGCGGGTCTCGTCCACTTGTCCGCTGGCGGCGATGAGGCCGTCGCGGTCCATGTCACCGCGATTGTGTGAGCTGATCCAGTCGTTTATGGGGGCATTGGCCGGGCCTGTGTCGAAGGCGATCAGGGTGTTGTGCCCGTCCCACCAGGAGATGTTGCCAACGCCGCCGAGGTTCAGGATGGCTGTATCCGTTGGATCGTCAGAAAGACCCGCGCTGCGCAGGAGGGCCTGATGGTAGATAGCGGCGAGGGGTGCACCTTGACCACCAGCTTCGATATCCTGTGTTCTGAAGTCGTAGATGACTGGAATGCCAAGACTATCGGCGATGATCTGCCCATCACCGAGCTGGCGAGTTGCGCCCTTCTGGCCATCTTTAGGTGCGCGGTGCAGGACGGTTTGACCGTGAAAGCCGATCAACGCAATATTTTGCGTTGAAATGGAGTTTTTTGAAAGGAAATGTGAAATCGCGTGGGCCTGTCCCTCGCTGAGGGCCTTTTCAGCTCTTGCGAAGATCTCAGGTTCCTCTGATGCGAAATTCCAGTCCTGAGCTGCGGCCATGGCTTCGGCGATCAGCTGATTGGTTCCGGGGGGATAACTTGCCAGAGTATAGGGGCCGAATTCCTCGATGGTTTCGCCATCGGTTTTCAGCATGGCAATGTCGACGTTGCCGTCCATCACTGTTCCGGTCATGAGACCGATGCACCATTGCGCCGCCATTTATTCCCCCACTTCCCCATTCTGGTAGACTTAAATCAGTTCGCAGTTTGTGTTTTGCAGCAAGGGGGCAGACCTTGCGACAGAACACCTGCGAGGCCCTCACTTCATAGCGGGTTCCGGTGTTCCTGACAAACTTGGAACACCGCAAGGTTGCAGGCTTTGGTTGAAAGGAGGCGGTTGTCGATGGGGATGTTTGGTAGTCTCGGTGCGCATTACACATCAATCATGGTGATTGGTTGTGGCTGGTTATTCACTGCGCTCACTTGTTGGTATTATCGAATTATGTTAAGTTTTATGTCGAAAATGTCTATTTGAAATCTACTTTTCTGGATTATTTATCCGTCAAAATTACTATTATAAATAGTACTTATATTATCAATGTCAGTTTGATGCATCTCAATGCTGCTCTGATCCACTCTCAATAATTGGAATAAGTGTAAAACTCACTTATGCAACTGGAGGTGGAGATGAGTTTGAAAAGGGTGATGGGCCTGATGGCGAGCGCAGCGCTTATGGTGTCTGCTGGTCAGGCTCTGGCAGCGGATATGCCTGTGCCACAGGAAGATATCGCTGCTGCGGCTGCATCGGAAAAAAGCCCTTGGCAGATCCGTGTGCGCGCTCTGGGTGTTGTGACTGAAAATAGCGGCCATGTGAACGGCGTAGCGGGTTCAGATCTGACTTATTCAGACACTGTCGTTCCTGAGCTGGATATTACCTATTACTTTACTGATAATATTGCTGCCGAGCTTATTCTGGGCACCACATGGGCCAACGTCGATGGTGATGGTGTACTTGATGGGGCTGCTATTGGTGAAACCTGGGTTCTGCCACCAACCCTGACACTGCAGTATCACTTCACTAACTTTGGCAGCTTCAAGCCATATGTTGGTGCTGGTATCAACTACACGATTTTCTATAATCAGGATGGTCGTGGCGATTTCAAAGATATTGATATTGAAAATACCTTTGGTGCGGCTCTTCAGGTTGGCTTCGATTACATGATTGATGATAACTGGGGCGTCAACTTCGATGTGAAGAAGCTGTTCCTCGAGCCAGATTACAAAGTGAAGACCAAAGCCGGCCCGACGCTTAGAGGCACTGCTGAGCTTAATCCTTGGCTGATTGGTGCTGGTGTTACTTATCGCTTCTAAGGCTGTTTTGGCTGCTTAGAAAAGTAAGGCTTGGATGTGTGAGCACCCAAGCCTTTTGTTTATCGGGATTGCCTAGTGTTTCAGGCAGGTTCTGCTGCCTTCTCGCTGTTCACCCGCACAGCTTTGCCATCTGCGTCGAAGAAGTGGGTGAGGGCAGGGTCGAAGGAGAGGCCGACCGTGTCGCCTGCGCTGTAGTGCTCTAGACCGGACAGTCTGACCAGAATGGTGCCGAGCCCTTTGGCAGCAACATAGATGAACAGATCTGCACCCAGATATTCGACATGCTCCACCGTACCCGTCACAGCGGCTTCTGCTGGCGGAACAACGCTGATGTGTTCCGGGCGGATGCCGAGTTTGACCGGTGTGCCTTCGTTATCTCTGAAAGGTGAAGGCTGCTCGGAGAAGCCAGCTAGCGTGAAGGTATCGCTGCTGAACTCAACGGGCATGATGTTCATCTTTGGTGAACCGATGAACTGCGCAACAAACAGGTTGTCCGGGCGCTCATAGAGCTCACGAGGAGAGCCGACCTGTTCGATACGACCAGACTGCAGGACCACGATCTTGTCCGCCAGTGTCATCGCTTCCACCTGATCGTGGGTCACGTAGATCATGGTGGCATCCAGATTGCGGTGCAGTTTTGCAATCTCGAAACGCATTTCAACGCGCAGGGCTGCATCCAGATTGGAGAGCGGCTCATCAAACAGGAAGGCGGCTGGATCGCGGACAATGGACCGGCCAATGGCAACACGCTGGCGCTGACCACCAGAGAGGGCCTTTGGGCGGCGGTCCAGATACTCTTCCAGCTGAAGCACTTCAGCGGCCTTGTTGACCTTGGCTTCAATCTCAGCTTTTGGAGCGCCTGCTGTTTTCAGAGCAAAGCCCATGTTTTCGCGTACGCTCATGTGTGGGTAGAGCGCGTAGCTTTGGAACACCATGGAGAGCCCACGCCCGGATGGTGGCAGGGCGGTGACGTCCTTGCCATCAATGTGCACGCTGCCCCGGCTGGCTTCTTCCAGACCGGAGATCACGCGCAGAAGTGTGGACTTGCCACAGCCAGAGGGCCCAACAAAGATGACGAACTCACCGGGATTGATCTCAAGATCAATCCCTTTGATGACCTGTAGGTCACCAAACCATTTTTCGACACCCTCAAGGCGAATAGCTCCCATTATTCCGTTCCTCCTCAGGCTGCTTTAGCGGTCAGGCTTGGTGTGGCCCATGTGAGCCAGATGGCGGATGTCCAGGAGAAGGAGTTGCCGCCAGCGCCTTCGCCGGTGATTGGATCAAAGTATTCTGCGAAATCGCTCTTTTCGATCAGCGCAACTGTGTCGGTGCGCAGGCGTTCTGCGCGGGCGGTGTCGCCCAGTTCTGCAAAGCCGGTTGCGATCAGGTAATTGATGATGCCCCAGACAGGACCACGCCAGTAGCGCATGCTTTCAAACAGCGGGTGATCCGGGTCATAGCTTGGCATGGTGTAGTTGACCTTTGCCGCGATCCGATCGAAATGCTCGCGTGTTGGGTTGATGTACTTCTCTTCGCGAATGCCTGCATATGGAGCAAGGAAAGACGCGCTGGAAATGCCATCGCCCAGTACATCATTGCGCAGATCGTAAGTGCAGAAGGCCTGCTTATCTTCGTTCCAGAGTTTGGCGATGCCTTTTTCTGTAAGGGCGATCCAACCTTTCAGCTCTTCAGCCGCTTCGGTTTCGCCCAACGCCTCGGCCATAGCCAGCAAGTCGCGGTCTGCGCGCAGCAGGATGAAGGTGTTGCCCGGGTCAGCGACGAAGAACGGACATTGCTCCGCGACGATCTTTGGATCCCAGTTGTTGTCGCGGCCAAACTTCACGATTGCCAGATAGCGGTCGTAGTCGATCTTCTTTGGACGCATCTCTGGGTTGACGTGGGATGTGTCTTTGCGGGTGTACTCACCAATATCAGAGATATCGACATGGCTTGCTGCGTTGTCCCAGTCTGGCAGGTTGTCACGACCAGATTCCCATGGGTGCATGATGGCGATGACGCCGTGGCCTTCCGGATCACGATAGGTGTGGTACCAGCGGTGCCATGCCAGCAGTTTCGGGAAGAGGGCTTTGATCTTCTCTTTACCTGTTGCGGATGTGTCCTGCTCAAACAAGCGGCGAACAACTGTGGCTGCCACTGGTGGCTGGGAGTGACCGGAGGTTGGGATCTTCGGGTTTGTGGTGCCCCAGACGGATGGACCTGGGAAGTAGCTTGGGTCATCCTTGCGGAAGATGATGTGCGGCACCATGCCGTCATCCCACTGACCTTCGAAGAGAAGTTCAATCTCTTCCCAGGCCCGTTCCATGTTGAATGTGGCAAAGCCGAGGGCGACGAAGGCGCTGTCCCAGTTCCACTGGTAAGGGTAGAGACCTTTGGTCGGGATGGTGTAGCCGCCCAGGTCATTTTCCTTAAGGATGGAAATGGCCTGATTATCGAGTTGTGCGGACATGTTAGATACTCCGATGTTTTTTCTTTTTGACAGTGCCACTTAGCCTTTGACGCTACCTGCTGTGAGGCCTTGAACGAGGAACCGTTCGAACCACAGGAAGATGCAAAGCACAGGGACTGTTGCGATGACCGCACCGGCCATCAGATGTTGACGTGGGACTTCTGAAGAGTTGAGGGACACAACACCGCGGGAAAGGGTGAAGATGTCCGGATCATCCAGGAACATGAAGGCAAAGAGGAACTCGTTCCACGCGATCATGAAGACGTAAAGGGAGACGGAGGCTAGCGCTGGCAGAGACAGTGGCAAGGTGATTTTGAGGATCACGCCCAGACGGCTGAGGCCATCCATGAGGCCCGCTTCTTCCAGCTCGGCTGGTAGGCCTTTGAAGTAGCCTTGCAGCATATACAGGGCGACCGGAATGGTGGTTGCCGGATAGACGATGAGCAGGCCAGTCAGCGAGTTGCGCAGACCCAGCTGAGAGAAGACAGCATAGAGCGGAATGACCAGAACAATGGCCGGCACCATGTAGATGAGCAGCACAGAGCGGGACATCCAGGGGCGGCCTGGGAAGTTCAGGCGGGAGACTGCATAGGCACCCGGAACTGAGAACAACAGGGTCAGGATGACGGTTGCCACTGAAACAATGGCAGAGACTGTCAGATAGGTGCCGAAGTTGAACTGGGTGAACAGCTCGATGTAAGAGCGGAACATGCCTGAGAGGCCGCCAGACAGGTCGATGGACAGATCCAGTGGGTTTCCGAGCAGTTGCTGCTGGCTCTTCAGGCTGGTCATAACCATGACGTAGAACGGCAGAGCCACCATGACGGTGAAGACGACAAAGCCAAAGCCTTTTGCCACACGCAGGAAGATGACTTCCTTCTCATAACGGGTGAGGCTGCCTTTTGGGGTTCCGGCCATGGTTTGGCGGTTGGCCCAGAAGGTGACGGCTACAAAGGACACCAGTGCGATGAGCTGCCAGAGCGGCTCTACGGAGAGCGGCAGAGCAAAAGGTGCGCCGAAGGTTGCGGCCAGCAGGGCCAGCAGGATGATGGCAGCTGGGGCGTATTTCTGTCCGATGCTGGCGATCTTACCTTCCCACAGATGGGTGAAGAGCGCGCCCAGCGCAGCGGCGAGGGTAGCGGCACCCACTTGTGGGATGGTCAGCTCGCCGGTGATGAGTGTCAGGGTGACACCAATCACGATCATGGACAGAAAGCCCCAGACGGCTCCGCTTACAGCAGAAAGAACGTAGCTGTTTAGCAATCTCATAGTCCTTCCTCCTTGGTTGAGAAGCGGATGAACAAGGTGGCGAAGGTGACAAGAACAACAAAGACGACCACAGCAACGGCTGCACCAGCACCCAGGTTGGAGAGCGCGAAGCCTTGCTCATATACATCCACGGTCAGGGTGCGGGTTCCGGCATTGCCGCCGGTGAGTAGGAAGATGTCGTCGAACTTGTTGAAGGTCCAGATGAAGCGTAGCAGGAAGAGGACTGACAGGATGCCCATGAGCTGTGGCAGGGAAATGTACCAGAACTGCTGCAGCGGGGTTGCGCCATCCATTTCTGCGGCCTCGTAAATGTCCGTTGAAACGGATTGCATGCGGGCCAGAATGAACAGGAAAGACAGCGGGAAGTACCGCCAAGCTTCAAAGGCGATGACTGTTGAGAGCGCCAGTGGGAACTCAAAGGAGGTTCCGAACAGGTGCAGGTCGACTGCGCGCTGGCCGAAGAAGTTCACCGGCTCTGCGAAGACACCCATCTTGGTGAGCAGGGCGTTCAAGGTTCCGGAGAATGGATCCAGCAGTACGACCCAGGTGAAGGCGACGGCGATGACTGGAGACACATAAGGGAACAGGAAGAGTCCGCGCAGGATGCCTCTGCCTTTGAAGGAGGTATTGAGGAGCTGCGCTGCAAACAGGCCAAGGACGAGTGCACCCACTGTGCCGAAGATGGTGTAGTAGAACGTGACGCGCAGAACGCTCCAGAACTCATCGCTGTCAAACACGCGGCGGAAGTTGTCGAGTGTAAAGGTGCTGTTGGTGAGCACGCTGTCAGCCTTGCCGAACACTGCAGGCTTGCTGGCTTTTTCCGGCTTCTTCAGCGCAAGGTATTCGTCAGAAACGGTGCCTGCGATGACGAGTTTCTCGCGGGCTTTGCCTTCAAGCGTGCCGATGTTGCAGGTCAGGTTGATCCCAGTCAGAGAGCAGGCATCCGGCAGTTTTTGCGCGGTGAAACCGGGTGGGAGAAGATCGGTAAAACCAGCGTCTGCGATGGAGTTTTTCTGGGAGGAATTGCGGACACGGTACTCCAGCGTTGCCGGATCGCCTGCTTGTTGGGGTTTGCCTTTCACACGCTCGTTGATAAGGACTTTGGGGGCACGCAAGTCGCCCAGCTCCACGGGTTTGAAGCTGATCCAGAAGTTGGCGACCAACGGTCCAAGAACAATTGCGAGGATGATCAGAAACGTGGGCGCCAGCATGGTGTAGGCGAGGCGGGCCTCCCGCTTTTGCATGGGGCCTGCGCCTTTGGGCGGCTGGCTTACGCTTTCACCTTTTGTGGTAACAGTTTTTCCGGCCTGATCGGCTATGGCGCTCATTGCGCTGTGCTCCTGATATCACTGTGGTTTTGGTGGTTTAAGAGCCCGCAGACCAGTGGCCTGCGGGCTGGAATCACGGCGGCGTCAGGCCTTACTTGATCTTGGCAAGTTCCTGATTGATCCGGGCGACCGCTTCTTCCGCAGAGAGTTCGTCATCAATGAACTCGCGGGTGTAACGGTTGATTGCCATGGAGTTCAGGATCTTGGACGCAAGACTGAGCTGGCCTTCCTTCACCCCCCAACGGCTAGCCGTGTCCAAACCTTCAACAATCTGGGAGATTGTTTCTGCCGGATAAAGCTCTGTGAGCGGTGCTTTGCGGTCCACACCAACTGGCAGGGTTGCCCAGCCTTTGATGAAGGCTTCTTTGTCTTCCGCATTACCGCGGCGGACAGGGAACTTGCCTTCCGGTGCGATGGACAGGGTCGCCATGTAGCCTTCGTTCATGGAGTATTCCACGAACTGCTGTGCAGCTTCTGTGTCAGCATCGTTGGTGATGGAGAAGTAGCGGATGTCGCCCCATGCTGCGCCGGCCTTGTTGGATGGACCGGACAGAGTGGTTACAACGCCGGTTTTACCTGCCAGTTCCTTAGAGGTCGGGTCGTCGTTGATGGTTGGCGGTGCGCTGTCACGCAGACCAGCCAGCTCGTCCAGAATGAACGGTGACCAGATGATCATAGCTGCTTTGCCAGCGAAGTAGAGTTCGCGTGACTGTTTCCAGTAAAGGTCGCCTGGAGGAGATGCCTTTGCCAATGCCTTATAGAAGGTCAGTGCTTCCGCAAGTTTCTTCTCGTCAAAGCCTTTGAAGCCGTTTTTGTCGACCGGAGTTGCGCCGTTTGCCAGAAGCACATGTTCCAGAAGCTGGCTCATGAAGCTTTCGTCGATCTTTGTTGCAGCCACAAAGCCGAACTGCTCAGGCGGATTGTGCAGCTTTTCGATGGCAGCAAGGATGGATGCGTAGGTGTTTGGTGCTTCCAGACCGGCAGCGTCAAACAGATCCTTGCGGTAGACGATCATCTGGGTCCAGCCATCAACCGGAACAGCTGCGTAGCCATCTGGCAGGGCTGCCATGTTCAGAGCGCCGGATGCGAAGGTGCCTTCTTCCAGATCTTCGATGACTTCGGTTGCTGCATCTGTGTCGATGATGCCAGCTTCTGCCCATGGCAGAACGTGGATCAGCGGATGATAGATGACGTCTGGCAGATCGCCTGCTGCGTAAGCTGCAGTTGCACGGGTGCCCATGTCTTTTTCTGTTACCGGAATAACGTTGACTTCAATGCCAGTTTTCTCGGTAAACGCCTTCGCCATTGCCTCCTGCTTGGCGAGACGTGCAGGCTGTTCTTCTGTGGTCCAGAAGCGCAGTGCTTCAGCCTGTGCCGCACTCATTGCAAATGCAAGCGTGCCGACGAGGGCTGTTGTCCTTAAAATGTTCCTCCCGAACATAATTTCCTCCATTATGCGGTTGCGAAGTATGTGCTGAGGTGAGCTTTCAGCTCCTCAGGTGTTTTGCGCGGCGGACCATCAGAGCCACGCTGAATGAGTTTTGCTTCAGCCAGTATCTGCAGCTCGCGTGCTGGCTGACCGCTGATTGCTTTTGTGAGAAGTTCCGCCAGTGTGCTGCCTGCGAGAACCGGCTCTTGGGCAAAGCTGGTGAGCGGCGGATCGAAGTGTTCGCAAACAGGCAGGCCGTCGTAGCCGATGACGGTGATGTCTTCGCCGACGGTCAAACCATGACGACGGATGATTTTGGTAACGCCGATGGCGATGGCGTCTGTCATGCAGATGATGGCTGTTGGCGGGCGGTTCTGACGGAGTAGTTGAAGTGCTGCCTGTTCGCCGCCGGGTTCGTCCAGAGTTGCCTCGGCGATCAGCTGGTCTTCAAAGGCAAGGCCAGCATCTTCCAGTCCTTGCTGGAAGCCTTCGATGCGCAGGCGGCTGAAGTTCATCTGCGGGTTGGACATCACCAGTGAGATGCGGCGATGCCCCTGTGCGATGACCTTTTGCGCGGCAGCGTAGAAGGCGGCGTGGTTGTCGATGTCGAACCAGGGATGTTCGCTCTCACGGGCGGTGCGACCATGGCTGACAAACGGGAAGCCGCGATCCAGTAGATAATCGACGCGTGGATCATTGGTTGCTGTTCTGGTGAGAACGAAGCCGTCGACTTTTTGTGAGGAGATGAGGCGGCGGATTGCCAGCACTGCATCATCCATAGAGCTTGCTGTTGTGACCAGCAGATCTTTGTCGACTGCATTGAGCGCCCGTGTCATGCCATCCAGAAACTCGGCAAGAAACGGATCGGCCCCTTTGCCGGGCATGAGTGGCAAGACGATGCCGAACGTGTCGACACGGCCACGCTTGAGGTTGCGTGCTGTAGAGGAGGGGCGATAGCCCAGCTCTTCGACAGCTTTGAGCACGCGCTCACGTGTGTTTTTGGAAATGTCCGTGTAGTTGTTCAAGACGCGGGACACGGTGCCCTTTGCTACGCCTACATGGCGTGCCACGTCTCCAATGGTCACAGATTTTCTCTGCTGCACATTCTGGTCAGTGATGCTCACAGAATTCCCACCCAAATACTTTGTCACCAGATCGCTCCCATGCATGATCTGATTTCATCAATGATGCTTACAAAACCGATTTTGGAAGTCAACAAAATCGGTTTCGAAGACTCCGAAATCGGTTTTGGAAACCGAAACACAAGGTTTTTCCGAAAGAGGGTTTCGGGTGGTTTCGGTGAGCGAAACTAAGCTTGAAAAAAGTTCTGCAGGGGCTGGGGACAACTTGGTTTCGATGGCTCTGACGTGGCGAGAAGGGGTGTTTGAGGCTCTGAAACCGGTCTTGCAAATAGACTCAGAGCCTTCATTTGCGACTAGGCCAAAGGGCTAGGTTGCCCATTAGGTCAACTGGAAATAGCTTCTTTAAACGAAGTTAAATTTGAAAAGGTGCCGGAGCCGGGAATGAGTGGAGCGCGACGAAGCTTTGCAGGTGTTGACTGCGCAGTTGCCCAAGCCATCGAGCAGATGGGGGATCCCTGGATCCTGCTTATTCTGCGATGTCAGTTTCAGGGCATTAAGCGCTTTGATGATTTTCAGGGGCACTTGCAGATTTCAACCAGCGTGCTGACAGATCGGTTGAGGCGGCTTGTTCAGGCCGGGATGTTGCGCAAGGAACAAGACCAGCATGACAAACGCGGCACGGTTTATCTGCTGACCGAGAAGGGAATGGATTTCTATCCGGTCATGATTGCGCTGCATCAGTGGAGTGAACGCTGGGAGGCCCGTGAAGATGGGCCACGGCTGGAGCTGCTGGACAGGCAGAGCGGAGAGCCGGTGCGCGAGGTGCGTGTGCTTTCGCAGGATTACAGAGAATTAGGTGCCCGGGATGTTCAGGCTCTGGTTGATGACCGGAGCGGAGAGATGATGCAAGACATTCAGGAGCGGTTGAAACGTCGGAGAGGGGATGCTGCCTGAGCCTTCTAGAGGCAGGCAGATTGTCGGATTTGTAAGGGAGTATGTTTGAAATGGCTTTGCCAGATATTTTGAAGACTAAACTTCGCCTGCCAGTTGTTGGCAGCCCATTGTTTATCATCAGTAATCCTGACCTTGTGATTGCACAGTGTAAAGCGGGGATCGTTGGATCTTTCCCTGCGCTTAATGCGCGCCCAAAGGAAAAGCTGGAAGAGTGGCTGATCCAGATTACGGAAGAGCTGGCAGCCTATGATGCCGCCAATCCGGATAAGCCGTCTGCTCCATTTGCAGTGAACCAGATTGTGCATCGCTCCAACGATCGTCTGGAGCATGATGTGGAGCTTTGCGTGAAGTACAAGGTGCCAATCGTGATCACCTCTCTTGGCGCACGGCCAGAGGTGTTTGATGCGGTACACTCTTATGGTGGCATTGTTCTGCATGACATCATCACCAACACACATGCGCATAAGGCGATTGAGAAGGGGGCTGATGGCCTAATCGCTGTTGCAGCAGGTGCAGGTGGTCATGCAGGGACGACCTCTCCGTTTGCACTTATTCAGGAGATCCGTGAATGGTTTGATGGTCCTTTGCTGCTGTCTGGCAGCATCAGCACCGGCCAGTCCATCCTTGCTTCTCAGGTGATGGGGGCTGATCTGGCTTACATCGGTTCTGCGTTTATCGCGACTGAGGAAGCGAATGCGGAGCAGGGCTATAAGCAGATGATTGTTGAGAGTGGGGCAGAGGACATTGTCTACTCCAACCTGTTTACGGGCGTTCACGGCAACTATCTGAAGCCTTCCATTGAGAATGCCGGTATGGATCCGAACAATCTGCCCGAAGGCGATCTGAAGACCATGAACTTTAACAGTGGGTCTGGTAAGCCGAAGAGCTGGAAAGAGATCTGGGGTTGCGGTCAGGGCATTGGTGCGGTGAAGACTATCGGCACTGCTGGTGATCTGGTTGCCCGCCTTTCTGAAGAGTATGCGGCCGCGCAGAAAGCAGTTGCGGCGAAGATGCCTGCCATGGAAGCGGCTGAGTAACCAAAGCGCTGATAATACTGGTTTGAATAGGAGGCTGCCGAGTGTCGTGCTCGACGGCCTTTTTCTTCACAAAAGTGCGCATGCTTCGTCCTTAAGATTGTCCTGCCATGATTTCGTAGGAGGTGGGACCAACGAGAAGGAAGAAAAATGCGTATTTTTTGGTGTCTCGGCCTTCTGCTGGCCGGTACTTTCATGGTCGCTTCTGAAAGCTATGCTCAGGGCAACGACACACAAGTCACTCCTCCCATGACCCAGTATTGTAACCGCGGTACAGCGCTCTATGCGGATGGAAGCAGTGCGGGTGGCCCAATGCCAATGATCAAGTGTGGTCAGAACACGCTGGTTTATCAGCGCACCAACATGAGCTTCCCGCTCTCCGTGGTGGCCAATGGCAAGCTGTCTGTTAACAACGCAAATGGTGCCTGTCAGAGCGCAAAGGCAGCTGGTGCTGATGCGATTGTCAGCAATATTCAGTCCCTTTGTAACACGACTCTTTGGCCGAACTCTTGTTCTCAGTGTAATTGAGTATAAGATATATCAGAGGTAGTATTGGTTGCTGTAGAGCTAAAGTAATCAATACTACTTATCTTATTGAGTTAATCTCACCATATGCCGCGTAGTAATCAGTATTACTTTTTTATGGGCATCGTGACACCCAATAGTCATATATGAGAAACTCTGTTGCATAAATGGGGTGTATCTCTGGCGATATATTGCTAGAATCGGGCAACTTGTGAAAGTTGATTTCAAAATACACTTAAGCAAAATCAAAAAAGAATGGCTTAGGTCACATGCAACGAGAGCATTGGGGAAGTCGTATCGGCTTCATTCTGGCTGCTGCAGGTTCAGCGGTTGGATTAGGTAATATCTGGAAATTTCCGTATTTGGTTGGCGCAGAAGGCGGCGGGGCATTCCTCGTGGTCTACATTGCGTTTTTGATCGCGATTGGTTTGTGTGTGATGATCGCGGAGATTGCGCTGGGCCGTCAGGCTCAAGCCAACCCATTCAGCGCTTTCAAGCGTGTCGGCGGCGCAGGCTGGTCGATTTTTGGTCTCATGGCGGTTTTGACCGCGTTTCTTATTCTCTCATTCTATTCCGTTGTCGGCGGCTGGACTATCGCTTACGTGGTTAAGACGTTAACCGGTGGCTTTGCTGGTTATTCCGGTGCAGAGTTTGAGGGACACTTCGGTGCATTGGTGACAGATGCAGTTGAGCCGATCATTTATCACGGTGCCTTCATGGCAATTGGTGTGCTGATCGTGATCAACGGTATTTCCGGTGGTATCGAGAAGGCATCCAAGATTATGATGCCGCTTCTGTTCATTCTGCTGGCACTGCTGGTGGTTCGTTCTCTGACCCTCGAAGGGGCCTGGGCAGGTGTTGAGTACTTCCTCGTTCCTGACTGGTCACATCTGAACCCGGACATGGTTGCCGCAGCTCTGGGACAGGCGTTCTTCACGCTGTCACTGGGTATGGGTGCCTTGATCACCTATGGTTCTTATTTGGGTAACAAAGAGAGCATTCCAAACGCAGCTGTTTGGGTTGTTGGCCTCGATCTCTTGGTTGCCATTCTGGCTGGCTTCCTTATTCTGCCAGCTGTGTTTGCGTTCAACATGGATCCGGCTGCAGGCCCAGGCCTGACCTTTATCACTCTTCCGGCGATCTTTGCTGAGCTGCCATTTGGCACCTTCATTCAGCTTTGCTTCTTCCTGCTGCTGTTTGTGGCTGCGATCACCTCAGCAATTTCCTTGCTGCAGGTTGTGGTTGCTTTCATCTGCGAGGAGTTCAACGTGGGCCGTAAGGCGGCGACCATCTGGGTTGGTATCGTGATCTTCCTGTTTGGTGTTCCAAGCTCTCTGGCGCTGGGCGTCTGGGGCGATGTCACGTTCTTCGAGCTGAACTTCTTCGACTTCCTTGGCTATCTCACTGACAACTACTTCCTGCCACTGGGCGCGATTGCGACCTGTCTGGTTGCTGGTTGGGTGAGCTATGACAAGTTTGCTGCGGAAGTGACCAATGAAGGCGAGCGTCCATTTGCCTATCTGATCGCATGGAAGTGGATGTGCCGTGTGTTTGCGCCAATCGCAATCATCTACGTGATGGCTCACTCCATCTTCGGCGTATAAAGCTTCGCTCAAAAACAATGAAAAGGCCGCCAGTTTTGGTGGCCTTTTTTAATGCTGTTCTGAGGTCATGCGTAGTTTGACTTAATCTGGGCCGGATGAAGGAGGAAGATGTGCTTGTTGGGCATGGTCCCTTCACCCGAGATGGTCTTGATAAGGAACTGGGTTATGTTGAGGCAGCTAAAGCGCTACTGGGTGCATTCCATGAATGCCAGATTGCCGCGTGAGATGGCATGTCTGGACGAGGAAAAGCAGGCCAGATATCGCAGTGTAAGGGGACGCTGGCCTCAAGCATAAGGCCTGATGATCGTCCCAACGAGAAAAAGAAGCACCGTTTTGGCGGTGCTTTTTTGTGTCTGAATTGTGGTTTTGGGGCGCTGCAGCAGGGCATGCGACGAAAAAACCTGTGGGCCGCATATGAGGACAGGAAATTGCGCTCATATATCGTGGTTAATTCAATAATTGAATGAGTCTGCTAATAAATTGCATTCCTTGGGTGTAGTGTGCCTATTTATCGGAAAATATGAGTTCATGTGGCCAGTTTTTGATCTCACCCAATAATTGCACTCGCAGAAAACGCTTATTTTTTCGGGTACGTAGTTTTGCTTGCGACAATCTGTCAGGTCAACAAGGCTAAAAATTTCATCAAAAGAGCTGGAACAACGAATTCATTTCAAGCTTTTGCGCTTGATTGAAACAAACCATCACATGTTGATTGGCAACAATAAGAATGAAACGTGAGCAATGGGGAAGCCGCTTCGGCTTCATTATGGCTGCTGCAGGGTCTGCAGTCGGTCTCGGTAATATCTGGAAATTTCCATATCTGGCAGGTACCCAGGGCGGCGGCGCTTTTCTGGCGGTTTATCTGATCATCATGGCGACCATCGGCGCAGCGCTGATCATGGCGGAAATCGCTATTGGTCGTTCAGCGAAGAAGAACCCAGTGGGTGCGTTCCGCGCGCTGGGTGGCAGCCTCTGGTCCACCACGGGTGTGATCGGGGTGGTCACGGGCTTTATGATCCTGTCGTTCTACTCCGTCGTTGGCGGCTGGACGATCGCCTATTTGGTGAAGAGTATCGCAGGCACCATTGAATCTGCTCAGCCTGAGCTGCTGGAAGCGCAGTTCGGCGGGCTGGTTTCTGCGGTTTGGGAGCCGATCTTCTATCATGGTGTGTTCATGGTTCTGACCATGGGTATTGTGATTGCAGGCGTAGCGCAAGGTATTGAGCGCTCCGTTAAGGTTCTGATGCCTCTGCTGTTTATTCTCCTGATGGTTCTTGTGGTTCGCAGTGTGACCCTGCCGGGTGCATGGGAAGGTATTGAGTTTTTCCTCGTACCAGACTGGTCTCAGGTGAATGGTGAGATGCTGCGTGCAGCTCTGGGGCAGGCGTTCTTTAGCTTGTCTCTGGGTATGGGCGCGATGATCACCTATGGTTCCTATCTGGACAAAGACGCGGACATCCCGAATGCATCCTGCTGGGTGGTGTTCCTTGCGGCGCTTGTTGGCGTGCTGGGTGGCCTGCTGGTTCTGCCGGCTGTGTTTGCCTTCGGCATGGATCCAGGAGCAGGTCCGGGCCTGACCTTCATCACTCTGCCAGCTGTGTTTGGTGAGATGATTGGCGGCTACGTGTTCCAGATCATTTTCTTCGCGATGCTGCTGATTGCAGCGCTGACCTCTTCCATCTCTCTGCTGGCTATTCCGGTCGCTTACTTTGCAGAAGAATACGGCATTGAGCGCAAGTGGTCTGCGATTGTGGTTGGTATCCTGATCTTCCTGATTGGCGTGCCTTGTTCCCTCGCATTGGGTGTTTGGGGTGAGTACAAGCTGTTCGGCATGAACTTCTTTGATCTGATGGTTTATGCGGTCGACAACTACACTCTGCCAATCGGTGGTATTCTGACTTCCCTGTTCGCAGGTTGGATCGTGCTTGAGAAGATGGGCAAAGAGCTGAGCAATAATGGTTCTTTGAACTTCAAGTGGATGGCAGCGTTCACTTGGATCATGCGGATCGTTGCTCCGCTGGCAGTAGTCTGGGTGATGTTGAGCGGTCTGCTCGGCAGCTAGTCGCATCTCACATTAGAAATCAAAAAACACCCCGGTCAGAAATGGCCGGGGTGTTTTTGTGAGACTAGGAGAACACACATCGAAAGTACTTGCTGAGTGCTAGATCAGTGAATGTCTTTCTTGTGATGCTCTCTGGTGTGTTCTTTGTGGTCATGCATTTTGGTGCGGTGGTGGCCGTTATCTGAATGGCCTTTTCCGGCGCGGTTTTTATGCGGGTGTTTGTGGCCTTCCGGATCGCCGCCATGCTGAGTGGCCGGATGGCTCTTGCGACCGCGCTCGTACTCCAGATGATCTTTGTTGTGCTTATGCTCACGTCCGTCATCATAACGACGGGCCATCTTTTCCTGAGTGTGGGCTGATGTGTTTTGCTGTTTTTCTGTCATCGCTTCCCCGCAGAACTATTGCAGCTTCTGTTCTACCATACTGGTTATAGCTGGTTTTGATGCGGTGGGATGACAGTTATTGAAAGCTGAGTGTCAGGCTTAAGTCTTGACTTAAATGCACTATGAGAACAATGAGCAGGCAAGAAAAAAGGGCTGCGCGGGGCAGCCCTTTTCGGTGTTGTGACGGAACCTGATTTATCCGTTCGTTGGAGCCGTGAAGACTTTGACGTCTGGCAGTTCGCCTTCGAATTTTTCGAAGTCGGCGATGACGGTGTGGCCGCAGTTGCCCTGTGCCAGCTTGGAGGTGCCAAGGTCTGGGGTGAGGGTGTTGACGTCACCGTATGCGCAGAGGCTACCGATTTTGCCGCCTTCGACTGGGTCATACCAGCCACCCTCGTAAAGGCGGATGACGTTTGGCATGATGTCTTCGCTGACGATCGCACCTGCCAGTGTCTGGCCGCGATCATTGAAGATGCGGATGACATCGCCAGACTTGATGCCGCGCGCTTCGGCGTCTTTCGGGTTGATCATGCATGGTTCGCGGTCTGCAACAGCGTATCCTTCGCGAAGGATTGTACCGTTGAGCTGCGAGTGCAGACGATCATTTGGATGGCCGGTGTTGACGTGGATCGGGAACTTGGCATCCGGGCCATCGAGGCGTTCGAGTGGTTCCATCCACATTGGGTGCGGAGGACAGTCGTCGTAGCCCATTTTCTCGATGTTCTTGGAGTAGATCTCGATCTTACCGGTTGGTGTGCCCAGTGGTTCCAGAAGAGGATCTTCGCGGAAATCAGCGTAACGGACGTATTCCTTCGCAGCTTGTGAGACTGGATGAACGACGATGCCGTCTTCCCAGAACTTCTCGAACGCAGGCATTTCAAGGTTCTTGCTTGCAGCCTGTTTTTGAGCTTGCTCGTAATAGTGACGGATCCAGTCCATTTCGTCACGACCGTCAGTGTAGGCTTCTTTGTTGCCAAGGCGGTCTGCCAGATCAACGAAGATGTCATACTCACTGCGGGCTTCGAAGACAGGATCAACGATCTTCTTCATCGCTACAGTTGCTTTGTTGGAGTAGGAGCCCATTGCTTCGATGTCATTGCGTTCATAAGCAGAAGCTGCCGGAAGAACGATGTCAGCAAAGCGTGCTGTTGCGGTCCACTGATAGTCCTGAACGATCACTGTTTCCAGTTTCTGCCAGGCCTTGATCATGCGGTTGCGATCCTGATGGTGGTGGAACGGGTTGCCGCCAGCCCAGTACGCAATCTTGATGTCAGGGAAGGTGTAGCGGGTGCCGTTGAAGTCATACTCTTCACCCGGACGTTCTAGCATTTCAACAACACGAGCCACTGGAATGGACACCGAGCCTTCCATCGCACCGCCGTCGTTCATGCCGGAAAGGGCAGGGCCATCGGAGGTTGGGGTGCCGCCGTTGGAGTAATGATAGGAAAGACCGAAACCACCGCCTGGCAGGCCGATCTGACCCAGCATAGAAGCCAGTGTGACCAGCATCCAGTGTGGCTGCTCGCCATGGTGTTGACGTTGCAGGGACCAGCCGCTGGTGAGCATGGTGCGGTTGCCCATGAACAGGCGTGCCAGTTCCTTGATCTTGTCAGCTGGAACACCGCAGATTTCTGAGGCCCATTCAGCAGATTTCGGTGTCTGATCTGTCTCACCAGTCAGATATGGGAGGAATTTGTCGAAACCTGCGGTGTATTCGTCCATGAAGTCGACGTCATACAGCTCTTCAACAAAGAGCGTGTGTGCCATGCCGAGCATCAATGCAACATCGGTCTGTGGTTTGACCTGCACCCACTCTGCATCCATGAACTCTGCGGTTTTGGATTTGAGTGGGTCGATGCAGATGACTTTTTTGCCGGTCTTCTTGAATTCTTCAAGATAGGTGTAGCTGTCATGGTCTGCGATGAGCCAGTCGATCTGGTTGGTCTTGATTGGGTCTGCGCCCCAAACGACCAGCACTTCTGTATTTTCGACGACAACTGGCCAGACCGTCTGCTGTTCGTAGACTTCCAGTGTGCCCATGACGTGCGGCATGATCACCTGAGAGGCGCCGGTTGAGTAGTCGCCGGTGTGGGTGACGTTTGGCATTTGCAGGCCGCGGTTGATCAGGCGGCGCAGCAGGCTGCGGCTGTTATGGATCTTACCTGCACTCTTCCAGCCGTATGTGCCGGTAAAGACGCTGCGCGGGCCATGTGTTGCCTTGGCGTATTTGAGTTCCTGAGCTACCAGATCCAACGCTTTGTCCCAGCTGACGCGAACAAAATCGTTGCTGCCACGGTCTTCAACGTCTGCACCACGGCCCTTTTCAAGATAAGCGCGGCGAACCATCGGATACTTGATGCGTGATGGTGAGTAGACGGAGTCCATAACACCTGCCAGCTGGTGGCTAGGATGCGGATCCTGCTCCCAAGGTTTTACTTCTGTCCAGCGACCATCTTTGACCACTGCGCGGAAAGCACCCCAGTGACAACCGGAGAGAACTTCTCCGTTGACTGCTGCTTGTGCAAAGCGTGGTGAGAAGATGGATGGAGCCAGTACACCCAGAGCGCCCAGTGCGGAAGCGCCCTTCAGGAAGCTACGACGAGACGTATAGTTTGCAATGATTTTCGACATCTCTGCTGTCCCTTTATTTTGGCAGAACAAATCGATGAGTTGAGCAAGTAGCCCGATGAAAACAGCCCGTTTTCTCTGAGTGTTACCGTAATCACAGCGTGTAAACGTGGTTCGCGCGTTGATTGAACGGGATGTAAAATCGAGTAAACAGGTTGTAAATGGTGAGGGTCAGTTGGTCGTGCCTGCTTCGTTTAAACGTGCCAGATCCATGCTGAGCCAGGTGTTGAGAGCAGCAGCCAGCTGCTCATAAAAGCCCGAAGGATCAAAGCGTTTGCAGCCTTCGCAGAATGACGGCACCCAGTTGAGCAGATGGTTTGACAGGAACCAGATCTGATTTTCATGCAGTGATTGAGCTGATGCCTGATCGCCATTGGCTTCTGCCAGAGCTTCCCTGTCGATGTATTCCGCCAACACGTTGAGCTGTACACCCAGATGGTCTGCTGGTTCTTTCAATGAGCTTTCAATGGATATGCCAAGTTCCTGCAGGAGTTTATTCATGTCCGCTGTCGGCTTTTGGAAGAGCGTGCCTTTTTCATTGTAGTAAGCAGACTCATAGGGAGGTGCAGAGTGCGCACCACCGGCGCCTAGAAACAGGCGGGAGTAGGCGGTTGCCAGATCCAGTACCTGTGTCTGGTAGTCTTCTTTGGGAAGCTGCGCCATTTGAGACAGCTGGTTGATGAAAGAGGAGAGCTCTGGTGCCAATGCAAACACATCAAGCAGGGCTTTGCCTTCCGGAGAGCTGTAACTCTCCAGAGTCTCGATTTTTACTTCGCTGGTGAAGAAGCTTGCCAGCCAGCGGTAGACCAGAGATCTGTCACTGTTGGAAAAGGTGATGGTTTCGTGCTTACCCATGAGCTCCACTCCCACCTGTGTCTTTGGCATTGAGCTGCAGGTACTTTTGCAGGATGCGGTATTGTTCTTTGTCCAGTGAGATGAACCGCTTCATAGCTTTGAGAGAGCCGATCCACTGGTTGGCGAGGAAATGCTCAGGATCGCGCAGGCCATGACATGTGGAGCAGGCTGCGGTGTACATCTCCTTGGTGTATGCCCAGAGCTGATCACCCTCTGAGATCAGGTTCTCCTTGGAAACCCAAGTGTCGATCTGCACCTGATGCCAGGTCAACTCGGTGTCCGGATCCACCTCCGTCTTCAGGCGCTCGATCTTGTCGACGACCTTTTTGCCAACCGTAGCGGAAAAGATGCGCTGGCCTCTGAGGGCATAGATCACGCGGTCGACTTCATCCTGCTGCCAACCTGCAATGCGGACCTTCAGGAGATCACCACTGCGCTCAAGTACAGTCACATCCGTGCCACCCATCAGGCGCCCATCGCTCTTGCCGTTGCTTTCCGCTTTGGCCTGCTCAACGAAGAATGGCTTGCTGGTAATGGCGTAGAGATGATTGGAGGTTGCGCCTTCGTTTGTGGAGAGGGCCTGCAATTCGTCGTACATGGCTTTGTAGCCCTGAGACATATCCGGCAGTTTGTGGGCGATGCCTTTGTGGCAGGAGATGCAGGTCTCGCCATCCTTGAAGCCTTTCTGCATGGTTTCAGAGGCTTTTGGATGCTGCTTTGTGAAATCCATAGAGTCTTGCTTATGGCAGTTGCGGCATTGCTGGGAGTCGTTGGCTTCCATCTCTGCCCAAACACTCTTGGCCATAGTCAGGCGGTGTGCTTCGAACTTCTCCTTGGTGTCGATCTTACCGGTGAGCTTGGAGTAGACCTCTTTGACTGCTTTGATTTTGCGAATGATCTTTGGGTAGGTTTCCTTGGGTACATGGCAATCTGAACAGACCGCCTGAACGCCGGATGCGTTCGAGAAGTGCGGAGACTTCTTGTACTCCTCATAGACCGTGCTGCGCATTTCGTGACAGGAGACGCAGAAGTCCAGCGTGTTGGTGTAATCCATCGCGGTGTGAAAGCCGCCCCAGAACACAATGCCACCCGCAAATGCGCCGATGAGTAATAAGCTTATTGGAAATATTGCGGTTTTCGTCCGCAGGAGTCGCCAGATTTTCATCTTTTATCTCTTTTGCACTCTCGGACAAGTCGGTCCGTTCAATGCTCAGAGAATTAGACTAAGGTTGTAAATAGCGTTTGGAGGAAATATGAACGGGGTGTAGAATGGTGTAAACATGATGTAAACACACAAGCCGACAACAAGCATATGACAAACAAGGCACATATACTGGTCGTTGATGATGACCTGACCAGCCGCGTCGCTCTTTCCGGATATTTTGAGACTGAAGGATACCGTGTTTCTGAAGCCGAAGACGGTGCGCAAATGCGTTCGATCTTTGCAGGCGGTGATGTTGACCTGATCATGCTTGATATCCGGCTGCCGGATGATGATGGCCTGACTTTGCTGAAGGAAGTGCGCAAGCAGTCGGATGTGGGGGTCATCATGGTGACGGGTCGAACGGACGAAGTGGATCGCATTGTTGCGCTTGAAATGGAAGCGGACGACTATGTGATCAAGCCGTTCAATCCGCGCGAGTTGCTGGCTCGTTCCAAGAACCTGCTGCGCCGGGTGAAAGCTGCGCGGGTACCTGTTGTTGCTGATGAGCGTGTGTTGAGCTTTGCGGGCTGGTCTCTTGACTTGGACAAACGTGGGCTGCAGTCGCCGGAAGGGGAGGATGTGCGCCTGACACGCGGCGAGTTTGAGCTTCTTTCCGCGTTGATCGAGAACAAAGGCCGCGTGCTGACCCGAGATAATCTGCTGGATCACCTGAACCACCGGGAATGGGACCCAAGTGACCGCACGGTCGATGTGCTTATTGGCCGGCTGCGTCGCAAAATTGAAGCGAACCCCAAAGACCCAAGCCTGATCAGGACGGTGCATGGGATTGGTTACGTGTTTACGGGTGTGCACTGACGCCGAGCTAACCTGATGCCTCTGTGAGGCAGTTGAGCCAGGTTTCATTCAGCTTATGCTTTGAGGCCGTGTAGCTGACTTCCAGAGCGCTGAATATCTCCATGACTTTATGCTTTTCTTCCTTTTGAGCGGCCTGCTCCAGCTGCTCGGAGAGCTTCGCGACATGAGTGAGGCCTACATTGTAGGAGGCTCCCTTCATGCTATGGGCTTTGTCTCTGATCTTGGGCAGATTTTGTGTTGCGATGAGGTTGCGTAGTTCTGGGATGAAGTAGCGCGATGTTTGCATATATGCATCGACAATGCGTTTTGCGCGGTTTTCTCCCAACATGTCGAAATGACCACGTAACACTGTTGTATCAATGAGTTCTGTTGGTTGCTCCTGCAGGCTCTGTTGGGATTTGCGTGCGAACATGGCTCTGTCGGAAAGGCAGGAGGCAATGGCGTCTTCCAGATCTTCCTGGGAGTAGGGCTTGCCGAGGAAACCATCCGCACCAGCGGTGAAGCTCATTTCAATGTCTGCAAGGAAGATACCGGCGCTTTGAACGATGACAGGAATGCTGGAGATATGGTGGTAGTGGGATGCGCGAATGCGGGCGATGGTGTCTGTCCCACTTAAGCCAGGCATGCGGTTGTCCATCAGCACCAAATCAAAGCGATGTTCATGTAGTTGAGACAGAGCCTCTTCACCGCTCGCGACGGTGAAGCAGGTGTGGCCTGCCTTCTCTAAGAAACCTTCTGTGACAAGCTGATTGACCTTGTTGTCCTCCACCAGAAGGATCTTCAGCTTCTTGGGCTTCCAGGTATCCTGCTTATCTTCGATGATGCTAACGGTCTGATCTGCTTCGTAAAATGGTACTGTAAAGTGAAAGATTGCACCTTGCGTCTGGTTTGCTTTGCAGCCAATCTCACCACCCATAGCATTCACGAGGCGCTTTGAGATGGCGAGACCGAGGCCTGTTCCGCCATAAAGCCGGTTGGTGGCCGCGTTTTGTTGCACAAACGGTTCAAACAGGTAGCTGTGATCACCTGCTGGCAGCCCCACGCCTGTGTCTTTCACCATGATCTGCAAACAACGAGCACGCCTGATCTGGCTTATGGGGATATGCACGCTGATGGTGATGGAGCCTTCATTGGTGAACTTGATGGCGTTGCTGACGAAGTTCAGCAGGACTTGCCGGATTTTAGTCGGGTCGGCGCGCAGGATTTCTGGCACGTGTGAGTGAACGTCGATCAGCAGTTCAAGGCCTTTGTCTTCGGCCTGCTGTCTTGTCAGATCTACCACTTGTTTGATGACTTGCCGGATTTTGAAATCGACCGTCTCTAACTCCAGTGAGCCTGCTTCCACCTTGGAGTAGTCCAGCACATCGTTGAGAATGGAACGCAGCATCTCACTTGAGGATATGATGCCGTCGAGGTAGCGATGCTGCTCGGGCTTAAGGCCTGTATCCTTCAGGAGATCTGCCAGTCCAAGAACCCCATTCAATGGTGTTCTGATTTCGTGACTCATTGATGCGAGGAAGGTAGATTTGGCACTGTTGGCCGCTTCTGCTTCTTCCTTTGCCTTTTTATGATCGGTGACATCGTTGAGAATGAGGATCATGCCGGGAAACTTGCGGCTGAAATCTACGATGTGCTGGGCACGAATATCGAAAACGCGCGGACCAACAGCAGTGTCCAGCGTGACATCTGTAAAACAGCTCTCCAGTTCCTGAGGTAGGTAGGGCTGTAGCTGACTGGTCAGCACATCGCGCGTAGCTTCGTTGACGTACTTGATCTTGGTGTTCTGCAGGCCGCAAAAGACTGCCTGTGCCGCATAGTTGAGGTCGTTGACCTTGCCATTCTCATCCATCAACACGATAGGATCGCTCAGGCTCTCCAAAATGGTGAGATACTTGTTTTTCTCATTGGTGATGCGACGGTTTTCTTCGTAGGCTTCATGCAGCTTTCTCTCTTCTGCAACACCACTCCATTCTGTGGAAAATCCAAGCTCCATGAAATCGAAGTAGCGTAGCAGATAAGATCGGTACCGAGCTTTCTCAGTCTCTGAAAAACCTTGAGATTCAATGAGATCCATATAGGCGCTGCGGTAGTATTTTGTCAGGCCGAGGAAGTAACCCAATGTTACTCCTCTGGATCGGTGGCTTCTGGCTTGTTCTACGCCAAATGCAGCGAAGGGGTGGCAGGAGAAGTCTGAGCTGACATCTATTTCCGGAGGAGTATCGTAGGCTTCCATTGCTTTCACAATGGATCTAGAAAGGCCCTCAACAGATACGCGCCATGCTTCCCGAAGTGTTGCAGTGTACTGGGTGTAGCCCTGATTTTTGGCATAATAGAAGATGCGATCTATCAGGGTGTTTTCGTTTTCTAAGATCAAATCTCGCAGCACATGCATGGCGGCCTCCGCGTCCTGCTTTCAGGCATGATACGAAGGGCAGGGATGGTCAATCCAAAACCGCAGAGCTACGTGCTGGATCGTACGGGGCACTGCCTATGCTTTGTGTGCTTAATTGAGGTAACGGGAACCGAAGCGATTGAGAGCGTCTCTCAGGGTTTCCTGTTCATCCAAATGACGGTTGCTTTCCATCTCGTGATGGTCCAGCTGGGGGCTTTCCTCCGTCATGCGCAGATGATCGCCTGAGTTCTCCTGAAGCTCTTCCAGAATGTGTTCAAAGACTTGCAGCCGCTCTTTCAGTGAATGCTCGCCGCTGTGTTCTAAATAGTCTTTCAGCTTGGCTAGCTCAGCCTGCAAAATGGTGTTGTCTCTAATCTCTGACTGATAGGTGCTCATGATCCCTTCAAGAGCATTGACGTCTTCACCAGCATTGGGATTTTCTAAGCTCATTACAGGCCTCCTCATTTGGGGGAGTGTATGTTTGTGCCTCGGGCAATACTTGTAATTATTATCTAGCCAAAAAATACAGTTGTTGGCGTTGCCTCTTGAAGTTTGGGTAAGTCTGTACCTAAGCAGAACCTGAGAGTTCTCAGAGAGTTTTAGCGGTTTCCATTCCTATTACCGGCGTTCTCCTAGGGCTCTACTTTGAGTTCTTTAACCATGATCGGAGTCTTGTTGATACTTTGCCTCACGGAGCAGTCTGGCTCCCGTCTTTCCTCACATGATGTCTAATGCAGGTACTGCGAGGAACTTGATGTGAGAAAAACAATAGGAGCGCATGAACTGGATGCTGCCACTTTGGAGTTTGGGCTTCTTGTCGGTCTCTTGATCCCGGAGGGCAAAGACCCAAAAGAGTATAAGCTCAACAAAGACTGGCTAAAAGACCCCGTTGCGCAGCTTCGCAAGCAATTGAAAACAATCAATAAAGATCTCAACGCCTGTCTGAAGGACGCCTTGCACGTGCTGAGAACAGACGCTGATAAGGCCGTGGATGATCCGGCTGAGATTCTAAGTGAATGGAACCCGTTTCTCTTTCCTGCGATCGGCTTTGGTGGCCATGTAGGAGATCTGGGAGAGGTGCCCGCCATCGATTGGTTGTCTCTCATCACGAACGGCGGAGATGTGCCTGAAACGATTGCAGACTGGATGCAAAAAGTGGCTGGCAATCGCAAGACCCTCAAAGCCTGGGGTGCAGCTCTCGTTGGACTTTTCACCGGCAAAATTGATCACCCAACCGGGAAGGGAACTCCAGAGGATCCTTATCTTTTTGAGATCAGAGAAGTTGGTTCACTTGGCACTCTCTATCTCTCACTGGCTGGGAAGAAGGACGAAGATGGCAACCCAACACTGGTTCCCGGCCTCTCGTTCGATAGTGAGCCGATTGATTTAGATGATGAGAGGTAATGTGAGGGAAGCTGTTTGTCTTTGAGAAAGTGCTAGGCCAGAAAAGCAAAAAGCCTCCTGGAGGAGGCTTTGAAAATCAAAAGAGAAGGTGGTGCCGGCAACAGGTATCGAACCCGCGACCCCCTGATTACAAGTTGCAATTTGCAACTCACGTCTACTTACACTCTACTACGATTCAGTACTATGAATCAATGAGTTGTAGAAAATTATTTGCTCCTGCCTACCTTGCATTTCGCTGCGAAACTCGTACATTTGCTTACAATATGCTGACACAGAATGGTAGGCATTTGCTAGCCGACCTATGAGGGTCTGGATGCCTGTTTTGCACAGGCTCTGGAGAAAAGCCCAGAAGGTCGTCACAAGCTGTCAGGCCGTCAGAAACAGCAGCAAACGGGGAATACTTTCAACTGACATTTTTGCATGTGTGATGGTTCTTGTCATGGGCCGTCAGCGGGAGAGGTGTGCCTGATGCCCAACGTTACAAAGCGGACTGTGGATGCTGCTGAGCCCAAGGCGAAAAAGTACTTCGTGTGGGACGGCAAGCTTTCTGGGTTTGGCCTGCAGGTGATGCCAAGTGGGCACAAGTCGTTTGTTGTTCAGTATCGCACCTTGGAAGGCCGGTCGCGTCGAATGACGCTTGGCAAGTATGGTGGGCTCACTCCCGATGAGGCGAGGGGGCTTGCTATCGAAGTTCTTGCTAAAGTACGCAACGGGGAAGATCCAACGGTGCATCGCAAGGTGATCCGGCATGCTCCCACGGTGAATGATCTGCTCGACATGTATCTGAGTGAACATGTGGAGGTGCACAATAAGCCGAAGTCGCTCATTGAGATCCGGCGCATTTTGGATCGTTGTGTACGCAAGCCTCTGGGCAAGTCAAAGCTGGCTTCTGTAACTCGTCAGGACATTTCTAAGCTGCATCGTTCCATGAGGCGGACACCAAGGCAAGCCAATCATGTGCTGGCGATCATCTCGAAGGCTTTCAATCTTGCTGAGGTGTGGGGCTTGAGGCCTGAGCATAGCAATCCAGTGCGGCTTGTTAAGCGCTACAAAGAGAATGAGCGAGATCGTTTTCTTTCAGGTGATGAGTTACAGCGTTTGGGCAAGACGCTGAAGATTGCTGAGAAGGAGGGGCTGCCCTGGATCATTAAAGCCAAGCCTGAAAATCGGAAGCATCTGCGCCACGACATTGAGAAGCGTCGGACGCCTGTGAACCCCATGGCGCTCTATTGCCTGAAGTTGCTGCTTTACACTGGAGCACGGCTCATGGAGATCGCATCGCTTGAATGGGATCACGTGGACTTTGACCAAGGCACTATTGCTCTGCCATCCAAGAAAGGAGATGGGCGCAAGCCACACCCGGTGAGTGAGAATGTTCTCGATATCCTTGCTGACATTCCTCATCTTGAGGATTCACCCTATGTGTTGGCCCGGATCAATGATCCAACACGGCATATCACCAAGGAGCTGGTGGAGAATGCATGGCAGCGCGTACGTTACCATGCAGGCATCCCTGATGTACGCATTCACGACCTGCGCCACACGGTTGGCACCTTCGCAGCTCAAGCAGGTAGCAACGCCTTCCTCATCAGCCACCTTCTGCGCCATCGCAACGTGACCATCACCAACCGCTATGTGAACCATGATGCGCATCCAATCCGGGTGTTGTCAGAGACGGTTGGGGAGCGGATAGAGGCGGGGTTAGAGGGAGGGGAGTAATCGCAACGATTGCCAACCCGTTAAAAGCAATGCCATCCTGAAATAGCTCAATAAGTTAAATCCATTGGTTGTGAACGTATGCAGATTGAAACTATAAGGAGATATTGAATAAAATAGTGATGATGCGTGGATCTTAAAGCATGTCTATAAGGCCTTTTTTCAATAAATCAATTTCTGATCTGGAAGACACGTTTGCAAACAATCGTGGGGATGCAGATATCCTTAATCTGCTGTTAGATGAGTTAGAACATCGTAAAACTGGTCGTGCGTTGAGTCTGAAAGAAAATGTGCTTCAGGCGCAGGATGGCGCAGCTGCTCTGCAGCAAAGCGACAGCCTCACTGAAACTCCAGCTATCAATAACTACTCCAACCAAGCTTGGGATGTTGCAGACGTCGTAGAACAAGCGAACCAGGGAAAAAGCTTTGCTGCAAGCAAGCAATCTCCGAGCAAGTCTAAAGTCGCTGACGATCCTCAGAATATTCTCAGTGCATGGACAGCGTTAGAAGTTCTCTCCCCTCAAGGCTTTCGACGGGAAGAAGAGCTCGTTGGGGGAGATAAGAGCCGCATCGCCCGATTTGAGAACCGAGAGTTACCTTGGGTTGTCGGAGAAAAATCAAGACGAAACAAAAAGCTCTATTACGAGCTTTTTTTAGGAACAGTTGAGTTGGCTCCTGCTGTGGAAGCGCTCCTTAAATGTTATGCAGATAAACGCCCAGACAAGCCGAGTATGCGTGGGCAAAATGCAGTTGCTACCGTCCTTCTAGACAAAGATGGACGACCGGTTGACGAGGAAAACTCAATTGGTGTTTCGAGTTTTGCTTGGGGTATGCCAATTGCTCTTAATGGTGATCTGGAAAAGCTGGCAGCTTGGCCCGTAGCAGAGAAGCAGATTATAGCTTTCTTGCGGAAGCGATTGTTTCAGCGAGACGATGAGGGCGAGCTAGTTCCTCTCAGTAAACAGTCCATCAGCGATGTTTTTGGCGAGTTAACAAGTCGCTTAGGCTTGGTGGGTCATAAGATCAAAGAGCCGTCTTTTGCCATAAGGGTTTATGAATTTTATGGTAGCAAAACACCACCAGAAAGCACGCTGCTTAATTCTTTCTTTCTTGGAGATCTCGCTAAAGCGCGAAACTTAGCTTCCGCTGGTCAATTACCTCACGCCCTAAAACATTATTTGAAAGCTGAATATGTAGACGGTCGAAAGGACCTGTTAGAAGACACAGATGCACTTCAAGAGCTTTTGCAACCGGCACTGACCCCAACTGGTCGATGGGCAAGCAGAGGGCGCTTTCCCCTGGCTCTGCTTCAACAAGCTGCGGTCAATGCTTCGAGCAAGCAACAACTCACTACTGGCATTTTGGGAGTAAATGGGCCTCCAGGGACTGGAAAAACAACACTTCTCAGAGATGTTGTCGCTGCGCGCATTATTGAGCGGGCTGAGGTCATGTGTAGTTTTTCTATTCCTGAAAGTGCATTCAAGCCGACAAATGTTAAGTTGCAAAGAAACAAGGCAAAGGTAACGCTTCATGAATTAGATGCGCGCCTTAAAGGGTTTGAGATGGTTGTTGCCTCATCAAACAATAAGGCCGTGGAGAATGTAAGTGCCGAGTTGCCCTCGCTGAATGCGATAGCGGAGGACGCTCCCGAACTGAGGTACTTTAAAACGATCTCTGATAGCATCCTTGAAACGGAGACATGGGGCGTTATTTCAGCCGTTCTAGGGAATAAGTCCAACAGATACAACTTTTCGCAGAGATTTTGGCGTGACCCGGAAGTTGGGTTATCTACCTACCTTAATCATGCATCTGGCGTTCCTCAAATCATTGACGAAGAACAAGAGGATGGAAGTGTCCGAAGACGCAATCGAAAGATTATAGATTTAGAGCAAGCTCCCAATAATTCACGAGAAGCAAAAGCTCGATGGGGGAAGGCAAGGTCAAGGCTCAAAGAAGCGTTTGACACATTTAGGCAACTTCAAGACGAGCTCCAAAAAGTTCATGTGCAGCTTAGCCAATTGGAAAAAGCGAACAGATGGCTTGAGGAGAATTCCCCTAAGATTTCAAAGATAAAGTCTGACTTTGAAGAGCTAGGGAAGCGTTACGCTGAGATTGATACGCGGCGAGAGACAGCTCGAGAGCTAGTTACGGCTTCTAACGAAGAAAAGCAGGATCTTTATGAGCGGCGACCTGGCTTTTTTGCCAGACTTTTTCGAACGCAATCTTTTCGCGACTGGTCACCTCATTTTGACGAGGCTTGCTCCAGGTTAAAGGATTGTGATCGTGAGCTGGCGGTAATTCAAAAGGAGGCAGCACGCTATTTTGACGTCCTGACAGAAAAGAAGCTGCGTCTTGAAGAAGCCGAGAAAAAGCTTGAAGAGGTACGGGCTGTTGAAGTGAGATTGAAGCAAACCGTAAAGGCTGCGCGAGAACGTTGTGCTGCTATTGTTCCTGATGAGCAGCTTTTCTCAATGCCTCATGAGCAACTCCAGATGTCGAGCGTTTGGTTCGATAAACTTGGAAGCCGCATGCGTGATGAGATCTTCGAGGCGGCTGTATCGGTTCACCGGGCATTTATTGATTGTTGCGCTGATCGGCTCAAACAGAATCTAACGATCTTTATACAAAACTTTGGCACCCGCAGCTTAGGCTCACCTGCGAAGGATGCACTGCTTCCAGATCTCTGGGCATCGTTCTTTCTTGTTGTTCCAGTGGTATCGACAACATTTGCTTCTATTGACCGTATGTTTACGCGTCTAGGTACCGAGAGTTTAGGTTGGCTGCTCATTGATGAAGCAGGACAGGCTGTGCCGCAAGCTGCAGTTGGTGCGCTTATGAGGTCACGGCAGGCAGTGGTAGTAGGAGATCCACTTCAAATCGAACCAGTAGTAACACTCCCAAATAGTCTGACTGAAGAGATTTGTGCTTACTTTGCTATCGATCCATTGAAATTCAATGCGCCAGAGGCTTCCGTACAAACCCTTGCTGACACCGCAAGTGTCTATGGTGCTCGCTTTCCATCAGGAAGTGGCTATCGTGATGTAGGTGCCCCGTTGTTGGTGCACCGCAGATGCAGTAGCCCGATGTTCGAAATTTCAAATGAAATCGCTTATTCGAACTTGATGGTCCAAGCGAAGGCAGGCAAGCCATCTGAGACAGTTTTGGGTCGTTCTTCATGGATAGATGTCAAAGGTACGGCAACTCAAGATAAATGGTGTGTTCAAGAGGCCAAAGTGCTGATTGAGATGCTCTCTAAGCTACGAGCATCAGGAAAATCCGCAGATATCTATGTCGTAACACCATTCGTAATCGTACAAGACAACCTTCGCAGAGAAATTCTGAATAGTGGTGTTTTGCAAGATTGGGTGGAGAAGCCAAAATCATGGGTCTGTGAGCACGTAGGCACTGTCCACACTGTACAAGGTCGTGAAGCCGAGATTGTCTTCTTTGTGCTGGGAGCACAAGCACAATCGCAAAACGGAGCTCGAGCATGGGCAGGCGGCAAACCCAATCTCGTCAATGTCGCTGTAACAAGAGCTAAAGGCTTTCTATACGTGATCGGAAATAGAAGCCTTTGGAAGAATGCAGGGGTGTTCTCTACCTTGGATAGGCATTTGCCTTAGTGTTTCTTGCTTCGTTATTAAACATTGGCATGTTTTCTCACGGACCAATAGATAGTGTAACGGAAGTACCTTCTGTGGGACGTTAGTCAAGTGTTGTTAAACTTGTTTGTGTCGTTGATTTTGCATTGATTGCTCACAAAGCAAACAATGCGACTTCTCGTAGGTGTTTAACAGAACTCTTGATGACGTTTGCTCGTCACTGATGAAGAGCAGGTAATGCAATGAGAATATTCAAGAATTTATTGTCTCATCCCAAGTCAAGTTCATGCTCAGCAGTTGCTTCTTCTGCGCTAACAAAGATTGATTTTGACTTTATTACTTTCGACCTTGAAACAGCAAACGGATCTCGGAGCAGCGTTTGTCAGATTGGTATTGCCACAGTGAAAGACGGCATGGTGGTGAATGTTTTCTCAGAGCTGGTTAATCCTGAAGAGACATTTGATTGGGGCAACATCAGTATACACGGCATTGATGAAGACCTTGTAGAGGGAGCTATGCTGTTTCCTGATTTGGTTCGCAAGTATGGTCCGTTGTTTGAGAACAACATCGCGATTAGCCACAGCGCCTTTGATAGAAATGCGATGGTAGAAGCATCAACAAAATATGATGTAAAAAACCCGCTTTCTGAATGGATAGATAGTACAAGGGTCGTGCGACGAACTTGGCCAGATAGGTTTGGAAAACGAGGGTATGGGTTAAGCAACTTAGCAATGGAATTTGGTTTTTCCTTCAAGCATCACGACGCTGGAGAAGACGCGAAGTGTACAGCATGGGTCATGCTAAAAGCGCTTGAGAAAAGCGGGTTAAGTGTAGATGAATGGAAAGATGCATCTCGTCAAGTTAGGCGAAATCCTTCAAAGTCAATTCATGTTGAGCCCAATCCCGAAGGTTCGCATACCGACCATATAATTGTCTTTACAGGCAAACTTGAAATGAGCCGACGAGAAGCAGCTGGCATTGCCGCTAATGTGGGCATGACTGTCGATTCAGGAGTAACGAAAAGGACCACTCTTGTCGTTGTTGGTGAACAAGATCTTGCTCGGCTTGCTGATCATGAGAAGAGCAGTAAGCACCGAAAAGCAGAAGAATATATTGCTCGCGGTCAAAAACTTGAGATTATTGGCGAGAAAACCTTCCTCAATTTGGTTAGTTGAGTTAGCGCTTTTCTGTACGTAGCAGAGCCCTCTATTAGCCTCTAGTTCTTTCGCTTCGGCCCCGATTACAAGCATATTGTTGTGGTAGCTATTATTCTATCCGTTCTGCTTATAACAAGTTTAAGATCTATAAAAACGGGGGAACGAATGGAGCAAAGTGACAGATCGATATTTCCGTGGAGCCCGTAGGATACAAGTTTCGCATATGGCCCGATATAATTATACTTTAAATCCATCTCAGCTTCAGATTGCAAAGTTTAATCCCCTTGAGTCCATCGCACAAAGAAATTAGTCTACCAATACAGCGCGATAGCAAAAAATTGCATGTGTTGACACCAGTTGTAGATAGCATATCGAAGTCTCCAATCACGAGATATTATGGAAGCAAGAAAAAGTTATTACCCTGGCTTTATGAAAATCTTAGACCACTCAAATTTTCGACGGTTTTAGATGCTTTTGGAGGCACCGCATCAGTTTCATATCTACTTCGGTCAATGCGGAAGAAAGTTAGTTACAACGATGCGTTTTGTTTTAACTCAGATGTCGCAAGAGTTGTTCTTAGTGATGATTTGTCTTTGACACGTCAGCAAATCATAGATTTCGTTGAAAGCGTAAATCCATGTGAAGGAATGGTCAGTTCGCATTATAACGGCGTATTTTTCCTTCAAGAGGAAAATTGTTGGATCGACGGATGCATCAAGGATGTCATGAGGGGTGCCTTTTCAACTAAGCAACAGAGCCTAATTCGATATCTTTTATATCAATCTTGTTTGAAAAAACGCCCATTTAACTTATTTCATAGAGCCAATCTTAAATTAAGGACAAATAAAGGGATAACAAGATCTTTTGGCAATGCCGTAACTTGGGAACGTTCATTTAAATATCACATGGTTCGCAGTTTTGATGAGCTCTCAAAGCGAGAGCCTCTTACGGCACCTGCAGCAAGGATCTTACCTGCCACCAATGCTTCTGATCTGCCGACAGGGTTCGACTTAGTTTACCTCGATCCGCCTTATGTCAGCGAAGAAAAGAAATCCTTTCATGATAATTATTGGAGGAAGTATCATTTTCTTGAGGGGCTTGCCAGATATACGGAATGGCCTGACCTTATCGATCTGAGTTCACCAATAAAATTACCAAATGCGCCCAATGTATTTGGGACCTGGTCGAATCCTGATCAGTTCAAAGACAATCTGTTTTCTTTGGTGAAGAAGCATCAGAATTCGATAGTTTGCTTATCATATCTAAGAGGTACAGTTCCGTCGGAGGAGCAACTTAAGGACTTGTTTGAAAGTACTTTCCCCAAGGTTTCAATTCATTCGCTAGATCACACACACGCCTTAAGCAAAAAAGAAAAACGAGAGCTTTTGTTTGTAGGGATACCGCTATGAGCGATTTAACCAAGAATATTAAGATACCGAAATGGGTGCTTATTTTGGTTGGGCTTATCATGCTCACACTTTTATGCGCATACTTTTTTCTTACGATTGAAGACCCGAAATGGAATGCACTTTTTACCGGCTTGCTAAGTAGCTTCATAGTATCAATATTAATATTTTATTTCTCAATTCAACCCTTGCGGGAGCTTCAAAAATTTCACGACTCGGGTGTTGTTTCATTATT
Source organism: Pseudovibrio sp. SCP20 (assembly GCF_057774105.1). Classification (NCBI taxonomy): domain Bacteria; kingdom Pseudomonadati; phylum Pseudomonadota; class Alphaproteobacteria; order Hyphomicrobiales; family Stappiaceae; genus Pseudovibrio; species Pseudovibrio sp. SCP20. The sequence continues at coordinate 10,210 of NZ_JBYMDH010000003.1, read as the reverse complement.
AAGTGGTAGGCATGACAAAGTTTACTACAGTCCGATAGTTAGTAAATCTAGGGGAAAAGTCTTTGTTATGGGGGCTTCGTGTTCTAGGTTTGTTGATGATTTCCTGGATGGAGACGCAGATGATCACATGTTACTGGATGCGATGAATAGACACTCGACACTTACAGTAAAACTTCTGGTCCCCAGCAAAAAACATATGGATGATGCTAGCGAGAAGAAGTTTAGCATAGCACAGCCCAAATTGAAGAAAGTGCGTGAGAAATTCCCTGAACAGTTTGAAGTAAAGAGTATGGATTCACCTGCATCGCACAGTTTTGTAATTACAGACAATGAGTTCATCGGAGGTCCAATTTTCGCTGACGATGAAAGCAAAAACTCTCCAGCTGTACATGTTAAGAGCTCGACACCTTATGCTCGAAAGCATCAAAACTTTTTTGAGCGAGAATGGAACAAAGGAACTGATGCCCTTGAAAGTTGAGATAAAGGCCTTTGGACGAATTCATCTTGGATTGATTTCTCTGCACCATTCAGGCTTTCGCCAAAATGGTGGCGTTGGTTTTATGGTTGAAGGACTTAATATCTCTGTTTCAGGAAGCAAAAGTCAAACTATCGACATTTTGGATAAAAGATCAAAACCGTTGGGTGCAGAAGAGTTATCTGACTTAAGAAAGACACTTCTTGATGTTCAACGATATCTGCGGATAGAGAGCGGCATATCGATTGAGATTGATGGAAATATCCTTACGCACGCTGGTGCAGGCTCAGGTACGGCTATCAGGCTCGCTTCGGTGGAAGCATACTTAATTCTTGCTCGTCGAGAATATGATAAGAGATTAGCGCAGCAGTTATCTAAAAGAGGTGGTACTTCCGGTGTCGGGATACATGGCTATTTTGAAGGGGGGTTTCTTTTAGATCTTGGCGTTCGTGCTCGAGGGCAGTCGTTTAAACCTTCTTCATCAAGTATTAGTCCTGAGCTTCCTTTGCTATGCAAAAACTCGGTTATGCCAAATTGGGAGTTTTTGGTTGCGCTTCCTCAGAATCTGTCTTGCCTTACAAGGGAACAGGAGCAGATTTTCTTTTCTGAGAACCTGCCCTTTGGTGAATCCGATACTCTCGAGACTGCTCACATCGCTCTTATGGGACTCCAAGCCGCTGTGATGGAAAAGGATTTCGAAATATTTTGCTCCGCTTTAGGTATGCTCCAAAAGTCACGCTGGAAGGCGACAGAAAGAGCAATTCATGGGACAGTCTTAGAAGAACTGGATCTGAGTTTGAGAAATCTTGGAGCCGATGCCGTCGCTATGAGTAGCCTAGGCCCACTTTTAGTAGTTTTTGGTCAAAGCAACGTTCTGAACGCAATAACTGAACAGGCAAAAAGTTTGAAGATAGGAGTAGTTCGAAGCCTGCCCCAAAATAGTGGCCGGATAGTGAGGATTTTAGAATCTTGATTGACCTAACATTTTTCACGACCAATACTACAAAGATAGCGCACGCTAGACATTTCCTAGGAAAATACGGTGCGCGAGTTCTCAGTTTTCGGGAGCGCACTTACCACGCTAGCTATGAAGAACCACGTTTGCTTGATAGATTTGAACTATTGAGAAGCAGCTACGAAAGCGCATTAGATAAAGCTAGAAGCGCAGGCACTTTGTCCTCCAAAGCATTTTTTTTTCTAGAGGATACGTCAGTAGAGATCGAAGCATTGAGCTCTGAAGGCAATGAGGTTCCGGGGCTTGATATCAAGTATTGGATGCGAGAAAACGATTTTCAGACTGTAGATCAATTACTAAAAGATGCTGGGAACAATCGGAGAGTAATAGTCCGGTCACATATAGTGCTACATATACCAGAGTTTTATAAGAAAAAATGGAATGTGCAGGAGCCATACCTCATTTTCAAAGGTGAACAAGAAGGGACAATAATAAGCAACGAAATCGAGATTAAATCTAATGTTGTTTATCCGTGGTTAGACAATTTGACTTTTAATAAGTGGTTCTGTCCTGGCAAGACTAAATCACCAATTAGCAAGATGGATATTGAACTTGCTGAGAAATATGACTTTAGAGGTAAGTCTCTGATAAATATGGCGGAGTTCTTACAGTCAAAGGGGGTGTTCTATAAAATACCTCAGCAGCTTAGCTTGAATTTTGACAATAGAAAGTGTCTTGTCATTTGCGGGTATACTTGCGCGGGGAAGACTACTGCGGGGCAATTTTTAGCAGAGAATTATGGTTACCTCCATGTTGAAGCAAGTGATTTTATACACCTAGCATACTATAAACGACACGGCTTCGAAAATGAGATACCTATATCTAGTTTTGCACTTGCTGCCTTGGCTGAAAAACCACAAATAGCTGCCGAAGAGATCTTAAAATATCTTCGACGTTCAGACGCGTCTGCATGGGTTTTAACAGGATTTCGCGCTCTTGAAGAGTTAACTTGGTTCAGGCGAGAAGCTGCGAGCCTCGGTATACAATTTACCACGTTGTTTATAGATGCAGACAATGAAATCCGCTTTAAACGGATGGGCCTTCGTGGTCGAAAAGGCGATGCGGAAACTAGAAGCAAATTCAAAGTTCGAGACAGTGAGCAAAGTGAAATGGGTCTCGATGCAATCAAAAATGCAACAGAAGTCCAACTGGTTACCAACGAGAGTAGTATCGAGGAGTTTCTAACTGTTGTGAGTTCATATACGCATTTACCAAATGAACACATGTCGACGTTGAGCTCCGAACTTCCTCGCCCAATCGTCATGCCCAATAGTGAAATATTGCTAGAAGACGCCATACTGATAACGTTGCTTGATTGCTGGGCAACTCCGGAAACCAGGAAGTACTTTACGACCACTGACATAGCACATCGCACAGGCGCTGTGTTTCCAAACGCTACACAGAAACAAAAAGACAATGTGAGTAGACATTTTAACCAAACATTCTCTCCCTATTACGAGATGATGACTGAAACAGAAAATGGGCCGAGAAAATACCGGCTTTCCAATACTGGATATGGGGAAGCGATTGCAAGGTATCGAAAAAATGCTGCGCTAAGCGGAAGGTAGCTCTTGTTTCAAGTGCTACCTCAAACCACTCTTCAGCATATGCTATAGGATCTATTTTCGGGTTGATTTTGCAACAATTGCAAGTGGTTACTTTTCGTCTAAGATGTGCTTTTTGTGCTATCTGCGAAAAAGATAATCATCTTCATATGTGAGTCGGATCGACTGCAATTGAAGTTGAAAGTAGGCTCTGTCTAAGGTTGTTCCTCAGGTTAATCCCGATTTCATAATGTGCGTAGCTCGACTTAATTCTTTTCAGCAGAATCTCTCCTAGGTTGCTCTAGTCTATAGTGATGTTCTTGGCCGGGAGGTGAGGAAATCTAATGGGGGAGTCTATAGGCAGTGACTCGATGCTTTTAGAAGGGCTTGGCTTCAACGATGCTTTCAGGAGATTGCTGTTTGGTCGAGGGGAAGTGAGTGAAGCAATCTATAATGCCAGCGTAATTGCATCTGTTTATGATTGGACATTCGAGGGTATCTGCTCTTACTTTTCTAACCTCTCGCCGAGCTGTTGGCCTGTTGTTGCCGACCTTCGATCTTTAACTCAATGTCACAAAAAATCAGTTCTTCTAGAATGGCTGGACGATCATGGGCTTATGGAGATTCTAAGCAGTGGTAAGGCCCCTAGAAAGGCCGAGGAAAAGCTAGCAACTCAACTGATCTTTGAAACCTATCTAGCTCTAATATCAGCTCTGCAAAACGGTGAACTCATAGCTAAGGGGCGCGAGAGCGCCTTGGCTGAAGCTGTTGAAGTGCCAGCCTCTCTTTGGTCTTCTGAGTTCTCGTATGTCTCATTACGAAAAAACGAACTTTTCCGTGTTGATGGTGAAGAGTGGCAGGTTTTGGCTGAAGACTTGACGCTCTTCGCGGCAACACACAGCAAGACAAAGCATAGACATAAATCTGAAAATGAAGGTCGCTTTGTGGAGGTCAATGTCATTCGCTTTCTGGAGGCGCTTGAGGGCCAGATACGGAAACCGAAGGCAGATATTAAGAAGGACGCCTTGCAACGGTTTCCGGGATTGAGTGGTCGCGAGTTTGATCGCTTATGGGCGAAGTATGCACCGAAGCAATTTACACAGCCAGGCCGCATTTCTTCAAAAGAAACAGAAGCATAAATTGAAACACCCACACTGATTAATCGTGTCGCCTATTTCTGTAGGTGGAATCCATCCAGCATTTCCTCGTCGCAATTGAGCGAAAGGGAACGCAATGAGGACGGAACTGAACAGCGCCGAGAACGCTTTGATTACGGAAGCGGCGGCAGCGGACTATCTGGGAATTTCTATTCGAACCATTCAGGCGTGGCGGGTGCGCGGTGGAGGGCCGAACTACGTTAAGCTTGGCAAGGCGGTGAGGTATCGGCCTTCCGATATTCAGGCCTGGATTGAAGCTCATTTGACCAGCTCCACGAGTGACGCGGAGGCACGGTTATGAGACGACGCTTTAAGCCAAAACCCCGGATTGCTTTTCAGCGTGTTGCCAGATCTGCTTTGCTGCATGGGGATACGATCTGTCGGCAGTGGTTGCCTGGAGGCAAGCTTTCAGGCTCTGAGTATTCAGTCAAAAACCCGCGCCGGATGGACCGGCGGGCGGGCTCCTTCAAGATCAACATCGATACAGGCTTGTGGTGTGACTTTGCCACCGGCGAGGGTGGGCGCGACTTTATCAGCCTTGGGGCTTATCTATTCTCGCTCTCACAAAAGCAAGCGGCCTGTAATCTGGCAGATATGATTGGAGTGGATGCATATGAGTGATCCTTTTGCTCCAATCAAAGCAGATCTAGCAACCAAATCCAAACGAACGCAACCTTGCAAGGTGGTTGTAAACCCGGTGCCAGATGAGGCACCGGAACCGCCTGTCTTTCATCCTAAGCTTGGAGTACCGTCATATCGATGGACTTACCGAGATGCGAGCGGTGCAGTGCTTGGCTATATCTGCCGGTTTGATATCGAAGGTGAGGGCAAAAGTTTTCGTCCTTTGTGTCTGTTTCGAGTTGAGAAGAAGCTTCGGTGGCGGTGGGAGACCTGGCCGCAGCCGAGGCCGCTTTATGGTTTGGATCTTCTGGCTAATGCTCCAGATGCATCTGTTGTCATCGTAGAAGGGGAGAAAGCTGCAGATGCTGCGCGGCAATTGCTACTGCAACATGTTTGTATCAGCTCATCTGGTGGTTCCAATGCAGCTAGGAAAGCGGATTGGTCAGCGCTTCATGGGCGAGACGTAATCATCTGGCCGGATGCGGATGAAGCAGGAGCAAAATTTGCAGGAGAGGTGAAGGTTTGTCTTGAAGAGGTGGGCGTTGCATCTGTTTTGGTGCTGGATGTGCCGGAGGGTGTTTCCAAAGGTTGGGATGCAGCTGATGCTTTGAGTGATGGTTGGACCTGTGAGCAAGCCGATGCCTTTGTTTGCTCCGTGAGTGGGGCTAAGCCTTCAAATGGTGAAGCTCAAGAGGAAGCTGAGTCAAAGCGGCCTGCATCTCGTTCAAGCTTGCTTGCTGTCGCAGATGGGATTGAGCTTTGGCATTCACCGCAGAAAGAGGCCTTTGCTACTTTAAACATCAACGACCACCAAGAGCATTGGGCTGTTGGCAGCACGCGCTTTAAGCATTGGCTTGTGGGGCGATACTATGAGGAAACAGGCGCTGCCGTTTCTTCTCAAGTGCTCAGCGATGCGCTGCGGGTGTTTGAAGTCCGCGCCATAGAGCAGGGGGCTTGTTATGAACCCTTCTTGCGAACCGGTTGGTCGCAAGATGTGAGCTGGCTGGACTTAGGCGACGAAAGTTGGCGGGCAGTTCGTATCACGCGAGATGGTTGGGAGGTGGTTGATAGTCCGCCGGTGAAGTTTGTTCGCAAACCAACCATGACTGCTCTGCCGGAGCCGTGCAAAGGGCAGATGATTGAGGAGATGCGGCATCTCATCAATGCAGAGGATGAGGATTACAAGCTTATCATTGCCTGGTTGATTGCCTCGCTATGGGGGCGGAGTAGCAGTTATCCGGTCCTGGCACTTGGGGGAGAGCAAGGCAGTGGTAAGAGCACTATGGCGCGGTTGCTGCGTTCTCTGAGTGATCCTTGTGCGGTGGCTGCATCGTCCTTGCCTAAGGATGAGCGGGACCTGATGGTGATGGCGCAGAACGGTCATGTGATCAACTTCGATAATGTCTCCAAAATGGAAAACTGGCTTTCTGATGCGATCTGCCGAATGGCGACAGGAAGCGGGTTTATCTCTCGCAAGCTGCACACGGATGGGGATGCTTACTGGTTTCATGGCTCACGGCCTGTTCTCTTGAATGGCATTCCCACGCTTACTGAGCGAGCTGACTTAGCTGAGCGCGCCCTTTCTGTTCGCCTCAAGCGGATTGATGAGGAGGGTCGTCAACCAGAGGACTTGTTCTGGCACGAGTGGGAGCGTCTCAAGCCGGGAATGCTGGGAGCTTTGCTGGATGGCTTGAGTGCTGCGATCCGCAACATCGATCAGGTGCATCTGGAGCGTCATCCACGCATGGCGGATTTCGCACGGCTCATGGTGGCTGCATCTTCCGGGCTTGGCTGGGAAGATATGGAGTTTCTGGAGGCCTATGAAAGCAACCGGCGCGGAACGATAGAAGCCGTGTTTGAAGGTGATCCTGTAGCCGTCGCGATCCACGAGTTTGTGATCGGGCAGCATGGTGGTGAAAACTGGATGGGGACAGCTACTGAGCTTTATGGTGAACTCATTAAGCTCGTGAGTGATCAAATCAGATCATCGCGCTTCTGGCCGCAAAAGGTGAATGCATTTGGCAATGCAGTGGATCGGGCTGCACCTTTACTGAGATCGAAACGGATACAGGTGACTAAGAAGGCGACTGGGTCAAAGCGGTTGATCTATCTGGATGTGATATGACGTTTTTTCGCGAGTGTTCCTCTGATCGAAGAGCTGAGATCCTATGTATTGTTACCGGCGAGGCTGCAATCGTATAATCGCGATATGATCAAAGACTTTTTCGGAAAGCTAGAAAGATCAAAGTGGCCGCGCAGGATCGGTCTATCGATATTTGGGACTTTTTTGGTATTCGGAATTCTCAAGGGGGAGATCAAAGGAATTTTAGGGTTGCTGGCTTTGCTTGGAAGTTTGTATGCGGGTCTTTCCGTTGGAGCTCATACGGGCGGTTTTCTGGCCGCTCGTGTTTTGCGATTGTCGCCATCGTATTCGGATCGGCTCAAAGCAGGTTGCGCTGCCTTTGGTTTCTTGTTCTTACCGCCACTCGTGTCTTCTTTTATGAATGAACACTTTGCTTTTGAGATTGAGATGAGATCTTTACCAACCCATTTTGTGGGAGCTTGTATAGGTGGGCTGATTTTCTTTTGTGTCTCACCTGATCGATCCAAGAAATAGGTTGAGCAAGTAAGTTATTGCATGAACGTGAAAATGCTTTAGCAACAGGCGCACATTTCTCCATTTACCGAGCTCATAGGTTATACGGGTCCTTCTCAGGCGTTTGCCTGCCTACGGGTAGTTCGAGACCACGGCGCAAGCGCCTACGTGGTTTTCGCGAGGGCTTGGTGTTTATGTTCGTGTTGTTGTTCTCCCTTTACATCGTCCAGTTTGGCCCAGTTAATCCCATGGGTTTGTGGAGGAATTCAGTTTCCCTGCATTGACACCTTGTCTCATACATCGCATGGTCATCTTGAGGCGTCAGAACCTCATGTACGAGCGGTCACCGCAACCGTTAATCCGCGGTTTTTTTGTGTCTGGAGTTAGGTCTCCATTCGCAAACTCTCGCTTATGGGCGGGAGGGCGGTGAATACAATACCCTTTGCGGGGGAATAAACCCGCCTGCCTCGTACAGGTTCTGAACCTCCCGCTCACCAGTGGGCCATCAGAAGCCTTCTGTTGAGTGGTGTTCTAACTACTTACGAGGGTTTTTAGATGACTGATACTGGTAAAGAGAAATGTGCCCATACGTCCCTTCGCAATGAAGTGGACCAGCTTAGCCTCTCAGCCAACCACCTCAAAAATCTAGTTTATTCTATGAGTGTGGTTCTGAGTGAACGCATGGAGCACACACAGGAATATGAAGCGTTGCTGACGCTGTTTGATACTGTGCGCAATCACATTGAAGATGTGCAGGGAAGTAGCGCGAAGATTGCTGAGCTGCTTGATCCTTGCGCGCTGGAAATCTCCAAAGACTAAAATACGGAATGAAGGGGGCTTTGCCTCTCGCGGAATATTCTGGCTTGGGAAGCGTGAAGCTTCTCAGGCCTTTTTTGATTGATGGTTAGTAAACAGGCTCTGACTGTATTGCCTTTGCTGCAGCGTGTTTGTGATCGATATCGTTTAGGAAGCGCTGCGCCCGTTCAATTGGATCACCCCAGTATTGGTCTGGTCCGAGATGTTTTCGACGATTTAGCTCGACTGTGTCTAAGAGTGAGAAATCGATGCTTTTGATATCGGCTTGCCATCCGGGATACTTTTTTGACCAACCAGATCGAAAGTGGCTGAGTAAGTTTTCTCTCAATGAGTAGCCATGAAAATCAAAAGCCAGATGGCCATCCGTGACATACATGTGGTGGCCGTTAAAGCCTTCATGAGGCACTATCCATTCTCCGTAGAAGCCCTCCAGAGGCTTTTCCTGCAGATAGACACCCGCCAATATGTGGCAAGCGCCAAACCCAAAGAAAATGCGATCAGGTTGGTTCCATCGCTTTTCAGGATCTTTTTTTATTCCGGGTTTTGGCCAGTACATGATGGATCCAATCAGGGGCTATTGGGTTTACTGTTGTCTGTATCGTATCGCGTCATCAAGCGGGATGGGTAAGATATTGCTTGGACTCTAGGCCCAAAACTGTCTGCAAAAAAAAATGACGAGTTTTAGCTCGCTTAAATGCGATTTAGTTGTGGCTGACAATTACTGACAACTAACTGTCAGTTCTCATTTCTCAAAACCTCACGGAATGCCTTGCTTCTGACGGCTAGTGACGGCATTCACAGCTTTTCCAGTATTAAGTTGAAAGTGTGCAGAGGGGTGTCTGTAAGGTGCAGATCCTGCTGAGGATTTCGCACATTTGCTTACATATTGCTTACACGGAGAGGGAAGGGGGCTAGAAAAGCAAAAAGCCTCCCGAAGGAGGCTTTGAAAAACTCTTGAAAATCAAGAGAGTAACGATGGTGCCGGCAGCAGGGATCGAACCCGCGACCCCCTGATTACAAGTCAGGTGCTCTACCATCTGAGCTATACCGGCGTCGCCTTCGTTGGAGGGGTATTTACGGGCGCTGGCGGGGTTTGTAAATCCCAAAAATGCAAAAATTTGGAAGAATTCACAGGGGAGGGAATTTTTCAGGGTAATTTGGGCTTGATCTGATGGATTTGAGGGTTCTTTTCCACATGTGGCGGGTGCAGCCTATTGATATTGATAGAAAAATTAGTGGGATGCGCATTTGCGTTGTTTTGTGCGTTTGTTTGCGTTGATTGCGATTTTTCTGCGTTCGTGTGTGTCTGGCTGAAGCTGAAGGGAGTGGTTTGCTTGAGGGGAGCTATGCACTTATCCCCCTGTGGTGCAAGTGGAGCGGTATCAGTGTTCGGTGCCGATTATTGCCCCTGAAGAGTAAGAGGCATGCATATGCGAAATCACACTGCCGGATATCGATTGAGTGAGATTGCCGCTTAGACGGGATTGCCGCTTTGCCGGGAACTGCGTTTGGATGAGGTCAACCGTTGGTAGGGAGTATCATTTGATTGGAGTCGGGGTGTTGCTGTGATGGTGGGCTCAAGTCTTTCGGATTTAAGTGTGGCGCTGTGGTGATTGGCGCGAGTCTTGGAGATGCGAGCGTATTGCAGTGGGGCAGCTCTAGTTCTGTTAGTGTGAGAGTGTGATGTTGCGGTGGTTGGTTGATGTGAGTGGCGCGGTCGCGGGGCTTTGGTGTGAGGCGGCATGGCAGTGGAGTTAGCGAAGCTAGGGTGTGGTGCGGCTTGCTTGGCTCGGCTGAAAAGGAATGCTGCTTTGTTGGCGGCGCAGCGAAATAGGTCTTGACGCAGCTGGTGGCCTGTTGGATTGCAAGCTCGATAGCTCGATAGCTCGATAGCTCGATAGCTCGATAGCTCGATAGCTCGATAGCTCGATAGCTCGATAGCTCGATAGCTCGATAGCTCGATAGCTCGATAGCTCGATAGCTCGA